>CAVRTJ010000021.1:0-24375 GCA_963724125.1 uncultured Acidobacteriota bacterium
CGTGCGAAAGCCTTTCACCGTGTTATACTTACAATCTGCATTTCGAATACGCGACAATGGGCCGTTCATCGGAGGTCGGACGATGTCATCTTCAAAAGATCGTGAGAAAAACCGGAGCCAGTGGGAAGAGAGAACCCTGGGTCCCCATACCGATAAGCACCCCGAACGGGACGTGGAATTCTCCACCGTGTCCTCCCTCCCGGTCGACAGGCTGTACAGCCCGCAAGACCTTGGGGACACCGACTTCGACCGCGACATAGGATGGCCCGGGGAGTACCCCTACACGAGGGGCGTGCAGCCCACCATGTACCGCGGCCGGCTTTGGACCATGCGCATGTTTGCGGGTATGGGAACGGCGGAGGACACAAATTCGCGTTTCAAATACCTGCTCGGTCAGGGCCAGACCGGCCTGTCGACGGCATTCGACCTGCCCACGCTCATGGGCAGGGACTCGGACGACGCGCTGGCCGAAGGCGAGGTCGGCAAGGAAGGAGTCGCCGTTTCCACCCTCAAAGACATGGAAATCCTCTTCGACGGCATTCCGCTGGGAGAGGTCTCCACGTCCATGACCATCAACGCCCCCGCAGCCGTGGTCTATGCCATGTACCTGGCGGTGGCCGAAAAGCAGGGCGTTCCCTTGAACAAACTCAGGGGCACCATCCAGAACGACATCTTCAAGGAATACATCGCGCAGAAGGAGTGGATCTACCCGCCCGAGCCTTCCGTCCGGCTCATCGTCGATACGATGGAGTTCTCGGCCGAGAAGGTGCCCCAGTGGAACACCATCTCCATCAGCGGCTACCACATCCGCGAGGCGGGCGCCACGGCCGTCCAGGAACTGGCCTTTACGCTGGCAGACGGCATCGGATACATACAGGCCGGACTCGAGCGGGGGATGCCGGTCGACATGTTCGCGCCGCGCCTCTCCTACTTCTTCAACAGCCACAACGACTTTTTCGAAGAGATTGCCAAACTGCGGGCGGCCCGCCGCATATGGGCGCGCGAGCTCAGAGAGCGCTTCGGGGCTCGCGACCCCAAGTCCTGGATGCTCAGAACCCACGTCCAGACGGCCGGTTGTTCCCTCACGGCCCAGCAGCCCATGAACAACATCGTCCGGGTTGCAATCCAGGCGCTTGCGGCCGTTCTCGGCGGATGCCAGAGCCTCCACACGGATTCCATGGACGAAACGCTGTGCCTACCGTCGGAACAGGCCGTCACCGTGGCGCTGAGGACCCAGCAGATCATCGCCGAGGAAAGCGGTGCCGCCAATACCATCGATCCCCTGGCGGGCTCCTATTTTGTGGAGTCGCTCACGAACGAGGTAGAAAAGCAGGCCCTCGCCTATATCCGGAAGATCGATGAGATGGGCGGCATCATCAAGGCCATCGAGGCGGGCTTCCCCCAGCGAGAGATCGCCGAAGCGTCCTACAAGTACCAGAAGCAGGTGGAATCCGGTGCCAAGACCATCGTGGGCTTGAACAAGTACGTGATGGAGAAGGAGGTTCCCATCCCGCTCCTGAAGATCCCGCCTTCGGTCGAAGAGACCCAGCTCAAACGCCTGGCGGAGGTCAAGCGGACCCGTGACGGGAAGGCCGTGGCATCGGCGCTTCGCAACCTCACGGCTAAGGCCCGCATCAAGGATGAGAACCTCATGCCGGCCATCCTGGACTGTGTCCGAGCCTATTGCACGCTCCAGGAAACCGGCGACGCCATGAAAGAGGTTTTCGGAGAGTACCAGGAGAACAGCGTCCTGTAGATTCCCGCGGGCCGGGCGGAGCGGGCGTGACGCCCACGTCCGTTCTTTCTACCGGCGGGTGGATGCAGGAAGTCGTATCGGGAACGAGGCCATGGAAACGCTACTTTGTATCCTGTTGGGCCTGGGGTTGGCTGCGGCCTGCGGGTTCAGGATCTTCATCCCCCCGCTGGTCATGAGCGTTGCGGCCCTCGCCGGGCACCTCACCCTCGCGCCGGGCTTCCGGTGGATCGGGACCTGGCCGGCGCTCCTCGCATTCGGCACGGCGGCCGCCCTTGAAGTCGGGGCCTATTATTTCCCCTGGCTGGACAACCTCCTGGACGCCATCGCATCCCCCACCGCCGTAGTCGCCGGCATAATGGTCAGCGCCTCTGTCATGACGGACATGAGCCCCCTTCTGAAATGGACGCTCGCCGTCATCGCCGGCGGCAGCGCGGCCGGCATGGTCCAGGCGATAACGGTGAAGACCCGGGCGCTGTCGTCCCTGTTCACGCTGGGCACCGGCAATCACGTCGTCTCGACGACGGAATCCGCGGGGGCGGCGGCCGCGGCGGGCATCAGCATCGTCTTTCCCGCCTTCGCTGTGCTGGTCCTGGGATTGGCCGCCTTCATCGGTTTCGTGCTGTTCTTCAGGAAAACCCGCGGTCGGCCCGTTCGCCACGAAACGTGAGGGCAACGGGAGCCGCGGCTGCCCGGGGCTTTCCCTTTCCGCCTCGTGGGGTATAATACGTCGTCTTAGGAGAGACCATGCCTGAAAAGAGGTTGAGACTGCTGATCGGTAAAGTGGGACTGGACGGACACGACAGGGGCGCCAAGATCATCGCGAGGGCCCTTCGGGACGCGGGGTACGAAGTGGTCTACACCGGCCTGCATCAGACCCCCGAGCAGGTCGTGGCCACGGCTCTTCAGGAGGACGTGGACGCCATAGGTCTCTCCATCCTCTCCGGCGCGCACAACACCCTGTTCCCCAAGGTCATCAGGCTGCTCAGAGAAAACGACGCGGCCGATATCGTCGTATTCGGCGGCGGGATCGTGCCCGATGAAGACATACCCGGGCTCATCGAGGCGGGCGTCTCGAAGATTTTCACGCCCGGCACCTCGACAGTCGACGTCGTCCGCTTCCTCAAGGAGGAGGTGGAACCCCGACGAGCGCCCGCGGGCGTATGATCGCCCCGAAAGGCAAGAAAAAGGCCGCTCGTTTCGAGCGGCCTTTCTTTTTCTATGCCTTTCTATGCCTGTCCCGATCCTTCGCCGTCGCCCCAGGGACCGAATGGCTTTTCGGGCGCGGCCGCAAATCCCGTCAGCCGGCCTTCTCGACGAAGCTCTCGAACATGAGACACCGCCCCGAACCGTCGTCCAGGTCCGCATAGATTCCCGCCAGTCTCAAGTCTTCCTTCGCAACGTTCAGCGGCCTCGACATTCCCGTCAGCAGGCGGTCCAGCGAATCGCTGAACGTCATGCCGATGACCGAGGCGTAGGGCCCCGTCATGCCGGCGTCGGTGAGGTATCCCGTGCCTTGCGGCAGGATCTCGCCGTCCGCTGTGGGTACGTGCGTGTGGGTGCCGACGACGACGCTCGCGCGGCCGTCCAAGTAAAAGCCCATGGCCCGTTTCTCGCTCGTGGCCTCCGCGTGCATGTCCACGAGCACGCACTTTTCCGTCGGAGGTATCCGGGCCAGGAGTTCGTCCACCTTTCTGAAGGGGCAGTCGATGGGCGGCATGAGGATCTTGCCCTGGAGGTTGATCACCCAGAGGGCGCGACCGTCC
Source organism: uncultured Acidobacteriota bacterium (assembly GCA_963724125.1). Lineage (GTDB taxonomy): Bacteria > Acidobacteriota > UBA4820 > UBA4820 > DSQY01 > CAVRTJ01. The sequence goes on from CAVRTJ010000021.1 coordinate 3,520, forward strand.
TGCAGGGGCATCCTGCAAAGCCCCTTACCGGGAAGCCCCGGCGGGAAGTTGGCCGGCCGCAGGAGGCGTTCTTCGTCTTCTATGAAGCCCAGCACTTCCTTCTTGTCCCATATATGGTTGCCCGTGGTGATGACGTCTGCGCCCAGCTCGTAGAGCTCGTCCACGGTCTTTCGGGTCAGGCCGAACCCCCCGGCGGCGTTTTCGCCGTTGGCTACGACCACGTCGGCTCGATATCGGTCTACGAGACCGGGCAGGAGTTTCTTGACGGCCGCCCTGCCGGGCCGCCCGATGATGTCACCGATAAATAGGATCCGCATGCGTGCCCCTGGTGTCAGTGTCGATTCCTCGAAAACACGCCGGACGGTGCCTTCTCCACTCAGGTGGCAAAACCGACGTGCCGCGTCTCGCGAACGACCTGTACCTTTATCTGACCCGTGAACCTGACCTCTCGTTCGATGCGCTCCGAGATATCCTTGGCGAGCCAGAGCGTGTAGTCGTCGTCCACGATCTCCGATTCGACGAGGACGAGCAGCTCCCGCCCGGCTTTCATGGCGTAGACGTTGCGCACGCCCTTGAAGCCCTTGACCAGCTGTTCCAGCGCCTCCATGTGCTCGGCGTAGCGTTCGAGCCCCTGCTTGTGCACGCCGGGTGCCGTCAACGCCAGATTCTCGGAGGCTTCCAGAATGTGGGCCTCGGGAAGCGTGGAAGGATGGTCGGGGTGGAGATGCGCGATGGCGGCCACGACCGCTGGCGCCTCACCGAAACGCTTCGCGGTCTGGGCGGCGAGGAGCGTGGGGTGCATGTCGTCGACGCGCTCCTCGATGTGGCCGATCTCGTGCAATATGCCTGCCCTCTTCACGGTCTCGACGTTGAGGTTCACGGCCTGGGCCAGATAGAGCGCGATCTTCGCCGTCTCGATGCTATGTTCGAGGAGGTTCTGTCCGTGCCCCATGCGCAGACGCATCCGCCCGACGAGCTGTACGAGGTGTTCGTGCATGGTGGGGATGCCCAGATGGAAAAGCGCGTCCCGGCCGTAATTGAGGATGGTTTCGTCGAACTGCTCGCGGCATTTCTCGTAAAATTCCTCGATGCGAGCCGGGTGTATCCTGCCGTCTTCCACGAGCTTCTCCAGGGTGACCCGCGCGAGTTCCCTCCGCGTGGGATTGTGGCTGGCCAGCATGATGATCTCAGGCGTGTCGTCGACGATGACGTCCACCCCCGTGACGCGCTCGAACGTGCGAATGTTCCGGCCTTCCCGGCCGATGATGCGCCCTTTCATCTCCTCGTTCGGCAGACGCACGACGGCGACCGCTCCCTCGAGCGAGAGAAACGGCACGATCTTCTCAATAGCCTGTGTGGTGATGATGCGCGCGAGGCTCTTGGCCCTATCGCGGGCGTTTTCTTCTATCTTCTTGATGATCCGCGTGGCTTCCTTGCGCGCGTCGTACTCGAGCTGCCTGAGCAGTTCGGCCTTCGCGTCCGCCGTGGACAGGCCCGCGATCTCCTCCAATTTGGCTCGCTGGCCCTTGAGCAGGCTCTCGGCCTCGTGTTTCTCCTTGTCTACGAACTCCTCCCGCTGCGCGAGTTTCTTCTCTCGAGCGTCGAGATCGGCCTCCTTCTCGTTGAGTTGGCCCTGTGTCTTGTCCAGGTGGTTCTCCCTGGACGCGAGTTCGGATTCGAGCTTCGAAAGGTCCCGCCGCTTGTTTTTCCATTCCCTCTCGGCTTGCTGGTCCTTGGCGAGAAGCCGCTCCTGGGCGACCACTTCCGCGTCCGCCCGGATCTTCTCCGCTTCCCGCTCGGCCCGGGTGACGATCATCGCCGCTTCGGATTGGGCCTGCCGCACTCCGCTTCGGCGCTGCAAGGCCACGATTCCAACGACGATGCCCGCACCCAGCAGAAAAGCCAGGATGGCAACCACTGCTGTTATCAAGAATGCCTCCCCTTGTCAGGACAAAAGGGGGATCAGGGCCAAGCGGTCAACGCAGCGCTTTGTCCAGCACATCCGCCACCTGCCGTGACGCGCTCTCCACCGCGGCCGCCGTACTGCTCTGCAGGTCCTCCTGCGACAACAGACGGTCGGCGAGGTTGAGCGCGGCGAGAATGGCTATTTTCGTCACGTCGTTCAACCGCGTTTCCTTCTGGATCCGCGCCATGGTTTCATCCACCATGTCGCCGACCCTTTGTGCCCATTCATACGAACCGTGCACCCGGACCTGGTAGGTCTGGCCGAGGATGTCCAGTTCGACGAGGTGATCCCCATCAGAGCTCATGACTACACCTGCTCGAACTCCTTGAGGAGTTCGTCAACGAGGGACTTCAGCTCCTGCCGTTCCTCCCCGTAGCGGTCGATATACTCTCGAAGCTGATCGGCTTCTTCTCGTGCGGTCGCCAGTTCCTCCGTCAGCCGGCGGTTGGCTTCGCGCGTTTCTTTGAGCACTCTCGAAACTTCTTGCGCCTTTTCCTTGAGCTGCGTGAGCAACTCTCGGGAGAGGGTTTTGTCGTCCCCATCGAAAAGCATTCGTCGATCTCCTAACGCAAGGCCGCCCCGAAGACGTCCTGCAGCGCGTCCGCAACCCTTCCGGGCACGGGCGCTATATCTTCATCGGACAAGGTCCGTTCCATGGACTGAAAAACGAGCGAAAAGGTCACGGACTGTTTTCCCTCGGGGATGCCCTTCCCGGCGTAGCACCCCACGAGGTGCACGTCGGCGAGATCGGGAAAATCGAGCCCCTTCAGGCAGTCCACGACCCTTCCCCAGGTCACGGAAGTCTCCACCAGGAAGGAGAAATCCCGCACGACGGACGGGTACCTGGACACCGGGCTGAAGGACGGTTCCAGGGACAGGGCATCCAGCCCGTCGAGCTCTATTTCGGCCGCGTTCGCCGATCCGCTCTTGAGTCCGGCCGCTTCCAGACATGTAGGGGCCAGGCTGCCCAACCTACCGACAGTGCGGCCGGCCACTCTTACGGAGAGTGCGAGCCCATCGGCAAAGGGCGTCCGACTCTCGGGCACGAATTCCGGCTGCAGTCCCACTCGCCTCAAACCGGCTTCGACCCTGCCCTTCAGGTGCAGGAACCCGGAAGCCGGCGGATCGCCCCATCGCTCGGGCGGATCGTCCGCGTAGGTCACAACGCCAAGCCTTCGGCCTTCCCGCGCCGGCCCCTCCATCGACGGCAGGTAGACCCGGCCGATTTCGAACAGCGACAGCCGGCGGATGCCGTGGGCCCTGTTCCTGGCCACCGCGGCGGCCAGGGGCCCGAGAAGGGACGTTCTCATCACGGAAGCCGCGGGTGTGAGCGGATTCGCCAATTCCATGGGTTTTTCGACCCCGAACGCCGATTCGAGCTCGGGCTCCGTCATGCTCATGTGGATGACTTCCGAACAGCCCGCGGCCGTGAAGGCGTCGCGGAGCCGCTCCTCGAACACCTGCTCGCCCGGCCTGCCCCCGACGGGATCGATCCTGTCGGGAAGCACGCCCGTCAGGCCCTCGAGCCCGTGGACTCGGACGACCTCTTCTATGAGGTCCGCCTCCCGGCTCACATCGACGCGAAAGGACGGCGGGCGGACGAGCCACGAACCTTCGCCGTTCGCCTCCATCCCGAAGCCCAGAGCACTCAGGATCTCTTCGCACCGTTCCGCGGGGATATCCAGCCCTATGAGGCTGACAAGCCTCGCGTGACGCAGGATAACGGCCCCGTTGCACGGCCGGTCGGTCCGGGCGTCGACGGCACCGGCGGCAAGTTCTCCGCCCGCCAGGTCCAATATCAGCTTCGCGGCGCGGTCGAGCGACGCGGCCGGACCTTCGGGGTCCACGCCCCTTTCAAAGCGATGGGACGCATCCGTGTGCAGGTTCGTCCTCTTGCTCGTTCGTCGTATGTTGACGGGGTCGAATACGGCCCCCTCCAACAGGACGTCCCTCGTTCCAAAGGTCACACCCGTGTCCTCGCCGCCCATGACGCCCGCGAGCGCTATGGGACGCCTGGCGTCGGCGATGACGAGCTGTTCGCCACCGAGGACCCGTTCGACCCCGTCCAGAGTGGTGATCTTCTCCCCCGGCGCAGCGCGCCTGACGACGATTCGGCGTTCCGCAAGCCTGTCCATGTCGAAGGCGTGAAGCGGGTGCCCGAGTTCCAGCAGCACGTAATTGGTCACGTCCACGACCACGTTGATGGGCCTCAGCCCGCACTGCTCGAGTCTTCGTTTCAGCCAGCCCGGGCTCTCGCCCACCCTGACGCCGGTGATGACCCTCGCCATGTAGCGCGGGCAGAGGTCCGGGGCATCCACCTGAACCGACGTGAGGGCGTCGACGCCGGTCCCGGATTCCCTGCAGGCCGTGTCCGGGGTCTTGAGCGGCCGCCCGAAGAGGACGGAAGCCTCTCTCGCAAGGCCGTAGATGTTCATGCAGTCCGGCCTGTTGACCGTGATCCCGAAGTCGAAGACCTTCTCGCCGCCGGCCTCGTCCCACCCCTCGACTTCCGAACCCGAGGCTGTATAGGCTTCGGCCACGGCGGCTTCGTCCGCCGGCAACTCCGTGTACTCCGCGATCCACGAAACGGGAAATTTCATGCTGGCCTCAAAACTGCTCTAGAAATCGGATGTCGTTCTCATAGAAGTGCCGGATGTGGTCGATCCCGTACTTCAACATGGCGATGCGGTCGATGCCCAGCCCGAACGCGAATCCCGTGTACACCTCGGGGTCGATGTCCACGAACCCGAACACGGCGGGGTCGACCATGCCGCACCCGCCGACTTCCAGCCAGCCTGTGCGCTTGCACACGGGGCATCCGGCGCCCCCGCACAGGACGCAGCTCAGGTCGGTCTCGGCGGAGGGTTCGGTGAATGGAAAGTACGAGGGCCGGAAGCGGACGTCCACGTCGCGCTTGAAGAGGCGGCTGTAGAAGTGCGTGAGCGTGCCCTTGAGGTGGGCCATGGTGATCCCCCTGTCCACCACGAGTCCCTCGACCTGGAAGAACATGGGTGAGTGGCTCACGTCGTCATCCCTGCGAAAAACGCGACCGGGCGCGATGATCTTGATCGGCGGTTTCCTCTCTTCCATGGTGCGGATCTGGACGGGAGAGGTCTGCGTGCGCAGGAGCGTGTTTCCGTCCACGTAGAAGGTGTCCTGGATGTCCCGCGACGGATGGTCCTCGGGGGTGTTCAGGGCCTCGAAGTTGTGGTAGGCGTCCTCAATCTCTGGACCCATGGCCACCGCGTATCCCATGGAGATGAAGATGTCCTCAATCTCCCGTCGAACCCGTGTGATGGGATGCAGCGAACCTATCTCGGGACCCAATCCCGGCAGGGTCACGTCGACGGGCGGGGGCGCGTTCCGGGCCGTCCTTATCCGCTTGAGAGCCTCGCCCAGGCCCTCTTCCAGTTCCCTCTTGAGGTCGTTGACCGCCTGGCCGAAGGCCGGCCGTTCGGCCGGGTCCACGGTCTTGATCGAGGCCATGAGATCCTGCAGGATTCCGCGCTTCTTTCCAAGAAAACGGCCCTTGACCTCCAGGACCTCCGATTCCGAGCCGGCCCCGCCGATGGCCGTGGAGAAGGCCTGTCGAATTTCATCGAACCGCTCCCGCTGCATACACTTCTCCCTTACAAACTGAAAAGTATACACAATAAGAGGGTTATTACACAAACAGAGGCATTTGCCCCATGCCTGTTCCGCTCGATGCCTGGACCAGCGAAAACGGCGAAAGGGGCGGCCTGAAGCCGCCCCTTATTGGACTCTGCCTTAGCGTCGTACCGGACCCGGGTCAGGGCTGGGGATTACCGGGTGCATCCGGCGCGGGACCGGGACCGGGGCCCTGGCCTCGTCCGAACCCCCTGCCTTGGCCGCGTCCGGGGCCCATGCCCTTGCATCCGCTGCCGTCCCGCATACCGCGATGGCCCTTACCCCGCCTCATGGCGCGCCGCTCCATGAAGTGGTCCTTGACCATGTTCCACTGCTCCGGGGTCAGGATTTTCTTGACGGCCAGCATGTGCGCAAAGCGCTCCTTCATCATTTTGGCCCGGATCGCCGTGATCTGGTCCACGAGGCTGTCCAGGGCGGCCTGGCTCGGATTGTCCTTGGACAGTTCGCGCTTCAGGTCCAGCATCTTGAGCTGCATGTCGTGGCGAATGTCGATCATGCGCGTCTGGTGCTGAAACTTGAGGTCCTTCATCTGGCTCTGCTGCTGGGTTGTCAGGCCGAGCTTCTCTACCATTTTGGGATTCCGGAGCGGACTCTGGGCCAGGACGGTCAGACCCATCCCCAGTAACGCGGCCATTAAACCGAATTTTGCGATGCGCTTCATCAGTCGCCTCCTTTCGTCATCAGACCCTACTGACAGGGGCGGAAGCGGTTTGGTTTAATCCGGTGCGGGCCGCGAGAGAAAAGAACGGCCGAGAACAACCGGGGGCGGCTTCCTCTGCCGCCCCCGCCCAAGCGCACCTTTATCCGGTTCGCCCCGCCGGTCAGTCGCCGCTGACCTTGTTGACGAGGTAGTTGCCGATCCCCATGTGCTCGATCTGGTCGCGCTGCTCCTCGGCCCAGTCCACGTGCCCTTCCTCGTCCTTCAGTATCTTCTGGAGGAGGTCCCGGGTCCCGTTGTCGCCGGCCTCTGCGGCGACCTTGATGGCCGCGTTGTACTGCTTGACGGCGTCCACTTCGGCCTCGTAATCGTTGAGCACGATATCCTTCACCGTTTTGCCGATCTTCATGGCATTGAGCTTGGAAACGGTGGGGGAACCTTCCAGGAAGAGAATCCGCTGAATGAGCCACTCGGCGTGGTGCATTTCGTCGTAGGCCTGTTTTTCGATACCCTTGTGCAGTTTGCCGTAGCCCCAGCTCTCGCACATCTCCGAGTGCACCATGTACTGGTTGATGGCCGTAAGTTCCTCGGCCAGCCTGTCATTGAGGACCTTGATAACTTTCGCGCTACCTTTCATTGTATCCTCCTTGTCCTTTTTCTGTCGTCTTAATTGTATCTGTCAGCATACACGATGTGCAAGGCGGCGCCGGGTCCCGCCGCGTGCCCGAATGCGCCTGCCGGGGAGTCGATGCTATGATGTAGAGGTTAACGCGCAACTCGCCGATCGTGCGCAAAGGGGATCCTTTTATGTATTCACTGACGGTAGCCACCATCGTCATATTCCTTCTCATCATTTTAAACGGCGTGCTCGCCATGTCCGAGATGGCCATCGTGTCGTCCCGGAAGAGCCGCCTCCAGCAGTGGGCGAACCTGGGCGACAAGAAGGCCCTCCAGGCGCTGGGCCTGGCGGATGCGCCCGGTCACTTTCTGTCCACCGTCCAGGTGGGTATCACCCTCGTGGGCATCCTGACGGGCGCCTTCGGGGGCGCAACGATGGCCGACAAACTGGCGACCTGGCTGGCGCGATTTCCGGTCATCGCGCCCTACCGCCACGTGTTGGCCCTCGGCCTTGTCGTCATCGGAATCACCTATTTCTCGCTGATCATCGGCGAATTGGCGCCCAAGCGCCTCGCGCTGGTGAAGCCCGAACGCGTCAGCCGCATCGTGGCGGGACCGATGGGGCTCTTCGCCAGGGTCGTGTACCCCGTCGTCTGGACCTTGAGCGCCTCGACAGACGGCATCCTCCACCTGTTCGGGATCAAGCACGTCCAGCGCTCGCCGGTCTCGGAGGAAGAGCTCAAGATCATCCTGGAGCAGGGCACCGAGGCCGGCATGTTCGAGGCCGTCGAGCGGGACATGATGAACAGCGTGCTGCGCCTGGGCAACAGGAAGGCGGCGGACATCATGACGCCCCGCGGCGAACTCACGTGGCTCAACCTGGAAGACCCGCCCGAGGCCGTCCGGCGGACCCTCGGGGACAGCATCCACAACCGGCTGCCCGTGGGACGCGGCAGCCTCGACAACGTGATCGGGGTGGTCCAGGCCAAGGACATTCTTCTGAGGATGCTGCACGGCCAACCCCTGGACCTCAAGGCGCTCATCAAGCCGCCGCTCTTCGTCCCGGAAAGCACACCCGCCCTCAAGCTGCTCGAACTCATAAAGGTCTACCCCGTCCATATGGCGCTGGTCGTGGACGAGTACGGCGCGCTCCAGGGCATCGTTTCGCTCAACGACATCCTCGAGGCCATCGTGGGCGACATCCCCATGCCCGGGGAACCCGTGGACCTGGAGGCCGTCCAGCGCGAGGACGGCTCCTGGCTCCTGGACGGCCTGCTGCCCGTGGACGAACTCAAGGACATCCTGCACATCCACAAACTGCCCGGCGAGGACAGGGGCTACTTCCACACGCTCGGCGGCTTCGTCATGATGCAGATCGGGCGCATCCCCGTGACGGCGGACCATTTCGAGTGGCAGGGCCTGCGCTTCGAGGTCGTGGACATGGACGGCCACCGGGTCGACAAGGTCCTGGTTTCGGCGATCCCGCAGGACGCGTCCGGCCGGAAGGACTGATCCCCGCCCCGCACGACAGGAGGAATTCCGCATGGGCAGGATCGAAGAGATCATACGCGCCCTGAATCTCGAGCCCCATCCCTCCGAAGGCGGCTATTTCGCCGAGATCTACCGGTCCGCGGACACCCTCGAAGGCGAAGCCCTTCCGCCCCGGTACGACGGCCCTCGGTCGCTCGCCACGGCCATCTACTACCTCCTCACGCCGGAGACATTCTCGTCCATGCACAGGCTCACCTCCGACGAGATCTTCCACTTCTACGCCGGCGATCCCGCGGAGATGCTGAACCTGAAACCTGAAGGGTCCGGCGAGGTTATCGTACTGGGCCCCGACGTTTTGGACGGCATGCGCCCCCAGCACCTGGTGCCCAGGGACGTCTGGCAGGGCTGCCGGCTCGCTCCCGGCGGCGAATTTGCACTCCTCGGCACCACGGTTTCGCCCGGCTTCGAGTACGCCGACTACGAGGCCGGCGACCGCGACGCCCTCTGCCGCGCTTACTCCGATTTCAAAGAGATGATCACAGCGCTGACGCGCTGAAGAGAGTTTGGTTTCACAGTGAGACGGTGAGGCCTGCAATTTGGGAGGGGCTTAGGAAGCAGACGTCCTTTTAGAAAGGGTGTATGCTTCTGAAATGAATAGGGTTAACCGGTACTACAAAGCGGCGAAGATTTCCGAGAGCAAATTCCGGGCAATCATGAGGTGCTTCAGCGAGGATTTGTCGGCCGCCAGACGGCGAGAATGACGGGGATCAGCGTCCGGTCCATCAACGCCCTTTTCCTCCGAATCAGGATTCGCCTGGCAGCGATCTGCGAAGCGCAGTCTCCGGTTGGGGGCGTCGTCGAAGTCGATGAATCCTACTTTGGATCCCGCCGGGTTCCGGGTAAGCATGGACGTGGGGCCGGTGGAAAAACGATCGTGTTCGGGATCTTCCACCGGGGTGAAAACGTTTTTACCCAGATCGTTCCGGATTGCCGAAAAGTCACACTACAGAAGGTTATCCGCGGACGCGTCAGTTTGAAGTCGGTCATCCACAGCGACGGATGGAGCGCTTACGACGGTCTCGTGGATGTGGGCTACGCAAAGCATTTCAGGGTTCAGCATCATCTGAATGAATTCGGGGTAAAGGACAATCACATCAACGGGATTGAATCGTTCTGGAGTTTCGCAAAACGCAGGATGGTCAAGTTCAATGGAATCGCCCATCACACCTTTTACCTGCATCTCAAAGAGACAGAATTCAGGTTTAACCACCGAAAGGAGGATCTCTACAAATTGCTCTTGAGGCTCTTAGGGAAAATCCTATATAATCATTTTGCTTCCTAAGCCCCTTTGGGATTTGGGATTTCGAGAACGGCTGAGGACGGACCTTCGAAGAACGGCCGGGATGCCTTCGTAGCGGCCTTTGCCCGCAAAGCCCGAAGCAGCCTATGACGCCTCTACCCCTTACCCCCTGGCCGCGCCGACAGGCGCAATCACTTGATTGCTTGATCACTGCGCCTCCAGGCGCACCAATTACTTGATCACAGAGCGAAGCCGCGACTGCCAGCAACTACCGCTTCTTCACCTTCACCCGCTGGGACCACGTAGTCGTGCCGTCCATGTGCAGGGCCGCGACCTTCAGGAAGAGAACCCGGCGATGAATGCTCTTCGGGTACGGGAAGTTGAGCGCATAGAGGTGGTGTCGCCCTGCGGGACCGTGGAGGTTGAATCTACGGGCGCAAGTTTCGCGCGTGTCCGAAGTGTAGACCGTGTAAGAGGCGACACCCGTTTCCACGTTGCTGCGCCAGGACACCTTCACCACTCCATGGTAAAGAGACGCGTTGAACGACGCGAAGACGCCCGCAGGCGTAGGACCGGCAAACGCAGTGGCCGCACCCACAAAGTCCGTCCGTGTAGGGAATGTGGCCGTCCGGGCGTCCAGTTGTCGAAGAGCACGTCAAGCGCCACATAGGTCGTCGCCGGCGCGCTGCTGGGAATGTAAACGGTCAACGTTCCCGGATCGCTGCCGGACGATCCCCAGCTGACGTACCCCGTCCTGGCCGGACTTGTCCCGCCGGCCGCCAGGACCCAGTGGCGTTGGAAATGCCGTAGCCCGTTGCATTCGCCGTCGGTGCGGCCGCACCGTTCCAGTAGTAGACCGCGATTCCGGTGATGAGGTTGCTCCCGGGGTCCGTGTCGTAATATCCCTCGAGATTGGAAAGCGGCGTCCAACTCACCGTGTAGTCCTTCCCGTTGGCGTCGTTCGGCGCCCGCGTCCCTGCGATCACGTTCGGAATGCTCACCGAACACGGCGCGTTTCCCGTCCCCGTGCACCCGCCCGCATTCGACGACCCGTTGGTGACGGTATCGAAGTTGTACCGGCCCACCGACGGCCCCGTGGACATGATCAGGAACCGGGCCAATCCGCCGTTTACGTCCGAATAGAGCAACAGCCGTGCGGGCCGAGGTGCTGGAAGGGACGCCTGAACGCCGGCGGCGCCCCAGTTGCTCCCGACCTTGTATCCTGTGGAGTAAGCCGCCGCTGTGGAACTCTGGGATACGGTCCCGCTGTTGGCGGCCGACGCACCGCCCACCTCCCAGAACTTCATCAGGACTGAGGAGCCGAGTGCGCCGCTCGAATTCGTCAGGTTCTGCTGCCAGCCCGTGCTCGCGTTCACGATGGGCGCCGTGGACCCGCCCAGTTCCCAGATGCCCCGTCCGTGGGTCGCTACACGCAGGTTGCCGTTGCTCACGTTGAAAGCGATCTTGTCGATGGCCACGGCCGGGAGGTTGTACTGCACGGAGGACCAGGTCGTCCCGGACCAGACGTTCGCATTCTCGAAGATCCCGTAATCGGTGCCCACGTAGGCCACTGTCGTTGCATTGGGGTCAACTGCGACCGCGTCGGCGGGTTCGGGCGGGATACTCCCGGTGATATCGGTCCAGTTCAAACCGCTATCGGTCGAGCGGTAGACGTGAGAACCTCCGTACCCGGAAAGCGTAACCAGGACGTGCGTTCCATCGGTGGGATCGGTGGCGATGGACGTAATGGAAGCTCCGCTCAGACCGGAATCCCGCTCCGCCCAACTGCCGCCGCTGTTCGTGGAGATCCACAGCTTGCCGTTGCTGGTCCCGGCGTAAACGGTACCGCCGACGCCGCCGTCCTTCGCCGAATGGATGGCGGTTATGTAGTCCGATCCGGTACTTCCGGTCAGGTCCTGCGTGCTGTGGGTCCACGTGTTCCCGCCGCGTGCGTTCGTGTTCACGTAGACATATATGGATCCGGCGTACATCGTGTTCTGGTTGTTGGCGTCGAGCGTGAAGGGGGCGATGAAGGCGGTCGCGTTGTCCGGCACGCAGTTGGTGGAACACCCGCAGCCGCCGAAGTTCCGGATACAACTGAAGTTCGTGGGATTGGTGGTCATGGTGGGATTGCGCGTGATGTAAGCGTAGACGTACTCCTGGTACGCGTAGTTCCCGTTCGCCTGGTCCCACGCCGACTGGCCGCCGTCTCCGCCCTGGACCTGGTCCCACGTGCTGCCGTTGAAGTAGGCCTGGCCGTTGTCCTGCAGGCCGCCCTGGAAGAGAGTCGGATCGGTGGGGTGCTGGGCCATGCCGTAGAACTGGAGCGTGTCGAGCCCCGCGTTCGCGTTGGTCCAGGTCACCGACGGCGTCGTCCAGCTTGAAATGGTGCCGATGAAGAAGCCCCCGTCGTTGGCGTCGTAGATCGTCGAAGAATCGGGAATGGCCAGGAAGTGGTGGTCTGCATGGGAATACACGTTGCCCGAGCTGCTCCAGGAAGAGACTTTGGTGATGCTCGTCCCGTTGTTGGAGGAAACGTAGTCGTCCAGCCCCCCCACCACCAGGTGCGCAGCGTCGGTCGGGTCCACCGCCCCTGTCATGTCGTACCAGCACTGGGTGGAACAGAAGTTCGTGGTACTTCCCCCGGTCCAGGTGGGGAGGGTCGCAGTGGCGTTGGACGTGTAGTAAATCCGTTTGCTGCCGCTGGTCGAATCGTTCTCCGTCAGGGCGTAGAGCGAGTTTGGATCGGAAGGCGCCGCCACGAGCGTGATGCGACCGAGGTTTGTAGAGGTGAACGACGATCCCGACGGTGCGATCTTTGTCCAAGCCGCGAGGTTGCTGCTCTTGGCACGGTAGATGCCGTTGTCGCTCGAACCCAGGGGATAGCCGAAAGCAACGTAGACGTAGGTGGGATTCCCCACGGCGACCACGTCCATCCCTATCCAGGGACCGGTCGTCGCCCCGCAGGTCGTGAGCGTCCACGACGATCCGGCGTTCGTTGAGTAGATCAAGCCCCCGTCGATCGCCGCATAGACGTAGTTGGAGTCATTGGGGTCCACGACGATACGGTGAATGTTGTGATAGTAAGCATTGTAGCGCCAGGCCGGCAGGGGGAGCAGGCTCCAGGTCCCGCCCCCATCCGTGGACTTGTACATTCCCAGGCCGCCGACGGCGTCCGCGTTGAAGTTGCCCTCACCCGTCCCCACGTAGATCACGTTGGTGTTGTTGGGATCTACGGCGATCGAGCCGATGGACTGCGTCGCCTCGGCATCGAAAATGGGCATCCAGGAGGCGCCCTGGTCCGTGGTACTCCAAACGCCCCCATCGGCCGTTCCAAGAAGGATGTGGTTCTTGTCCGCGGGATCGACCCAGATGGCCGTCGCCCGGCCCGAATTCTCGTCGCTGCCGTTGTAATACTGCTGGGGACCGAGGGGCGTCCAGGTCGTCGACGACCCAGCATTCCCGCCCTGAATGGCCCGCTTGTAACCGAGCGGCGTCATAGCCTCGATGGCCTCGCGAGCCTGCTGTCGCCAGCCGGCGGGTATGCGGTGCTTGAAGGGGAAGAGGCGCGGATAGAGCCAATAGTAAGCCCTGCGCTCCACGAGCGAGGCGGACCCGCTCGCGATGTCGTCCGCAATCTTGGACATCCAGGGGTCGCCCAGATCGTAGATGCGGGTATCCACTACGAGAGGAGGGAAGACGTGCTTCGCTGACTCGCCCTGTTCCTGGACGGACTCGGGCTCATTCGCTCCCACGCGTGAAGGCGGCGACTGGGGCCAGACGCTCGTTGTGATGCCTGCGGCAATCGCCGTCGCGAATGCCACAGCCAGAAAACGCGTCGTTATGCTTCCAGTTCCTCTCATGTCGCCCTCCTGCCGAAGTCTGGATTACGCGCAGTACGTCGTTGCCCCCACCCAGGGCACGGTGTGCTCGGATGATATGTCGCCTGAAACGTTCCGCTGCTAATCGGGTGCGCCATTTCGTATAGAGTCCATCACTGAAAGCCGCCTATGGCTTTTTCAGTTTACAGCAACAGCGCATCTCCTGCAAACTGTTGCGCTATTAGTAGAAGGGCGCCAATATGCGCATTGGATAGCCTATGAGCGTTGCCTTCCTTCGCGGTTCAGATCTCTGACTTGGAAAGGGTGGGACATGGATGAAATGGATGCCGGTATTACGACCTACACTTTCCGACCCGTGACTGGGGAGACATGGGGCGACTTCGAGGCGCTCTTCGGGCTGCGCGGCGCCTGCGGCGGCTGCTGGTGCATGTGGTGGCGGCTGACCCGTCCTGAATTCGAGGCCGGAAAGGGCGACGGCAACAAAGCCGCCATGAAAGCGATCGTGGACGGCGGCCACGTGCCCGGAATACTGGCCTTCGATGGCGACATGCCGGTTGGCTGGTGTTCGGTGGCTCCGCGCAAGTTCTTTCCCCGCGTCCTTCGGTCGCGAACCCTGAAACCCGTCGACGACCGCCCCGTCTGGTCCGTCGTCTGCTTCTTCGTGGAAAAGGCCCACCGGCGCAAGGGCGTCGCCCTCGCCCTGCTGAACGCGGCGGCCGCCCACGCCCGCGCGCAGGGCGCGACGATTCTAGAGGGTTACCCGTTTGTCGACCCGCCGGCCGACCTCCCCGGCGCCTTCATCCATCCCGGCACCGTCACCATCTTCAAGCGGGCCGGCTTCGAAAAGACCGCCCAGCAGGGCAAGAGCCGGGTGATCATGAGGAAGACGCTGGTTTGATTGAACAGAGAGGATGGGAGGACGGGAGGAGTATAAGATTTGGGAATTGGGAGTTGGGATTCAAAAGACGGCAATGAAGTGAGGACAGGGCTGCCTCCAAGCGGATGTCTTTTGTTGTCTTGTGCCTGGGTGAAGATATAAGATTGCTTTGTTTCGAACGATTGGCAAGACTCATAAAAGACGGGGGGCATCATGAATCCACCTTCAAGAGCGTGCGTTGCAGCCGTCGCCCTTGCTCTGGCCCTTATGCTTTCCGCGATTCCGAGCTACCCAGCCGGCCATGGTCCCCATGAGAGGCAACCGCCGAAGGAGTCCGCCGCCGCTCGACACGCGACGGGGGAAAAACAAGGTGTCAATTTGGAGGACCTTGACAGGAGCGTCAGCCCCTGCAAGGACTTCTACCGGTTTGCAGACGGCGGCTGGCTGGCCAACCACCCGCTCCCTCCGGACGAGCCCATATGGGGTTCTTTCGAACAGCTTAGAAAGAAGACCGGCCTGGAGTTGCGAGAGATTCTTGAACAGGCGAAGGCGGACAAGAAGGCGGCGAAAGGGAGCGAGGTCCAAAAGCTCGGCGACTTTTATGCCAGCGGAATGGACATGAAAGCGCGAGACGCCGAGGGGTTGCGTCCCCTTGCACCCGAACTCGCCCGGATCGATGCCATGAAGGACATGAAGGATCTTCAAGCCGAAATCACGCACTTGCAGAGAATCGGCGTAGATCCTCTTTTCTGGTTTACGTCGGAACCGGACCTCAAGCATAGCGAGAAGGTCATCGGGTTACTGATGATGGGCAGTCTGGGACTTCCCAGTCGGGACTACTACCTCAGGCACGACAGGGCCTCCAAGACTATTCGTAAGGCATATCGGTCTCACGTGCAGAAGATGTTCGAGCTGCTCGGCGACTCGGCCGTCACGGCCGAAACGGAGAGCACAACCGTTCTTGCAATGGAGAAGATCCTGGCAAAGGCTTCTTCCAGCCATGGCTCTGGTCCCGGGGCGTTCTATCACGTGATGAACCGCAGACAATTGGCCGACTTGACGCCGCACTTTGACTGGAAGGCGTATTTCGAGCACCTGAAGCATCCGGAATTGGAGAAGGTCAATGTCGCTCAACCAGTCTTTTTCAAGGCCATGGACAAGGAGTTGGCGAGGGTCCCCCTAGCCGGCTGGCGCACCTACCTTCGCTGGCGCCTCCTATTATCGGTTTCGCGCTACTTGAGCACGCCTTTCGTCAAAGAATCTCTCGGATTCCGCTATAAAGAAATCGAAGGCATGGCGACGCTACCGCCGCTATGGCGCCAGGTCGTCCATGCCGAAAACGACGCACTGGGATTTCCGCTGGGCAAGCTCTACGTCAAGAAGTACTTTCACCCGGCGGCCAAGGCAAAGGCCGAGGCCATTCTGCACAACGTGCGGGAGGCGCTGAGGGAGGACCTCCAGACCCTGAGCTGGATGAGCCCCGCAACGCGCAAGGCCGCCCTCGCAAAGCTCGGTATGATGGTAGAGAAAATCGGGTATCCCGAGACCTGGCCCGATTATGCGGGACTCAAGATCGATCGCGGGCCTTATGTTTTGAACGTACTGCGTGCAAGGGCCTTCGAACTGCAGCGGGAACTGGACAGGATCGGCAAGCCCGCCGACAGGAGCCGATGGTCCGATACGCCCCAAACCGTGAACGCGCGATACATTCCATCCATGAATGCGATCTTCTTTCCCGCGGCCATTCTACAGCCCCCCTTTTTCGATCCCAGGGCGGACGCGGCATCGAACTACGGCGCAGTGGGCGCGGTGATGGGCCACGAAATCACCCACGCGTTCGATCCGAATGGAAGCCGATTCGACGGCAGGGGCGATCTGAAGAACTGGTGGACGAAGAGGGACAGGAAGGCCTTCGAAAAACAGGTCCGGCGCGTCATTCGCCAGTTCTCAAAGTATAGGATTGAAGGGGGGCTGCGCGTGAACGGGGAACTCGTCGCCGCGGAAAGCGTTGCAGACCTCGGAGGCCTCACCCTCGCCTACAAAGCCTTCGAAAAGACAATGCAGAAGAGGCCTCGCCCAAAGGTCATCGACGGCTTCACACCGGAGCAACGCTTCTTCCTCGCCTTCGCGCGGATCTTTGCCGCAAAAACAAGGCCGGGCTATGCGCGCATGCTCGTTTTGACGGATCCACACGCTCCCCCCGCTTCCGCGTTGACGGAACGCTCGCCGACATGCCCGCCTTCGCAAAGGCCTGGGGCTGCGGCCACGGCCCCATGGACCGCCGGAGGCCTTGCAAACTCTGGTGACGAAAGCTCGCCGCCTCCCGTACGGATGCGGGTTGTCTTCTCCTTAGCCTTTTGCCTTTTTAGCCCTCCCAGCGGCTCGGTCACCGCGCAGACAGGCGCGGCGGTCGGCCGTCTGCGGTCTGCGGTCCGCCCTCGGACAAAGGTCTCCCCCCGACTGGATCACTTGATCACTTTCCCCTACGGTACCGCACGATACGGCGCGGGGATCCACCGGTAGCCCTTTCCATCGGCGCGGACGTGGCCCAGTCCGGGGAAGGAGATGTGGGCGCCGCCCACCAGGAAGCCCTCTTTGGCGGCCTCCGCCATCAGCTTCAGGCGCGTCTTGGCCGCCTGCCCGGGATCGGAGTCGTATTGGATGGTGATCTCCGGATGCGGGAACTGCGCCTCGGCGCAGTGGACGATGTCCCCCCAGATCAGCAGGCGCTTCCCCTGGCTCTCCACCATGTAGGCGGTGTGCCCCGGCGTGTGGCCGTGGGCCGGGACCGCGCGGATGCCGGGGAAGAGCCGGACCGCACCCTCGAAGGTCTTCACCCTGTCCGCCTTGATGTAGGGGTCCATTCTGGCGTGCTGTTGCTGGCCGATCTTCTCTTTCTCGTCCGCCGTGTACTTATCCCCGGTGGGGTTCAGCCAGTACGCGAGTTCGTGCTTGTTCACGTAGACCGTGGCGTTGGGGAACACGCGCCGGCCGTCGGCCGTGAGGCCCCCGTCGTGGTCGCCGTGCATGTGCGTCAGCAGGACGGCATCGACCTGCTCCGGGCTGTAGCCGGCTGCCTTCAGGTTCGAAAGCATGTGGCCGGTCGTCGCGCCCGGCGACCGGTCGCCGGTGCCCGTGTCGACCAGGACGAGGTGCTTGCCCGTATTGATGAGGAACGTGTTGACGGATGTCCACATCGGCAGGCTCTCGTGGTCCCCGGCCAGGATCTCGTGCACCAGCTCCGGCTTGCTCATGATTTTCGCCATGTCGCCCTTGAACCCGCCGTCGTTCAGCGCGGTGATCTCGAAGTCCCCGAGCATCATCCGGTAGTAGCCCGGCGCCTGCGTCTTCACCTGTGCCGGCGCGGATTCCTGTTTTGCGGCGGCCTTTGCCGCAGGCGCCTGCGGTGAAGCCGCCAGGCAGGCCAGACTCAAGCCCAGCGAGACCGCCGCCAACAGTGCGAAAGGCCCTCTGTTCTTAAACATTGCACTTCTCTCCTTTTAGAATCCGTCCTGCGTACGGATTTCAGCAGGCTTCTTCGAAGCTGTATCAGGAAACCGGTAACTGGTCTGAAGAAACCTGAAGCTTCTATCCATTTTTCGATTCTATCCCTTCCAGCAGGTATAAGGCCCGGATGTGGGGGGATATTCCGAGGGAAAAATAGGGGCTAGGCTGTCTCCCAAGGGCTAAGGCCAAAGGGCTAAAGGCAAAGTCAGAAACGACAGGGGACGAGCCTTCGAAGGAGTTCCCCAGCTTTATCCTTAACTTCTTCACTTCTTCACCTCTTCACCAGACGAGCCTTCACAAGCGTTCTCCGGCTTTTCCCCTTAACTCTTAACCCTTAACGCCTTCACCGCGCCGCCAGGCGCCCCCACCGCGGCGCGGCAATAAGAAAGTGCTGGATTTAGTTTAAGATGGGGTCATGGGAACGCCGTCCCGGACGGCCGTGATTCCGGGCGTTGTTGTCCCCGGAGGAAGTATCTTCGAGAGGATGCGGAGGACTTCTTCGAAGTGGGGATGGGTGAGCAGCGAGGCCGAAGCCGCGGCGTACCATACGATTAGCCACTGCCGCGGTCGGCTTTGCCGAGTCGAGCGCCGAGCGGGAAGGGGCCAACCTCTTCCCGCTCGGATTACTAAAAGGGGTAACTTATGCAAAAAATGAAAGTGGCCGCCGCCTTCCTGTCGATCTGCCTGGCGGCCTCACCCGTCTTATCGGCCGCGGCGCAGGGCCGGCCGGGCAAGGAGCGAAGACACATGGACATGACCCATCCCAAGACGGCGCTGCTCGTCGTGGACATCCAGAACGACTACTTCACCGGCGGCAAGCTCCCGCTGGCCGGCGCCGGAGAAGCGGAGCAGGAAGCCCTGAAAGTCGTGCGCACATTCCGGCAGGAGGGCTGGCCGGTCATCAACATCCAGCACGAGGGAACGGCGCCCGGCCTGTTCGCACCCGGCACCGAGGGGCAGGACATCAGGCCGGCCATGAAGCCCGAAGCGGGCGAACCGGTCTTCACCAAACACCACGTCAACTGCTTCATCGACACGCCGCTCGCCGGCTACCTGGAGGCACACCACATCAAGCGCCTCGTCGTCGTCGGCATGCAGACCAACGTCTGCGTGCAGGGCGCGGTGGAGGGCGCAAAAAAGCACGGGGTCGAGACCATCGTCCTGTCCGACGCCACCGCCGCCACCAGCCTCGAAAAGCGGCGGGACACCCTGCCCGTGCTCGAGAAAGAGGGCGCCGTCGTCATGACCGTCAAGGCCTTCCTCGCCGAACTGCATAAGTAAGACACAGGAAGAAAGGGCTGTCTCCCGAGTGCGAAGGGCTAATAAAAGGCGAAAGGCGAAAGGCGAAAGTCGGAAGGCGGAAGTGAACAACGGCTCGGGACGGGCCTTCGAAGGCCAGCCGCGGATGCGGCAACAGGCCTATAAGCTAGTGAGATCGGCATCCCCATGCCTATACACTAAACCTCTAGACCTGACCCCGCGTCCCAAGAACGACTACTTCACCGGCGGCAAGCTCCCGCCTGCTCAAGCTTCCACCACCTGGATGCGCTGAATGTAGCCATCTTGCTACGTTGCAAGATCTAACCCCAGGTTTTCACTTGACGGGCTGAAGTCACTTGACAACCGGGAGTCCATTGACCCATAGAAGGGGGAAGACCACCACCCCCACGAGCATGTAGATGCCGCAATAGAGTTTAATCGTCCGGACGCTTCTAAGTTGGACTCTGAAGACACCGGGGTACTTCGAGAGAGTCTCCGCCCCACCGGCAAAATAGATCCAATAGCCAAAGAGGAGCCACAGGGAAACGATAGAGAAGAAGAAGCTTTCTGTAAAGAAACCACCTCTTCTGGGGTGAAGATATGTCCATATGGAGGCGACGCGGCCGCTCATGATGCCCCAGCCCATAATGACCCAGGGGATGTTTGAGAGGATGAAATACCACCTTATCAACATCTTATAGCCGGGAACCAGAGTGGGATCCTTCTGCCGGTAACTCTCGGTACGACCATATATGATGATCGCGTTAATGGCACCTAGCGCCAACGCCAAGGCCCAGAAATATCGAGATATGAAATCAAAAAACGGATCGTTCATTATCTTGTCCCTCTATCAGGATGTTGAAAAACCTCTTCAAATCAATATAGCTATATGATATAATACTATATGACTGATGGAGGTGGTGATGAGAGGAGCGGATACGGATCAGACGGAACTGTTCAGCTACGTGTCGCTGGAGTCGCGGATCCCTGTGAACCATCCGCTCAGGCCGATTCGGAAGATGACGAATGCGGCGCTTCGGAGGCTGTCGCCCGAATTGGACGTGCTGTACGCGCGGGAGGGACGCCCCTCGATTCCTCCCGAGCGGCTCTTGCGCGCCCTGCTCATCCAGGTGCTCTACTCGATCCGAAGCGAACGCATGCTGGTGGAGCAACTGGATTACAACTTTCTCTTTCGCTGGTTCGTGGGCATGGGCACCAACGAAGAAGTTTGGGACCATTCCAGCTTCACGACCAATCGGGACCGGTTGCTGGAAGGCGACATTGCCCGGCGGTTCTTCGCGGCGGTGTTGGACCAGGCCAAGGCTCAGAACCTCATGTCGGACGAACATTTCACGGTGGACGGGACGCTGATCGAGGCATGGGCCTCCATGAAGAGCGTGAAGCCCAAAGACGGGTCCGAGCCTCCGTCCAGCGGTAAAGGCCGCAATCCATCCGTGGATTTCAAGGGGAAGAAGCGGCGCAATGACACCCACGCCTCGGCGACGGACCCCGAAGCCCGGCTGTACCGGAAAGGGGAGGGACAGCAGACCAAGCTGTGCTACATGGGCCACGTCCTGATGGAGAACCGGCATGGCCTCGTCGTGGACGGACGGTTGACGCTGGCCACGGGGGATGCCGAAGCAATACGTAATCGTCAGCGGCTACAGA
>CAVRTJ010000022.1:0-24754 GCA_963724125.1 uncultured Acidobacteriota bacterium
GACGGCCCTGCTCCGGCAGAGACAGGCCCTTCTTTTTGCTATCATCTGATCTATGGCGGAAGCAAAGAAACCCCGGACCGGACACGGCAACCGCACGAGCAAAATAGGATCACCTCGCAGGAGGGTCCTGAAGATCGCTTTCTGGTCGTGTCTCGCGGGCCTGTTGATCCTGGCGGTCCTCGCCGGCTACGAGATTAAAACCTGGCCCGACGTCGCGGACCTGGCGAGGCACAATCCCGGGACGACCGCTTTCATGGAGCTTTACAAGGCCCGGCAGGCCAGGGAGGGCAGGTCGCCCCGAGTCCAGTGGCGGTGGGTTCCCTATGCGCGCATCTCCCCGAACCTCAAGGCCGCGCTACTCGTTTCCGAGGACATAAACTTTTTCTCCCATCACGGATTCGACCGCACGGAGATGGAGGACTCGATAAGCGAGGCCTGGAAAAAACGCGATTTCCCCCGGGGCGCCTCCACGCTCACCCAGCAGCTCGCCAAGAACCTGTGGTTGTCGCCTTCACGAAACCCCTGGCGCAAGGTGAAGGAAGCCCTGCTCACGGTCCAGCTTGAAAAGGACCTCGGCAAGAAGAGGATCCTCGAACTCTACCTGAACGTCGTGGAATTCGGGCCTGGCGTCTACGGGGCCGAAGCGGCGTCCAGGGCCTACTTCGCACGATCGAGCGCCGATCTCACCGACACGGAGGCGGCCGAACTCGTGGCCGGCCTTCCGAGCCCGGACCGCTGGCACCCCGGCACGGGCAGCCGCGCCGCCCGCAAGAGGGTCGCCATCATACTGAGGCGCATGCGGAGAGCGCGCTTCGTCTGGAAACTCATCTAGGGAACGGTGGAGGACCCATCCCCGTTTGTTCGGACACGAGGCACACCCGTCACGCCAGGACGGTCTCCTCGTAAATGTAGCCGATAAGCAGGGTCGCGAGCGTGTACTCGATAACGCCCGTCACCATCCACGTCATGGGGACGAAGTATCCGAGCGGGCTCCAACAGGCCAGGCTGAAGTTGTACGGAACGTGGGCGACCAGCCCGACCGTCAATCCGACCGCCGCCGCGGTCGTGGGACTTCGCCCGAGGTACTGGCTCGCCACCGCGTATAGCCAGGCCAGGATCAGACCGATAGCGAACAGACCGGTCACCCACACCGGGGCGAATGGGAACCGTGCCTCCTGCAAAAAGTACCCGGCGTCCTGATAGCGGGCATAGTGAGGGCTCAGAAGCCACGAGTTGACGGCTATCTCAAGCAGGTTGAGCAGCGCCCCCGCGGCAAGTCCCCCCAAAAAAATATACTTCCAGTTCATGGACACCTCCCCTCTTCTGCCTCTTCCCCTTTCTGAATGATGCCTGAAAGTACAAACAATGTAGGGCGCAAACGGGCGAGAGGCCACTGTCGACGCGCACCCCGGAGCGGGCCCCCCTGCAAGGCCTTGCACGCGCTGGATGCCGGCCTCTTCGGCACAGCTACCCGGCGAAGCAAGCAGGCTGCGGGGACGTATCCGCCTTTCAAAACCATCGGCTTTTGGGAAGCGTTGGTGGGGGAAGGGGTAGAAGTTAATAGAGGGGCTCATTTAAGCGCTAAGCGAGGGGTGGGTTGTTTGTTTTTAGGTGTGTGAGTAGTTGGGGTAGAATTGAAAATAGCCCGCCCTTCAAAACCCATCGCCCCTAATTTCTCTGTGGGAAGGCCTCTGTTGGTCGGGGCGAGAGGATTTGAACCTCCGACCCCTTGGTCCCGAACCAAGTGCGCTACCAGACTGCGCTACGCCCCGACCAGAGCTCTACTATTGTACACAGGGAGCGCCATTTTACAAGCCCCCGCGACGCCCCCCGCCAAACGGGTTCGGCTATCCGAGGGTGGCCAGGTACGTCTTTCTGAGTTCCGCGTGGAGGGCCGACAGGCCGTCATACAGACGCTTCAATTCCCTGGGCTTTACGGTCGAAAGCGCGTAGCTGGTCAGCACGGGAAGGGCGATCGTGCCGTCCGTGTAGACGACGACGGTGTCTGGAAGCTGACTGGGATCTACCTTGCCCCAGGAGACGGCCTCGGCGGGAGTGGCGCCGGACAGGCCGCCCGTGTCGGGCCTGGCGTCGGTCACCTGGAGGAAGTAGTCGTGTCCCCGCTCCGGGAGGCCGAGCACCTCCTGGATCTGCGGTTCGGTCTGCAGCATGAAGTTCTTCGGCGATCCGCCGCCCACGATCATGACCGCCGACTTGCCGCCCCTGCGCTTGGCGTCCCACACGATGGCCGCGGTCTGGTTCACGTCCGCGCTCACGTCGAAGCGGAACTTGCTGTCGCGCAGGGCCATGGCGGCGACGTTCATGCCGATGGACGAGTCGCCCGGAGAGGACGTGAAGATGGGGACCCCGGCCTCGTGGGCCGCGGAAAGGACGCACGGCGTCTCGATTCCCAGCGCCTTTTCCCGCTCCTTGAGGAAACCGCCCACGAGATAGTGGAACTCCGCCGTGGACATGGGCCGCTGGAAGGCCTCGTCCTCGAGGATTCGCCTGAAGAAGGCGTCCGTTTCGAGCAGAACGCGATAATCGAAGAGGATGTCGTAGATCCGCACCACGCCCTCTTCCCGCAGGACGGTGTCGTCCAGGAAGGGCGAACCCCGGTGAAGGGCCAGGTTGAGGGAAAAGTGGGCGTCGTGGTACAGGTTCGCACCCGTGGAGATGATCCAGTCCACGAAGCCGGCGCGCATGAGCGGGACGATGCAGGAACGGCCTATGCCGGCCGGCGTCATCGCCCCCGTCAGGCTCATGCCGACGGTCACGCCGGAATCGAGCATTTTCTTCGTGAACAGGTGGCAGGCATCGTGCAACCTTCCCGCGTTGTAGGCGAGAAAGGTTTCGTCCACGAGACGCACCACGTCGTAACCCTTCGAGATGGGATCCGGCGCGATTCGCGGACCCTTTAGAAAACTCGACTTATCAGGCATCGTGCCTCCTTGTCGCGGCCCAAGGGGCAGGCCGTTTCATGCCCGCGGCCGCACAGCGTGGATTATATGGGCAGGAACCTGAAGGGGCAAGGTGGGACTGGAGAATTGGGATTCGGATTGAAAATTCGGATTTGAAAGACGGGAAAGAAGTGAGGTGAGGGGCTATTCCCCAAGGCTAAGGCCGAAAGGCTAAAGGCTAAAGCAAAGACGGCCGGGGACGGGCCTTCGAAGGACATCCCGCGCCGGAATCCCCTACTTCCTTATTCACCTACTCACGGCATCGCCTTCGAAGGCCTGCCGGCGACTGGATCACTCGGTCGCTTGATCACTCGTTCCCTCGTTCCCCTGTGCCGTCCTGGCGCGTTGACTTCCCCCCCCTTTAGAACTGTATAATGCCCGTCGAAGGAGGTGTCGATGCTTCACGCTCTCGCAGCCACGACCCTTAGTGGAATTCTCGCTCATTCCGGCTGGGTAGCCAAGGGTGTGCTCCTCGTGCTCCTGGCCTTCTCTTTGGTCTCCTGGAGCATCATGATCGACCGCTGGATCAACTACCGGAGACTTCGCAAGCGGGCGCAGGACTTCTACGACGTTCTCCGCAATTCGGACCGCATCGCCGAGATGCTGACGATGGCCAAGAACTCCAAGGACTCTCCGCTCAAGGAGATGTTCATGGAGACGTACCGGGAGCTGCACAGCCAGGTGAAGGACCAGCCGGCTCCAGCCGCCGCTGGCAATCCTTCGCCGGATGCGCGCCCCCAGGTCCGCCACGCGGACAATCTCGAGCGGACCCTCCAACGAACCATGCGCGATCAGACCATAACCCTGGAAACAGGGCTCGCCTTCCTTGCCACGACCGCCACGGCCACCCCGTTCATAGGCCTGTTCGGAACGGTATGGGGCATCATGGACGCATTCCGCGCCATCGGCATGTCAGGAAGCGCCACGCTGGCCTCGGTCGCGCCGGGCATCGCGGAAGCCCTCATCACGACGGCGGGCGGCCTTTTCGCTGCCATACCGGCCCTCATCGGCTATAACCTCCTGGGGCGGAAGGTCAAGACCTTCAATGCGTACATGGAGCAGTTCGCCCTCGACCTGATCAACTTCCTCACCAACCGGTTTGGCTGATACACCGGACCTCACAACACGGCTGGATGCAATGGCGGCGCGCATCGGGCGCGACGCTCTCGCGGCCGATCCCGTCCGGTTCGCACGACGATACGAGCACGGGGCGGACCGCGAGGCCGTGGCCCTCATCAGCGCACTTTTCGCCTACGGCAACGTCAAGTCCATGGGCGCGTTTCTTGAGAGGCTGCTGGCCTGCCTCGGGCCTTCACCGCACCGTTCGTTGAGGCGCGGCGGCGTGAAGCGCGTGCCGGGTCCGTACCGTTTTCAAACCCGCCGGGACGTGGCGCGTTTCCTCGACGGCCTGGGCGCACTGTTGGCGGAAACCGGTTCCCTGGAAAGCGCGTTCGAAGGGGGTGCGAGGGACATCGAGGACAGGCTGGAATCCCTCGCCCGCCGGTTGAGACAGCTCGCCGGGAGACTGACGCCGGGCCTGGCCCACCTGCTTCCGTTGCCCTCGTCCGGTTCCGCATGCAAGCGCTGGTGGATGTTCCTCAGGTGGGTCGTCCGGCCGGACGACGGCGTGGACCTCGGCCTATGGACCTGCGCCGAGCCCGGCGAACTCAGGATCCCCGTCGACACCCACATCGCCCGGATCGCCTATGCCCTGCGGCTGTCCGAGCGGCGGACGCCCGACAGGCTTTTCTCAATGGAGGTCACGCGGGCGCTCGCCGAGATCTGTCCCGAAGATCCGACCCGGTACGACTTCACCCTCGCCCACATGGGCATCCTGAAGGCCTGCCCCCGCCACCAGGTGGCCTCGATATGCGAGGCGTGTTCCCTCCGTCCCCACTGCCGGCTGGCGAAGAAGTGACCGAGTGAATGGATGCCGGCAGGCCTTCGAAGGCGGTGCCGTGAGTAGGTGAGTAAGGAAGCAGGGGGTTCCGGCGCGGGATGTCCCTCGAAGGCCCGTCCCGAGCCGCCCTTAAATCCCAAATCCCAAATGGCCTCTGCTCCTTGCCCGCCCGGCGTCCTACGCGCTATGCTAGTCTACGGAGGAAGATCGATGGCAAAGCGATCAAAGGACCGAGGCGTCCCCGTACCCGCCGGCGACAAGCCCGTCTCCCCCGTCGCCGCGTCCGGGACTCTCTCGCTGGGACGGGAAATCGCCGCCATCCTGACCTTCTCCGCGACGCTTCTCACCCTCCTCGCTCTCCTCTCGTACCACCCGTACGATCCCGGCGCCTTCTCGTTCGGCACCGTGGCCATGACACCGAAGAACTGGGTCGGCATCCTGGGCGCTTATTGGTCTTCCCTACTTGTGCATGCACTGGGCCTCACGGCTATCTACCTCCCCTTCTTCCTGGGACGGATCGGCGTGCAGGTCATTACGCGGGAGTCCTTTATCCAGCCGGGCCGGTTCGTCCTCTGGCTTTCCATGATACTCAGCCAGGCAACCCTCCTGCAGTGGGCTTTTGGAACGGTCAATCCGCTCCTTTATGGACAGCAGGCCCCGCTCGCGGTTGGCGGGATGGCGGGGCTGATTCTGGGCGAGATCTCAGAGCGGGCCATAGGCGCAGGCGGAACGGCCGTCCTGCTGCCCGTGTGGGTCATCGTGACGCTCATGCTCTTCTTCCGGGTATCGTTTCTGGAGACGCTCGGCAGGCTCTTCGCACCGGCACAGCGAATGGCGAACGCATGGAAGGTGCGCCGCGAGAGGAAGAAGCAGGAGCAGTCCCGCGACGAGATGCGCGACCAGATAAGGCAGAAGCAGCAGGAGCGATTGAACCAAAAGGCCACCGCGTCGGAAGCCAGGGACCTGCGCATCAGCGACAGGTCGAGCGTGCCGCCGGCGCTTCCTCTTGAACCGGCGCCCAACGAGGGCTACAGGCTGCCCCCGACGAACCTCCTGGATCCGCCGCGGACGAGGCCGCCCGTGAACGAACAGCTCCTCCGCGAGAAGGCGCGGAGGATAGAGGGCCGGCTGATGGAGTTCGACATCGCGGGGGAAGTGGTGGAGATACACCCGGGTCCCGTGGTCACGATCTTCGAATTCAAGCTGGCACCCGGTGTCAAGTACACCCGCATCACCTCCCTGGACGACGACCTCGCGATCGCCCTGAAGGCCGACCACATACGCGTCGACCGCATCAGCGGCAAGTCCCACGTCGGCATCGAGGTCCCGAACGAACACCGGGAGATCATCTCCTTCAGGGAGCTGATCGAATCCAAGTCTTTCGTGGACACCCCGGGCAAGCTGCCGCTTGCCATGGGCAAGACCGTGGACGGCGCCCCTTTCATCACGACCCTCGACCATATGCCCCACCTGCTCGTCGCCGGGACCACTGGCTCGGGCAAGAGCGTCGGAATCAACGCACTCATTCACAGCATTCTCTTCCGATCGAGTCCCGACGAGGTCAAACTCATACTCGTGGACCCCAAACAGGTCGAGCTAAAGGTCTACGAAGGAATTCCTCACCTCCTGACTCCCGTCGTGACGGATGTCAAGAAGGCCGCTAACTCGTTGAACTGGGCCGTCCGGGAAATGACCGAGAGGTACAAAATGCTTGCCTCCGCCAAAGTCAGGAGTATCGACCAGTACAACGCCTACGTGAAAAGCCTTACACCCAATTCCGTGGATTCCGTGCAGGCCATCAACCGGCCTCTTCCCTACATCGTCATCATCATCGACGAGCTGTACGACCTCATGGCGGCGGTGGCCCGGGAGGTCGAAACGGCCATCGCGCGCCTGTCGGCCATGGCGCGGGCCGTGGGTATCCACCTCATCCTCGCCACCCAGAGGCCCTCCCGGGACGTCATAACGGGCGTCATAAAGAGCAACCTCCCCAGCCGCCTCGCCTTCCAGGTTCGAGAGAAACTCGAAAGTCGCCTGATCCTGGACCAGAACGGAGCCGAAACCCTTGAGGGCAAGGGCGACATGCTCTTCCTGCCTCCCGGGTCGGGCCGCCTGATCCGGATCCACGGGGGCTTCCTCTCGAACACGGAGACCCAGCGGGTCATCCAGTACCTCGTCAAGCAGGGCGAACCCGAGTACGATTCAGAGGTACTCAAGGACGCACCCCCGCTCGAAGGTACGCAGGGAGGCACCCGGGAGCAGGACTACGACGAGGACCCCCTCTACCAGGACGCTCTCCGGCTCGTCGTGCAGACGGGCGTCGCTTCGGCCAGCAACCTGCAGAGGAAGATGCGTATCGGATACGCACGAGCGGCGCGAATCCTCGATGTCATGGAGCACAGGGGCATCGTCGGTCCCGCGGACGGCGCAAAGCCGCGTGAGATACTCGTTTCGCCTGAAGAACTGGAACAGTAGCCACGCGGGGTCCCGCCCGGATCCGGCCTTGGGGCGGGCCCTCCGGGCCTTCTGTACGGGGGTTGCCATGGACGTTTACACGGTTCCCAAAGACAAGGCCGTTGTCCTCATCGATATACCTGCCTATCCCATTGCGGAGCGGACGGTCTTCCTGTCCGGGACGGCCGAACACCATAAAGGGCGCGAGACCGTCTCCGATCTGCTGAACCGCCCCAATCCCTTCCTGCCGGTCCAGGAAGAGGACGGCGAGTCCGTCCTTGTCCGCAAGGACGCGGTTCGATGGATAAAGGTGCTGGAACCCGCAGGAGTAGAATGGCACTACTACGAGAGCCGGGAGGGTGCTCCGCGCAAGAGAATCCGGTGCATCTTCAGGGAAGGAGAAGCCCTGGAAGGATACGTCTACGCCGTCGCCCCGGAGGGGCACCAGCGCGTTTCGGACATCGCAAACAGAGAAGAAGGTTTTCTGCACGTGGAGGCGGACGAGGACCTGTACCTCGTGAATGCTCGCCACGTCCTGTTCATCAGAATCCTGGAGGAACAATAATGCCAGCCCTTGACAAAATCCTGGGCGCGATGACCGCCTGTAACGCACATCGGTTGACCTTCCGGGCGGACGCGATTCCCCAGTTCCACACCGACGAGGGCACCCGCCCCGTTTTGAAGGCTCCACTCGGCGAGACCGCCCTGCTCACCTACATCAAAGAATTGGTCGACTCATCCGTTGCCGACCTCATGGATCGGCGTCAACCATGCAGCTTCCTCTACAACGATTATTCCTTTTCCATTGCATTCGAGGGCGGTCTTGCGGTAACGGTCGAGCCGCCCGGGGCGCCTTCCGGGCAGACCGGGCCGACGCAACCCCAGCCCGGTTCCCAGTCCGCCCGCCGGCCGAAGGTTTTTCAAAACAAGATAGACGTCCTTCTCTACACGCTCGCCGAGAGAAACGCTTCGGACCTTCACCTTTGCGTCGGAGAGGCCCCTTACGTGCGGGTCGACGGCGCCATGTCCCCCATCGACGGGCGCGATCCCCTCACCCAGGAGCTTCTGGAAGAACTGCTCTGGCCCATCTGCCCGGAGAAAAACCGGAAGGAGTTCGAGGCTCGGCACGATACGGATTTTGCTTACCAAATCGAGGGACTTGCCCGCTACCGCTGCAATTACTACATGGACAGAAAAGGCATGGGCGCGGTCTTCCGGCAGATCCCGTCCGAGATCCCCACCATCGAACAGATCGGCATCCCCCAGCAGGTCGTCGACCTGTGCTGGCTGTCCAAGGGCCTCGTCCTCGTCACAGGCCCCACGGGGTCGGGCAAATCGACCACCCTGGCGGCGCTGGTTGACTTCATCAACCGGAACAGGACAGACCACATCATCACGATCGAGGATCCCATCGAATTCGTTCATTCCAGCAGGAAGTGTCTCGTCAATCAGCGCCAGGTCGGCGTGCACACGGAGAGTTTCAAGAAGGCACTTCGCGCCGCGCTCAGGGAGGACCCCGACATCGTGATGGTGGGCGAAATGCGCGACCTTGAGACCATCGCCATCGCGATCGAAACGGCGGAGACGGGGCACCTGGTCTTCGGCACCCTCCACACCACCACCGCGCCTTCGACCATCGACCGCGTCATCGACCAGTTCCCCCCGGACCAGCAGGCCCAGATACGCGTCATGCTTTCAGAGTCCCTGAGGGGGGTCATCTCTCAAAACCTGTGCAAAAAGGTCGGCGGAGGTCGCGTCGCCGTCCTCGAAATCCTCCTCATCAACGCCTCCATGTCCAACCTCATCCGGGAAGGCAAGACCTTCCAGATCCCCTCGATCATGCAGACCCAGAAGGCCCAGGGGAACGTAACGCTCAACGACGCCCTGTTCAGCCTCGTAAAGCAGGGGCTCGTGGATCCGAGGGAGGCGTACGTCAAGAGCGTCGACAAGGCCGGCTTGAGGACAATGTACGAACGGAACAAGATCGAGTTCGATCTCGATAAGCCGGCCTGAATCGGAGCCTGCGACAAGCGATGAGCTTCGGAGGCCGCACTTCGGATGTCGGCATGAAGAAAGCCGGGCGGAATTCGCCCGGCTTTCTTTATCAGGTGCGCAACGTTCGAGTTCAGTTCACGCCGACGGCCGTCCAGGCGTCCGAGGTGCGCTGTGCCTCCGTGCTGCCCGAACCGTAGAGCTGAGCGGCGGCTGCAATGCAGTCCAGGCGGGCCTGGTGGAAGGTCTCACCGGAGCCGAAGTAGCTCGTGTTGGCCAGGTAACAGATCGCCAGGGCCTTGTCGATGCCGATTCCGCTGACGCTGATGCCGGACGTGCGGTTCTTTCCGCCGTGCGCGAGCAGGTAGAACATGTTGTTCCAGATGCCGGAGGAATAGTGAACGTCCAGGCCGCTGTAGTAGTCTGCGTAATTGTCGATGCTGGCGCCGTCCTTGGTGGGGTCGTCCATGTACCTCAAGGCGTCGTTCGGCGTGTTGGGGGTATAGACGTCCTCGCCGATCCAGTAGTTCGGCGTTTTCTGGGCGCCGTGGGCGGCGGCGTAGAATTCCACGCCCGTGCCCATGATGTCCGAAAAGGCCTCGTTCAGTCCGCCGGTCTGCCCGAGTAAATCGAGGTCGGAGGTGGCCGAGGTGACGCTGTGACTGAACTCGTGGCCGGCCACGTCGAGGGACGTGAGCGGGCTGAGAACCCGGCCGTCGCCGTCGCCGTAGCGCATGCACTTGCACGAGTCCGACCAGAAGGCGTCGTTGTAGTTACGGCCGTAGTGAACGCGCGAAACGGTGCCCTTGCCGTCGTTGGAAATGCTGTCGCGGCCGAAGGTGTTCAGGTAGTAAACCGAAGTCATCTCCGCCCCGAAGCGGGCGTCGACGCCGACCGTCACGCTGTCGCTCGTGCTTCCGTTGCCCCAGCTGTTGGTCGTCGAGGTGAACAGGGTGCCGCCGCCGTTCGTGCGATTGTTCATGTCGGTGGTGTACATGGACCCGCGAACGAGATCCTGCATGGCGAAGTTGGAGGACCCGTCGGAAGCCTGGGCCGTTCCGATGGAAACGCTCCCGCTATACAGAGAGCTTCCGCTCCCGATGACGGGCGTGCTGTAGGTTACCCCGCTGCCGCCGCCACCGTGGCCGCCATGTCCGCCACCGCCGCCGGTGGAGGGTTTCTTCGCCTCCAGAGCATCCCACGAATCGATAATGAGACCGCTCCTGGCGTCCACGAAATACATGGTCTCGGCGGGCGCGAGGCTGTCGTGAAGGACGTTGGACACGCGAACCTGGTAGGCCAGGGCGTATCCCTGACACCCCGGGTAGATGACCAGCCTGGTTGCGGTGTCGACCTTTCCGGCCCCGTTGTTGAGATGGAAATCCCTCTTGGCTATGCGATCGGCTTTCCCTGCACCGAAAGCCGGAGAGACGTCCATGAAGGGGATGGTCTCCGCGCGGCTGCTCAGACCGAAAACGCCCTGAACCTGATTGTTGACGTGGGCGATAACCTCTCCCGAAAACACGGGCACGCCCCTGTAGGTTTCCTCGAAGCGAACGTGGCTCGCTCCATGCCCGTCGACCACAACGCTCCTGGGAACGAACGCCAGATCCGGCTCATCGAGGCCCAGCTGTCCCTTGACCTGGGACAGGTAGGATGAGGCCACCGACCGGGCATTCGCCCTCGCCAGCTCCGGGTGGACCGTTGCGGCGGCCGGGCCGGGCGATGGCGCCGGCCGGCACATCCCACGGCAGCGGCCCCGCGGCGAGGACAGCCATCCGACTGCAAGGGCGATTGCGGCGACAAAGGTACGTTTCTGCATGTTCACCTCCCTGAAGGCTGTAAACACTTAGAAGCAAGAGTTATGCCCGATGCTGTAAGGCCCTCTTATTACTGACACTTATAGATACCCGCTGAACCTATATAACGTGAACCACGTTACCGCGGTGCACGCCCCGCAAGGCACAACAACTCATTTATGAGCCATTATTTTTATGCTGAATATGACGCCGTGAACCCCGTTCCGCTATGGACTGTGTACCCGGTACACGGGATGGCAGGTATCTTTCCGCGCCGTGACGGGTCATCTCAGGGGGGTGTCTAAGAAACGCGCGGATCCGGACTGCCGATACCGTACGGCGGTACGAACGGAAAGTCCCTTCCGTTATGACCGGAGGCGCTTCTTGTAAGAACCTTATGACGAGAAAGGCTCAGGCACAAGCCCCTTAGGCGGGACCGCCCAACCTGGCCGGCTTCCGAAAACAGCAGCACGAGGGAGAAATAATATCTGCTCACTAGGCATCGGAAGAAACGGTTGAGAGTTCCAGCACTAGGCGCCGGTTCATGAGAGCCATCTCGAACTACGTGCTTCAAAATCAAAGTAGGCGCCAGATGCCCCGAGGATGTTGCCTGGCTTTTCTTCCGCCGCACGTAGTCCACCAGTAACCCATCAGAAGAGCATCAACCTCCGCGTTCGGCAGTTCCGATACACTTTGGCGGAAGAAGTTGGGCGCCGCTCCTCCCGCGTGGAAGAGACAAGATCTTTGCTGCGAATGTGCAAAGGACAACAGCCACGACCTTCTGGAATTATGTAATTCACCCTACGAACCAGGCAAATCGCCAGTAATCTACATTCGTCACGGTGGACGGGGGGGCCAGGATCAACGACGTTTCTCCACTGTCACCCCTTTGTTGCTTTTGCTCTCGACGAACGCCGCCAGCGTACGATGTTCTCGAACGCCTGAGCACCAACCTTCTCATCCTCTACCTTTGTGCCGGATTACTTCTCCAGAGCGACCACGAGTTCCAAGGCATGCGATGGAATCGGGTCCACGGCCTTCTCCGAGACAGCGGTATCTAGTCCTTCATGTCCTCGGCTTCACGTCCTTCCAGCCTCAGCTTTTTCAATCAAGAGGCTCCGGATGCAAATTCTTTTGAGAATCGCTAGTTTTTGCCTCCCTGCGTCGGCTTGAACTCTACCCCCAGGCTGATGCGTCCTCGCAGGACCGGGGCGAACGGTCGATCGCCGGGGACACGTCATCGAGAGCCCTCGAAGGTATCACGGAGGCTGATCCAGGCCCGGCTCCGTATGCACGATCACCGAACGACATTCTCCGATGCCGTCCAAACGGCCTGCTCCACATGCGTGGCGACTTCGTGGGCCCCGTAAGGGTGAGTGCCGGCCGCACACCGCACGAAAGAGAGACGTGCCAGTGCCCAGCTCCTTCCAGGATCTGCAGTTCCCGGCAACGAAGCACGCCCTGGACAGAGCCGGCAGCATGGAGAAGCACGGCGGCCTGCCGGGATTGCGCCCGGTCACATCGCGGTGAATGACCGGTTTGTCCGCGGCGCATTCCAGGTGCGATCTCACGGAAAGCACCTCCGGGAAGGCCCGCCTGATGCCCCCTCCACGCGCGAGCCAAGTTCGTGGGCCTCCGCAAACGGGAGGTCGGTCTGCCATTCAAGGTGCAGGTCCACGTGGATGCCTTCCCTGGTCTCGTGCAATTCCAGCGCGTGCATCTGGGCACCGGCCCTGCGCGCCAGAAAAGCGGCGGTTTCACTCAGCCCCCGGTACGACGGCGCCTCCGGCTCGACGTGGACCAGCACGTCCGCCCGGCTGAAGATTCCGCGCACGGCTTTCTCCACGGCCTCGGTGACGTCGTGAGCCTGCTCGAGGGAGGTCGAGGCATCCACGGCGACCTTCATGTCCACGAAGTGGCGCGACCCCGCTTCCCTCACGCGGACATCGTAGGCCCTCAACACGGCGGGAACGCTCAGTGCCGCGCCTGGCATTGTCCACGTGAACCGCGGAAACCCGGTCCGCCAGCGCATAGACGGCCTTCCGTCCCAGCCTCACGGAAATCCATACCACGACCAGCGCCACCCCCAGAGCCGCTATGGCGTCGCCTCTGGGGAAGCCCAGCGCCGCGAAGACGAGGCCCGCCAGAACGACGAGGGAGCTCAGAATGTCCGTCGAAAAGTGCAGCGCGTCCGCCTCGAGGGCGGGGCTCCTCGTCGCCCTGGCGACGCGGTACAGTGCCCTGCTCCGGCTGAAGTCGATGACGATGGAGAGGATGATCACCCCGTAGCTCCAGACGGTGACGTCTACGTGGACCGTCTTGAAAAAAAGGCGTTGCACGGCCTCGTAGATGATCCAGACGCACGTCAGCAGAAGAAGCAGCGTTTCGAAGAGGGCGGCCAGATTTTCCACCTTTTCATGGCCGTAGGGATGGTCTGCGTCGGCGGGCCGGTCGGACACGTGCACCGCCCACCATGTCATGACCGCGGCGAGAAGGTCCAGACCGGAGTGCGCCGCTTCCGACAAGAGCCCGAGGCTCCCCGTCATCAGCCCGACGGTGAGCTTCGTACCCGTCAGAAAGATAGCCGCCAGGACCGAACTCATGGCCACTCGCCTCTTGGCGTTTGCCATCAATTTCCCTCCGCCGCCATGTCGGCAAGCATATCCACGAGCATACCACGACCGAGGCCGGAAACGTCCTTCCCGAACGACTATCGCCAGGGCAAGGGCTTTACGCTATACTCTTGTTCTCAGGGGCGCCCGTAGCTCAGCTGGATAGAGCATCTGCCTTCTAAGCAGAGGGCCGCAGGTTCGAGTCCTGCCGGGCGCGCCATGCTTGCTCCCCCCACAAAGAAAGACCGGCAGGGCGAGAAGGGCGGGAACGCCCTGGTTTCCGTTGCGAGAACGCGACCGCAGAGGGAGCGTTCGCAGCCTACGGAACCGGGCGAGGGACCCGCCCCGGGTCCGCGCTGTTCTTCGAGAAACACAGCGTCCGGACTCCGACGGACGCGAGGCTTCCGAAGAACAGAGGACCGAGTCCTGCCGGGCGCGCCAATTCTTGCGCCTGCCGGCGCGGTGATCAAGTCAAGAGTGATCCAGTGATAAAGTGAATAGATGTGGGCAGACCTTCGAAAGAGCCCTTGGGTGAAGGGCCAAGAGTTAAGGGTAAAGGCCCCTTCGCCCCGTTGCCTTTCTTACCGCCACTTTCGCCTTCGCCGCTTCCGCCTTTCCTTCAGCCCCTAGGCAGAAACTTCGGTCCTCTTTTTTGCCGTCTTTAAATCCCACGCACCTTCGGCACAGCGTCTGGTGTCTGGTGTCTAGTGCGAGGGCACCCCTCGAAGGCATCCCTTCTTCTGTTTTTCAAATCCCAAATCCCAAATCCCAATTTCCAAATCCCGAATGCCCCCTTCGCCTGCATAAAAAAAGGGGCTCCTCGAATCTCGAGGAGACCCCTTCGACAGCTCCTTCCTTGAACCTATTCGTCCGGCTTCCATACCTTCCAGACGTTGCCCGCCAGGTCCGGGCCGACCTTGAGGGTCGGCTTGCCCGGTTCCCAGCCTGCGGGGCACACTTCCGCACCCTCGGTCTTGCGCACGTGCTGAAAGGCCTGGAGTTGTCGGATCGATTCGCTCACCTTGCGCCCGACGGGCGGCGTCAAAACTTCCATCGCCTGGATGACGCCGTCCGGGTCGATGATGAAGCGGCCCCGGACGTCCACGCCGCCGCCCTCGTCGTACACGCCGTAGACGGAGCCGATCCGTCCTCCCGCGTCGGAGAGCATGGGGTAAGGGAAGCCCCCATCGACCATTTTCGACAATTCCTGCTCCTGCCAGATCTTGTGGACGAAACGGCTGTC
This sequence comes from uncultured Acidobacteriota bacterium, assembly GCA_963724125.1. Lineage (GTDB taxonomy): Bacteria > Acidobacteriota > UBA4820 > UBA4820 > DSQY01 > CAVRTJ01. Next base: position 14,961 of record CAVRTJ010000022.1, read on the forward strand.
CGTGCTGCACGACAGCACCTGGACGCCGAGTTCACTGAACACTTCAGCCTTGCCGGCGACCGCCGACAGTTCGGTCGGTCAGACGAATGTGAAATCTCCGGGGTAGAAGCAGAGGACGACCCACTTCCCCCTGAAGTCCGACAGCTTGATGTTCTTGAATCCGCCCCCGTAAAAGGCAGAGGCTTCAAAATCGGGAGCCTCTTTTCCCACCATCACTTGCATGTTCCCCTCCTTTCGTCCGGCGCCGCCGGACCCGACGGATTCGGCCTCTCGTTCCTCCCGCGGAGCGAGGGGCCCCGCAGCCGGAGAAACACACCCTTCCTTGCGATCGTCCTTCATGTTCCCTCCTTCACGCTTTTCGCCATCTGATCACGCCGGAGACGCGTGCGAGGACCTCCGTGCGTTTGTGGGCTTTCGACGGAAACCTGGTTCGTCAATACTTCGTTACGTTAGGGGTGACCTCGATATCGCCGAAGGCCCCTGCCCCCCTGGCGTTTACCGCCCTCTCCGGCACCCTCTCGCGGTTGAAGTGGAAAAGCCCGTCAACAGGTGGGCGTCCTGCAGGAACGTGGGACTTTGCTCGCAGGCCTCATGGAGTACGGGCATGCCCTGGCTGGCTGCAACATGCGCGCGGTGCGCGTTCGCCACGGCGCTTTACCGCCTTTCCCTATGGTTGTGCCAGTCTCAATTTAGTGTCCCCTGACCCGCAGTGCAAGACCCCGCCCAAAGCCGAGTGCGGCACATCTGGAGATCCGTTCCCGGCGCTGGGGTTTCGAGACAAGGCTCGCGGGCCGTCTCCTTGACCCCGCTGGGAGGTCCCCGATATGGTGAACCAGGCTGGTGAACTGACACGTACGGGAGAATTTATGAACGCTCGCCCGACCGGTACCGGGACAGGATCGCCCCTCGGCGGCGGTGCCGACCGTTCATCCGGCACGCCCGTCCTTCTTGTCTTCGCCAGGCGGCCCGTTCCCGGGCAAGTCAAAACGCGGCTGGCCGGAGAAATCGGCGACGAAAACGCCGCCCGCCTCTACGCGCGGATGGCGGAGGACGCCTGGGCGAAGACGGAGTCGACGTCTTTTTCCCGGTGGCTCGTCTACACGCCGGCTGACGACGAGGTCTTTTTCCGAGATTGGCTGCCGGGCGCGGACCGCTACCTCCCGCAAACCGGCGGCAACCTTGGTAAACGCATGGAAGAGGCGATAGCCACGGCATTCGGCCATGGAGCGGATCGTGTCGGCGTTGTGGGAACGGACCTGCCCGATCTCGATGCCTCGGTCGTGAAACGGTCCTTCGGTCTTCTTTCGCCCGGCGGCGCAGTGCTCGGCCCTTCCTTCGACGGGGGATTCTGGCTCCTTGCCCTCTCGAAACCCGGGCAGGGGATTTTCGCCGCCGTCGATTGGGAATCGCCCGCCGTCTTCGAACGGACGCGGGCGAGCTCGCGGGCGCAGGCTACGGGGTCATCGAGGGCCCGCAGCTCCGTGACGTCGACACCGCCCGGGACCTCCGCGCCTTTCCCCGCCTTCGGCAAGAGCTTCTCCACCGGTAGCGGGCGCGACAAATGAATCGAATGCGACGGCTCCGGCCGTTGTTGTAGAAGTTGTAGGACACGCCGACGGACGGTGAACTCGCGTTCGGAACCCGCGGAAGCAAACACCAGACCAATCCCAGCGCGCTTCCCTTCAAGAGAACAATGCCTTCGACGAGGAACTCGGCCGCCGCGGGCTCGCGTTCCTGGTGCGCGGTCCCGTTACGACACTGCAGGTGAACGTAGGGAAATTCTGCAACCAGGCCTGCCATCACTGCCACGTGGAAAACGCGAGAACCGGACGGAACGCATCGCCAAGAAACAGCCGGGAAGGTGGTTCGCCTCCTGGAGGCAAGTCCCTCGGTAACGACCCTCGATCTCACCGGCGGCGCGCCGGAACTGCACGAGGTCTTCAGGCCCCTCGTTCGAGAGGCCCGGCGGCTGGGACGCCATGTCATCGACCGCCGCAACCTCACGGTGCTCTCGGTCCCGGGCCAGGAGGACCTGGCCGAATTCCTCGCCGGCAACGGTGTGGAAGTGGTCGCCTCCCTCCCCTGCTACACCAGAGAGAACGTGGAGGCCCAGAGGGGCCGGGGCGTCTTCGAGCCGAGCATCGAGGCGCTCCGGTGCCTCAACGACCTGGGGTATGCCTGGGACGGTTCGGACCTCACCCTGGGACCTCGTGTACAACCCCGTCGGCACTTACCTCCCGGGGCTCAGAATCGGAGCTCGAGCAGGGATTACAGGGAGGCGCTGGGCCAAAACTACGGCATAACCTTCGACCACCTGTTCACGATCACGAACATGCCCATCGCCCGCTTCGCAGATCAACTCGCCCGGGCAGGCGATTACGACGCCTACATGGGCCTTCTCGCCAACCACTTCAACCCTAAGGCCGTGGCGGGCGTCATGTGCAGGAACCTGGTGAGCGTCGGCTGGGACGGCGGGCTCTACGACTGCGATTTCAACCAGATGCTCGAGACGCCCCTCTTCCTGGGCGGACGGCCGGCCTGCCTGGACGCCATCGACTCCCTGCAGGAACTGGAGGGCCTTCCCATCGCCACGGGCGATCACTGCTTCGGCTGCACGGCCGGATGCGGGTCCTCGTGCACGGGAGCGCTGGACAAATGACTTTCACAGCCTTTCGCATCCCGTCGCTTTGCGGACGAAAGCGCAACGGCGCACAGGGCCTTCGATGACCCGGCGGACAGATGCTGAGGTGGGCGGGGGTTGCGGTTCTGCTCGTTGCGGTGCTGGTCGCCTTCCACTATCTCCCGGTCACGGAAGAGGTCCCCCGGTTTCTCGATTGGGTCCACGGCCTCGGCCCGGCCGGCGGCCTCGTTTTGGGGCTCGTTTACGCCGTCGGCACGGTGCTCTTCCTGCCGGGTTCGCTGTTGACGATGGCCGCGGGGTTTCTGTACGGACCTTTCTGGGGCAGCGTGATCGCCTCCCCCGCCAGCGTGCTAGGAGCGACCGCCGCCTTCCTCCTGGGCCGGACGACGGCCCGCGGCTGGATCCGCAGGCGGATGGAGTCGAGCGAGCGGTTCACGGCGTTGCAGGAAGGCATCACGAGGGATGGTTTGAAAATGCTCGTCCTGATCCGGCTCTCCCCGTTTTCCCCTTCAACATCGTGAATTACGCCTTCGGCCTGACCAGAATTCGCCTGCGAGATTTCGTCGTCGGCTCCTGGATCGCGATGCTGCCCAGCACGGTTCTCTATGTCTACCTCGGTTCCCTCGTACCCAGGGCGGCCTCGCTCTCGAGCGGCGCGCACGCCTCGGGCGGCGATAAGAATCTGGAGAGGGTGTTCTTCTGGGTTGGCCTTGCGGCGACGGCGGCCGTGGCCTACTTCGCCACGCGCATTGCCAGGAGGACGCTGGCCAGGACCGCGCCCGAACTCACCGAAACGGAGGAGGTCGACAATAATGGCTGAGCGCGGCCCGGGACACCACCTTCCCCCTCATGATCCGTTCGATGAAGTGCTCGCGGACAGCGTGCGGCCGCCCATTGGACGAACCCGTCCCCCACCGGGCGATACAACCTCGCAATCGTGGGCGCCGGTACGGCGGGCCTGGTGTGCGCGGCCGCCGCATCGGGACTCGGCGCCCGCGTGGCCCTTGTCGAAAGAAACCGGCTGGGCGGCGACTGCCTGAACGTCGGATGCGTGCCGTCGAAAGCCCTCATCCGTTCTGCCGGGGCGGCCCACGAGGCCCGGCGGGCTCTCGAATTCGGCCTGCGCGTGCCCTCCGTCGACGTGGATTTCCCGTCGGTCATGGAGAGGATGCGGCGGCTGAGATCAGAACTCGCGCCCCACGATTCCGTGGCGCGTTTCAGCGCTATGGGGGTGGACGTCTTTCTGGGCGAGGCTCGCTTCGTGTCGCGGGATTCGCTCGAGGTCGATGGCCGCCGGGTCCGATTCGCCAGGGCCGTCATCGCCGCAGGTGCGAGGCCCGTCATCCCCGCCGTTCCAGGTCTTGCCGAAATGGCCCCGCTGACGAACGAGAACCTCTTCGGACTCACCGAACTGCCCCCACGACTTCTTGTGGTCGGGGGCGGCCCGATCGGATGCGAGATGGCCCAGGCCTTCGCGCGCTTCGGCAGCGAGGTCACCATCCTCAACGACGTGGACCGCCTTATCGCAAGGGAGGCGCACGCGGCCTCGGCCATCTTGCAAAGGCGGTTCGAGAATGAGGGCATCCGGCTCGGATTGGGGGCCGCGATCGAGCGGTTTGAAATCTGCAAGGGCGAGAAACTGGTCCGTTATTCGCGGGGCGGCGAGTCCTTCGGCGTCGCCTTCGACGCCGTCCTCGTCGCCGCCGGCCGCCGCCCCTTCCTCGAAAACATGGGCCTTTCGGAAGCCGGCGTGGCATACGACGACAGGGGTGTGAAGGCGGATGAACGGCTGAGGACGTCGAATCGCCGCATCTACGCCGCCGGCGACGTTTGCTCGTCTTACAAATTCACCCACGCCGCGGACGCCATGGCGCGGATCGCCGTCCAGAACGCCCTTTTCTTCGGACGAAAGAGAGTGAGTTCGCTGGTCATTCCCCACTGCACCTACACGGATCCCGAGATCGCCCGCGTGGGCATCACGGAAGACGAGGCGGCGGACCGCGGGATCCCCCTCACAACCCTCACCGTGGACCTGCGCGACGTCGACAGGGCCCTTCTCGCCGGCGAAACAGAGGGCTTCGCCCGACTGCACCTGGAGAAGGGAACGGACAAGCTGGCGGGCGCGACGATCGTAGCGCCCCACGCCGGCGAGCTGGTTGCCGAGATAACCCTGGCCATGACGTCCGGGCTCGGCGCGGGCGCCATCGCCGACGCGGTCCACTGCTACCCTACCCGGGGCGAGATCGTGAAGCGCCTCGGCGACGCCTTCAACCGCCGCCGGCTGACGCCACGTCTCCTCGGTTTTTCCAGGATGCTCATGAAGTGGAGGCGCCGATGACTGCATCCACCGGTGACGGACCCGTCCTGTCCGTGGTCATCCCGGCCCTGAACGAAGCCGCCTCCATAGAGGCCTGCATCGCGAGCGTCGCAACGGCCGAAGCGCCCGTCGAGATCATCGTGGCGGACGGCGGCAGCACGGACGGCACGGCCGAACGCGCGGCCCGCCTGGGGGCGCGCATCGTCCGGAGCCCGAGGGGACGAAGCGCCCAGACCAACGCCGGAGGCCATGCCGCCGAGGGAGGAATGCTTCTCTTCCTTCACGCAGACGCCCTCCTCCCGGAGGGATACGACCGTGACGTGCTGGAGGCCCTGTCCGACCCGGCGGTGGCCGGCGGTGGCTTCGCCCTCGGCATCGCCGCGCCCGGGTTCGGCTTCCGTTTCATCGAGGCCATGGCCAACCTGAGGTCCAGGACGTGCAGGATGCCGTTCGGGGACCAGGCCCTTTTCGTAAGGCGGGAGACTTTTCTGGCCCTCGGCGGATTTCCCGACATGCCCATCATGGAGGATTTCGCCTTCGTCGATCGCCTGCGTCGCACCGGCCGCGTCGTCACGCTGCCACGGCGGGTCCGGACGTCTCCCCGCCGCTGGCATGCCCTCGGCATCGTGCGCGTAACCCTCACCAACAAGGTCATGATCTGGGGGTACAAGTCGGGCGTTTCGCCCGAGCGCCTGGCGCGGTGGTACGCCCGGAGCCGGGGCCTTGGCCCCGCCCCCCATAAGGGCCTGGTCCAGCGCCCGTGAGCCGTCCGTCTCGATGCTTTTCAGGGTCGGGGGTTCAGAGAACCAGGAGTGCCGCCGCCAGAACGGCAAGCGCCGCGAGCGACGCGAGCAGACAGCCGCAGCCGAGACGGCCGGAACGCCGTCCGAGGGCCGCGTGGAACATGTTCCGGCCCACGGCGCTGCCGACGACGGGCAGAACAGCGATGGCCACCTGGGCCGCCGTTCTCCGCCAGCGTTCGGCCTCCTCCTGTTCGAGCTGCTTCTGGAGCACCGCCTTGCGCACGGCCACCCGCTCGCGGTATTTCATCTCTTCACGCGTCTTGACCACGGCAAGTTCGCCCGCATCCAAGTGAAACTTCAGGCGCGACTCACAAAAGTCGCACACCACTTCGACCTCGCCCACGGGCACGGTGAGCGGCGCCGAGCAGTTCGGGCAGTGTACCGTCCTGACGTCCATGCGTCCTCCCTCCACCTCCGAAGAATTTTACCACCGGCCGCGCCTTCGGCGCGGTGTTCAGTGTTTTGTGTCTGGTGTTTTGTACGTGGGCCGAGCTTCGAAGGAAAGCATTCTATCTCGCCTGCTCCCTTGATCCTCCACCCCCCTGCCATCTCCTCACTTCCGCCTTCCACCTTTCCCTTAGCCCTTGGCTCTTCGGCCTTAGGCCTTTGGAAACGACACGTACCTTGCTTCTTTGCCGTCCTTCAAATCCGCAATCCCAAATCCAAAATCCAAAATCATTCCCGTTCCCACCCCTCGGGCAGGAGGTAGTTGATCACCTCGTTGGAGACGAGGAAGCCGAGCGTCGTAAGGCACAGGCATCCGTCTTCGAGCCTCGCGTAGCCGTGGGATGACAGGGTCTCCACCAGCTCGAGCGGGTCCCGCCCGTCCTCGGCCAGCATCGCCGCCACGTCGTCGTACGCCACGCCGTCCGAAACCCGCAGGCCGAAGATGAGCATATCCTGCATGCGGCGCCTCTCGGACAGCATCTCCATCGTCTCGAAGGGCGCCTCCCCGTTCGACACGGCGCGGCGCCACGCTTCGAGGTTCCTGGGATTGCCCGTCAGGCGCCCCCTGTACCGGCTCCACGCGGACGGACCCAGCCCGATGGTCTCCCCGCCCTGCCAGTAACGCAGGTTGTGACGGCAGCGTCCGCCCGGCCTGGCGAAGTTGGACACCTCGTAGTGCTCGAAGCCGGCCGCGCACAGCCTCTCGTGCACGAACTCCGACAGGTCCGCCGCCTCCTCGTCCGACGGCAGGCTCTTCTCGCCCTTGAGGACGGCGGCGTGCAGGAGGGTCTTCGGATGCAGGTCCAGGCTGTAGACCGAAACGTGGTCGAGGGGCATGGCCGCCAGAGTCATGAGATCCGCCTCCAGGGAGGACCGTCCCTGGCCCGGAACACCCGTCATCAAGTCGACGGAAAGGTGAAGGAAACCCGCCCCGGCCGCCAGTTCGACGGCGGCCTTTGCCGTCTCCGGACCGGCGCGCCTCTCGAGGCTGCGCAGCACGGCCCGATCGAAACTCTGCGCGCCGATCGACAATCGGTTCACGCCCGATGCACACCAGGCTTCAAGCGCTTCCCTGGACACCGTTTCCGGATTCGCTTCGAGGGTGACCTCCGCGTCCTCGCGGACATGGAAAAGCCCGCGAAGGCCCTCCATGAGCCGCGCAAACCGCGGAGGAGAAAGCAGCGACGGCGTACCGCCCCCGAAGAAGACTGTATCCACGGGCGGAGCGTCGCCGGTGTACAGGGAGGCCTCCCTGAGCAGGAGGTCCTCGTAGCCTTCAGGCACGCCCCTGACCGTCTTGAGTCGGAAGAAATCGCAGTAGCCGCAAATCGAGGCGCAGAAGGGAACGTGGATGTACAGGCCGGCGGCCTGTTGGTCGAAGAGCCTTTTCACCGCGAGCCCCCCTGAACCAGGGCCCACACGTCCCGCAGGTTGTTGCCGGTGGGCCGCCCGGGCAGAAGCGTGCCCGCCTCTTTCCACAGGACCGCCGTATCGGTTGCCTCCAGTGCACGTTTCAGGTGGGCTTCGGACGGAAGTGCCCCGGAATCGACGAAGGCACCACCGCCGCCCGTCCCGTCCACGCCGTCCGTGGCCAGGGCCGCGAAGGCCCAGTGCTTGCCGCACTTCGCGTGCGACAGGGCCAGCGCCACGGCCGCCGCGAGGTGGCTGCAGCGGCCGCCGCGCCCGCCCGGCAACGCCTTCACGGTCGCTTCGCCCGCCCCCACCAGCGCGAGAGTGTGCCGCGAGCGGCTCCTTGAAAAGGTCCGCGCGACCCGCTCGGCGAGGTCCCAGGCGCTTTCGCCCTCGCCGACCGCGACTTCACGGGCGTCGTACCCCGAGGCGCGAAAGCGCCCGGCCAAGCCCTTTCGGACGGACAAAGCGTCGCACAGCACGAACCAGGAATCTCGGGAACGCCCGGGCGGCGGCGCGGTTTCGGGCAGGGATCGGGGGACGTCGATACCGTAACGCTTCAACACGGACTCAGCGGTTACAGCGCTCCGCCACGGTAGCGTCGGGCCGGAAGAAACCAGTCGGGCGTCCCGAGGCCCCACGTCCGACCACACGGCCGTAACCACGGGCCATGGACCTACCGAGGCCAGGAGCCCACCCGCTTTCACCCTGGAAAGCCTCGCGCGCACGACGTTCACATGGCGGATCGGGGCCCCCGCGGCCAGCAGCGCCGAAACGACGTCCGTCTCCTCACGGAGTGTCCACGGAGGAGCGAGTTCCACGAGGAGGGCCGACCCTCCACCCGAAACACAGGCCAGGAGAGGGCCGGATCCCGCCTCGAGCCACGCTCTCAGCCGGCGGGTGTTTTCCACGTTCAATCGTGTCGAAAGGGGGTGGTCGCCCCACAGCACCTCGAACCCTTCCGGAACGGCCTCTTCAGAGGTTCCGTACACCATGCCGGCCCGTCCGTTCCAGACGGACGCCGCCGCCCTTGCGAGCGCCGGCGCCGCCTTCCCGAGGCATAGTATCCTGGCGGGCGCCGGATCTTCGCCTCGCCTGCCCCACAAAACTTCACCTCCGAGTCTCTCGGGGGAGAATTCTTCCAGAAAGCCCCTCATGGCGGCGGCTAGAGCCCGCCCATCGTTGTAACCCGTTGAATTTAAATCTGTTATATTTATCAAGCCAATACCTTCCTATGACGGGCGTTTCACTGTTGCGAAACCCGAAAAACCCTTGACAGCCGGTCCTTTCAGTCCTATATTATGCGCAGAACCTTGGAAAGGAGGTCTAAATGAACAAAGCGGAAGTTATCAGTTCGATCGCAGGTGGGGCCGGGATCAGCAAGGCTGATGCCCAGAAAGCCCTCGACGCCTTCACCACCACGGTGACCAAGGCCCTCAAGAAGGGCGACAAGGTAACCCTGGTCGGCTTCGGCACCTTCAGCGTGGGCAAGCGCCATGCGCGCACCGGCCGCAACCCCAAGACCGGCAAGCCCATCAAGATCGCGGCGAAGAAAGTCGCGAAGTTCAAGGCTGGAAAAGGCCTGGCCGAGAAGGTCAAGTAACATCGTATTTCATTTGGTTTCACAAGGGGCCTTCGGGCCCCTTTTTTTATCGGCGGGGGACCCTCTCATCACGTCCGCGGGCTTCAGTCGTCCGGGGCTTCCAGAACGACGAGCTCTGCACCGCCTTCCACGCTTTCGCCCTCCTTGGCCCTGATCTCCTTCACCTTGCCGTCCGTGAGGGCCTGCAGTTCGTTCTGCATCTTCATGGCTTCCACCACGATGACGCCCTGGCCCTTGGCCACGTCCTGTCCCGGCTCCACGAGAACCTTGACCACCTTCCCCGGCATGGGCGCCTTCACGCTCAGCGCCTGGGCGCCGGCCCCGCCCCCCTGCGCTCGCAGGACAAGGCCGATGGGGCTCAGTAGTTCGACCCGTCGCATGCCGTCGTAGAGGTGCACGTTGTAGACGTCGGTCTCCGGCGAATAGACGCTCGCCTCGAAGCTTACGCCGTCCACCAGCAGGGAGTAAAGACCGGGCAGAACGAACTCGCTGTCGACATCGTAGGTCTTGTCGTCCACCGTCACCGCGTAACCCCCGTTTTTTCCAGAACCTCGACCGGAATCTCACGGCCAT
>CAVRTJ010000023.1:0-98317 GCA_963724125.1 uncultured Acidobacteriota bacterium
CGACAACATGGCCCCCTTCGCCCGCGTGCGGGCGCTGGGCGCGACGAGATGCTCCGGCTCTTCTACTACTTCCTGAACCCCCTCCAGCGCGAGGCGGCCCGCCGGCTCACCTACAACCCCGGCTACACCATCCCCGAGCAGATCCTCGACGCCAACTTGAACAACGGCGGCGCGGACCTCTGCCGGGAGGACAACGGCACGGCGGGGCCGCACACCCTCTTCCGGGTCCTCAACCTCGAGACCCTGCCCGCCGTCAGCTACCCCACGCTCTTCGACCCGCTCACGCGCCTGGGCAGCGCGCGCCAGGACGAGCGCCTCTCCGAGTACTGGATCACCCAGCACTTCGAGGCGCTGGACCCCGAGTCCTTCATCACCGCGCTCAACATCCAGCAGAACTGGGGCAACTCCCTGGCCAACGTGAAGGCCCTCAAGAGCGTCGCCCAGAAGTCGGTGGACCTGGCCCGCGACGCGGCGGCCGTCACCGACGCCATCCAGCGCGACAAGGAGGGCGCGGGCCACTTCTCCATGTTCTGCGTGGTCTACGACCGGGACCCGTCCCGGCTGGAGGCCACGGCGAACCGGATCCTCACCGAGGCCCGGGCGAAGAACGCCAAGTTCCTGGTGGAGTCCCGCTTCGCGCGCTTCGCGTCCTTCCTCTCCAGCCTGCCGGGCCACAGCGGCCTGAACGTCCGCCGCATCCTCAACTACCGCCAGGCGAAGATCCTCAACGCGAACTTCGCGGACTTCGCCATGCTCCACAAGGACGACGAGGGCGACCCCGACGGCCCGGTGGTCTTCGAGACGCCCGAGGGCGGCTTCTTCCGCTACCACCCCTTCAGCCGCCGGACCACCTCGTGGAACGCCTACGTGGCGGGCACCACCGGCGCCGGCAAGAGCTTCCTCATGAACCACCTGCTGGCCAACAGCCTGAGCTTCGATCCCGTGGTCTACATCCTGGACGTGGGCAACTCCTACGACCCGCTCGTGCAGATCGTCCCCGGCTCGGTCAAGGTCTCGGTGGACTTCTCCAACCCCGACCTCAAGCTCAACCCCTTCGCCTTCGACGCAGGAACCGGACCAGGCCGACCGCGTGACGCTCGCCCGCCTCATCGAGCACCTCGTCACCGGCGGCCAGAGCCAGCTCAGCCAGGGCGACCGCGTGGACGTCATGGAGGCCCTCGGCACGGTCCTTGAAGGCTACGACCCGGACGATCCGCCCACCCTCGATGACTACCACCGGGCGCTCGACGCCGTGCGCCCCGAGCTGGCCAAGCCGCTCAGGCTCTGGACCACCGGCGGGCCCTACGCGGCCTTCTTCTGCCACAAGCGGGACGCCTTCCGGTCGGCCGACCTCGTCTACTTCGAGCTGACGGGCTTCGACGACCACCCCGACGTGGCCGGCGCCATCACCTACCTGCTCTTCACCAAGATCTTCCAGCGCCTCCAGCGGCAGGAGGACGGCCGCAAGAAGATCATCGTCCTGGACGAGTGCTGGAAGTTCCTCATGAACGACGCCATGGCCGCCAAGATCAAGGAGCTGTACCGCACGGTGCGCAAGCACAACGGCTCCATCATGACCATCACCCAGCACCCCAACGACCTCATCCACTCGCCCCACCGCGACGCGATCCTCGCCAACACGAGCTTCCTCTTCATGCTGGAACAGAAGGGCGTGGGCGCGGAGGCGCAGGAGGCCTTCGGCCTCAACCCCCGCGAGCACTTCGTCATGCGCCAGGTCCGCATGCGCAAGGGCCGCTACAGCGAGCTGTTCTTCAAGGGCCCCTACAAGCGGCAGGTGCGCGTGCTCGCGGACCCGTACAGCTACGTCCTCTACACCACGGACCCCGACGAGAAGCTCCTGCGCGCCCGGCTGACCGACCACTTCGGCGATTTGCAGGAGGCGGTGGACGCCATGGCGGAGGGGCGCATACCCGAACAGATAAGGAAAGGAGGGAACCACAATGTGGCGTAAGGCACTCGGCGCGATCCTCGCGGTCTCGATCCTGGCCGTGGGGCTCGCCCCCGTGACGACCCGCGCCCAGTGGGTCGTCTACGACCCGACCAGCGACATCCACAACACGATCAACTGGGCCACCCAGTTCACCAAGTGGACCACGCAGATCAGCTACATGATCAACCAGTACCAGCAGCTCGTGCAGACCTACCAGTGGGCCCAGCACGTGGCCAAGACGCTCCAGAACCCGGACCTCTTCACGGTCCTCTCGCTCTACGCCGTGGTGAACTCCGGCACCCTCACCAAGATCGACAGCGTGGAGGACTTCCGGCGCATGGTGGAGGGCTCCACGGCCTACGGCGCCAACCTCGGCCGCATGTACCAGCGCATCTACGGCGAGGCGCTGGACCTCGGCCACATGGCCCCGCGCAGTCCGGAGGACTGGGGCGCGGCGGCAAAGCGGGCGAACGCCATGATCCAGGGCGCCGACGCCGCGGCCCTGGAGACGCTCGCCCTGGTCTCCAAGGTCAACCGGTCCCTGTCGGACGTGGACTCGCGCGGCACCTACACCAGCCTGCAGAACAAGATCAAGAGCGGCGCCATCACGCCCGAGCAGACGGCCCAGGCCGGGGCGCTCTCCTCGCTCTACACGGCGCAGAGCGTGGACAAGAACACGCAGGTCCTCGCGGCCCTGGCCGCCATGCAGGCCCAGCAGGTCGCCCAGCAGGAGGCCGCCCAGAAGCAGGGCCTCATCAACGTCTATACGGAGCAGCAGTACTTCACCCAATCCGGAAACGCGCTCAGAAACGAGGGATCCCATGTGGACAGTTGGAAGATTCGGTAAGCTCGCCGTCCTGGTCGCCCTGGTCCTGGCCCTCGCGGCATGCGGGCATTCGAAGAAGCTCACGACCGCCCAGGCCGAGGCGGCGATCCGCGCGCACCTCAAACCCTTCGTGCTCGATTCCCTCTCGAAGCCGGTGATCCACGCGGCCACCGTCCCCTACCCCGTCCTGGTCTACACCGCGACCGTCACGGTCCACGACGCGTCGGGCAACTACACCCTGCCCCACGCCGCGTTCTACTTCGCGAAGGACGAGACGACCGGGAACTACACCCTGGATCCATCCTTCTCGGACCCCAAGTGGACCTTCTTCGAGATGCGCGCCAGGCACGTCCCGCCGTCGTTCCCCAAGGAGCAGAAGGCGCACGTGAAGAGCTGGGCCATCCCGTGAGGACGCAACCATGACCTCCCTACTGGCGCTCGCCGCCACGGCGCCCGCCGGGCCCGCCGGCGACGTCCTGGCCCTGTTCAACCTGGGCCAGGCGTGGCCGGCCATCGAGCGGTTCCGCGACAGCCTGGGCACGGCCACCAGCGGGCCGCTGGGCGCGCTCGTCGTGTCGTTCTTCCTGATCTCCCTGCTCTGGACGTGGGTCAAGAACAAGTTCGACACGTGGTCCTTCTGGGACCTCTTCCTGCGGCTCTTCATCGTCGCCGCGGGCATCGCGGCCTGGCACCCGCTCTTCGTCATGATCGACCGGTCCATGGACTGGCTCGCCACCGGCGCGGGGCACTTCAACCCCTACGAGGACTTCCACAACCTGGTCTACGTGCCCTTCGACCATCTCACCATCAAGGGCTACGCGTGGGGCGCCTTCGGCGGCATCGACATTTGGCACGCCGGGCAGATCGCCCTGGCGGCCATCGAGGGCGTCCTCGAGCTGCTCGTCCTGGGCGCCTTTACGCTCTCCATCCTCGCCCAGGCCCTCACGACCATGCTCCTCTACTGCCTCGGGCCGCTCTTTTTGAGCTGCCTCCTCTTCGACCCGCTGGCCGACCTCTGGATGCGCTGGGTGCGCAGCTACCTCACCATCAAGGTCTGGACCCTCGTCATGTACTTCACCCTCTTCATCCTGTCGAGCGCCGTCTCGGGCTCGGTCCTCAAGAACGCCTTCTCCACCGCGCAGGTCTGGACGCTCCCGGCCCTCTACCTCCTGCTCTTCCTCGTCTGCCTGTGCGCCAGCTTCCCGATCGCGCGCGGCCTCATCGGCGGGGCCGTCTCGCCCGCCTTCAGCGGCGCGCTCTTCCCGGCCGTCGCGGCGGGGGCCGCCACGGCCGCGCTGGCCGTGTCGGGCACGGTCGTGGGCGGAAGCATCGGAGGCCCCGTGGGCGCGGCCGCGGGCGCCACCCTCGGCGGAGGCGCGGGCAAGGTGGGCGGCGGCGTGGTCGCGCCCAGGCGGGAAGGATAGAAAGGAAGGACGCATGAAGCAGCACGAACCCCTTCAGCGATTCAAGGTCTTCTACGGCTCGTCGGTCCTGGCCCTCAGGGTCTCGGCCCTCGCCAACCTGGTCCTCGTGGCCGCCGTGGCCCTGCTCGTCTTCAACCTCATCCAGGCCCGGGACCGCATGGCCTCCTGGAAGCCCCTCGTGATCCGGGTGGACAGGGCCGGCCGGGCCGAGCCCGTGGACCTCACCGTGGCGGGCGACCCGGCCACCGAGCTGGAGGCCAAGGTCTTCGCGGCGGACTACGTCGACAAGATCGCCTCCTTCGACCCGCACACCCTCAACCGCGACCTGGGCCTCGCCCTGGGCTGCACGGACCAGGCCTGCGCCCGCCAGCTCCTGAAGCACTTCCAGGAGGACCCGGACCTCAAGAAGCTCAGGGACGCCGGCGCCGTCCTGCAGTGCCGCACCGACGCGGTCCAGATCCTCCGCACGAACCCCTGGGAGGTCCGCGTCGAGTACACCCTCACCAACCTCGCCACGGGCGAGTCCCGCCCCTGGTACGCCCTGCTGTCCTTCAAGCCCACGGCGAGGAGCTTCGACAACCCCCACGGCCTCCTGGTCACGGGAGTCCGCATCAACACGACGGTCCACTGACCCCGTAAAGCCGCCGGGGCGTCCCGGCACGAAAGGAAGCCACGATGTTCGACATCGAAAACGACACCCAAATTGCATCCCAGCCGCATTTTCGCCTTCGTCTTTATTCTTCTCGCATTTAGCCTCATTGCGTTTGCGAAAACACCAAACAGTGGGACCAAGCCGGCCGCGCGCCCACGACGGGATCTTCACCGTGGCCCCAGGCGTTCAGTCGGTCCAGGACGACCCCGCCGCCGTGCGCGTCTACCCGCTGAGGACCCTCGTGAACCACGCGACGCTCATCCAGGTGCCCGCCGTGGTCCTCAAGGCCTGGTGCGGCGACCTGCAGGGCTGGGCCCTGGAGGGCGAGTCCAACTACGTCTCCATCAAGCCCCTGGCGGCCGGCCTCTCCACCAACCTCCACGTCCTCACCACGGACGGGCGCATGGTCAACTTCCGGCTGTCCAGCGCCGACAAGGGCGCCTACACGGACGTCTTCCAGGTCCGCGGCGCCTCGGGCTACCGGGCCGACACGGGCAAGCTGCTGGACGATCGCGTGGCGGACCTCAAGAAGCGGCTCGACGCCGAGTACGACGCCAGGCTCAAGGCCGCGATCGCCAAGGCCCGCACCGAGTGGGTGCGCGACTACGCCGCCGGGACCTTCTTCGACTACAAGGTCGGCGAGGGCCGCAGCTTCCACGTGGAGGGGGTCTTCAACGACGCGACCTTCACCTACTTCCGGGTCAAGGGCGACGAGAAGCCCATCGTCTTCCTGGAGACCCGGCACGGCTTCAAGTGGACGCGCGAGGTCGTGAACTTCAACGTGACCGGCGGCAACTTCTACCGCGTGCAGAAGGTCCTGGAGCCCGGCCAGCGCTTCGTCCTGAAGCTCCGCGACGAAGAGGTGAAGATCTCGAGAAGGGGGAACTGAGATGGCCGACGAACCCGAAGAACACAAAAGAAGAACAGCCCGCGCCGCCGCCGGAGCCCATCGCGCCGCCCCCCATGGACCCGGAGCGGAAGAAGAAGCTCATCCTGCTGGCCGCGGCGGGGGGCGCGGTCCTCGTCCTGCTGGTCGTGGGCAACCTGGCCTCGCGCCACCGGCGCCGCGTGGCGCAGAGCCTGCCCCAGCCCGTGAACATCAGCAAGGCCGATCCCGCGAACCCCTCCGGGAACCTGCCCCTCGTGGCCATCGGCAATCCGGACCAGGTGGACGCGGGCGGCGCCCCGCTCCAGTCCGGGCAGGACCAGGAACTCGCCAGCCTCACGAAGGAACTGAAGGTCCTGCAGACCCGGGCGGCCGTGGTCCAGGCCCGCCAGAACCTCGAAGGCCTCCGCGTGCCCCCCAAGAGCCAGGAACAGCGCCAGATCGCCGTGGACTTCGGGAAGGAGGGCGGCGCCGGCCATTCGGCAACGCCAGGCAGGACCGGGCGCATCGGCCGGAACGCCGGGAGTTACGGCAACGAAGGCCCCGCCGTCCTTCGCCCAGGTCTCGGTCACCCGGCCTTCGGACAGCCCGAAGCCCTACCTCCTCAAGATGGGCACGCTGCTGGACGCGGTCCTCGTCAACAAGCTCGTCTCGGACAACTACACCTCGCCGGTCCTGGCCATGGTGGACCGGCCCTACCACGACCCGCTCACGAAGAAGCTCCTGGTGCCCGCGGGCACGCGGATCCTCGGGCACGCCCAGGCCGTGAAGTTCCAGACGGCCTCCCGCCTGGCCATCACCTTCGACACCTTCCAGTTTCCCAACGGGACGACCTTCACCATCAAGCCCGAGGAGCAGGCCCTCGAGGGCCTCGGGATCTTCGGCCTCAAGGACCACGTGAACCGGCACACGGCCCGGATCCTCT
This sequence comes from uncultured Acidobacteriota bacterium, assembly GCA_963724125.1. GTDB lineage: Bacteria > Acidobacteriota > UBA4820 > UBA4820 > DSQY01 > CAVRTJ01. The sequence continues at coordinate 6,665 of CAVRTJ010000023.1, forward strand.
TCACCGCCGGCCTCGTGGGCGTCCTCACCGGCTGGAACAACTCGCAGGTCCAGGGCGGCGGCCCCTACGGGGCCTACAGCGGCACGGACATGATGCGGATCCAGGCGGGCGACAGCCTGAGCAAGACCGCCGAGCAGATGCTCTCGCCCTTCCTCAACGCCGTGCCGACCATCACCGTGGACGAGGGCCACCGCATGAAGATCTGGATCACCCGCGACATCCCCATCGACGCCTACCAGGAGGCCCCCAATGAGTAAGCGCAAGAGAAGATCCCGTTTCTCCCGCACCACCCCCCGGCAGCGAGCCCTCGCTGCCGGGGGCGCACTCCTGCTCGCGGCGGTCCTCGCCTGGGGCCTCTACGCCCTGCTGGCTCCAGGAGAACCCGACTACCGCAATACCGTGTTCACGCGGGAGTTCACCACCGACAACATGGCCCACCCCATCCACCTGACCCTGCCCAACGGCAAGGAGGGGACCTTCGACATCCTCAAGGTCGAGAACCTCTCCGACCAGCCGCTGTCCCTCCTGCCCTTCTCCTCCCGGCCCCGCGTCCCCAACGAGCGCCCCGACCAGGTCATGGTCAACTGGGCCCGGTGGATTGCGACAACCCGGCAGGGGATCATCGTCCAGCCGCATTCCACGTGGACGCGTGATCCCGCCGAACTCACGGCGCCTTCCGTCCTTCGCGGGCATACCTGGATTGCCGTGTTTTTCTCAGGATCAAGTGCGCCGGGCAAAGGCGGGCTTCCCGCGACGGTCCTGCCGAGGACTTTCGACGGGCGGTTCAGGATCGGGTACAAGAAAGCGGTGGGCATGGATGCCCACCGTACCTGGCTCCATTGACCATAGACTGCGTAGGGTGGGCAACAGCCGCGGGGAGGAGTTGCCCACCATCATCGTCTTGCCGACACCTTGCATAAGCGGTTGCACCGGAACGCCGCGGAATCGCGATTCTACTTAATGCAGCTGTTGGACGAGCTTACAGATCACTTTATCAAAATTATCAAAGTGTTAAATCATCCAGCCTCCATTTCCCCATTTTGAATGCCCCGAAAGATGACGCCCGCTGCCCGCCCCGCCTAGGCAAGGCAGCGAGCGTCGGTCAGGCGGCTTCCACTACAACGTAGCCTTCCACAACACCACGTCGCGGAAGGCGACGGTTACACCACCTCGGCTCTTCCCGGGGGATTGCTTACGAACGACCTCCACGTGGTAGGTCCCGTCAAGCAGGTCTTCGATGTGGACCTCATGTTTTGGCCCACTGACCTTGACGTCGAATTGATCGGCCAACCCGGGTCCAAACAGGTGCCCGGATTCGCTCTTCGGGGTGATCATCCCCAGAGCGCCGCGACGATTCTTGTCCCGGATTTCGATCTGACGCACCAGCGACTGCTTGTTCGAGGGTTTGCCCGGGGTGACCATGACCGCGACCAAATCGGTGCGAGCTACCGGACCCTGGTCTTCCAGTTCGCAGAACGCTTCCACTTTGAAGGTGTGGAGCCCTGGTTGCTTCAACTGGACGGGCACCACGGCAATCTGGTCATTGATTGCATAGGAAAGGTCTCCGTTGGCGAGACTTGTCCGCGTTCGGATGGGCAGCAACTGTTCGCGGAGCTTTGGGTCGACTTGGAGCGCCTTGAGCTTTTCCTCGAGTCGTCCCCCCTCCGGCTTCTCCAGACGGGTGCTGTCACGGGATGTGAACACGAAGCTGGCAAGCGCTTCGGCTACGGGCAGGCGTGGGGTGGCGGCCTCGAGGCGGACGTTCTTCAGCTTCGCCACTGGTTTCTTTCCGATTTGGAGCGACACGCGCACCGGCACATAGTCGCCCACCTCGTACAGCTTTCTGGGTATTTCCAGGTGGAAATGGATTTCACGGTCCTCCGCGACCACGAACGCGTGGTAGCCGGCGCTGCCGTTCGTGGTCTCACCGCGGATCACCATGCGCCACCGCCCGACGTGCCCCCACTGCTTGAGGCCGAAGTTGGCCGGCAAGTAGATCGTGGCCAGGCAATGGTCATCGAAGTGCCGCATGTACGGGTGCAGATTCACGCGATTGCCGCTGGGGTCGTAAAGCCAGAAGGTAAGATCGGACGCCTGCGCTTTCTGCCAGCTGAGAATCGCAGTGATCTTCCGGGTGGTGCGGTTCACGTAGAAGAACTCTTCGGCGTAGCATTTCTCGTCGTGTAGAGTACCGATCGCGTGATGCGAGATACTCGGGAACCGCCGGCCATGCAGTGGCACAAGTCCACCATGTACAGGAGGTCCAGGTCGGTATCCGGGTCATTGGTTCCCGTGTAGAAGCCGTCGGTCAGGCTCGCCACTTCCTGCAGGAGTGTAGCGTAACTGGCAGTGACTCCGACGCCGATGGGATGGATCCGAGCGTTGTAGGAAGCAATGTCCGTTCCGGGCGCAGGGGGAACCGAGGAGTGGGGCGCGCAATAGCCGCCGCTGTCGATGATCTCGTAGTGGGATCCGACCTTGGTGACCATGGGATCGACGTTTTGCATTCCATCGGTACACAGGATCACGAAACGGGGTTGGGTCGCATCCGTAGCCAGCGTGTTCAAGGCGGTTTGCAAACCGGCGCCCATGGCAGTGCAGCCGCCGGCTGCGGCGCCGTCTATTTCTGCCCGAAGCGTCGTCTCGTTGAGCTGCGCCGTCAGCAACTTATCACCGCCCACGCTGGTGTATTCGTCCACGTCGCTCTGGAACCACACCAACCCGAGGCGGTCGTCGGATTGACCGTTGTCGGTGAGGTAGTTGACGACGATATTTGCGGCGCGCTGCATCAAGAGCAGCTTGCTGTCGCCGCCCGGCGCGCCGGGAGGGGCAGAGGCCATTGATCCGGAGATGTCCATGACCATCTCAGTGTCGACCGGGTCGCGCATCCAGATGACGTCGAGCAAATGGCCTTCGAGTGTGGCTTCGTCGTGAAGCGCGGTGAGACTCTTCCGCACGATCTCGTCACGGCCTATGACCGTGTTTTGTGGATACGATGAGGACGAAGAGTTCCAGTACTGGTTGGTCACGACCCACGTGTTATCGGCTATGGCCGGAAACGTTACACCATGACTGTTCAACCAGGTCGCGGCATCGGGATCGCCAGCGCCTACACCGACAACGGCCACCATCTGCACCCCATGACCCTGGAACTTCGTCCAGATGTTTTGCAACCGCGGCAACTCCGCGGCGCAAAGCGGTCAGGTGCTACGCACAAGAGCAATCCAAATTACCTTGCCATAATGGCTGGAAAGAGTGAACGTCTCTCCATTAACGATATCTGGACCAGTAAAGTCGATCGCGGGATCACCTACAGCGGGCATGATTTTCCTCCTGTGAATCAAGGTTTGACCTTTAACTGACCGCCTCCGTCCATACCAACCCCCAAATGAGCACCAGAACCCAATTGGGAAAGCTCTTTACGGAGAGGCAACAATGCGGTCACTCGCACGCTTCTTCAATTTCTCCGGCTTTGCTATTTCGTTTAGGTTGGGTATAACGACCTCCTTTTTATGCTAGGGCATGGTAAACTTGTTTTCGCTTCTATAACCCGCTGCTGCAATTTCAGGGTATCGAGATGATAGGCACCACCTCCTTCGGATTATGATGTGAGCCCAACGTCCGACTCCATGCGGATTGTTAGGTTATTCATTCGGTGGGCTGCACTTCGGTCTTGCTCACCCTACCTGAGAGCCCTGCAAAAACAATGCACCCAGTTACTGGCTACTTCTTCTTGTCCTTTCTTCTCTTTCTTCTTCATCAGCGCACAGGCATGCCTCTGGAGCGAACTGCCAGTTAATCCGCCCGACCTCCTCGCCTCTGTAAATCTGTCGGATTGCGACACCGTGCCCGTATACTACCTTGCCTTTGCGTAAGTGGATTTTGAACGAGCAAAGCAGACGCCCCCCTCGTGGAAGTCGGACCTCCTCCAGTATGATTCGAGGAAGCGCTGGGAGGGTCAATTGTGCTTTATCGCGTTTCTTGTCTTGGACAAGTTCCCACGGGTTCTCACCCTTGAGGCGTAAGAGCAACCCCAAAGGTCCTTCCATTTCGAGCACCGCATCTGCGGGCAGTTTCCGCTCGACCTCGAATGCGAAAGGCAGTGCGCGATCTTCCGCTCCGGCTAGCTTAAAGGTAAAGGAGGGAGTCGCATCCGGCGTATCTGGAATGTTATTCACAACGTTGAAGTTCCTCCACGTAACGTTGTTGTGGGCGCGGATCATGTTCTGGAATGAGGCCCAGTCGAGAGGACCCGGAGTTGGGGGCGCCGGGTCATTGAGGTGCTGCAACGTGGCGACGAAGCAGTAATGGCCGATGCCGGGAATCCCCGCATTGGGCCAAGCCAGTCTGGGGGAGACCGTCAGCACGTTTCCGACGGGGACCAGGGGTAGGGTCACACTGCCGATGAGGTGCCACGCCGAGGGGGTGACCAAAGTGGCAACTTCACTCCAGTAAACTGCAGCAACGACATTGGTAGCCGGCGCGCCTCCCCGATTCCGAACTCTCACGTAGATTGAGTTCTCTTGGCCGGCCTCCACTTCGTACCCGAGGGTTTCCGAGTTCTCCGTTCCGCTGCCCTCACCGTAAGTCAGTTGAGGATCGGCAACGGGCGAGGGGCGGACGATGACATCTGGACTGGTGGAAATGGAGCCCATCCACGGAACGGCTCCAGTGTCTCCAACGGCATCGCGAAGATAGATATCAGGCAGAAGCCCCAGTGCGGGCACGATCGCGGCTAAATCGGGCATCACACCTATCGCACCAGCAACCCCGACTCCCTGCGGTGTGCCGGTGGCGGGATTGGAGAGCAACGCCCGCATCTGCCCCGGGGAGAGTAGCGTGCCGGTTGCTACCTGGTAGTTAGATTGTACCAGCGCCGCTGCACTCACAATAATCGGCGAGGCGCTGCTCGTGCCTTGGAAAGTGTCGGTGTACCACCTGTCGGCGTTGCCACCGCCGTTGTCGAGATCGCCGTAGCCGGTAGAGGTGACATTCTCTCCCCAGGCGAAGCAGTCAATACGGCTTCCAAAATTGGAAGCCCACCAACGATCGTGTGGCACGGTCGAGACCGAAGCGCCCACCATAATCGCGCCCGAGTCCACGAAGTCGGCCGAAGTTCGGTTAAGCCGCTGGACTCCTCCAGGAGTACTCCAGCCATCGAGATCGGAGTACCCGTTTCCGGCAGCCTCCACCACGATGATTCCCCGGGCCGTCGCCAGCCGGATGATGTCGAGCCGATCGTCGAGCGTCTCCACTGGCAGGAAGTTGGTCTGCAGCTCGATCAAGAGGATCTCGCCAAACGACATCGCTGCCACTGCTGCCACCAGCGCATCGACCACGTTCTGCGTGCCGCTGCTGTCGTAGATCGAACTATCTGTATGGAGTTAATCGCAGGGGCAGATCCTACTACTCCCACCGTGTTGTCAATGGCGGCGATCTCCCCGAAGACTGCATACGTGATCTTCCCAGCTTGCGACATTGGACACCATGGATGAGAGTCGGCGACTTTCCTGCCAGGTCCTCATGGGTCACCCGCCAACCACCTTCTACGTCGACGATGCCGATGCCGGCCCCCTCTCCGTTCGGCTGCGTCCACATCCAGCGCGCATCAATGCCATCGGGAGCAGCATCCTGGTAGTCCTGACCAGCATTGTGCGGGTCATCCCCCGGAGTGACGACGGGTAACGTGGAGAGCGGTTCCTCCCAAGCCGAGTCACCTCCGGCAACGAGGACAGCGGTGTAGCGGTGGGGTGTGTCTGCTTGCGAGAGCGCCAGCGATGAGAGTCAAGGCGCCAGTACTGGGTTGAGACTATGTAGTGGGCGGATACTTGGTGTGGGCCGCCTCGCGTTCCATAATCACGAGGCTCTCGAGCCGGAATCGAGCGCACTAGCCGGTAGGACTCAGGTGAGCCGACGCTATCGAGGACTTGAGACAGGCCTTTCAAGGCGTACATCTTTGCATGGGCGACGAGTGTATCTGCCACCTTGCCCCGCGCGACAGGACTGGCTTCGGCGACGAGTCGAATGACCACCATGCCAGAAGGCCGCCCCCCCTTCGCCGGGTCCCCGCTCGTGGGATGAACCGTCACTCTCGTGGACAATCTCCCCTTGCTCTTTCTTGCTTGTTCCATCTTGGTTCATGCGTGACCCTCCTTATCCAACAATTGATGGAAAGCACAAGGTGCCTTTTCACTAGCACCCCATCACTGCATTCCGTGGTGATGGAGCTGGGAGCCTGACAATGGTTATATAGTTTCTTGATAAGACCTATGGACCGCACCATCGCGGCATAAGCGCCCTTCGTCCAAATCAACCTGAGTCCGGCTAATCCAGGCCCTTACAGCATCTGCAACGCAGGAGACGGAGTCATATGTGGTTTCTTGATAAAACGCTGGCGAGTTCTTCCACTGGTCGTGAATCGGGTTCCCAACTGTGGTACCCCTGCCGTGATCAGTAGCCGATGTTAAGTTTCAGGAGTTATTACGTGGGGAGTGTCCGCAGTATGACCTCGCTAGGAATATAGGGCCAACGTCTTTATGATGCCTCCAACCATAGTTGTAGATTTCATAGCATATTTTTCTACAACTCTGGTTGTAGAAGGAGTCATCCAAGAATCCGTGGCGGATCTCAGGTCCTTTGTGGGTAGTGGCTTTCGCGAAGTCTAGGGCCCTGCGCTTTAAACCCCTTATAGAGAAGAGAGTGTCTGTCGCAACATTCCCTGCGAACCCTCTGGCCTTGTAAATAAGGGAAGGTCGCAAAAATTCAGGAAACAAGACTTCGCACGTTTCTCGTGGGCGTCCTCACCGGCTGGAACAACTCGCAGGTCCGGGGCGGAGGCCCCTACGGGGCCTACAGCGGCACCGACATGATGCGGATCCAGGCCGGCGACAGCCTGAGCAAGACCGCCGAGCAGATGCTATCGCCCTTCCTCAACGCCGTGCCAACCATCACCGTGGACGAGGGCCACCGCATGAAGATCTGGATCACCCGCGACATCCCCATCGACGCCTACCAGGAGGCCCCAAATGAGTAAGCGCAAGAGAACCTCCCGATTCTCACGCACCACCCCCCGGCAGCGAGCCCTCGCTGCCGGGGGCGCGCTCCTGCTCGCGGCGGTCATCGCCTGGGGCCTCCACGCCCTGCTGGTCCCAGAGGAACTCGACTACCGGAATACCGTCTTCACGAGGGAGTTCACCACCGACAACATGGCCCACCCCATCCGCCTGACTCTGCCCAACGGCAAGGAGGGGACCTTCGACATCCTCAAGGTCGAGAACCTTTCAGACCAACCCCTGTCACTCCTGCCCTTTTCTTCCAGGCCTAGAGTCCCCAACGAGCGCCCCGACCATGTCATGGTCAACTGGGCCCGGTGGATCGCTTCCACCCGGCAAGGAATCATTGTTCAGCCACATGGTACTTGGACGCTTGATCCCGCTGAACTCAACGCTCTAGCGTCCTTCCGGGGGCACACCTGGATCGCCGTGTTTTTCTCAGGATCAAGCGCGCCGGGTAAAGGCGGACCTCCCGCGACAATTCTCTCACGGACGTTTCGGGGGTGGTTCAGGATCAGGTACAAGATGGCGGCGTGAATGAACGCCCACCTTGCGGTTCTTCCGGCGCATGAGTTGTAAACCTTGTATGGTGGGCAAATGCCGTGAAGCAACGTTGCCCACCGCTGGCATAACGGGCAGGCTTGTGGAGCGCAGCGGAACAATCCGGTCCCGTTGATGCGTTGGTTAAATGCCATGTTGCTTCATAAGCTGCTCCACCCGCCGTTCTTGAATTTCAAGCAGCGTGGAATCGATAGTCTTCAAAACGTCCCACTTACCTGCCTTGCCCAATGACCAAACAAAGAGACCGAAACGTTCATCTTGTGATGCAGACTCCATAATATCGAATGCCTCGCCATCACTAATATCGATTCCGGTTTTTGCTAGGACATAGAAATAGGATATTGGATCACGAGCTTTCAAACGTGGCAATAAATTAGGCTGAACTTCTGCAATTCTTAGATATAGTCGGGCGAATTGCCAGCCTTCGGTAAAATGCTGCTCGATATCTTTTATATTCTCAATAAGGAAGGAGACGGGAAAACACTTGGTAATTAACCAAGCCGCTTCATAATCGCCATGCTCATGCCAAGCTTTTAGGATTGCTTTCTCGTCCGATTGGTCGCGACGAGCGGCAATTTTGTACCCTCTCCTTCGGACCCCGACATATCGAGATTGAAGAAAGAACAACTCACTTTTCTGCTCAATAAATGATGGAGCTACCTCAGAGAGCCTTGAAAGCACAGTACCCAAGGACTGCCTAAGACGATGGTCAGCGCTTTCAAATTGCGAAGTTAAATCTTCAACAAGCTGCTCATGGCACACCAAAAATTCATTTCCGATATCAGAACATACCTTTTTAACGGCGGCATCCCGATAGGCAGGTTTTTCGGTCACAACACGATTGAGTAATTCCGTCGCTTCCTCTGCGTTTAGGCAGTTGCAAAAGGCATTTTCGATCCCATAGGTATCAAAAACCCCTTCGGGAACCTCATGAGCAATAATTTCCTCGACTCGACTCATAGGTCTATTTCTTCATCTAATATAGGTTATGCGGATCCGCATAAGATGCGGAGAGTCGGTTTTTCGCCCCGATAACACGCCGGCAATTCGTGTCTTCCAGCGGCCCTAACCCTTGAGAAAGCAACACGTTTCATTGGGGCGGCTTCCTTATCATGGAGTCTTATCCGGATCGGCATAAGAACCTCCCCTTTTGGCGAGGAGCCCGTCAATGGGGCTATGAATCCCGGCGGGACCACTTACCGCCCCCTGCTGCACGGCTTCGCGAAGTTGACTGCGACGGAAAGAAATGGCCTTTGCCTTTAGCATCGTTCCCCCAATCTCCCGCTCATCTATGCTGGTCCTCTACTATACTACTCCTTCCTCAGGCGCGGTGGTAAGGCGCAGATCCGACCTCTCCCTCCGGGTTCCTCCCCTTTGGGGCTCCGCCCGGGGTCCCGCCCCGGGTCCGAGGCCGGGCCTGCGCCTTGCCTTGCGGCCGCCGCCCTTCGGGCGAGGGATGAACCAAGGTGTCCTACGAGGGCTGCACTTGGGATCCCTCCAGGCTCCGCCCTCCGGGGCCCCAGGCGCACGGCCAACGATTCGCCCTGCTTATTCCACCGTCTTATCGAATCCCCGGGTACCTTCGAAAAGTGTCCAAGCTAGATCGGTGGAAGTGTCCATTTTCTAATCGGTGGCGACATGAGGACCACAACTTGTACCCACACCCTATCTTTAGATACCCAGATATTGTGGGTTTGTTCAATGCGCCGGGTAGACTACCGATACAGAGACAGCAGTAGCCCCGCGCCCAGGGCCTTGGCCGCCTCGCCGCGCCGGTCGTAGCAGGCGGTCTTGGACGGATCCGCGTGGTTGGTCAGGGAACCCTTTGCTCGCTTTCCAGAACACTCATTCTCATAAGGTAATAATGGACGCTAGAGAAAAGGCCTCCGGAAGGATCCGGAGGCCTTGGGGGGTAACAGCTGTCGACAGTGAGTACCTACTGCTCCGGCGGCGAGGCTTTCTTAAGCCGGGTCATGACGGCTTGGGCCTCCTCGGCGGCAGGGCCTTTCATTTTCGAGAGCTTTTCGACTTGCTCAAGCGCGGCATCGCGCTGGTCGAGCTGGAAAAGGGCATTGGCCATTTCTTTGCGCAAGATGTCCGCGCGGGCGAAGTCGGGATGCATGGCTAAGAATGCCTCGGTTTTTTCTACAAAGGACTGGAGTCCGCCACGAACGTGCTGCCGCTTCGCGTCCTGCTTGTCAGCGGACGCCGCTGAAGGTACCAGCCAGGCGACATCTCTCTGGCTGGGGGTTTTCGTGCTCCAATTCATCGATCCGGTAAGGGACCCCGCCGGCCCCATCTTCATCAACGCATAGCCCGCATAGGTGGAGTTGGGGAAGCGCCTCAGGATGTCTGCTAGGTGGGCCATAGGATTACCCTTGACGGCGCGCAAGGCTTCAGCGTCGATACCGGTAGGGGCCTTGATCTCAACGGAAACGAATCTTGATTGAGCCTTTCCGCTCCATGCTTCTACTTGGTGCCCATCCGGTTGCATGTAAGGGCCGGTTGAAGTGACGGCGATCGCGACTCGATAGACCCCTTGCTTCGTTGGCCAACAGGAGGGTGATCGTTGGATGATCTCCTGCCAATTGGACGGCTTCGGCTCCAGCCGAAACCCTGCGGCCGGCTTGATTGCAAGGAGATCTTGGTCCGAAGGCGTTGATTTACCATCGGGCTCTATAACGACACATGAGCCCTTAAAGCCGTGATAGCCGAAAGCCAATGTGAGGGGCCGGCCACTCGTATTGGTCACTTCAGCGCTTATAACAACAGGTTCATAAGGCAGCACCGTTGCGGGGAATGAAATAATCCTCACGGCTATGGTCTGCGCTAGGAGGTTCACCGCCATAAGCGCTACAACTCCTGCAAAGATAGTTCGCTTCATCGTCGCCTCTTCATGGCGGCACATGGCGCGAGCCCAAGAGGCCCATACCAACTCCAATCCAAGCCCCAACGCTCAAGGGGCCTTTACTTGCGATGTCGGCGGCTCCTTCTTGATCCAGCCCTTGGTTCGCATCATGCCCAGCATCTTTTGGGCCTTCTGAGCGACCTCAGGGGTTGCTTCCTTGGAAAGCGTTTCCAGGTCCGCCGCGCCGATTTGGTAGTTCTTCAGTGCGACCTGGTCCACGGCCCGCTTGAGCCTGAGCTGGTCGGCAAACCAGATATCCGGGTGATTGGTCAGGATGATGTTGATCCACTTCGACCACCAGGCCGCGGCGGCGTCTCCTTGCAAGGACCGCCATCCGTCCTTGCTCTTCCCCGTGTCGTCCGGATATGAATTGGAGAGATAGGTTCCTCTCTCGACGGAGCGAAGAAACATATTCTCGTCGCCTTGCATGAAGCCGTGCATGATCCCGTACACTGCACAGGCCGCATAGGTGGACGTGGGAAAACGCTTGAGAAGTTCGGCGGGATGTTTGAGCGGGTGGCCCTTGAAAGCCTGATAGGCCTGCGCGTCGATGCCCGTTGGCGCCTTGAGGTTGATCTGAACGGCCGCTCCATTCACCGTGCCTTTCCAGCAGCCCTGGCCAACCTGCCGAGCCGGGTGCGGGGCTGGGCCGCCTATGACGGCGCCCAACTGGCCAGGATGCGTCCCGAGGGCAACATAGTGAGGCGTCAGTGTGTAGATGCCCGGCTTTGTTCGAAGAGTAATGGGGAGCCAAAGCCGACTATGAAACTCAACGGACTTTCCGGCTGGGATGGTGATGTCGAAATCTTTGCCCATTTTCCAAGGGAAGCTGGCGGTGATTTTGGTGTGCGCTTCTTCACAGGCAAGAGGCGCACCATGGTTGCTGGTAAGAGCCTCGCCTCCAGGCGTTCCAACCAGTACCGCCGGATTCATGCCCGCAAAGATGGGCTCCAAAAAGGGAGGTCAAGCGCTGACTGGCTGGTGTTCTCCACGGTAATTACAACGGACAGGGGCTCACCGAGAACTAGAGATGACTGCAGGACCTGCAATTTCACGGTTACATCCCCTGCCAGCGCAGGCACGGATAAGAACCACAGCACGAACAGAAGAAATCCTGTCTTTTTCATCGTGCCCTCCTCAGTAAGGCAGGGGATCCTGCTGATCCCTGATGCTCACATTAACATCCATAAGGGTGCTACCGCCCGTCAATAAGTGCTGAAATCCGAAGCAAGGCGGGCTCCCGGGCAGCAAATCGTACGGCTAATTCATGATACAGGTGAGCCCTTGGTTCGGCGGTGAGAGTAGGCGATGTTGGTGCAATGGTACGTGGTCTTTAAGATATGCCGGCGATAGAGAAGTTGTGCGTGAGTTCGTGAACGGTTGTGTACTGGATCCATTCGACTTTGTCTTGGTCTGATTGTGTGGTCGTCTCGATTTCCTGGAATCAAATGACTTAGGAACACCCGTCTTGAAAGCCGTTAACGTAAGGTGAATCACCGGCGTAAGTAGCCTGGGCATCATAGTAGTTGGCTGCTCCGATCAAGTGTAGATAGTTGTCCTGGCCTGAATTTGGAAACCATAGCGCTTGAAAGGCATCGAGCACGCTTCCGGCTGGCTTCGACTCGAAGTAGAGGTAGGGAACGGCCCCCATACCCGGACCCGCGGCGCCAAGAACTCCACGTACGCATCGTCGTACGGCTGTTCGATCTGCCGCATGTCCGCATCGTAAAACGCAGAGCCGGGTCCGTTGATCTGGTTGGGGTTCGTGTCCGTGATCTGCCCGTCGGCGCTGTGAATGACACCGATACCGGCACAATGTCCGTTTGTAAAAGTTGGCTGAGGGGGTTGTGATGAGTCATGGCTTGTAGCGTAGTAATGTTTGCCCAGGGCAGCGTTCAAGGTAAGCATCATTGTCCCGTCGCCGTTGTCGATCGGATCGGCCGTTATGGTCCTGACCTCGCCTCCATTTTCGGCTGTATTCGTTTCATCGAAGACGACGATGGTATCGTTCTTCACAACATTCGCCCACGAGTAAACCGTGATATTGATCACAGTTTGGAGCGCAGGTAGTTGGGTCGTAATCTGAATACAACCACCCCCCTCTCCTGAACATGTGGTCCCGCTCGACGTAGATGCGCTTCCAGGAGGTGTAGAGGCCTGAGAGACTGCAGACGCGGTTGGGCAGAACATTCCCGTAAGCGTCACACTTGGTGATCTCGAGCTGGAAGTTGTCCCCGGAATCCTGGGCGGGGAATCGAAAGAGTACATTATTGCAGTCCCCTCTGTTTGCGCGCCGCCAGTGGGAAAGGTGATCTTCAAGGTCGGCGAGGCACCTGAGCCGTCGGCCGAGAGGGTCAATCCGTAGTCCGTCATGCCTACGTTGTCGTTACCCTCATAGGGCGGCGCCGGTGTGCCAGCCCCCCTGGAGGCACCCCCCGTCCGGCACGTAGGGTGAAAAGTCCGGCGGATCGATCGCGCGGATTCTGGCGCTACGCCCCGTCCATCCGTAGATGGGGATTGCGATGATCCTGTCCTGTGACTGGTAGGCCGTGGGGTAGGGCTGGTTCTGGCCCCCGTTGTCGATCACCACCCGCTGCGGGGCGTGATGCGCGGCGAAGTAGATCCAGTAGGGGTCCACTGCGATCGTGCCGTTTGCAAGGCCGTAGACCAGCGACCCGTGATCGGCCGCGGGCACTCCGTCGATCGGGTTCAGATTGAAGGCCGGCGCTACGCTCATATCGTTAGTGTAATTCACGTAGAAGTAAGATGCAGTCCGAGAGAGACGTCCCGGTCTACGAAGAGGCTGTAGGCCACACCCTGGGTGTAGCCGTACAGGTAGGTGTTGTTCTGGCCCGTCGTGTACCCGTCCCAGCCGTCGGCTGAAGCGGCGATGACCTGATGGCCGGTATTTACGTCGATGCCGCACGGGTCGGGGAAGTTCCACGTGAAATTCCCCCAGTTGTCGGTGATGGCGGAGCCGTTGTTCTGTGGGATACGGACGATCTTGCCGGCACTTGCGTCGGCGATATAGCAGACTGACCCGTCCGGATCCAGGCCAATGCCGACCGGGAACACGGTGCGGGTGAATCCGGAATCGGTTGTGGCCGCATAGGCGGTCCGGGTTCCCGATGAGACATTAATCTGGTACACCGCACCCGAACTCGCCGGGCAGAGTTGCGTATGTGGCCTGGATCCTTGGGGACGCCCCGGCCATCCTCACCGACCTCCGAAGAATGAGACCTCCTGCTTCGTTGAGGGAACTAAGCTACGAAGGCTACTATCCCTTTCCCATGCCCATAGCCATGCACTATCCGCCTGGGCGACTCGAGAAGACCATGAACGAACTTGTGGCCGTCTTTCCCTCCCTGTCGAGAGAGGACAAGTTGAGGTTGCTATGGTATCTGCAACCGTCTCCGAAATTCTGGACGAGGGATCTTGGCCTTACGTGTTTGCGAGACAAGGAGGACTGGGTGCGGCTAAAGGCCCTTCTGCATATTCTTCAGCATCCGGACCCGTCCTTGAACGACCGGGTTCGGGAAATCGAGGCTTCAGATCCATACCGCTGGAACCGCGTCATCGCGAAGGAGATCATCGACTTCCGCCCCGACCCGCTGGAGCCCGGTAGGGGAGAGCGCTTCGTTTTCTGAAAGCATCGCCCGGCGAGAATGAGATCGGGAGGCAGAGCGAATCGGGTTTATCTGCTTACCGTTGTTATCGGGTAGACTCGGTGGATCGAGCAAGTCCGGTTTACTCAAATAACATGGAATTCGCGATTCACACGGACTGGGGCGATTTCAAGTTTCGGTGCTAGCGTAGGGCCTTGCGTCCGTGCTCCAGGGGTTCAGGGGCTTGACTTATTATTTGCGACTCTGCGATAACGTGAAAATAAGTCGCGGCGTTATTTTCGAAAACGAAAATAGGCGGGCGCAGATGCCCCGAGGAGGGCTACATGGCCGCAAGAACCAAGATGCCGGGTCGCATGGTGCGGTGTCCGGAAGGCTACATGGCCTTCGTCCCGGAGCCACTTCCGCCAACGCTCGACTGGACGCCTCACCTGTTGACCGCGCTCTCGGAGGCGGATCATCTCTTGGGGCGCCTGGCTGGCACTGGTGCGCGGCTGCCCAATCCGCACCTTCTGATCAGACCTTTCGTCAGGAGAGAGGCCGTTCTTTCGAGCCATATCGAGGGCACGCAGGCCACATTGGGAGAACTGCTGGCGGCAGAGGCGGGTGCGCAGGTAGAGAGGAGCCCGGACGACCTGCATGAGGTCGGCAACTACGTGACCGCTCTCGAGTACGGCCTCGGGAGGCTGGGCAGGCTTCCACTGTCCCTCAGGCTTACAAAGGAACTCCACAGACGGCTGATGAAGGATGTGCGGGGCAACACCGCTACACCGGGGGAGTTCCGGCGATCCCAGAACTGGATCGGGCCTCCGGGCAGTCCGCTCGAGGCCGCATCGTACGTTCCCCCTCCGCCCCAGGAGATGTTGGAATGTCTTGGAGCCTGGGAGAGCTTCCTCCATGACCGAAGCCTGCCGCCTCTGATCCAGATAGCCCTGGCCCACGTCCAGTTTGAAGCCATCCATCCCTTCCTGGACGGCAACGGCAGGGTGGGACGTCTGTTGATCACGCTCTTCCTCGTGGCCCGGGAACTCCTGCCGAGCCCCCTGCTCTATCTGAGCGCCTTTTTTGATGCGACCCGGGCAGAGTATTACGACCGGCTCAACGCGGTTAGGCAAGAAGGCGCGTGGGAGGCGTGGCTCGTGTACTTCCTGACGGGTGTGGCCAGGCAGTCCGAAGACGCTCTCGGGCGCTCCGAGAGAATACTCGGTCTTCTCGAAACGTGGAGGCATGAAGCCGCCGGCGGAGGATCCAAGGCGGCACATCAGGTGGTGGATCTGCTGGCGTCCAACCCCTACGTCACGATCAAGGGCACCGCCGAAAAGCTGGGCGTCGCATTCACCACGGCCCAGCGGGCCATCGAACGTCTTAAGAAGCGGGGAATCCTGCGACAGATCAGCGAAGGCAAACGCGACCGGGTCTTCTGTGCCGAGGACCTCCTCAAGATCCTCGAAGAGCCTGCTAAACTGACCTCCTGAGAGACCCCTGTCGTCAGAAGGATCGTGGCGCCCTATCGCCCAGAGGTCCTAATTGCATCAGGCATTCGGAACGAGGTGCCGCCCCTCGAAACGTGATCCTTGTCACAAGAAAACTATATCCACAATGCCATAATGACATGGCACTCCTCTGAGTGTTCACGCTAACCATCTGCAATTGAAGCCCTTTTGTTCTATCTCCAACTAAAGTTGTAGATAGTGTCTACAACTCTGGTTGGAGGCGATCCATGATTCCATGACCTAGATTCAATATGCACGCGAACACTCACACCATCGCCTCCGCTGCCTCATTTCGGCGCGGAGCACCGTTGGAATCGCAACCGGGGGGACATCTTGACTGACCTCAAGAGCCGAAATGCTGATCCAGCTTCCTCTTATGAAGAACCTTGGACCATCTATACACGCCCACCTCCGTGACAATCCAATCGAGGATACTACCTAGAACATCCAATAGGAGTCTCTTAAAAGGAGGAAAGGGTGAAATTGAGAAGTGTGTCCTTGTTTCAGTGTTTGCTTGTTATCGGGGTAGCGGCGTTCCTAGCACTACCAGGTTTCGGTCAGAGTCTCCCGACGAGCTCGGAATTCATCAAGTGCGGCAACTTCGACAAAGGCAACGCCAATGCCTATTGGGAACAGGAGTCCTTTGCCGGGGACAATCTCATTCAAAAGGTGGGCGCGTCCGCTGCGTACAGCGGCCGCTATGTTGCACGGCTTGGTGGAGCCAGACTTACGATCGATACTCTCGACCAACTTCTAGGGGCTTGGCCTGCATACGAAGGGCCGGCCACCGTCACATTCTACTGCCGTACGGAGGCGGGTAAATCAAAGGGTTCGAAGGCTGATACGCTGCAGGTGTTACTTCTTGACGATCAGACGGGGCAACAATATCCGGTAGGTGCCGTTTCGCCGCCAGTGAGCGACTGGTCGGCCTATTCATTTAAGATATCTCCCGACGATCTGGGCCTGCTGAAGGGCCACGACTATTATTTGCGGTTCGAGGCGAGCGACGGGTCTCACCCCAATCCTACCGCCTTCAACATCGACGATGTTTCCATATCTCTCGGAACGGCGAGTCGAGTATCCAACTCCCCGACGCCTCAAATCTGGGCAACCGAACCCCCAGATACGCTCCCCGACGACGACGGTGACGTGCCCTACATTAGTTCTCCAGGGTACGACGTCTTTATCATCACGCCACACAGGGACCTTCCCAACACATGTTCCTGCGGGTACCCGTCTCATCGAAACGTCACGATCACGGTCAGCGGCTTCAGCCAGAGCGACCTTGCAAACGTGAAAGTGAAATTCAAAGTGCCACAGGCGGCCCACGCACACAAAGGAACGATTGTTGGCACCCCTACCTACGATCCGGTGACAGGAATTGGGACCATCGTGTGTACGGTTCCCGACTCCCCCGGCGGGAAGAACTACCTCGGCCCCGCCCAAGTCAAAGTGAAGGCAGGTCAGAACAAGAAAGCATGGGCGCCGCACTACTCCTGCGACGAGAACGGGAACGAGACAGGTTTCTTTTACGGATTCCCCAACCCGATCACAAACGTCCAGCTCTTGTCGAGCGGTACCCCAAACGTGGTAGGAGGGGAGACCTTTCAGGTTTCCGCCAATGGGCTTGCCACATTTACGCGGTATCGCCCGAACGCCGTTAATCCAAGGTGCGGTGACCGCCCCAATAAGGACTACATCCATCCGGCTATCTTCGTGAAGGATCCCGCTGACTCCCGAATTCCCAAAGTCAAGGTCCAGGTCAATCGCTCCGATTTGACGAACGTCTGTGGCAGCACCGTCTGGACGAGCACATGGACCGGTGACGGCGCGCCGGCAGTATGTGACACCGCTACCCCATGCATCAAGACAGGAACGCCTCTTGAGCTTGACCTGATCAATCCGGACAATATCGACGATCAAACCGACGCGCACGGTATGCCTCAACCGGTTTACGGCTACTATAAAGGTACACTGGCCAACGCTGTTGATTTCCAGCCGCCGGCCACGCAGCCTGTTTTCGCCCCCGGCGATGGATACGGCTCAGCGAACAGCGTTGGGTTTGATACCGATGCAAGCGGAAATCCGATCGACATCGCCATCCGCCCGCTGCAAAGCGCGACGAACAAGGTCAAGTTTCACGGGACCAACATCTACCGCATCAAGAACATCAAGAACAACGATGGCACCTTCTGGAACACGGATCCGCTTTTATTTTCGGGACCAACTTGGGAAGATGACGGATGGGGCACGAAGTTCCATGCTTGGGCGCCACCCCACGCGACCCAGGTCTCGATGACGCCCTATCTATCCACCAAAGATGACCCGGATCCTGATATAACGACGCATCCGGGAGTTCCCTTCCGATACGTGCCATCCTTCGCCGAAGTGGCGGGACACACGTCCACCTGCCTCGAAAACGGTTCAGGCACCGGATGCCCCTTGAGCCTCTGGGTACCCAGCAACGGTGGAGTCAGCACGATAGAATATCTTCTGGTGGGACCATCAGAGGCCTCTACGGTCACGGCAACCGTTGGTAGTTGCACCGCGGATACGGGAGGCGATTGCTCGAAATTCACCTTGACAGCTTCTGCGACTGCTCAAAGCACCGATGGTCAGGGCAGGACGGTCGTTGCGATCAAGCTGACATACAGCTCAACGGCCGCCGCTTATTCTGGAGGGGTGCATTATACACTGACTGTGGCTTCGGACTACGGTACAATAGAAACGAGGGACGTGAACCTCTACCGGTAGTATCTGCGTTACTGCCGCCCCCGGGCCTGAAGCGCGGGGCCCGGGGGCGCTTACTTGGAGCTGGACAAGATGCGACATCACGGAAGCCGGATCCTCGTTCTCGCGGGGGCAATACTCTTTGCAGTTCTTAGTGCGACCGCCATCAAGGCCCAGGAGCAGTGGACCCACGTCTATTATCAGGTGGGCAAGAAGGCCCAGCCTCTGTACAGCAGCCAGATGATCAAGTTCTCGGGCGGAGGCTACATCGGCGCCGGTCCAGTGAGCGGGAGGGATCACCCGCTTCGGATCTGGCGCGCCGACAGCCACGGCAACCTTCTCTGGGCCAAGCAGTACTGCGAGCATGGGCTGCTAGCCCAGCTTCTCGACGATGGCGATGGGACGTTCACGGTGCTGGCCTTCAACGCGGACCATGAAGGTACGGAGCCTTCATGGTCGTGGATCTTCAGATGTGATGGAGACGGCAGCATGCTGTGGCAGGGGAACTACGTCAATGATATTCAAGGTATCTACTGGGCTTGTAGGGGGTTGAATGGCGACTTGTATGTCCTCTCGCACGTGACAATGGCCCTAAAACGTATCGACAATTCAACAGGTGAGGAACTGTGGGACAAAGAGTACATCACCAATCTTCCGCCGCCAAACTTCAGTTCAGGCGAAGGTACGGACATCAAGGCCACGCCCGACGGCGGAGTCATTCTGGCCGGCTATCGCGAGAATCCGACGGAGCCGCACGCCACGCTCCTGATCAAGGCGGACGAGGACGGGAACATGGAGTGGGCTCGGGCTTACGAAACGACTTCGAACGACAGCCTGCCCTCAGTTGCGGTGACGGCCGACGGACACATGATGCTGATCGAGCAGAACGCGCAGGGTTCGGCGCTCATGAAGCTCGATTCGTCGGGCGACATCGAGTGGCAAGAGCGATTCGACAGCCCCGACTACCCGACAATGACGCCCGCCATGCTACGCGGTGTCACTGAGTGCACCGATGGGACGTTCCTAGTCTGGGGGGAAACGGGTACCACGCAAGACGGCGGTTTCCCCAGCGCGTTGCCCTTTCTCATGGGCGTCGACGCGAACGGCCAGGCCCTGTGGTGCCGCATGTACGGCAGTCAAACCATTGCGCCCGAGGAACCGATCGTGAATGGGGTCGAGGCAGGTACTGGTTTTACCTTCTCGGGCACTGGACAAGATGAAGAGCCTTGGCCTTACGTCGAGGGACCCAGCTTGGCCAGTGTCGACATGGTGGGCGACACCGCAAACGGCTGCCAGTTGTACCCCATCAACATGGCCGCCGAGGCGACGCACTACACGGTCGTGGACAGCGATCTTCATGTGAAAGACTGGTCCACCACAGTGGGGAGCCCCGTAGACGCCCAGCCGACCGCCCTCGACAAGCTCAAGGACGTGCTGATCTGCGGGGACGCGTATCCCGGCGTCACGGACATCAAGGTCAAGAAAGGCCCGTATCGATTGAAGCTCTTCGGCTGGAACTTCGAGCCAGGTAGCCGGGTCTTCATCGACGGCGTCGAGGTGCCGAAGGCGACCTTCAAGGGTTCCCAAAAGAAGACGGGCATGACCAAGCTGGTGATTAAGAAAGGCAAGAAGCTCAAGGCGCTCCTGCCCGAAGGCCAGGCCGTTTCCATTACCGTGGTCAATCCCGACGGAAGAGAGTCTGATCCCTTTTCCTTCACGCGATGAAAGCAGGGAGCTAAGTCAAGGGGCGAGCTTCTCACCCAGAGTGCTCTTTCGATATCAAGAAGGCCCCTCATCTGAGGGGCCTTCTCATGAACCGATTGCAACTTTTTCGCAAGTTTGAAATCGGTTTGGGCTCGATTTGGGAAAACTCCCTTAAAATGGCCGGCTCTTGGATCTGTCGATGAAATATGGCTCCTTCTGAGGTAAATACACTTCCTTTAACTCCATTATAATCAGTATTTACCCTCCTCCGGAGCCGAAGGTCGTGGGTTCGAATCCCGCCGAGCGCACCATTTTTTGTTTAACCCACGAAGAAAACCGGCGGAATTCGAAAAGCGGGGAGTGTCCCTGTTTTTCCGGGCCAAGCCGCCAACTGCTTGGCGGCGGGCGCGCAGAAAAGCGGGACGGGGCCCCGGTTCGGGAACCGTAGCGGGCCTTGAAGCGCAGCGAGTTATACGAGCGAGCATTCTAGGGAGGGTAGGTTCGAATCCCGCCTTAATTCTTCGAGGGGATTAATCCCGCTGAACGTACCACCGCTGTCCCTTTAATATCAAGGATGTGCCTCTATTCCAGGGGGACATTGTTTAGCACGTCGGGCGGGGACTCTTGCCCGAAAGGCTGGACGTATTTGTGAGCGATCGCTTCCCTTAGAAGCTTCTTGAATGTGGACCACTTGATATCCAAACTACCGTCAGGACTGCTCCCCCCCGGAACGGCGAGCTGCATGGTCGCGGGATGATCTTCAAGGGTTAACGGTGTCAGATTGCGCAGTTGGTCGAAAGTCTGTCCAGTGTAAAATACGCGGACGAGATATTCCTTTGTCCTTTTCGAGTGTCTCAGTTCGAAGACGAGCATGCCACCCGGACCGATAAAGTCCGGTTGATAACCGGGCAGTTGCCAGTGGACGTGGAGAAGTCCCGCCAATCCGGCGACGTAGGCATCGGAGCTGATAATGATGAGGACCCGTGATTTGTGGTTACCAAATGCTCCGCGAAGGTTACCGCCCGATACGGCTTGCCTCATGGTGCGAAGGACATGGGAACCGGCGTTGGAACTCTGCACCTGGTTGATGTAAGGCGAACGCATTTCGAGATTAATGAGCAGGGCAGTGATCCGGGTTTGTTGGGAAAGAGCATCCGGCGAAAGACGTCCCCAGGCCACATCCTCGAGCGGGAAGCCATCCGTGTATTGCATGACAAACGGGTCGGTTGCTGAATTCAATGAATAGAGGCCACCAGAAGCGATGGCGGTTCCAGCAAACTTGACAGGTCGTGTGGCCGTAAGGGTGAACGGTTCTGTGGTTGGATCCACGGAGCCCCCCGGATTGAGCACATCACGAATGAGAGAACGTTCGCCGCTGTACGCGGCGGTCAGTGCCGCTCCGGACCCATACTCTCCCTGCACTGCGGTCTCGGCTTGATCAGGGTCAACGGTCGCCACGCCGCACGAAACGGGATCAAATACCGGATCGGCTGTGCCAAGTTCGTAGGAATGTACCGGAATTGTTGTCATACCCGGGATCAGGCCTTCCCCGAACATGGCGGCGGTAATGTTGGAGCGCTGGATGGAATTGGCGCGGAAATACGAGTGCGACAGATCGGCTGCAGTGCTGCCCGTGAGAAGCCCTTCGTGGAGCAGATAGTCGTGGAAGTAAGAACCCATCAGGCGTGCCGCCTCCCGTCCGTTGGGGGTCAGGTATCCCGTTGGGACCCCTTGGAACGGGGGGTAAGGATTGGTCGAATATGTGGCCAGGGTGGCTGGCTTGACGGTGGTCGAGCGTATGCCGTGGCGGCCAAAGATGATGACCTGCTCCAGAGTCGTGCCATCATCCGCAGGCTTGACGGTTTGTGCCAGGACCGGAACCGCGAGAAATAGCGCAAGCAATAGACCTATCAGAACTGCGTTACGTTTGAAAGACCACACAATGTACCTCCTCCAGCGTTCATTGTTTCGACTGACGAGCAAACTTTTTTCTTGTGCTCCCAGCGTCGCCGGCGCCTGGGAGATATGGCCGATACTAATTTTACGGCTGCGTCCAACCACTCCGGTGAACTTCGGACCGTGCCTTCCTTGCCCGCGGCGAAATACCCGGACGCTTCGATTTCTCGGACGTCCCCCTATTTCCCTACACCCGTCAGCTGGACCACCACGGGGGTGTTGGGGGGATCGGAGTTGTAAGGTACGGAGATCGTCGCCACCTTGGTGTTCGGTGACGTTGGGGTGAAGGAGACCCGGAAGGTGCGGCTCTTGCCTGGTTCGATGGTCTGTCCCGAACAGCCGTCCTTGCCCGGAACGAGGCTGAACTGCCCGTTGGGTGTTCCGGCGATTGAAATGGCTCCGATGGTGAGATTGGTCAGGCCGTCGGTTGCCGCATTCTTGATGGTAAAGGTGGCGCGGGCCCTTTTCCCGGTCTTCACGTTCCGGAAGTCCCGGTAAGGTGGGGAAACGGCGAGCGTCGGGTTGCAGATGAAGCTCGCCTTCAAGTCGATATCACTCGTTATGGTCATGGTGCAGGTGGATTGGCCCGCACAGGTGGTCCACCCGGCGAATGCGGACCCTGGTTCGGGTATGGCCACAAGGGTCACTTGCGTGCCTGGCAGGTAGGCCGCAGACGGACTCCCTGCGGAGGTGTTAATACCCGAATAGGGGCTGCTGATGACGGAGCCCGGCCCGGCCACGTCGACCGTGAGCGTGTAAGGAGGGGGCAGGGGTTGGATGAGCTCTGCGTTGTAGGCATGAGACGTGACATCGGTGAGACCGCAGGGAGTCTGCGAGAAGCCCGCGGCTATCCTGGATGCACCGAGCGCATACCCGCGTGACTTCGCGGCAGGGGAGTCGCCCTGGACAGCGGGGTCCACGTCGGTGATGAAGATGGAGACCGTATTGTCGTCGTTCCGAACGATTTGGAAGGTTCTAAACTGCTGGGGGTGGTCGCGGAGCGATGGGGTCTCCACCTCCCAGAAGCCGAATTCTGGATGGTTGACGGGGTCAGGCGCGGGCTGGGGCGTGACGGTGTTGATGTGACGGTGCCCCGACATCCATAGGATCAGGTTCGAATAGTTGTGGAGCGTCGAGAGGAGCATCGCATCGTTCACAACGGTATAGGGCGGGACCGGGGTGAAGTTCTCGATCGGATCACCCTCTTTGCAGGTGGGGCAGAGCGTAAAGAACAACGGAATGATGGTCTTGTTGGGGAGAGAGGTGGTAGCCGGTGGGATAGGATTCACCAGCGGGGCACCGGGGATGTTCAATCGCGGCCCTACCGGGACATGGGCGGCGATGATCATGAGCTTTCCCTCGGCCTGCCCCTGTTCAAGTTCGTTGACTAGCCAGTCGTACCGCTTCTGGTCCAAACACCCTCGCGCGTAAGAACTGTATTTGGCGTAGGGGTTCGCTTTGCACGTGTCGTCGAGCACGATGACCTTGAGAGGCAGGTTTGCCTTGGGCTCGAAGGTGTAACAGGCGAAGTCGTTGTCGAGGTTCGCCTGCGTGAACCCGTGACCCTTCGGTTCCGACGTCGTATGAAAAAATTCCTTCATCCAGTTCAGGGTTGTGGACGTCTCCGTCGTCAGGCTGCGTCGTTTGGGGTCCGGGGCGATGACCGGCGCCGCCATGGAGACTGCTTCGCCCGCCCCCGTGATGGTCCCGAACTCCGTCTTCCCGTCGAGGACGCCCATGTAGCTGCCACGGGCATCAAGGGATGGGAACGGCGGCTTGACGCTGGTGTCGTAGCCCATGTCCATGACCTTGTTGCCCACCAGCACGCTTCGAGCGTAGTCGTTAAAGAGCAGGGAGCCGCACCAGAACTGGTCGTGGTTGCCGATGACCTGGTACCAGGGGACCGACTTGTCGAGCCCGGCCGCCTTATAGGGCCTCTGGTAATCGATGCACCTCGCGCCCCTGTGTACCCCCGAGCTCGGATGGATGCGCTTGCCGTCCATGACGTCGATGAACCACCTCAGTTCGTTGCGCTGGGTGTTGTTCGCGTTATCGCCGAGTGAGATGCCGAAATCGAAGGGCGTCTGGCGGTTGAGGGCATTGATCGTCTGGACCGCGGCGTCGAGGACTTGGGTGGTCGATAACATGATCGGGGAGTAGGCCGACGTGTTGGTGTTTCCAAAACCCAAGGGGGGATCCTGTTCCGGGCCCAGTACCCCGTATATGGCCTGGGCCGGGGATTCCTTGTCGACGATATGAATGTCGCTGATGGTGAAGAAGGTCAGGATCGTCTCGGCCGGACGGTATATCCCCACTCCGGTGCCGTCCAGCGTGATCGCCCCGGCATCGACGGGGTCTCCGAACGTCCACCAGCTGTACCCGGAAGGTTCGTATCGGTCCACCTCTGTGATGGTGAGATACGGTGGTATCTCGGGTAGCAGCAAAGGGCGCACCGTCCGCTGGCGTGTCGTCTTGACGTCCGTGGAGATGGGATATGTTGGTTCAGCGCCCTGGAAGGGCGAAGCTGCACCAAACATGAGGAATACGAATACTGATATTAGGAGCTTTCGCATGAGTTCCCCTTCCTTTTAGGCCTGGTCACCACGGGTTGCAGAGGCTGGTTGCGCACCACGGCACTTCTCGCCTTTCCGCGTGACTCTCTGTTCTTAAGCCAATTTCTCAGTTGCACCTTCCGTGCCAAACGCGGCGGCTGGGCGTGAATCTTCGGGAGCGCGACCTTTAACATTTATTAACAAGTTCCTTTCTAGCCAGGGAGGAAAACCCATATCGTGATCCATTCTCATTGATGAGAAATCGAGAGAACCATGAGTCTCAACGACGGGAACGAAAAGGTCCAAGGCTGAGACGGGCTATGCACCAGCGTCCATGCACACTGCCGGTGGTTGGAGTCCCGCATCAAGGTACTGGCCATGCACGATTTTATAAGTGGTTCGTGGCCAACCACCCCCGTCTTCGTTCTCCCTCACTGAACGCCTCGCGCTATTGGTAGGCTCCTTTGCGCTGGCAAGGCCAGGCGCACGTCGCGCTTCGTTAGCGTTCGCGCCTGCTCCTTTTCGCGCGAAGGCGGCGGGCTGCGGAGGTCTGTCGCGAACGGAGCCACGAGCCGCACGGCCACATGAAGGACCACGAGCGGGGCCGCGCGCGCAACGTCGAGTACGGCGAGTACGGCGAGGGTTACGGGCATCGGCCACGGTTAAGAGGAAAGCGCGGGCTGGACTGCATCGCGCGGGTCGGATGACCGCGCGTTTATGATTCGGGATCTTCTGAGTTTCCGTGCCGGAAAGCTCCGCGGTTGCCGGATGGTCATAGCTTGGCTAAAATGGCCGATAGGCGGAGAACTAGGATCGCCAGAGGCCCGAGGCCGGCAGCAGGGTGCGCCCGTCGCCCCCGCCCGCCTTCAGTGGGGGTTCAGGATGAGCGACTCGAAAGAAAGGCTGACGGCTCTCCCGAAGCGGCCCGGGCAATCATGTCCATAATCCCCAAGGACCCCATGATTTGCGACCTCCTGGTGCTGGGTTCCGGCATAGCGGGTCTGCGCGCCGCCATCGAGGCCGCGCAGGCGCGTTGGCACGTGCTCGTCGTGACCAAAGACAGCCCGCGGGAATCCAACACGGAATACGCGCAGGGGGGAATCGCCGTACCCTTGGCCGACGACGATCTCGAGAAGCACTTCAACGATACGCTCGAGGCGGGGGATGGCCTCTGCGATCCTCAAGCGGTGGAAGTCCTGGTACAGGACGGCCGGGAACGCGTGCAGGAACTGATCGACTGGGGCGCGGAGTTCGATCGTGACGACGGCCGGTTGAATTACACCCGCGAGGCGGCCCATAGCCGGAGCCGGATCCTCCACGCTCATGGCGACGCGACGGGGCGCGAGCTCGAGCGGGCGCTGAGCGTGAAGGCGGAACGGGATGACCACATCCGGCTGATGCCTTTCCACACGGGCATCTCCCTGATAACCGGAACAGACGGCGCCCGCGGGGCCTGGGTGCTGGACGAGGCCGACAATCGCCCGGTACCGATTCTGGCGAGAGCGGTCCTGATCGCCACGGGCGGTGTGGGCAGGCTCTTCCAGGAGTCTACCAACCCGGCCGTGGCGACGGGCGACGGCATCGCCATGGCGATGGACGCCGGTCTGGTAATGGCCAATCTCGAGTTCGTTCAATTCCATCCGACGGTGCTATTCCTGAAGAATGCGCCGCGCTTTCTTCTTTCGGAGAGCATGCGGGGAGAAGGTGCGGTTCTGCGCAACGCGGACGGCCGGCGTTTTATGAAGAGCTATCACCCCATGGGCGATCTGGCTCCGAGAGACGTGGTTACCAGGGGCGTGGTCAGCGAGATTCGCAAGCAGGGTGGGCGGCCCGTGACGCTCGACATGACCCACCTTGACGGCGCTTTCGTGAGCCGGCGGTTTCCGACTATCTATTCGACCTGCCTCGGGTACGGCCTGGACATCACGCGGCACCTGATCCCGGTGCACCCCGCCGCCCACTACATGATGGGCGGCGTCGAGACGGACCGGGAGGGTCGGACCTCCATGCCCCACGTCTTTGCGGCCGGCGAGGCATCCTGCACGGGTGTCCACGGGGCGAACCGGCTGGCGAGCAACTCGCTGCTCGAAGGCCTGGTATTCGGTACGCGGGCGGCCAGGGCGGCGCCTGCGAGGAGTGCGCGGGACGACCCGATAGCGGCCCCGTGGAACCGCTGGCATTGGAAGGATGCAAGGACCTCGACATGTCCAACGAGCTCAGGCGGCGCATCGCCTCGGTCATGTGGAAAGGGGTCGGTATCATACGGAACGCCGAGGCGCTTCGGGCGGCCCGCCTTGAACTGGAGGGGCTCCGGAGACTGTTGCGGAACGGCTGTTTTCACAGGCGTATACTGGAGACGGCCAACATGGCCTTCCTCGGCGATGCCATGGCCGCCTCGGCCGCGTACAGGACGGAGAGCCGCGGAGGTCACTACCGTGAGGATTATCCCGAAAACAGACGACGTCAAGTGGCGGAGGCACAGCCGCCTCGTGAAAGACGGAGAGAGCTTCATTTTTAGGGAGGACCCTCGTGTTTAAAAAAGTCCTCATCGCAAATCGCGGGGAGATAGCGATCCGGATCATAAGGGCCCTGCGGGACCTCGGTCTGCCGAGCGTGGCCGTCTTTTCCGAGCCCGACCGCCGGTCCCGTCACGTTCGTCTCGCCGACGAGGCGTACCTGATCGGCCCCGCTGCATCTTCGCAGAGCTACCTGAACATCGACGCCATCATAGCGGCTGCAAAGAAGTCGGGCGCCGATGCGATCCATCCCGGACTACGGCTTCCTATCCGAGAACGCGATTTTCGCACGACGATGCGCGGAGGCCGGGCTGACCTTCATCGGCCCTCCCCCGGAGGCCATCGAAGCCATGGGAGAGAAGACCCACGCCCGGCAGCTCATGTCGGCGGCCGGTGTGCCGGTCGTGCCGGGTACCCTGGAGCCGCTGGCGAATCTGGAGACGGCACGTAAAGAGGCCGAGAAGGCCGGGTATCCCATCATGCTCAAGGCGGCCGCCGGCGGAGGCGGGAAGGGCATGCGGCTCGTCGATTCGGCGGAGGAACTGCCCTCTGCCTTCCGCGGGGCCGTCTCCGAAGCGGAGGAAGTCCTTCGGCGACGGGTCGGTCTACATCGAAAAGGCCATCCTGAGGCCGCGGCACATCGAAATGCAGATACTGTGCGATTCGCACGGCGGCGCCGTCTACCTGGGCGAAAGGGAATGCTCGATCCAGCGGCGCCACCAGAAGATCATCGAGGAGGCCCCGTCCCCGATGGTCACGCCCGAGATGCGGGCGAAGATGGGCGAGATCGCGGTTCGGGCGGCGAAAGCCGTGGGCTACGTCAACGCGGGTACTATCGAGTTCCTCTCCGACCAGGAGGGCAACTTCTACTTCATGGAGATGAATACGCGGCTCCAGGTGGAACATCCCGTCACGGAAATGGTCACGGGGCTGGACCTCGTCCAGGAACAGATCCGAATCGCCGCAGGCGAGCCCATGAGCGTGCGCCAGGAGGACGTGAACATCCGCGGCTGGGCCATCGAGTGCCGAATCTACGCCGAGGATCCTTTGAGCGGCTTCCTGCCGTGCCCCGGCAACGTCGTGGCCGTGAGGCTGCCGGAGGGGCCGGGCGTGCGTGTCGATTCCTCGATCTACTCCAGCGGCGAAGTCTCCATCTACTACGACCCCATGATCGCCAAGGTCATCACGTGGGGGCACGACCGGCGCAAGGCCGCCGCGGCGATGCTCAGGGCCCTGCAGGAATTTCAGATCGTGGGCATCCGCTCGAACCGCCATTTCCTGCTCCAGATCATAGATCACCCCGAGTTTCTGAAGGGCAACCTGGACACCGGCTTCATCACGAAGTACCTGGGACCCGGGGAGTACAAGACGCCGGAACCCCATTACGTTGCGGACATTGCGGCGGCCATAGCCGCCTACGAGTCCTCTCTCAGGCAGAAGCCGGGTCCCAGGAGCCAGGCCGGCATCAGCTCCTGGCGCCGGGCGATGGCGGGGAGGAACTGACATGCGCTACGTGATCATGCGGGACGGCCGTGAGATTCCGGTCGAGGTCCTGGAAAAAAACGGCGGTTACGCGGTGACGGTGGACGACAAGACCTACGACGTCGACAGCGAGTTCGTTCTGCCCGGTCTTTACTCCCTGCTGGTGGACGGCGTGAGCTTCGAGGCGAGCGTCTATTCGCCGGAGACCGACGTCTACAACGTGCACCTCTACGACGGCATGCGACGGGTCGAACTACTGAGCCCCATCGGCCTTGTCCTGCGAGCGCAGGGCGGCGGGGCCGGCGCCCAGGCGCTGAGCGTGAAGGCGCCCATGCCGGGGAAGGTGGTCAAGGTTCTCGTGGAGCCCGGACAGGACGTGGCCAAGGGCCAGGGCGTCATCGTGGTGGAGGCCATGAAGATGCAGAACGAACTGCAGGCCCTCACGGACGGCAAGGTGAAGGAGATCAGGGCCAAGGAGGGCGAAAGCGTGGAAGGCGGTGCAGAACTCGTCGTCTTGGAAGCCCCGGACGACTGAAACCTGCGGACGTGATGAGAGGGTCCCCCGCCGATAAAAAAAGGGGCCCGAAGGCCCCTTGTGAAACCAAATGAAATACGATGTTACTTGACCTTCTCGGCCAGGCCTTTTCCAGCCTTGAACTTCGCGACTTTCTTCGCCGCGATCTTGATGGGCTTGCCGGTCTTGGGGTTGCGGCCGGTGCGCGCATGGCGCTTGCCCACGCTGAAGGTGCCGAAGCCGACCAGGGTTACCTTGTCGCCCTTCTTGAGGGCCTTGGTCACCGTGGTGGTGAAGGCGTCGAGGGCTTTCTGGGCATCAGCCTTGCTGATCCCGGCCCCACCTGCGATCGAACTGATAACTTCC
Organism: uncultured Acidobacteriota bacterium; assembly: GCA_963724125.1. Lineage (GTDB taxonomy): Bacteria > Acidobacteriota > UBA4820 > UBA4820 > DSQY01 > CAVRTJ01. The sequence continues at coordinate 36,122 of CAVRTJ010000023.1, forward strand.
GCTTTGTTCATTTAGACCTCCTTTCCAAGGTTCTGCGCATAATATAGGACTGAAAGGACCGACTGTCAAGGGTTTTTCGGGTTTCGCAACAGTGAAACGCCCGTCATAGGAAGGTATTGGCTTGATAAATATAACAGATTTAAATTCAACGGGTTACAACGATGGCCGGGCTCTAGCCGCCGCCATGAGGGGCTTTCTGGAAGAATTCTCCCCCGAGAGGCTCGGGGGTGAAGTTTTGTGGGAAAGGCGAGGCGAAGGTCCGGCGCCCGCCAGGATACTATGCCTCGGGAAGGCGGCGCCGGCGCTCGCAAGGGCGGCGGCGTCCGTCTGGAACGGGCGGGCCGGCATGGTGTACGGAACCTCTGAAGAGGCCATTCCGGAAGGGTTCGAGGTGCTGTGGGGCGACCACCCCCTTTCGACACGATTGAACGTAGAGAACACCCGCCGGGTGAGAGCGTGGCTCGAGGCGGGATCCGGCCCTCTCCTGGCCTGTGTTTCGGGCGGAGGGTCGGCCCTCCTCGTGGAACTCGTTCCTCCGTGGACACTCCGTGAGGAGACGGACGTCGTTTCGGCTCTGCTGGCCGCGGGGGCCTCGATCCGGGACGTGAACGTCGTGCGCGCGAGGCTTTCCAGGGTGAAAGCGGGTGGGCTCCTGCCCTCGGTAGGTCCATGGCCCGTGGTCACGGCCGTGTGGTCGGACGTGGGGCCTCGGGACGCCCGCCTGGTTTCTTCCGGCCCGACGCTGCCGTGGCGGAGCGCTGTAACCGCTGAGTCCGTGTTGAAGCGTTACGGTATCGACGTCCCCCGATCCCTGCCCGAAACCGTGCCGCCGCCCAGGCGTTCCCGAGATTCCTGGTTCGTGCTGTGCGACGCTTTGTCCGTCCGAAAGGGGTTGGCCTGGCGCTTTTGCGCCTCGGGGTACGACGCCCGTGAAGTCGCGGTCGGCGAGGGCGAAAGCGCCTGGGACCTCGCCGAGCGGGTCGCGCGGACCTTTTCAAGGAGCCGCTCGCGGCACCCTCTCGCGCTGGTGGGGGCGGGCGAAGCGACCGTGAAGGCGTTGCCGGGCGGGCGCGGCGGCCGCTGCAGCCACCTCGCGGCGGCCGTGGCGCTGGCCCTGTCGCACGCGAAGTGCGGCAAGCACTGGGCGTTCGCGGCCCTGGCCACGGACGGCGTGGACGGGACGGGCGGCGGTGGTGCCTTCGTCGATTCCGGGGCACTTCCGTCCGAAGCCCACCTGAAACGTGCACTGGAGGCAACCGATACGGCGGTCCTGTGGAAAGAGGCGGGCACGCTTCTGCCCGGGCGGCCCACCGGCAACAACCTGCGGGACGTGTGGGCCCTGGTTCAGGGGGGCTCGCGGTGAAAAGGCTCTTCGACCAACAGGCCGCCGGCCTATACATCCATGTTCCCTTCTGCGCCTCGATTTGCGGCTATTGCGATTTCTTCCGACTCAAGACGGTCAGGGGCGTGCCCGAAGGCTACGAGGACCTCCTGCTCAGGGAGGCCTCCCTGTACACCGGCGACGCTCCGCCCGTGGATACAGTCTTCTTCGGGGGCGGTACGCCGTCGCTGCTTTCTCCTCCGCGGTTTGCGCGGCTCATGGAGGGCCTTCGCGGGCTTTTCCATGTCCGCCAGGACGCGGAGGTCACCCTCGAAGCGAATCCGGAAACGGTGTCCAGGGAAGCGCTTGAAGCCTGGTGTGCATCGGGCGTGAACCGATTGTCGATCGGCGCGCAGAGTTTCGATCGGGCCGTGCTGCGCAGCCTCGAGAGGCGCGCCGGTCCGGAGACGGCAAAGGCCGCCGTCGAACTGGCGGCCGGGGCGGGTTTCCTTCACCTTTCCATCGATTTGATGACGGGTGTTCCGGGCCAGGGACGGTCCTCCCTGGAGGCGGATCTCATGACTCTGGCGGCCATGCCCCTCGACCACGTTTCGGTCTACAGCCTGGACCTGCATCCGAAGACCCTCCTGCACGCCGCCGTCCTCAAGGGCGAGAAGAGCCTGCCGTCGGACGAGGAGGCGGCGGACCTGTCGGAGTTCGTGCACGAGAGGCTGTGTGCGGCCGGCTTCGAGCACTACGAGGTGTCCAACTTCGCCAGGCCGGGCGGACGCTGCCGGCACAACCTGCGTTACTGGCAGGGCGGGGAGACCATCGGGCTGGGTCCGTCCGCGTGGAGCCGGTACAGAGGGCGCCTGACGGGCAATCCCAGGAGCCTCGAAGCGTGGCGCCGCGCCGTGTCGAACGGGGAGGCGCCCTTCGAGACGGTGGAGATGCTGTCCGAGAGGCGCCGCATGCAGGATATGCTCATCTTCGGCCTGCGGGTTTCGGACGGCGTGGTGTACGACGACGTGGCTGCGATGCTGGCCGAGGACGGACGGGACCCGCTCGAGCTGGTGGAGACCCTGTCCTCCCACGGTTACGCGAAGCTCGAAGACGGACGCCTGTGCCTCACGACGCTCGGCTTCCTCGTCTCCAATGAGGTGATCAACTACCTTCTGCCCGAGGGGTGGGAAAGAGAATGATTTGGAAATTGGGAATTGGGATTTGGGATTTGAAGGACGGCAAAGAAGCAAGGTACGTGTCGTTTCCAAAGGCCTAAGGCCGAAGGGCCAAGGGCTAAGGAAAAGGTGGAAGGCGGAAGTGAGGAGATGGCAGGGGGGTGGAGGAGCAAGGGAGCAGGCGAGATAGAATGCTCTCCTTCGAAGCTCGGCCCTAGTACAAAACACCAGACACAAAACACTGAACACCGCCCCGAAGGCGCGGCCGGTGGTAAAATTCTGCGGAGGTGGAGGGAGGACGCATGGACGTCAGGACGGTACACTGCCCGAACTGCTCAGCGCCGCTCACCGTGCCCGTGGGCGAGGTCGAAGTGGTATGCGATTTCTGCGAGTCGCGCCTGAAGTTCCACTTGGATGCGGGCGAACTTGCCGTGGTCAAGACGCGCGAAGAGATGAAATACCGCGAGCGGGTGGCCGTGCGCAAGGCGGTGCTCCAGAAGCAGCTCGAACAGGAGGAGGCCGAACGCTGGCGGAGAACGGCGGCGCAGGTCGCCATCGCTGTTCTGCCCGTCGTCGGCAGCGCCGTGGGCCGGAGCATGTTCCGCGCGGCCCTCGGACGGCGTTCCGGCTGTCTCGGCTGCGGCTGTCTGCTCGCGTCGCTCGCGGCGCTTGCCGTTCTGGCGGCGGCACTCCTGGTTCTCTGAACCCCCGACCCTGAAAAGCATCGAGACGGACGGCTCACGAACGCTCGACCAGGCCCTTATGGGGGGCTGAGCCAAGGCCCCGGCTCCGGGCGTACCACCGCGCCAGGCGCTCGGGCGAAAGGCCCGACTTGTATCCCCAGACCATGACCTTGTTGGTGAGGGTTACGCGCACGAGGCCGAGGGCATGCCAGCGGCGGGGAGACGTCCGGACCCGCCGTGGCAGCGTGACGACGCGGCCGGTGCGACGCAGGCGATCGACGAAGGCGAAATCCTCCATGATGGGCATGTCGGGAAATCCGCCGAGGGCCAGAAAAGTCTCCCGCCTTACGAAAAGGGCCTGGTCCCCGAACGGCATCCTGCACGTCCTGGACCTCAGGTTGGCCATGGCCTCGATGAAACGGAAGCCGAACCCGGGCGCGGCGATGCCGAGGGCGAAGCCACCGCCGGCCACCGCCGGGTCGGACAGGGCCTCCAGCACGTCACGGTCGTATCCCTCCGGGAGGAGGGTGTCTGCGTGAAGGAAGAGAAGCGTTCCTCCCTCGGCGGCATGGCCTCCGGCGTTGGTCTGAGTGCTTCGTCCCCTCGGGCTCCGGACGATGCGTGCCCCCAGGCGGGCCGCGCGTTCGGCCGTGCCGTCCGTGCTGCCGCCGTCCGCCACGATGATCTCGACGGGCGCTTCGGCCGTTGCGACGCTCGCGATGCAGGCCTCTATGGAGGCGGCCTCGTTCAGGGCCGGGATGACCACGGACAGGACGGGTCCGTCACCGGTGGATGCAGTCATCGGCGCCTCCACTTCATGAGCATCCTGGAAACACCGAGGATGCGTGGCGTCAGCCGACGGCGGTTGAAGGCGTCGCCGAGGCGCTTCACGATCTCGCCCCGGGTGGGGTAGCAGTGGACCGCGTCGGCGATGGCGCCCGCGCCGAGCCCGGACGTCATGGCCAGGGTTATCTCGGCGACCAGCTCGCCGGCGTGGGGCGCTACGATCGTCGCGCCCGCCAGCTTGTCCGTTCCCTTCTCCAGGTGCAGTCGGGCGAAGCCCTCTGTTTCGCCGGCGAGAAGGGCCCTGTCGACGTCGCGCAGGTCCACGGTGAGGGTTGTGAGAGGGATCCCGCGGTCCGCCGCCTTGTCTTCCGTGATGCCCACGCTGGCGATCTCGGGATCCGTGTAGGTGCAGTGGGGAATGACCAGCGAACTCACTCTCTTTCGTCCGAAGAAAAGGGCGTTCTGGACGGCGATCCGCGCCATGGCGTCCGCGGCGTGGGTGAATTTGTAAGACGAGCAAACGTCGCCGGCGGCGTAGATGCGGCGATTCGACGTCCTCAGCCGTTCATCCGCCTTCACACCCCTGTCGTCGTATGCCACGCCGGCTTCCGAAAGGCCCATGTTTTCGAGGAAGGGGCGGCGGCCGGCGGCGACGAGGACGGCGTCGAAGGCGACGCCGAAGGACTCGCCGCCCCGCGAATAACGGACCAGTTTCTCGCCCTTGCAGATTTCAAACCGCTCGATCGCGGCCCCCAATCCGAGCCGGATGCCCTCATTCTCGAACCGCCTTTGCAAGATGGCAGAGGCCGCGTGCGCCTCCCTTGCGATAAGGCGGTCCACGTCGTTGAGGATGGTGACCTCGCTGCCGAAGCGCGCGAAGGCCTGGGCCATCTCGCATCCGATCGGGCCGCCCCCGACCACGAGAAGTCGTGGGGGCAGTTCGGTGAGTCCGAAGAGGGTCTCGTTCGTCAGCGGGGCCATTTCGGCAAGACCTGGAACGGCGGGGATGACGGGCCTCGCACCTGCGGCGATGACGGCCCTGGCGAATCGGACCCGGCGGCCATCGACCTCGAGCGAATCCCGCGACACGAAGCGAGCCTCGCCCAGAAAGACGTCCACCCCCATAGCGCTGAAGCGCGCCACGGAATCGTGGGGCGCGAGTTCTGATCTCAGCCGCCGCATCCTCTCCATGACCGACGGGAAATCCACGTCGACGGAGGGCACGCGCAGGCCGAATTCGAGAGCCCGCCGGGCCTCGTGGGCCGCCCCGGCAGAACGGATGAGGGCTTTCGACGGCACGCATCCGACGTTCAGGCAGTCGCCGCCCAGCCGGTTTCTTTCGACAAGGGCCACGCGGGCGCCGAGTCCCGCTGCGGCGGCCGCGCACACCAGGCCCGCCGTACCGGCGCCCACGATTGCGAGGTTGTATCGCCCGATGGGGGACGGGTTCGTCCAATCGGGCGGCCGCACGCTGTCCGCGAGCACTTCATCGAACGGATCATGAGGGGGAAGGTGGTGTCCCGGGCCGCGCTCAGCCATTTTCGTCGACCTCCTCCGTTTCGGTGAGTTCGGGCGCGGTCCTGGCCAGCGTCCTCCTGGCAATGCGCGTGGCGAAGTAGGCCACGGCCGCCGTCGCCGCAAGGCCAACCCAGAAGAACACCCTCTCCAGATTCTTATCGCCGCCCGAGGCGTGCGCGCCGCTCGAGAGCGAAGCCGCCCTGGGTACGAGAGAGCCGAGGTAGACATAGAGAACCGTGCTGGGCAGCATCGCGATCCAGGAGCCTACGACGAAATCTCGCAGGCGGATTCTGGTCAGGCCGAAGGCGTAATTCACGATGTTGAAGGGGAAAACAGGGGAGAGCCGGATCAGGACGAGCATTTTCAGGCCGTCCCTCGTGATGCCTTCCTGCAGCGCCGTGAACCGCTCGCTCGACTCCATCCGCTTGCGGATCCAGCCGCGGGCCGTCGTGCGGCCCAGAAGAAATGCGGCGGTCGCTCCGAGCACGCTGGCGGGGGAGGCGATCACGCTGCCCCAGAAAGGTCCGTACAGAAACCCCGCGGCCATCGTCAACAGCGAGCCCGGCAGGAAGAGCACCGTGCCGACGGCGTAAACGAGCCCCAAAACGAGACCGCCGGCCGGGCCGAGGCCGTGGACCCAATCGAGAAACCGGGGGACTTCTTCCGTGACCTGGAGATAGTGGAACAGCAGTATCGCCACGGCCAAAAGGAGCGCCAGGCCCGACCATCTGAGCATCCGTCGCCCGGTCATGGGCCGTCCTCGCGAGCGGCCGCAAAGCGGCGGGATGCGAAAGGGCTGCGCGACCTCATTCCACCAGTGCTCCGGTGCATGAGGAGCCGCATCCGGCCGTGCAGCCGAAGCAGTGATCGCCCGTGGCGATTGGAAGGCCCTCCAGCTCCTGCAGGGAGTCGATGGCGTCGAGGCAGGCCGGCCGTCCGCGCAGGAGGAGCGGCGTCTCGAGCATCTGGTTGAAATCGCAGTCGTAGAGCGCGCCGTCCCAGCCGACGCTCACCAGGCTCCGGCACATGACGCCCTCCACGGCCTTGGGGTTGAAGTGGTTGGCGAGAAGGCCCATGTAGGCGTCGTAATCGCCTGCCCGGGTGAGTTGATCTGCGAAGCGGGCGATGGGCATGTTCGTGATCGTGAACAGGTGGTCGAAGGTTATGCCGTAGTTTTGGCCCAGCGCCTCCCTGTAATCCTGCTCGAGCTCCGATTCTGAGCCCGGGAGGTAAGTGCCGACGGGGTTGTACACGAGGTCCAGGGGAGGTCCGAACCGTCCCAGGCATACCCCAGGTCGTTGAGGCACCGGAGCGCCTCGATGCTCGGCTCGAAGACGCCCCGGCCCCTCTGGGCCTCCACGTTCTCTCTGGTGTAGCAGGGGAGGGAGGCGACCACTTCCACACCGTTGCCGGCGAGGAATTCGGCCAGGTCCTCCTGGCCCGGGACCGAGAGCACCGTGAGGTTGCAGCGGTCGATGACATGGCGTCCCAGCCGCCGGGCCTCTCGAACGAGGGGCCTGAAGACCTCGTGCAGTTCCGGCGCGCCGCCGGTGAGATCGAGGGTCGTTACCGAGGGACTTGCCTCCAGGAGGCGAACCACCTTCCCGGCTGTTTCTTCGGCCATGCGTTCCGTCCGGTTCGGCCCTGCCCCCACGTGGCAGTGATGGCAGGCCTGGTTGCAGAATTTCCCTACGTTCACCTGCAGTGTCGTAACGGGCCCGCGCACCAGGAGCGCGAGCCCGCGGCGGCCGAGTTCCTCGTCGAAGGCATTGTTCTCTTGAAGGGGAAGCGCGCTGGGACTTCGCATGGTGTCTCCTTCCGCGGGTGCCGAACGCGAGTTCACCGTCCGTCGGCGTGTTCTACAACTTCTACAACAACGGCCGGAGCCGTCGCATTCGATTCATTTGTCGCGCCCGCTACCGGTGGAGAAGCTCTTGTCGAAGGCGGGGAAAGGCGCGGAGGTCCCGGGCGGTGTCGACGTCACGGAGCTGCGGGCCCTCGATGACCCCGTAGCCTGCGTCCGTGAGACTCGCCCGCGTCCGTTCGAAGACGGCGGGCGATTCCCAATCGACGGCGGCGAAAATCCCCTGCCCGGGTTTCGAGAGGGCAAGGAGCCAGAATCCCCCGTCGAAGGAAGGGCACAGTACCGCGCCTCCGGGCGGGAGAAGATCGAAGGATCGCTCCACGATCGAGGCATCGAGATCGGGCAGGTCCGTCCCCACAACGCCGACATGACCCGCTCCATGCCCGAATGCCGTGGCTATCGCCTCTTCCATGCGTTTACCAAGGTTCCCGCTGGTCTGAGGGAGGTAGCGGTCCGCGCCCGGCAGCCAATCTCGGAAAAAGACCTCGTCGTCAGCCGGCGTGTAGACGAGCCAGCGGGAAAAGGACGTCGACTCCGTCTTCGCCCAGGCATCCTCCGCCATCCGCGCGTAGAGGCGGGCGGCGTTTTCGTCGCCGATTTCTCCGGCCAACCGCGTTTTGACTTGCCCGGGAACGGGCCGCCTGGCGAAGACAAGAAGGACGGGCGTGCCGGATGAACGGTCGTCACCGCCGCCAAGGGGCGATTCTGTCCCGGTACCGGTCGGGCGAGCGTTCATAAATTCTCCCGTACGTGTCAGTTCACCAGCCTGGTTCACCATATCGGGGACATCCCAGCGGGGTCAAGGAAACGGCCCGCGAGCCTTGTCTCGGAACCGGAGCGCCGGGAACGGATCTCCAGATGTGCCGCAGTCGGCTTTGGGCGGGGTCTTGCACCGCGGGTCAGGGGACACTAAATTGAGACTGGCACAACCATAGGGAAAGGCGGTAAAGCGCCATGGCAACGCGCACCGCGCGCCGGGGGCGCCCGTACTCCATGAGGCCTGCGAGCAAAGTCCCACGTTGCTGCAGGGCGCCCACCTGTTGACGGGCTCTTCCACTTCAACCGCGAGAGGGTGCCGGAGAGGGCGGAAACGCCAGGGGGGCAGGGGCCTTCGGCCATATCGAGGTAACCCCTTACGTCACGAAGTATGGACGAACGAGGTTTCCGTCGAAGGCCCACAAACGCACGGAGGTCCTCGCACGCGTCTCCGGCGTGATCAGATGGCGAAAAGCGTGAAGGAGGGAACATGAAGGACGATCGCAAGGAAGGGTGGTTTCTCGGCTGCGGGGCCCCTCGCTCCGCGGGAGGAACGAGAGGCCGAATCCGTCGGTCCGGCGGCGCCGGACGAAAGGAGGGGACATGCAAGTGATGGTGGGAAAAGAGGCTCCCGATTTTGAAGCCTCTGCCTTTTACGGGGCGGATTCAAGAACATCAAGCTGTCGGACTTCAGGGGGAAGTGGTCGTCCTCTGCTTCTACCCCGGAGATTTCACATTCGTCTGACCGACCGAACTGTCGGCGGTCGCCGGCAAGGCTGAAGTGTTCAGTGAACTCGGCGTCCAGGTGCTGTCGTGCAGCACGGACAGCCGTTTCGTCCACAAGATCTGGCAGGAGCAGGAATTGTCGAAAATGGTCGATGGGGGCTTCCCTTACCCCATGCTCTCCGACGCGGGCGGACGGATCGGCTCCGTCTACGGCGTGTACGACGAGGGCGGCGGCGTGGACGTCCAGGGCCGCTTCATCATCGACCCGGACGGCGTCATCCAGGCGATGGAAGTTTTGACGCCGCCCGTCGGGCGCAAGGTGAGCGAATCGATCCGGCAACTCCAGGCCTTTCAGCACGTGCGCAAGACCGAGGGTACGGAAGTGTGCCCCGCAGGCTGGGAACCGGGCAAGCCGACCCTCAAGGTCGGCCCGGACCTGGCGGGCAACGTCTGGAAGGTGTGGAAGCCGGACGAATAGGTTCAAGGAAGGAGCTGTCGAAGGGGCTCCTCGAGATTCGGGGAGCCCCTTTTTTTGCAGGCGAAGGCATTCGGGATTTGGAAATTGGGATTTGGGATTTGGGATTTGAAAAACAGAAGAAGGGATGCCTTCGAGGGGTGCCCTCGCACTAGGACACCAGACACCAGACGCTGTGCCGAAGGTGCGTGGGATTTAAAGACGGCAAAAAAGAGGACCGAAGTTTCTGCCTAGGGGCTGAAGGAAAGGCGGAAGGCGGAAGGCGAAAGTGGCGGTAAGAAAGGCAACGGGGCGAAGGGGCCTTTACCCTTAACTCTTGGCCCTTCACCCAAGGGCTACTTCAAAGGTCTGCCCACATCTATTCACTTTATCACTGGATCACTTTGACTTGATCACCGCGCCGGCAGGCGCAAGAATTGGCGCGCCCGGCAGGACTCGGTCCTCTGTTCTTCGGAAGCCTCGCGTCCGTCGGAGTCCGTTCGCTGCGTTTCTCGAAGAACAGCGCGGACCCGGGGCGGGTCCCTCCCCCGGTTTCGTAGACTGCGAACGCTCCCTCTGCGGTCGCGTTCTCGCAACGGAAACCAGGGCGTTCCCGCCCTTCTCGTCCTGCCGGTCTCTCTTTGTGGGGGGAGCAAGCATGGCGCGCCCGGCAGGACTCGAACCTGCGGCCCTCTGCTTAGAAGGCAGATGCTCTATCCAGCTGAGCTACGGGCGCCCCTGAGGACAAGAGTATAACGTAAAGGCCCGGCCGTGGCGATAGTCGACGGGCGGGACGTTTCCCGCCTCTGTCGTGGTATGCTCGTGAATGCTTGGAATCCCGACACGGCGGCGGAGGGAAATGGATGGCAAACGCCAAGAGGCGGGTGGCCATGAGTTCGGTCCTGGCGGCTATCTTTCTGACGGGTACGAAGCTCACCGTCGGGCTGATGACGGGGAGCCTCGGGCTCTTGTCGGAAGCGGCGCACTCTGGTCTGGACCTTCTCGCCGCGGTCATGACCTGGTGGGCGGTGCACGTGTCCGACCGGCCCGCCGACGCAGACCATCCCTACGGCCATGAAAAGGTGGAAAATCTGGCCGCCCTCTTCGAAACGCTGCTTCTTCTGCTGACGTGCGTCTGGATCATCTACGAGGCCGTGCAACGCCTTTTCTTCAAGACGGTCCACGTAGACGTCACCGTCTGGAGCTACGGGGTGATCATCCTCTCCATCGTCATCGACTTCAGCCGGAGCAGGGCACTGTACCGCGTCGCCAGGGCGACGAGGAGCCCCGCCCTCGAGGCGGACGCGCTGCACTTTTCGACGGACATTTTGAGCTCCCTCGTCGTTCTGGCGGGCCTCGTCTTCGCGGCGCTGGGCTTCCCCAGAGGCGACGCCATAGCGGCTCTGGGGGTGGCGCTGGTCGTGGTATGGATTTCCGTGAGGCTGGGACGGAAGGCCGTCTATGCGCTGGCGGACCGGGTTTCCGCGGGTCACGTGGACAATGCCGAGGCGCGCGGCACTGAGCGTTCCCGCCGTGTTGAGGGCCTACGACGTCCGCGTGAGGGAAGCGGGGTCGCGCCACTTCGTGGACATGAAGGTCGCCGTGGATGCGTCGACCTCCCTCGAGCAGGCTCACGACGTCACCGAGGCCGTGGAGAAAGCCGTGCGCGGGATCTTCAGCCGGGCGGACGTGCTGGTCCACGTCGAGCCGGAGGTGCCGTCGTACCGGGGGCTGAGTGAAACCGCCGCTTTTCTGGCGCGCAGGGCCGGTGCCCAGATGCACGCGCTGGAATTGCACGAGACCAGGGAAGGCATCCACGTGGACCTGCACCTCGAATGGAAGACCGACCTCCCGTTCGCGGAGGCCCACGAACTTGGCTCGCGCGTGGAGGGGGGCATCAGGCGGGCTTTCCCGGAGGTGCTTTCCGTGAGATCGCACCTGGAATGCGCCGCGGACAAACCGGTCATTCACCGCGATGTGACCGGGCGCAATCCCGGACAGGCCGCCGCGCTTCTCCATGCCGCCGGCTCTGTCCAGGGCGTGCTTCGTTGCCGGGAACTGCAGATTCTGGAAGGAGCCGGACACTGGCACGTCTCTCTTTCGTGCGGTGTGCGGCCGGACCTCACCCTTCACGGGGCCCACGAAGTTGCCACGCATGTGGAGCAGGCCGTTCGGACGGCATCGGAGAATGTCGTTTCGGTGATCGTGCATACGGAGCCGGGCCTGGATCAGCCTCCGTGATACCTTCGAGGGCTCTCGATGGACGTGTCCCCGGCGATTGACCGTTCGCCCGGGTTTTGCCAGGACCATTAGCTTGGGGTAGAATTTCAAGCCTACGAGGGAGGAAAAATGCCCGATCTCAAAGACCGCATCCGTAGCCTTCTGATCGAAAAGCTCAGGCTGGAGGACGTGAAGCCGGAGGATATCAAGGACGACACACCGCTGTTCGGAGAAGGCCTGGGGCTCGACTCCATCGATGCCTTGGAACTCGTGGTCGCTCTGGAGAAAGAATTCGGCATAAAGGTAGAGGATGAGGAGGTGGGCGTTAAGGCGTTCCAGAACATCGGTACACTGGCGGCGTTCGTCCAGAGCAAGACAAAGGGGTGACCGTGGAGAAACTCGCCGTTTATCCCGGCTCGTTCGACCCCGTGACCAACGGTCACCTCGACTTGGTTCGCAGGGCGACCGGCATATTCCAGAAGGTCGTGGTCGCCGTCCTCCGCAACATTCAGAAAGACTGCCTCTTCACGGTGGAGGAGCGCGTGGAACTCCTCCGCGAAAGCGTGTCCGGACTGCCCAGCGTGGAGGTCGACGCCTTCGACGGACTCCTGGTGGATTACGTGCGGCGGAAGAAAGCCAGGCACATCCTCCGGGGCATCCGGGCCGTCTCCGATTTTGAATACGAGTTCCAGATGGCCCTCATGAACCGGCGCCTGGCGCCGGACCTGGAAACCGTTTTTCTGATGCCGCGTGAGGAATACACCTACCTCTCCTCGCGTCTGGTCCGGGAGGTGGCCAGGTTGGGCGGCCCCGTGGAAGGGCTCGTGCCGCCTCCCGTCATAAGGCTCCTTAAAGAGCGCTTCCGGTCGTGACGGACGGGGCTGTTCCGCTCGAACTGCCGCAGGGTGTCGGCAGTCTGGCGGTGTGGTCCGCACGCAATCTTCACAATCTCTCATGCCGTTTGCATGGGCCCATGGACCTGCCAGGGCTCCGGCCGGCTTGCGGGCGGCGGCCCGCTCCGGATGGGAGACCGGATTGGTTCTTCGCCGCGGAGACCCGGCCGACCAGGAAGCCTGCGACCCCGTGTGAGGGCGACTCCGCCCCTCCTTCTCGCCCTTCGTCCCGGCGGTCCGGATCCGTGCGTCTCTTGGACACCCCCCTCGGATGACCCGTCACGGCGCGGAAAGATACCTGCCATCCCGTGTACCGGGTCCACATCCATAGCAGAACGGGGTTCACGGCATCATATCAGCATAAAAATACTGGCTATAGGTGGGTGGTTGCGCCTTCATATCGCGCACCGCGGTAACGCGGTTTACGTTATACAAGTTCGCGGGTATCTATAAGTAACAGTAATAAGAGGGCATTACAGCATCGGGCATAACTCTTGCTTCTAAGTGTTTACAGCCTTAGGGAGGTGAACATGCAGAAACGTACCTTTGTCGCCGCAATCGCCCTTGCAGTCGGGATGGCTATCCTCGCCGCGGGGCCGCTCGCAGGTGGGATGCTGCCCGGGCCGGCGCCCGTGCCCGGCCCGGCCGCCGCAACGGTCCACCCGGAGCTGGCGAGGGCGAATGCCCGGTCGGTGGCCTCATCCTACCTGTCCCAGGTCAAGGGACAGCTGGGCCTCGATGAGCCGGATCTGGCGTTCGTTCCCAGGAGCGTTGTGGTCGACGGGCATGGAGCGAGCCACGTTCGCTTCGAGGAAACCTACAGGGGCGTGCCCGTGTTTTCGGGAGAGGTTATCGCCCACGTCAACAATCAGGTTCAGGGCGTTTTCGGTCTGAGCAGCCGCGCGGAGACCATCCCCTTCATGGACGTCTCTCCGGCTTTCGGTGCAGGGAAAGCCGATCGCATAGCCAAGAGGGATTTCCATCTCAACAACGGGGCCGGAAAGGTCGACACCGCAACCAGGCTGGTCATCTACCCGGGGTGTCAGGGATACGCCCTGGCCTACCAGGTTCGCGTGTCCAACGTCCTTCACGACAGCCTCGCGCCCGCCGAGACCATGTATTTCGTGGACGCCAGGAGCGGTCTCATTATCGATTCGTGGGATGCTCTGGAGGCGAAGAAACCCTCCACCGGCGGCGGTGGCGGACATGGCGGCCACGGTGGCGGCGGCAGCGGGGTAACCTACAGCACGCCCGTCATCGGGAGCGGAAGCTCTCTGTATAGCGGGAGCGTTTCCATCGGAACGGCCCAGGCTTCCGACGGGTCCTCCAACTTCGCCATGCAGGATCTCGTTCGCGGGTCCATGTACACCACCGACATGAACAATCGCACGAACGGCGGCGGCACCCTGTTCACCTCGACGACCAACAGCTGGGGCAACGGAAGCACGAGCGACAGCGTGACGGTCGGCGTCGACGCACACTTCGGGGCGGAGATGACTTGGGACTACTACCTGAACACCTTCGGCCGCGACGGCATTTACAACGACGGCAAGGGCGCCGTTTCGCGCGTTCACTACGGCCGTAACTACAACAACGCCTTCTGGTCGGACTCGTGCAAGTGCATGAGCTACGGCGACGGCGACGGCCGGGTTCTCAGCCCGCTCACGTCCCTCGACGTGGCCGGCCACGAGATGAGTCACGGCGTCACCTCGGCCACCTCCAACCTCAATTACTCGGGCGAGCCCGGCGGACTGAACGAGGCCTTTTCGGACATCATGGGCACGGGCGTGGAATTCTACGCCGCCGCCCACGGCGCCCAGAAAACGCCGAACTACTGGATCGGCGAGGACGTCTATACCCCCAACACGCCGAACGACGCCTTGAGGTACATGGACGACCCCACCAAGGACGGCGCCAGCATCGACAATTACGCAGACTACTACAGCGGCCTGGACGTTCACTATTCCTCCGGCATCTGGAACAACATGTTCTACCTGCTCGCGCACGGCGGAAAGAACCGCACGTCCGGCATCAGCGTCAGCGGAATCGGCATCGACAAGGCCCTGGCGATCTGTTACCTGGCCAACACGAGCTACTTCGGCTCCGGTGAGACCTTCCACCAGGCCCGCCTGGACTGCATTGCAGCCGCCGCTCAGCTCTACGGTTCGGGCAGCACGGAGGCACAGCGCACCTCGGACGCCTGGACGGCCGTCGGCGTGAACTGAACTCGAACGTTGCGCACCTGATAAAGAAAGCCGGGCGAATTCCGCCCGGCTTTCTTCATGCCGACATCCGAAGTGCGGCCTCCGAAGCTCATCGCTTGTCGCAGGCTCCGATTCAGGCCGGCTTATCGAGATCGAACTCGATCTTGTTCCGTTCGTACATTGTCCTCAAGCCGGCCTTGTCGACGCTCTTGACGTACGCCTCCCTCGGATCCACGAGCCCCTGCTTTACGAGGCTGAACAGGGCGTCGTTGAGCGTTACGTTCCCCTGGGCCTTCTGGGTCTGCATGATCGAGGGGATCTGGAAGGTCTTGCCTTCCCGGATGAGGTTGGACATGGAGGCGTTGATGAGGAGGATTTCGAGGACGGCGACGCGACCTCCGCCGACCTTTTTGCACAGGTTTTGAGAGATGACCCCCCTCAGGGAATCTGAAAGCATGACGCGTATCTGGGCCTGCTGGTCCGGGGGGAACTGGTCGATGACGCGGTCGATGGTCGAAGGCGCGGTGGTGGTGTGGAGGGTGCCGAAGACCAGGTGCCCCGTCTCCGCCGTTTCGATCGCGATGGCGATGGTTTCAAGGTCGCGCATTTCGCCCACCATCACGATGTCGGGGTCCTCCCTGAGCGCGGCGCGAAGGGCCTTCTTGAAACTCTCCGTGTGCACGCCGACCTGGCGCTGATTGACGAGACACTTCCTGCTGGAATGAACGAATTCGATGGGATCCTCGATCGTGATGATGTGGTCGGTCCTGTTCTGGTTGATGAAGTCAACCAGTGCCGCCAGGGTGGTCGATTTGCCCGACCCCGTGGGGCCTGTGACGAGGACGAGGCCCTTGGACAGCCAGCACAGGTCGACGACCTGCTGGGGGATGCCGATCTGTTCGATGGTGGGGATCTCGGACGGGATCTGCCGAAAGACCGCGCCCATGCCTCTTCTGTCCATGTAGTAATTGCAGCGGTACCGGGCAAGTCCCTCGATTTCGTAAGCAAAATCCGTATCGTGCCGAGCCTCGAACTCCTTCCGGTTTTTCTCCGGGCAGATGGGCCAGAGCAGTTCTTCCAGAAGCTCCTGGGTGAGGGGATCACGCCCGACGATGGGGGACATGGCGCCGTCGACCCTCACGTAAGGGGCCTCTCCGACGCAAAGATGAAGGTCCGAAGCGTTTCTCTCGGCGAGCGTGTAGAGAAGGACGTCTATCTTGTTTTGGAAGACCTTCGGCCGGCGGGCGGAGTGTGAACCGGGCTGGGGTTGCGTCGGCTCGGTCTGCCCGGAAGGCGCCCCGGGCGGCTCGACCGTCACCGCAAGACCGCCCTCGAATGCAATGGAAAAGGCATAATCGCCGTAAATGAAACTGCACGGTTGACGTCGATCCATCAGTCCTGCAATGGATGAGTCGACCAACTCCTTGAGGTAGGTGAGGAGGGCGGTCTCGCCGAGCGGAGCCTTCAAAACGGGGCGGGTGCCTTCGTCGGTGTGGAACTGGGGAATCTCGTCCGCCCGGAAGGTCAACCGATGTGCGTTACACGCGGTCATCGCGCCCAAAATCTTGTCAAGGGCTGCCATTATTTTTCCTCCAGAATTCTGATGAACAGGACATGGCGTGCATTCACGAGGTAAAGGTCCCCGTCCGCCTCCACATGAAGAAAACCTTCTTCTCTGTTTGCGATGTCCGAAACGCGCTGGTGCCCCTCCGGGGCAACGGCGTAGACGTATCCTTCCAGGGCTTCACCTTCCCTGAAGATGCACCGGATTCTCTTGCGCGGAGCACCCTCCCGGCTCTCGTAGTAGTGCCATTCTACTCCCGCGGGTTCCAGCACCTTTATCCATCGAACCGCGTCCTTGCGGACAAGGACGGACTCGCCGTCCTCCTCCTGGACCGGCAGGAAGGGATTGGGACGGTTCAGCAGATCGGAAACGGTCTCGCGCCCCTTGTGATGTTCGGCCATCGCGGACAGGAAAACCGTCCGCTCTGCAATGGGATAGGAAGGTACGTCGATGAGGACGACGGCCTTGTCTTTGGGAACCGTGTAATCGTCCATGGCAACCCCCGTACCGTAGGCCCAGAGGGACCGCCCCCAGGCCGGGCCCGGGCAGGGCGGGACTCCCGTGGCTTACTGTTCCAGTTCTTCGGGCGAAACGAGTATATCACGCGGCTTTGCGCCGTCCGCGGGACCGACGATACCCCTGTGCTCCATGACGTCGAGGATTCGCGCCGCTCGTGCATATCCGATGCGCATCTTTCTCTGCAGGTTGCTGGCCGAGGCGACGCCCGTCTGCACGACGAGCCGGAGGGCGTCCTGGTAGAGCGGGTCCTCGTCGTAGTCCTGTTCCCGGGTTCCTCCCTGCGTACCTTCGAGCGGGGGTGCGTCTTTGAGGACCTCCGCGTCGTACTCGGGTTCACCCTGCTTGACGAGGTACTGGATCACCCGCTGGGTCTCCATGTTCGAGAGAAAGCCCCCATGAATCCGGATCAGGCGGCCCGACCCGGGAGGCAGGAAGAGCATGTCGCCCTTGCCCTCAAGGGTTTCGGCTCCGTTCTGGTCCAGGATCAGGCGGCTTTCGAGCTTCTCTCGAACCTGGAAGGCGAGGCGGCTGGGGAGGTTGCTCTTTATGACGCCCGTTATGACGTCCCGGGAGGGCCTCTGGGTGGCGAGGATGAGGTGGATGCCCACGGCCCGCGCCATGGCCGACAGGCGCGCGATGGCCGTTTCGACCTCCCGGGCCACCGCCGCCATGAGGTCGTAGAGCTCGTCGATGATGATGACGATGTAGGGAAGAGGGCGGTTGATGGCTTGCACGGAATCCACGGAACTGGGCGTAAGGCTTTTCACGTAGGCGTTGTACTGGTCGATACTCCTGACCTTGGCGGAGGCAAGCATCTTGTACCTCTCGGTCATTTCCCGGACGGCCCAGTTCAGCGAGTTGGCGGCCTTCTTGACATCCGTCACGACGGGAGTCAGGAGGTGAGGAATTCCTTCGTAGACCTTCAGCTCGACCTGCTTGGGGTCCACGAGTATGAGTTTGACCTCGTCGGGACTCGATCGGAAGAGAATGCTGTGAATGAGTGCGTTGATTCCGACGCTCTTACCCGAGCCCGTGGTCCCGGCGACGAGCAGGTGGGGCATGTGGTCGAGGGTCGTGATGAAAGGGGCGCCGTCCACGGTCTTGCCCATGGCAAGCGGCAGCTTGCCCGGGGTGTCCACGAAAGACTTGGATTCGATCAGCTCCCTGAAGGAGATGATCTCCCGGTGTTCGTTCGGGACCTCGATGCCCACGTGGGACTTGCCGCTGATGCGGTCGACGCGTATGTGGTCGGCCTTCAGGGCGATCGCGAGGTCGTCGTCCAGGGAGGTGATGCGGGTGTACTTGACACCGGGTGCCAGCTTGAATTCGAAGATCGTGACCACGGGACCCGGGTGTATCTCCACCACTTCCCCCGCGATGTCGAACTCCATCAGCCGGCCTTCTATCCTCCGCGCCTTCTCGCGGAGGAGCTGTTCGTTCACGGGCGGCCTCGTCCGCGGCGGATCCAGGAGGTTCGTCGGGGGCAGCCTGTAGCCCTCGTTGGGCGCCGGTTCAAGGGGAAGCGCCGGCGGCACGCTCGACCTGTCGCTGATGCGCAGGTCCCTGGCTTCCGACGCGGTGGCCTTTTGGTTCAATCGCTCCTGCTGCTTCTGCCTGATCTGGTCGCGCATCTCGTCGCGGGACTGCTCCTGCTTCTTCCTCTCGCGGCGCACCTTCCATGCGTTCGCCATTCGCTGAGCCGGTGCGAAGAGCCTGCCGAGCGTCTCCAGAAACGATACCCGGAAGAAGAGCATGAGCGTCACGATGACCCACACGGGCAGCAGGACGGCCGTTCCGCCTGCGCCTATGGCCCGCTCTGAAATCTCGCCCAGGATCAGCCCCGCCATCCCGCCCACCGCGAGCGGGGCCTGCTGTCCATAAAGAGGCGGATTGACCGTTCCGAAAGCCCACTGCAGGAGGGTCGCCTGGCTGAGTATCATGGAAAGCCACAGGACGAACCGGCCCGGCTGGATGAAGGACTCCCGCGTAATGACCTGCACGCCTATCCGCCCCAGGAAGAAGGGGAGGTAGATAGCGGTGAGACCCAGTGCATGCACGAGCAGGGACGCCCAAAAAGCGCCCAGGATGCCGACCCAGTTTTTCGGCGCCATGGCCACGGTACCGAAAGAAAAAGCGCCGGGATCGTACGGGTGGTACGAGAGCAGAGCGAGGAGGGTAAGGAGCGTCGCAGAGAAGGTCAGGATTGCGGCGATTTCCCGTCCCAGCGAGAGAGTCCCGGACGTGGCGACGGGCGAGACGGGCTTGTCGCCGGCGGGTACGGGGGCGCCTCGGTCCTTTGATCGCTTTGCCATCGATCTTCCTCCGTAGACTAGCATAGCGCGTAGGACGCCGGGCGGGCAAGGAGCAGAGGCCATTTGGGCTTTGGGATTTAAGGGCGGCTCGGGACGGGCCTTCGAAGAACATCCCGCGCCGGAACCCCCTGCTTACTTGCTCACCTGCTCACGGCACCGCCTTCGAAGGCCTGCCGGCATCCATTCACTCGGTCACTTCTTCGCCAGCCGGCAGTGGGGACGGAGGGAACACGCCTCGCAAATCGAGGCCACCTGGTGGCGGGGGCAGGCCTTCAGGATGCCCATGTGGGCGAGGGTGAAGTCGTAACGGGTCGGATCTTCGGGACAGATCTCGGCGAGTGCCCGTGTAACCTCCATTGAGAAAAGCCTGTCGGGCGTCCGCCGCTCGGACAGCCGCAGGGCATAGGCGATCCGGGCGATGTGGGTGTCGACGGGGATCCTGAGTTCGCCGGGCCCGGCGCAGGTCCATAGGCCGAGGTCCACGCCGTCGTCCGGCCGGACCACCCACCTGAGGAACATCCACCAGCGCTTGCATGCGGAACCGGACGAGGGCAACGGAAGCAGGTGGGCCAGGCCCGGCGTCAGTCTCCCGGCGAGCTGTCTCAACCGGAGGGCGAGGGATTCCAGCCTGTCCTCGATGTCCCTCGCACCCCCTTCGAACGCGCTTTCCAGGGAGCCGGTTTCCGCCAACAGGGCGCCCAGGCCGTCGAGGAAACGCGCCACGTCCCGGCGGGTCTGAAAACGGTACGGACCCGGCACGCGCTTCACGCCGCCGCGCATCAACGAACGGTGCGGTGAAGGCCCGAGGCAGGCCAGCAGCCTCTCGAGAAACGCGCCCATGGACTTGACGTTGCCGTAGGCGAAAAGTGCGCTGATGAGGGCCACGACCTCGCGGTCCGCCCCGTGCTCGTATCGTCGTGCGAACCGGACGGGATCGGCCGCGAGAGCGTCGCGCCCGATGCGCGCCGCCATTGCATCCAGCCGTGTTGTGAGGTCCGGTGTATCAGCCAAACCGATTAGTGAGGAAGTTGATCAGGTCGAGGGCGAACTGCTCCATGTATGCGTTGAAGGTCTTGACCTTCCGCCCCAGGAGGTTATAGCCGATGAGGGCCGGTATGGCAGCGAAAAGGCCGCCCGCCGTCGTGATGAGGGCTTCCGCGATTCCCGGCGCGACCGAGGCCAGCGTGGCGCTTCCTGACATGCCGATGGCGCGGAATGCGTCCATGATGCCCCATACCGTTCCGAACAGGCCTATGAACGGGGTGGCCGTGGCGGTCGTGGCAAGGAAGGCGAGCCCTGTTTCCAGGGTTATGGTCTGGTCGCGCATGGTCCGTTGGAGGGTTCGCTCGAGATTGTCCGCGTGGCGGAGCTGGGGGCGCGCATCCGGCGAAGGATTGCCCGCGGCGCCCGGAGCCGGCTGGTCCTTCACCTGACTGTGCAATTCCCGGTACGTCTCCATGAACATCTCTTTGAGCGGGGAGTCCTTCGAGTTCTTGGCCATCGTCAGCATCTCCGCGATGCGGTCCGAATTGCGGAGAACGTCGTAGAAGTCCTGGGCCCGCTTGCGAAGTCTCCGGTAGTTGATCCAGCGGTCGATCATGATGCTCCAGGAGACCAAAGAGAAGGCCAGGAGCACGAGGAGCACACCCTTGGCTACCCAGCCGGAATGAGCGAGAATTCCACTAAGGGTCGTGGCTGCGAGAGCGTGAAGCATCGACACCTCCTTCGACGGGCATTATACAGTTCTAAAGGGGGGGGAAGTCAACGCGCCAGGACGGCACAGGGGAACAAGGGATCAAGTGATCAAGTGACCGAGTGATCCAGTCGCCGGCAGGCCTTCGAAGGCGATGCCGTGAGTAGGTGAAATAAGGAAGTAGGGGATTCCGGCGCGGGATGTCCTTCGAAGGCCCGTCCCCGGCCGTCTTTGCTTTAGCCTTTAGCCTTTCGGCCTTAGCCTTGGGGAATAGCCCCTTACCTCACTTCTTTCCCGTCCTTCAAATGAATTCCCAATCGAATCCCAATTCTCCAGTCCCACCTTGCCCCTTCAGGTTCCTGCCCATATAATCCACGCTGTGCGGCCGCGGGCATGAAACGGCCTGCCCCTTGGGCCGCGACAAGGAGGCACGATGCCTGATAATTCGAGTTTTCTCAAGGGTCCGCGAATCGCGCCGGACCCCATCTCGAAGGGTTACGACGTGGTGCGCCTGGTGAACGAGACGTTTCTCGCATACAACGCGGGACGGCTGCACGATGCCTGCCACCTGTTCACGAAGAAAATGCTCGATTCCGGCGTGACCGTCGGCATGAGCCTGACGGGGGCGATGACGCCGGCCGGCATAGGCCGTTCCTGCATTGTCCCGCTCATGCGCGCCGGCTTCGTGGACTGGATCATCTCCACGGGTGCGAACCTGTATCACGACGCCCACTTCTCCCTGAACCTCTCCCTTCACAGGGGCTCGCCCTTCCTGGACGACACCGTCCTGCGGGAAGAGGGCGTTGTGCGGATCTACGACATCCTCTTCGACTACCGGGTCCTGCTCGAGACCGACGCCTTCTTCAGGCGGATCCTCGAGGACGAGGCCTTCCAGAGGCCCATGTCCACGGCGGAGTTCCACTATCTCGTGGGCGGGTTCCTCAAGGAGCGGGAAAAGGCACTGGGAATCGAAACGCCGTGCGTCCTTTCTGCGGCCCACGACGCCGCGGTCCCGATCTTCACGTCCTCTCCGGGAGACTCGTCCATCGGCATGAACGTCGCTGCCATGGCCCTGCGCGACAGCAAGTTCCGCTTCGACGTGAGCGCGGACGTGAACCAGACCGCGGCCATCGTGTGGGACGCCAAGCGCAAGGGCGGCAAGTCGGCGGTCATGATCGTGGGCGGCGGATCGCCGAAGAACTTCATGCTGCAGACCGAACCGCAGATCCAGGAGGTGCTCGGCCTCCCGGAGAGGGGACACGACTACTTCCTGCAGGTGACCGACGCCAGGCCCGACACGGGCGGTCTGTCCGGCGCCACGCCCGCCGAGGCTGTCTCCTGGGGCAAGGTCGATCCCAGTCAGCTTCCAGACACCGTCGTCGTCTACACGGACGGCACGATCGCCCTTCCCGTGCTGACCAGCTACGCGCTTTCGACCGTAAAGCCCAGGGAATTGAAGCGTCTGTATGACGGCCTGTCGGCCCTCCACGCGGAACTCAGAAAGACGTACCTGGCCACCCTCGGATAGCCGGACCCGTTCGGCGGGGGGCGTCGCGGGGGCTTGTAAAATGGCGCTCCCTGTGTACAATAGTAGAGCTCTGGTCGGGGCGTAGCGCAGTCTGGTAGCGCACTTGGTTCGGGACCAAGGGGTCGGAGGTTCAAATCCTCTCGCCCCGACCAACAGAGGCCTTCCCACAGAGAAATTAGGCGCGATAGGTTTTGAAGGGCGGGGGTGTGTCAATAGTTTTCAAGGTTCCACCGCCAACTGCCTGGCGGCGGACCGTAGAAAACAAGGACGGGGACCCGCCCCGGGTCGCTTAGGGCGGCTTGAAACGCAGCGCCCTCTGGGCGTGAGGCTTCTAGCCGCCGTGGGGACCAAATCCGCCCCGACCAACAAAGGCATTTCCCCAACAGTACAGGTGAGATGAGGGTTTGAAAGGCGGGATGCGTCCCAGCAGCCTGCTTGCGTTGCCGCGTGGATGTGCCGAAGAGGCCAGCATCCAGCGTGTGCAAGGCGTGGCAAGGGTCCCGCTCCGGAGTGCGTGTCGATAGTGGCCTCTCGTTCGCTCGCGCCCTACATTGTTTGTACTTTCAGGCATTATTCAGAAAGAGGAAGAGGCAGAAGAGGGGAGGTGCCTATGAACTTGAAGTATATCTTTTTGGGGGGACTTGCCGCGGGGGCGCTGCTCAACCTGCTTGAGATTGCCGTCAACTCGTGGCTTCTGAGTCCCCACTATGTCCGTTATCAGGACGCCGGGTACTTTCTAAGGGAGGCACGGTTCCCATTCGCGCCGTTGTGGGTGCTCGGCCTGTTCGCGATCGGGCTGATTCTGGCGTGGCTTTACGCGGTGGCGAGCCAGTACCTCGGGCGAAGGCCCACGACCGCGGCGGCGGTCGGATTGACGGTCGGACTGGTCGCCCACGTTCCGTACAACTTCAGCCTGGCATGCTGGAGCCCGCTTGGATACTTCGTCCCCATGACGTGGATGGTGACGGGCGTTGTCGAGTACACGCTTGCGACCCTGCTCATTGGGTACATTTACGAGGAGACCGTTCTGGCATGACGGCTCTGCGTCGTGCCTGCACAAACGAAGACAGGCCTTTCACCTCTCGCTAGATGAGCTTCCAGACGAAGCGCGCTCTCCGCATGCGCCTCAGTATGATGGCGACCCTCTTATTGGCGACGCGGCTGCCCGCGCCCGGGTGCCAGCGGTCGGGGTCCGGAAGGCCGGCCACGAGTTCGGCCGCCTCCGTGTCCGTGAGATCGGCGCTCGATCGTGCGAAGTAGGCCCTGGACGCCGCTTCGGCTCCGTAGATGCCCGGCCCGAATTCCACCACGTTCAGGTAGAGTTCGAGGATCCTCTTCTTGCCGAGGTCCTTTTCAAGCTGGATCGTGAGCAGGGCTTCCTTCACCTTGCGCCAGGGGTTTCGTGAAGGCGACAACCACAGGTTCTTGGCGAGCTGCTGGGTCAGCGTGGAGGCGCCCCGGGGAAATTCGCGTTTATTCCAGGCCTCGCGCATCGAGTCCTCCATTTCCGGACGGTCGAATCCGTGATGGGAGAAGAAGTTTATGTCTTCGGAGACGAGGAGCGCGGCCTTGAGGTTCGGGGAGATGCGCGCATAGGGAACCCACCTCCACTGGACTTGGGGCGACCTGCCCTCCCTGGTCTGCCGGGCCTTGTAGAGCTCCATGAAAGCGGTCGTCCCGGGATTGTGCCTCGCCAGGGCGGCGACGTCGGGCCAGGTCTTAATCTCGTAGCCGGCAAGGACCGCCATGACCAACAGGCCCGCGAGACACGACCAGAAAGCGATCTTCAGGAGCCTCCTGCGAGGTGATCCTGTTTTGCTCGTACGGTTACCGTGTCCGGTCCGCGGTTTCTTTTCTTCCGCCATAGATTAGATGATAGCAAAAAGAAGGGCCTTTCTTTGCCGGCGCAGGATCGCGAAGGTTCTGGAGCTCCGTGGTCGGTGGTCCGGTTTTCGGGGTTCCGGCCGCTTTTTCAGGGACTAACCAGGTACTGGACGCTGAATCTCCGCGCCTGATCGGTCCAGACCTCTTCCGTCTCGAAAATCCCCGCGGCAAGGGCCTGGAACTCCTCGATAGAATACTTGTAGGAGTACTCGGTCAGGATGCTCTCGCCCTGGTCGAATTCGATTCGCATACCGGCGACGGGCACGATCTGGCGCTCCATGGATAAGAGATGCATTTCGATGCGGCCTTCTTTTTCGTTGTAGAAGGCGTGGTGTCTGAAAAGGTCCGGCCGGAATGCCGCGTCGAAGATACGGTTGACGTGCTCGAGGATGTTGAGGTTGAAGGCGGCCGTCACGCCGGCGCGATCGTTGTAGGCCGCGTCCAGCTCCGATTTCGACTTCTTGAGATCCACGCCCAGGAGCAGACCTCCGCCGGGGCCGCAAAGGCCGGCGAGGGTTTTGAGAAAGGCCCTTGCCTCGTCCGGTGGGAAATTGCAGATGGTCGAACCGGGGTAGAAAACGACGATCCTGGAGTAGGGGAAGGTGAAGCTCGGCAGTCTTAGCGGCCTGGTATAGTCCGCGTTGATGTGCAGGACGGGAATGTGGGGATAGGCCTTCTGCAAAGCGCGTGAGACCTCCCCGAGCTGCTCAGCCGAGATGTCTATCGGAACGTAGGCAGCGAGCGAAGAGATGTGGTCCATGAGAAGCCGGATCTTTTCGCCGGCGCCGCTACCCAACTCGGCCAGGACGCAACCTTTGCCGATCTTTGCACAGATGTCGCGGATGTTGTCCCTGAGAATGGTCGTTTCGGTCCGCGTGAGGTAGTACTCGGGCTGGGCGCAGATGCGTTCGAAGAGTCCGGCCCCCTTCTCGTCGTAAAAGTATTTGCAGGGGATGCTCTTCCGGCTGTCCGTGAGTCCCCTGAGCAGCTCGTCCAAGGCGTCGTCGGCCTCCGGCAAGGTTCGGGGGGCCGTCAGGGTTCGTGCGGGCGCCATCTCATACCTCCCTTGCGAGGCGGATGCCCATGAACTGCCAACGGCAGCCCGGCGCGAAGAAGTTTCGGTAGGTGGGGCGGATGTGGGACCTCGACGTGGCGCAGGATCCCCCTCGCAGCACCATCTGGTTGGACATGAATTTGCCGTTGTACTCGCCGAGGACGCCCTCCGGCGGTCGATAACCCGGATACCCGGTATAAGGGCTGGCGGTCCACTCCCACACGTCGCCGAACATCTGGCAGAGCGGGCCGTCCTTTATAGCCCCGTCCGCGACCGAGGGGTGGAGGCGGCCGTCCTCGACGAAGTGGCCTTTCACGCTCTGTCCTGAAGCCAGCGCTGCCGTCTCCCACTCGGCTTCGGTGGGAAGGCGCGCGCCCGCCCACCGGGCGTAGGCATCCGCCTCGTAGAAACTGACGTGGGACACGGGCTCCTGCATATTAATGGGGCGCATGCCCGAAAGGGTGAAGGTACACCACCCGTCGAATCCTTCTTCTCCCAGTAGAGCGGTGCCCGCCAGCGCTCCATGCACGCCCGGTCCCACCCGTCCGAAAGCCAAAGCTCTGGGCGGTCGTAGCCTCCGTCCTCCAGGAACGTGAGGTACTCCCCGTTCGTTACGGGGCGGGACGAAAGGGCGAAGGACCGGAGGAAGACCCGGTGCTTCGGTCTCTCGTTGTCGTAGGCGAAGGCGTTGCCATCGTGGCCTATCCAGTGCAGGCCTTCGTGGAATGCGACCCACGAAAGCTCAGGCGCAGCGGCGCTTTTCGTGTGTTGCACTTTCCGATAGACGGGTCTCAATGGATTGATGGAGAAGGCGTGCTTGATGTCGGTGAGGAGGAGTTCCTGGTGCTGTTGCTCGTGGTGGAGACCCAGCTCGATGACCGGCGCGGCCCGCGCATAGGCTTTGTCGTCCCCGTTGGCGAACGCGCTGAGCATGTGCTCGTCCACGTGTCGCCTGTAGGCGAGGACCTCCTCCACCGTCGGCCTGGACAGGAGTCCCCTGCGGGGCCTGCTGAAACGGTCCCCGGCCTGAACGTAATAGGAGTTGAACAAGTAGGCGTAGGCGGGATGGAAAGGCTCGCAGGCGGGCAAAAGGTCGCGAAGCACGAAGGTCTCGAAGAACCAGCTGGTGTGGGCGAGGTGCCACTTCGTAGGGCTGGCGTCCGGCATGGACTGGATCACGTAGTCTTCCACGGCCAGGGGTTCGCAGAGAGCCCCCGTGAAGGCACGTACGGCCCTGTAGCGCTCCCGCAGTTCTTCTCTTGAAAGGGTCAAGCCTGGCTCCTGGTTCCCGCGGATCCGGCGTGTAAGATACCCCTCGACCGGGCCCGTACATCTCCGGTTTCGCTTCACGTGTCTAGTTGATAATAACGCTGGAAGGCAGGAATAGATTTCAGCGGGCCGTGGGTGCGGATCTCAGCGGGTCGGTGTCCCGGATCGATCGGTTCTTCCGCCGGCCCGCGAGCCACACCGCGGCGGCGTCGGAGGCGATACCGACGTACGTCCCCGCGGCCACGTCGCTCAGGAAGTGGTAGTCGGTGACGAGAAGCGCGAGCGCCAGGAGGACGAGTGCCGCGAAGAAAAGCCGCCGCCACTTTGGGAACGCCCAGGCCAGGGCAAGCCCGATGGGCGTGAAGACCGCCATGTGACCCGAGGGGAAGCCGGCGAAGTCCCCGCCGCCGTGGAACCAGTGAAAGCCGTAGAGATGGGGGGCGGCGAGCCAGACGCGCGCGTTGACGCGCCCGAAGGCGAATTTCAGGACGGATTTTGCCCCGAAGGCGATGGGGAGGGAGATGCCCGCGCGCAGGGTGAGCGTGGACCAGGGTTCAGGGCGGCCGCTGCGCCTGAGCCAGATGTGCGCCGTCCAGCACAGGAGGACGAGGACGGCCGTGAAGGGGAGCAGGAGGTCCGGCACATGCGACACGCCTGCGGATACGCCCGGGGCGAGGGAAAGCAGATGCCCCGCCAGGGCGCCCAGCCGGAGGTCGGCGCCGAGAAAGCCCACGGTGCACAGGAGGGTGGCGACCGCCAGGCCCGCCAGGAGACGCCGCCTGATCTCGCGGCCGGTTTCCTCCGTTTTCGCTTTTTCGGGACGATCTTCGTTCACCCGGGGACCTTACATGAGAACGTAGGGGTCTATCTCGACGCTCATCTCGCGGCCGTTGTGGGGCCCGAGGGACCCCTGGAGGAAGGCGGCGATCACGGCGCGAAGCCTTTGCCTTTCGGGGGCCTTGAGGAGAATGTGGACCCTGTAGCGGCCTTCCAGCCTCGCGAGGGGCGGTTCCACGGGGCCGAGAATGCGCACCTCCCTGTCCCCGGCGGTTCGAAGTGCGGCCTCCGCCTTGCGCGCCAGGAGGTCGACCCTGGCCTTGTCCGCATGCCTGAATTCGACCCGGGCCAGTGCTCCCACGGGCGGGTAGCCCACCATCCGGCGGTAGCGAATGTCCCTTTCGTAGAAGGTCTCGAAGTCGTGGTCCTTGGCGGCCAGAACCGCGTAGTGGTCGGGATGGAAGGACTGCAGGACGACCCGGCCCGGGAGTCGGCCGCGGCCCGCCCGCCCGGCCGCCTGCGTGATGAGCTGGAAGGTCCGTTCCGCGGCCCTGAAGTCGGGCATGCCCAGGAGGAAATCGGCCGAAAGGATGCCCACGAGCGTGACGTTGGGAATATCGTGCCCCTTGGCCACCATCTGTGTCCCGGCGAGGATTGATATTTTTCCGGATTCGAAGTCGCGCCAGATCGTGTCGAAGGCCCTGGCGGTGCGGACCGCGTCCCTGTCCATCCTGGCAACACGCGCGCCTGGAAAGGCATCGGTGAGGGCCGCCTCCACCTTCTCGGTCCCTTCCCCGAGGAACTGGAGGACGTCACCGCCGCAGGCCGGACAGGCCTCGGGAACGACGCCCTGACGGCCGCAGTAGTGACACTTCATGCGGTTGGCGCGCCGGTGGAAGGTCATGGCCACCGAGCACTCGTCGCACTGCACCGTGCGGCCGCACTCCCTGCAGAGGACGAAGGTGGCGAAGCCCAGCCGGTTGCGCAGGATGATCGCCTGCCGGCCCTTCTCGAGGGTCTCCTCCATGGCGTCCTTAAGGGCGCGGGAGAGGGTGGCCTTCTCGCCGATGTCGCGGAACTCCTCCCGCATGTCCACCACGCGTACGGGCGGGAGCTTCGCGGTGCCCGTCCGCTCGGGCAGGCGCAGAAGCGTGTATTTGCCGCCGTCGGTGGCGTTGTAGAAGGTCTCCACGCTGGGCGTGGCGGATCCCAGCACGACGGGGATGTCCGCCTTGACCCCGCGCAGCACGGCCATGTCCCTGGCGTGGTAGCGCGGGAAGTCCTGCTGCTTGAAACTGCCGTCGTGTTCCTCGTCGACGATCAGGAGACGAAGGTTCGCAAGGGGCGCGAAGAGGGCGGACCGCGGGCCTATGACCACGCGCGCCCCGCCTCCGGCCGCCCTCATCCACTGGCGGACGCGCTCGTGCTCCGTCATGGACGAGTGGAGTATGGCCAGATCGCTACCGAAGCGTTCCAGCAGGCGCCTGGCGAGAAAAGACGTCAGCGATATTTCCGGCACGAGGTAGAGGGCGGTGCCTCCCTCCGCGATGGCCCTTTCGATCAGGCGCAGGTAGACCTCAGTCTTGCCCGAGCCCGTGATGCCGAACAGAAGGAACGTCTCGTGGCGGCCCGCGGCCATGGCCCCTTCCACTGCGCCCACGGCTTCGGCCTGGGCCGGTGTCAGCACGTGCGGCGAGACGCTGCCCTTCAGCCTCACCGGGAGGAGGTCGAAGAGTTCCACCCATCCTGCTTCGGCCATTTCGGACAGCACGTACTGCGGGACCCGCGCCTTGGCCGCGGCCTGCGCGATGGTCGGGAAACCCTTGGTTTCGTAGTCGGCGAGGACCTTCAGGACCTTCGAATGGAAGGGGGGGGTGGCCGGGTCGGCCATCAACGCTTCAAGCTTCCCCGGTTCCAGCAGGAGGGCGACCCTGTCCGCACCGCCGAAGCGACGGCGATCCTTCCACTGCGTCTTCTCGGCCAGCAGGCCCTCGCGCACGCCCTGTTGGAGGAGGCTCTCCGCCATGGGGCCGAACCTCGCCCGCAAGGTGGGCAGGCTTCTGGGGCCCGACGAGAGGAAGGCGGCGATCGGGGCGACCGGGTGCCCTTCGGGAAGGGCCTCCGCGGAGGTGAGTTCGTAGCTGGAGCGGGGGGAGGGGTCCAGGCCCGACGGATAGCCGCACTTGAGTACGGACCCCCACGAGACCAAGTAATACTCGGCGATCCATCGGGTAAAGGCCAACATTTCGGGCGAGAAGAGCGGTTCCCGGTCGAGGATGGCCTCGAGGGGCTTCAGCTTTTCGGGGGGATGGGCGCCGGGATCATCGACGACGTAGCCCACGAGGTGGTTCCGGCCAAAACCGATGCGCACCCGACAACCGGCGTCCGGGACGGGCAGGGAAGCGGGAACGCGATACGAGAAGGTCTGCCTAAGGGGGAGGGGAAGCGCCACCTGGACGATGCAATCCCGAGTCTTCTCTTCGCCTTTGAGGCTCTTCGGGCGCATCAGGCGGTCTCCGAAGCCAGGCGTTGCAGAGCGCGTTTCAAAAAACCATCAGGGTCGTCGAGTTCGGCGCGGAGGACCGGATAAAGAAGGGGAATGGAACCGGACCAGAGGGCTGCCCACTTTACTGCGTCCTTCTCCGTCGTGAGTACTGCCTCCGCGCCGGCTTCCATCGCCTCGCGCTCGAAGGCGTCCACGAGTTCTGCGGTCGGGAAAGCATGGTCGGATAGGGCGTGCGCGGACACCAGCAAGCAGCCCCGGGCGCGGGCCTGGGCGAAAAAGGCCTCGGGATTGCCGATGCCCGCGAAAGCGACCATGCGCTTGTGCTGGAACGACGTCCATGGAACGGCGCCGCCCGGAACGGCGATCGCGTCCTCCATCCACTTAAAGCGCACCCCCATGACCGGGAGGGCCATCGCGCGGGAGGCCAGGGCCCGGGGAAGGTCCGCCGCGCCGCCCCGGGTCACGATGAGCGCGTCGGCCCGCCGGGCGGATCCGACGGTTTCCCTCAAGCGGCCGAGAGGCGGCGCGTGCAGGTCGCCGGGCCGGCTGGCGTCGACCAGCAGGAGGTCGAGATCGCGGAGGACCCTCACGTGCTGAAACCCATCGTCCAGAAGAAAGACGTCCGGCGGAGGTTCCACGAGGGCGGCCGCATCCTCGCGCCGTTCACCGACGGAGACAGTCACGCCGGGCAGGCTGCGCGCGAGCAGCAAGGCTTCCTCGCCGACCTCGTCGGGCCGGCTTTCAGGCCCGACGATCCGCGCGCCCATGGTCCGGCGACCATAGCCGCGGAGCAGGACCGCCGGTCGCAGGCCCATTCCCTCCAGCATTCGCGCAAGCTCTATGGTGACGGGCGTCTTCCCGGTTCCGCCGAAGGTAAGATTGCCTACGGAGACCACGGGCGCCGCCAGCCGCAACGGTTTGGAAAGTCGTCTGTAGTAGAAGACGCGAAGCCTGCCCGCCAGGAGGAACAGGCACCCCAGCGGCCACAGGACGAGGGTCCAAGGGATTGGGCGCCCCGGCTCCTGTTTTCCTTTGTCACCACCCATTCACGCGCTCCGAATCAAGCTTCCAAGGCCCACCTGACACAGCATACCCCACACGCGCCGCATCGTGAACGCCCGGCGTGTCCGGGTGGAATCCAATTGAAGAGTGAGGCAGTGAGGAAGTGAGACGAGATTTGGGATTTCGGGTTTGAACAGGGTTCGGGACGGGATGGTGCGAGGGCGGAAGGAAAAAACGGCGGGGGACTGGCCTTCGGAGCGTCCGACCGCAGACTGCCGACAGCCGAACGCATTACTTGGAAGGCCTTCCCGCAACTTGATCACTTGATCACTGTTCCCCGGGGCGGGTACCGAGCCTTCGATTCCCGCCCCGGGGGGGCGTTACGATTTCCCGAGCAGACCCTCCTTGAGTTCGACGTTCGGCGGTTGGGGTCCCAGCCATACGGAGAACAGGGCTTCGGCGAAGTCCAGGCCCTCGATCGTGCCCATGTCCTTGCCCTTTATCTCGACCTTCGTTCCCTGGCCGGGTACGTAGGTCAGGACCGCCACGTCGCCCGTCTTCATGTCGGACCAGTAGCCGTTGAAGGTGCCCAGGCGGCTCTTCAGGGCATCGATCGACGCGGGGGCGTTCGCCTTGAATCCCTCGTTCCATGCATCCACCAGTTTCTTCTTGCTGACATCCTTGTAGAGAAAGTGCATCACGATCTGCTTCGGCTCGTCAGAAGTGATAATGGCGGCCGGGTTCGAGGTTTTCTGCGGCAGGTACAGTCCCGCCACGTAGACCTTGACCCCTATGAAGAGCACTTTCTTGGTGCGCAGGCCCATCCCGTTAAGGGTCAGGGTGTGTTGTCCCACGGTCACCTGGTCCGGCATGGTCACCCCTGCCAGTTCCCCGGCCAGCAGGACAGTCCCGAGTAACAGCGTCACCACAAGCACCGCGATCACGGTCCGTCGCATGGCATCCTCCTCTCGCCCTTTGAGGCAAATTGATATGAAGCGATCATATCGTGGACCGCCGAGAAGCTCAAGATGGGGGAATTAGGATTTTGGATTTGGGATTTGAACTACGGCCCCGGACGAGCCTTCGAAGGGCTCCCGCGCACTGTTCACTCGATCACTCAATCACTTGATCACTGGATCACTCCCGCTTCACATCCCCAGATAGCGGGCGTAGAGGGCGCGGGCACGGACGGGGTCGCCGGTCTTCTGGATCATGGCGCGGCCGTCGGCGTAGAGGGTGACGGGGTGGCCCTCCCACTCGGTCTGGAGCAGGTACTTGTTGGAGAAGACGGGGGCGACGGTCTTGAGGCGCTCTTCCAGGCGCGTGAGGTCGAGCCGGGTGCCCCTGGGCGCCAGGACCATGATACCGTCGCGGCCGCACATCCTGTGCGTGCGGCTACCCGCGTTTTCGTCGAGGTAATCAAAGCGCTTCTGTCCGCAGCATGGGCAGTCCTGCTGGCGCGGGACCTTGACCCGCGTCATGGCGAGGGTCATGAGGTCCACGGTTACGATTCCGGGTGGGCAGAGGTCGGCGCGTCCGGCGATAAGTTTGATCGCTTCGCCGGCCTGGATGGACGCGACGGCGCCCACGGCGGGCCCGAGAACGCCGGCCGTGTCGCAGGTCGGGGCCGATCCAGGGGGTGGGGCTTCGGGAAAGACGCAGCGAAGACACGCAGTTTCGCCCGGGCGGATCACCTGGACGGACCCGTAGGTGGAGACGGCCCCGGCGTAGATCCAGGCCTTTTCGGCGGCGACGGCCGCGTCGTTCAGGAGATAGCGGGTTTCGAAGTTGTCGGTACCGTCCATGACCAGGTCGCATTCCGCGAAGAGGTGGACGGCCAGTTCGGCGTCCAGGTCGGCGTTCACGGCTTCGATCGCCATGTCCGATCGAATTTCACGGAGTCTGCGTTTGGCGGCGACGGCCTTGGGCAGGCGTTCTTCTCCGTCGGCCTCGGTGTACAGAATCTGGCGGTTCAGGTTGGTTTCTTCGACGAAGTCCCTGTCGACGACAACCATTCCGCCCACGCCTGCGCGCGCCAGAAATACCGACGAGACGCTGCCGAGGGCGCCGAGTCCGACCACCCCCACGCGGGCCTCCGCAAGCTTCGCCTGGCCGGTCTCTCCAAGCCATGGGAGCAAGGTCTGCCGAGCGTAGCGGGACGTCATTGGACGAACCTCCTCGTTCGGACGTTGACCGCCAGGCCCACGAACAGGCTCATGCTCATCAGAAAAGACCCGCCGTAGGATAGGAAGGGCAGGGGGATGCCCGTGGTGGGCAACATCCCGATGACCATGCCCACGTTGATGATCACGTGATAAAGGACCACGGCGAGGGCTGCGAGCACGAGGAATCGCCCCTCGGCGTCTCTCGCATCGCGTATGGTGACGACGAGCCGCGAAAGAAGCCCGAAGAAGGCGAGCAGGACGGCCACGCTTCCGAGGAAGCCCGTCTCCTCCGCAACCACGCCGAAGATGAAATCGGTATGCGGAGCCGGGAGGAAGTTGAGACGGTTCTGCGTGCCCGAGTAAAGTCCCTCGCCGGTGAGTTCGCCCGAGCCCACCGCGATTCTCGCCTGGTTTACCTGGTACCCGGCGCCGCGGGGGTCGAGGGAGGGATTGAGGAAAGTGAGGACGCGCTCCTTCTGGTAGGGTTTGAAGAAGGTGAACCAGCCAATGGCGAACAGGACGAGCAGGAGGACGGTACCCGCGCCCATCCATTTTAGAATCCGGGTGAGCGGCAACTTGCTGAAATAGAACGCCGCCGCGCCGAGCGGCAGAAAGGTCGTCGCAGTGCCGAAGTCCGGCTGGAGGAAGGTGAGCGCGGCGGGCAACCCGATGATGCCTGCCAGGACGACCATTTCCCTGACACCGACGCTCTTGTCCGGCAGGTCTTTGATGTAGGCCGCACTCGCGAGCGCGGCCGCCACCTTCGCGAATTCGGAAGGCTGGAACCCCAGCGGTCCGATGTACAGCCAGGATCTCGATCCCGCCACGGCGTGTCCGATCACGAGCACGGCGAGCAGGGACGCGATGGATGCGATATAGATGACGTAACTGTACTCGAGCCAGATTTCGTAGGGGATGAAGCACGGCGAGAAAGAAGAGGCCCACGGCGAGACCGGTCCAGATCATTTGCCGGGAGGCCAGCGGAGCGTATTTCGTGCCGAAGGTGGCCGACCGGATCATGATGTTTCCCGTGACGAGCAGACCGAGGTACAGAAGGATGGCCAGGTGATCGCCGTACAGCAGGAAATTCCTGAACGCGTTTCTCATGGCTTTCTCTCGCGGGTGTCGGAAGGCGCCGACTGGCCGGGGCCGGACGAGAACCCGGCTTGGAGCTGCGGCGGTATCGATTCTGCCCCGCTTTCTTTCTTCGGTCCTCCCTCGGGCGTCATCCCCTCCGGGAGCTTCCCGTAGAAGAGGTACTCGAGGCCCGCCTTTGCGATGGGGGCACAGATATTACCGCCGTGTCCGCCGTGTTCGACCATGACCACGAAGACAACGCTGGGGTCTTTGCGGGGCGCAAAGCCTGCGAACCAGGCGTGATCCCTCTCCGCCTTCTTCAGGTCATAGGTGTTGATGCCCGCGCTGGCCTTGACCACCTGCGCGGTACCGGTCTTGGCACACACGTCCAGTCCCGGTATCCGGCACGCCGTGCCCGTTCCGGCCTTGTTGACAACCTGCCACAACCCCTCTTTGACTATATCCAGGTCTCCGGGGGAAATATCGACCGAACTCAGCAGGCGGGGCGGGCGGTCTATGAGCAGCGGCTGGTATCTCCTGCCGCCCGTGGCGAGTGTGGCGTAAAAGCTGAGGAGCTGCAGCGGCGTGACCGTCAGGTAGCCTTGTCCGATGGCTATGGGGAGGGTCTCGCCGGGGTACCATGGGCCGAGGCCGCGGGATTTCTTCCATTCCGGTGAAGGAAGGATGCCGCTCAGTTCTCCGGGAAGGTCGACGCCGGTCTTCTGTCCAAGGCCGAAAATGCGTCCCCACTTCGCCAGGGCGTCGATGCCGACGAGATCGCCCACGTGGTAGAAGAAGACGTTGCAGGAGTTCTGGATGGCGGTGAGGATGTTGACGGTTCCGTGTCCGCCTCGCTTCCAGCAGTGAAAGACGTGGCCGCCGAACTTCCAGTACCCGGGACAGAAGAAGGTCGTCCCTTCAGTGATGACGCCTTCCTCCAGGCCGACCAGGGCCACGAAAGGCTTGAAAGTCGAACCCGGGGGATACGCGCCCTGGATCGGCCGGTCCAGAAGGGGGTGCCGGGGGTCGTCTGCGATCTTGTGCCACTGCGCCGGGGTCATCGTGTTGGAGATGACGTTCGGATCGAAATTGGGCAGGCTCACCCAGGCCAGGATCTGGCCCGTACTGGGATTCATGAAGATGGCGGAGCCCGTCTCGTTTCCGAAGGCCTTCTCCAGGATGGTCTGGAGGGTCATGTCGATTGTGAGGTGTATGTTCCTGCCCGGCACCGGTTCACGGACGACGCCGACGCCCGGCAGGCGCAAGCGCGGATCGTCAACCTCGCGGCCCAGGCTGTTGACCTGCGCGATCCTCCGGCCGCTCGTCCCCATGAGCAACCTGTTGGCCGTTTTCTCGACGCCGGTCTTGCCGACTTCGATGAAGGGATCCACATCCTTCAGGTGCATGTCCTTCGCTTCCTCGGGCGACAACAGGCCTACGTACCCGATGGCGTGGCTGGCCAGGTCGCCGTAGGGATAGTTGCGCCGGAGTTCCATTTCCATGTGCAGACCTTTGAGCTCGACCTGGTGGGCCTCGACCTTCTGAAGCCACGAGACGGGGATATCCCTCGCTAGCACGGCCACGTGGGGAACGGCGCTCCGATGAAGGGCTTCTTCCACCTGGGCGCGGGTCATGGTCACGCCGAGGATTCTCTTGATGGCGGTCAGGGTGTCTTCTATCGATACGCCTCTATCCGTGTCGTAGACGAGCGAAAAGGAAATCCTGTTACGGCAGACGATCTTCCCGTTCCTGTCCAGGAGCTTGCCCCGCGGACTCCTGAGGACCATGGAACGCGTAGTAGTTGTTTTCGCTCAGGGTGTGGTAGTAGCCGCCCTGGAGGATCTGCAGGTAGAAGAGCCGCACGGTGAAAACAAGGAAAACGGTCCACAGGGCGAATATCAAAAACTGTAGTTTGGGTCCGAGATGACGATCCGAAGAGGCCTTCATGTTCTTTCCTCGGGCCAGACGCGGCACGCCACCGCCTCCAGGCCCGCCGTCAATAATGCCGTAATGACGCTGCCCGCAAGGACGAGCACCACGATCGGAGACGGCAGCGGCAAGCCGAGCATGCGGTACAGCAGGCCGACCACCGCCGCATCAAGAACATAAGCCCCCCAGCCGAAAAAGAACAACGGGAGGACGCCCTGGATAACGACCTTGTTGCCTATCCAGCCCAGGAGGTACCCCGCGATGGTGAATGCGATTCCATGGAAGCCCACGAACGGAAGAAAGTAGGCGTCGCTGATGGCTCCGAGAACGGCGCCCCAGAGCACGCCGGCCAGTTTGCCCTGCCGGAGGGACAGGACGGTCAGGAGGGCGAGGAAGGGACTCGCGATGGTCAGATCCCCCGACAGGAGGGGCAGGAGCGTCTGCACTACGACGGCGAGGACCAGAAGGACGAGGACGGCGATCAATTTTCTACGCATTCTTACTCTTGAGCAGCAGAACCCAGGTCAGCTTGTCGAGCCGGGCCAGCGGTGCGGCGGTGATCTTCTTGAGATAATCGGAACCGTTCTCGACCGAGGTGACGACGCAGACGTTGACACCGGCGGGAAAGACCCCGTCCTCTCCCGATGTCACGAATTCGTCCCCGACCTTCACGTCCGCCTCGTTCGAAACCCAGCGAACCATGAGGTGGTCGCCCGCCCCGACGGCGACGGCGTTCACCCCCGTCCTGGCGGAAACTACTCCGATGGCGCTGTTGGGATCGGTGATCATGAGGACCTTGAAAAGATCCCCTGCCTTGCCGATCACGCGGCCAACTGCGCCTTCGGTCGACATGATGGGTGTCCCGTCGGGGACTCGAAATGTCCGGTGAACAGGAGATGAGCAGGTATCGCCCGAACGGGGCGCCGAACTGCGTCAGGGCGCGGCCTCCGACGATGTCGATATCCTTCGGCCTGGGAGCTTTGATGAGCGCTCGAAGCCCGATGATTTCCTGTTCGAGGTGCCGGGCGAGTTGAATCTTCGCCTCCAGTTCGCGGTTCTTCATCTCCGCCCTCTCCGCCGCGAGGGCCGCGTCCCGCTGCCAGATGTAGGCCTGAACGCCCTCGTGCGTGAGCCGGGAGGCCTCGTTGAACACGGACAGGAAGGGGCCGAAGACCGCCATCGCGAGGTTGCCGAAGACCGTCTTTTCTCCGTGACGCACCTGGACCGTCAGAAAGACCAGGTAGCCGACCACGATGAGGAGCAGCAATACTTCGGGTCGGCGGGACAGGGCGCTTCTTCTGATCACTCTACGGCGACCCTCTTGAGAAGCTCGAAGTCGTCGAGCATCTTGCCGGCACCGAGGACCACGGAAGAGAATGGGTCGTCCGCGGTGAGGACGGGAAGGGCGGTTTCTTCCCTGAGGCGCTTGTCCAGGTTGCGCAGCAGGGCGCCTCCGCCCGTCAGAACGATGCCCCGGTCCACGATGTCGGCGGCCAGCTCGGGCGGCGTCTGCTCAAGGGCCTGCTTGACGGCGTCGATGATGATCGAGACCGTTTCGGAGAGGGCCTCGCGAATCTCTTCGGACGAGACGACGAGCGTCTTCGGAATGCCGTCGACGAGGTCGCGCCCCTTGATCTCCATCGTCTGCTCCTCGTCCATCGGGTAGGCAGAACCGAGGCGGATCTTGATCTCCTCGGCCGTGCGTTCTCCGATCAGGAGGTTGTAGCGCTTTTTTATGTACTGGGAGATGGCCTCGTCCATTTCGTTGCCGGCGATCCGCACGGTCCTCGAATAGACGATACCGGCCATGGAAATCACGGCCACGTCCGTCGTGCCGCCTCCGATGTCCACGATCATGTTGCCCGTGGGCTCCGTGATGGGCATGCCGGCGCCTATGGCCGCCGCCATGGGTTCCTCGACCATGGCGACGTAGGAGGCCTTTGCCCTGTAAGCCGAATCCCGGACGGCCCGCTTCTCGACCTGTGTGATCTGGCTCGGAATGCAGATGACGATCCTGGGACGGACAACCAGCTTCCTGTTGTGGGCTTTCTTTATGAAATAGTCGAGCATGCGCTCCGTGTGCTCGAAATCCGCGATGACGCCGTCTTTCATGGGCTTGATGGCCACGATATTTCCGGGCGTCCTTCCGAGCATGTCCTTGGCTTCCCTGCCGACAGCCTCGACCCTCCCGTTTTTCTGGTTCATGGCGATGATGGACGGTTCGCGGACGACGATTCCTTTCCCCTTGACGTAGACCAGCGTGTAGGCCGTACCCAGGTCGATGGCGAGGTCGTTGGACAGGAAGGAAAACGGGGATCGAAGGCTGAAAGGCATAGAGAGCTCCTAAGCGTAAAGGGCGCAGTCGTTCTTCGTGGATTCTTTCACTCGGTACATGGCCTGGTCAGCCCTCTGTATGAGACGGTCAGGCGTATCACCATGGACCGGAAAACAGGAAACACCGAAACTCGCTGAAAGGGTGAACTGGTAGCCCGGGTCCGCCGCGTAGTCATGCTCTGAAATGGCCTGCCTGAGTCGCTGTGCAACGAGCATGGCGCCCTCCGAATCCGTATTGGGCAGAATGAGCGTAAACTCGTCTCCGCCGTAGCGGGCCACGATGTCCACGTTCCGCACCAGGTCCTTGAGGATGGTCCCCACGACCTTGAGCGTATCGCTACCCACCAGGTGGCCGTATCGGTCGTTAACCTGCTTGAATCCGTCCAGGTCGAGAAAGAGCACGGCGACCGGGTAATCGTAGCGCCGGCCCCTCGTTATCTCGACCTCCAGGGCCTGCCGCAGGTACCGGGCATTGTAAAGCTGTGTGAGGTCATCTACAAGAGAAAGTTGCTTGATCTTCTGGAACATGAAGGCGTTTTCCAGGGCCACGGCCACCGGTTCCGAAAAGAGCAGGACCGTGTCGAGGTCCGATTCGGTGAAGTCGGTTCCCCCCACCTTGTTGATGACCTCCAGGACGCCCAGGGTCTTGCCCCGGCTTCGCAGGGGTACGCACAGGACCGACCGG
This sequence comes from uncultured Acidobacteriota bacterium, assembly GCA_963724125.1. GTDB lineage: Bacteria > Acidobacteriota > UBA4820 > UBA4820 > DSQY01 > CAVRTJ01. The sequence goes on from CAVRTJ010000023.1 coordinate 75,023, forward strand.
GTGCGGAACCCCGTGATCCTGTCCATCTCGGCGTTGAAATAGGGGCTCTTCTCGACGTCGTTCACCAGCAGGGGGATAGCCCGTTTTGGCGACCTGACCCGCTATGCCCTCGCCGACCCTGAGCCTGACGTCCTTGAGCCCGTGCGACAGCGCGCCCAGCGCTTCCCTGAAGATCAACCATTCCTCCGTTTCGTCCAGGAGAAGGAGACTCCAGGCCTCCGACCGGGCCAGGAGCTGGACCCGCTCCATGACGTAGGAAATCAGGGCTTCCGGCTCCAGCATGGAATTGGCGGTCCTCACGACCTCCCCCATGATCCGGAGTTGCTCGGACTTAACCGGTAAGCCTTCTCCAGTTCCCTGTATTTGCGATCAAGAGACCTGTTCACGGCCGCGGGCCCCGTGCGCTAATAAGCGACGGATTGGAACTGCTTTGCGCCAGATTTTTTCGTTGCCCTCGTCATCGAAGGCGCGGACCTGCAAAGTTTGGGTCCCGACGTCGGAGAACAGGAAGATCTTGCTGAAGGTTCCGTCCGTGTTCACCGGAATCTCGATGTCGTTGACGGAGACCGAAACGCCCGGGTCGGTGCTTCCCTGGATGATGACGCCGTCTCCGATGGGCGTGGCGTCCACGGTCAGCTTGATGTCTCGCTTGATCTTCGGGCGTTGGTATATCTGCAGCAGTCGGAACCTGTAAATGGGGGACCAGTACGTCTTCTTCGTCGAGCCTTCGGACCGGACGCGCCAGTAATACGTGCCGGCCGGGAGTCCGTCGATGGCGATCTTCGCGCCGGAAACCAGCTGATCGGGGGCGAGCAGCTTCGAGAAGAGCGGCTTGGCCGAAATCTGGAACTGCGCTTTCGGCGTTCCGCCCGTCCACTCGAAGCTGATCGTCTGGCGGACCGGGTCGTCCACGCGCAATACCTGCTGGTCCTTCGGGTATTCGGCCGTCGGAGGCGCGACGAGGATCTCCTTCGGCGAAAAGCCCGAAGTCGTCGTGATGATCGAAGCGCCCGACACGCCGGCGTCGACCGTCTCCTTCTGTCCGGCCGCTTCGATCTCGGTGGACCCCGAATAGACCGACGTGACGACCTGGCCGTTCGGGGCCTGCGCCACGCCCACCCGGGAAGCCGGTGCCGGCCGCACCTTGGTGGATTCCGTGGCGATGATGCTCTCGTCATTTGGCGTCATGTCCTTGGGCGTCTGCGTCTCGATCGAAGCCCTGCTTCAAGGCGACTTCGATGCGGTTTGCGCCGTCCGACGTGGTGAACATCACCTGAATGACCACCAGGGAATCGGGGTTGACGATCTGAATCTGGCCGTTGTGGTACTTGATCTTCGCGTAGCTGTTCTGCCCGGTGCGTACGATGTCCCCGTCCTCGAGGATCATCTGCTCCTTTGCTCCGCTGAAGAGGTGCTGTCCCGTGCGCTTCACCTCCACGGAGCCTTCCGTATCGACAAGGACGGCGTACTTCTGGGAACTCGGGGACGCAACCTGGACATTCTTCAGCGTGGAGAGGACGTCCTTTGCAATGGAGAGGGCCTTGGGATAGTGCCTGGCCTGGTATTCGGCACGACCCTGGTTCAGCATGTTCCGGGCCTGGTTGATCGTGGCGCGCACTTCGGCCGCCAGATTGGGGGTGTCCATGGTGTCTATCATGCGCTGGGCCCTGGTCAGCGCCCTTTCGGCCTGGATCTGCGGATTACCGTGCCAGCGCCAATAAATGAAGGCCCCGCCGCCGATGGCCACGACCGTAACCAGGATGCCGATTATCGCGAAGATGTCTTTGTAGCGTACGGTTATCCAATCCAGTTCCCTGACTCGTCCCTTGGCCATGGCGGGTGCTCTCTCCTTCACAAAGCATCATACCTTATAAGTATCAAGGGCTCAACCAATTGGAGGGACTTGTCTGTCGTGCCGGGGGCCTTCATAATGGACGTCATGCGGTCGCCCGGATCGAAGCCGTGGGTCGAGGTTTTCCAGCGGCCGCTCGCCCTGACGGCGGCCACTTCCTGAAGAGACAGACTTCCCGGGGATCCCGGCAAGGGCCGTTCTTACGGGAAGCAAAAGACCATGTGCCCCCTGACAAGGTGAACCTGATCAGGCGCGGCGCCGGGAGAGTGAGAAATGGCAAAAGGTAATTCACCGAAGGCGAAAGCAGGGAATTCGAGCGGAATTGCATGGCTCATCATCGGGGCGGCGGCGGCGATTCTTGCGGTTTATGTCCTCCGCGCGGGAATCTTCGGCGGAACCGGGGAAAACATCCGCGGCGGGATACCCGTCCGCCCAGAGGCGGGCCGTTCCCGCCGTGACGCTGCCGCCTGCCAGGCCTTCCGGTTCGAGCCTGGACCTCGCTTCCCTGAAGGGCGAGGTGGTGGTCCTGCATTTCTGGGCCACGTGGTGTCCGCCCTGCCGGGCCGAGTTCCCCGAGTTCGCGAAGTACGCGGCCAAGGCGGAGGGCGAAAAGGGCGTGGTTGTCGTTCCCGTGTCCGTGGACAACTCGACCGCCCCGGTGGGCCAGTTCCTGGCCGGCATCAAGGGGAAATTTCCGGTCTACATGGACAGCGGCAACCTCGCGTCCGATCTCGGCGTGAGCGCCATCCCCACGACCATCCTTCTGGACAAGAAGGGCCGGGTGGCCTGGGTCGCCCGTGGCGCCTCCGACTGGTCGGCCGGAGGGGTGCCCACCGTCGTGAAAGAGCTGGTGAATGGGTAACATCGCGCGGGAACCCGACCGACTGGTGGACGGCAAGGTCCTGATCGGCGGCGAGTTGTACGAGAAGAACGACCGCTTCGAGAGCTTGAATCCCGCCACGGGAAGACCGATCGGTTCCGCGCCCCTCTGCAACCGCGAAGATGTCGCCCTCGCGGTGGAAGCGGCGCGAACGGCCCAGCCGGCCTGGGCGGCGCTGTCCATCCAGAAGCGATTCGGGTATCTCGAGGTCCTCAGGAATCTGGTCCGGGAGGAAGGCGATGCCATCGCGTCCCTGGTGACCCAGGAAAACGGCAAGCCCCTTCAGGAAGCGCATTTCGTCGAGGTCCACGGCGTCCTGGATTTCATGACCGGACTCATCGGCAAGGGACCGTCCTACCTGAAGGACAGGTCCGTAAGGCCTACGAATCCCTTGCTCTGGACCAAGAGGCACACGATCCGACGCGTGCCGGTGGGCGTCGTGGGGGTCATCTCGCCCTGGAACCTGCCGTTCGCCATACCAATGGGACAGATTCTGCCCGCCCTGGCGGCGGGAAACACCGTCGTATTCAAACCCTCGGAACTCACCCCGCTGGTGGGTATCAAGATCGCCGGCCTCTTCAGGAAGGCCGGTTTTCCTCCGGGCGTGTTCAACTGCATTACGGGAGACAGGGAGACGGGCGCCTTTCTTGTGGACGGCGCCATCGACGGTGTCCTCTTCACGGGTTCGACGGCGGCCGGGTTGTCGATACAGGAGCGGATCAGCCGCAGGATGATGGTTTCCGAGATGGAGCTCGGGGGAAAGGACGCCTTCCTCCTCCTGCCCGACGCCAACCTCGAGAGATCGGTGAACGGCGCCGTGTGGGGCGGCTGTTTCGGAACGGGGCAAGCCTGTTCCTCCTCGGAGAGGTTTTTCGTGCCCGAACGGATCGCGGAAAGATTCGTCTCCGAAGTCACCGCCCATGTCAGCGCCATGAGGACCGGCAACGGTATGGAGGACGACGTGGACATGGGGCCCCTGGTTTCCGAGGCCCAGCGCGCCAAGGTCGAGACGCAGGTGCAGGATGCCGTTTCGCGGGGCGCGCGCGTCACCTGCGGGGGAAAGAGAATAGACGGCCCCGGCTTCTTCTTCGAGCCTACGGTCCTGGCCGACGTGCCGCTCGACTGCGCCCTCATGCGCGATGAGACCTTCGGCCCCGTCATCCCTATCGCCGCCTACAAGACTCTGGACGAGGCGGTGGCCTGGTGCAACGACAGCCCATACGGCCTTTCGGCCACCATATGGACCTCCGACGTGGAGAACGGCATGCGGCTGGCAAGGCGCCTGGAAGCCGGCTCCGTGTGGATCAACGACACGTCCTACACGCACGGACAGGCCCAGTGTCCGTGGGGCGGCGTGAAGTCGTCCGGAAAGGGCCGTAGCCACTGGCTTGGGAGCCTCCACGAATTGACGACCCCCCAGCTCATCGGCGTGGACAGCGGCAGGCGCGCCAGGGAATTGTGGTGGTTCCCATACGGAAGGAGCGGATTGGACCTCGCCAGGAATTACCGCATGGTCAGGAGCGAGGGCGTGCTGGCCAAACTGCTCCACCTGGGACCGCTCATTAGGGATTTCCTCAAGACGAGGTCGCTCCGCTGAAATGCTCAGGGTAGGTGTGACTGCCGACTGGCAGACGTACGACGGTGCGCCGAAGATGATCCTCAACAGGGATTACCTGGAATGGATCCGCCGCGCCGGCCTGTACCCGGTCGCCCTTCCCGCTCTTCCCGGCTGGGAGGCGGAGGCCGTACGAGGACTCTCCGCCCTGGTGCTGTCGGGCGGCGGCGATATCCAGCCCCTCCTTTACGGCGCTGATCCGGAGCCCATGCCGGGGGAGAAATTCTCGCACCGGGACCGTTCGGCCTTCGAGTTTTCGCTCGTGTGGCGCTGCACGAGGATGGGCATGCCGCTTCTTGGCATCTGCCTCGGCTGCCAGACCATGAACGTGGCGCTGGGAGGAGGCCTGATCCGTAATTTGGAGGACCCGGAGTGTAGACACCGCAGGTCCGAGCCGGGAGGCGCTCCGCCCCTTCACCGCCTGCGGACCCGGCCGGAGAGCCTGGCCGCGCTGATCTGCCCCACGCCGGACATTCGGGTCGTTTCGTCCCACCACCAGGCGGTGGGGCGCCTCGCAGAGGGGTTTATCGCGACGGCGTGGGGACCGGACGGCGTGGTCGAGGCCATAGAGAACGCCGAGCGACCGCAGGTCTTCGGCATCCAATGGCACCCCGAAAGGTCCCCGCGGTCCATCGCCTCCAAGCGCCTGGGCGCCTGGCTCAAGGACAAGGCCGAAACTACGCCCGGAGCCGCGCGTGATCCCAGCCAGGAAAGCCGCCCCCGATTTTGAAGGGCTCCTCGGTATCGGGGGGACGCTATCCCGCGAGCCCTTTTATGAGGACCGCCCCGGGCAGGTCGCCATGGCGAAGGCCGTATGGAGGGCCCTGACCTCCGACGAGTTTCTGCTGGTCGAAGCCGGAACGGGTACGGGAAAGAGCCTCGCCTACCTTCTGCCGAGCCTCGGAATGGACAAGCGGATCGTCGTTTCGACGCGGACCAAGGCCCTCCAGGAGCAGCTTGCCAACAAGGACATTCCGCTCTGCGAGAAGATTCTCGGCCGGCGGGTCGGCACGGTGACGGTCAAAGGGAGGGCGAACTACCTCTGCCGCTACTACTGGGATGCCTTCCTGAAAGAACCACTGCTCAAGTCGCACCACGAGGCCCGGTATCTCAAGCGCCTCAAGGCGTGGGCCGAGGAGACCGGCACGGGCGATAAGGCGGAATGGAAGGGGATCCCCGAAGACCTCTCCCTCTGGAGGGACGTCAATGCCCGGGCCGAACGTTGCCTCGGCTCCCACTGTCCCCTCTACCAGGATTGCTTCGTGGTCAAACTGCGCCGGGAGGCGGAAGCGGCGGAGGTGGTCATCACGAACCATCACCTGCTCTTTGCGGACCTTGCCCTCAAACAGCGCTGGGACGCCGCCGCCCTTCCGGAGTATGGGCATCTGGTGCTGGATGAGGCCCACGAGGCGGAAGATACGGCCACGTCCTTCTTCGGGGTGGCGGCGAGCAAAAGGATGCTGCAGGAGTGGCTGCACGACACCGCAAGGGTCTTCAGATCCGAAACCGACCACCCCATCATCAGGTCGCTTCAGGAGGCCACCCAGGCCATGCAGTTCTTCTTCGGGCGGTTCGACGGGCGCGAGGGCAGATCGACCCTGAGGCCGGACGGGTTGAACGAGGATGAGCAATCCCTCCTTTCACGGCTGAATGCTGCCCTGGACGCCGCATCCCTCGCCCTGGAGTCGACGAAGGAGCCGCCGGAGGAAGCGCCGGGCCTCCTGGAAAGGCTCGACGGATGGCGGGAAGCCATGGATTTCATCACCACCTCCGAGGACGATGCGTACGTGCGGTGGCTGGAGGTGACGGAAAGAAACACCGTCTTCGGGGCGAGCCCGGTGGAGGTCGGTCCGCTCCTGCAAGAGAATCTCTACCGGCGCCTGCGTTCCGCCGTTTTTACCTCGGCCACGCTGACGGTCGGGGGGTCCTTCACCTACTTCCGGGACCGGCTCGGGGTCCCCGCGGAGGCGACGGAACTCCGCCTGCAAAGCCCCTTCGACTATGAGCGGCAGGGGCTTTTCTACGTGCCGTCGAGATTTCCCCAGCCGACGGCTCCCGATTTCACGGAAGCGCTGACGCAAGCCGTGCGTACTCTCATCGGCTACTCGGAGGGCCGCGCCTTCGTCCTGTGCACGTCCTTCAAGAACATGCGCGCCGTCGCCGACTCCCTGGCCGGGGCGCCCTATCCCATCCTCGTGCAGGGCGAGGAGCCGAAAGGCGCGCTGCTCGAACGCTTCAAAGCCGAGGGGAACGCCGTCCTCGTCGCCACGTCGTCCTTCTGGCAGGGTGTGGACGTCCAGGGCGATGCGCTTTCGCTGGTCATCCTCGACAAGATTCCCTTCGCGGTCCCGTCCGATCCGCTCGTGCAGGCGCGCATCGAAAGGTTGAGAAAGGCCGGGCGGAATCCCTTCGGGCACTACCAGGTGCCCTCCGCCGCCATCATCCTCCAGCAGGGGGCCGGGCGCCTCATCAGGTCCACGCGCGACAGAGGCGTCGTGGCCTGTCTGGACGTCAGGCTCAGGCAGAAGTCCTACGGCCGCCTCCTCGTGGAATCCCTTCCCCCCTTCCAGCTCACCGACCGGATCGAGGACGTGGAAGCGTTCTTTGAGACAAGCTAGAGGCTAAGGCCGAAAGGCTGAAGAGAAGGTTAAAGACGGCCCTGGGAGGGCCTTCGAAGGTCTTCTCTCGGCTCGATCGCCGTATCGCTCGATCACTCTCTATGCAGCCAGATGTTTTCGGGTTTGACGTGGAGGCGGACGGCGTCGCCTTCGGCGGGACGCACGTCGTGGTAGGCGTGCTGAGAGAGAGCCACCTCCAGGGACAGGCCGTCGCCCCCCCTCACGGACACGCTCAGAACGCGCCGGTTTCCCAGGTTGAGTACGCGCTCCACGACGCCTTCCAGCAGATTGCTCGTCATCCAGAGCGCCAGCGGCCTGTCCGGCCGAATCAGCACGATATTCTCGGGCCGGATGCCGATGTGCCAGGAACCCTCCACGTTCTCCTCCCGGGGACGCATGGCCTCCAGCCGGACGCCGGCCGCCAAAAGGACGACGCGATCGCCGCGCGCCCCGGCCGCCTCGCCCGTGAAGAGGTTCCGCATCAGGAGGAACCTCGCAACGGCCATATTGCGCGGGCTTTCGTGGAAGTCCTCGGGCGCGCCTTCCTGCTCGATGCGTCCGTCCAGCATGACCGCCATGCGGTCGGCCATGACGAAGGCCTCCTCCTGGTCGTGCGTCACGAGGAAGAAGGTAAGGCCCGTCTCCCGTTGCAGGTCCCTGATGCTCAGTTGAAGGGATCGTCTCACGGGGCCGTCGAGGGCGGAGAAGGGTTCGTCCAGGAAGAGCACGCTGGGCTTTACTACGAGGGCCCTGGCGAGGGCGACGCGCTGGCGCTCGCCGCCCGAAAGCCCGCGAACGGTCTTCCGGCCGAGAATGCCCTCCAGCTTGAGCCTGTCCACCAGAATCTCGAACGCGGCCGCCCAGTCTCGCCTTGGAAGCCGCCTGACCGCAGGGCCGAAAAGGATGTTCTCCCTCACCGAGAGATGGGGAAAGATGGCCACGTCCTGCGGCAGATAGGCGATGGCGCGCCGCTCGGGAGGCAGGTCCGTGATATCCCTTCCCCCCATGAAGATGCGGCCGGAGGACGGCGGGTTGAGGCCGAGGATCGTCTCGAGAAAGACAGTCTTTCCGGCGCCGGTCGGTCCCAGCAGGACGAAAGACGTGGCGGGCGGCACGGAGAGGTCCACCGGCCCCAGCGAGAATCCCCCGACGCCTGCCCTCAGTCCCTCCACCCTTATCACGACTGCCTCCCGGCCAGCCGCACGACCGCGAGAACCACCAGGGCGGCGGCCGTCAGGACGAGCATGAGTCCCACGGCGCCGTTAAGGTCCACGTTTGCGAGCCTGAGATAGATGGCCACGGGTACGGTCTCCGTCTTGCCGGCTACGGCGCCGCCGATCATGACCGTCGCTCCGAATTCGCCCACCGCGCGGCCCCAGGCCAGCACGGTGGCGGCCACGACGCCGGGCCGGGCCATGGGCAGCGTTACCCGGCGGAACGCCTTGTAGGGCGTGCACCCGAGAAGGCGGGCTACGGCTTCGTAGCGTGGATCGACCTCCTCGAAGGCCGTTTTGAGGACACGAACGGCCACGGCGAAGGCCATGATGGCCTGCGCCAGGATGATGCCGGGAATTTCGAAGACGAAATGGACGAGGTGGGTTTCGATCCAACCGCCCGGATCGGTCTTGAAGAAGAGGAGGAGCGAAAAACCCACGGCCAGCGGCGATAGAACGAGCGGCAGGTCCAGGAGCGTATCCACGATAAACCGTCCGGGGAACGGATTTCGGGCGAGAAAATACGCCGAGGGGACGGCCATGAGTATGGCCAGGCCGGCGGCCGCCGTTGCCACGAGCGCGCTCAGGAGGAGCGCGTGCCGGATCTCGGGGCGCGCGAGGGCGGCCAGCGGCTCGCCGATGCCGGTAAAGGCCGCCTGCGAAACGAGCAGGGCCAGCATGACGCTCACGGCTATCCCCGTGAACGTCAGCAGGCACAGTCTGAACCACGGAGTAGGCCGCTTCGTCAGGAACCTCCCTCCCATCCCTTGGGCAGCGGTGCCGTTCCGCCGACGAGCGTGTCGGGCAGGGTGAACCGCCGGGCCTCCTTGAGCGTGGGCAGGTAGCCCCATTTGCGGAAAATCGCCCGCGCCTCCGTCGCCCCGGAGGAAATCCACGAATTTTTCGGCCAGGGCTTTGTCCTTTGCATACTTGGTGGGTGCGGCGGTCATGGTGGCTATCCGTTCCACCTGGGCGGGTGGCAGCATGACGGCCTTGAGGCGCGCGGGGTCCCAGAACTGGAAGGCGCGCCACCCCAGCACGGCGTCCACGAGGCCGAGCGAGGCCACGCTGCAGGTCTTCGCGCAGGACTCGGTCTGGGTCACGATATTGGGCCGGACGGCTTTCAGCAGGCCCTGCTCTGCGAGAATCTGAACGCCGTAAAGGCCCACGCAGACCGAGTCGGGCCGCCCGATGCCCACGCGGACGCCAGGCCTGGCCAGGTCTTCAAGGGAGGCGATGTGCCTGGGGTTGTCCCTGGGCACGATGATCGCCGGGATGAGGTAGACGACCACCTTCGGCGCACCGGCTTTCACGACGCCGTGGGCGACGGCCTTGTCCATAAAATCCGACGATCCCGGGAAATAGACGTCGCCCCGCCGGGCAACCTCGATCTGCGAGAGAAGAGCCCCCGATCCGCCGTAGTGCGCCTCCACCTTCACGCCTTCCTTCTTCTCGAAGAGCTTGACGATCTCCTCGACCGGCGGCGATGCGGCCGACCCGACCATGACTTCCAAGGTTTTGCGCGCGGGCGCCGAAGCCGACGCTCCCACCGAAAACGCCGCGGCGCAGAGGACCGTAAGAATCTTCATCCCGGTGCTTTTCATGTTTTCTCCATGTGTCCCCAATTCAGGCACGCATGATGACACATGGAAAAAGTGCGAAGCAAGGCGGGGACGTATCGGAGAATTGGGATTTGGAAATTGGGATTTCGGATTTGCAAAGCGTCTTGGGACGGGCTATCAAAAGAGTGCCGCGGTCCTTCCGGGACTCACACTGGTGAATTGCCGGGATGGTCGTCCGGGTTCGCGTGTCCGACAGGTTGTTTTGGGGGGCTTCGTGCACCACAATTGAACCGTGAGAGTGGGAGGTTTTGGATGAAGCCTGGGAAGTGGTTGGCGATCGCCCTTCTTCTCGCCTGTCTGGCGGCTTTTTCTCAAGGGCACGAAGTCTTCATCTCCTCCTCCTGCGGAGCCTCGTGCGAGCCTGCGCCCAAACGCTTCGTCATCCCCCCGGGACGGGAGGCGGGCTCCTTCCGCGTCGTCTCGCTGGTTCCGGGCACGTTCTGTGCCGGCAAGAAGGGGCGGAAGGTGGCGGGCTTTTCGATACGGCGGGGCAACAAGACCGTGATGGTCTACTACACCTCGCCGACGGGGCCGGTGTCCGATCCCGTCCCCTTGGAAGATCTCGTCCTGCCCTCCGGTGAATACGTCCTGGTTTGCGCGCCCGCCCGAGACGCCTCCGTGAGTCTCGCCTTCAAGCTCCTCGCCGCCGCCCCCGGCAAGTCCGTCTGAAGTCGGCGGCCCAGAGTGTCGCCTCACCCGAAAAGACGCCCGGAAGCCGGCCTTCGGCCGGAGTCCTCCAGGGACCTGCGACGGAGGCGCGTCGACCATGTGTATAAGGAAGGTGGTGCGGGCTATGAATGACGGGGTTTCTGGACGCCGTATTCCTTCATCTTCCGCCAGAGAGTGACCCTGCTTATGCCGAGGCGCTGGGCGGTCTTGTTGATCTTCCACTCGTTGGCGTCGAGCATCTTGATGATGAGGTCGCGCTCGAGGGTCTCGAGCGGCGAGTGGATCTGGTAGAGCTGGGCTTCGGGCTCGTCCGGGAGTCTGGGTGGGCAGGGGGAGGTCCCGCGCACGGATCGTCCCGTCTTTACTCCGTATGGCGGCGTGCTCGATGAGGTTCTCCAGTTCCCTGATGTTCCCCGGGTAGTCGTATTCCATGAGGCGGGCCACGGCGTTGGTCTCGATGCCGGTGATGGCCTTTGCGGGCATCTTCGCGGCCACCTTCTGTACGAAGTGGTTCACGAGAAGCGGGATGTCGTCCTTCCGCCGGGCCAGGGAGGGCAGGTCGATGCGGAAGACGTTCAGCCTGTAGAAGAGGTCCTGCCGGAACTTCCCCTCCTGCATGGCCTCGTTCAGGTCGATGTTGGTGGCGGCGATGACCCGCGTGTCCACCTTGATGGTTTTGGACGAGCCCACCCGTTCGAGCTCGCTTTCCTGTAACACCCGCAGCAGCTTGACCTGGGTCGCGGGAGGGATTTCGGCGATCTCGTCGAGGAAGATCGTCCCCCCGTGCGCCATCTCAAACCGGCCCATCTTGTCGGCGATTGCCCCGGTGAAGGCGCCCCTGACGTGCCCGAACAGCTCGCTCTCGAGAACGCCTTCGTTGAGCGCCGCGCAGTTCACCTTGACGAAGGCCCGGTTCTTTCTCAGGGAATTGTAGTGGATCGCGTTCGCGACGAGCTCTTTGCCCGTCCCGCTTTCCCCGGTTATGAGCACGATGGAATCCGTTTCGGCGACCATGCGGATCAGGTCGAACACCTCCTGCATGGAGTCGTTCCGGCCGATGATGCTGGAAAATGAGAAACGCTCCTCAACGGCTTCCTGGAGCTGGGCCACCTGCGTGGTATCGGTGAATACCTCCACCCCGCCCACGACGTCCCCCTTATCGTCTCGCAGCAACGCCACGTTGGTGGAACACTTGAGGAGCTGGCCGCCCTTCGTCCTGTACCACATCGAGACGCTGCTCAGATCGCGTTTCTCGTTCATGGCTCGGGTCAGCGGGCAGTTGTAGTCGCACTCCGAGGTCTGTGTGATCCCTTTGCACCTGTTCCCGAGCGCCTCTTCCGCGGCGTAGCCGAGGAGCCTCTTTGCCGTCTCGTTGATGAAGACGATTTCTCGCTCCAGGTTGATGACGATCACGCCGTCGCTGACCGCATCCAGAATTTTTAGAGCGTTCGGGTCACGTATCAGATTCTCCAAGTCGCCCCCTCACCTCGGCTACGACATCCCCCGCTTCTGCGCCGGTGCAGTGGTGGTAGGCCTTCGTCCCCCTGCACACCAGAACGTTCGGCCCGTCCCCGCACATGCCGAGGCAGGACACGAAGGATACTTTAACACTTTTGGCGGGGAACTCTCGTACGAGCTGTTTCAGCGCCACCCTCACCCGGTCGGGGCGTCCTCTTTTGCTGCACGAATCGCCCTTGCAAACAAGGATGAATATCTTGTCGACGGATTCCGTATCGTTTTCAGGCATTTTCCCCACCCGCTGTTTCCATGGCGCCGGGGAGGGCCGCACAGAATGCGCCGACGTCCTCCCCCGTAGTTGCCCGCCCCAGGCTGATCCTCACTATCGAGGCGCCGGAGCCGTCGCCGTGCCCCATCTTCCGAAGCACCCTTGGGCACCCGGCCGAGCCGCTGTGGCATGCGGAGCCCGTCGCCACGGCGAAGCCCATTTCATCGAGCCGTTCCACCAGGCTCGGGGCGTGGACGCCGGGCAGGCCCAGAAAAGAAGTATTCGGGAGTCTCTTGGACTCCGGTTCCGTAGACCAGAGCGCCGAAATCTCTCGCGAGCCGTTCTTCCAGCCTGTCTCTGAGAACGGAAATCATGCGCCAGCGGTCGAACGCCGCGCTCGCGCGCTCGCAGGCCTTCGCCATTCCCGCGGCCAGCGCCACGGATTCGGTGGACGCCCTCAGGCCCCTTTCCTGTCCGCCTCCGGTCAGGATGGGATGCACGGGCGCTCCTCCCCGGACCGCCAGCACTGCGATCCCTTTCGGGCCGTAGAACTTGTGTGCCGCGATGACGAGGTAATCCGACTCCGCGTCGTTCCACGGGAGAGGAACCTTGCCGGCGGCCTGGACCGCGTCGGTATGAAACAGGGCGCCGGAAGCGTGCGAAAGGTGGGCGGCTTCCGCGACGGGCTGGACGACGCCGGTCTCGTTGTGCGCGGTCATTACGCTGACGACCGCCACGTCCTCGCCGAGCAGGCTTGCCAGCGCACCCAGGTCCAGACGCCCGGAGGCTTCGACCGGGATTTCGTCGACCCGGCATCCGGCCTTCTCCAACGCGCTCCTCTGCTCATAGACCGAAGGATGCTCTATCGTGGAAACGAGCACCCTGGTCCTTCCGGGCCGCGCAAGGGCGGCGGAACGAAGGGCCAGGTGGTTGGCCTCGGTTCCCGATGACGTGAAGACGATTTCGTCCGAACGACAGCCCACGAAGGCCGCAACTGTTTCGCCGCGACGACTCGAGAAGGCCGCGTGCGTCCCTGCCTTCGCGGTACGGACTCGACGGGTTGCCGAAAAGGGTCACGACCGCGCGCTGCACGACCTCCGCCACGACCGGATCAATCGGCGTCGTGGCGTTGCAGTCCAGGTAGATTCGACCGTCCGGGAGCCTCATGCGGCCTCAATTGTCGCGGTAGAAATAGCGATCAAGCACGCCTTCGATCTTCTTGATGTGGGCCTTCTCTTCTTCCGCCATCTCGAGAAGAGTCGACTTCGTGACCGGGTTGTTCACCATCCCGGCGGCCTCGCTGTAAAAAGCGAAGGCTTCCTTTTCCTTCTCCAGGGCCATCCGGAGGACGTCGATCGGCTGCAGATTGGGGTCTATGGGCATTTTGTGTCCTTTCTCTTCAAAAAAAAGCATTTTATCGGTTTTGCCCCGTCCGTGCAAAGCCGCGCCCGGAAGCCGGGTGAGCGGATGAACGAACTATCCGGTTGGGGGTGGCACCCAGAAACTTTCCTGGTTAAGGGGCAATCGGTTAAGGGGCAATCGGTCGGCCGACTTCCGCCGTCTGCTCCGAAGGCATGCCGTCTGCCGTAGTTCAAATCCCAAATCCCCAATCGGAAATCCCGAACTCAGCTTCCCCGCCTTCCTCTTTTCGTTGTGCTATCCTCGTGTGGGAGGTGGTCTGTGGCATCCTCGGTGCCGGTTTTGTCCGTGGTGGGACGCAGCAATTCGGGAAAAACGACCCTCATCGTCAAGCTCCTGCAATGGCTGACGGCCAGGGGGTGGCGCCTGGGCACCATAAAGCACGACGTCCACGGGTTCACGATGGACTACGAAGGCAAGGACACGTACAGGCACTTCGAGGCCGGCGCGGACCGCGTGCTCATCGCCGGCGCCGGCGAGATCGCCTTCCGGCAGAGGGTCTCGGAATCCGCCGGAGCGCGGGGCGCTCGTGGGGCGTTTCTTCGACGGCGTGGACATGGTCATCACCGAGGGCTACAAGACCGGGGGCTGGCCAAAGATAGAAGTCGTACGAAGGGCCCGGTCCAGGGAGCCCCTCTGTCTTGGCGACGCGACGCTGAGAGCCGTCGTGTCGGACGTGGAAGGGCCGTTCCCCGTACCCGCCTTCGGTCTCGACGAGGTGGACAGACTCGGGCTCTGGATAGAGAATAGCTTCCTGGGAGGAAAACGATGAGCCGGGCCAGTTGCCCCCACTGCCACGGGACGGGCTACGTGGTGCAGGACAAGGATGGAGCGCTTTACGCGCGAATGTGCGATTGCCGTCTCCCGGACCGCGTGACGCGGCTCATAGAAAGGGCGGGGATCCCCCTCCGCTATCGCAACCGCTATGTCTTCGGCACGTACAAGCCCGCCAAGGGAAGCAACCAAGATGCCGCCCTGGCCATCGCGCGCAAGTACGCCGAGGACTACCCGGCCTTTCCCGAAGGGGCCAAGGGTCTTCTTTTCATCGGGCCGTGCGGCGTCGGCAAAACGCACCTCGCCGTGGCCATCCTGCAGGAGATACTCCTGCGTCGAAGCATGCCTGCGCTCTTCGTGGACCTCAACGACCTCTACCGCGAGATCCGGTCCACCTACGGGCGCTCGTCCGTGGAGGAAACCGAATACGACATCCTCACGCCCCTCGTGGAGGCGGATCTCCTCCTGATCGACGAACTGGGCTGCGTGTCCTCCCCATGGGCCCAGGATACCCTGCACTACCTCGTCAGCCAGCGGTACAACGAGCAGCGCCCGACGCTCTGTACGACGAATTACCTCGACAACCCGGCATCCGGAGAGATCTCCCTGGAAGACCGCATCGGCACGCGCACGCGGTCCAGGCTCTACGAGATGTGCAAGACCGTCGAGATCACCGGCCTCGACCATCGGCGCCACTGATTTTTTGCCCGGTCTCAGTCGGAGCCGCCGGTTTTCCATCTGACGCCAGCGGCCGCGGCCTGTCCCAGAGGCTCGAGCCCCGGCAGGCTCCTGAGAATTTCTATTGTCGTGTCGCTGTTGCCGCGGTTGCGGGTGCGCCAGGTGATGCCAGAGACCCTCCAGCCGGGCCGAACTCCTCCCCCCAATACCTCCTGAGCGCAATCCCCGCGGTTTTCTCACCAGCCTGCAAGGCTTGACGGGCATGCAGGCGGGGCTTATCTTCAGACGCAGGGGGAACTGTCAATGGGGGTTGAATCCGGAGCGACAAAAACACCGTGACGCGGGCCTTCGCAGTGGAGGAAAACCCGCTCCGGCGCCTTGTCCATTGGGGTGTGCTCTTCACGCTGGCCGCGGCAACGCTCACGACAATCGCCCAGCGACCCGCCTTCCGGATCTATTCCACGGACGATGGCCTGAAGTTCTCCCAGGTCTTCAGCGTTTTTCAGGATTCAAACGCGTTCATATGGGCAGGCACTGCATACGGAGCCGGCCGCTATGACGGCCGGGCCTTTGCCAACCTGACCGCCGTCGAAGGGCTTCCGCATGATTCGGTAAAGGCGCTCGCGGAAGATGACCGCGGTCTTCTCTGGGTCCTGACCCAGGAGGGTCCGGCTGTTGTCGAAGCGATGGCCGGGCCCTTGGGCGCGCCGGTCGTGGAACGCCTCCCCGGGGCCGCGCGTGTTTTGGCTGGAAGGCGTCTCCAGACCGCTACGAGCGGCGATGGAGCCGTGTGGTTCGCCGGTCAGGGTGAAGTGTACAGATGGTTGCGGGGGCGTCTTGACCTGATGGGACGCGTGCACGACCGCGAGCCTTATGTCATCGGACCGGCCGGCGAACACGACATCCTGGTCGCGGACGGGCGCGAAATAGTCCGGTTCGGGACGGACGGGATCGACCGCCTTCGGCTCCCGGCCGACATCCGAGCCGTGGTCGGCCTGGTGTTCCTCAATGGAGAAACCTTCCTCATAGCACCGCATGCGGTCGCTCGCCTTGAAGGGCGGCGGTTTGTCGTCGACCGGTCGTGGAACTTACCGGAAGGCTTTTCGGCGGACGGCGCGGCCGCCGGTGGCGGCCGTCTGGTTCTTGTCTCGGAAGACGACGGCGTGGCCGTGTTGGAAAGGGGACGGGCTCCAGAGCTGATCGACGACGAGCACGGTCTTCCCGCGAGAGGCGCGACGGGCGCCTGTGTCGATCGCGACGGCATACTCTGGCTCGCCACGGACAACGGGCTGGTCAAGGTGTACGACCTGAGCCTGCATTCCTGGCCTAGCAAGCTACCCGGGCTGGGGGGCATGGTTTTGGCTTTCGCGCGAGACCCGCAAGGCACTTTGTGGATAGGGCATTCCGCCGGCCTGTCCCGCCTCGGGAAAAGCGGCAGGCTCGTGCCGGTGGGCATCGGGCGCATCGATGAAGCCTGGGCCCTGCTTCCGCTGGAGGACGGCACGCTGCTCGCCGGCACGCCGAAGGGCCTCGCCGCGGTTCGTGGTGGGCAGGTGCGGCGATTTCCTTCCCTTGCCGGGGCCGGCCGGACGCGCGTCTTCGGACTCATGCGTGACCGGGAGGGGTGGATCTGGGCGACGACTCTGAAGGGTATCGTGCGCTTTCGCTGGGACGGAGGACGGGTCCGCCCGGTTCACGCCGAACGCATCGCGGAGGATGTGGAGGGACGTGGAATCTGCCAGGCGGGAGACGGGACGGTCTGGATCGGCACGGATGGACAGGGCGTCCTGAGCTGGAAGGATGGCACGCTGCACCGGTTCGGTCTGGCCGAAGGGTTGCCGATACTGGTCTCTCGCTTTGTTTTGCCGCGTCCAGAGGGAGTATGGGTGGGGACCGAGAAGGGGCTTTGGTTGCTGTCAAATGGACGTGCAAGTGAAATGAAATGGGTCAACGAGGTGCTGAAGGACCGCTACATCGTCTCGCTATCTGCGGACGGCGATTCAGTGTGGGTCGCAGGGACGTATGACCTCTTGCGCGTCCGGGAGGGACTTGTTACGGCACATCTAGATCACTCCCGCGGACTGGTGGGCACCTCCTGTACCGCAGAGCACTGCCTCTTCGTCGAAAACGGGCGTCTCTGGCTCGGGATGATGGGCGGATTCTCGGAGGTAGACACCACTTCGGCGGCCCGCGTGCTTCCCGCGCCCGACGTGCGCATCCTGTCCGCGCAAGACAGGGACGGCCGCAGGGTCGAGAACGACGGCCGAATGGGCTTTCCCGCGCGCTCGCTGACGGTTTCTTTCTTTTCGCCGACCTATATCGCCGAGGAGACTACTCTTTTTTCGTATCGCCTTCTGGGGCAGGACAAACGATGGTCGGTGCCGGAGGAGAGCCCGGGAGCCCGCTTTACAAACCTTCTGCCGGGGAAGTACGTGTTCGAAGTGCGCGCCCTTGCTCAGGACGGACGGGCCAGCCGGGCATCCGCCCGCCTGCCCTTTCAGGTGGACGTGCCTTGGGGTCTCGCCTTTGCGGCCCTGATCTCTCTTCTGCTTCTAATCCTGGCGATGTCCTGGGCCGTTTCAGGGCTTCGGACCCGCACCGTCAGACGGCGCAACGAGAAGCTCGAGAGACAGGTGACGGAACGAACGGCCGAGCTGGCCGAGGCCAACAAACGGCTCGAACTTCTGGCAGCGAACGACGGTCTGACCGGGATCCCCAATCGCAGGGCCTTTGAAGAGCACCTCACGAGAGAGTGGACGCGTGGCAGGCGCGAAGACGCCGAACTGTCTCTTCTGATGATCGACGTGGACCACTTCAAGGCCTACAACGATACCCTGGGACATCTGCAGGGGGACGCCTGCCTGCAGAAGGTCGCCGGGGTCGTCGCCGCCAGCGCCGAACGCCCCGGAGACTTGGCGGCACGATACGGCGGCGAGGAGTTTGCGGTGATCCTGCCTGCGACTGGGAGGGACGGCGCAGGGACCGTCGCAGGTCAGATACGCGCCGCCCTCGCCAGGCTGGCGCTGCAGCATCCCGCTTCGCCGGTGGCAGGATACGTGACCGTAAGCATAGGCGTGGCGACGTTCAGGCCGGCGCGGGCCGGCAAGCCTGGCGACCTCGTCTCTGCGGCCGACGCTGCACTGTACCGGGCCAAACGTGAAGGCCGCGACCGTTGCGTCATCGTGGGAACCACCTGAGGAGGCGGAGCGGACGGCGCACGCCACCGTGTGAATCGCGGGTCGAACAATGGGACCGTGGACCGCTGGGTAAGAAACAGCAACTTCGTAGAAAACAGAGGCTGGATGGAGAGGTGGAGAATCATGAGTAAAAAGGCGACGGTAGTGGCGCTCGGCTGGATCGTAATTACGTGGCTTGCGACGATGGGTTCATTCGGGGATGCCCAGGCCTGCACGCGAGTGGTCTACCTCGGGCAAGAGGGGACGGTGATCACGGCGCGAAGCATGGACTGGATGTCGGCCATGGGATCGAATCTCTGGGTGTTTCCGCGCGGAATGCGACGGGACGGCGCCGCCGGCCCGAATTCCATCCAGTGGACGTCAAGGTACGGCAGCGTCGTCGTCTCCGTCTTCGATGCCGCCACGGCCGACGGCATGAACGAGAAGGGCCTCGTGGCCAATCTCCTCTACCTTGCCGAAACCCGATATCCGACCCCCGCGCCGAATGACAAACGAAAGGCCCTGTCCGTCTCGCTCTGGATGCAGTACGCGCTCGATAACTTCGGGACGGTGTCGGATGCGGTGGATGCGCTGCGAAAGGAACCCTTCTACGTCGTCGGAGCCGAAACGCCCGACGGGCATCGAGGCACCGTGCACCTGGCGCTGTCGGATCCCAGCGGCGACTCCGCCATATTCGAGTACGTCGACGGAAGGCTTACGATCCACCACGGCCGTCGGTTCCAGGTGATGACGAACTCTCCGGTCTACGATCAGCAGCTCGCTCTGAATGCCTACTGGCAGGAGATCGGGGGACTCACGATGTTGCCCGGAACCAACCGCGCGGCGGATCGGTTCGTGCGGGCATCGTTCTACATCAAAGCGATCCCCCAGACCGCAAATGCGTCAGAAGCGGTGGCCAGCGTCCTTTCGGTCATCCGGAACGTGTCCGTACCGCTCGGGATATCCACGCCGGGAAAACCGAACATCTCGTCGACACTGTGGCGGACGGTGGCCGACCAGAAAGACCGCCGCTACTACTTCGACTCTGCGCGCAGTCCGAACGTGTTCTGGGTCGACCTGGCGGACCTTGATTTCTCCGCGGGCAAACCGGCGATGAAGCTCGACCTTCCAGGAGGCGCAGTCTACTCGGGGAACGCCTCGAACCGCTTCAGGCCCGCAAAACCCTTCACGTTTCTCGCGGTCAGGCCGGGTTGAAGAACCGAGCGCAACGGGACTGCACTAAGGATACACGCGGGCAACGATGAGCGTGATGTCGTCGGCCTGGTCGGCCTGCCCGGCGAACCGGGTTACCTCGTCGAGGATACGGTCCACGATCTCCGCGGCGGGGAAATCGGCAAGAGAGGGGAGCAGGGCCAGGAGCCGTTCCTCCTCGAAGAACTCCCCCGCCTCGTTCATGGCTTCCGTGACCCCGTCGGAAAAGATCACGAGCATGTCGCCGGGGTGGAGCTGGATACGCCGCTGGGTATAAGCCGAGTCGGGGAATATGCCCGCGATGGTGCCGGTTGCCCTGAGCCGGAGAACGTGCCCGCCCTCGGGCCCCCGATGGAAGAGGGCCGGCGGATTGTGCCCGGCGTTGGCGTAGTCCATGGCTAAAGTGGCCGTATCGAGCATT
This sequence comes from uncultured Acidobacteriota bacterium, assembly GCA_963724125.1. Taxonomy (GTDB): domain Bacteria; phylum Acidobacteriota; class UBA4820; order UBA4820; family DSQY01; genus CAVRTJ01. Next base: position 94,899 of record CAVRTJ010000023.1, read on the forward strand.
CCGTAGAATAGCGTGGCGAAGCGGCCTTCGCCGGCGCTCATGCACAGGCGGCGGTTTACGCCGCGGATGACGGCGGCGGGTTCCTTGCCATGCGTGTCGGCCTGCTCCCGTAGCGTGGCCTGCAGCGTCGCCATGAGCAGGGCGGCCGATATTCCCTTCCCGGAGATATCGCCCAGGGTCAGGGCGATGCCGCTTTCGCCGGAGCGGATGAAGTCGAAGTAGTCCCCCCCCACGTAGCGGGCCGGTCTACAGGCCCCTGCATAGTCGAGGCCGGGAACCGCCGGGGGTGCGCTCGGGAGGAGATTCCTCTGAACCTGCTGGGCGATCTCCACTTCGCGCAGGATCTGTTTTTGCTTTTCGCTCTGGTGGAGCAGGCGTGCATGGTCGAGCGTATCACCCATCTGCAGCGCCAGGGCGCGAAGCAGGTCTATGTCCTCCCGCGAATAGGGTTCCTCGGAGAGTTTTTCGCCCAGCGCCAGAAAACCGAACATCTTTCCACCGGCGGTCAGCGGAAGGAGGAGCCTCGTCTTCAGGTGCTCGGCCAGGATCTCTTTTTCCTGTGGGGATCCGTGGAATTCGAGGAATCGTGACGCGGACTGGTGATCCCTTGGATCCAGATTGAGCCATGCGGCACCCGTTCCGGCACTCGCCAGAAGGGTTCCGGCCACCGGGCCCGCCGGAATCGAGAGCGGCCATGTGTCCCCTGGATCCCGTTCCAACGTAGTGTCCCGCCGGGCCTCGCGCCGCCAGAAACACAGGAGAGTATCCGGTTCGGTTCCCCTCGAGGCGGCGAGGATGGTCTGGCGTCGATCACCGGACAGGGGCAGGGACGTGAGGGCGTCGGCCCGGAGGAAGACCGAGGCATCGCAGGGGTGCAGCGTCTGCGAGACGGTATCCACGACGGTCCAAACCAAGGCATCCACGTCCCCGATCAACTGGCGGAGGTCCACCGTGAGGTTCGTCAGAATGCGCCTGGCGTCGTAGGCCTCACGGAAGAAGCGCCTCTCGATGGGCACCATCACTTTGCCGTTGACCCTTCGAATGCCGATGACGCCCGCGACCGTGATGCCCGCGACCGCAACCGCCATGACGCCGCCGTGGGACTTGCCGGCGATACGGGCGATGGGCGGGCCGGCTGCGTAGTAGAGCGCCGTGAATATCACCACGCCTTCGAGGACTAGGAAGCCCTTGGAAAGCAGGGCGAATTTAATGCCTCGCCTCAGAATTACCCTGATGCCGAAGACGCGGTGTCTGAGGACCGCGTAGAGAAAGGCAACGGGGAAGAGCAGCATGGACAGGGCCACGAACAGCTGGATCCATAGCGGCTGACCGCCGCCCACCGTTACCGTATAAAGGTACACGGCCAACCAGGGGAATAGCCCCAGAATGCCGCAGAGCAGGATCCTGAGGCGGCGCTGTTCGTCCTGTGACGGCGCATGTCGGGCGTTGCCGATGAGCGAGGCCAGCCCCGCGACGGCGATGAGACAGAAGACGATGTCGAGCGCCCAGTCGGCGTATCGGACGCCGCCGAAGTACTGCGAGTAGACGTCCTGGTCGGACTGCCGAAGAAACCAGAGGATGCCGTTCCAAACGGCGAAGACAGCCCCGAATTCTACACCTGCCCGCTTGAGCCACGGAAACCGACGATCCATGGGAGAAGGGGCTGGAAAACGCAGGCAGAACCAAAGGAGCGCCGGCGTGACGAACGCCAGAAGGGTCAGCCAGAGGACGTAGCCCAGGGTCCGGAAGAGCGGCGGGAACATGGCCATGTCTCCGTGCCAGGGAATGGCCCCGAAGCAGAAAAACAGGAGGCTCGCCGCGAAGGCCCGTTCGTCCTCTGGGCGCGCGAGCCCGATGAGGAGCGCAGCGGTCAGACAGGCCAGGAAGATGACGATATTCGAGGCGGTCCGGGCGAATCTGTGCCAGATGTCGGGGCTCGCTGATCTGGGGACGGCAGAAAAACTCAGTATGAGAAGAGAAACGCGCCCGTCTGCACCGGTGCGAAGAACCTTGACCTGGAAGGCCTCACCGAATCGGATCGTTTTTGAAACCCGGTCTAACTCCGTGGGAGACCCGGCCGAAAACTGTCTGCCGCCGATGATGAAGGCGACGATGCGGTCTCCTATGCGCAAAGCCCCGGCCCTGGCGGGATCGAGGATTCCGCGTACCTGCAGATAGCCGTTGTTCCATTCTCCGTCGACGACTTGCGGGCCGGGGTAGAAGGGGCTGGAGAAGAAGACCTCGCAGTAAACGATACCGGCTTCGACGAGAATGACCGCCGCGGCAAGAAGGAGCAGCGCGCCCCTGCGGATCCACCGCCGCCTTGTGGATGCGGTTCTCTCCACATTCTGCCGCGAAATCTTGCCGTCGGGTCCTTCGGATGAGCCGTAGTCCATGAACCCCCCACGCCTTCCACTGGCTCGGGATATTCTCGTACGCAGTATACATCGCGAAAAGAGTTCCCGGCATACGAAGGAACGAGCGATCGATAAATCGGGTCTCTGCGAGCTCTCGTCACGGCACGCGAGGCGAGATAGGCCGGTAGAGCAGGTTGCTGCGGCAGGTCATCCGCCAGGCGACGAGACCTCCGGCGGCGGAACGGGCAGCATAATCCCGCGGGTTTTCAGTCTTTCGCATACCGGGTCGGTGGCCCACAGCGTGTGGTTGCCCTGCCGCATGACGAAGTGGAGGTCCGGGATCTCCTTTTCCATGGAGCCCTGCCAGCGCGTGTCTGTGACGACCCACAGGCGGGGGTGGGTCTTCAGGTAGGCGCGGAGCTGCTTCTCGTTACGGAGGGCGTGGGGCGGCAGGTCCTCCCTGTACTTTTTCAGAAAGAAGTTGTTCTCGTAGGCCGCCACCTTGTCGCGGATGTAAAATGGAATCGAAAAGATTGTGACGTGATACTCCAGGACGGCTTCGTCTGGGGTTCTGAGGTCCGCAAGGGTCGTACCGAGTTGCCTCCGGATCTTGATGGCGCTCTCGAGGTTCACACACAGAACGGGCAGGGCCGCCTCTATGCTCAGCACCACCACCAATACGGCGGCGAGTGCCTTTCGCGGCCGCCCGGCGAACCCCAGGGCCGTTCCGGCCGCCGCGAGGACGGCCGCCGCCCCGAAGAGGACAAGAGCGGGCGTCCCGACGGATGAAAAGCGCCCGGCGTGCAGAAACTGGTAAAGGCACGCCGCCGCGGCCAGGCCCGTCGAGGCGGGAAGGATCGTCCACAGGATCCGCCCTCGGCCCTTCTCGCCTTTGAGAACGGCCGCGGTGAGCAAGGCCCAGGCAGGGAATGTTGGCAGAATGTAAGTGGGCAGCTTGGCGGGGAAAAACGACCAGACGAGGACGGGGACGACCGCCCAGAGGACCCACAGCCGGAAGCGGGGCTCCTTGAGGCGCTTCCACCGGGCCGCGAGGACGATCCA
>CAVRTJ010000024.1:0-49097 GCA_963724125.1 uncultured Acidobacteriota bacterium
CCATCACCGAGCATGAATGTTGGTTCCCCGCGCGCGTCGCAGATGGGACCGCTCAAGGGAGGCTCGAGTGCGCCGCGAGGATATAAGGAACATAGCAATAATCGCCCACGTCGACCACGGCAAGACCACGCTGGTCGATGCCATGCTCTGGCAATCCGGCATCTTCCGCGTGAACCAGGAAGTGGCCGAGCGCGTCATGGACAGCAACGACCTTGAACGCGAAAAGGGCATCACCATTCTGGCCAAAAACACATCCGTCACCTTCGACGGCATCAAGATAAACATCATGGACACGCCCGGCCACGCTGATTTCGGCGGCGAGGTGGAGCGCGCCCTGACCATGGCAGACGGCGTCCTGCTGCTCGTGGACGCGGCCGAAGGCCCGCTGCCCCAGAGCCGCTTCGTCCTGAAGAAGTCGCTCGAGAGAAAGCTCCCCGCGGTCGTTGTCATCAACAAGATCGACCGGAGCGACGCCCGGCCCGAGGAGGTCCTCAACGAGATCTACGACCTCTTCATCGACCTGGATGCCGGCGACGACCAGATCGACTTCCCCGTGATCTACACGAACGCCAAGAAGGGGACGGCGACGCTCGATCTCGCCACGCCCGGCGAGGACCTCCTTCCGCTCTTCCAGACCATCCTGAAATCCATTCCCCCGCCGGAAATCGGCGAGGGCGGCGCCAACCAGGGCTGGGTCACAAACGTGGACTACAACGACTACGTGGGCCGCATGGGGCTGTGCCGGGTCGTGCAGGGCGAACTGGAAGCGAACAAGGAATACACCCTCCAGCAGGACGGACGCAAGGTGCGGGGCAAGGTCACCGCCCTTTTCACCTTCATGGGGCTGGAGCGCGTGGAAGCGGCCAGTGTCCGGGCGGGCGACATCTGCGCGGTGGCGGGTTTTCCGGACGTGGGCATCGGCGACACGCTGGCTGACCTGCCCGACGCCGTGCCTCTGCCGCGGATCCGGGTGGACGAGCCCACCCTCTCCATGATCTTCTCCTCCAACATTTCGCCCTTCGCCGGCAAGGAGGGGCGCTTCGTGACCGCCAGGCAGATCCGGAACCGGCTCGAAAAAGAGGCGCTGAGGAACGTGAGCCTGCGCATCGTCTTACCCGAGACGGGCGACCAGTACGAGGTGATGGGCCGGGGCGAGCTCCAGCTCGCCATCCTCATCGAGACCATGCGCCGCGAAGGGTTCGAGATCTCCGTCAGCCGCCCCAGGATCCTCACCCGGACCGGTCCCGACGGCGTTGTCATGGAGCCCATGGAACTCGTCCAGGTGGACTGTCCCGAGGACTTCATGGGTGCGGTGACGCAACTTCTGGGCACCCGGCGGGGGAAGATGGTGAACCTCGTCAACCACGGGTCCGGCCGCGTGCGCATGGAGTGGCGCATGCCGAGCCGCGGGCTCATAGGCTTCCGGACGCAGTTCATGACGGATACGCGGGGCATGGGCATTCTCAACCACCTCTTCGACGGGTACGACACCTGGCAGGGTGAGATCCCAGGCCGCATAACCGGCGCCCTCGTAGCCGACCGCCCGGGGCGGGCCACCGGTTACGCCATCGAACACCTGCAGAGCCGCGGCGAGTTCTTCATCCCGCCCGGCACCATGGTCTACGAGGGCATGGTCGTGGGCGAGAACAACCGCGAGAACGACCTGGACGTGAACATCGTCAAGGAAAAGCACCTCACGAACATGCGGGCCTCGACCGCGGACGAGGCCGTCAGGCTGGTGCCGCCCAGGATCCTGAACCTCGAACAGTGCCTCGAGTTCCTGCGCGACGACGAACTGCTCGAGATCACGCCCCAGTCGCTGCGCATTCGCAAGATTAGCCTAAAGGCCCTCGAACGCTATCGCGAACGCCCCCGCTAAGCGGGGCGTGATTCCGTCATCAGGGGAGTAAGGGAGTAGGGGAGTAGGGGAGTGAGACGCGGGCCGCCCTTTGAAGCCCCTCCCCCGCCGTCCTCGCTTTAGCCTTTAGCCCTTCGGCCTTAGCCCTTGGGAAAAGTCCGTAGCGGCCTCCGCAACGGCTCGTCCTGTGCCGTTTTCAAATCCCAAATCCCAAATCCCAAATCCCAAATGTCCCCCTCCATCGGTCTGCTCCGCAAAGCCCCCTTCTGGCATTCAGCAGCCTGGCGCGGTAGATTATGCCCATGAGGCAAAGCCGGAAGGGATAGAGCATGACGGACACTTTGTGGCGGTCTCCCGGTGAGGAACCCTTCGAGGAGGCCGCCCGAATCCCGCGTACCAGCGCCCAGGAGCGAGAATACAAGTACCTGATCGTCGGCGGAGGCATGGCCGCCGCGGCGGCCTTCAAGGGCATCCGCCAGGTCGACAGGGAAGGGACCGTCGGTCTTGTCGGTGCCGAGTTCGATCCGCCCTACGACCGGACCGCACTGACAAAATCGCTCTGGAAGGGAAAAACGTTCGACAGAATCTGGAAGCTCAAGGAAACGGATGTCATTTCCCTGCACCTGGGCAGGACGGTGCGTACCGTAGAACTTGAAGGGCACCGCGTAACGGACGACGAGGGCGGCGTCTACGGATACAGAAAGCTCCTCCTGGCGACCGGCGGAACGCCCCGCAGGCTGCCCTTCGGCGGCGACAGCGTGATGTATCTCCACTCGCTCGCCGACTACCGGGCCCTGAGGGCCAGGACCGACGCCGGCCGGAGGTTCGTCGTGATTGGCGGCGGCTTCATCGGGTCGGAGATCGCCGCGGCCCTCGCCTCGAGCGGCAAGAACGTCGTCATGGTCTTTCCCGAGGACGGCATCGGCCGGGCCCTCTTTCCCCGCGACCTGTCGCTCTATCTCATGGAGTACTACGGTCGGAAAGGCGTCGAGGTCCTGTGCGGCGACACGGTCACGGGGGTCGAAAGGAAGGGGCGCGGCGTACGCGTCGTGACCCAGAGCGGACCTGCCATAGAGGCGGATGGCGTGGTGGCCGGCCTGGGGATCAAGCCGAATTCCGGCCCCGCCAAGCGCGCGGGGCTCAAGACGGCCAACGGGATCGAAGTGGACGAGACGCTAAGGACGTCGCACCCGGACATTTACGCGGCCGGCGACGTGGCGTCCTTCTACTGCCCCGCGCTCGAGCGGCGGATTCGCGTCGAGCACGAGGACAACGCGGTGTGGATGGGGTACAGGGCGGGGCGGAACATGGCCGGGGAATCAATGGCCTACGACCAGGTCCCCTTCCTTTATTCCGATCTCTTCGACCTGAACTACGAGGCCGTCGGCCACGTCGACTCGGGCTTTGAGACCGTCGCCGACTGGAAGGAGCCGTTCGGGGAAGGCATCGTCTACTACCTCCAGGACGAGCGCGTCCGCGGCGTCCTGCTGTGGAACGTCAAGGGCCTCACAGACGCCGCCCGCGACCTTGTCGCCGCGCCCGGCCCCTTCGACCCCGACGACATGGAAGGGGCGATCCCGCTTCCGCAGAAGGCGTGAACCACAGAGCACACAGAGGAAGACATTTCGGAATTGGGATTTTGGATTTGGGGCTAAAGAAACGGCAGACGGTAGGCCTTCACAGGGCGCAGAGAAAATAGCGATGAAATCCGCTCGGGGCGGGCTTGAGATAGGCGGAAGGCGTAAATCGGACAGCGGAAGTGGACGACGACAAGGGAAGGGCCTTCGAAGGATTGCGACCTGAAGAGCGCTCCCATAAGCATTCCGGGGCGGGGGGAGCAATTCCGCTGCGGTCTGCGGTCGGCCGTCTGCCGTCTTCTTCCTACCATCGACCATCGACGGTCGACCATCGACTCGATTACTTGATCACTGGATCACCAAGCCGCCGCGCGGAGGTACGATGCGAAAGTGGAACTTGACGCGCATCCTGGCATGCCTGTTCGTCATGGGCGGTATCGTTCGTGTCTTCGCCACACGAAAGCTGTTCGTGGCCTTCGGCATCGGCGGCCTCTGGAGCGATCACGCCTATTTCATTTACATCTATAAGGTGCTCGGCGCCTTCGTCATCCTGACGGGCCTCGTGCTCTGGTCGCTGGCCGGCGAGGGCGGAGGGGGCCGGAAAGGCACCCGGGTGATGACGTGGGGTATGGTCATCGTCGGCCTGGTGATGCTCGGGGCCGGGCTGTCCGTGGGCTTACCCCCGCCGTTTTACCTGATCGATGCGGCTTTCGCATGGATCGTCGCGTTGGTGCTTTTTGCCAGGGCTGGGCGACTGGCCTCCGGCAGGAGCCCGCCGGCATCCTGATTCCCCCTTTTCTCCGCCCCTCGGCGGCGCCGCAAGGCGCGCCTGCAACTCTGGTTGGAGGTTAAGCCGATTTGGGGGCACTATATTGAATGTCTAAGAGGCTTGAAAGAGCAGGGAAGAGCATCCTGGCTTGTCCGGTGCATGCAGTCAGACATATTTAAATTCTCAACGGGAGGGTAATCATGGATTCAATGGACCAACGCATAGACAATGGCGCACCTTCGCGGGAGACGGGCGCGGCACTGCTCGCCCAGGCCTCACAGGCCCAGCGGTTCCTCACCTTGTTGCTGGACTGGTTCTTCTGCTATCTTTGCGGCTTTATTGCGGGTTTCATACTGGTTGTCTTCGGCCTTCAAAACTATGCCAGGGGTGTCGATGGCCTCGTGATCGGCGGCATCATTCTTGTGACCTACTACACTCTGCTGGAGACGTTATTCGGCAGAACGCCGGGCAAACTGATCATGGGGACAAGGGTGGTGGGCGAAGATGGATCCAGACCGTCTTTCGACCAGGTCCTCGGCAGGACATTGTGCCGCTTTATTCCCTTTGAGGCCTTTACGTTTCTTGGCAACAAGGGCGTGCCTTACGGCTGGCACGACAAAATCCCTAAGACGAAGGTGATCAGCACAAGGAAGGCCTGACATACGTTCCGCTACTGAAGTCGGCTTCAGCCCTCTCAAGCAAAGGAACAGAAATTGGTCGGCGTATATCTGCCTAACCTCTTGCTATCTCCTCGCGCCATCGGGCCCGGCCCGATGCAGGAGCTGCCCCCCCATTTCTCGGCATACCCATTCTCATCCTCGTCAATCTTCTTCGATTCGCAGGCAGAACCGCGGCGCTATCTAAAATGGGCTCACAGTGACCAGCCGGAGCGCGCTATGGGTCCACGTCCTTGTTCCCACGCTTCTTTTCGCCGTAACGGTAGTCTTTTATCTGTCACTCAGCGGCGCGCCTCTGCGAGTTCACGTCTACAGCATCGCCTGTCTGTGGCTGGGGTTCTGGCTTCCCGCGTTTATAGCCTGGGATCTGCATGGTCTGCGACGACGAATCGTCGCGTGGCCTCTGCCGATTGTGTTGAGCATGCTCGCCTGGGAAGCCTCTCCGCTCGTGCTCGGGGGCAAGCCCGAACCGTTCGCCATAGCCAGGCACACGCCATGGCTGTACCTGCTCGGCCTGATCGCACTGGCCAGTTCGACGGCGCTGTCGGCAGTCCTTGTCAGCGTCATAGCGTCACGAAGCAGGTAAGTTGAATGGCAAACTATGGCGTTGCCGTTCGGATCCGAAATCGCCCACGAGCCCCTAAGCTCTTTGTGGTCCGTTAATGTGATCTGGCAACCAGCGCGTATTCAGTACTTCGGAGGGCCGTCCCCAACCGCTTTCCCTTAGCCTTTCGCCCTTGGCCTTTAGCCCGTGGGAAGCCCCCCTTCCTGACCTCTGTGCCATCTTCAAGTCCCAAATCGCCTTCCTCCCGTCCTCATATCCTCCTTGTTTGAACAGGAATGATCGAGCGATTGCACCTGACGGTGCCGTGAGCAGGTAATTAGGGAAGCAGGTGAGTAGGATGAGCAAGGCCTTCGAAGGTCCGTCCCCAGCCGTTATCCCTTTAGCCTTTCGGCTTTAGCCCTTAGCCCTTGGGTAACACCCCCATTCCTCATTTCTTGACCGTCTTCAAATCCCAATTCCCAAATTTCTCTTTTCCCCGCCTCACCGCCTCACTGTTCAAACCAAGGCCTTTTACGGTTCCCTCAGCCGGAATTCCTCCCTGTGCACTTCGCCGGGGAGGCCGCCGGGGCGGAAGCTGCGCTCTTCGAAAGTGACCCGGCCCCCCTTGTCGACGAGGAGGACGGTTGAGCAGCGGGTGCCGTGGACCGGTGTGACGACGAAGGCGGGGGCGAGGAGGCGTTCGAGGTCCAGGCCGACGCCCGTGTCCGGCAGCTCGGCGTCGGGCGGTACGGTCGTGTCGGCGAGGGCTGCGAAGAGCGCTGCGGAGCGATCGGTGTCCCGGTTCGCGAGGGCGGTCCTCACGGTGGCCTTGGTCCGATCGACCTTGGGCCACGGGGCGTCGAGGGGGCCGTTGCTCAGACCGTGGAGGCCGGGCGGCAGCGGGCCGCCGGCGTGGTTGTGGTTGGAGTAGAACCACAGCGATCCCACGCGGCCGAAGACCATGGCGAAGCCGTTGAAGGCCGGCCCCTGCTCTTCGAGGGTTTCCAGGAAGCGGTCCGGCTCGTCCGCGCCGCGCAGGAAGTCGCCCACGAGGCTCCCGCGGGACGGCGCGTCGATCTTTCGCGGGCCCGGTTCGCGGTAGTTGGTAAGCGCGGCGAAGCGGCCCGTGCGCGTGACTCCCATCCACGTGCCACCGGCCTCAAGGTCCCGGCCGGCGAGTACGGCCGGCGCGTCCGGCCAGAAGTGCGCCGCTTCTGCCGGGCGGACGTACATCTCGTCCCGGTTGGCGGCGACCGCCAGGTCGTAGCGCGCGTCGTCGAGGTGGGAAATGACCAGAAGACACATGCGATTACCTTACCAGGGCAGAGCCTCTCCGTGGAAGTCGAAGAAGCGGCCGCTGTCGGCGGGCGTGAGGCCGTCCAGCACTTTCCGCATGCCGATGACGCTCTCCTCGGGCGAGGTGGTCGCCGAGGGGCCGCCCATGTCCGTCCGGACCCAGCCGGGGTGCAAGACGACGGCAAGGATGCCCCTTGACTTGAGGTCCACGGCCATGCTCTTGACGACGATGTTCACGGCGGCCTTGCTGGAGCGGTAGATGTAGTAACCGCCCGAGCCGTTGTCGGCGATGCTCCCCATGAGGCTCGATAGCACGGCGACGGTCTTCCGCCGGCTGCGGGCTACGTGCTCCACGAAGGCTTCTGACACCTTGAGCGGCGCGACGGTGTTGACGCGAAGCACGCGCATCCACTCCTTATCGTCAATGTCGCCGAAGGGCTGGCGCTCTGGGCCGTAGACGCCGGCGTTGTTGACCAGGACGTCGATGTTCTCGCCGTCGAGTTCGGAGGCGAGCGCCTGAACCGCCCCGGCGTCCGTCACGTCCAGCGCGTGAACGGCGACCCTGCCGTTCGAGGATTCCGAAATCTCCTGCAGTTCCCCAGCCTTGCCGGGTGCCCGGCAGCAGGCGTGGACGCGCCAGCCGTCGGAGGCGTACTGTCTTGCGAACTCGAGGCCGATGCCCCGGCTGGCGCCCGTGATCAGGACCGTATCCGCCATGTCTCAACTCCTTTTCGATTCATTGCCGGTCGTCAGGTTGCCGTTCTTCAATCATAGTCCATATAACATTCCCTGCGCCGTTATATTTTGGATACAGGCACAATACCGGGCGGGGTGGGCCGATGAGGCCCGAGAGCACTATAATGAAACCATAATGAACCTGTCTTTCCGCTCGCAGTCCAGACAAACGAGGGGCCTTCCCGCGCGGTGCCCCGTGGAGGGGCCGTTCCGCGGCTTCTGGAGGACTCGCGGCCCGCGCGCGATGAAATCTGTCCCGCGATCTCCTGTTCTGATTGGAGGGGCGCGATTGTCCACCGCGGGGAGATCCTGACGGGGCAAAGGAGGTGAACGATGCAGTTGAAGGCCGTGCTACACGTGGACCGGGAGAACCAGGGCAGCCTGCTGGCCGCCTTGAACAACGTCCATAACCTCTTCGCGCAGGTCGGGCCCGAGAGCGCCAGCGTCTGCGTGGTGGCCAACGGCACGGCGGTCAACCTCTTTCAGCGGGAGAGGCCGGAACCCTATTCCCGGGACATAGAGGAACTCGCCGGTCTGGGCGTGAAATTTCTGATCTGCCGCAACTCCCTGTCCAACATGGACATTCCGGAATCGTCCCTGCTGGGTGCGTGTAAGGTCGTACCGGCGGGCATCCTGGAACTCGTGAGGCTCCAGATGGAAGGCTACGCCTACGTCAAGCCCTGAGGCCCCTGCATGGAGACCGTCAGGCGACGCGGGGCGTCGTCCGTCCGGTTTGGCCGGGGGCGCGCCCTGAGGTACAATCCTGCTCCCGGACGTGCCGATGCGGCCGGTCGAGCCATTCTGAGGAAGGGGCAAAGAAGGGCATGTCGTTCGAAGAGACCGTAAAGACCCGGCCCTGGCTGATCACGGAGGGCGCCGTCATAGAGCGCCTTCGCAGGGAATTCTCCATGCCGCTGGACCCCTGGGTGCACCACGCGGGGTTCATTTACGATCGCCAGGGCAGGCACGTCCTGGCCAACCTGTACGGCCAGTACCTTGCCATCGGGCAAAGGGCCGGCGCCCCCATGATCCTCTTCACGCCCACCTGGCGGGCCAATCCCGAACGTCTCAATCACGCGGGGCTGGACAAGCGGGACGCCAACGCAGACGGCGTACTTTTTCTCGACGACATCCGGCGGAGCTGCGGCGCGTACGCCGATGAGGTCTTCATCGGCGGCCTCGTGGGGTGCCGGGGAGACGCCTACCGCCCCGAGGAGGCGCTGGACGAGGCCGTCGCGGCCCGCTTCCACGCCCCGCAGCTAAGCGCGCTCGCGGCGGCCGGGGCGGACTTCCTCATGGCGGCCACCATGCCCGCCTTGGGCGAGTCGGTCGGCATGGCGCAGGCCATGGCCGGGACAGGAACGCCCTACGTCATCAGCTTCGTGATCCGCCCGTCCGGCAACCTTCTGGACGGCACCCCGCTGGAGCAGGCCATGGCCGAGATCGACACCCGCGTCAGGCCCCGTCCGCTCGGATTCATGGTGAACTGCGTCCACCCGTCCGTCATGCGGCTGGCCCTCGAGTCCCTCGCCAGGCGCAATGCCGACCCGCATGGCAGGCTTCTGGGCCTTCAGGCCAACACGTCCAGCCTCAGCCCGGAGGAACTGGACGGGAGGGGAACTCTGGATTCGGACGACCCTCAGGCCTTCGCGAAGGGGATGGCCGATCTTCACCGGCGCTTCGGGCTCAAGATTCTCGGCGGCTGCTGCGGGTCGGACCACCGGCACATCGCTGAAATGGTCAGCCTGCTCTCCGACGGCGGTTGAGCGCCGGCCTCGGATGTGTGCTGTTTCCGGGGTGTAGAAAGCCATGTTGATCAAGTGGATCGAGTGCAAGGTGCCGGTCGAAGACGCCGGTCGTTTTTCCAGGGCGCAGGAATTCTGGCGCTGCCTGCGCGAAGTGGACGGCTTCGCCGGACAGTTGGGCGGCTGGGACACCCTGGAGCCGGACACGGCGTGCATCCTCTGCCTGTGGCGCAGCGCGGACGCCTACGAATCCTTCATGGCCGGCCCGCACGATCGGATCGTGGCCGCGTCGGGCCAGCGTGAATGCTACCGGTCCGTCGCCGTGTCCCTCTTCGATTCCGACTACCGTCCCGAAGGGGGAATCGCCCTTCTCGGCAAGGTGATCCGGGCCTGTACGGCGGTCGGCGTCCGGTGGCACGAGGAGGCCCCGGGCGGCCGCCGCTCCCACGAAGCGCCCGGTCCGAACGGGGGAAGCGAACCGCTCGCCGTCCTCCGGGGGGATCCCATCGAGGGGAGCGGTCCGCGGATGTCCCTCTTCCTGTGGCGCGTTCCGTCCGCATCCCACGCCTTCGATCGCGTCGTGACCTGCGAACCCGGTTGGACGGTCGTCACGTCCTGACGGGTGCGAGCCGGGACATGGCGGGTGCTCCGGCCGCATTGCCGGACAGCGCTGCGTAGGCCAGAATCCCGCCCAGGACGCCACCCGCGTGGCACATGGCCACGGGGATCCCCATCATGCCGAAATACAGAAATCCGAAGACGACGGAGCCCGTGAACGCTTCGGCCATGCACTTGATCACCACGATGGCGAAGTAGGCCAGGCCGGCGTAACGGATGGAGCGGTCCGCGCCCGGCAGCGCCATCATTTCGAGCCCCGATACGGCCATGAGGCCGTGCGCCGTGCCCGACAGGCCGCACAGACCCTGTCCGAGCAGAGCGGGCGCGGCCGCAAGCGGGAGGAGCAGGCTGCCGGCACAGCTCGCGGCCACGAGCGCGAGCCGCCGGAGCCGGCCGGGCTCGTAGAGGCCGCCGTAGAGCGCGAGGAAGGCCCCGGCGTCGAGCAGGAGGTGGTACCAGCTCAAGTGGACGAAGGGGAAGGTCGCGACGCGCCACCACTGGCCCGCCAGCACGGTCGCCCGGAAAGAAGACGAGGGATCTGGAGACGTGCCCGAAGAGCAGCGGCACGTTGGCCAGCGCGATGAGGGTCCCGAAGACGATGAGGTCCAGTCGGACGTTTCTGGCCAGAGATTTCATGGCGGCACCTCCCGGGCGGGGGAGCGGCGGCCCGGAGGCCGCCGTCCCCCATGCCCTAGTCGGGTTATGACTGTTGGCTTTGCGCTTGCGCCTGCTGAACCAGAAGATGAGGCCGAGCAGTCCGGGACCCACGGGACCGCTGCCGATGCCGGGGGAGTGCGCCCCGTGGAACATCTTCCCGTTGTCCGCCGTGTGGTTCCTGACGGGCGCGGCGGCCCTGGCCTGCTGGGCCTGCCGTTCCCTCGCGACCCGCTGCGCGTTTCGCCGCTGAATGCCGAGGTTTTCCATAACGTCGTTGCGGACCACCACCATGGACGTGTAGTCGGTGACGAGCGAGTAGTTAAGGCCGAGGTCGACGACCTTCTTCCTCAGCGACTCGCTCTCGCCCTTCTCGCGGATGGCCTGCATGGCGTCGTGGATCGAGGAGAGGGCCCAGAGCCTTTCCAGTTCGGGATTGTCCGTGTCCGCCTCGGGAAGGTCCGCGGTGCACTGCCAGGACTCGTCCAGCCCGGATATCTTGGCGTCGAGCTCCACCTTGACCTTCCCGGAGCCGGTGTAGTGTCCGAACATCACGAGCTGCTGGCCCATGTACAGGTTGCCCAGGCTCGTGGGAGTGAGGTCGTGACCTTCTCGCCGTGGAACTTCAGGCGCACGTCGTGCATGCACTCGTGGCTGATCTTTGCCTTGGCCTGAAGGAGCCGCCCCGCGATGTCGTCCGAGTCTGAGATGTTCATGGCGAAACCGCCGGAGTCCTTGGCCAGCCGGTCCATGAGCGGCTGGTTGGCGCTGTTGCCGATCACGAAGGTGAAGAGCCGGACGTCGTACTGCTTCATGAGGTTGAGGAAGTCGGCGTGCTGGGTTGGCCCCACGTTGCACACGCCGTCCGTCACCAGGATGACGCCCGTGGTGCGGTCCTCGTCCATGGATTTGTAGGCCTTCTCGAGTCCCGCGAAGAGGGCCGTGCTGCCGCTGGCCTGGATGGTCTTGACGCGCGAGATCCACTGCTGAACGTTCTCGGGGCTCGCCTGCACGAAGCCGCGCGTCATGTCGTGCGCGGACTGGTTGAAGGTGATGATGCGGAAGCGGTCCTTTGGGGACATGGTGCCGAGCACCCGCGACACGCCGTCCGCGAGCGTGGCGATCTTGTTGCCCGACATGCTGCCCGACTGGTCGAGCACGAAGATCCAGTCGGTGCCCTCGGCGATGGGCTTGAGGGACGCGGCCGGCGTGACCACGACCATGAAAGTGCCCTCTTTGGCGCCGGCCTGCTTGTAGGGGATGAGTTCCAGCCGCGCGGGCACCGTGTCGTCCAGCCGGTAATAGAAGACGATGTCCCTGGAGAGATCCGCGCCGGCCGGTCTGTCGATGGCCACGTCGTAGACGTCGCCGCCCTGCGCGCCGTCCGGGGACGCCTTGGTCACCTGGGCGACCTGGTCCAGGCCGGGGAGCCGAACGTCCTTGACCGGGAAGGCGGACTTGAGCTTGAGGTGGAAGCTGAAGGGACCGTCCACCTTGTTGTCCACGGACCAGAACGCGATGCGCTGCTCGTCGACGCCTCCCTCGGCCAGGGGATAGACGTAACGGCCCACGCCGAGGTCGATCTCCAGGGGTTGGTAGTAGACGAGGCGCACGCGTGTGTCGGAATGGGCCCGGATGTTGCCCACGCTCACGTCGAAGGTCTTGAAGTCGTCCTTCTCGGCCAACGCCGTTTCGTTGCCCTGGGCCTTCTGCTGTTCGTAGATCTCCCGGGCGCGCTTCTTTTCGAGGACTTCGCCCAGGACCTCCTTGCCGTCGATCCACAGGGACAGCTCGGAGAGGCTCGCCTGCTTGGGCAGCGGGAAGGTGTACAGGGCCTCCATGTCGGAATCGGAGTCGTTCGTGAAGACCTGGTCGACCTCCGTGCGGCTGAAGCCGTTGTTGATGGTCACGCTGACCTTGTGGGACTTGATACGTATCCCTGCGGCGTCGCCTCCGCTTACGGGTTTGAGCAGGCCCGCCGCCATGACGGCCTGGCCGCCGATAAGCATGGCCGCGAAGACGGCCGTAACCGCCACCGCCATCCTCTTTCCGAATCTCCCTGAACCCGTGTTCTTCTTCATCGTCTGACCTCCTTCTGTCAGGTTTCTCTCCGCCGGAATTGCCTCCCGGCGATGCCCGCAGAAGAGCAGGATGCGTGCCACGGGGTAGTAAATCGGTTCTAACGCATTAAAAAGTAATGGGTTATGGTGCTTTGCCGGTACGATGGCGGGAACAGTACGATCGGTGTTGTAGGATCAAAAAATGATCATTGTCTGCACAATAGATGTATATACTCAGCTCGAAGAACGGGACGTTCGCCCCTTCAGGTCTTCTGTGCGGCCGCGTAGTCCTCGACGTGCTTCTTGACGGTGCGCCGGTCCAGGCCGGTCCTGCGGGCGACTTCCTCGTAGGTGCCCAGGCGCCGGTACAACAGGGCGCAGTAACGGTCGAGCAGGTCCCTGGCCTTCAGGCTACCCTCCCCGACCGCCTGGGTGAACGCCTCGTCGGGATCGGGGGCCACAGCCATGCGGTCGCCGGCGTAGTGCCGGGTCAGGAGGATGCGCCGCGAGGCCTGCTCCAGCTCCCGCACGTTGCCGGGCCACCCGTACCCCGCGGGCAGGTCGCGCCCGAGCGCCGTCAGGATGGAGCGCGTCAGCTCCGAACTGTCCTGGCCCGTGAGCCTCGCGACCGTGAGGTCGACCAGGCGGCTCAGTTCGGAAGGGTCTTCTTCGATCCGCTGGCGCAGGGGCGGAACCACGATCACGTCCGAGCACAGCCGGTAGAAGAAGTCGTCCCGGAAATGCCCCCCGTGCCTGAGGTCCTGTATGGACCTGTTGGTGGCGGCGATCACCCGGCCCGAAAACCGTTTCCGGGCATGGCTTCCCACGGGCGCGAACGTCCGGCTTTCGAGTACCTGCAGCAGTTTGATCTGGATGGGGACGGAGACGTCGCCGATCTCGTCGAGGAAGAGCGCGCCGTGCGGGCTGCACCGTTCGAAGAGCCCCTCGTAATCGTCGACGGCGCCCGTGAAGGCGCCCTTCCGGTGGCCGAAGAGTTCCGATTCGATGAGGCTCTCGGGGTACTGGGAGAGGTTGATGGTCACGAAGGATTCGGTGAAGCTCTCGGCGAAACGCTTCTTCCGCGGGTCGAAGGGGATGAACCCCGACCGGCCGATGGCCGCCGCCGAGGCGCCCTTGCCGGTCCCGGTCTCGCCCAGTATGAGCGTGGAGAAATCCTCCATCCGGTTCCAGAGGTGGCGCTCGTAGGTCCGCACGTCGTGCGTGAAGACGCCGTTCCAAAGGGAGAGTCGGAGGTCCTTCATGCACGGGCTGTCGCCGACCAGGGACCGGACGATGAAGTAGTACGCGCGGCGCAGCTGGTAGAAAAGCGCGAAATAGCGGGCGCAGTCCTCCTCCGTGAAGCCCCGGGCCCTCAACTGAAGGAAGACCCTGTCCGAAAAGGGTACCGGCGCCGGTGCCTCGCCGAGCCGGAGCTGGGCCTGGATCAGTTCGTCGAAGTCGTCCACGCAGGCGTGGTAGATCTGGAAGAGAAAAGCGTGCTCCACGAGGGTACGGTCCTTGCCGGTGAAGGTCTGGATCGTGCTTTGTCCGCGTCGCTCGAGCACCTGCAGGCGTTCGTCCAGGAGGGGAACGATGGATCCCAGCCTGTGCGCCTCCACATCCTGTTCCGGGCCAACCAGGGAATAGATCTCGGCGTATTCGTCGCTGAAGGGATTGGTGAATATGGCCTTGGCCACGAGCGACAGAAAGTGCCTGTCATCGGGAGCGAGGCGTGCCCTGGTTTTCGCCATCGGATGCACCTCCACTTTAAGCCCCCTATTGTACAATAATTGTATATGCTGTGTACATCGTGTGCGTATCATTTCTGGGTGTGCCTCGCCATCCCGGGTGCATTGTCCTGTCCGCGCGGCCAGCGTTCGATTTGGCTCACCGCACAGGCTGTGTTAATATACATAGGAATTAATCGAGCCCCACCGACGCGGAACAGGCCCAGCTCTCGGCGATCGTCCGGTGGGATGGAGACTGCAGGTCCCTCCGCCCAGGTCCTTAAAGCACGCTCCTATGGGGCTCGAACGCAGGCGCGGGTGTTCGTGTGGTGAATCCCTGTACCACGCGGCGCCACCGAGCTAAAGCTCAACCGAATCACGCGTCGCCAACCCAAACCAGGCTGCTCCCGGTTGAGGAGCCGCGGGTTCGATTCTTAGATGTAAGGAAATCTCCCCCGATGCCGTCTCAGACGCTGGATCGTGCCTCGAGCCAACGTGTGTATGCGGGGAATCCCTACTCGAACGGAAGGCCGTAAAATGAGTCCAAGAGAAGATGAGCCATTCGAGCCGCTGGACATCCTGGGGGCGCTGCCGGAAATCGTGGAAAACCGGGGCCGGACGATCGTCATCAAGTACGGCGGCAACGCCATGGTGGACGAGAGAATAAGCCTCAATGTCACGCGGGACATCGTCTTTCTGAAGCTCACGGGCATGAACCCCGTCGTCGTCCACGGTGGCGGACCGGCCATCAGCGAGCACATGAAGCGCGTGGGCATCGATCCCGTCTTCGTGGACGGCCAGCGCCGCACCGACGAGGGCACCTTCGAGATCGTGGAGATGGTCCTGTGCGGCAAGGTCAACAACGCGCTGGTCAAGCTCATTAACCAGGAGGGCGTTAAGGCCATGGGCCTTTCCGGCAAGGACGTGGGCCTCATCGAGGCCAGGAAGTACAGGCGGAAGGTCAAGCGCAACGGGCGGATGGAGGAGATCGACCTCGGCCAGGTGGGCGAGGTGGTCAGGGTGGACACGGAGGTCATCGAGCTGTTGTCCCGGAACGACATCATCCCCGTGATCGCGCCCATCGCCGTGGGCGTGGATAACACGGACTACAACATCAACGCGGACGTGCTGGCGGGGGAGGTGGCCGCGGCGGTGAGCGCCGACCGGCTCGTCTACCTGACGAACGTCGACGGCATCCTTCGCGACGGCAACGACGCCGGCTCGCTCATACCCATGATCGACGCCAAAGAGGCGAAGGCCCTTGTGGGCAACGTCGTGACCGGAGGCATGATCCCCAAGGTGGAATCGAGCCTGTCCGCACTCGAACAGGGCGTCGCCAGCGCGCACATCATCAACGGCACCACGCCCCACACGCTGCTGAAACTGCTCCTCACGGCCGAGGGCGAGGGGACGGCCATCGTGGCGGACCCGAACGCACGAAAGGAAGGACACGAAGCATGAGCACATTCGAAGACATCCGGAAACTGGATGAAGCCTGTCATTTCCAGGTCTACAAGCGATACCCGATCCTGCTCGAAAGGGGCGAGGGCGCCAGGGTCTGGGATTCCACGGGCAAAGAATACATCGACATGCTGGCGGGCATCGCCGTAAACGCCCTGGGCCACGCGCACCCGGCCGTCCTGGCGGCGCTGGCGGACCAGGCGGGCAAGATGATGCACTGCTCCAATCTCTACTACAGCGAACCGCAGGCGAAGCTCGCCGAACTCCTCGTGGAGCAGTCGGGCCTCGATCGCGTGTTTTTCTGCAACAGCGGGACGGAGGCCATCGAGGGGGCCATCAAGCTCGCCCGGAAGTGGGCCACGCGCAAGGGGCGCGGCGGCACCATCGTCTCCATGGACGGCTCCTTCCACGGCCGGAGCCTCGCGGCCCTCACGGCCACGGGCCAGCCCAAGTACAAGGAGGGGCTCGAACCCCTGCCCGGCGGTTTCACCATCGTGCCCTTCAACGACCTGGGCGCGGTGGAAGAGGTCCTGGACGATACGGTCTGCGCCGTCCTGGTGGAACCGGTCCAGGGCGAGGGCGGCATACGTCCCGCCGACCCGGCCTATCTGGCCGGCCTGAGGAAGCTCTGCGACGAGCGGGGCGCCCTGCTCATCTTCGACGAAATCCAGTGCGGCATCGGCCGGACCGGCTACACCTTCGCCTACCAGGGCTACGACGTCGTTCCCGATGTCGTCACCATCGCCAAGGCCCTCGGTGCGGGATTCCCCATCGGGGCCTTCCTGGCGAGGCAGGCCGTGGCCGAGTGCTTCAAGCCGGGCGATCACGGCACGACCTTCGGCGGCAACCCGCTGGCCTGCGCCGTTGCGCTGGCGGCCCTCTCGACGATCGTCGAGGACGGCCTGTCCCAAAGGAGCCGGGACCTCGGGGACTACCTGATGGAGTCTTTAAAGAAAAAGACGGCCGGGATCGACGCCGTCAAGGAGATCCGAGGGCGCGGCCTCATGGTGGGCGTCGTGCTCGACCGGAGCGGCAAGGACGTGGTGAACGCCATGATGGACAAGGGCATCCTGTCCAACTGCACGGCCGATTCAGTCATCCGGCTGGTCCCGCCCCTCGTGATTTCAAAGGCGGACCTGGACAAGGCCGTGGACGTGCTGGTCGGCGTCCTCCGGGAGGTCTGTCACAATGCCTGAACCGTCCGTCGGCATCGTCGGAGCCTCCGGCTACACGGGCTCCGAACTGGTGCGCATCCTGAGCCGCCACCCGGCGGTCCGCCTCGCGGCCGTCACCTCTGAATCCCACGCCGGAAAGCGCATGTCGGATATCCACCCGCACCTCGAGGGCGTCTGCGACCTCGAACTGGTCAAAGCGGCCGACCTCGGCGCCGTCGACCTGGTGTTCCTGGCCCTGCCTCACGGCGCCTCCATGGACTTCGTGAAGGCCCGCGCGAATGGGGGCGGAAGGATCGTGGACCTCTCGGGTGATTTCAGGCTCTCTTCCGCAGCCGTTTACGAGCGGTGGTACGGAAAGGCGCACGCCTGCCCGGAAAGGCTGGACGGGGCCGTCTACGGCCTTCCGGAACTGAACAGAGACCGCATCGCCGGCGCCCCTCTCGTGGCCAACCCTGGCTGTTATCCGACCTCCGCGATCCTCGCGCTGGCCCCCTTCCTCGGGCGCGGCCTCGTGTCGCCGGAAGGGCTGGTGGTCGATTCCAAGTCGGGCGTGACGGGTGCGGGCGCGTCGGCCAAGGCGGCCACGCACTACCCTTCGGTGAACGAGGACTTTAAGGCCTACGGCATCGCCACCCACCGGCACACGCCCGAAATCAGCGAGACGCTGGAAGCCGCGTCCGGCGCGGCGGTGGAGCTGATCTTCACGCCCCACCTGCTGCCCGTGAACAGGGGCATTCTCACGACGGCCTACGCGAGGGCGGTCCGGGGCGTGACGCAGGCCGACCTGGACGGCGCCTACGAGGACGCTTACTCGGGTGAGCCCTTCGTCCGCGTCCGGACGGCGCCGCCGTCCATACAGGCCGTCAGGGGCTCGAACTTCTGCGACGTCTTCGTCAAGCTCGTGCCGGAGACCGGGCGCGTCGTGGCCGTGTCGGCCATCGACAACCTGGTGAAGGGTGCGGCGGGCCAGGCGGTCCAGAACATGAACATCATGATGGGGATCGATGAGCAGGCGGGACTGGGCATGGTCCCCCTCTCGCCATAGGAGGAATTTCACAGTGAACAGGAATCTGACGGACGTCCGTGGGTTCAAGGTCCGCGGGGCCCACATCGGCATCAAATCCAAGAGGCGCGATCTCGCCCTGATCGTCTCGGACGTTCCGGCCAGTGCAGCGGGCGTCTTCACGCGGAACAAGGTCCGGGCGGCTCCCGTCACGCTGTCCGCAAAGCACCTGGAGAACGGGCTCGCCCAGGCCATCGTGGTCACGTCCGGCAACGCCAACGCCTGCACGGGGGAGGAGGGCGAGAAGGCCGCGCAGGCAGTGGCCGAGAAGCTGGCGCAGGAGCTGGGCATCCCCGTGGAAGAGGTCATCGTGGCCGCCACCGGCGTCATCGGCGTGCGCTTTCCCACGGACAAGGTGCTCAAGGGCATCGAGTACAACGTGAAGTACCTGTCCAGCCGGCGCGTGTACGGGTCCATGGTGGCCAACGCCATCATGACCACGGACACCTTCCACAAGGAGAGCTTCCAGTCCTTCAAGCTCGGCGGCCGGGTGGTCAACATGGCGGGCATCGCCAAGGGCGCCGGCATGATCCACCCCAACATGGCCACCATGCTCGCCTTCGTGGTCACGGACGCGGCCATCAAGCCGGCCCTCCTCAAACAATGCATGAACTCGGTCACCGAGAGGACCTTCAACATGATCTCGGTGGACGGGGACACGTCCACCAACGACTCGGCCGTCGTCATGGCCAACGGGATGGCCGGCAACCCGGAGATCGTGAAGAAGGACGGGGACTACCGCCTCTTCCATGACAAGCTGGAAGAAATGTGCCGGGACCTGGCCATGGCCATCGTCTCGGACGGAGAAGGCGCCACCAAGCTCATCGAGTACAAGGTCGTCAACGCCAGGAGCGAGCAGGCCGCGCGAAAGATCGTCCGCACCGTCTCCAACTCGAACCTCGTGAGGACGGCCATGTTCGGCCGGGACCCGAACTGGGGCCGCATCATCGCCGCCGTCGGCCGGGCCGGCGTGGATCTCGACCCCAGCAAAGTCGACATCTACCTCGGCGGCAGCAATCCGGTCCAGGTGTCCGAGAGGGGCGGCGTGGCCGATTTCGACATGAAAAAGCTCAGGCGTATCCTCCGCTCCGCCCGCATCAACGTCCTCATCGACCTGCACCAGGGCAACTCGGAGGCCGTGGGCTGGGGTACGGACATGTCCTACGAGTACATCCGGATCAACGCAGAATACATGTCCTGATCCCCGACGTATCGCGCGCGGGCCGGACCTCGTGTAAGCTCGTACCGGGAGGTACGCGATGGGCACATGGCCGAACGGCGCCACCGTGGCGGAGGTACGGATCGCCCGGCCCACCGACCGGCTGGACGAGGTGGTCCGCTTCTACCGGGACGGGCTCGGCCTCTCTGAAATCGGCTCGTTCGAAGACCACGCCGGCTACACGGGCGTCATGCTGGGCCTGCCCGACCGGTCCGTCCACCTGGAGTTCACCCATCGCGAGGATGGGAGCCCCTGTCCCGCGCCCACGAAGGACAATCTGCTCATCCTGTACATACCGGACGCGGAAGAGAGGGACCGGCTCGCCGGGGCGCTGAAGGCCCTCGGCCACGAGCCGGTGTCGCCCGAGAATCCCTACTGGGCGGCGAAGGGCCTCACCTTCGTGGACCCGGATGGGTGGCGCGTGGTGCTCATGCAGACCCGCGGCATCTGAACCCGGGGTTCGGATTTTCCGGCGCGGGCCGCTATAATGGGCGGCAACCACAACGGGGCGGAGCGCCGGGCGCGGGGCGGCAGAGGGCCGCGAAGCCGCGCAGGCTGATGGCGGGGCGCTCCGGGGAAGGGGATTGGATGAACGCGGCGCACGTGGTCGAGTTCCTGCTCGGGCTGCTCATAGCCGCTTCGGTCATCGCGCTCGTCACCAGCCGCCTGAAGCTGCCCTACACCATCGCGCTCGTGATCGGCGGCTTCGCCATCGACTTCTTCCACATCCCCATCATGGAGAAGTTCGGGAGCACCGGCGGGCCCCAGCACCTGCTCACGCCGGAGATCATCTTCACGCTCTTCCTGCCCGCCCTCCTCTTCGAGGCGGGCATCAACATCAACGTCCGGCACCTGCGCCATAACCTGGCGCCCATAGCCCTCCTGGCCGTGGCTGGCGTGATCATCGCCACCCTGTCCACGGGTTTTGCCGCCCACTTCGTGATCGGCCTGCCCGTCACGGTGGCCCTCCTGTTCGGCGCGCTCATTGCGGCCACCGACCCCATTTCCGTCCTGGCGCTCTTCAAGGACGTGGGCGTGGCCAAGCGCCTCTCCGTGGTGGTGGAGGGCGAAAGCCTCTTCAACGACGGCACGGCCGTCGTCCTCTTCCAGATTCTCCTGGTCGGGGTGGCCACGGGCCATCTCGACCTCGTGAAGGGCGCGGGCCGCTTCGTCGTGGTCGTGCTCGGGGGCGCAGCCCTCGGGTTGGTGATGGGCTTCGTCATCAGCAAGCTCACCGAGCGCGTGGACGACCCGCGCATCGAGATCACGCTCAGCACCATCCTGGCCTACGGCGCCTACCTTGCGGCCGAGTACATGCACGTCTCCGGGGTCATCGCCACCGTGGCCGCCGGGCTGATGATCGGCAACTACGGCGCGGAAATCGGCATGACCGCCCGCACGAGGGTGGCCCTCTGGGCCTTCTGGAGCTACGTCGCCTTCGTCATCAACTCGCTGGTATTCCTGCTCATCGGCATCGAGGTCCACGTGGCCGACCTCCTGAGCAACTGGTGGGCCATCCTGCTCGCCATCTTCGCGGTCCTGCTCGGCAGGGTCGTGGCCGTCTACGGCCTGACGCCCATCAGCAACCGCTTCAGCGAGAAGATCCCCCTGGCCTGGCAGCACGTGCTGGTGTGGGGCGGGCTCCACGGCGGGGTCTCCATAGCCCTGGCGCTGAGCCTCTCGCCCACCTTCCCCTACCGCGCCAAGATCATGGCCATGACCTTCGGCGTGGTGGCCTTTTCGATCATCGTGCAGGGCCTCACCATGAAACCGCTCCTTCGGTTCCTGGGCATCCGCGCGGTGCGCGAGAACGCCTGGGACAGGGCCAAAACCCGCCAGATGGCGCTCGCTTCGGCGGGCGAGGAGTTGGAGCACCTCCTGCGCGCCCACGCCGTGTCCTCGCCCGTCTACGAGGACCTGAAGGACGAACTCGACGAGAGAAGGAACAAGGTCGCCGCCGACCTGCGGGCCCTCGCCTC
This sequence comes from uncultured Acidobacteriota bacterium, assembly GCA_963724125.1. Classification (GTDB taxonomy): domain Bacteria; phylum Acidobacteriota; class UBA4820; order UBA4820; family DSQY01; genus CAVRTJ01. The sequence continues at coordinate 21,158 of CAVRTJ010000024.1, forward strand.
TGACGCCCCGGAGGTGGCACGCGAGGAGACGCGCCTGGCGCGCCTGCGGCTCGTGGCCGCCGAGAAGAGCGCCGTTCAGAAGGCCGCGAGCGACGGCGTGCTCACGGCGGAGACGGCGGACCGCATGCTCGCGGGCCTCGACGACCGCTACGACGCCTTGCGGGCAGGGCGGAGTCCGGACATCGAAGAAGACGGACAAGACGAGGAGTAGCCGGCGCCGCCGCCGGGCCGTTCAGGCCCCTTCTGGCAGTCGCCAGGCGGGGACGAGGCAGACGACCGTCAGCCCCGTCATGATCCAGAATGGGATCGTGATGCCGTAGCGCGCCGCGGCGAATCCCATGAGGAAGACACCGAAGGCGCCCAGCGCGTTGCCCACCCCGAGGGCCACGCCCGACCCCGTGGAGCGGTTGGCGGGGAAGAGGTCTTGGCCGATCAGCACGGTGATGGGGGCCACCGAGAAGGCCGCAATGCCCAGGCACGCCAGGCTCACCCAGAGCCAGGGACCGGAGGCGAGCAGGAACCACACCAGAAACAGGGCGCACAGGACGGTTGAGCCCACGAGCACGATCCGGCGGCCGATGCGGTCTACCAGCGCGCCGCCCAGCAGGTTGCCCACGATGCCCACCGAGAGCATGACCGTCACGAGCGAGGCTCCGCCCACGAGCGAGCCGCCGCGCTGATTCCACATGATGGGCACGAAGGTCGCCACGCCCAGGGCGAGCATGTTCCGCAGGCACACGAAGGAGACGAGCGAGACCACGGGGCTCCTCAGAAAGGTGGGGGCGGGCGCCGCCGAACGTGGCACGGGGGGCATCTCCGGCGCAAAGCGCCACAGGAGCGCGAGGCTCGCCACGCCCGGCAGGGCGATCCACCACAGGCCCTCGAGACCCAGCCAGACCACCAGGAAACCCGCCAGCGTGGGCCACAGGCCGCGCCCCAGCTCTCCGCCCACCAGGAAGACGGACATGACCAGGCCGTGGCGCCGCCGGGCCAGCAGGCGCGCGCTGGCCATGGCGGGAGGATGGAAGATCGTGCTGCCCATGCCGGCCACCAGGAGGACCGCCAGGAGGGACCAGTAGTTCGGGACGAGGCCCACGAGGCTCGCGCCCGCCATGCTCATGGCGAGCCCGGCCATGACGAAGCGCCGTCCCCCCAGCTTGTCCGCCCACCAGCCCGCCACGGGCTGGAAGACCTGGGCGAGTTGCAACATGAGCACCAGGCTCCCGGCAAGAGCCACGGGGATTTTGAGGTGGATGAGCAGGAGCGGAAGAACACCCGGCACGTAGTTCACGTAGCCGTCGTTCAGGAAGTGCGCCCACGTCATGAGGGCGAGGCGGCCGCCTTCCGCGGGCCGGACGCCGGCGGTTGGGACGCCTTCGCGGGACGGATATTCGGCGAGGGGTGCGGTTCGGTTCAAGGGTTTCTCTCCAGGGGCTGCGCGAGGCGTGCGGCTTCTTCACCAGCTTCGTAGGAAACGGGAACGCCGCCGGGGGAATTCCCGCGCCGGCCCGCCAGCGTAGCACAGTTCGTTGCGGGGAGGCCGATGGGGGAAATTGGGGATTTGGGAATTGGGATTTGGGATTTGAAAAGCGGCGAGGGACGAGCCGCTGTAGCGGCCGGCGGAAGCCGGCCGACGGCCGATTCTCATCGGCCGCTACGAAGGACGGCAGGCGGAGATTCTTCGACGGCGCTCCGCAGGCCGTTTTCACCTTTACCCTTTTCCCTTTACCCCCTAACCGCGCCGAAGGCTCGCCCGCGCCGGACTCACCTGATTCCCTACTCCCCTGATCGCGTGCCTATCGAAGGATTGCGACGTGAAGGTTGCTCCTACGGGTTTTTCGGGGCAGGGAGGTAGGTCGGGTTCGCGGGCTGCCGTCGGCCGTCCTTTTCTTCGAAGGCCTGCTTCCGGCTCGATCACTTGATCACTTCCTCACCGTTCCCCTTATAACCCCCGAGTTGTGCGCGCCCTTCAGCTCGAGCCGGCGGACGTCGGTGGCGCCGGCGGCCTCGAGCATGTCTGAGATCTGGCCGTTCGAGTAGGCCCGGCCGCCCGGGGTGCCGATGAGCATGTTCAGCGAGAAGAGCGCCGGGTGCAGGGGGCCGTCCATGGCGTCGTCCATGATGAACTCGTGCACCATGATCGTACCGCCCGGCTCGAGGGCGCGAACGGCCTTTTCGATGATCGTCCGGCAGCCCTCGGGGTCCTCCGAGTGGAGGATCTGCGACAGCCAGGCCGCGTCGAAGCCGCCGGGAAGCGGGTCCTCCAGGTAGTTGCCGTCGATGAACTCCACCCGGTCCCGAACGCCGAAGCGCGCGATGGTCTTCTCTGCGAAGGGCCGCGTGGTGGGCAGGTCGAAGACCGCGCCCTCAAGGCCCGGGTTTCGGAGGCAGAACTGGATCGCGTAGGTTCCCGGTCCGCCGCCCACGTCCAGAATTCTCCTGCACCCGGACAAGTCGATGTCGGGCACGATGCGCGGGGCCAGGTTGATGGCGATGTTAAACATGCCCATAAGGAAGTGCTCGAGCTTGTCCTCGTCGTCGAAGGACGCCCGCGTGCGCACGGGCGCGCCGGTGGTTACGGCCTTGTCGAGCCTGGACCAGCCCTCCATGAGGTCGTGGTGGTGCAGGATGATGTAGCCGACGTAGTTGTCCGAATCCTTCGACAGGAAGTCGAGGGCCGGCGGCTCGGCGGTGTAGCGCCTGCCCTTCTTGGTCATCAGTTTCATGGCGGCCAGGGCGTTCAGCAGCATGGCGAGGCCCCGCTCGTCGGCGCCGATGCGCGATGCAAGTTCGGCGGCGGTGCAGACTTTTGTGCCCATGAGGGTGAAAACGTCCAGCTTGACGCCCGCGTGCAGGGCGCAGGTCTGCCAGTAGCCGCCGGAGAGTTCCATGAGCTTTCCGAGATTCCATTCGCGAGGATCCATGGCCGTTCTCCTATTGTCCGTTACACCAACAGCCTACTACCCGGGCAGTGTGCGTTAAAGGCCCCGCCTTAACAGTCGCTATCGCTATCGCTATCGGGATCGGTATCGTAGATCGGCATCGCTATGGAAATCGATGCCGCAAATTTCGATTCTGATGGTCCTCTTCTGAGGCAATCGATCCATTGCGATTTTGCACCGGGGGCCGGGGCGCTTTAAGATATTTTCTGAGCATGCGATCTAAAAGACGTTCCGGGAGCCGGATACAGGCCGGCCTCCCGGCCATCGATTCGAATAAGGAGATCCCTCATGGAAAGCCGGATAGCCCAGGCCATCAGGATGAGCCACCAGCCGGTGGCGGTGATGTTCACCAACAAGAGGCCCCGCGGGGCGGCCCAGTTCAAGGAGAAGCGCTGGGGCTGCGTCATGTCCATGCTCAGCTTCGCGTCCAGGGGCTACACGGCCGTCTTCGACCGGCAGACCACGCCGTGCGCCGGCGGCCAGGCGGGGCTCTGCTTTGGCGACGGGTACGAGAAGGGCCGGGACGTGGCGCGCCTCCTGTCCGGCGGACGGGGCGACGGCGTCAACGAGGGCCTCGGCTTCCTCAAGACCCCGGCGCTCGCAAAGCGGTTCATGGCGAACCTGCCCACGCAGGAGATCCCCGAGACCTACGTGGTCTTCAAGGCGCTGAACAAGGTGGACGGGCGGCGCGACCGGCCGAAGCTGGTCATCTTCCTGGCCAACGCCGACCAGGTCTCGGCCCTCACCGTGCTCGCCAACTACGACCGTCCGGGCGGCGACGCCGTCAAGGTGCCCTTTGCCTCGGGCTGCCAGGCGGTCTGCCTGCTGCCCTTCGTCGAGTCGCAGGCCGACGATCCGCACGCCATCCTCGGCGGAATGGACATCTCCGCCCGCCCCCATCTCGACCCGGACGTGCTCACCTTCACCGTGCCCTATCCCATGTACAAGCGGATGGAAAAGAACGTGAAGGGCAGCTTCCTGGAAAGGGAGACGTGGCAGGAGCTGAGCGAGAGGATCGGGTGAGTGGGCGCGGCGCGCCCGGTGATCGAGTGAATAGTGATCGAGTTGCGGGGAGGCCTTCGAAGACATGACGGCCGACGGCCGACCGCCGACCGCCGACGACCGACAACCGACGGCTCCCGGCTTGATGCGGCAGGGGGCCGAAGATATAATTCTTCCAGAGGTGCTTGATGAAGCGAGAGTTTAACGTGATCATCGAGAAGGACCCGGACGGTGTCTTCGTCGCGACGGTTCCCGAGCTTCGCGGGTGCCACACCCAGGCCAAATCGCTGGATACGCTCATGAAGAGGGTCAAAGAGGCCATAGAACTCTGCCTCGAGGTGGAAGGCGACGGGGCGCCGGGGAACCAGTTCATAGGTCTTCAGCGCGTCGCCGTCGGCCCATGACCCGGGCGCCGCGCATCACAGGCAGGAAAACCATCTCGGCACTACAGAAAGCAGGATTCGAAGTCGTCCGAGTGAAGGGGAGCCATTGTTTTCTCCAGCATGTGGACGGACGATGCACCGTTGTGCCCGTTCACCAGGGCGAGGTCATCGGCGCAGGCCTGTTAAACAAAATCCTTCGAGACGTCGAGCTGACTCCCGAAGAGTTCAGGCGGCTCTTGTAGATTCTGAGGGAATGACGGCCGACGGCCGACAGCGGACGGCATCGCCGGAAAGGACGGACATCATGCTGACAGCCTTGGAAGCGCTGGAACGTCTGAGAGAAGGCAACCGCCGTTTCGCGTCGGGCGTGCGGAGCCTCGAAACGCTCGCCAGCCAGGCGCGCAGGCAGGACCTCGTGGCGGGCCAGGCACCCTTCGCCGTCATCCTTGGGTGCTCCGACTCGCGGGTGCCGGTGGAGATCATCTTCGACCAAGGCCTGGGCGACCTCTTCGTCATCCGCGTGGCGGGCAACATCGTGGCGCCCTCGCACGTGGGCAGCGTGGAGTTCGCCGCGGCCGAGTTCGGTACGCGGCTCGTGGTGGTCCTGGGCCACAGCCGGTGCGGCGCCGTCACGGCCACGGTGGAGCAACTGCGTCGCCCCGCGGAAAACCAGTCGCCCAACCTCCGCTCCATCGTGGACCGCATCCGCCCGTCCGTCGAGACGCTCATGGAGACGGACCTGAAGGGCGGCACGGACGAACTCATCCGGCAGGCCGTCCGCGCCAACGTCCGCGCCTCCGTCGACCACCTGCGCCACGGGTCGGCCATCCTCGAGGACATGATCCGGACGGAGGGACTCCTCGTGGTCGGCGCCGAGTACGCGCTGGAGACCGGTGCCGTCGAGGTCTTCCACGGCCTGCCCGAAGGTGTGTGAGACTGGGAGAGATATATACTTGTCGCGTCTACATATCTTTCTTCAAGCGTCGATATCGCAGAGCTAATTTTTTGAGGGATTTTGAGTGTTTAAGAAAACTGGCCCCAATGCGGCCTTATCCGACGAGGGCTTTTTCGTTAAACGACTGACTCGCAATTCTCTGGAATATCGCGAAGGTAATCGCTCTCTGATAATCGAAGTTGAGCCCGGCATTGACCTCGCCATCTATAAAGATTCTATCCAGACTTGGAATCAACCTGAGGGGCGAAGCGTCGTGGCTTCTCAGGAAAAGCAGCGCATTCTGGATAACGTTCAAAAAGCGATGGCATTTCTCGGGATTAATTTCACCGTTTGGTGAGAGATGGACGTACGAGTTCGCGGAACCAAAAGAAACTCAAATGAAGTCTATAAATCGGTAGCCGTCCTCCTGGCGCTGGCTGCCTGTGTCGCCCTCCTTTTGGCTCATTTCCCCGTCTTCGCCGTCGTGCCGCCGCCGGTGCAGGCGCGGCACGGCATGGTGGTGACGGCCCAGCACTTGGCCACCGAGGTGGGCGTGGACGTCCTGAAGAAGGGCGGCAACGCCGTGGACGCCGCGGTGGCCGTGGGCTACGCGCTGGCCGTGGTCCACCCCTGCTGCGGGAACATCGGCGGCGGGGGCTTCATGCTGATTCACCTGAAGGACGGCCGGAACGTATTCCTCGACTTCCGCGAGAAGGCGCCCATGAAGGCCTCGGCGGACATGTACCTGGACAAGCAGGGGAACGTCGTGCCGGGCCTGAGCACGGAGAGCTGGCTCAGCGTGGGCGTGCCCGGGACGGTCATGGGCCTCGACACGGCCCTCAATAAATACGGCACCATGACGCGCATCCAGGTCATGCAGCCCGCCATCGAGCTGGCCGAAAAGGGCTTCGTCCTGTCGCCGGGCGACGTGGCGATCATGGGCGAAGAGACGAGGAAGCTCGGCGCCCACCCCAACGTGGCGGCCATCTTCCTCGACCACGGGAAGCCCTTCGAGGCGGGCCACCGCTTCGTCCAGCCCAAGCTCGCGCGCACCCTCGAACGCATCGAGAAGGAAGGTTCGTCGGCCTTCTACCGCGGCCCCATCGCCGACGCGCTCGCGAAGGCTTCGAAGGCGAACGGCGGCATCCTGACGAAGGCCGACCTCGCCGCCTACACGGTGGAGGAGCAGACGCCGGTGACGGGGAGTTACCGCGGCTGCACGATCGTCTCCTCGCCGCCGCCCAGCTCGGGCGGGACCACGATCTGCGAGATCCTGAACGTCCTGTCCGGCTACCCCATGGCGAAGCTCGGCTTCCATTCGGCCGAGGGCGTCCACCTCATGGCCGAGGCCATGCGCTACGCCTACGCCGACCGCAACACCTACCTGGGCGACCCCGATTTCGTGAAGAACCCGCTGAAGGACCTGCTGTCCGGAAAGCACGCGGCGTGGATCCGGTCACAGATCGAGCCGGACCGAGCGGGCCCGGTCATCAGGCGGGCGCGGCCCCTGTCCGAGGGCACGGACACGACGCACTACTCCATCGTCGACGGCCGGGGCAACGCCGTCGCCGTCACCTACACGCTCAACGCGTGGTTCGGGTGCGGCCGAATGGCCGGCGACACGGGCTTTTTCCTGAACGACGAGATGGACGACTTCACCAGCAAGCCCGGCGTGCCCAACATGTACGGCCTGGTCCAGGGCAAAGCCAACGCCATCGAGCCCGGCAAGCGCCCGCTCAGCTCCATGGCTCCGACCATGGTCTTCAGGGACGGCAGGCTCGTCATGGTGACCGGAAGCCCCGGCGGTTCGCGCATCATCACGATCACGCTCGAGACCATCCTCAACGTCATCGACCACGGCATGAACGTGCGGCAGGCCGTGGACGCGCCGCGCATCCACTTCCAGGGCCTGCCCAACGTCCTGTACGCCGAGCCCCGTGCCCTCTCGCCCGACACGGCGGCGCTGCTGAAGAAGATGGGCTACACCATCGAGGTCCAGGACCCATGGGGCGCCTGCGAGGCCATCGCCGTCGACCCCCAATCGGGCGTCCTGTACGGTGCCAACGACGACCGTCGCCCGGCGGGGCTGGCGATGGGGTATTAGCGCCTCCGGCGCGGTGATCGAGTGAACGAGTGATCAAGTGAATAGTGCGCGGGCGGCCCTTCGACGCGGTCAGGGGGTAAAGGGAAAAGGGTAAAGGTGAAAACGGCCTGCGGAGCGTCTTCGAAGAATCTCCGTCTGCCGTCCTTCGTAGCGGCCGATGGGGATCGGCCGTCGGCCGGCTTCCGCCGGCCGCTACAGCGGCTCGTCCCCCACCGCCTTTAAATCCGCAATCCCAATTCCCAAATCCCAAATTTCCCCTACTTCCGTTTCGACGCGGCGGCGAGCGCGTCCCTCAGCGCATCGGCCCTGGCGCTGTGCACGTTGCCGCGGACGAGGATATCCACGGGACTGGTTTTTTTGCCGTAGAAGGCCCCGTTAAGAACGTCGGCGGGCTTGACGACGGTGCCGCCAAGGGCCGCGCCCACGAAGGCGCCCTTGGAGCGCGAGAAGGAGAGGATATCGGCCGTGGTTGCCTGAGCGCCCTCGCCGACGGGGCCGGCCGCCACGCTCACCTCGCCCCCGAGCTTGACGCTCGAGTTGAGGAAAGAGTCCAACCCCTCCTGGGATCGGATGAAGAGGATCACCTGGGAGTGCTCGCCGCCGATCTGGAAGCCGACCGAAACGCTCGCCAGCCTGTAGAAGGCGGGTTCGCTCCAGTTCCCCTTTGAATCTTTTGCCAAAAGGACGCCCACGCCCCCCGAACCGGCGAAGATGAAGCCGCCCTTGTTGCGGTTGGGCACGATGAGGATGCCCTTCGCATCCTGAAAGTGGGTCTTCAACCACTTCATGTCGGGATCAGACATGAAATCGGACAGCGTGGACCGGGCGGCCCTGACGGTCTCTTCCGCCTCGGCGGCCTTGTTGCCGCGCGCGGCCAGGGGCAGCGCCGCACCGGCCAGCAGTCCGGCGACCATCAGTACCAGCAGGCTCTTTTTCATCATCATGCGATCACCTCTCTTCCCTGCAGAACAGGGTTTCGGTTTATTTCATTTCATCTTCCACGGCGTCCTAGCGCATCCGGACGCCGCCTGCGACCAGGTACGCCTCCATCTTACGACAGTCCCCGGCCGATGTCGCAGGGTGATCACCGGATCCGTGAAATGTGTGAGCCGCTTCACGTTTTCGGCGGAGGGTTGTTCCTTCGCCTTTCGGGCGTCCCAACAAGGAATTGCCGCGCGAGGGCGCGTTGTTCGTTTGCAGGCCTTCATGCACCGGGCATAAGATCCGGGCAGGAAAGGACAAGGGTCATGAACGGGGTCCGGCTTGCGCAATTGCGCTATTGCTTGCAGGCTTTGGGCATGGCAAACAAGCCGAGGACGGATAGCGCCGGGTGTCTGCATCATGTGATGACGGGCGGTAACGTCGGAGCCGCGAGTTTCTATCGATTCGGTTGCGAATGTGCGAGAGCGCCTTCGCAAATCCGCAAAGAGGAAGCTCTTGTACAGAGCGTGCGCCCTCTGAAAAGGGCTCTGGAATGAAAAACACAAATGCGCAATTGCGCAAGCCTGACCCCAGTTATGACCCCAGTTACAGTTATCTGTCAGCTTTTGTTTGACGAACCGCCGGCAACCGCCTTCCAATACTTTGCCTCGGCCTTTTCACGGTCATCACATCCGGTTCGATCGTTTCCCCCGAAAATCATCCGCCAACAGGCAACACCCGCCACGTCAATGTTTCAGAAGGTCCCCAATGCCGGCCAGAGTATCGCTGGCCCGGGCCTTCAAGGCCTCATTGGAACTCAGCAGCTTCGCGAGCGTCGCCGCCCGCTGCGCACGGAGGAGGTTGTCATGGCGGTCCTTGCCGTTTTGTTCGACACCGGTCACGAGGGATCGGGCATAGTCCAACTGCCTGGCGGCGTCTGCGGGCCAGAATTGCAGGTATTCCCGCAGCGGGGCCACCTGCAGCGGACCGATCTGCTTTTTGTTCAGCGCCTCCAGGCGCGAGTAGGCCTGCCTGGCAATCCACGCACGGTCCTCCGTTTTGTCGTTGAGATCGACCAGCTGGAGCGCATGGGTATAGCCGTCCCAGGCCTCGTCCCTCATCCCCAATGCCTCCTTGGACCGCGCCAGGAGCAGGGTCCCCATGGCGTCCTCGCCCGCTGAATCGGAAAGCAGCGGCGCCGCTTTGGCGGGCTGGCCGAGGTGGTACCAGGCCTCCCCGGCGCACAGCCTGAAAGCGGCCCCCCGCCCGATGGCGTCGAGGTCGTTATAAAGAAGAACCATTCGGTCGTACTGCCTGGTTTTGAGCAGGAAGCGCGCGTAGCCGTTCAGGAGGTCCCAGTTTTCGAAGGAGGGGCGCCGGAGCAACCCCACCGCCCTTTTCATCAGGCCGTCGTAGGAACCGGACGGAATGGCGTCCGCGAAGCCCGGGAAGTGCTCGAACAGGTTCAGGGCGGCCGGGAGATAGGCGGGATCCGCCGACAGGGCTTCGAGCAGGTGCCGCCTCCGGTCGAGGGACCAATGGTCGTTCTCAGACAGTGCGGTCAGCCACGCCGCCCGCGAGGTTCCTTTGCGGTACCGCTGCCTGATCAGGTCCAGGTCCCTGGAGCGGCGTCTCGGGAGAATGACGGCGCCCAGGTAGTTCTCCTTGCTCCATCGCACGAGAAACGAACTCTGGGGTGGTCCACCCAGATGTCCCAGGTGGCCGTATCGTAGGCGACCAGGGTCCGCAGGCAGGTGTCGTAGCCGAAGACCGCGAGAACGTGACCGGGGAGATAGACGATGAAGGGATACCCGTGATCGATCACGAATCGGCAGTCCTCGGGCGTGGCGAAAGGAATCAGGATCTCGTCCAGTCCGAGCCGGTTGCAGAAAAGCGACATGTCGGTGATCGACGTACCCTGGTAGATCATCGAAATGGCATCCCCCACCTGCGAAGCCGACACGTCCTTGTGGAGGTACTTCAGGACGACCGCAAGCGTATTGGGCGCGCAGTACGCCGCGCGGTAGTCCGTCGCGGTTTCCACTCCGGGCAGCACGACCCGTTTCCCTTTCGCCCCAGCGAGCAGGCGGTCGAGGTACAGTTCCGCCGACCTAACAAGAAAAGGATTCGCGTTGTTCGTCGTCTGCAGGAGCTTGAAGGCGTTTACGGCGGCCGCCTTACGGCCGAGCCTGTAGTTGATGAGCCCGATCCGGTGTTCGAGGTAGCTGACTACCAGGGGCGTCGACCGGCGTTCGAGGCTCCTGCCGTACCAGGTCAGCGCGGCCTCGGGGCGCCCCGCCTTCTCCAGGTGCCGCCCCCAGGAACACTCCGCCCACGGGACCATGCCCAGCGCGAGGAAGAGAGAGAGGAAGGCGCAGCACATCGTCACGGCGGTGACGACGACGCGGCGGTGGAGGCTGCCCCGGCCCCACGCCGTGAACAGGACGAGGGGCAGCATGGCGAGCATGAAAACCACCGTCGAGAGGGTCATGCGGCTTCCAGTGAAATGGCTGCTGAGCTCCACTCCGAATATGTTGCGCATGAACGAGCCCATCACTCCCTGAACCAGGAAGACCCCGAGGGTTGTGACCCAGACCCACGAAAATAAGCCGACGAAGAAGTCCCTCGTCGTATTGAGCCGATTCCACCGAAGAGAAAGGGCCAGGAACAGGGACACGAAGATGCAGAGGACCGCGTAGTTCATAAGGATGGCCGTGAAGAAATCATCCGGGTCCTTGATCGTAGCCCCCAGCCCGGCCGGAAGTCCGGTCAGGACAGCCGCCGTCACGACCTGGGCAAATGCCGCGATGGATGCGGAGAGAAAGAACGAAAACGGCGGAATCCACGCACTCCTGATCTTCTCTGCGCGCGCCGATTTCCGGGGCGAGGAAACGTGCCACACCTGGGCGACGACGCCCAGCAGAGCGGAGGCCGCGACGAGATAGACCGTCCAGACGACCGTAGCCGTCTTCCACGAGATGGGCACGGCGAGCAGAAGAATGAAGAGGCCTGTCGTCAGCCCGGACGACGCCGCGACGCAAGCGAACCTTAACCCCTTAACGGCCCGCCCCTCCGGCGATGGCAGAAACCAGCTCCCAACGGCCGGTGTCCCGAAGAGCGAAGCAAAGAAGACGACCAGGGGCGTCATGGCGTCCCTTCCGCGCCCAGCGAAGAAACCCGGCGCATCAAGCGCATGGATTCCCTCTTTCGCCCCACAGAGGACAGGGTGTCGGCATAATTGACGATGTACGCCTCGTTTGTCGGAGCAAGATCGACAGCCCGCTTCCACCACCAGGCGCCGGCCTCGCGCGATCCTGCCAGAGCAGCCATGGCGGCACAGTACGCGGGACTCCAGCGCCTGAGGTGAGAGATCTTGTTCCGCCCTCCGACATACAGCGGGAGGTGCGCGACCAGCCGCGCCATCTCCCGTTTCGCGGCATTGCCCGGCCGCCTCAGAGCGGCGAGCTTGCCGAGCGCGTTTCGCACGGACGCGTCGTCGTAGTCATGAAGGCAAACGTACCGGCGCGCGCCTTCGACGACCGGCCCCTCCTCATTCGCAACGGATGCCAGGTGCATGAGCCAATAGGCAACCCAGCCGTGGGATTGATCGTACAGGCTCAGCCTCTTGAAGGCATAGAGCGCCGTCGCAGGATCCGTGGGCATTCTCCGGAGGAGCCGGTCGGCGACAAATCTGAGCGTCCAGAGATCCATTCGTTTCAGCGAGTCCTTCGTCAGGGACACATCCATCGACCGTTGCCCCTCCGGGAAATCCCCAAGCTCCGGGAGGACCGCCATGGCCTTCGCCCAATCGTACTTCGTGAGAAGTGGCGCCAACAGCGCCCGGAAGCGCTCCGCGTCCCTGGCCTCAATGGCCCTGCGGGCAAGGTCTCGCCGGACCCATGGATCCAGCGCGCGTTTTTCCTCTTCGGACGGGTTCTTCCTGAGCGCGATGAAGGCATCGTTGTCGGCTTCCATCCGCCTTCGCAGAAAAGGAAGGAAACACACACGGATCGTTTCCGCAAAGACCTGCTCCGTTCCCGCCGAGGCGCCCTCCTTTCCGGCCACCATCCGCTGGATTTCCTTTCGGCTGAGCGGGTTGCTCTCATTGCGGTCGTAGGAGTTGAAGTCGTACCACAGGATAGCCTTCGTGGACGGATCGAATCCTACGACCACACCCCAGTCCTTTCTGATCGGATCCTTGAAAAGCAGTGGGATACCGTCCCTGAGGCTCCTGCCCAGGTCGCCAAAGGGGACGGGGGTCGCTGTCAGGCCGTAGAAGGCCGCTGCAGTTCTCATGTCGACAGTGTCCCCGTGGGAGGGGAGGCTGATTCTGCCCGCCGAGGAGGACAGGGACCGCAGGCGAAATAGGAGCTCCGTTTCCGAGGTCTTCGGGAGGGACCCGGCCACGGCGGTCAGATAAGCGCACCAGTCGTTGTCCAGGTAAGTTCTTGGTTTGACGGGCGTGAGAGCGAGCCGGATCGTCTCCATGTGCGTCAGAGGCTGCGCCAGGGCATGCGCGCCTCTGGCGAGTTGCGCGACGCTCGACGAATAGTCGCGATACTTGTCCGCGTACCTCGCGGCCTCCTCCCAGAGCCGAACATCCCTCGTGGATAAGGCAATGACGAACAAGTTCTCGATGTTCGCCGCGTTGCTCGGGTAGGACAATCGCCTTTTCACCGCCCATCTGCAAGTCTGGGCCGCAGGCTTCCAGTCGCGCCGTCCCAGTTCCTTCACGGCCCGCTCATAATGCCAGGTCTCGGGATAACTGCTGTCGAGCATGGAGAGCTGGAAGAAGAAGCCCATGCCGATGGGGATGATGAGAAGAAGGCGGAGGAAAAAGGTGGCGAACCGACGGACGGAAGAGACGTAGAAAAAGAGCCACACGGCCACGAGGGCGCACACGGCAATGAAGAGTCCCTGAACGAAGGCGGCGTGCGAATAGTAGACAATGTTGGCCTGATCCTTGAATTTGAGGACATTCTCGCCGAACCAGGACGCAAGTGCGGTACCCGCCAGGAACGGAAGGGGCACCGCGGTAAAGGAAGCCAGGACCGCCAGGGTCGTTACCATCGGCGACCGGCCGTCCCGTCTCCTGACCGTCCAGCCGGCCAAGATACCGAGCGGGAAGAAGAGGGCGACGGTTATCAGGATGACGACGCCGGAAAAGGAGGGTTTGAGAACGAGTTTCGAACCCCAGCGCGTGGCGAAATGACTCAGCCACAAGGCGATGGGCGTGGCGGCTACGACAAAAAGCGCGCCCCACGCCAACAGGCCTGGAGGCTTGGCGGATTTCTCGGGGGAAGACCCCGTCTCGCCGCCCCTGTCTGCGGGTCCGGAGAGCACCAGCAGGAGCCCCGTCCCGACGGAAAGAATTAGGTGCAGCACGAGATAGACCATCCACGACACCTGCAGACCGAAAGCCAGGAAGAGTTCGCCCGCCGTTGCTGCCGACAGGATACCGGCGCTCGAGAAGAACGCCTTCAGCCTCCTGCGCTTCAGGTGAGCCAGGGCGACGGCGAGCGACGGGACGAGTGGCGTCAGAAAAAAGGCAAGGAACGCTAGGTGGGCGAGTCTGGCGAGTCGGCGTGCGATCATCCTGGCTGCCTGCATAGCGCTATTATACACGCCTCCCCCGGAGTGTCATACACATTGATTTGTCATGCGGGGCACTTGGCGGTCGCGGCGTCGCCGCGGATCAGAGGGCTGGAGAAGGGCCGAGGGATTCGCCGCTCACGGCGGCGGAGAAGGCCCTGGCGTAGCCTTCCAGTAGGGAATTGACGACCTCTTTCACGGTGGACATCTTCTCTGCACGGTAGGCGTTGGCGCCGGCGAAGGCGAATCCCAGCTTCATCCTGGCCTTTACGGCGTTCATGAGGGCGAGGGCGATGCAGTAGGGGCTCTTCTGGTAGTCGCAGCTCACGAGGCAGTGGTAGGGGCACTTGAACGGCGTGCGCTTTCCGGCCTCGACCTGGTCGAGGAATTCGTTTCGAATGGCGCGTCCGGGGAGCCCCACGGGGCTCTTGATGATTACCATGTCCTCGCGGCCGGCGTCGATATAGGTCTGCTTGAAACCCTCCGCCGCGTCGCATTCGGCTGTGGTCACGAAGCGCGTGGCCATCTGGACTCCGGAGGCGCCAGCGGCCATGGCGGCGTAGACGTCCTCGCCCGTGTATATCCCGCCGGCGGCTATGACGGGAACGGACCGGCCGTCCTCCTTGCCCGCGGCCTCGGCCTCTCTGAGGACGGGTTCGAGAAGCGCCTCGAGCGCGTAGGCCGGGTCGTCCAGATCCTCTTCCTTGAACCCGAGGTGGCCGCCGGCCTTCGGCCCTTCCACGACGATTGCGTCGGGGCGGTACCGGTACCTGTCCAGCCACTTCCGGATGACGATCTTCGCGGCCCGCGCCGAAGAGACGATGGGCACGAGCTTGGTCGTCGTGGACCCGTCGAGGAAGGACGGGAGGTTCAGCGGCAGGGCGGCGCCGGAGAAGATGAACTCCACCTTCTCCTCGATGGCCGTCCTCGCCATGTCTGCGTAGTTGGAGAGCGGCACCAGGATGTTGACACCGAGGAGCCCTTTGGTCGCCTCACGGACCTTGCGGATCTCGTCCCGGAGGGCGCGCTTGTTGGCTTCGAGGAAGTTGGACAGGTAGTCCGACTCCTGCATGCCGATACCGGCCGTGGCGATGACACCGACGCCGCCCTCCTCGGCGACAGCGGAGGCCAGGCCGGAGAGGGATATGCGAACGCCCATCCCACCCTGGATAACGGGCAGCCGGGCTGTGTAAGGGCCGATTCGAAGAGGTGCGGGCATCATCATCTCATGACTCCATGAAGATCGAACGGCGGACGACCCGAACTCGTTCGCCAGCTGAGGGCCGATTGGATCGGAACGCCGACCGGACCTGGCGGGAAGATTTTCGCCCCCGGAACACGACCCGAAAGCCTCTTGACACCGCGACGAATCACCGGGCTTCCCGTAGTCGACGCTTCGAGTAGAACACGAATCGGAGTGCGTGGCAATGCGGAAAATTTCCCCGAAGACAATGAGGCGGGCGGCCAGGTGATAGGATGGCTGCTGCGGCCGCCGCCTTCGGCGGAGGCATGGAGGTTTCGATGCCCTCGATTTACGTGGACGCCGACGGATGCCCCGTGAAGAAGGAAGTGTACCGGGTCGCGGGTCGGCACGACCTGAACGTGACGCTGGTTTCCAACTCGCGAATCCAGGCGCCGGAGGGGGATTGGATCCGGTGCGTGGTGGTGGGCGCCGGATTCGACGCCGCGGACGACTGGATCGTCGACCACGTGCAGGCGGGCGACATCGTGGTGACGGCCGACATCCCGCTGGCGGACCGCTGTCTCAAAAAGGGCGCGCGGGTCCTGACGCCCTCGGGGAAGGTCTTCACGGAAGAATCCATCGGTGGGGCCTTGGCGAGCCGCGAACTGCTTTCCTACCTGCGCGAAATGGGAACCGTCACCGGCGGCCCGCCGCCGTTCTCGCCCAGGGACCGCTCCAGGTTCCTCCACGAGCTGGACCAGATCATCCGCGAGGTGAACAGGGCTGCGGGGAAGGGATGACGGGACTGCCTGGAATTTGGGATTGCGGATTCGGGATTTGAAGGACGGCGTGCCTTCGAAGAGCGGTCACCCGAGGCGATCACCGGGACACCCGATCACTTGCCGGCAGGGCCGGCGGCCGAAAGCCCTTACAAGAGGCCTGCAACGGCCTTTTGCGCTTATGCAGGCACGCAGCAGAAACAAGCCGCCGCGGGGGAGAGCCTTCAGCCGGCCGTCCGGGTTCGTCGGTCCGCGGTCGGGGAGGACCTGTCCGCATCGTTGGTGCGCCGCTGGGGCCCCCCGTCCTTCTCGATGTGACCCGTTCCTTCGTGTCCGGGGCCGGGGCCCGGGCGCGGATGCGGAGGGGGACGCGGCGGCGGGGGGGAGGGCGGAGGAGGTTCCGGGTGACGCCTCGGCCCGCCCACCGGGGGCATGCCCCTCCCCGCTCGTCCACGCCGGGGGGCCCGGCCGTCGGCGCATGACGGTCCGTACGCCGGGTAGCCCCACCCCACCTCGCCCACGACCGCCGTATCGTAATCGGGCTGGTCGGGAGCCGGCGTCTCGTCGGGCTCCACGGGCGGGATGTAGACGGCGTCGGGACGGTAGCCGTGCCATTCAAGGTTCGGCAAAAGAACCACCGTGCCGTCTCGCGCGGCCACGCTCTCGACATGTGGTGCCTTTATCCCGCGGATGAAACCGTGGTCGCGGCCCCCGTAGGGCGCCCGCCAGGCCTCGTCCGCCGACCGGGCCGTCGATGTGACGCGCACCCACGCGTGGCGACCTGCTGCGTAGCTGTCGCGGTGATGGTAGTACTCGGTGCTTCTGAACATGACGCCCTGTGCGATCACCGCCTTGTCCACGGTGACGATGCGCGTTGCCCAATCGACACCGCCGAAGAGGGCGCCGCCGGCGTACCAGCCCGGGCCCCAGGCGAATCCTTTCACGAAGGTCTCCCCGGGCGAAGGCGCCCATGCCGCGAAATAGTAGCAGGCAGGGTAGCTCCAGGCCGATCCGTACACCACCGCCGGATCGTAGGTGGGAATGTAGACGACAGCGGGATCGAAGGGAAGGATCTCGATGCCGTCGGGCGTCACGGTGATGGTCTGTTCGGAGTTCGACCGCAGGTGACCCGTCTCGTAGGCCTCCCGGCGCAGCTTCTGCACGGCGTCGAAAACTGCCGGCCGCTGCTTCAGAAAAGCAGATCCGAGATCAGCCGTCCACGGGATGTCACCGGCCATGTTGTCGAGGAGAGGCGGGAACTTGCACAGCGAGATGACGCTCGGGTCCCACGAAGCCGTGGCGAGCGCGTCGTCCAGTTCAGGAAGCGGCACGCGGGGGTTCGCCTGGACCCACTTATCGGCCCCGGTCGCCTGATCCGGAAACGTCGACGCCATGAGCACCTGCGCCAGCAGCGCGTCGGGATAGAGGGCCACCGGTGCGACCATCTGTTCGATCCGGGCATCCGTGAAGCGCTCGGGCTCTCCGGCCCTCACGCCGGGGCATCCTGACATTGCCGATCCGATCGCCAGGACGACCGCCGCGAACGTGAAGACGGCGGCCGTTCCCGCGTGCCTTTCCCTGCCGGGAACGTCACGTCTCGCTTCCGCTCTCATCCTGCACCTCCAACCGTTATCCGCGCCCCCTGCCGGGGCCTCCACCTGTCTCTTCATGCCATCCGTTGTCAAATCTAATGCCCAAAGATGACCGCAACATGACGTGCGCATGACAGACACAGTCTCCGGGGCGCAGGCCGCGTACGGTATTCCATGTGCCATCTCCGTTATCGATCCCGGACTGCGGCCGGGTTCGCCGGGAACTGGAAAATGTCAGCGCCGTCGTCGAGCTTCTCTAATGAGTTTAACGGGCGGCGTGCCGTAATCCTTCGGTGCGGGGAACAGAACGTTCGAACAGGAGGGAGGAAACTCCAGGCGTTGCCAGCGGGAGGCCGTGAAATGGAGGGGCGGGAAGGGGGCGCCCCCTTCCCGCCATGGAAGTGGAACATCGGAGGACGGAGTCAGTTCCGCTTGTGTTCCTTGTCTTTCACCTTTTCCTTTGGGTTCACCTTTTTCCCGCTCTCCAGGCCGCGCGCCGGTTGGGCCTTGGGCCGGTTATTTTCCCGCACCTGTCCGCGGTTGCGCTCGGTCTGCTCGCGCTGGGCCGGGCGGGCCCGGACGGGACGGTTCTGGCCGGGTCCCACCCTCGGCGCTTCGGGCCTGGGTCGTTCGTAGGTGCGGCGCTGGCCGGCGGGAGGCTGGACCCCGGCCGGACGGTTCCGGTCCGGCGAGGCCTTCGGGGCGTTCTGCCGAACGGGTTCGTACCTCCGCGGCTCTTCCTTTGGAGTGCGGGTCTGTCCGGGGCGGACATCGCGTGGAGACACCCTGCCGGGCTTGTCTGAAGCCACACCCGTGCGATTGGGGCGGCCCTGAATTGCGCGGATGGTCCCGTGTCCACGTCCGCCGTAGGGTGCCCTGCGGTAGCCTTCGCTGGGGAGGTTGCGCGGCACCGGGCGGACCCACTGGTGACGTCCGTTCCTGTGGCGGTCGCGCTGGCGGTAGTAGTCCGTGTTTCTGAAGATCCTGTTGTTCACGATAACCGTCTTGTTGACGTACACGTCGTGATGACCCCAGTCGCAGCCTCCGAAGAGCACGTGGGCTGCGTAGAACCCGATGCCCCAGGCGAAACCGTTCACCAGCAACGTGCCGGGCGACGGCGCCCAGGCCGAGCGGTAGTAGTAGGTCGGATATCCCCATGCCGGTCCGTAGACGACGGCCGGGTTATAGACCGGAACGTAGACGATGGACGGGGTGTAGGGCCGGATCTCGATGAAGGCCGGTTCCACAACAACGGTTTGCTGGGGCGTCGAACGGAGATACCCGGCCCGGTAGGCCTCCCTGCGGAGCCTCTGCACCGCCCCGAAGACCTGCGACCGCTGGCCCAGAAAGGCGTAGCCCAGGTCGGTTGTCCACTGCATGTTCATGCCCATCCTGTCCATGAGGGCTGGGAACTTGCACAACGAGATGACGCTCGGGTCCCACGAAGCGGTGGCGAGCGCGTCGTCCAGTTCGGCTTCCGATATGCCGGAATTCGCCCGGAGCCAGTCGTCGGCCTCCGACACTTGGTCGGGGAAGGTGGCCGCCATGAGGACCTGCGAAAGCAGTGCGTCTGGATAGAGGGCGATGGGCGCCACCATCTGTTCGATCTGCGCCTGGGAGTATCTGATTGCCCCCTGCGCGTGAGAGGGCCATCCGCCGGACAGCACGGCCGCGGCCACCAGGATTGTCGTCAAGAATTTGATGGAGCGCATCGGTCTTTCCCCCTGTCTCCTGTTAGAGGAGGACAAAAAGTTTGCAAGAGCTCCGGAGCGTCGTATGACGGAGCGGCCCTCTTCGAACCGGGACCCTCCCGTCGAGATTCCCTTCATCCTGTCGGTATTCATCTTTCACCTCCCGGCGGTCGCCTGAAGAACCATGGCTACCTTCAGATCCGCCAAAGCGCCCTTGGCGCATGTCCTTGTTTCTACCTGGCTTAACGGGCGGCCGGGGGGAATCCTTCGGCGAGCGGGGCGCGTTGTCCAATGAAAGTGACGGGAGTCACTTTCCAGGGCGGTCCGAAGAGTTCCGATTGACTGGAGTGGATTGAAACGACGGGGTATCCGGGAAGGAAGCGGCTGTGGTCCCCGAGCGGAGAGATCCCGCGATGTTCCGGTCCTTAGAGACTACCTGCGGGCCTTGCCGGTGACGTGGTCGATTTCGACCTTGAAGAACCTTCGTGACCTTGTCTTCCCTTTCGATGTACCGGAGCCCCTCTTCGATGAAGCCGGGCGAGTACTTCTCCACGAGCAGGCGCAGGGCCGCGGTCTTTTCCTCGCCCGAGACCTCCGAGACGGTCCCGAAAGCGATGACGCTTTCGTACTCCGTGGAAAACTCGGCCGGAAGGACCCGGGTGTGCCCCACGACACAGAAGGACACGCGGGGGGTTGCCAGGATGTTGTCCAGCTTGTGCCCCGAGAGGGCGGAATGGAAGTACAGCGAGTTGTTCTTGTACGCGTAGCTGAGCGGCACGCCGTAGGGCTGGCCGTCCTCCCCTACGGTCGACAGCACGCCGTATTCGCATCGTGAAAGCAATTTCTCCGCGTCGCGGTGCCCGGCCGCCCGGTCTCTTCTTCTCATTTTGTGCATTGCGTCTCTCCCTCGGTCCTCGACGATTCGGATCTCGACACCACAGGGAGTGTATCCGCGTGGCGAAGGGCTGTCGAGTCCTCAGCCGGGACTCTCCGGGGCAGTCTCGTCCGACCTTTTCAACACGTAAATGGTCCAGGGAGCGATTCGCGTCTCGTTGACCCACCGGACGGGGTCGGTGTCCCTGCCGAGAGGGCGATACGTCCGGACGATCTCCAGGCCGGCCCGCTCGAAAACGTCCCGATATGCCTCCGGCGTCCAGAGCACGTCTTCGACCGGACGGCGGTCCTCGACGTCGGTCATGACGATCCTGACCCTGTCGCCAGTGCGCGCGGACCGGTTTTCGGGAAAATCCTTCGTGGTGAAGGACGCCCACTCGTTCGTGTAGATCACGGGCGACGAGACGAGGTGCACGATGCATCCGCCCGGCCTGAGAAGCGTCCCGAATTCCCCGAACAGGGCGACCTTCCTGGCCATGGTGGGGATGTTGTCGAAGGTGAAGATCGACTGGACGAGGTCGAACGTCGGCCCGTGCCAGAGGCCGATTCGCCCGTCCGCGACGACTCGGTAGTCCCCCTCAGGATCCATCTTCCTGGCCCGATCGACCATGTCCCGGGAGATGTCCACGCCCGCGACCTCGAAACCCAGCCCCTTGAGGAAACGCGTCGAGCGCCCCGCACCGCAGCCGAAGTCCAGGGCTTTCCGGCCCGCGACGTAGGCCGCGATAATCTCGGGCAGGTCCCGGTACGCCAGGTAATAGGTGCCGGAAAACTCGAGCTTCGAATAGGACTCCGCGCGCCTCTCGTCTTGGTATACGTTGGTGAATTCCATGCAAGCCCCCCATTCCCAGAGCTGATAAAAGAACACCAGAACAGCCGGCCGGAGCGCTCCCGAAGCCCCCATGCTGTTCAGCCATCCTAATGCTCTCAATCTGAAAAGAAAAAGAGAGCCGTGCGCAGGCCTTCGCCCCGCGGGTGCAATGACGCACGTCCTGCTCCCGGCTTCCCCCTGAAGGCGCATCGGAGGCGATGGAATTCACGCACGCACCGCCAGACAGGCAGTGCCTCTGGAGCTCTGTTTTCAGATCAGGGATTGGCGTCGGCGTTGGCGGGTTTCCAGGATTGCGCCATCTGCATGGCCCTCGCGGCCTGCTCCGTCGTGAGTCCGAAGCCCTCCCCGCCGCCCATGCGGAATCGAATCGCCGGTTGGTAGCCGTGGGCCGCCGAGAGGATCATGTACATGGTTGCGAGAACATCGTCGCGAGCGCCCCCCCTGCCCTCGTGACAGAGCCACGCGAATCCGTACTGGGCCTCTCCGTCGCCCCTGTCCGCCGCGGCCCGGTACCACCTCGCGGCCGCCCCCCACGCCTCTTTTTCCGCGTACAGTCTTCCCAGTCGAACCTGGGAAGGCAGGTCGCCCCTCAGCGCGGCCTTCTCCAGCCAGAATGCGGCCTGGCCGTCGTCGCGGGGAACGCCCCGCCCTTCCGCATAGCAGAAACCGAGACGGCGCTGGGCAAGCAGGTGGCCCTGGGCGGCGGCCTTCCTGAACCAGGCGGCGGCCGCGGCGTAGTCTTTGGAGGCGGCCTGGCCCTCCTCGCGCATGACGCCCATGTAGTATTCGGCCTCGGGATCTCCCCGCTTCGCCAGAATGGCTATGCCCGCGCTGTCCCCGGACTCGAACGCGGACCGGGCCGATCCCACGCTGCGGTGCTCCAGCACGAACCAGAAAAACGCCCACCCCGCAGCCACCAGGAGAATCATCAGCGCGATCCGGGTCCGCATCGCCGTCTACCCCCTCATGGTGTGCCGCCTCTCCCCCAGCCGGCTGGAACCGGTCTCCACAGGGCATTTGCGACATCTATGTCAATATATAGTCCGGCCCAAAGGCCGGTGCAACGAACCGTTCGGGCGGAGTTGGACAGGAACCCTGCGGATTCTGGAGTCCTCGCCTAAGAATGTGCGGGACGGGAGCCGCTCCCCCGGGAGCCGCCGGGCCCCCGGGGGTAAGATGGGGGGGTGTTTCGAACCTATTCCAGTGGTATTCGCCCGGCGTTCCCAGCGAGCCAGTCGTCGAAGTTCTGGAGGCCTGGATTGAGTGCACGGGCTTCCTCGAGCGGACGTGCGCCGCAGAAGTAATCGTTGAAGTCGCGCTTGAACTGGAACATGTTCCCGAGATCCTCTGCGCCCGGGAACCCGAAGGTGCGGTAGGCTTCAGGGGACACTGCGTTGTAGCGCACCTCCCGGCCGAGCGCCTTGCCGAGCGAGGCGGCCATCTCCTCGCCGGTCAGGTGGCCGCCAGCGATGCCTGCGGTCTTGCCGACGTACTCGGACCCTCGATTGAAGATACCGTAGGCGCACCGGCCGATATCTTCGACGGCGATGCCCGCGAGTTTCCTGTCCGCCATGGGCAGGGTAATTGCCAGGACGCCGTCCGGGCCGGGTTTCGGTCCCATGCCGAAGAAGATCAAGTTGTCCCAGTAGAAGGACGTCAGCAGGAACGTGGTCGGGACGCCCAGCTTGGAGAAGAGCTTGTTGGCCTCTCCCTTGGCGTCGAAATGGGGCACCTTGTACTTGTCCATGAGGGTGGGCATGCGGTCGTCGTCAAGCGGCACCCACTTCCGCGTGTCTTCGAGGGTGGACCAGACGACGTGCCGGAGCCCGGCGGCCTTGGCCGCCCCCGCCATGTTGCCGGCCTGGGCCAGTTCCTTCTCCGGCGAGAAATGTTCCCAGAAGTTGGTCACGCAGTAGGCTCCGTAGGCGCCCGCGAAAGCGCGATCGAGGCTCTCGCGGTCGTCCAGGTCCGCCTGGACGACCTCCGCGCCGAGCCGGGAAAGTTCGGCAGCCTTGTCCGAACCGGGCTTCCGCGTCAGGGCCCGCACGTTGAAGGGCCTTTCCGGATCGTTCAGGATGGCGCGCGCCAACCCGCCGCCCTGGGCCCCGGTAGCGCCGACCACAGCAATCGTCTTTTTTTCAGCCATTCTGTCCTCCTTGCAGGTTGCCCATAAACCTGCGTGAACCGCGCCCTGGAAAGCGCTGCAGACTCAAACGAACCTGAGATTGAGATGATCGTGCTGTCCGCCGGTCCGTGGTTAGACCCGTTCCGCTCTTGCGCCCAAGTAATCTGCGCAACATGGGCCGGTGAGGAATATTCCTGGCAAGCTGCGCCTGCAACGGCCGGAAGGAATCCGGCGTGTTCCAGTCTGCAAACGCGGTCGCGGTGCTTGGATGGGACGAGCGAAGGACAAGCACCTACCGGGTATACGTGAAAGGTTTCGACGGTATGCCCGAGCGAAGATTTGTGACGGTTATCTGGATAGGCTGTCCCTTGGGACACATCCACTTCAGATACTTGCCGCCTTTGAGCTTGATCAGGCCGGCGCTCTTGACCTTGATCTTCGGTGCAGGCTGATCCCCGACCGTGACCTGCACCGCGCTGTCGAAATTCTCACCCGTGACGAGGAGACGGAAGGGGTTCCCCCGTTTCCGTACGGACGTAATGAGCGGACGCGGGCCAGCCGCGATGCGGCTGCCGGCGGTGAGCAGACTGGTTCCGCCCGGCGTGGTTACGGTCACATCGACCATGCCTGCCGAGCTTTGCGACGGTGCCACCGCCGATATCTCCCCGTCCGATACGACCGTAAAGCCGGCGGCGGGCACGCCGCCGAACGTCACGGCGGTGGTTCCCGACAGGTGAGCGCCTTTGATGGTGACCGTTTCTCCGCCGGAGAGGCTGAGGGTGTCCGGCGTTACCGACGTCACCTCGGGATAGCAGGCTTCGGCGTAGTAAGCCACGTTGTTCTCGTCGACCGCGACGTAGACGGAGCCGTTGGACGCCATGCCGGTTATCTGAGTGCGCATCCCCGGCGGAGGCGTCTCCCACGTCATTCCGTCCTCACCGGAGGTGGAGCGGGTCCGGGCACCGGACACGGAAAAAATATACCCTCCGGCACCCTGCAGCACTCCCCCCGACGGGCCTGTCGCATCCTGGAGATCCGTCCATGTTATGCCGTCTGTACTGACCCTGTAAGGGCTGTTGATCCAAAAACGCCCGCCGATGAAGACGACGCTGGAGTACTGGCCGTCGGTATGTGAGTCCACATTTTGTTGCCCCGCCCAGTTCACCCCGTCAATGCTCGACAGGGTCGTCTCGCCCTCACCGGCCGCCACAAAACGGCCGTTACCGAAGGCCACCTCTTTGAGGTCCGTTCGGAAGCCCGTGTCCCGCCGGGTCCAGGTCACGCCGTCCGGGCTCGTGTAGATGACGCCGTACCGCCCGACGGCCACGAAGGTGTGGTTGCCGTACGCTACCCCTAGAAAGGCCTCCGGATTGCCCGGCGAGACATCGGTCCAATCCGTCCCGTCCGATGAGACGAAAATCCCTCCGGCGTAGTTCGAGGTTCCCACGGCGACAAGGACTCCGTCGCCTGTGGTTATGTCGGAGAGGGTGACGTAATACCGTTCCACCCTCGTGGACGACCATTGCTTACCGTCCGGGCTCGATGCAATAAGGTCGAAGCCGACCGCCATGAATTCTCCCAGGGGCTTTAAATAGCGAACCCTGGCGGAGGGCACGGAGATGCCCTGTATGCTCGCAGTCCTCCAGTCGCTGCCGTCCGTGCTCGTCCAGACCTGGTTGCCCACGGAGGCGACGAACCGCCCCGCCGCGTATATCAGGTCGCTGGGGACACCGCCGGTGCCGGGTACGGAGCTCTGCGACCAGGTGATACCGTCTTGAGACCAATAGAACGGCGGGTTGTTCGCGTTCCATATGCCCACGATGCCCTCTGCTCCAAAGCAGATGGCGGATATAGGGTATTGAAGAGGAGCCTCCGACCAGTTGACGGCATCCGGGCTGGTCAGGCTGAAGTGGAGGCCTTCGTTTTCCGCCAGAACCACAAAATGGCCTTGACCATACGAAATTCCGTATGCATAGGTGGGAACCGGATATGTGAAAGCCATCCATTCGGACATATCTGGACTCACATAATAGTGATTACCACTTACGACCACGTATTTTGCGGAGCCGTAAGCCAGGCCGTTCAGATTTTCCGGAAAGGCCACGTAAGACCAGTCCACGCCGTCGGGGCTGACGAAAAGCGTCGGACTGTTTCCCGCATTGAACGCGCAAAAATAGCCGCCCACGAAACGGATTGTGCTCAGGTATACGGCGGGGCCGTAGGGAAAGGGGATCTCGCGCCACCTGACACCGTCTTCACTGATATGAACGGTGTTTACTGACACGTCGTACCCATGCGATATGGCAACAAATCGGCCATTGCCCCATGCCACGTCGATGAAATCGTTGTCTGTGCCTGCGCACACCCTCCGCCAGTCTTGGCCGTCCGGGCTCGTGTAGACGAGACCGCTTCCGTTCACGGCGACGAAGGTGCCGTTACCGTAAGCCAGCTTGAATCCGCTCCGTTGGGCAAAAGGCAGGGGATTCGCCGGCTGCCACAGGAGGTTGCAGCCCTGGGCGGGCGAAGCCACGCCCCAGAACACAGCTAACGCGATGCTTAAAGCAAAGACTGCAACGCCCCGTATGCGCATGGCCTCTCCTTCGCAGTCAGGCTATATTCCGGCGGGTGGACATGTCCGGTTCCCTCCGATTCGCCCGACTCTGCTTGATACACCCTAGCTGATCTCCACGTCGCAACGGGTACCTTGCCTTCTCCTTTGCGCCCAGGGGACCGAGAGTAACGCTACTGTTTTAGTATAGCCCCTTTCTCCACAGACGACCTCCACCCAGAGTTGTAGAAGGGGGGTGCAACTCGGGCTGGAGAGAGACGCCTAATCATTGACAGGTGGAGTTTATGACGAGCGAGCAGCCTGGCGTGCCGGCGCTTCCGGAGCACTGATTCGTGTGCCCCGTCACACTATGCTGCCAGGCGCTGCAATCGATGTAAAGATGCCGGGCATCGGCCGGCGAACCGAACCGCTATCCGTCCAGCTCTTTGCCGCCGTCCTACCGCAGGATCGGGAAGGTGGCGCCGCCCTCGGGGAAGACGGCGACGCGGGCGTTCTTCGGCAGCTTGCGGGCGGCCATGTCGACGACGGCCTGGGGATCGGTGGAATGGCGGAAGAAGCCGAGCTTCTTCACCTCGTCCGCCGACAGCGTGGGAACGCAGAGGTACAGGTCGTTCCGGCGCATGAGCTGCATGGTGTAGTAGGCGAGGAACTTCTCTTCCACGTTGAGGCCCTTCTTGATCCGCTCCAGCAGGCCGAAGACCCGCGACGGGCCGAGGGTTCTCAGGAGCGCCTTGACCAGCCAGAGGGGCTTGGAGTCCTCCGGCAGGGACACGTCGTCCACGCCCCGCTCGGCTCGGATGAAGCCCATGACGACCCCGCGCGGTCTCAATGCCGGCAGGGCGTTGCCCACGCACTTCATGCCCTGCTTCAGGTTGATGTCCATGGGGAAGGAATTGGTGACGACCGCGTCCACGGTGCCGTCCAGGTAGCGGCCCGAGAGCCGCCGGTTGAAGGCCACGGCGTTCCGGTGGCAGGCCACGGGCTCGCCCGCGAAGGCGGCCGCCACCCGCTGGTCTCGGTCCAGCACGACGTTCAGGCAGAGGACCGGCGCGGGGAGCATGGCCGCCACCTCCTCCAGTTCGGTGCGGAAGAGGTTCTCCTCGGGGGCCATGCCGACCCGGTTGAAGAGGTAGGGCGGCTCGGCGATGACGCCGTGGTGCGCCGCGATGGTCTCGGCGTGGGCCACGCCCGGCAGGACGTTTTTCCATCCCCCGCCGAAGCCGGCCCACAGGTGAGGCTCCACCATCCCGACCAGCACCGTGAGGTCCGCGTCCAGGAGGCGCCGGTTGAGCAGGACGGGCGTGCCGCGGCTCGTGGTCCCGAAGAGGTGGCTGGCCGGCCGGTCGAAGGCGTCGTGGTTCTCCCAGCGGACCCGGGCGAGGTTCTCCGCCCCGACCTTGGCGGCCATCTCATCGCCGGTCATGGGCGTGTGGATGCCCAGCGCCGGTACGATCAGCACGTCCTCCATGGCAGCCCCGCCCGCGGCCAGTTCGTCCAGCAGGACGTCCATGAATCGGTGGGCGGGCGTGGGCCGCGTGTTGTCGTCCACGATCAGGAGGACCTTCTTACCCGAAAGGTCCATCCGCGACGGCGGATCGATGCCGGCGGGGCGCGCCAGGGCCGCCCGGACGAGGTCCTTCTCGCCGGGCTCCGCGGGCTCTTCCGCGACCGGACACGCTGGTCTTTGATTTGCCGCACTGCCGACACCGGAGTCTTGCTGACACGTGGTTCCTATGTGATCGAACATGGGGATTGGGGGAATATTCCTGGCCCGGCCGTCGGCCAAAGAGATCGCCGGGGCCAGAAGCGGGGGGAGACGGCCCAGGGGTGATGCCAAAAAATGAATCAGGAGGTGCCGGGGCCCCACCTGAGAATCGGAAAGGTAGCGCCGCCCTCTGGGACGACAAAACCGCGAGGTTCAGGACCTGCCCGGACGGGAAGGAAGGGGGCATCCCTTCCCGCCCGGAGCGGTCATCTGGAGTCCTAGCGGTGCTGGCGTTTCTTGTCCTTGTTCTTGTCTTTGTTCGCTTTGCCTGGCTTGTTCTTCTTGCCCGCAGCCTTCTCGCCACGGGAGGCCTTTGGATGCACCTTCTCTCCCTGCCCCGGCCGGTTTCCGTGCCGAGAACCGACCGCGCCTGGGCGGTTCTTATGGGGGGCGACGCCTTTCTGCCGATTATTCCTGCCGTCTACGCGGCCCGGCGCTTTGCCGGGTTTGTGACCCGAACCCGGACGTGCCGACGGCTTGTTCCGCCGGTTGTTCCTGTCGTTTACGCGGCCCGGCGCTTTGCCGGGCCTGTGGCCCGCCCCCGGACGTGCCGACGGCTTGTTCCGCCGGTTGTTCCTGTCGTTGACACGGCCCGGCGCTTTGCCGGGCCTGTGGCCCGCCCCCGGACGTGC
>CAVRTJ010000025.1:0-32916 GCA_963724125.1 uncultured Acidobacteriota bacterium
GCCTCTGGAGAATCTCTTTCCCGCCGCACCGGCATGCCCTGAGCTTGACAGAGGCTCGATTGCG
The DNA here is from genome assembly GCA_963724125.1 of uncultured Acidobacteriota bacterium. Taxonomy (GTDB): domain Bacteria; phylum Acidobacteriota; class UBA4820; order UBA4820; family DSQY01; genus CAVRTJ01. The sequence goes on from CAVRTJ010000025.1 coordinate 65, forward strand.
ATGTTAGTTTCTACAGTGATCAGAAAGCCATCCGCCCATGGGGGGAAAGGCATGGAATTTAAGGTAACTGCATGAAGAACAGGCGCTTTCACGTTGTAGTGCTGCGCGAAGACGGCAAAGAGTACCACAACCGCGTCCTGGAATGGTTTCAGGTCAGAAAACACATAACACTTGCAGTCGGCCTCTTAGGCGGTCTCACCCTGGGAACACTGGCTTTCTTCGCCCTCGCCACCCTCCAGGGCAACCTTGTCCGCCACAACATCAAACTGGTCAAGGAAGAACACCGGCTCAAAATGTCCCTTGCCGAACTGGGCAAGAGTCTGGACGACGCCCGGACGCGGCTCAGCCAGAGCGAGCAGCAACTGTCCAGGATGGAAGAACTGGCCCGTCAGCAGAACCTCAAGGTCGACGAAACGGCCGGCGTGGGTGGCGTGGTTCCCAACAGCGGGAACACGCCCAAGCTGAAGGTCCCGTCAAGGGATGTGGCCGTCAAGGCAATCGCAGAGGGTATCAGCGACCTCAAAGAGCAGGTCGATTCGGTCTACAACGAAACGCAGGACGTCCAACGGATACTGGGCCCGCACCTCGAGCGACTGGCACACACGCCATCCATCTGGCCCGTTAAGGGCTTCATCGCCTCGGGCTTCGGCCACCGCACGAATCCCATCGGCGGCGGCCCCGAATTCCACCCGGGCATCGATATTTCCGCTCCCTACGGAAGCCCTGTGGAGGCGCCGGCGGACGGGCTTGTAATATTCACGGGGTGGAAGGACGGCTACGGCAAATGCATCGAGATCAGCCACGGTAACGGGTACACGACCCGCTACGGCCACCTCTCGAAGATCCTGATCAAGCAGGGTCAGCACGTCAAGCGCTGGCAGAAGATCGGACTCGTCGGATCCACCGGTTACAGCACGGGGCCCCACCTGCATTATGAGGTCCGGCGAAACGACCATCCCCTCAACCCCAAGAAGTTCTTACTCTTCTAGCGCACCCGCCAGAGGTCGCGTCGAAGGAATGGTCGCCTTTCCTCGCCTTCTTATCTTTCAACGGAGAACAAGGATATGTTCTTAGATACGGCGCTCGCCAAGATCTTCGGAACCAAGCACGACCGCGACATCAAGACCATTCAGCCGCTGGTGTTCGCCGTTAACGAATGGGAGCCAAAGCTCGTTCCCCTGAGCGACGAGGCCCTGCGGGACAAGACGGGGGATCTCAAGGCCCGTCTTCAGAAGATGATGGAGGACGGGCTGTCGGAGCAGGAGGCGCTGAACGACCTCCTGCCCGAGGCCTTCGGCGTCGCGCGCGAAGCCGTCAAAGCGGACGCTCGGCATGCGCCCCTTCGACGTGCAGATCATCGGAGGCGTCGTCCTTCACGAGGGCAAGATCGCCGAGATGAAGACCGGTGAAGGAAAGACCCTCGTGGCCGTGCTTCCCGTCTATCTCAACGCGCTCGCCGGGAAGGGTGTGCACGTCGTGACCGTCAACGATTACCTGGCCCGCCGAGACGCCGACTGGATGGGCCAGGTCTACCGCTTCCTGGGACTCACCGTGGGATGCATCCAGCAGGAGATGGACAACGCGGAGCGCCAGGTGGCTTACAATTGCGACATCACCTACGGGCAGAACAACGAGTTCGGGTTCGACTACCTCAGGGACAACATGAAGTATCAGATCGAGGACATGGTCCAGAGAGGCCACCACTTTGCGGTCGTGGACGAGGTGGACTCGATCCTCATCGACGAGGCCCGGACACCGCTCATCATATCCGGTCCGTCGGACGAGCGGACGGACAAGTACTACGCGGCCAACAGCATCATTCCCAGCCTGCAGAAGGAAACGGACTACCAGGTCGACGAGAAGCAGCGGACGGCGACCCTGACCGAAGAGGGCATCGCCAAGGCCGAGAAGATGCTGGGCGTCGAGAACCTCTACGACCCCGCCAACATGGAGGTCCTGCACTGCGTCAACCAGGGGCTCGTCGCCCACAAGCTGTACCACAAGGACGTGGAGTACATGATCAAGGACGGCGAGGTGATGATCGTCGACGAGTTCACCGGCCGCATCATGCCGGGGCGCCGATGGAGCGACGGCCTCCACCAGGCCATCGAGGCCAAGGAAGGCGTCAAGATCCAGCAGGAGAACCAGACCCTCGCGACGATCACCTTCCAGAATTACTTTCGTCTCTACGACAAGCTTTCGGGGATGACGGGAACGGCAGACACGGAGGCCGGTGAATTCGACAACATCTACAAGCTCGACGTGGTGGTGATCCCCACGAACAAGCCCATGATCCGGGAAGACCCGCCCGACTTGGTGTTCAAGACGGTCAAGGAGAAGTTCGAGGCCGCGGCCGAGGAGATCAAGGCGTGCCACGAGAAAGGGCAGCCCGTCCTCGTGGGAACCGTCTCCATCGAAACGAGCGAGCGCATGAGCGCCCTGCTCAAGCGCAAGCGCGTGCCCCACGTGGTGCTGAACGCAAAGTTCCACGAGAAGGAAGCCGAGATCGTGGCCCAGGCCGGCAGCAAGGGCAGCGTAACGATCGCCACGAACATGGCCGGACGCGGAACGGACATTCTGCTCGGCGGCAATCCCGAAGGCCTCGCCAGGACCAAGGCGAATCCGGAAACCCAGCCCGAGGACTACGCGAACCACATGGCGGCCTTTCTGGAGAAGTGCGCGAGGGAAAACGGGGAGGTTCTGGAGGCCGGCGGCCTTCACATCGTCGGCACGGAACGCCACGAATCGCGGCGCATCGACAACCAGCTGCGCGGCCGTTCAGGGCGGCAGGGCGACCCTGGGTCCTCTCGTTTCTACGTCTCGCTCGAAGACGACTTGATGCGCCTCTTCGGGGGCGACAGGCTGAAGAACATGATGGGGCGGCTCGGCATGGAGGAAGGCGTTCCGATCGAGCACTCGTGGGTTTCAAAATCCATCGAGCGCGCACAGACTTCCGTGGAAGGCCGAAACTTCGAGATCAGAAAGCACCTCCTCGAATACGACGACGTCATGAACAAGCAGCGCGAGACCATCTACGGGCTGCGCAAGAGGATCCTGGCGCGGGAGGGGCTCAGGGACTACCTCTTCGAAACCGCCGAGGACATCCTGGACTGGATACTCGAAGAGTACACCGGCCTGGACACGACCCCCGTCGACTGGGACATGGAAGGCCTCAAAAACCAGGTCCTCCGCTTCTTCGGCGTGGACATCGGCGACTTCGAGCTGAACCAGGAACAGACCACCCAGTCCGACCTCCGGGAACAGATCGTCAAGGCCTATACCTCGAAGTACGAGGAGAAGGAAGAGCGTCTCCCGCCCGACATGATGCGCGAATACGAACGGCTGGTCATGCTCCAGGTCATCGACAACCAGTGGAAGGACCACCTGTTGTCCATGGACCATCTCAAGGAGGGCATCGGCCTCCGCGCATACGGCCAGCGCGACCCTCTCGTGGAGTACAAGCGCGAGGGTTTCGAGATCTTCAGCGCCATGATGGACCGCGTCGAGGAAGACATCGTGCGCTACCTCTTCCTCCTCGAACCCGCGGTCCAGCAGGAAGAGAAGAGGGTGCAACGCCGCGAGCAGTCCTACTCGTACTCCGCGCCCGACCAGGAAGAGAAAAAGCCTGGGAAGACGGTCGTCCGCAAGGACAAGAAGGTCGGCCGTAACGACCCGTGTCCGTGCGGGTCCGGGAAAAAATACAAAAAGTGTTGCGGGGCGGGCTCTTGACGGTGTCCCGAACCCCTGCTACTCTCAACCTGCACTGACACTTAAGGATGACCGATGACGCGAAAGCCGGCCAACACTCCTCCCTACGTACCGCGAAAAGGCCTGAGGGCAGTACTGGATCACGCCCAGGCCCATAAAGCCGGAGAAACCCTCTCCCGCGACGAACTGCACAAACGCGGTCTGTCTTCCCACTGGACCTATCCGGCGCTCGCGGCCCTCCGATTTCTCGGCATCCTCGACGACGACGACCGGCTGACGGGCAAGCACCTCGCCTTCAACCCGGAGAAACCGGACCTGGACATCCAGAAGAAACTGATTCTCAAAGCCTATTCCGACTTCTTCGATAACGTGAAGCTGCCGCTGGCCAACCTGGACGCCCTCAAGAACAAGTTCAGGGACGTCTACGACCTGAGCGAGCGCGTCACCAATTCGGCGTTCCCGATCTTCCAATCCCTGGCCGAAGAGAGCGGCATCGAACTCATTCAGCAGGGTACCCAGGCAGGCGGAAAGGTCGATGGGGACCGGAAATCGAACGGTTCTCAGCCGCAGGCGGGCGACACCCCGGACGCAGACGCTCTCCTGAGCGGGGATATACCACTCCGCGTCCGCCATACGGGCTACCAGGTCGTCATCAACCTGCAGGTCACCAAATTCACGACCGAGAAGGATCTCATCAAGATGATACGGACGGCCAATCGTGCGGTGCATTTGATGAAGAAGGCCGGCGACAGGCACTGACGAGGCGTCTTGCCGGGCTCTCCATCGCCGGTATCCGGTCGTTCCCCGAGAGGGGATTTTCGCAAAGCGGGCAAAGGGAGGGTTCAGATGGAAAGAAGCGAGAAGAACTTCCTCGAGCGTCTTGCGGACGCCGTTCCCGGACTTTCCGGGTACAGGGCGCGCGAGGACCGGCGTACCACGGACAAGCGACTGAGGGATTACCTCGCCGGCCGGCTCGATCGCGTCAGGGATCGTCTCGACGCCGTCAAGCTGGACCTCACCAACAAAGGGAACCTGGGGGCGCTTAACGACCTCGGCCTCGTGGGGAGGAAACTCCAGACGGCCACAGAAACCCTCCGGTTTGCTAGCTACGGCTACTCCGGTATGTTCGACCAGATGAAGATAAAGGAGAACGAGCTGGACGCTCTCTACGCCCACGATCTCAAACTGCTCGACGCCGTGGATGCGGTGGAGGCCGCGATCGGCGCCACGGATCCGACTCCCAAGGCGATACTGACGTCGATCGATGCGTTGGACGGACTCCTGGCCGACAGGAAAACACTGTGGGACAAGCCGTCTCATGACGAGGCGGGCGGCTGACGGCGCTCCAGGGAGGCATATATGGCTCAGTATGTAGAAGTCATTCAATGGTTTGACGAGACCGGTAAGGAGATGGTGCACCGGTTCGAGATGGGCGGCGAGATCAAAGTCGGCGCTCAGCTCGTCGTCCAGGAGAGCCAATGGGCAGTCTTCTTCCGCGACGGCAAGGCCCTGGACGTTTTTCCTCCGGGCCGGCACACGCTCACCACGCTCAACGTTCCGATCCTGAGCAAGCTCATCAACCTGCCCTTCGGCGGCACCTCGCCCTTCCGGGCGGACGTGTATTTCGTGAACCGGAAGGTGTTCACCGACATGAAGTGGGGAACGAAGGAACCCGTCCTCTTCCGGGACACCGAGTTCCAGATGGTCAGGCTGAGGGCCTTCGGCAAATACGCGACGAAAGTGCGGGAACCCCAGCTTTTCATCAACACCTTCGTGGGAAGCCGCGGCGCGGAGGGCAGCGATGAGGTCGAATCCTACACAAAGGACATGATCGTCGCGCGGCTCAACGACGTTCTCGGCGAGAACCTCAAGACCGTCCTCGACCTCCCGCGCTATTACGATGAGTTGTCGGAAGCATTGAAAGCCCGGGTCAAGGAGGACTTCAGCAAATACGGCCTGGAACTGGTGGACTTCTTCATCGGGGCCATCACGCCTCCCGAGGAAGTCCAGAAGGTCATCGACGAGAAGAGCGGCATGGCGGCCGTGGGCAACATGGGGTCCTACATGCAGTTCAAGGCGGCCAAGAGCATGGAAGAGGCCGCGGCCAATCCGTCCGGCAACGGGGCTGCCTCCGGAATGGGCCTTGGCGTGGGCGCCGGCATGGGCATGATGATCCCCGGCATGATCGGCCAGGCCATGAATCAGGCCGGGCAGCAGGCCGGGGCCGCCGCCGCGGGCGCCGGGGCGAAGGACGCGGGCACGTCGGTCGTATGTTCGTCGTGCGGCCAGTCCAACTCCGCGAGCTCCAAGTTCTGTTCCGGTTGCGGCAAGCCGATCGCAAGCCCGGGCATCGCATGTCCGAAGTGCGGAACACAGAATCCGCAGGGCTCGAAGTTCTGCAACAACTGCGGACAATCCATGGCTACCTCGGTCGTGGTCTGCAAAGAGTGCCAGACGGCCAATTCCGCCGGATCCAAGTTCTGTTCCGGCTGCGGGAAGCCCCTGCAAGGCTGACGGTCAGGTTGCTGTCAAACAGCAAAAGGGGTGGGCACCAGGCCCACCCCTTCTTTTTCAAAAGCAAACGTACTTGAAACGCTCTCGTTACTTCTTGTGCGCGTGCGTTTTCATGTACATGGAGTCCTTGTACTTGTCCTTGTGACAGGAGATGCAGAGCTTCTTGGGGGGCTTGATGACAAGGCCGGCCGCCACCGCCGCCTTGGGGTCTTTCATGACGTTCGGCTTCCAGTAGTCGGCGCCGTTGCCGTGGCAGGTTTCGCAGTCCACCGGCGGTTTGAGTTTGGCCATCGGCGTCTTAACCCAAGAATTGTACTCGAGCTTATGGCACATCTTGCAGCGCTCTGGGCCCACCTTGCCGTGTTCGGCCGCGAATGTCCCAACCGCGAACAGAACCGCCGCTGTCAGAAGAGCGAGCCCGATCAACGTTTTCCTCATGTTCAGTCTCCTCCTTGAGATCCTTTGTCCGTGCGCTCGTCAACCCAAATGGCGGCGCCTGTTCAGGTCATATTGTATACCTCGGAGCCGCGTTCTGCACGGAGCGTTTCTGGAGGCCTTTTCATATCTGCGCCTTTCGCCCCTTTTTGGGGTTTATACCCCACATCTTATTCCATCAGCGTTTGCGGCGGTTGCATCCGGTTTCAGGTGACCGTCCCTCGCACCGTCCCACAGCCGGTCCATGCGGTGGCCCACCGCGACCAAATATGCGTCCTACTTTCGATTCGGGGCGTAAGCTCCTTGACAAAGGGCGCCCATTTTTCTATAGTGGATCTCTTGGCGCGGGGTGGAGCAGTCCGGTAGCTCGCTGGGCTCATAACCCAGAGGTCGGAGGTTCAAATCCTTCCCCCGCCACCATTTCGGGACCCGGCTTTGCGCCGGGTCCTTTTGTTATTCCACGGGAGACACACCGGCGGCACCTCCGATGGCCGCGAGCCGGGTGGAGGAAGGTAAAAGGACCGCCGGGGCCCGGCAGGACGCCTACCATGACCGGACGTTCGCTGTGCTTCAGAGGAGATCGCAATTCACGCGTCTTTTCTTTTCCGACCGGCGAGCGCTTCGGACGCCGAGGCATCGAGGCTGAGCGTGCGCTGAGGAAAGGGGATTTCTATGTTGCGGGCGTCGAAGACCGACTTCACCTTCTTCCGCAGGTAGCGCTCCACTTCCCACTGCCTCAAGGGATCGACCTTGCCCTGGAGCCGCACCGTGATGGAGGAATCGCCGAGGCTCATGACACCCACCACCTCGGGCGCTTCCATGAACGCCGGACCGACCGTCGCATCTTCGGCCGCCTGGTGCCCCACGTCGGTGAGTGCGTCAAAAACCTCGTCGAGGTTGGCCTTGTAGCTTACGCCCACGTCCAGCACCGCCCTAGACCACTGGCGGGTCAGGTTCGTGACCCCCGTGATCTGGCCGTTGGGAACGATGTGGAGGTCGCCGTTCACCGACCTCACCTGCGTGGTTCTCAAGAACATGTGCTCCACAAGCCCCGTGAAGGTTCCGATCGTCACGACGTCGCCCACCCGGAACTGGTCCTCCAGCACGATGAACAGGCCCGAAATGATGTCCCGGACCAGGTACTGGGACCCGAAACCGAGGGCCACGCCCGCGATGCCCAGGCCGGCGAGAAGGGGCCCTATCTGGACCCCGGAATCGTTGAGGATCATGAGACCCGCCGTGAGGTAGATGACCGTGCCCCCCACGCGGCGGAGAATGGTCGTGACCGTGGCCACCCGCCTCTCGATCTCGCCCTTTGTCCTGGCGTCTGCCGCCGGCGCGGACGCACGGACCCTTTTCAGAATCAGTCGAAAAAGCCGGTCCAGCAAGAAGGCGCCCAGGAGGTAGAGCGCCGCGTGAAAGAGCCGCATCGTCAGCCACGGTCCCCACGACTGGAATTCCCACACGGCCCAGGAGCCGGGCTCCCGGGGAAGGCTCGACATCAGCAGAGCGATCATGGCCCCTCCTCTTTACGCGAGATGTCTGAAACGCAGGCACTCGACCACGGTCCCCGCCTCGAAGCGCACCGTGCCGGCCGGCAGTTCCACGAGTGCGTCGGCCTCCCGCCACGCCGCTAGGTCGGCCGATCCTTTGTGTCTGACCAGTCGCACGGAGAACCCATCTTCCGCCAGGCGTCCCGGTTCGAAGCGAGTGCGCGACGCACCCGATTCATAGGCTTCCCACAGCGGGCGCTCCCGCCAACGGATTCCCGCTGCCCCCATGCGTCTCCCGAGTGCCGTCCGAAGGAAAAGCACGGCACCGACGAAGGAGCTGACCGGATTTCCCGGCAGACCGAGCACTACCGCATCGCCCTTTGTCCCGAAGAGTATGGGCTTGCCGGGCTTCATGGCGACCTTGTGAAAGTGGACCTTCACCCCTTCGCGGCGGAGAAACTCCGGCACCAGGTCCAGGTCCCCCACCGATACGCCGCCGGAAAGGACCAGGAAATCCGTGCGGAGTCCGTCCCTGATGGCGGCCTGAAGGAGGTCCTCGTCGTCGGGAACGATGCGGGCCTCGCAGTCGCCGCCGCCCCAGTCCTTCCAGAGGCCTGCCAGCATTGGTCCGTTGGTGTTCACGATCTTCCCAGGTCCAGGCTCGGTACCCTGCGGGACGAGCTCGGAACCGGTCGCAAGGAAGACGGCCTGACAGCTGCGGGAAACCGTTGCCCCGGCGACGCCCAGCATCGCTCCGACAGCGATGTCCAGGGCGTCGAGCTTCCGGCCGGCCTCAAAGACTGAAGACCCGGCCTTCGCGTTCTCTCCCCGGTAGCGGATGTTCTCTCCTCTGCCCACCGGACGCTTCACCACCACCCATCCGTCGCCCCACTCGCAGTCCTCCACGGGAGCCACGGCATCCGAGCCACCGGGAACGGGCGCCCCCGTCATAATCCTGGACGCCTGGCCCTCGCCCAACCGGGTCCGGGGCAGGCCGCCGGCGAAGACGGTGTCGACCACCTCGAACCGTCCGGGCTCGACCGAATCCTCGGAACGCAAGGCATATCCGTCCATGGATGATCTGTTGAAGGGCGGGTCGTCGCGTTCCGCCGCCACCGGCTGCATCAGAATCCGCCCCCCGGCGTCCGTCCAGTCGATCTCTTCCGGGACGGGCCGGGGCGTGCGGTCCCTGACGATCGCAAGTGCTTCTTCAACGGGAATGAGTGCCATGCCTTGTCTCCACAACAGGCCGACCGCCTGGAGGCGCACCAGGTGCCTAGATGTCCAAGTCTACCAGAAGGTAAGGTGAAAGGCGGAATTCGGAAGGCGGAAGTAAAGACAATTTGGGACTTGCGATTTTGGATTTAAAATACGGCGGACGGCTGGCCTTAGCGGCCGATGTTCGCACCGACCGAACCGGCCCGCATGGTCGGGAGAGAAGAAAGTACATCAATTCATGATTTAAGATTTACAATTTGAAACTAAGGCTATGCACACGCGACCGATCACCCGGTCACTATTCACCTGATCACTTTTCACTGAATACATTCAGTGCTCTGTAAAGCTTCCGGCGTGGTAGGAACTGCGCACGAGGGGTCCCGCAAGGACGGCGCGGATGCCGGCGGCCTTGGCGTCGGCCTTGAGTTCCGCAAATTCCTCTAGGCTGTAGTAGCGCACGACGGGGTGGTGCCTGCGCGTGGGCTGGAGGTACTGCCCTAGCGTCAGCCGCTGAATACCGGCGTCCGCCAGGTCCTGGAAGGCATGGACCAACTCGTCCCGCATCTCGCCGAGACCCACCATGAGGCCGCTCTTGGTCGGAACGTCGGGCGCGAGTTCGCGGGCCCTGCACAGAACGTCGAGCGACCGACGATAGGTGGCCCTGGCGCGGATTCTGGGCGTCAGGCGCTCGACCGTTTCGAGGTTGTGGTTGAAGACGTCGGGACGGGCTTCGAGCACCGTTTTCAGGCAATCTTCGCGGCCGCTGAAGTCTGGCGTGAGAACTTCGACGCGCGAGTCGCCGATGCGGTTCTTGATGGCCAGGATGGTGCGGGCGAAGGCGCCGGCGCCCTCGTCGGGCAGGTCGTCCCTCGCGACCGAAGTGACGACGACAAAACGCAGTTTCATCTTCTCGGCGGCGTCCGCCACGCGCGCCGGCTCGGCCAGGTCTTCTTGGACAGGCCGACCCGTTGTGATGTTACAGAAACGGCACGCGCGGGTGCAGATGTCCCCGAGGATCATGAAGGTGGCCGTGCCCTCCGCGAAGCAGGTACCCTTGTTGGGGCAGGCGGCGGACGTGCACACCGTGTGGAGATTGTGGGTCGAGATGGTGTTCAGAACTTCGCTCGCCCTTTCGCCCACGGCGAGCCTGTTTATCTTGAACCAGTTGGGTTTTCTCTCTAGAGCCATCCGTCCTCCGGTGAAGTACAATAACGCGCTCCCAGGAGATTAGCAAGGATTGAAGGCCGGCCGATATTCCCGGCGAGTTACCGTGAATAGGGAATTCCGGGCGTAGTGAGCAGGAGGCAGCTGCCTCTCGGTGGTTCGAACAAGGACCGCAGACCGTAGCCGGCCGGGTGATCAAGTGACCGAGGGATCGAGCAATCCATCGCGGCAGTGCTTCGAAGGCCCGTCCCTGCCGTTTCGTTCTATCTTCAACCTTTCGGCCTTGGCCCTTAGGCCAGAATGAAAAACAACCATCCTCGCTTCCTTGCCGTCTTCCGATCCGCAATCCCAAATCCCGATCCTCAATTCCAAATCCCGTCTTTTCTCACGTAATTGGGCCTTGACAAAGGATAGAGCGGCCCCTAAGATACTGATGTGGACCAAAGTGGACTGAAGTGGACCGGATAAAACTCATCCGGACTGCCACCTCGTTTATCCGCATTGTAAGGGACGGCGATGTTCAGAGGTAGCGCGGACGCCAAAATCGACGACAAGGGCCGCCTCAAGATCCCGAGCAGGTTCAGGGAACTCCTGCTCACGAACTTCGGTCCTCAGGTCTTCATTACTTCCTTCGGCCAACCATCCATGAAAATCTATCCAATCAAGGTGTGGATGGAATGGGAGGATGTCCTCCGCCGCAGCGGATGGGGCGACGATCCACGCGTGGCCCAGTTCCTCAGGACCGTGGACCTTTACGGCGACGAGCAGGAAGTGGACGGACAGGGGCGGCTCCTCGTCCACAGGCGCCTCCGAAAACACACGAGGATGGAGGGCGGAGTCGTCGTTCTCGGTCACCCTACTAACGTGCTCGAAGTCTGGAACGAAGATGTCCTGGAGAAGCTCCAGGCCAAGGAACCCCTGACGGACGACACGATCCGCTTCGTATCGTCCCTCCTCCGGGAGGCGCGGGATGGACATGGGGCAACTCCACATCCCGGTGATGGTCCGGGAGGTGGTGGGCGCCCTCCAGGTTGATCGGGGAGGGTGGTTCGTGGATTGCACTCTCGGAATGGGCGGCCACAGCCGCGCCATGCTTGAAGCCTGCCCATCCGTGAACGTCCTCGGAGTCGACAGGGATTCCGAGGCGTTGAAACGGGCCGCGGAGGTGCTCGGCGATTTCCCGCAGCGGTTTTGCAGCGTGCACGCCAATTTCAAGGATGTGGCCGCCTGGCGACCGGCCCTGCCCGAGGCCCCGGTCGGCATACTCGCAGACCTGGGATTGAGCGGCTATCAGCTCAAGGCGGGCAGAGGGTTCAGTTTCAGGGACCAAGAGTCTCTCGACATGCGTATGGATCCAGACACAGGCGAGTCCGTGGCCGACTTCATCGAGACGGTCGGGGAGGAAGAGTTGGCGGGAGTCCTGAAAGCCTTCGGCGAAGAACCTTTTGCGAAGAGGATCGCCAGGGCCGTGGTGTGTACCCGGGACCTGGCGCCGATACGCGACGCCGAGACCCTCGCGGCGATCGTCGAGAAGGCCGTACCCAGGAAATTCCACGGCAAGATCCACCCCGCCACCCGCACCTTCCAAGCCTTGCGGATTCATGTCAATAGGGAACTGGACGACCTGCACGAATTCCTCGAAGAGGCGGTGGGCATGATGCCGGCCGGCGGCCGCATCGTGGTCCTCGCCTACCATTCGCTCGAAGACCGCATCGTGAAAGAGACCTTCCGAACCCTCGCCAGGGGATGCATCTGCCCACCGAAGCTGCCGGTCTGCGGATGCGGCCGTACCCCGTCCCTCCGCCTCGTCACCAGGGGCGCGATGCGTCCCGATGAGGCGGAGGTGGGAGCAAATCCCGCCTCGCGCAGCGCCCGCCTGCGCGCCGGAGAGAAGCTATGAGCGAGCCCGTCCTGAGGAACAGGCCGATCCGCCAGCCCGATCAGCGCGGCTTCGCGGAAGCGATGAAGCTCCTGGTATTCGTCCTCGGACTGGCGGCGCCTTTCATTCTCTACGTGCACCTCTCCTCGGTGCAGATCGAGGACGACTACCGCCTGTCGCGCCTGGTGGAACAGCGGAAGCAGCTCCAGAGGGAGAACGAGAAGCTCCGGCTCATCCGCTCCTCGCTGTTGAGTCCGGCGCACGTCGTAAAAGTGGCGAAGAAGGACCTGGGCATGATCGAGGATCCCCCGGGCAGGCTGTCCGTCGACGCCCCGCCTCCCCGGCAGGAGCGGGCGGGCGAAGGCGAGCAGCCGGCCGGATCATCCGCGGTGGACACGGTTCCGCCACCGGGAGGAACCACGCGGTGAACGGAATTGGACGCACCAGGTTAAAGATCTTCTGCCTCGGCGTCGCCGCCGTCGCCGGGATCATCTCCGTCCGCCTGGTCTACCTCCAGATCTTCGAGGGCACCCACTATTCGGACCTCGCCCAGAACCAGGCGCAGGAGAGGATCGAAGTCGACCTGCCCAGGGCGACCCTGCTCGACCGCAACGGCTCCCCCCTCGCGGCGAGCATCCCCTGCCCGTCCCTCTACACCTTCGATCCTCAGAAGGTGAAGGACCCCGCGGCCCTGGCAAAGGCCGTGTCCTCATTGAGCGGACGGAACTGGAAGGACATCTACAAGGTCCTCAAGACCCGAAAACGGTTCACGTGGCTCGCGCGCAAGCTCCCCTTCCAGGACAACGACCGCGCCCACAAGATCTCGGACAGCTTCGGCGGCGTACAGGTCATGGAAGAACCGGGCAGGTATTACCCCAACGGGAGCATCGCCGCAAACCTGATCGGCTGCATGGGCATGGACGGCGGGTTATCGGGCCTCGAACACCACTGGGACAAACAACTACAGGGCGGCAAGCGCCATTACCTGATCATGCGCGACGCGGTCGCGACCCGGCTGATTCCCATGGATGTCGTGTCCGACGTGGACCCGGCTCCCCGGACCGTGCGCCTCACGATAGACCTTCCCATCCAGAGCCGCTGCGAGGAGCTACTGGACAAGACGGTAACCGATCTGCGGGCCAAGGACGGCGTGGTCATCGTACTGAACGTGCACACGGGCGGCATCCTCGCCATGGCGGTCTCCCCCACCTTCGACCCGAACGACCCCGGCCGGTACCCGGCCTCGTGGTGGCGGAACAGGGCGGTGACGGACTCCTACGAACCCGGCAGCACGATGAAGATCGTCACCCTGGCAGCCGCACTGGACTCGGGCCAGTTCCAGCCCTACGACACGGTCGATGTGGGAAACGGCACGCTCACCGTGGGAGCCAAGATCATCCACGACGACGAGCCGCCCGTCAAACCCGTCTACACGCTCCAGGAGGTCCTCGCCCATTCCTCCAACGTGGGCGCGGCGAAGATAGGCATGGCCCTCGGCGACGACACCATGTACCACTACATGCGGCTTTTCGGTTTCGGCCAGGTCACCCCTCTCGACATGTCCGGCGAGGTAGCGGGGCTCTTACGACCTCCAAAGGATTGGAGCAGGCTCTCTTTGCCGTCCCTCTCCTTCGGGCAGGAATTGAGAGCAACGCCGCTCCAGCTCGCCCTGGCTTACGCGGTGGTCGCTTCGGGGGGCCTCAAGGTCGTCCCCAGGCTCCTTCTCAACGCGCCCCAGCCACCCTTCGAACGGATCATCAAGGCATCGACGGCCCGCACGCTCAACCACATGCTCCAGACCGTCGTCACCGAAGGCACGGGGCAGGCGGCCGCGATTCCTGGCGTTAACGTTGCGGGCAAGACGGGAACGGCGCAGAAGCTGGGCATCAAGAGTCCCGACGGACGAAGGTTGTATATCGCTTATTTCGTGGGCTTTGCCCCCGCTGACGATCCGCGTCTCGTCGTGCTGGTCATGATCGACGAGCCCATCGGAAGGATTTACGGAGGCTCGGTTTCGGCGCCCGCTTTTTCTCAGATAATGGACTTCGCCCTCAAGCGCACGGCTTACCCGGACGGGCCCGGCCGCGTCGACCTCGCCTATCTGGAGAAGAGACAATGACCACCACGGGCGTCTCTCTGGCCGATCTTTTGAGCGTGGTTTCCCACTCGAGCGTCACGGGGCCCCTCGATCTCGTCGTCACCGGTTGCACGTGCGATTCGCGAGAAGTCCGGCCCGGCGATATTTTCGTGGCGCTCAGCGGATTCAAGACGGACGGGAGGCTCTACGTCGACGAGGCCGTCCGCCGAGGAGCGCGCGCGGTCCTTGCGCACGGCGAGGCCCTCGACGAGGTGCCGGCCGGTGTCACCTGGATCGTCAGCCCGAGGGCCAGAGAGGCCTTCTCCGCCCTCGCCTCCGCCGTCTACCGGACCCGGTCCACGCCGGTTAAGACGATCGGGGTTACGGGAACCAACGGGAAGACCACGGTCGCCTACCTGCTGCGGAGCATATTCAGGGAAGCGGGAGGCGCGGGACTCCTCGGCACCATCGAGTACGACGATGGAGAAGGGCTCAAGGCGGCCACGAGGACGACACCTGAAGCCCACCACATCCATCGGTGGCTCAGGACCCTGGAAGACCGAGGTCTCGCCACGGGGATCATGGAGGTCTCCTCCCACTCCATCGTCCTCGCCCGGGTGAGGGACGTGACCTTCGACGTGGCGGCCTTCACGAACCTCACGCGGGACCACCTGGACTTCCACCACACGATGGAGGCTTACTACCAGGCCAAGCGCGGCCTGTTCGACCTTTTGAGCAAGAAGGGCACGGCCGTCGTAAACCTGGACGATCCGTACGGCGCGCGCCTTGCCACAGAGCTGAAGAAGAAGACGATCCTCGGCGTTGCCGCAAAAAGCAAAGCCGACGTCCGTTCCACCGCCTGCACCATGGACCTTAACGGCATTAATGCGGAGGTCGCTACGCCCTTCGGGCCGCTCGAAATCCGATCCAGGCTGACGGGCCATTTCAACCTTCTGAACCTCCTTGTGGCGTCAGCCTCGGCGCTGGCCTGCGGTGCCACGCCGGAGCAGGTACACGACGGAATAGCAGGGATGGATGGCGTGCCGGGGCGGATGGAACGGGTGGACGCCGGCCAGCCCTTCGCGATCCTGGTCGACTTCGCCCACACCGACGACGCCCTTCGCAACCTCCTTCAGACCCTGCGCGAACTCAAGCCGGAACGCATCATCACCGTCTTTGGCTGCGGCGGCGACCGGGACAGCAGCAAGCGTCCGCTGATGGGCGCCGTGGTCACGAGACTGAGCGACGTGATCGTGCTGACGTCCGACAATCCCCGGACCGAGAATCCCGACGCGATCGTCAAGGACGTCGAAGCGGGGATCCGTCCCGAACTAGGCCCGCAGAAGAGGTACCACTGCGACCTCGACCGACGGGAAGCCATTAAGAAGGCCCTTTCCCTGGCTAAGGCGGGAGACGCCGTGGTTGTAGCCGGCAAGGGCCACGAGAGGGTCCAGATCATTGGAACCGAGCATCGCCCGTTCCACGACCCGACCGTCTTGCGGGAGCTGCTATCGGAGATGACATGGCCGTGATGAGCTTTGCCCTCGACAGGATCGCATCGGCGACCGGCGGACGGATCGAGGTCCCCACACCGGCGCTGGTCCGCGGCCTGTGCCTGGACTCCCGGAGGGTAACGCCCGGCTGCCTCTTCGCCGCCATCAAGGGCCAGAAGGTGGACGGGCACGCCTTCGTCCGGCAGGCCGTGGAAAAGGGTGCCGCCGCGGTCCTGGCGGAGGAGCCGGTCGACGCCCCCGAGGGCGCCGGTGTCGTGCAGGTCGGCTCGGTGGAAGCGGCGTTGAGTGCCCTGGGATCTCACGTGCGATCCGGGTACAAAGGTTGCGTCGTGGGCGTCGTGGGTTCGTGCGGCAAGACTACTACCAAGGATTTCACGGCGTCCGTCCTCTCCAGGCTGGGAACGGTCCACGCCACGAGCGGCAACCGGAACAACCTCCTGGGCCTCCCGGAGACCCTCATGGCTGCGGACATGGATGCCCGGTTCTGGGTCCTCGAAATGGGCATCAGCCGGCCGGACGAGATGGCCGCCCTCGCACCCATCGCGCGGCCGTCGGCCGTCATCTTTACGGGTATCGAGCCGGTCCACATGGAGTTCTTCCCGTCCCTGGAAGCTATCCGGGATGAAAAGTGCAAGGTTTTCGAATCCTTGGAAAAAGGCGGCGCGGCCTTCCTGAACGGCGACGACCCACTTCTGGCGGAAATCACCCCGCCGGAAGGATCGCATCGCACAACGTTCGGCACGGGCAAATTCTGCGACGTCCGAGTCCGTGCCGAGAGCGTCACCGGGCCTGCAGGTTCGCGGTTCGAAATGGCCCATGGCGGAGAGAAGGCCATGGGTGTGCTCCACGTCCCCGGCGTCCACAATCTCAGGAATTTCGCGGCGGCCGTCGCGGCGGGGACGTTCTACGGACTTTCGCTCCGTGAGGCATGCGAAGCGGCGTCCGCCCTCAAACCGGCCGAGCACCGTGGTGAGGCGTTTCTCTTGCGGAAAGACGTCCTGCTTTTCGACGATTCCTACAACGCGAACCCGGCCGCGGTCGGGCTCGTGCTCGAAGGCATCAGCACCTGGCACAGGCGTCCACTGGCGGTCCTGGGTGAAATGCTCGAACTGGGCGAGGCCTCCGACCACCACCACCGGGCAATCGGGAAGCACGCGGTCCAGGCGGGCGTCGAAGGCCTCCTTGCCGTGGGCGGAACCGGCGCAGCCGCCCTTGCGGAAGCCTTCGCCGAATCCGGCCGGCCGTGCCTGCACGTGTCGCGCTGGGAGGACGGCGCCGACTGGTTCGAGGCGATGATACGAAGCGGAGACGGAATACTGGTGAAGGGTTCGCGGGGCATCGGCCTCGACGGATTCGTCCACCGTCTTCTGGAAAGGCAGGGGCGCTGATGCTGTACGAACTCCTCTACCCTCTCCGCGAATATTTCTCCGCCTTGCGGGTCTTCCGCTACATCAGCTTCCGCGGTGCCCTGGCGATCTTCATCGCGTTCATGATCACGCTCCTGCTCGGCCCCATAATAATCCGCGCGCTCAAACAGCTGAACCTCCGCCAGTACATCCGAGACGAAGGTCCGAAGGGGCACCAGGTGAAGGCCGGCACGCCCACCATGGGCGGCCTGCTCATCCTGCTGTCCCTGACCGTTTCGACGGTGCTCTGCGTACGCCTGAAGACGCCCTTCTTCTGGGTGCTGCTCCTCACCACCCTGGTCTTCGGCGCCATCGGCTTCGCAGACGATTTCCTCAAGATGAAGCGGCGCCAGAATCTCGGCTTGAGGGCCAGGCAGAAATTCTTGCTGCAGTTCGCGGCGGCAGGCGCCGTGGCAGTCTTCCTCTACCTTTACGCCAGGACGGGGAACTACGACACGACCCTTACGGTGCCTTTCTTCAAAGAGTTCCACCCCGACCTGGGGTGGCTCTTCATTCCCTTCGCCATGTTGGTGATCGTCGGGTCGTCCAACGCCGTTAACCTGACCGACGGCCTGGACGGCCTCGCCATCGGATGCACGCTCGTTGCGGGGACCACCTACGCGATCCTGACCTACGCGGCGGGCAACACGGTGATCGCGGGCTATCTGGGCATCCCCTACGTGCGGAACACCGGGGAACTGGCCGTCTTCGCCGCGGCGCTCGTGGGGTCGAGCATGGGCTTCCTGTGGTTCAACGCCCACCCGGCACAGGTTTTCATGGGGGACGTGGGCTCGCTCGCCCTGGGCGCCGCCATCGGGACGCTCGCCCTCATCATCAAGGAGGAAATGCTTCTGGTCATCGTGGGCGGCCTCTTCGTGATCGAGGCTCTCTCGGTGATCCTCCAGGTGGCCTCCTTCAAGTCGAGAAAGAAGCGCATCTTCCGCTGCGCGCCCATCCACCATCACTTCGAGCTCGGCGGATGGGCAGAAACGCAGGTGGTGATACGGTTCTGGATCATCGCCATCATCTTCGCTCTCATGGGTCTCGCGACCCTCAAGATACGGTGAGGTCATGAAAGTACTAGTCGTCGGAATGGGAAAATCGGGCTACGCCGCGGCAAAGCTGGCGATCAAAGAGGGGCATTCCGTCCTGGCCTGCGACCAGGCCACGACCGACGGCCTCTCCACGGACATATCGCCGCTCCTTAAGGCCGGCCTGGTCTTCTACGGCGGCTCCGAATCCCCCGGCCTCCTACAGGACGTGGAGACCGTGATCCTGTCCCCCGGCGTCCCGGTGGCCTCCCCCCTCGTGCGGGCGGCCCGTCAGATGAAGATCCCGGTGCTCGGCGAGCCCGAGTGGGCCTTCAGGCATTCGCAGGGGTCCATCGTCGCGGTGACGGGCTCCAACGGTAAGAGCACCACCACGACCCTGATCGCCGAACTGATGGCGGCGCACCTGCCGGACGTGAGGTCGGGCGGGAACCTCGGCACGCCCTTCTCCCAGATGATCGAAGGCGCCACGGAAAACACGTCGTACGTGCTCGAAATGTCGTCCTTCCAGCTCGAGAGCATCGAGCGGTTCCACGCCCGAGTCGCCGTCCTCCTCAACGTCACGCCAGACCACCAGGACCGGTATAGCCGGTTCGAGGATTACCAAGCGGCCAAGGCCAGGGTGTTCCTTAACCAGGAGGCATCGGACACTGCGGTCTATTCCATGACGGATCCCGTGGCGCGCCGTCTGGGCGGCGCAGTGACCACGAAGCGGCAACCCTTCTCCTCCGCACAGGAGCTGGAAGAGGGGGCTTTCGTCAGGGGAGAGAAGGCCTTCTGGCGTCACGACGGACGGGAGGAGGCGCTCTTCTCTCTCGCCGCGCTTCACCTGCCCGGCGTCCACAACCTTGAGAACGCCCTCGCCGCCGCCGTTGCGGCAAGGTGCGCCGGCGTGCCCGAGGGCGGGATCGAGGAGCCGCTCGGCACCTTCACGGGACTGCCGCACCGCCTGGAAAAGGTGGGCGTCGTGAAGGGTGTTCCCTTCTACAACGACTCCAAGGCCACGAACACGGACGCCGTCCTCAAGGCACTCACGGCGTTCCGGTCGGACGTCATCCTCATGCTCGGCGGCCTGGACAAGGGCGCCGACTGGAAGTGCCTGTCCGGCGAGATCGCGCGGTGCTGCAAGGCGGTCTACGCCTTCGGCGCGGCGAGGCCGGCCGTGGAGAGGGCCCTGGCGGGCGCCGTTCCGATCGCCGGCTTCCCGAGCCTCAGGGAGGCCACCGAGGAGGCGCTGTCCGCCTGTGGAGAGGGTGACACCGTGTTGCTCTCCCCTGCCTGCGCGTCCTTCGACGAATTCAGAAATTTCGAGGACCGCGGCAACCAGTTCAGGGCGTGGGTGAAGGAGGCCATGACGAAATGAGCAGGCTGCTGCGTTTCGACCGCCAGCTATTCGGCCTCACCCTCGGGCTTCTGGCCCTGGGTCTCATCATGATCTACTCGGCCTCTGCGGTCATCGCCCTGAACAGCAAGGGGAGCCCGAACTACTTCTTCACGCACCAGGCCGTGTGGACGGTCATCGGCCTCGCGGCCCTGTTCGTGGCCCTCAAGATCCCGTACCAGACATGGAAGGACAGGCGGATCATCCTCCTGCTCGCCGCCGGGGAACTGGTCCTGCTCGTACTGGCGCTCGCGAGTCCGGCCATCAACGGGTCCCACAGGTGGATCAGGGTGTGGAAGATGACCCTCCAGCCCTCCGAATCGGCCAAGCTCGTGGTCGTCCTCTTCACGGCCTACCTGCTGGACAAGCGCGTGCGGGAAGGCAAGGAGTGGATCCAGACCATGCTGCCGCTCGCCGCGTTCGTCGGGCTCGTTTCGGTGCTGATCCTTATCCAGCCGGACCTCGGAACCGTGGTCGTACTCTGCGCCGCGGTGGGCACCCTTCTCTTCATCGGAGACCTGCCGTGGAAGTGGATGGCGCTGTTCGCCGGCACGGGTTTAATGGGCGTCGTGGTGCTCATCCTGTCGAGCCCCTATCGGATGCAGCGCATGCTGACCTTCCTGAACCCGGGCGCGGACCCTCGCAACGCCGGCTTCCAGGCGCGGCAGTCCCTCATCGCCGTCGGCAGCGGGGGGATAGTCGGGAAGTGGTTCGGGGGCGGAAGCCAGAAGCTCATGTTCCTGCCCGAGCCGCACACCGATTTCATCTACGCCATGATCGGCGAGGAACTGGGGCTCATCGGGGCCCTGGCCGTCCTGGCCCTCTTTCTGTACCTAGGCTACAGGGGGCTCAAGGCCGCGAGGGCCGCGCCGGACCACTTCGGCGCCTTCCTCGCCATGGGCATCGTGGCCTGGGTGCTCGGGCAGGCCCTCATCCACATCATGGTGACGCTGACGCTCCTGCCGACCAAGGGCCTTCCCCTGCCCCTGCTTTCCTACGGGGGCTCGAACCTCGTGGTCACACTGGCCGGGCTGGGGATCTTACTGAACGTGAGCCAACACGAATGAACGGAATGCTGATGGGTGGATGCGCGATGACGGACGAGCGAACGAACCGGAAAAGAAAAGGCGAAGGGATGGCTGCATGGCGTTTCGTATGATCGTGGCGGGCGGCGGAACCGGAGGACACTTCTTCCCGGGGCTGGCCGTCGCCCAGGCCGTCATGAGAAAGAGGCCGGACGCGGAGGTGCTGTTCGTGGGCGGGAAGAAGGGCATAGAAGCCAGGCTGGCCCCCCATTACGGGTTCCCCTTCACGGCCCTCCCCGTGGCCGGTTTCGCGGGGCTGAACGCGGCGCGTCGCCTGAAGGCCGTCGCCCTCGTCCCCGTGGCCTTCGCCATGAGTCTGGCCATCCTGCTGAAGTACAAACCGCACGCCGTGGCGGGCGTAGGCGGGTACGCCTCGTTCCCGCTGTGCCTCGCGGCCGCGGCAGGCGGCGTCCCGGTGATCCTGCTCGAACAGAACATCTTCCCGGGCATCACCAACCGGCTGCTGTCGCGCGCGGCGTCCCTTGTGTGCGTGGCCTTTCCGCAATCGGTCCGCTTCTTCAGGGGCAAGGCGCGACTCCTCGGAAATCCCGTTCGGGCCGCGCTGGCGTCGGTAGGCCCCGAACGTCCGCCGGCCGAGCCCTTCCGCCTGCTCGTCTTCGGTGGCAGCCGGGGCGCCAGGCCGGTCAACAACGCGGTGATCGGGGCCCTGCCCGCCCTCGAGGCCTTCCCTGGCGGTATCGAGATCGTCCACCAGACGGGCGCGGACGACCTCCAGAAGGTCCGGGACGCCTACGAAAAGACAGGATTACCGGCCCGCGTCGAGCCCTTCCTGTACGACATGGAAAAGGAATACGCCTGGTGCCACGCGGTTCTCTGCCGCGCGGGCGCCACGACAATGGCCGAACTAGCGGCGGCGGCGAGGCCGGCGCTGATCGTGCCCTTCCCGCAGGCGGCCGCCGGCCACCAACTCGCGAACGCAAGGGGATTGGAGGAACTGGGCGGCGCCCTGTGCATCGAACAGGAAGCCCTGACCACGCAGGCCCTGACCGCGGCCCTCGAACAACTTGCCGACCCCGCGAAACGCGCGGCCATGGCCCGCGCCCTGAAGAAGGTCGCAAGGCCGGACGCGGCGGACCGCATCGCGGACGTCCTGCTGATCGCGGGGGAGGCGGCATGAAACTCTCGAGGATCAGGCACGTGCACTTCGTGGGCATCGGGGGTATCGGCATGAGCGGCATCGCCGAAGTCATGATCACGCTCGGTTTCACGGTAACGGGCTCGGACCTGAGGCAGAACGCCGTCACGCGGCGGCTGGCCGGACTCGGGGCGACCATTTCGGAAGGCCACACCGCCTCCAACGTCACGGGTGCGCAGGTCGTGGTCTACTCGTCGGCCGTCTCGCCCGACAACCCCGAAGTCCGGGAAGCAAAACTCCAGGGCGTGCCGGTCATTCCCCGGGCCGAGATGCTGGCCGAACTCATGCGCATGAAGACGGCCGTCGCCGTGGCGGGCTCGCACGGGAAGACGACCGTGACGGCCATGATCGCCCACCTGGCCCACAAGGCGGCCCTCGACCCAACGGTGGTCATCGGCGGCCTGCTTTCGACGCTGGGATCTTCCGCCCGCATGGGCAAGAGCGACCTGATGGTGGCGGAGGCGGACGAATCGGACCGCTCCTTCCTGCTGCTCCACCCCAGCCTGGCGGTGATCACGAACATCGACTGGGAACACGTGGACTGCTACGCGACGCTGGAGGACCTGAAGGGGGCCTTCGTCGAGTTCGCCAACCGGGTTCCCTTCTACGGCGCATGCATCGTGTGCGGCGACGATCCCAACATCCAGGCCATCATGCCCAGGCTGAGACGCCGCGTGGTCACCTATGGAACCGAGGTGCCCTCGGACTTCATGGCCGTTCCCAGGGAGGCGCCCGAAGGGTTCGGCGAGGCGTTCGACCTCTACGTGCGGGGCCGCCTGTGGGGTCCCGCGGCCCTCCGCCAGGTCGGCAGGCACATGGTCCTGAACGCCCTGGCGGCTCTGGCCGTGGCCGAAGAACTCGAGATTCCCTTCGAGTCCGTCCAGCGGGACCTCGCCACCTTCCCCGGCGCGGACAGGCGGTTCCAGTTCAAGGGCGAATGCTCCGGCGTGCGGGTCGTGGACGACTACGGCCACCACCCCACGGAGATCAGGGCGACCCTGGAGGCCGCCCGGCGCGTGGCCGGCTCGGGACGGGTGGTCGGTGCTCTTCCAGCCGCACCGGTATTCCCGCATGGCCGCGCTCAGCCGACGGCTTCGCGGAGGTCTTGGCCGCAACCGACCTCCTGGTCGTCTCCGACATCTATCCCGCCAGCGAAAAACCCATTCCGGGCGTCACGAGCGAGATTCTGGTGGACAAGGTAAGGAAACGCGGTCACAAGGACGCCCACCTCTGCGCCAGCGTCTCGGACATGGCGGCCTTCGTCGCCCCCAGACTCCAGCAGGGCGATCTCGTCATCACGCTGGGCGCCGGGAGCGTCACCTCGGTGGGAGACGCGCTCCTCGACCTGCTCGACGGAAAGAAGGGGGAGGTGGAACCGTGAGCTTCCAGAATCCCGTTTTCAGGACCCACACCAGGACCGGCGAATGGCTTCCGGCTCCGCCGGTGCGAAGGACCCGCTTGAGGAAGAGGTGGTTCAAGCGAGCGCTGAAACTCGCGCTGGTCGGCGCCGCCCTTTCCGGCCTTGCCGTCCTGGGCGGCACGGGTTGGAACCTCATGCACTCCGACACCGCGTTCGCCATCCAGGACATCGAGATCGTCGGACTGACGCGCCACGCCGCCCAGCCCGTCCTCGACGCCCTGTCCGGCCTGCGCGGAAAAAACCTGTTCACGCTCACCCCCTCGGATGTGGCGGGCCGCCTGGCGGCCTTCCCGTGGCTCCGGGGCTTCATGTGCCGCCGCCATCTGCCCAACGCGCTCATCGTCGAGGTGGAGGAGAGGCCCGAACTCTGCGCCGTCACCACGGCCGGCGGGGTTTTCGACATCGACGGACGGGGTTACGCCTGGCCCGCGAAGGGCGGCGTGGGAGGCGTTTTCGACCTCACGGACAACCTCTCGCCCGACAGCCAGGACGTTCAGAACCTGGTCGCTTCGATGCTGAACCTCGGCCTTGCCGGACGGGTCAAGGCCATCGCACCCGCCCAGGATATGGATTCCTATTACCTGGTAACACGAGACGGCTGGAAGCTGCTCGTCTCTCCGGACGACCTGGAGAACGAATGGCATCGGTTCCTTCAGGCCAGGGCCTGGATCGCCCGGTACGAGCCGGACAGGACCGCCATGGATCTAAGGTGGTCGGGCCGGGTTGTTCTAGCGCCCGCCGATCCTTCGCACGATATTAGACAGCCGGCGACGAGTGCCGGCGCACAGGGAGGGCCCCAGAATGGCTAAAGATACGGGGCACGTGGTCGGTATCGACATCGGTACCTCCAAGGTGGTCACCGTCATTGGCAAGATCCAGGAAGATGGAAAGCTGGAAATCACCGGCATCGGGAAGGCCGACGCCAAGGGCATGCGGCGCGGCATCGTCGCAAGCCTGGGCGAGGTCGTGGAGTGCCTCAAGGCCTCCGTGGACGAGGCGGAGCTCATGGCCGGCTACTCCATTGAGCGGGCCTACGTGAGCGTCGGCGGCTGCCACGTGCGCGGCTTCAACAGCCGGGGCGTCGTGGCGATCACCAACCGGGACCGCCTCATCGGGAAGGACGACATCCAGCGCGTCCTGGAGGGTTCGCGCACCATCAGCTTCCCTCAGGACCAGCAGATATTCCACACCTTCCCGCAGGAATACATCGTGGACAACCAGGACGGCATCACCCAGCCCCTGGGCATGACCGGAACCCGCCTCGAGGCCAACGTGCACATCATCACGGGCACCATTACCTGCCTCCAGAACCTCAACACCGTGGTCAACCGCTGCGGCATAGAGGTGGCGGAGCCGGTCCTGTCCCTCATGGCGGACTCCTACTCCGTGCTGACGCCGGACGAAAAGGAGATCGGCGTGGGGCTGGTCAACGTGGGCCACGGAACCACCGGCATCGCCGTCTTCGAGAAGGGCGCCCTGTGGCACACGCACGTCATCCCCATCGGCGGCGAGCACTTCACCAACGACCTGGCCGTGGGGCTCAAGACCGGGATCCTCGACGCGGAGATCATCAAGAAGAAATATGGCTGCGCCCTGGCGAGCCTCATCGAGGAGGACGACGTGGTGGAAGTCCCCTCGGTGGCGGGGAAGAAGACGAGCATGGTGCCGAGGTCCCGCCTGGCCGAGCTTCTGCAGGGGCGTGCCGAGGAACTCATGCAGCTTCTCTACGAGGAAATACGCGGCGTCGGCCTCGACAAGACCATCAACGCGGGCCTCGTCCTGACGGGCGGCGGCGCAAACCTGACCGGGCTCCCCGAGGTGGCGGAAGGCATCTTCGACCACCAGGTCCGCGTGGGCGAACCCATGGGCGTCCAGGGACTGACAAACATCGTGGCGTCCCCCATCTACGCCACCGCCGTGGGCCTGGCTCTCTACGGGCGGACCATGGAAACGAGCGAGGGCGGACGCCGGAGAAAGGGCGGCCTTTTCAAGAAACTGTGGTCGGGCCTCAAGGATATCGTCTAGCAGCCGCGCCGGCTGCTTGAAACTTTCATTGGGATGGACCAACGAAAGGGGGTTTGATATGGACCAAGGAACCGGGCTCCGCTTCACGATGAGTGAAGAAGAAACCCCGAACGGAGTGCGCCCAGTGCGCATCAAGGTCGTCGGGGTGGGCGGCGCCGGAGGCAACGCCGTCAACCAGATGATCAACGCGGGCCTCCAGGGTGTTGACTTTGTTGCCGTCAACACCGACTACCAGGACCTCGAGAAGTCCCTGGCGCCGACGAAAATACCCATCGGCCAGAAGCTCACGAGGGGCCTCGGGACGGGCGGCAACCCCGAACGCGGGGAGCAGGCCGCCATCGAGGATACGGAGGCCCTCGTGGAGCACCTCCAGGGGGCCGACCTCGTGTTCATCGCCGCCGGAATGGGCGGCGGAACGGGCACGGGCGCGGCACCAGTCCTCGCCAGGCTCTCGGCCGAAGCGGGGGCCCTCACGGTGGCCGTCGTCACCCGCCCCTTCACCTGGGAGGGCAAGAAAAGGGAGAGCAACGCGCGCTTCGGCATCGAACAGCTCATGGAAGCCGCGGCGACGCTCATCGTCATACCCAACGACAACCTCCTCTCCACGCTCCCCGAGGACGTCTCGTTCGAGGAGGCGTTTCAGGCCGCGGACGACGTCCTCCGCCAGGGCGTGCAGGGCGTCTCGGACCTGATCACGCGGCCCGGCCTGGTAAACCTGGATTTCGAGGACGCCAGAACCGTCCTCTCCGCGGGCGGCCGCGCCGTCATGGGCATGGGCCAGGCCCTCGGCCAGGACAGGGCTCTGACGGCCGCGGAGAAGGCCGCCAACAACCCGCTCCTCGAGGACGCATCGATCCACGGGGCAAGGGCCATACTGATCAACTTCACGGGCGCCAAGAACATCGGCCTCCGCGAGGTGAAACAGGCCTGCGACTTCGTGCGGGAAAAGGCTCATCCGGACGTCAACGTGCTCTTCGGGACGAGCATCGACGAGGGCCTCGGCGATGAGCTGCGCGTGACCGTCGTCGCCGCCGCGTTCGAGACGGCGGAGGTGAAGAGCATCAAGCGGCCCTCCTACGCGCCGCCCCAGCAGCAGCACCAACCGCAGCAACAGCCCCAGCAGATGGAGGCGGCCGTCGGCGCAGCTTTCGGCTCCGTGCCGGGTGTGGATTCCGAGCTCCCCGTCCAGGCCGGCCCGGCTCCGACGGGCTTCCTCAGGGGCGGCGCGAAGTCCAGGGGCGGCCTCTTCGCCAATTCCAACGAGGTCTTCCCGACGCCTGGTGCGGCCGGTGACAAGGATTACGAGGTCTACCAGACCCCGCCCTTCCTGAGGAAGAGCAGGGACTGACGCACAGAGGCGCGGGCCCGGCGCAGCCCGCGTCAAAAGGATGCGGCCGGGGGGCGGCTGGAGGAAGCCGCCCGTGTCGGCCGAGAAGCAAGACTCACCCCTTTCAGGGGACCCTCGGGTTCCCATGGAAACATCCCTCCCCTCTCAGAGGCGGCGGCCCACGGGACGCCGCCATTTTTTTGCCGCGCCGCGCTTGCTTGCCGGAAGCCCTGCGCGGTCTTCAGCGCCGTGCGCCGCGATGGGGCAGGCGACGGAACCCGGAATCGACGCAAGGCCCGAAAATAACTCCCTGGCAATAGTGGTAAAATGCTTTTCATGAGCTACTGCGCGAGCTGCGGCCGTTTGCTCCAGGATTCTCTTCACACCTGCCCTTCGTGCGGGGGCACCGTCATTCCCGATGTTCCGGCCGGACAATCCGGGGATCTCTACCCGCCAGGCACCCTGCTGGGGGGGCGATTCCGCGTCCAAAAGACCCTCGGGAGCGGTGCAGCCGGCGTCGTCTATGGGGTGACGGACGAACTGCTGGATCGGAAGTCCGCGCTGAAAATACTCTGGCAGAAAGCCTCCCGGAACCAGCCGGCTTTCGAGCGGCTCAAGCGGGAAATCCAGGCCGCCCGCCCGATCCGCAACGACAATGTGGTGGCGGTCTACGAGATGCTGGACGTGGACGGGCGCCCCGCCCTGCTCATGGAATGGGTCGAAGGCCGCAACCTGCGCGAGAGGATCCGCGACGACGGGCCCGCCGTTGCGGGAGAAGCCTCAAGCATTGTAGAGCAGGTCCTGTCTGGCCTGTCCGCCCTGCACGCACGGGACATCCTGCACAGGGACGTCAAGAGCGGAAACATCCTTCTCACGGCCGGCGGGGATGTCCGCCTGGGCGACTTCGGCCTCGTCAAGGGCGAAGACCTCGGCGCCACCCTGACTGCCGACGGGAGCGCCATCGGTACGCCCGCCTACATGGCCCCGGAGGTCATCCGCGGGGAACCCGCCACCGTGCGGTCGGACCTGTACGCCGTCGGCGTGGTCCTCTTCGAGCTGCTCACCGGCGGCCTCCCGTTCGAGGGAAGCTCCGCCGTGGAAGTGGCCAGCAGGCACCTCGCCCAGCCGCCGCCGCTGGCGAAGCTCAAGGACGCGGGGGTTCCCCACCGCCTCAGAACCTTCGTCGCCCGCCTGCTCGCCAAGGACGCGAGGGACCGTTTCGCCTCGGCCGACGAAGCCCTGGCCGCACTTCGCAGGAGGCGGCCTGCCTTCTGGCTGAGCCGAAGGACGCGCCACGCCGCTGCAATTGCAACGGCCCTGTGTGCGGTCGCCGTATTCGGCGGCATCTGGTTCGCGCGGCAGCAGGGACCCTTAAGGGCCGTCTGCAACGGGAAGCGCCTCGACGTGCTCAGCGCCTCGGGCCGGCAGCTCTGGTCACGGACCCTGCCGCGCAGCCTCCAGTCGGCCTGCTACGGCGATTTCGGCCCCGGCGGCACGCCCGCCGTCGCGTGCGCAACGACGTGGGGGAAGGAGGCGGAGGCAACGAGCGACAACCCCTCTCCGGACGCCGGACGGATCTACCTCTTCGACGCACGTGGTAACCTCCTCCTGAATTGGCCGCTGACGATCGATCCTGCGAACCTGATGAGCCAACACTATTCCGTGAACCTGATGGCCGAACGCGTGGCCGGGAACCGGCCCGAAATACTCGTCGCAAAGGTCGAGCACGCCCTGTGGTACCCGGCCGCCCTCGTTTTCTACTACACGGCGGACCTCGACAGGGTTCGTTCACGGCTCCTCCCCGATTGTCAGATCGTCTACAACTCCGGCCACATCACCAGCTGGAAGCTGATGGACATGGACGGCGACGGCAACCGGGAGCTGATTTACGCAGGTGTCAACAACCGCCTCTACCGGGCCATCTTCGCCGCCGCCGTCCGGATTCAGCCGGATCTAGACACGCAGTATCTGGCCGTGGTCTCACCCGACGTCACTATGACCGGGAGCGCGTCTCCCCTTTTCTACCGCCTGGCCTGCATGAACCGGGATTACAGGGTCGAGCTGAAAGGGACCGCATTGCCGCTCCGGCTGGTCTGCCCGGACGGCCCGGATGTAGAACTGCTGGGCACGGGGAACCTCCGCCTCGACGGAAGGTCTGTCGGACCCGATGTCCAGAAGTTGAAGGGACTGAACCGAACCCTCGGCGAGTTGTGCCGCCTGCGCGACCGCGAGGACTTTGCCGGGCTCCTGAAAACGGCCACGGACTTTTCCACGCGGCCAGGCACACCCTACGACTGGCTCCGGAGCCTGTTCGAAGCCCAGGCCGACCTTGCATTGAAGCGCTACGACGCCGTGCGGCCTCTGCTTCAAGAAGCGGCGGACAGAAACCCGGGGCGGCTACCCCTGTACTACTACCAGTTCCGCATGGATGGAGATTTCTTGGCCGGCCGCTATGCTCGTTGCCTGGAACGCTGCAGAGACATTCCCACGGATGCCTGGCAGATGAAACCCGAACTGGCCGACACGGCCGCCCTGGCGACACTGTACAGCAAGGATCAGGCGGCCGGTGCGAGCTTCCTCGCGAACCTCAGCCGGAACTACGACGGCGTCTTCGCGCGCACGTTCTACGGCGTCCAGGCCTTCGTTACGGCCGATTACCCGGACGCCATACGCCGGCTTGAAATACTCCAACAGAAGCCCTTTTTCGATCCAACTCCCGACGAGTGGATTGTCGCCGCCCTCATTCGGGAAAACAAGATCGCTGTCGCCCGGCGGCGCTTCGCCGCCGTGAACGCCCGCTTCCCGTCACTCGACCTGGCCGACTCCGAGATCGGCGTGTGGCTCCGATGGCGGGAGGGGCGCCATAACCACGGCCTTTTGGACCGCATGGACGCGATCCTCGCCCAGAAGCGCGAGAAGGCCGCCTACGACCCCACCACCCGCGCCTTCCTGCCCCTCACGCTCTACCGCGACGCCGCCATGCACCGGGACGCCGGCGACCGCAAGGAGGCCCGGGCGATGCTCGGCGAAGCCCGCCGCCTTGCCCCCTCAAGCTGGCATGCCATTCTTAAGTGACTGCGCCTTTCGGCGCGGTGAAGGGGTTAAGAGTTAAGGGTGAAGGCGCATGTAGACCTTCGAAGTCCCGTCCGGCTACCGTATTCGACTAGAAACTCTCTTTCTTTTCTCTGCGTTCTCCGCGTCTCTCTGCGGTAATGCTCATTGCTTCGAAGGCTCGTCGCCAGCCGCAGTCTAAATCCCAAATCCAAAATCCCAAATCCCAAATTTCCCCCGCCTCCTACCTCCCTTTCGGCGGGAAACGGTCGTTGGCGATGTATTCCTTCGTCATCTTTTTGACCTTCCCCGTCAGCAACAGGATCGCCAGGAGGTTAGGAAAGGTCATGAGGCCCAATGCCGTGTCCCCGAAGGTCCACACCATCTCCAGCGAGTAGATCGCCCCCAGGAAGTTCATGACGCAGAAGGCCAGGCGGTACGGCAGGATCGCCCGGTCGCCGAGCAGATACTGGATGGACCGGTCCCCGTAATAGGACCAGCTGATGGCCGTGGAGAGCGCGAAGAGGAAGACCGCCAGCGTGACCAGGAAGTTGCCGTGGTTCCCGGCCAGCCTGCCCAGCCCCTTCTTGAAGGCCCACGAGGTCAGCGGCGAGCCGTTCTGCAGCGCCCTGCCTTTCACCCACATGCGCGCCGCAGGGACGACCGTGCCCGCGGGCGCCGTGAAGACGGCCGCGGCGACGTTGCCCGCCTCGCCCTTCGGGATGGTCAGCGTGCCCGAAAAGAGACGCGGGCTGAAACCGATGATCTCCCGGCCTCCCACGAGAATCCTGAGGTCGTCCATGGTCCCGTGGTTCCGCACGAGATGGAAGTCCACGGGCCGCCCGTCCTTTACCGTCAGCGCCCCCGACGCCAGGTCTTCAGGCCTGACGACCCCGTTCTTGTGGACGACGGCCCCGTCCGCGATAGCCGTCAGCGCGGACTGCGCGTTGACCGGCAGGACCTGCGCCTGCTTCTGGTTCCACACGCCCGTCACCAGGATCACCAGCCCCGTGATGGTGCAAACGACCAGCGTGTCGATGAAGGGACCGATCATGGCCACCATCCCCTCGCGCACGGGCTTGTCCGTTTTGGCCGACGCGTGGGCGATAGGCGCCGAACCCTGTCCCGACTCGTTGGAGAAGAGGCCGCGCTTGACGCCCCAGGTCAGCATGAAGACGAACCCCCCGCCGGCGAAGCCCCCCATCTTCGCCGCCGGCTGGAAGGCCGACGAGAAGATGAGCTGGAACGTCGGCAGGATCTCGCGGTAGTCCAGGAGCAGGACGACCAGCCCCCCCAGGACGTACAGCACGCACATGAAGGGCACGAGCTTTGAGGTCACCTTCCCGATGCGCTTGATGCCGCCCAGGATCACCAGCGCCACGAGCATCGACAGGACGAGCCCAGTCAGCCACGTGGGCACGTGCATGTCCTGACGGAACTGGTCCGCCACCGTGAAGGACTGGACGGAGTTACCCGAACCGAAGGAGGAGATGACCGCAAAGCACGCGAAGGCCACGGCCAGCGGCTTCCACTTTTTGCCCAGGCCCTTTTCGATGTAGTACATGGGCCCGCCGGACGCCTCGCCCTTCGGCGAGATGACCCGGTAGCGCTGGGCCAGCGTGCACTCCGTGTACTTGAGCGCCATGCCGAAGACGGCCGTCACCCACATCCAGAAGAGCGCGCCAGGCCCGCCGTAGTGGATGGCTGTCGCAACGCCCGCGATGTTGCCGATGCCGATAGTGGCCGAAAGCGCAGTGGACAGGGCCTGGAAGTGCGATAGGTCGCCCTCGTGCTCCGGGTCGTCGTAATCCCCCTTCAGGATCCGCAGGCCGTGCCAGAACTCCCGCACCTGCACCCAGCCCAGGCGGAAGGTCGTCACGATGCCCGTGCCCACCAGAAGCACAACCAGCATGGGAAGGACCGATGGCCAGTTCCACACCACGTTGTTCAGGCCGTCGATCACCGTCTTGACCACGTCGGATACGGGGAGGACAAGCGCCATCGGGGGCTCCTTTCAGGATGGTGACGTTGCGAGGCATCGAGCGATGATGGACGGGCAAAGGACGGTCCATTATGGATTTTGGAGCCGATCCGCGTCAAGGCGGACGGAGGACGAAGTGGCCTTAACCACAGAGCCCACAGAGGACACAGAGGCCTGTGGTGTTGATTCAGGACTTGGAATTGGCAATAAAGTAGTAAGCGCTGTGAGGGACAAAAAGGAACCTGTTGATTCTATGGGGCTAAGGGCTAAGGCCGAAGGGCTAAAGGAAAGACTTGAAACGACTCGGGATGGGTCTTCGAGGGCCCACTTGCGCACTGTTCACTTGATCACTGGATCACTCGATCACTCTGGCAGTCAGTCATTGCGAGGCCCGCAGGGCCGCGGCAATCCCAATGTAAAGCACATGCACTTTTCTTCACAGGGAGGATGGGAGGACAGGAGGGAAACGACTTGAAAATTCGAATTGCGGATTGCGGAATTGAAGATGCTGCGGTGGGGAGGAGCGGGTCCTCCCCCAACACCTGCGGCATAAATTCTAATGGCCGAGAGGTAAGCCCCGCCCCCAAGTCTCTCATTAATAGCAAGTGAGAAGAATGCATGTCCTCACCTGCCGTCCAAACAAGAACTCAGCCTATTCTCTTCAGGCTTGCTTGTTGCGCCTTAGGCACATGATGTGCACCCCTTCTACAACCGACGCCCCTATCAAGAGAAGTATGGTCGCCCAGGCAGTCAGCTTTGTCGCGAGGGCTCCAAATTGAGGCCCAGAAGTATGGCCAGTACCAATGCCAGCACGACGGCCGACAAAGCCAGAAGGCGACTCGCCCTAAAGAAACGTCCTCGCCTCACCGACTCTCCCCGACGGGTCCAGTACCACCCAATGGCCGCGATGACCATCAGGATCAGCGCAAAGAGTATCTCGGGACTTCCAAACATGTTTTCCTCCTCAAC
>CAVRTJ010000026.1:0-49241 GCA_963724125.1 uncultured Acidobacteriota bacterium
CCGGCCGCTGAATCATGAAGGCGAACTGATAGTGGTCCCGGTTGTTCAGCCCGAACATGGCGTACGCGTACAGCAGATCGCGTAGCGTCTGGAGGGGATCGGATGCCGACCGCTCGATGGCCGTCAGTTCCCTCCTGAGTTCATCGAATGCATCTTCCACCAGTTGCCCGAGGATTTGTTCCCTGTTCTTGAAGTACACGTACAACGTGCCGGGAGAACATTCGGCCACTTTGGCCAGCTTCCGCATGGAAAACTGCTGGATGCCTTCCTCGATCAACAGCGACCGGGCGTGTTCCAGGATGGTTTGCCGTAAATCGTCCTTCAATTGATCCTTGGCCGCCCTAAATTTCTTCGCTTCCTCCATTGAACACCTATCATGGTATTGAACACTGTTCAATATAGGGCATACCAGACCTCGATGCAACAGGTTTCGTGAGCGGCTTAAAATCCGCCCGCCGGCCGGATTTTAGAGGGCTTCTGCGAATCGTATTTTGAAGGGTTAATCAAGGATATTCCCGCAAAGGTCACCAGGTGCAGCCCACCTCTTGTGTTGGTGGGCTACCTTGGATCTGCGAGCTTGCAGATTTTCAGGTAGAGAACGTCGATGTACACCAGGCATAAGAGGAGCAACGCGGCGGCCGCCCACCACAACCAGGAGTACCGGGGAACGGAAATAGAAAGCAGGAACATGGCGATGATCGTTAACGAACTCGAAAGGACTTCCCGACGATACTTTCTGATGTTTCTCGTCGAATCCATCGCCACCTCTGGTTCAAAGAGGGATCGAACAGCGGCCTCTGATGCAGCTCTTGCAATCCAATATCCAAGACCCGCGCAGGGCGCTCCTCCGATCCAGACCCCGTCTAATTTCACAGCTGTGTGAATACTCGGTGCCGCTTATACGCATCACGGGTTTCCCCGGTTCTCGGAAGACTTGTGCCTGACGTAGAGCATGGCGAGAAGGATGGTGGCCAGAGCCATGAGCATCCCGGCCGCCATTCCCAACCAGTAACGCAGCCCGCTGCGCGCGTCGGCGCCCCAGGCCATGATACCCAGGCTCGCGAGCAGCGCGGCCCAGTAGACGTACCGTCCTGCACCGAGCGTGCGAAAGAACGGTGTGCCTTTCTTTTCCGGGACGAAGAAATAGAAGATCGAGCCGATGAGCCCCAGCGCACAGCCAAGGACGACAACCGGAACCGGACGACCCAGCATACAGGCCAGGTAATAGACGAACATGGACACGGCGAAGGCGCGCGACCATGCTCTTTCCGCCGTGCCGCCCTTTCTCCATTGGTACAGGCCGTAGAGGAACCAGATAAAACCTAGAGCCCCTGTTGCGTAATCCCATGCGGTTGCAGTCATCGTTGTCTCCCATCCGATTAGGTGTGGGCACTGACCCTTCTTACGCTCCGTCAACGAGGAACAGCGTGCAGTCGGCGCTGTTGAGGCGCAGGGGCTTGACCGGGGCATATTCTTCAGAATCCACGAAGGCCTGCGCGCTCTTCATGTCGGGAAATTCGACGATGACGAACCGGGTGGGAGCCCAGAGATCGGTCTCCCTCACGTCCATCGTTCCGCCCCTGGCCCGGTACACGCCCCCGTACTTCTCCACGATCGGCTTCGCCAGCTTCTTGTATTCCTCGTAGGCCTCCGGGTTGTTGATCTTCGTGTCCACGATCAGAAATGCGCTCATTTAAGATCTCCTTTGGCCATCCAGCGGCGGGTCGAGCGGAAGAGCGCCGGGGGATAGGTTCCGTCCCGCAAGGGAGGCCAGCCCACTGCCCCGGCCGGGCCGACGACTTCCGTGCCCTGGCGCTCCGTGAGAGGCAGGGGTGCAAAGACGAGGCCCACAGACGAGGGCGTGAATTTCGCGGCGGTCAGGCGCTTGAGGACGAGCGGGTTCAACCGGCGCTGGGCCGCGTCGGGGAGAAGGCCCGGAAGGAGACTGGGGATCAGCGCCACGAGCCGGTCGGGGCCTTCGCGCGGCAGAAGAACGCCGTCCCCCTGGCCGACGGGCTGTTCCAGCAGGAACCGCAGTTCCCGCGGCTCCGCCGCCGAGGCGCTCAGGGCGGCGGCGGTTCCGAAGGCCCAGTCGTCGTAGACGGCGTAGGTCAGGGGGCCGTAGGCCGGCACATAGAGGGCCTTCCCGCTCGCGGAAGGGGTGCCCCTCATCGGCTGTGGCAGGACCGCCCCGACGAGAGACGGCACGTCCTCGAAGCGCTTCCCCCCAACTCGAAGGTCCCCTCCAATCGCCAGAAGGGAACCCACGCAGTCCCCGTCACCTTCAGGGATTCCGGCGGGGGTTGCATCTCAAGCGACGTGTAGGGCTTCTCCTGGAGCCCGTCGGTCGAAGATTCCAGGACCCGCCCGCAGTTTGCGCACAGGATCCAGTGGGTCCGTCCGCTGGGCTTGGCGTCGGCGCCGCACTCGGGACACCGGAAGGGAAGAACGCGAATCGAAGGGGGCTCGACCGCCCCGGCGTCGAGGATATCCCACTGGCCGCTCTGGGCCCGTTCCACCTCCTCGGCCGCGGGGTAGCCGGCGACGGTCCGGAACTGGCCGTCGAGGAGGAACCACTCGTTTCCCTGCGGCGTGTCGGCGCATACGTAGTAGTAGGGGCGGTAGACCCACCAGGACCGGGAGGACGCGATGTCCGATTGGAAGGAGATTGGGTCCATCTCGGAGGCGAGGAGCTGCCGCTGGGCCCGCCACCTTCGCGTGGCCTGGGTCAGGTCCACCTCCACCTCCCTCGGGCGGATTAGCTTGTGATGTCCAATGTCCTCGGGAGAGACGGGCCTGAACCGCTGCTGGGCGGCCCAGAGGCCCTGGTCTCGGAAGTTCCAGCCCTGCGGGTAAGCGGGAAACAGGTCCTCCGCGACGAAGAACACGTTCCGGAAGACCTTGCGGTCGGCCGGCTTCACGCGCCCCAGGGCGTGGAAGCCGAGGGTGACCGACACGAGGACGTAGGGGGCGTGGACTCTCGTGTAGGCGCGTAGCTTGAAGAGGTGCTTGCGCCGCTCCTTGATGGTGGCGATGGCCGGCGCGTTCGGCTCCTCGACGTCCATCTGGGCTAGGAGGCCGTTCCGCCGCTGGCGATCCTGGGCCAACCCCTTGAGGCGGGCCTGCTCCCGAAAGGCGTCATACGTCCTAAGGACATCGAGGAGGTCGTCTTGCGAATGGATGGCATCCTGCGCCATGAGGTAGCCCCGGCCGGACGGTTCCGGCCAGTACAGGACCGAGTCGCAGAACGCGCAGGTATTGAGGCGCTGCAATAGGTTCCAGCGGTTCTGGCCCCCGCAGTTCGGGCAAGAGGCCTCGACCTCCAATTGACCTTCATTCTCCTCCTGGTGCTTTGCGTGCGAAGGGTCCAACTGCTTTTCCACGGTGCCTCCCCCGGCCAGGGTGTTGCCGGTCCAAGCGCCTGGCCGCCATAGCTGAACATAACCCCGTGTGCTCCGGCCTCTTTCGTTACCTTATCAGGATACCACCTCTTTCAAAGCGGACCGGGGGTCAGACCGGTTCCCGCTCCACGAAAGGCGGAGAGGCAACGGTTGTTCTTGCTCGCATATAAACCTGGTCCCCAACGAATGAATGAGAGCATGGGGGCATCCTTTGGGGCGGACTGCAACCTTCATTCGATGGGAACCGTACCTTGAAGAGAAGGAGAATGTGTTAGGCTCCAGTGGGTTACACAAGTTATGCCGACGATTGACGAGGAGAGGTGACATGCGACGAACGATCTTGTGCGTGCTGGGCTTCTTGGTACTCGGCGCCGCGGCGCTGCAGGCGGCGCAGGCCAAACATCCCGTGACGGCGGAGGAACTGGTGCAGATGGTGCGCCTTCAGGAGGTGGACCTGTCTCCGAACGGCAGGCTGGTGCTCTACACCGCCGGCCAGACCGGGTTCCCCCAGTCGGACAAGTACGTTTCGCACATTTACATGGTGTCTGCACAGGGCGGAGAACCCCGGCAGATGACCGCCGGCAGTAAGGGCGAGGCCGCCCCGGCCTGGGCGCCGGACGGCAAATCCTTCGCCTTCCTGTCCCGGCGCAACGGCTCCGCGCAGATCTTCGTGATTCCCGTGGACGGGGGCGAAGGCCGCCAGATTGGGGACCTGAAGATTTCGCCCGCATCGCGTCTCGAATGGGCGCCCGACGGCAGGAGCATCGCCTTCCTGGCGGTGCCCGAGCCCACGAAGGAAGAAAAGGCCGAAGAGAAGCGGACGGGCGGCGTGGAAATCGTCGAAGCGCCGCGGAACATGACCCAGTTGTTCGTCATGTCCTACCCCGGCGGCGAGGTCCGCCAGGTGACACCCGGCGACTACAACGTCTCCGAATTTTCCTGGGCGCCGGACGGCCGGCGCTTCGCGCTGATGACCGCCGGGAGCCAGCTTCCCTACGACAACATGGTCGAACCGTCCGTGCGCGTCGTCGACGACCAGGGCAAGACGCTCGCCGTGCTTTCCAGGAAGCCGGGGCCGGCCCAGGGGACGCCCGTTTTTTCTCCGGACGGGACAAAGGTGGCCTGGCGCTACGCCACGAAGGGCCTGAGCGACATGAACGCCGTCGCCGTGGCCTCGGCGGACGGCGGCTCCTTCAGGAACGCCGCGTCGAAGGTGGACGTCCACTTCTTCAAGATCGCATGGATGCCCGACGGCAAGAGCCTCATGGCTCTGACCATGGAGGGCACGCGGGCCTGCTTCAGGCGCCTGGATCACGCCACCGGCGAGGCGCCCCTCGTCTTCGCCCCGGCGGGCGTATCCTACGGATTCAGCATGGACAAGGCGGGCGACAGGATGGCCTATGCCTTTACCGATCCGCGCACGCCCGGGAACCCCTGGACCGTTCAGACGGATGGATCCGGAGCGCGACAGCTGACGGACCTCAACCCCCAGGTCAAAGACTGGCTGATTCCGGACCTGGTGAAATTTCACTACGAGTCCGCCCCCGGCGTGACGATCGAGGCGCTCTACGCGCCGGCCACGGCGAAGGCCGGGCCGGGAATCGCGCCGGTCATGGTCATGCCCCACGGCGGCCCCGACTGGATGGACCAGGAGTCCTTCAGCGGCCTGGTGGCTTACCTCTCCGGCCACGGCTACAGCGTCCTGCGGGTGAACTTCCGCGGCAGCCTCTCCTACGGCATGAAGTTCTACGAAGCCAACCGGGGCAAGGAAGGCTTCGCGGACTACGACGACATCATGGCCGGCGTGGACTACTGCGTGAAGCACAAGCTCGCCGACCCAGACAAGCTAGTAATCGGCGGCTGGTCCTACGGCGGCTGCATGACGGAGTGGGCCATCTGCCGGACCCATCGCTTCAAGGCCGCCGTTGTGGGCGCCGGCGTGTCGGACTACATCTCCAACTACGCCGAATCGGACATCAACCACGGCCTGGCGGGCGAATGGGAGTTTTTAGGCAACCCGTACGACAACCCCGAGAACTACATGAAGGACTCCTCCATCTTCCACATCCGCTCCGTGCAGACGCCCGTGCTGATCCTCCACGGCAAGGACGACTCGCGCGTGCCGTACTCCCAGGGCCTGGAGCTCTACCGGGCGCTGAAGACCACAGGCAAGCAGGTGGAGATGGTTGCCTACCCCGGAGAAAATCACGGCTTTCGCAAGCCCGAGCACCAGATCGACCGCATGAAACGCTGGCTGGCCTATTACGACAAGATCCTAGGCATCGAGCGGAAACCGGCGAAAAAGAAAGGCTGAGTCCCGGCAGGCTGCCGCCACTCAACCCGATCATCCGGCAGCCCGCCGCGGCACGGAGGTCTTGAGGTACCGGGCTCCCCGTATCAGCAGCCACAGGAGAAACGGGATCTCTCCCAGCACGCCCGTCACCGTGACGAGCGGTGTCAGGGCCTGGCGCAGCTACGTTCGCCGCCGCCCGCTACGAATCGTCAGTTCCGGGGACAATGGTCCATTGTCATCTTTGAAAATGGCTAAAAGGAAAACTCTGCCCCCACTTCCCCCCAAAACTCCCCATCATGAGGCTAAAGAAACAGACCTGACCCCCGGCTCCTTTTATTTCAGTAAGTTGACCAGGGAACTAGCTGCTTCTCCAACGCGAGATGGATTTTAGCAGCATCCTGACCCACCTGGAGAACGGCGAAATCTGTCACGTTAATGCACAGGCAATCTTCCGAATCGGATCTGCAATCGCGTCTCCGGTGAACCTTTCCATGCGCCCAAATTCTCAAGTCGGACTGTCTATCAGAACGCGAAAACGCCCGCCTTTCAATGGCCCGCTGGCTGCGAATTCGAAGAAAGCTCTCGAGTTTGACGCAAGCCAGCAGATAGGTGTCTTGGGAATCGGTTTCTATGTAGCAGACGACCGGGCTGGCTAGTTTAGAAGGCCAAACTTGGCCGACAACATCAACAACGTCCCCCACCCGAAGCAGATGAGGATATGGATGGAACACAAGTCTCTCAGGCAGGATCGGCGGAGGATCGCAAATGGGCGTTTGAGAAATCCACGAATAATATGCGATCCCCGCGGCCAGGGCAAGAAGGAGCGATAACACAACAAGGGCCCTCTTCATGTCCCTATCTTCCTATAAAAGACAAGTCGCTGGCGTGAATCAACCATCGTATTCATCCACCAATCTATAATGAGGAGCTTATGGTGCAGATGCGACAGGCATACCGCGCCCAGGGCGATTGCATAAGGAAGCACTGAAGCTAGCTCTCCGCTCTCAATCGCCATGATCGCCCCTTTTCAATTCTGACCCCCTTTATGACTACCGGGCACCCGATTCTCATTCCTCTTATTTTGCGTCCACAGAATACGGCTGAATCCAGCTCGTATTCCTCCAAGTTAAGTATCGCGTCCCCGGAATTATCCGGCCTTTATTACTATACCGTTAGCAGGATCGTCGGGAGGAGAAAATGAGGATCAAGAGTAAAGCCCCAACCCCTATTTTCGCACACGCGCAGGTCGTGAGCCGCCCGGCCACCGATTATTCTCCCGCTTCCAGGCTTTGAATTGGACGATTCCCGTCTCCGGCCCATTCGGCCGGGTATTTTCTCTCCCGTACGTAACGGTGAAATGATGAATAGGGCCAATCGACGACTCGGTGCACGAGGCCGTGCTTGACCGGATTGTAAAAGATGTATTCCAGATGGCGCCGGAAGTCAGTCTCATGCCGGATCGCGTGCTCCCAGTAGCGCCGCTGCCAGAGGCCGGCCTCTCGTTTGGCCCGCTTTGATTCAGAGCGTTTTGATGGTTGGCTCTCAAGAACAGGCACGGCGAGACGCGTGAAATATCTTTTGATCAATTGAATGCGCAGGGGGTAGTCATCGTCGTCTCCGGGCAAGGTGACAAGCATGTGCAGATGGTCCGGCAATACGACGATGGCATTAAGCGTGAAGGGGTGGTCGCCCCGTACGCGGACGAGCGAAGTTCGCAGAGCGCGCAGAAAAGGCGCCTCCGTCAGCATGCGGACGCGTTGCTCCGTCACCAGCGTAAAGAAGTAGCACCCGCCCGAAATGCGCACCCGCCGGTAATTTGCCATGCGGCAATCGTATCAACGGCGCACAGCCCGCTGCAACCGCCCGCGCAGCATTGATCGCGTAGGGTGGGCACTAGCCGCGAAGGGGCGGTGCCCACCTTCACCGCCGTGCAGGCCCGCACGATGTTGAAAGAACGGGACGGGTTCCAATTACAAAAAAAGGTGGGCATGAATGCCCACCCTACTCTAGCCCTTAGCCCTTCTCTGTGCCCTCCGCGTCTCTGCGGTTTGCGCCTTGCGGCGCCGTAATTAGGGGAGTAGGGGATTAGGTGATGAGGATTTATGCCGGCCTTCGAAGCTATACCCGCATCCTACTCCCGGACTCACTTACTCACCTACTCACTGAAGCGGCTCCGCCGCTTCAGTTCGCGAACATCCTCCGGTGGTTCGTATGTATATGGTCCCCGATGCGCCGGATGCGGGTCATCTCTTCTTCTGACAGCGGGCCGAGGTCGAGGGCTCTGAGGGCCTCGCGCATCTGGTCGAGGTTGGCGGGGCCGGTCATGCAGACGTCGACGGCGGGGTTGGACAGGACGAAGCGGTAGCAGTCGGCGCCGCTGAGGGGCTGTTCGCCGCCGGGCATCTTCTTGGGCTTCAAGAGGTCGCCCCAGCGCGTGGCGGTGTAGGTCACGACGCCGGGGCGGTTCTCGGCGGGGAGGCGGGCGAAGACGTCCTCCTCGGCCCCGCGGTGGACGGCGTTGTAGCGGACGTGAAGCACGTCGAAGCGCGGGTCCTCGGCCAGCTCGGGGAAGAGCGGGCGGTGGTGGCCGGAGAGGGCGAGGAAGCGGAAGAGGCCGCGCTCCTTCATGGCCATGGCCTCGTCGAGGATGCGCGGGGAGGGCACCTTGTTGTGCCAGCCGAGCAGGAGGACGTCGGCGTAGTCCAGGCCGATTTTCCTCAAGCCCCGCTCGAACCAGCCGCGCATGAGCCTGGCGGACCGGGCGTAGCTCTGCATGACGAGTACGAGGTCGTCGCGGCTGCCGCGCCTGACCAGGTCGCCGATGGCCTCGGCCATGGGCCAGGTGCGCCGCGAGCCCCAGTAGAAGTAGTTGACGCCGTGGTCGAAGGCCTCCTCGTAGGCCCCGCGCGGCGCGCCGTAGCTGCACGCCACGCCCATGGGGCCGACCGACAACCCCGTCCGCCCCAGCGTCCTGCGCCTTGCGAAACCCTCGCTCATGGATTCCCTCCCGGATTGGCCATCCCGATGATCAGCGCGTTGATGAAGACATTGTAGAACGAAGGCGTTGACGAGAAAAGCAGAGCTGGGTTCAACAGTGAGGTGGTGAGACGATGAGAAGAGA
The DNA here is from genome assembly GCA_963724125.1 of uncultured Acidobacteriota bacterium. Taxonomy (GTDB): domain Bacteria; phylum Acidobacteriota; class UBA4820; order UBA4820; family DSQY01; genus CAVRTJ01. Next base: position 8,816 of record CAVRTJ010000026.1, read on the forward strand.
TTTGGGAATTGGGATTTGGGATTTCGGATTTGGACAACGGCTGGGGACGGGCCATGGGAAAGGCGGAAGGCGGAAGAACAAATTTGGGTATTGTGTCCCAGTAGTGTCCGGTTAAGAGTCGAATAGAATCAGCTGTTTACACGGACTAGGCTCCAGAGATTGGGGGCTCTGGTTTGTAAGTAGTTGATAAATGGGCTCTTTCTCGAAAAGGGAGAGGCTGAGAATTTGAAGGATTTCGGCGAGACTGCGATCGATGTGGAGCTGCTTTTTGATGATCGCCACGAGCAAGTAGACGCTGATGGCAATCCAGACCTGCGTCTTCACGGCATTCTCGCTTGTTCCGTAGAAAGCCTTGATGCGCAGGTGTTGCTTGATCCACTTGAAGAAGATCTCAACGTCCCATCGACACTTGTACAGCTGAGCGATGGTCAATGCGGGCAAAGCGAAATTGTTGGTGAGGAGGATGATCCGCTGGTTATTAGCTTCGTCGAAAAAGGTGATTCTTCGCAGGGGCTCCGGATAGAGACGCGAGCTCTTAGGGCCTCGGAGTGCAATAGTGTGATCCGATCGCAAACCGGTGCTCCGGTTCACTGGGCGGTAGCTTCGGCGCGTGTAATCGTGGTTCCGCTTGCCTCGTACGATAAAGGACGAGAGGCTCCGGGTGAAGATGTAGAGCCGAGCGAAGTCGATGTACCCGCGGTCCATGACATAGATAGCGCCAGGCTCCAGTGGCAGCTCGTCCAAGGTCGTTACATCGGCCGTTTTTCCGTCCGTGATATGCACGAAACAGGGAATCGTACCGCGCAGGTCCAGCAACGTGTGCAGTTTCACCGCACCCTTGTGCCGCCTGAAGTGCGCCCACGGGAAAAGAGACAGGCAGAGGTCGATCGTAGTGGAGTCGAAGACATAGGCGACCTGTTCGAGCGAGACGCCGAATTCCTCTCGTGCGTACATAGCCCGTGCCGTGCGGATCAGGACATGGGCGAAATCGGCGTAGATGCGCCAATCTCGGGTCTCGTTTGCATCGGCCAAGGTCGTCCTGGACACCGTCCCGCGGATTCCCGCATGGTAAAGCTTCGAATGAAAACTCCTCAGGCACGTCACGATATCCCGGAGGCTTTCTCGATAAGTCAATTGGGCAAAGGCCATGCAATAGAACTGATCGAGGCAGAAAAAAGTGCGGAGTCTGTAATCTCCACGGTAGCGCCGCACGCAGGACCGGAAAGCGTGCAGTGGCAAGAAATCCATCAACTGGGAAAACACTATGCGCCCTGCATTCATCGACCATCCACCTCCCCATCACACAGGATGGTGCATGGCCGAACAGGAGCCCAGCGTTGAAATCGATAACAGCTAATAATCGCCACAACACGTTGAGCATCAATAGGTTACGTCATGCCGAAGCGTTCTTAACCGGACAGTACTGATTTGGGATTTGAAATGCGGCAGAAGGAAGGCCTTCGAGGAGGCCGATGCTTGCATCGGCCGAACGGCCTTTGGCAAGCAAAGGCCGCTACGGTGAATGCCGGGCCTTCGAAGGCCGGCAATTCAGTTATGAGTGTTGGGTGTTGAGTTGATGTGCTTTATCGTCATTCCTAGGAAGGCGGGAATCGATGTCCGCGAAGGACGGCGAACGCCGGACTCACCTACTCCGGGAATCGCGGACTCACGGTTTCTTCGAAGACGGAAAGATGCCCGGCGGCGCTTCGGGATGGCGCTCTCTGAGGCGTTCGAAGAAATCCGGCGCGCCCAGGCAGTCGGGGTTGTCCTCCTCGGTGCAGGGCAGTTCGGCCACCCGCCACGAACCGTCCTTCTTTTCCATTAGCGCGGAGATGTCCTCGTAGTGCTGGGTGCTGTCCTCGGACTGCGGCAGGGTATGGATCCAGGCCCAGCCGTCTTCGACCTTCAGGTCTTTCACGACGAAGACGACGCGTATGTGATGAAGACGGAAGACCTCGGTGCGCAATGCGTCGAGAATCGCCTTGCGTTCGGCGTGGCCCGGGGGCGGGCACCACGCGGATTCATCCCCCTGAGCCGCGGTTCCGAGACCGGCAAACGTGGCACACAGAATCACCGCCAGGGGCATTGCTCTTTTCAGGACTCGTCCGGCTTTCATGGGCTCCCTCCCTGTCCATGTTGCCCGGTGATCAACGAACGGATGCGGTCATCTTAGAACGAAGAAGGCCCCCGGTGAAAGCGAACACCGTCTCAACAGTGAGGCGGTGAGACGGTGAGAAGGGATTTTAAAATTGGGAATTGGGATTGCGGATTTAAAAGACGGTAAAGAAGTGGGGAAAAATCTTTCTCCCAAGGGCGAAGGCCGAAAAGCTAAGGGCTAAAGCGAAACGACGGGGGATAGGTCTTCGAGGGTCAGCAACCCTCCTACTAACCTACTATCGCAATCACCTGCTCACGACCTTCCGCCGCACTCGGCAAGCCCCCGGCGGAACCTCGCGAGGGTGGCGTTCTTGCCCATGGCGTTCAGGACGTCGAAGATGCCGGGACTCTGCGGACGGCCCAGGAGGAACATGCGGCAGGGGTGGATCAGCGTGCCGGCCTTGACGCCCTCGGCCTCGGCGTGGGCGCGGATCACCTCTTCGAGGGCGGCCGGGGTCCAGTCGCCGTCGGCCACGGCCTCCAACTTCGGGACCAGGGAGGCGACGGCGGGCAGGGCGGCGGGGTCCTTCAGGGCCTTTTTGAGACCCTTCTCGTCGTAGGGGAAGTCCTCGCGCATGAAGGGCACGACCCAGTCGGCCAGCTCCTTCAGGTCGTGGGCGCGCGTCTTCAACACCTCGATCGCGGCCTCGGGCGGCTCGGGCGCGCCGGGCCAAACGGCCTCCAGGAAGGGTCTCAGCACGGTGGCCAGCTCGCACGGGGGCGTGTCGCCGAGCACCTTGGCGTTGATGAAGGTGAGCTGGGCGGGGTCGAAGACCGAGGCCGACTTCTTCACGGCCGCCAGGTCGAAGCGGGTCAGGACGCCGCTCATGGTCAGGTAGGGCTCTTCGCCCAGGTTGAGGCCGAGCTGGGCCAGGAAGTTGAAGAGCGCGAGCGGCAGGACGCCCTCGTCGCGGTAGGCCGTGACGGAGGTGACGCCGTGGCGCTTGGAGAGCTTCTTGCGGTCGGTGCCGAGGATCAAAGGCAGGTGGCCGAAGACCGGCGGCTCACAGCTCAGCCCCCGGTAGAGCGCGATCTGCTTGGGCGTGTTGCTGATGTGGTCCTCGCCCCGGATCACGTGGGTGAGCCGCATGTCCACGTCGTCGCTCACCACCGACAGGTGGTAGGTGGGCGTTCCGTCCGAGCGCAGGAGCACGAAGTCCTCCACCTCCGAACCGTCGAAGGTGATGCGGCCCTTGACGGCGTCGTCCCAGGCCAGGTCGCCGTCCGGGACGGCGCAGCGCACCACGAAGGGTTCGCCGGCGGCGGCGCGGCGCTGCGATTCCTCGCGGGACAGGCCGCGGCAAAGCCGGTCGTACTTCCACTCGCCGGGCTTGCCCGTGGCCTGCCGGCGGCGCTCCAGCTCCTCCTTCGAGCAGAAGCAGCGGTAGGCGTGGCCGCCCTCCAGGAGCTTGCCGGCGTTGGCCTTGTAGATGGCCTGCCGCTCGGACTGGAAGAAGGGCCCCTCGTCCCAGGTGATGCCCAGCCAGGACAGGCCGTCCAGGATCACCTGCGTCATCTCGGGCGTCGAGCGCGCCTCGTCCGTGTCCTCCACCCGCAGGATGAAGGTCCCGCCGTTCCTTTTGGCGAAGAGCCAGTTGATGAGGGCCGTGCGGGCGCCGCCCACGTGGAGGTAGCCGGTCGGGGAAGGGGCGAAGCGAACTCTGACATCCATGAAGACCTCCGATCGAAAGTGCAATTGTACTTGATGGGGCGCCGATGGTGAAGGCGCGGGGGCGCCTGGTGAATGGTGATCTAGTGATCAAGTGATCAGGCGTAAGCAGGCCTTTGGAGTAGCCGAAGGCTAAGGGCGAAATTCTAAAGGCAAAAGAAAAAAAGATAGGGGCGGGAAGAAAGGAATTCTTCGGAGGCCCGTCCCCAGCCGTCTTCCCTTTAGCCTTTGGCCTTTAGCCCTTCGGCCTTAGCCTTTAGCCTTTCCTTTGCCCTATGTTATGTTTCTGGCATTGCGAGGCGAAGATGAGTCGTATCCGTACGAGGCCTGGTATCGAGAAGATCGCGCTGGCGGGGGCGGTCTGTCTGTGTGTCCTGGTGGCCGGCGCGCTGTCCGTGCGGGGGCAGGCCGCGGCGTCCGGCTCGAAGGGCGTGCAGCTCCTCAGGGAGGGAAAGTTCAAGGCCGCGATCGCCGAGCTGGACGAGGAACTGGAGAAAGACCCCGGCAACGAGCGCCTCGCCATCGCCCGGATCAAGGGGCTTCTGGAACTGGGCCGCTGGCATCTCGCACTGGCGAAGGCGGAGACCCTCAGGGACGCGGCCCCCGCCGATCCCGAGCGGAACCTGCTGCTGGGGGACTGCTACTTCTTCGCCTTCCAGCCCGTGCGGGCCATGGATGCCTACGCCGTGGTCCTGAAGGACAGGCGCTGGGGGGGCGTGGCCCTGGCGAAGTACGGAAACGCCGCCATGGCGGCGGGCGACGACGAGGCCGCCCTCAAGGCCATCCGCGATGCGCGGTCCGCGGGGCGCGTGGTGCCGGAGCCCGCACGCTTTCTGGAGGTGAGCCTGGAACCCGACCCCGCCCGAAAGGCGAACCTGCTCGCCTCGCTGCACCAGATTCTCCCCGGGTCAAAGGGCATCGCAAACGCCCTGGCCTTGAACGAGGCCCTGGCGAAGGCCGGTCCATCGACCACGGTGCCGCCGAAGCGCTACCCGGACACGGCCAAGGTGAAGGAGATCTTCAGGGAGCCGTGCGTGCGTGCGCGGCTGGATGGACGGCGCAAGGTCTGGCTGGTGTTCGACACTGGCGGGGAGGGCTTGCTGCTCAACAGCGACCTGGCCCGCAAGCTCAAGCTCCCGAAGCTCGCCGATGCCGCCTACGCGGGCTGGGGCTACAAGGGCTCCCAGAAATCCGAGAGCGTCCTGGTCCGCAGCCTGGAAGTGGCGGGGCTCACCATGAGGAACACCTTCGCGGTGGTCAACCAGCGGGACACGGAGTACTGGACCAACAAGGCGGGCTACATCGGCCTCGGTCCGTTCCGGCGCAACGTGGTCTTTTACGACCGGCGGCACGGGCACTTCCAGCTGTGGCCCGCGGGCACGCCCGCCGGGAAGATCAGCACCGAGCAGGGCATCACCCTGCCCATCCTCTGGGCGAACGGTGCCCCCATCGTACCGGTTGGGCTCATGGGTAAGGGACCCTACCCGTTCCTGCTCGACACGGGCGCGCCGTTCACCCTGTTCGCGTCCAAGTACGCGCCGCAGGCTGGACATCCGCGTGAACACGGGGAAGTTCGGCAAGCTCTACGGCCTGGGGCTGTCCGGCGCCTTCACGTCGAACATCGCCGAGCAGGTTACGATGTCGGTGGGGCCGCACGTCTACCACCGCCGCTACGCCTTCGTGACGGACATCCCCCAGCGCTTCCCGGTGCCCGTATACGGCATCCTCGGGCGGGACGTCCTCAACGACTACAGGATGATCTTCGACTGCCCGGCCGGCACCGTCACGCTGCTGCCCTACGACAGGTGGCTGAAGGACGACCTGAAGCGGGGCGACTGATCGGCGCGGCCGGGGGGACGCGGCGTCCCTGCGGCGGACGTTCGACCGCTCGTATCGGGAGGCCGTTTCGTGGCGGGCCATTTGGGGCGAGAAAATGCCCCCCGAGTTGGGGGACTCGGGGGGCCAAGCAGAGGAGGGGGGATCCTCATGGGGGACATCTCGTTCACCCCCGGCCCGTCCCTTTGGAGGAGGGGGGCTCCCCGGTCTTGCGACCGGGGAGCTGAGAGGAGGGGGGATCCTCTTGGAAAGCTCTTGTCAGGTTCCCTCTCGGGGGACCCGTTACCAACCTTATGGGGCTGGCCGAGAAAATAATAAGCATTTCCCGTGCCAACCTTGACCCCTTCCGGGGCCCATCAAGCCTCGAAGGAGTGGCCGCACCCGCAGGACGAGTGGGCGTTCGGGTTCTGGAAGACGAAACCCGATCCGCGGATGTCGTTGACGTAGTCGACGACGGTCCCCTTGAGATAGATCAGGGAGTTCTTGTCCACGAAGACCGGAAGGCCTCCGAAATCGTAAGTTTCATCGTTCTCCGCCCCCTTGTCGACGAGCGAGAGGTCGTACTGGAAACCGCTGCAGCCTCCACCCACGATAGCTATGCGAAGTCCGGATCCGCTCTTGCCTTCTTCGCTCCTGAAGTTCTTAACGGCTTCAACCGCCTGTTCGGTCAATTCGATCATCTCGGGCCTCCTAGTAAAGCCTGCCGCCTTCAATTTTGTCCGGGCGGGCATCCTGTTTCCGAAGAAGCAAGTTAGGTGCCAATACCTCTCGCCCCGGACTTCCGAGATGGCCGACGGCGCCATCGTCGCATTGATAAACGCGGGGTCTGCGTGCATTATTTCAACCGGGATCGCTGCGTACGGAACCAATGCCTTTGCAGGCGTTAGAGGACATCGGGCCATGACATCCCCCGCCAGGCGCCGTCCGGGCCGATGGACGCGGCCTCGAGCTGCCGTTCCACCTTTTAAGCTAGCCTGTTTCACGGTCGCTCCAGCGTTTCACCGTTGCAACAGAATCCGAGCGCGGTGGGGGTCGGCACGGGCGATGGCCGGAATCATGGAGCGGCTGATCGGCCGGAAGATCAGAAGCATGAGACCGTGCGGCCCCTCGCCGGAGCCAAGGCGCGATTTGTGCATGATCGGTGGGCCGGCGGCGCGTGTGGTTTATGATGGCTTGGAGCGGGCCCGGCCCCGTTAGGGCTTCCGGCGCCGCAGAACCGGCCCGCAATAGATCATAGGAGGCTATCGGTGTCCCACTCTCATACATTCGATCCGAGCAAGGTAAACAAGCTGGAAAGTAAGGACCGGTATGAGGCCATGCCTCCCGAAAGGCTTCTGAGACGGCTGGGGCTTAAACGCGGCATGGTCTTCGTCGACGTCGGGGCGGGATCCGGGTTCTTCAGCCTGCCCGCCGCCGGGCTGGTCGGCCCGGAGGGCCGCGTCCACGCCCTCGACGTGGAGCCCCTGATGCTGGACCACCTGAAGGCGAAGGACCCGCCCGGCTGGCTTGAAACACACGTCATGGAGGACGGGGCCGTACCCCTTGCGGCCGACTCGGCCGACTTCGTCTTTTCGTGCTTCGTGCTGCACGAGACGCCAGATCCGGTGCGCTTTATCCGCGAGATGGGACGCGTCGCGAAGACCTACGCGCCGGTGGTCATCGTGGACTGGGCCAAGGTCGAGCAGGAGGAGGGACCGCCCTTCGAGATCCGAAACCACCATCACGACGTGGAGAGGTTCTTTCTCGAATCGGGCCTGTGTTACAGGAGCACGGAACTCTACAACCCCAGCCAGTACATGGTGACGGGGTTCCGCAAGAGGACCGGTTGATGAATGGGCTGGAGGGGCTGTCGGACGACCCGCGGATCCGGGTCCGGCGTGACGGCGGACCCGACCCCGAGGGCAGGTGCGTGGTCTACTGGATGCAGCGCGCCCAGCGGGCCGCTCGACAACCCGGCCCTGGACGCGGCCGTCGAAGCCGGGAACCGTCTCCGGCTCCCGGTCGTCGTCTTCTTCGCGCCCGTGCCCTTCTACCCCGGCGGCAACCTCCGGCACTACACGTTTCTGGCGCAGGGCGTCGGCGGACATCGCCCGCCGCGCGGAAGCCAGGGGCGCCGCTTTCGCTTTCCGCCCGTATCCGCACCATTCCCTGGTCCGGTTCTGCGAAGAGGTCCGGCCCGCCCTGGTGGTGGGGGACGAGAATCCCCTGCGCGAGACCGAAGGGTGGCGGCGGACCGCGGCCGAACGGCTGCGCGTTCCCCTCTGGACGGTCGACGCGGACGTGATCGTTCCGGCGCGGCTCCTCGAAAAGGAACAGTACGCCGCACGCACCATCCGCCCGAGGATCCACCGCCTGCTCGACCGTTTCCTGGCCCCGCCATCCAACCCGGACGCCGAAACGCCCTGGCGCGGTGAGGTCCGTCTTTCCACGCGCGACTGGCGGGACGATTGGCTCGGCGACTTTCCCGTCGACCGGTCGGCGGGGCCGGTGACGGCCTTCGAGGGCGGCACGTCGAGGGGGCTGGCCGCCCTGGACCGCTTCATCCGCGAAGGGACTGGAGGGTTACGCAGGCAGGAGGAACCAGCCCGAACTCCGCGGGACGAGCCGCCTGTCGCCTTATCTCCACTTCGGCCACCTGGGTCCGCACACCGTGGTCTGGGCCGTGAGGGGCGCCGGGGCGCCGGAGGAGGACGCGGACGCCTTTCTGGAGGAGATGATCGTCCGGCGGGAACTGGCCGTGAACTACGTGACCTTCAATCCCCGCTACGACAGTCTGGCAGGCTGCGAACGATGGGCCCGCGCGACGCTGGACAGCCGCCGGGCGGACCCGCGCCCCTACCTCTACGACGAGGCGCAGCTCGCCGGGGGAGAAACCCACGACGGCCTGTGGAACGCGGCCCAGACCCAGATGGTAAAGACGGGGTGGATGCACGGGTATCTCAGGATGTACTGGGCCAAGAAGATCCTCGAGTGGAGCCCGTCGCCCGAGGCGGCGTTCGAGACGGCCGTCCGGCTTAACGACAGGTGGCAGCTCGACGGACGCGACCCGAACGGGTACGCCGGTGTGGCTTGGGCCGTCGGAGGCAAGCACGACAGGCCCTGGGGGCCGTCGAAGCCCGTGATTGGGACGATTCGTCCCATGTCCGCCGCGGGGTGCCGCCGGAAGTTCGACGTGGAAGCCTACGTCAGGGGTGTGGCGGAAGGCTCTCTGTGAAAGGACGATGGGAGCGGGAGGCCGGTCCGCCGTCCCGCCGACACGTTTTCAGGACTTGGCCTTCGGCTTGAAAATGACCTGGATGCGGGTTTTTACCCTCTTCACGACGGACTTGGCCATGGCCTGCAGGTCGAAGCTCTCGCCGCTCTCTTCCTGGACCGTCAGCCCCGGAATCTTCATGGCGAAGGCGTCCGTCTCCTTGTCGCCCCTGTAGAAGAACTTGAAGGTCTCACTCCATTTCCAGCCGGGCATGGCCAGGAGTTTTTCCTTGTAAAATGCCAAAACCTTTTCGGGCGGGTCGCTGGTGACGAGGTTGATGGTCTCCATGGGCATTGCGTCGCCCTGGGGTTTCAGAATGGACACCACCACGGCGCCTGGGTAGCAGGGCACACCGACTTCGGCCGCCTGGGGCACGGTCGTCGGATTCGCCTGTCCGCTCATGTGGAGGATCTTGAGCCCCTCGGCCGAAAACTCGGCCCATGGTGCGAAGGCTTCTCCGCCCTGGGCCTGCATGGCCACGGCCGCCAGCAGTAAAACGGCGGCAATGCCGGCCATGAATCTCCCGTTTTTCATAAATATCCCCTTCCTCACAAATTCCCCCCTCGCTCTTTCGCGCCGGCGGCCCGTGCAGCGAGGCTTTCTCCGCCTTGCGCTTGCATGAAGTGCTTAAGCCCCCAACGATACAATGGGGGCCTCTGCGCGGTCAACAGACCGGGAGGGACATTCCGAGCCATCCTGACGCTGCACACTAATCGTGGTCGGTATTTCCGCTGGGTGATTCAGGCAAAGGGGTAGGGCGCGACGACGGCCCTCAAGGTCTCGTCGCCCGACCGCACGGCGAACTCCCGCCCGTCCTCGACGTCCGTCCGGAGGTAGGCGAAGGCCGCCGTCTTCTGAAGGAGTCGGCGAGAAGCAGGCGCTGGTCAGCCGGGCGACCGGCTTTTCACCGTCGATGACGGCGTCGCCGGGACGTCCGCCGCCGTCCACGAGCAACCCCCGCCTGCTCTTCTTGAGCTGTCCGTACGTCTTGACGCGCGCCACGATCTCCTGACCGACGTAGCACCCTTTCTTGTAGGATACGGCATCGGGCACGTCCGCTTCGGAGAAGAGGATACCCTCGGTGAGGTCCGCGCCGTACCGGGGAAGGCCCGCCTCGACCCTGCCCGTTTCCATGACGTCCCATCCCGCCGGGACGGCTCCGTGGGCCAGGCACTCCCTCCAGAAATCCCCGGCGACCCCGGCAGAGAGCAGGACGTCGTATCCCGGCCGCCCGGTCCTGGGAACCCTCAGAACCCTCGCTTCAAATGCACCGCTCGTTACGCGGCGATGTCCGAGAGAAGGCAGGTCCGAAACGTCCGTAGAGAGGACACCGCCGATGACGTCCAGCGCGCGGGGGCCCTGCAGCGAAAAGAGCGCAGGCTCGCCCGAGACGCCCCCCAGTTCAACTCTCAGCCCGAGCCTGTATTTTTCGAGGCGCCCTGCGACCTTCGACTTGAACTCGGGTTCCATGCCGAGGAGCAGGGCCCCGGGCAGGGCGAAAACGTGGAGGTCCGCGAGGATCCTGGACTGGCGGTTGAGCATGCAGGCGCGGCACCCGCGGCCGTCCTCGAGGAGGCCCACGTCATTGGAGACCATCCCGTTGAGAAACCGCACCCTGTCTTCGCCGCGAAGCTCCACGAGCCCCGCGTCGGAGATGTCGAAGAGGGCGCATCCGCCTTCCAGGGCGCCGTAGGCTTCGTCGAAGTGCCCATACGCCGAGAGCCGCTCGATGCCGTCCCGCGCCTCGAAAGTCGCGCCCCGCTCCACGTGAAATGCTTTCAGCGGCGTTTCCATTGCTCGTTCACCTCGCTCGGATCTGGATTCCAACACGGTGCCCCGTGCGGGCATCCGCTCCACTCAGTCAGAAACCGGATGGACGGGAAACCTATTCCGAGAGGCCCCATCTTTTTATCGCCTTCCGGGCAGAGCGCGAGCCCCTGCTAAGCCTTGGAAAATCGAGGTTTTTGCTGTATCCTGAGCCTTTCCGGCAAGGGACGCCGGGAGCTCTCGGAGGGATTCAGATCATGGCCAAACGCGACGAAAAGGCGATAACATCGAGATCGGACGATTACAGCCAGTGGTACCAGGATATCGTGCTCAGGGCCGAGCTGGCGGACTATTCGCCGGTCAAAGGCTGCATGGTGATCCGGCCGGGAGGCTACGCTCTGTGGGAGAACATGCAGAAGGCCCTGGATGGCATGTTCAAGGCCACGGGCCACGTTAACGCGTACTTTCCAATCTTCATTCCGGAGTCCTTTCTCAAGAAGGAGGCCCAGCACGTGGAGGGCTTCTCGCCCGAGCTGGCCGTGGTCACGCACGCCGGCGGAAAGGAACTCGAGGAGCCCCTGGTCGTCCGCCCCACCAGCGAGACCATCATGTACGCCATGTACAGCAAGTGGATCAAGAGCTACAGGGACCTGCCCCTGTTGATCAATCAGTGGGCCAACGTGGTGCGCTGGGAGATGAGGACGAGGCTGTTTCTGCGCACGACCGAGTTCCTCTGGCAGGAGGGCCACACCGTCCACGCCACGCACGACGAGGCGTGGGAGGAGGTCCTGCGCATCCTGGACATCTACGCCCGCTTCGCCGAGGAGTGGATGGCCGTACCCGTTCTGAAGGGCATCAAGAGCGACGCCGAGAAATTCGCCGGCGCGCGCACGACAACGTGCATCGAAGCCCTCATGCAGGACGGCAAAGCGCTCCAGGCCGGCACCAGCCACGACCTGGGCCAGAATTTCTCCAAGGCCTTCGACGTGCGTTTCCAGGATGAAAAGGCCGAGTGGCAGTATGCGTGGCAAACGTCCTGGGGGGTCTCGACGCGCCTCATAGGCGCCCTGATCATGGCCCATTCGGACGACCAGGGCCTCGTCATGCCGCCGCGGCTGGCGCCGATCCAGGCGGTCATCGTCCCCATTTACAGGGACGAGGCATCCAGGCAGGCGATCACCGAAGTCGCGGCGAAGCTGCGAGGCACGCTGCAGGAAGCGGGTCTTTCCGTTACGCTCGACGACCGGGATACCGTCAGTCCCGGCTTCAAATTCAACGAGTGGGAACTCAAGGGGGTGCCCGTCCGCATCGAGATCGGGCCGAAGGACGTGGAGAAGGGTTCCTGCGTGCTCGTTCCCCGGATCCCCACGCGGGATCTCAAGGAGGGCGAGCGCCGCCAGAAGGAATTCGTCGGCCTTGACGAGGCTCCGGGCGTGCTCAAGGCCTTCCTAGACGAGCTTCAGACGGCCCTCTACAACAGGGCCCTGGCCTTCCGGGAAGCGCATTCCCACCAGGTGGACGACTACGAGGCGTTCAAGTCGGCCATCGACGACGGCGGATTCTTCTGGGCCCACTGGTGCGGCGGCGCGGAGTGCGAGGCCCGGGTCAAGGAAGAAACCAAGGCCACCATCCGTTGTCTTCCCTTCGACGCGGGGCAAGAGGCCGGCAGGTGTTTTGTCTGCGGCGGAGACAGCGAGCGACGCGTCGTCTGGGCGAGGGCCTACTGACGCCCCGGCGAGATGGCCGGACGGCGAGGAATCAGACTGGATCGGTAAAGGTCCGCGGGAGCGGGCGCAGGTATTAGGCGGGCGGTAGTTTCGCCCCCGCGGGAGTGTGCATGAGCGATAAACTACCCCACCTTCGTCTCAAGAAAGGGCGGGACAAGCGTGTCAGGACGGGCCATCCCTGGGTCTTCAGCAATGAGCTGCAGGAAGTTCCCGACCTTCCCCCGGGCGGCCTCGCCGTCCTGGACGACCCGGCAGGCGAAGTGCTCGGGGTCGGCTATTTCAATCCCGGGACGCTCATCGCCTTCCGGTGGCTCCGGCGCGGGGTCGATCACCTCCCGGAGGACTGGCTGGAAGAACGCCTCGGGGCGGCGCATGCCTCGAGGGTGAGACTCTATCCGGCGGAAGACTGCTGCCGCATCGTCTATGGAGAGGCAGACGGCCTCCCCGGCCTCATCGTGGACCGCTATGGCGACGCTCTGGTCGTCCAGAGCATGACGGCCGGTATGGAGGCCTTTCTGCCACGCATCGAGGCCGCCCTGGACACGCTGTTCGATCCCGGGGTGCTGGTGCTCAAGAACGACGGCCGCATGCGGGACCTCGAGGGGTTGCCGCGGTCGGTGGAGATCAGGAAGGGGACGGCCGGGGACGTGCGCGTCGATTACCTCGGACTCGCCCTGGATGTCTCCCTCGACGAAGGGCAGAAGACGGGGCTTTTCCTCGACCAGAGGGAGAACGTCAGGTCCTTCGTGGCGCATCTGGAGCCGGGCGCCTCCGTGCTGGACGTCTTCGCCTACCTCGGCGTGTGGGGCATGAGCGCCCTCAAGGCCGGGGCGGCATCGGCGGATTTCGTGGACGCCTCTCTGCCCGCTTGCCGGCGGGTCGACGCGGCCCTGAAGGCCAACGCCATGCCGGACTGCGCCATACACAACGGCGACGCCTTTGACGTCTTGCGCGCGCTCCGCCGGGAGGGCCGGACCTTCGACGCCGTCGTGGTGGATCCGCCTGCTTTCGCAAAGGCCAGGAAACACCTGCCGGAGGCGGTCAAGGCCTACGGCAGGCTCAACGAACTCGCCATGGCGCTCGTGGCGCCGGGAGGGTTGCTCGTCAGTTGCTCTTGTTCGCACCACCTTTCGCGTGAGGCGCTCAGGGAGATTCTCGGCGAGGCCGCCGCCCGGGCCAGGCGCGAGGCGGTCCTCCTGGAAGCGCGCGGGCAGGCGCCCGACCACCCCGTTCTTCTGAATTTTCCCGAAGGGGATTACCTGAAAGCGTTCTTCCTTCGACTGCGGTAAAGGTGTCGGGCGGCCGGGGCGGGCGCCCTTTGAGATTCTACGGGAGGTCGAATAGCCTCTTGCCATGAAGATATTGGACATCCTGCAGAAATCAAGACCGGCCGCCCTCTTCTCGGCGTTCATTCTAGTGCTCGTCACGTCGCTCCTCGACTACTACACGGGGTACGAACTCCGGTTGACGGTCTTCTATCTCGTCCCCATCTTCCTCGCCGCGTGGGATGTAGGGCTTCTTACGGGTGTCCTGGTTTCCATCCTCAGCGGCCTCATCATCGCCCTCACGGACTGGGCAACCGGGAAGCCCTACTCGCACGAAGCCTACATATTCTGGGACGGCGCGGTGAGGACGGGCGTCTTCATCGTCATCGCGTACAGCTTCTACTATCTCCGCACCTCGCTCGACAAGGAGAGGACGTTGGCCCGGACCGACGACCTGGCGGGCGTCGCCAACAGGCGGTATTTCTTCGAAATGCTCGAGAACGAGATACAGCGCGCCGAAAGGTACGGCCATCCCTTCTCGCTGATCTACACCGACCTGGACGACTTCAAGGCCGTCAATGACCGCTTCGGCCACACGGCCGGTGACGCGGTCCTGAGGCGTCTGGCCGGCGCGATGCGGGCGAACACGCGCGCAACGGACGTGGTGGCGCGACTCGGGGGCGACGAATTCGCGGTGCTGCTGCCCGAAACTGACATCGAGTCGGCGCGTTCCGTCGTCCGGAAGGTTTCTGCCGCCCTCCGGTCCGAATTCGGGGAAGGGGAGCCCCGGATAACGCTGAGTATCGGCCTTCTCGTCGTCAGGAACCTTCCATACAGCGTCGACGCGCTGATCAAGGCGGCCGACGCCCTTATGTACCAATCCAAAGGCGAGGGCAAAAACACGATCCGCGAAGGCATCCTTTAGAATCCGTCCATCGGGCCGCGGGGCGGGGGCCTTCCGAACGGCCCCGGGCCGATGGTATCCTGACGGCGTTCATTCAGTGAATCTGTCGGCGGGGGAGGGCATGCACGAGCAGGCGGGGATCGTCCTTACCATAGGGTTGGCTCTGTGGATCGGCATCATGATGCTGATCCTTGCACGGTGGCTCAAGGTGCCGCCCCTCCTTTTCTTTCTCCTGGCCGGCCTGTGTCTCGGCCCCATGGGACTCGGGTGGCTCCACCCTTCTACGCTCGGCCTCGGTCTTCCGATCCTGGTGGAATTCGGCCTGGCCATCATGCTTTTCGAAGGGGCGCTCAGCCTCCCCCGCGCCGAGCCCATGCCCACTTCGTCGAGGCGTCTCCTCGGGATCGGGATGCCCGTCACGGCGGTGCTGTCCGCCTTGACCGCACGCTATGTGGCGGGCTTCGACTGGCTCCCGGCCGTCGTCTTCGGCGCGATCATCATCGTCACGGGGCCGACGACCATCGGCCCCCTGCTGAGGAGCCTATCCATCGGGCGCAAGCTGGAGCGCCTCTTCCGGCACGAAGCCATATGGGGCGACTGCATCGGCATCCTTCTCGCCAGCGTCGTGCTGCCCTTCTGGATCACCAGCCAGCCGCGGTCGTTGCTGGAGATCCCCCTCCTTCTGATCGAGAAGGCCTCGCTCTCCATACTGCTGGGCATCCTCATCGGGCTGGTCCTCGGGAAGTGGCTGCTCCCTCTCCTCGCGAAGCTCGGCGACCCCGAGCTTCCTGGACTGGTGGCCCTCGCCTGCGCGTGGCTGGTCTTCAGCGGGGCCCACGTGATGAGCCCGGGCAGTGGTCCCATCGCAAGCGCCGTGGCGGGCTTCACCTTGGCGTTCCAGAAGACGCCCTACGTGCGTGAGATCAAGGCGTTCAAGGGACAGATCACGTATCTCTTCATCTCGCTCTTCTTCGTCCTGCTCGCGGCGCTCTTCGACCTGCGGGCCATACCGTCGGATCTCTGGCCCCTGTTGCTCTCCGCCCTGGTCCTCGGCCTGGTGGTCCGCCCCGCCAGTTTCTTCGCGGCCTTCTATAAGACGGACCTCTCCTGGAACGAAAGACTGTACATGTCGCTCATCGGCCCCCGCGGCATCATCGCCCTGGCGACGGCATCCTACATCGTCACCCAGAAACCGGACGATCCTCGCGCGGTGAACGTCTTTCGCGCTCACTTTCATGGTCATCTTCTTCTCGGGGACATTTGCCACGCTCGTAGCCAGACCCCTCGCCAGGCTGCTCAAGGTGCGGGTCCCCGAGGACAAGACGGGCATCGTGATCCTGGGGATCAACGATCTGTCCATGAAGATAGCCCGGCATTTGTCGAGGCGCGTGCCCATAAAAATGGTGGACAGCGATCCGCTGAAGATTTCGGAATCGCAGATCCCGGGCGTGGAGACGCTCCTTGGAAGCGGGCTCAACGACGAGCTCTACGAGGAATCGGCAGAACAAGGCTTCCGGCGCGTGCTGGCCATGACGCCCAACGACGCGCTCAACGCCATGTGTCTGGAGCACGCCGAGCACATCTTCGGCTCCAACCGGGTTTTTCAGGTCCGGCAGAAAGCGGGCGACGAACTCGCGCGGCGCATCCCCCACTTTTCGCGAAGGCTCGCCTTCGGGAAGGACTTCTGCGCCGAAGTTCTGAATGTCGATCCGGGAGGCTGGACCATCAGGGAGAGCGAAGGGCTCGGGGAAGGACTCTGGCCGATCGCCTCGCTCAAGCGTGGCGGCGTGAGGATATGCCGCGTCGGCAGCACGGAGGGCGGGCCTTATCTTGTGCTGGACCTCGGGGAAGCATCGCGCAAAAGCCCCGCTCGCGGCGTTGATGAACCCTCACGCGAAGGAGGCGTGCCATGAGGTACCGGGCACCAGCAGGCGGCCGGGACGAACGGACCTGAAGGTCCCGACGGTCGGCTTCGGGGCGTGGGCCGCCGGTGGGGACAGGTGGGGCCCCCAGGACGACAAAGCCGCGCTGGACGCCAGGGCCTGGGACTCGGGCCTGAGCCTTCTCCGAAACGGCTGCCGTGTGCGGCACGGCCACAGCGAATCGCTCATCGGACGCTTCATAATGGAGACCGGACACCACCCGGCCGTCGCCACAGAGATCCCGCCGAAAAACTACCGGTGGCCCGCATAGGCCTTCGTGCCCGGGCTCGAACGTGTCGTTGAAACCTGCCAGTGGATTCTGACGTACAACCTTTTTCTATGGTTCTCTCGCTCGCCGTGAGGGGGAGAGTGTACGTGTTTCCTGCGCCGGACCTCGGATCGGCACGGGAGGACTTCGAGGAAAGGGGCATCGATGAAAGTAACGAGTGTGTTTGTGGCCGGTTTTATCATACTGATGCCGTGGATCGGCGTGTCCGCGGCGGACCAGGCCAAGGAGGCCCCCGCGCCTCCGGTCAAGAGCGAGGTCCACGGCGTGAACCCCGCGAACCTGGATGCGAGCGTCAAGCCGTGCCAGGATTTCTACGACTACGCCACGGGCGGATGGCGTGCCCACAACACAATCCCCGCCGCCTATCCGAGGTGGGGGACTTTCGACGAACTGCGCGTGCGCAACCAGGATGACCTCAGGACCATTCTCGAGGCGTGCGAGAAGAACGAGAAGGTGCCCGCGGGAAGCATCGAGAAGAAACTGGGCGACTTCTACTACGCAGCCATGAACGAGAAGAAGTGCGATGCGGACGGCATCAAGCCCATCGAGCCCGAAATGGCGCGCATCGCCGCCATCAAGGATATGGACGGCCTGATGCAGGAGGTGGCTCGCCTTCAGAAGGACGGCGTCAACGTCTTCTTCGGCATAGAGTCCGAACAGGACCGCAAGGACGCCACAAAGGTCATCGCCGGCGTCGGACAGGGCGGGCTCAGCCTCCCGGACCGTGACTACTACCTGAAGGACGACGCCAAGACCAAGGCCATCCGTGCCGCCTACGTCAAGCACCTTACGAAGGTGTTCGAACTGCTGGGTGACGCTCCGGAGCAGGCCGCGGCTGAAGCCCAGACGGTGCTCAAGCTCGAAACCGGTCTTGCCAAGGTTTCCATGCCGCGCGTGATGCTGCGCGACCCCAAGGCCACCTACCATCCCATGGCCGTGTCCGAGCTGGAAACGCTGGCGCCCGTGTTTCCCTGGCAGCCGTACTTCGGCGAAGTCGGACTGGCTTCCCTCAAGAGCATCGACGTGGGCATGCCCGACTTCTTCAAGGGCATGAGCGCCCAGCTCAAGAACCGTTCCACTCGAGGACTGGAAGGTCTACCTCCGCTGGCACTTGGCGTCATCGGCCTCCAGGTACCTGTCCTCGGACTTCGTCAAGGAGAACTTCGAGTTCTCGAAGAGCTTCACGGGTACGAAGGAAGACCTGCCCCGCTGGCGCAAGGCCGTGTCGGCCACCAACCGTGCTCTCGGTGAGGACCTCGGACAGCTTTACGTCAAAGAGTACTTCAGCCCCGAGTCCAAGGCCAAGGTCCTCGAGATACTCCACAACATCCGCAAGGCCCTCAAGGAGGACCTGCAGACCCTGCCCTGGATGAGCGAACCCACGCGCAAACAGGCCATCGCCAAGCTCGACATGATCGTCGAGAAGATCGGCTACCCGGACAAGTGGAGGGACTACTCCGCGCTCAAGATCGACCGCGATTCCTATTACGGCAACATGGTCCGGGCGGCCCGGTTCGAATTCAACCGGGACATCGAGAAGGTCGGCAAGCCCGTCGACAGGACCGAGTGGCACATGACGCCGCCCACGGTCAACGCTTACTACAACCCGGCCATGAACGAGATCGTCTTCCCGGCCGGCATCCTCCAGCCGCCCTTCTTCGATCCGAAGGCGGACGACGCCGTGAACTACGGCGCCATCGGCGCGGTCATGGGCCACGAGATCACCCACGGCTTCGACGACCAGGGCAGCCAGTTCGACGGAAAGGGCAACCTCTCCAACTGGTGGCAGCCCGAGGACCTCAAGAACTTCAAGGCCCGCGGCGAGAAAATCGCGGAGCAGTTCTCGTCCTACGTGGTGGACGGCGACAAGCACCTCAACGGCAAGCTCGTGGAAGGCGAGGCCATCGCCGATCTCGGCGGCATCACGCTGGCCTACAGGGCCTACCACCTGTCCCTCAAGGGCAAGCCGCAGCCGAAGACGATCGGCGGCTTCACGCCCGATCAGCGGTTCTTCCTGGGCTTCGCCACCGTCTGGGCCAGCAAGGCCCGTCCCCAGTTCGCCCGTTTCCTGGCCACGATCGATCCCCATCCGCCGGCCAGGTACCGCGTGAACGGGACCCTCGCCAACGTTCCGGCCTTCGCGAAGGCCTTCGGGTGCGAGCAGGCTTCGCCCATGGCACACGCCAAGAACAAACTGTGCGAGGTCTGGTGAGGACGCCCGGAGATTCTGGCTTTCTGACTTAAGCTATTCCTCCCTCTCAGGTAGGGGACCCGCAAGGGTCCCCTCTTTTTTTGCCGCATGGCCGGGGACATGAAACCCCGCGCGTCCGGGATGGCGTAAGATGTTCTCAGGTGCTGCGATGGACGTGACCTTGAAGAGGGGGATGCCCATGATTCTTTCACTCAGGCTGGTAAAGAAGGGCGCTCTGCCCGTCGTCCTGTTGTCCGCTTTAGCGTTCCAGTGGGCGCTCCATGCGCAATCCTACCTCGGATGGAGCGACCTGAAACCCGGTCCCTATGCGGTCGGCTTCAAAGCCGCGGGTGCGAGGGACGAGACCAGGACGTTCGGCCACAGGAGAGGGTACGACGGCACGGTCTTCGAGGGGGACCTGGGAAGGCCCGTCGAAGTGCTCGTCTGGTACCCCGCGGTGAAGACGCCTGGTTCCGACCACATGAACTTCGGCGACTACGTGACCTATGGAGCGCTCGAACTCGCGTTCAGAGAGCCGACCCCCGACATCAGAAAGGCCGCCATCGACGGATTCACGGGATACGTGACGGGGCTGGGCGCCTCACGAAAAGACGTCGACAGGCTTCTCGGTGAGAAAACCACGGCCGTTCTGAATGCGCCGCCGGCGGATGGGCCCTTTCCCGTCGTCATCTATGCGCCGAGCTTCGGATCGGCCGCCTTCGAGAATTCTGTCCTGTGCGAATTCCTGGCGAGCCACGGGTACATCGTGGCGGCGAGCCCGTCCATGGGGGCGCAGACGCGCGAGATGACGCAGGATGCCTCCGGGCTCCAGGCCCAGGTCCGGGATGTCGAATTCCTGATCGGATACATGCGGGAGTTCCCGCATGCCGACATCGATAGGCTCGGGCTGGCGGGCTTCAGCTGGGGCGGGTTGTCGGACGTGGTCGCCACGCTGGACGACGCGCGCGTCGGGGCGGTGATAAGCCTGGACGGATCCATCCGGTCTAAGCGCGGGCTCGAAATCGCCCGCTATTCCCCCTCCTTCAAGCCCGATAACCTGCGGGTGCCCTTTCTCCTCATGCTTTCGGGCCGGCCCGCCGAAGCCGCAACCGAACGGGACCTGTCTTTCTACGACGCCCTCAAATATTCGGACGCATGCCTCCTGACGCTCGGACCGTTGGAGCACAGGAACTTCTGCTCGCAGTTCACGCTCGTTGCGGGCATGGTGCCGGGGACGGCGAAGGATACGAACACCGGAGACGTCATGTTGGGCTACGAGGCCGTCTGCGATTACTCCCTCAACTTTTTCGATGCGCACCTGAAGGGGCGCGAGGCCAGCCTGACCTACCTCCGAAAATCGCCCGAGGACAACGGTTTTTCCGCCAAGATCGCCGCCGTGACCTGCAGGAAGGCCCTCAAGGCGCCGCCTACCGAGGGGCAATTCCTCAACATCGTCCTCGAGGACGGGGCCGCCCGCGGCCGCGAGATATGGAAACAGGTCGAGGGTGACAATCCGGGCTACGTGCTCTTCGGGGAGACCAGCCTCAACCGGATCGGGTACTACCTCCTCCAGCACAACAGAGTGCCGGAGGCCGTCAGGGTCTTCGAGCTGAACAAGGAGGCCTACCCCTCGTCTGCCAACACGTACGACAGCCTCGGCGAGGCCTATCTCAGGGCCGGCAACCTGGCGGCGGCGGAAATGGTTTGCAGGAACGCGCTGGATCACCTGGGAAAGGACACCGGGCTGGATGCCGGGGACGGGGCGATGATGAGGCGGCACATCGAAGGGATGCTCGAGGAGATCGCCCGCAAGAAAAGATAGGTTCTGGAGAGGCGATCCGGACCGTCCGAAACAGAACGGCCGCCCGGATCCGGGCGGCCGCCGCGTTCGTTCTGAATGAGGTTGCGCGGATTATTTGGCTCCGGCGTTCTTCAGCAGCGTCGCGATGGCCTCGTCTTTCTTGCTCTGGGCGATGAGGAGTGCGGTGTAGCCGTCGGGCGCTTTGACGTCGAGATTGACCTTCTTCTTGAGCAGGGCCTTCACGATGTCCGTATGGCCCTCGTTCACGGCGAACATGAGGATCGACCACCCGCTCTTCTTCTCAATGGCGTTGACGTTGGCGCCCCTGGCGATCAGGGCCTGCACGATCCGGGTGTCCCCGTTCTGCGCCGCGATCATCAGCGGCGTCGCGCCGTTGTCCAGTCTCACATTGGGATTGGCGCGACGGGCGATCAGCGCCTGCGCGATGTCCTTGTAGCCCTTCTCGATCGCCATCAGGAGGGGGGTCTCACCGTTGGCGGACCGGACGTTGGGATTGGCGCGATGGGCGAGCAGCGCCTTCACGATCTGCGTGTAACCCTTGCCGACCGCGGCTATGAGGGGGGTCGAACCGTCGCTGGAGGTGACGTTGGGATTGGCGCCCCCGGCGAGAAGAGCTTCCACCGTCGCCGGCTTGTTGGCGCCCAGGGCGAACATCAGAGGCGTCGTGCCCGCTCCCGGTCCTTTTGGCGTTGGCGTTTGCGCCTCCCGCGAGCAGGGCCTTGACCGTGCTCGTGTCGCCCTTCTGGCTGGCCAGCATCAGGGCGTCGACGCCGTACTTGGAATCCTTGGCTTTCGTGTCCGCCTTCTTGGCCAGAAGGGCCTTCACCACGCCCGTGTGGCCTCCGTAGGCCGCGAACATCAGGGCCGTCCACCCTCCGGGTGCCTTGACGTTGATGTCGGCGCCGTTCTTCAGGGCCGTCTGGACCTCGGCGAGCTTTCCGGCCTTGGCGCCCTCGATCAGGTCGGCGTTGGGATTGTCGGCAAACGCGGCGAGGGGGATGATCAGTGCGGCCAGGAGGACAACCAGTGCTAACTTGCGCATCATGCTTTCTCCTTCTCAGGGGAACGGTCTCGTAAAACATACGTTCCCGGGACGGCGGGGTCGTCCGCCCAAATGGCCGGTCGCCGGGGCGCAATTTAAGAAGCATACCATAGAAAAAGATGGGTTCCTATCCGGTGGGCGTTCGCCGCGCGGGTGCCGTGCCGCTGTGTCCCGCGTCCCACGACGGCTTCTTCAGCAGCCTGCTAGAAGGCGAAATCGACTTCGAATCCGTAATATTGGACCTTTTCCTTGTAGAACTGACCATACGGCGAATAGCCGTCATATCCCATCAGGAAAAGGCGGAGATGGCGTCTTCGCGGGTTCGGCGAGCCGAACTCGAGGCCCGCCTTGAGGCTCGCGCTGGGGTTCCAGCTGTTGGCCTGGTCGTTCTTCACGTCCAGGCCGGCCAGGAAGCGCGGCCGGACTCGAAGAGGGGTTTTTCGCCCCGGTATTCAAGCCCCCATTCGGCCATGCCGGGGCTCAGCGTGGAGGGGTCCCTGTCCAGCCGGTATTCCCCTCCGCCGTATAGCCTGAACCGTCCGAAATCCCTTGCAAGAAGAAGGCTGAAGGCCTCGTAACTCAGGTTGACGCGCTTCGGATGGTAACGGAGGAGATATTCGTCCCCCAGGTGGGAACTCTGGTGGTACAGGCGGACGCGCATGGAGAACTCTTCGTAGCGGAAGGTCAAGGGGATGCCGACCGTATAGTCGGCGTTGATGAGGTCGTGCGAGGGCGAATCCATGTTGAACTGGGCGAAGAGCGCACCGTCCATGCCCACCTGGAACGCGCCCTTGCCGTTTCGAGTGGGCAGCGCGGTAGAGGCCGAAAATGCCTCCGTAGCCGACCGAGGCCATGGTGATCGTCCGGGAGGGGGAGTCGAGATCCTGGCTGGAGTGGAAACGGCGGAAACTCACGAACGACTGCGGCTGCTTCGGATCCGCAAGCACGGTCTCGAAGACGTCACCCTCCGGAAAGGTCCGCCCCGTCTCATTTCCGGAAGTGCCGCCTCCGCGGAGAGCTGGTTCATGGGATGCCCCTCCGGTGGTGGCGGCGGCGGGACTTTCTTCACGATAAGGCCCAGCAGGCCTTTCACGTCGTGGAGTGCTTCCCACACCCTGGTCTGCAGCGACTGGTTTCCTCCGGGCAGAAGGATCGTGGCCGTGCCGTCCGTCACCGTCAGTTCGTAGCTTTCCGGGGGGAGCTTCAATTCGTGCTGCAGGACCGCTGTGACATAACCCAGAAGATAGTCGTCGGTAGGAGGGGACTGGGCCGCGCGCGGAGCCACGGCCGCGGCCATTAAGACCAACATCAGGCAAAGCGTTCGAACTGTTTCTCACGGTTTCGGCCTCCAGATTGACCGGGCACCGTCGCACCGGTGCCGGCGGCGTCGCACAGACTGTCATTATGGACCAAGAGCGGGGGCTTGAGGGAAGAATTTCGGATTTGGGATTTGGGATTTGAACTGCGGCAGGGGTCTGCCGCAGTTGCTCGAAGGCCCGTCCCGGGCCGTTTCTTGAATCCCAAATCCCAAATCCAAAATCCCAAATAACGAAGGGCTTCTTCGAAGCTAGCTACTCACCTCCCTGAAGGCTCTCAGCCAGCGGGTCAGGGCGCCCAGGATCAGTCCGGTTCCCACGCCCCACGCCCCGTTGATCAGGAAGGCCGTCAGCAGGAGACCGGGTTGCCACCCGCCGCCGATGGGGCGGCCCTTGAGGGGCATGACGAAGCAGAGGGCGACCAGCGACGGCAGAACGGCCCCGAAAAGGAAGGCGGCCACCCAGTAGCCGGCGCGGCGTGGGAACCGACTCTGGACCACTGCGAACAGAACGCCCCACACGCCGCCCCAGAAGGCCAGGGAGAAGACGGCCGGAACGCCGAACGGCCGGGTCGCGGCCATCGAGAAGGGGCTGAACGGGGCGACACCGAGGTTCCATAGAACCGCCAGGGTCAGCTGGTGGAAGATCAAGGTGGCGAGAAAGCCGGCGACGAAACCGAAGGCAGTCCGCGGCGCCATGCCTAGAGGGCGGTCATTCTGCATCATTCCAGACCTCCTGGAAAAAACGGTGTCCGGGGTTGCGGGTGGGCGCCGGGAAAGCTCATGCCGACATAACAATACGCATGGCGATTCTCTTCACCGCTGGAGGACATCCGGAGGAACCGTGGTGCGATTCAGGCGATCGAAGAACGGCGGAAAATCTCTCAGGGACTGATCTTGCCCAGGCGGATGAGCCTCGCCCGAATGGCGCTTCGGGTGCGCTCGTGGTCGCGGGCGAGCGCATGCTGATCCAGGCCCTTGTCGAAAGCCCGCACGAGGGCCTCGTCCTCGTCGTCGGTCCAGGGTTTACCCGCCTTCGCGGGCGATGCGCTCCGCCGCCCGCCGGACGCGTTCGGCTTTTCGATCGCCTCGACGGCCATCGACAGCGCCCGAAGCGTATCAGGATGCTGGTACGGGCTGTGCCGGTCGTATATCTCTCCCGTGAAAGGATCGATGCCGTCGAAAAGGCTCTTCAATATCTTGACCGCAGTACCCCTGTCCACGCGATTCCTCCTGTGCGCAAACCGGACCGAAGGACACGGGACGGGCCGTCACCCGTCGGCGCGGATCTCCTCGAGACGGGCTTTCGCTTCGGGAGCGAGCTTGAAGAAGGACTGAAGCATGTCGCACGCGTACTCGGGGCAGGCGGCGCAATTGCCTACGCCCTTTTCACTCGGCGCATTGTCTTACCTCGCACACCCTGCAGTGGGCGAAGAGGGGCTCGACATCGGAGAGACAGCCCGCGCAGTTGATGTCGCCCGGTTCCAGGTCGGAACCGTACATTGTGGACCAAAGGCCCGCGATCTCCTGTCTCTTCGAGTTGTCGTCGCTCAAGGTTGCCTGGTAGGCCACGCACGTGTGGCAGGCGAGCCCGCAGTAAGCGATCATTTCCGTCATGGCTACCTCCGTGTCGCTCGATGTCGTTTCATCCCACCCGGTTTCCCGTCCGCGTTGAACTACCTGTAAATAGTCTAACAGAAAATGTCAGGGCACGGCCAACCGGGGTGAAGTGATCGAGTGATCAGTGTATTCGGTAGCGTGCGGGCCAGCGGGGCGGCGCATCGCCGACCGCCGACTACCGACCACCGACAAGAAGGGGACCGCCCGGAAGGACGGTCCCCTGGCGTTAACGTCTCTGACCCGGCCCGGGATCAGTTCCCCGGCGGGGGCAGGACGGGATGGTAGTCCGGGTAGGCCGGCTTTATGTAGTGGGGCGCCGGATGTTCCTTCAGCTTCTGCATGAGCACCTCCACGGTCTTTTCGAGCTGGGGATCGTGGCCTTCGCGGACCAGTTTCGGGTCCTGCCAGACTTCTATGTCGGGCGCGATGCCGTGGTTTTCGACCTCCCATTTTCCCTTGAGACCGTATATGGCCCACCGCGGCGCCGTGACCATGCCCCCGTCCATCAACGGCGGATAGCCGCCGATGCCCACGAGTCCGCCCCAGGTCCGCGTGCCCACGAGCGGTCCTGTACCGGCCTTGCGGAAATACCACGGCATGGCGTCTCCGCCCGATCCCGAGAACTGGTTGATGATCATGGCCTTGGGGCCGTAGATGGCCTGGGTGGGCTCCATGTAGTCTTCACCCTCGCGGGTCATGACCCGGCTCATGGGGGCGCGGTTCAGGTAGTCGATGATGTAGTCGGCCAGCTGGCCGCCGTGGTTGTAGCGCTCGTCGATGACGGCGCCTTCCTTGCCCACCTGCGCGAAGTAGTAACGGTTGAAGTTGGTGAACCCGCCCTGGGCGGTGTTGGGCAGGTAGACGTAGGCCAGCTTGCCGCCGCTCAACGCGTCGACCTTCCTACGATTGGCCTCCACCCAGTCCTCGTGTCTCAGGCCGAACTCGTCGGCCACGGGCACGACCGTGACGTCGCGGGCGGACGATCCGTCGGGATTGGGACCGACCCGGATCACCACCTGCTTGCCCGCGGTGTTCAGGAAGTAGCTGTAAAGGTTTTCCTTGTCCGTGAGGTCCCGTCCGTTGACGGCCAGGAGGTAGTCGCCCTTCTTGACGTTGACGCCCGGCTGGGTGAGCGGCGCCTTGAGCCTCGGGTTCCAGTTCTCGCCGCTGTAGACCTTCGCGAAGCGGTAGCGGCCGTGATCGACCGTGTAGTCTGCGCCCAACAGGCCGACGCTCACTTTCTTGACGTCGGGCTCGGTGCCGCCCCGAACGAACATGTGGCCCACCGACATGTAGGACAGCATGCGCCTGAACAGGAAGGTCAGGTCCTCACGACTGTCGATGCCGGCCAGGTAGGGGCGGAAGGTCTTCTCGGCCGCCGCGAGGTCCAGGCCGTGGAAATGGGGATCGTAGAAGAAGTCCCGCTCGATCCGCCAGACCTCCCGGTACATCTGGTCCCACTCTTTCCGCGGCACGACGTAGACCTGCATGTCCGACGTGTCGATCTTGCCCTCGCCCGGCTTGGCAGGCGCGGCGGTCTTTGCGATGAACCAGTTCTCACCCTGTTGGTAGAGCATCTTGTTGCCGTCGTGGGAGAGAACGAAGGCCCGGAGGCCGCCGAGGAGCTTCTCCGTTTTGCGCTTCTTCAGGTCGAATTTCTGCACCGTCAAAGAGCCGGGCTCGCCGTTCACGGAGACGATGGGCGCTTCAAGAAGGTAGAGCTGTCCGGTCTTTCCCGCAAAGAGCCCGGCGTAATTGGCCGCCTGGACGGGTAGGGCCAGGGTCCTCTGAAGGAGCCCCGCAAAGTCTATTTTCACCTCGGGCGTCTTTTCGGATTCCTCGCCGTTGCCGGCCTTCTCTTTGTCGTCTTTCGACGGCGCCTTGTCCGCCTTGTTCTTGCTTCCGTCCTTGCTCCCATCCTTGACCTTTTCCTCGTCACTCTGCGGGGCCAGCGGAGAGGGGAGGTCGGCCCTGAGCACTGCCACGTAGACGCTGCGGGTGACAGGGCGCGCTTCGCTCGTCATGTCCAGCCAGCCGGCCGCGAGGCCGGTGTCCGTGCTGGCCGTGAAGAAGAGGTACTTGCCGCTCCGGTCGAATACGGGGTAGAGGCAGTCGCTCATGCCGTCCGTGACCTGTGTGGCCTTGCGGTCCGCCAGCGAGTAGACGAAGACCGCGTGCAGGTGGTTGGGCAGCTGCTTGGTGTAGGTGATCCAGCGGCTGTCGGGCGACCACGCCTGGTCGAACTCGTGCATGGGCGTGTCGTAGAGGTCCGTGTCGACCTTGATCGGCGTGGGGTGGTCCAGGTCCACGACCCAGAGGTTGAGCCGCTTGTCGCTGTAGGCGATCTTCTTGCTGTCGGGCGACCAGACGGGGTTGTAGAAGAAGGACGGGGGATCGCCCAGGTCGATCTTGCGCGCGGGCTTCAGGCCGTCCTGCCCCTTGATGTACAGGGCGTATTCGCCGGATGCGTCTGAGAAGTAGGCGATCCACTTGCCGTCCGGCGACCAGGAGGGGCTCCGCTCCATGACGCCCGGCGTCGAGGTGATGTCCCGGATGTCGCCCTTCTCGGCCGGCACGGTGAGGATGTCGCCGTGGGCCTCGAACACGGCCCGCACGCCCGTGGGCGAAAGGTCCGCGTTCTGGATCTGCTTGGCCACCTTTTCAAAGTGGGGCCTGACCTGGGGCATGTCGCCGGTGACCCGCACGTGGACGGGCGTGACGGCCTTCGTCGCCAGGTCGTACAGGAAGAGTCTGCCCATCTGCGAGTAGACGATGGCGCCCGGCCCCGCCGAGGCCGAGTCTATGTCGTAGCCCCGGTTGTCGATCAGCTTCGTCACCGTCCCGCTCTTGACGTCGTAGGCGTAGAGCGTGGCCGGGCCGCCGCGGTCGGACAGGAAGTAGACCGTGCCGCCGACCCACATGGGATCTCTGTCGTTGGCGTTTTCGTGGGGGACTTTGACCACGCTCGAGTCCGACAGCCTTGCGATCCAGATCTGCGTGGTCTGGCCGCCGTGGTAGTCGCGCCAGTCCGGTTCCCACTGGAAGATGGGGTTGTAGGCCAGGTGCGAGCCGTCGGGAGAGAAGGAGCCGCTCTCGGCCATGGACAGGGGCAGTTCGGTGGGCAGACCGCCCTTGAGCGGCATCAGGAACAGCCGGTCCGAATCGTTCGGGCTGTCCCGGTGGGAACGGATCAGTACCGACTTCCCGTTGCGGCTCCAGCCCACGGCCACGTCGGGCCCGGGGTGCCAGGTCAGGCGGGTGGGTTCGCCGCCCGCGGCGGGCACCACGTAGACGTCGTAGTTCCCGTCGTAGTCGCCCGTGTAAGCCACCATGGACCCGTCGGGGGAGAAGAAGGGACGGGCCTCGAGCCCGGTGCCGGTCACCAGGCGATGGGCGTCGCCCCCGCTGCGGCCGGCGATCCAGATGTCGCCGCCGTAGGAAAAGGCGATCTGTGTCTTGGAAATGGTGGGCTCTCTCAGGAGCAGGGGCGGTTCGGCGGCCGCCAGGCACACCGAAGCCGCGAGCAGCGCGATCACGGCAAGCAGGATTCTCCTCATGATTCCTCCTTCTCGGGTTGATGAGATGCAAAAATCCCAGCTAACTGAAACGCAGTTGCTCCCCTCCGGGTTTCAATGAGAGGGGTTACCCCACGCGCCAGCCGGGTCTAAATTTCTCAAAATGTCTTCGGCGGTCAGTCGGCCATGCCGCCCCGGTCGGTGACGGCGATCATGGTGGACTGCATGACGGCCACCGTCTTCTCGCCGTCCGGTCCGTCCGCGGTGACTTCGCCCCTGCAGACCGTCAGCGTCCTGCCCGCGCGCACCACCCGCCCCGTCGCGCGGAACCGCGTCCCGCCGGCGGTAGCGAGCAGGTTGATCTTGAACTCCACGGCCAGGACCGCCGCGCCCGGCGGCATGAGGGTGAGCGCGGCGTAGCCGCAGGCGCTGTCGGCGATGGACGTGGTGGCGCCGGCGTGCAGGAAGCCGTGCTGCTGGGTCAGGGACGGGTCGAAGGGGAGGCCGATGACGACTTCTCCCGGGGCGACCGATTCGAGCGTCGCACCGATAGTCGCCATGAAGGCCTGCCGGGCGAAGCTCCTTCGCACGCGACCCTCATAATCGGGGTCTTTCGGATGAACGTCCACGATCGAGCCTCCAGGGTGAGGCGGACCGGCGCGGTGCCGGCCCGCGCGGGGTCATTCCGGGTCCACCAGGCTCTGGAGGGCCGGCGCGTACCGCTCGCCGGCCGGCGGGTTGGCCGCGAGGGCCGCCTCGATGCGCGAACGGTCGTCGTCAGTCAGTTGGACCTCCGCGGCGGCGGCGTTCTCCTCCACGTACTTCACGCGCTTCGTGCCGGGGATGGGCACGATGTCGTCGCCCTGTGCCAGCACCCAGGCCAGCGAGAGCTGGGCCAGCGTGATGCCCTTCGCGGCGGCGATCGGTTCGAGCGCCTCGACCAGCTTCCGGTTGCGGGCGTAGTTTTCGCCCTCGAACCGGGGCACCTGCTTGCGGAAGTCGTCGTCCGGCAGGTCGTCCGCCGGTCCCACGGTCCCCGTCAGGAAGCCTCGTCCCAGGGGGCTGAAGGGCACGAAACCCACGCCGAGCTTCCGGCAGGTGGGCAGGATGCGCGTCTCCGGTTCGCGGAACCACAGGGAGTACTCGGACTGGACGGCGGTGATCGTGTGGACGGCGTGGGCCCGTTCCAGCGTCCTGCCCGAAACCTCCGACAGCCCCAGGTAACGCACTTTGCCCTCGCGGACCAGCTCGGCCATGGCGCCCACCGTCTCTTCGACCGGCGTCTGCGGGTCCACCCGGTGCAGGTAGTACAGGTCGATCGCGTCCACGCCCAGGCGCTTCAGGCTCGCCTCGCAGGCCTTTTTGACGTAGGCCGGGCTACCGTCCAGGCGGGGCCCGCCCTTCCAGCTCGCAAACCCGAACTTGGTGGCGAGGACGACCTCGCCCCTGCGGCCGCGGATGCCCTGGCCCACCAGGGTCTCGTTGTCCCCCGCGCCGTAGACGTCCGCCGTGTCCAGGAAGGTGACGCCAAGGTCCAGGGCGCGCCGGAGGGCCTTGAGGGATTCGGGGTCGTTGCGGGTGCCGTAGGCGTGGGACATGCTCATGCAGCCCAGGCCCATGGCAGAAACCTCGGGTCCGTTCTTTCCGAGTCTTCGCTTTTTCATGGTCGCATCTCCGATAGAAGGGTTCTACGCCCGCCGTGGACCGAGTGTTCAGGTCCTCCTCCGGGTTTCGGCGGACTAAGTCCCGGCCGCCGCGGGCGGCCGATCGGCTGAAATCAGATACATTGTACTACCGGGACGGTTTTTCTATCCCGGACCGCAGGGCGGGAGGCGTCCGAAGTTCAGGCGGGGCGGCTGGAAGGGGCACGGTTCTCGGAACGCATGGCGCGACGGATCAGGTACCACGTGAGAAGGGACGTAGTCAGCACGATGGCGTCGACGATCTTTCCGCCGTGGGGATTGTCCTTGAACAGGTTGCCGAAGATGGCCCACTCGAGGGGCCACAGCAGGGCCATGACGAACACGGCCCGGTAGAAGGCCGAGAAAGTGGGCTTCCGGCCTGTCCCACCGGCCGCTTCGCCGGATCTCTCCGGCACCGCTCCCTCGCCCGTTTCCGCGCCGTTCTCGAATGTCATCGCTTGCCGTCTCCAGGCCACGTGTAAAGTATACGGCCTGGAGCGGCGTTCACCAAGCGAAACCCAACGCCAGCGTGGCCACGAATGGATTCATTCTCATGGCGGTAGCGTTCCTTGCCCGACTGCTGCCGTATCCCACCAGGTGAATGGCGTGGATGCCGTTTCTGATGTACGTGGCGTCCAAGGATATGAAAAGCCGACGGTTGATGCGAACGTTGACGCCCGCGTCCACGGCGAAACCGATTTCGATGCCTTGTTTGGGCGCGTAGAACTCGGCGTAGCGGCCGCTGTACATGGGGGACCATGCGCGGCCAGGGTCGGAGTACAGCAGGTTGAGCCCGAACCCCAGGTAGGGATCGACCCTGCCCGGCCTGTTGAAATGCACCTGCAGGCCCGCGGTCACCGAATGTAGTCTGGTTTTGCGCGTCTCCGGCGGGTAGAAACGCCAGTAGGGCGTTCCCACGATCTCTTCTTCGACCTCGAGATAGCGCAGGTCGAAAGCCCACCGGTCCCCGAGGAAGTGACTGTACTCGAGCATCCCCCCGGTGTGGTTCCCGAGCGAAATGCCCTGTTCGCTCGTGGTCGGGTGGACGAAGGACACGCCCACTTTGATTTCGTTCTTCCCGCTTGTGACCGTCTGGGCGCCGAGGCCGACGGTCGCCAGCATGGCCAATACGGCTGTCATCCCGATCAGTATCTTTCGCATCTTGTCTTCCTCCCTTCGCGGCACGGGCGGGCCGCGCCCGGTCCCACGGAACCAGTCTTGACCGGAAAAGATGAAGTGAAGCTGAAGTTTGGGAGAGTTCAGGGGAATGGGGGAGAAGAGGGGAATCGGCCCGGACGGGTAAGGAACATCCCGCCCGGACCGTCGTCGGATCAGCGGGAACGTCTGCGGGATTCGTTCCGGGCGCTTCCCGGCTGCGGTGTGGAGACGGAGCAGTCCGCGCAGGTCAACCCGTAGAGAGGAAGATTCTGTGCCGCAGCTTTCTTGACGAGGGAGACGAATCCTGGGTCTGAGGGCAGGCTTTCGGCCATGCGCTTTCTAAGGAATTCCAGCTTGTCCTTTTCACTCTTGAGTGTCGAGAAGGTCTTGTCTTCCATAGCCTTATTCATGCACTTTTCGGCCTGTTCCATCACGTCTCCGTTGTGGTATACGCACTTGAAGGCCGCCTCCGCCATGAGGGGATCGGGGTCATTCATTTCCTGAATGCCATTATTCCCTACGCAGACCATGAAGACGACGCCCCCATCCGGGCGGATCTTCGAGGGCCACAGGAAGGCCAGGGCGTAGGGCATAAGCTCCTTGACGGTGACGGACCGCGGGGCGGGCGGCCGGTGGGGCGTGGGCAGGTCGGGGCACGTCAGATCCTTCTCACGCAGTATCCTTTCGACCTTGGGCATAAGGGCGCGGCGGAGGATTTTGTCAGATAGCAAATTGTCGCGGTAGGCAGACAGCAGCTTCTGTGTGCGGTTCTTCTCTTTGGGTACCATCCCCAAGGCCTTTGCGTCGAGTAGGGTAGTGCGATAAGTGTACAAATGCAGAACGTCCACCATTGCCCGGAAGAGTCCCTTCTTAAGAGTAGAATCCATGCCTGCAGGTGGAGTTTTTTCGATGATCGGAACGGCAAATTTCTTTCCCTGAAATTCGACGGTCTTGATGCCGACGGCGCTCTCCAGTGCGGGCCGGACGTCCCTGTCGTAGCTCAGGGAATGTCCGGCGGGTCCTCCGCCGTTCGCGCACAGCACCTGGAGTCCCAGGGCCATGGCGACGCTCGCGATGACCATGACTATGCCCTTTTTCATCGGATGATCTCCCCTGTGAATGTCTGCCGGTCGAGTCTCTAAAACCGACTCCCCTTTAGGCGAAGCACGGAATACTGCGTGCGCGGTCCGTCCGTGCCGCGCACGGTCGCTCACGACCATCGTGGACCAGTCAAGATGAGGGTTTAGCTGAAGTTTGGAGGCTTGGTCCGGGCGGGGATCAGACCGGGTCGCGGGGACCTGCGCGGCCTTCGCGGCGCATGGCCACGCGGATCAGGGCCCACGTCGCCAGAAAGGTCGCCAGCACGATGGCGTCGACGATCTTTCCGCCGTGGGGGGTGTGCTTGAACAGGTTGCCGAAGACGGCCCATTCCAGGGGCCACATGAGGGCCATGACGATGACCGCGCGGTAGAAGGCCGAAAAGGTGGGCCTGCGCGCGGGCCGGCCGGTCGCGACGGGGGCGCTTTCCGGCGCATCGTGCCTGCCCGCTCCCCCTTCGTCTGCAATCGCCATGGGATTGCGCCCCGGTCCCCATTTCACAATATGCGGCTCGTAGCCAGTCCAGCCTCTTCATCCCGACGGAATGACGAACATCACTGCCGCCGTTTTTCTATCAGCACAATATCCTGGAATGCGGGGGCGTCATCTTTTCCCCACCACCGGCCGTAACGAACGGGGACCAGGACGGCCAAGCCCGGCGCTCAAGCAGGTCCCTTATGTAGGCTTCATCGTACGCGACCGCGCGTTCGGGTAAGTCGGGTTCCA
This sequence comes from uncultured Acidobacteriota bacterium, assembly GCA_963724125.1. Taxonomy (GTDB): domain Bacteria; phylum Acidobacteriota; class UBA4820; order UBA4820; family DSQY01; genus CAVRTJ01. The sequence goes on from CAVRTJ010000026.1 coordinate 41,774, forward strand.
TCACGCAGCAGATAGAAGAAAATGGACTTCCGATGTCCATACGGCTCCTTCCTTCCGAAATGGAACGGCGCGCCTCGTCGTTCAACAGAAAGAAGGTCCCGAAGCAACGCCCCCCGGTTTCAGCACTCTGGCAATCTCCGCGACGTACTGGTCGAGAATCGCCGGGAGAAGGTGCGTGAAAACGGATGTGCTGATGACGAAATCAAAGGTTCCCGTCTGCGTACGGGAAGCGGTAAGATTCCGCCTGCAACCGTCCTTTGGGATTATACTGCTTGTTGTAAACGTCCGCCGTCTGGAATTGAAAATTGGAAAACTTGGGCGTGATGTGTTTCTGGCACCACCTCACGGCCTCGGCCACGGCGTCGAAGCCTTCGTAAGAACCCTCACTACCGATAAAACTCGTGAGTGGAAGGGCCATGCGTCCGACGCCGCATCCGACGTCGAGTATGCGGTGACTAGATTGAAGCCCCCCGTACTCGACAAAATACGCCAGGAAGCGCCGGCCTATTTTCATGAAATCGCCGTCCCCCACAAACGAGAGACGTTTCGGCGGTGTCATGGCGTCTCGCCGTCCAGTCAGCCTGTCAAAGGAGTCTATAGGGAAATAATATATTCTGTGGACCAGTGGGGCCAACGGCTTCGGGATCAGGCGCTTTATGGTCTGCTTCAAGGAACCTCCATCACATGTACGGCATTAAAAACCGCGGACATTCGCCCAAACGGTGCCGTTTCCTGTGACATTCAACTGGGATTACCAACCTGTAAATATTCCGGCCGAAATTATATCACCAGCGGTAACCGAGCGCGAGAGTCGTGACGAGCGGGTTCATCTTCATGCCGGTCAAGGTCCTTGCCGGGCGGCCGAATACCACCAGGCGGGTAGAGTGATTGCCGTTATTGAAGATGAAGTTGGCGATGGGACAAGGGCCGCCGCCGGCTATCTGAGCGATGGGAAGATCGCCAGTGGCACCCCGGAGTAGCGTTGTCCGAGGCGTTCGAAGAAATCCGGAGAGTCGATGCACTCGGGGTTGTCTGGCTCGGTGCAGGCGATCTCGATGACCTTCCACGCTCCATCGTGCTTGGCCATGAGGGCACAAGCGTCCTCGTAATGGGCAGTGCCGTCTTCCGACTATGGCAGGGTTTGAATCCACGCCCAGCCGTCTTCCACCTTCACGCACCTCACGACGAAGAGAATCTGAAGGTTTTGCAGCCGGAGAACCTCGGCGCGCAGCTCGGCGAGAATGGCCTTCCGTTCGGCGTGGCCCGGTGGCGGGGTCCACGCCGGAGTCCCCTGCGGGACAGGTCCCACTGGTACGGCTGCCGCGGGAACCAAGGACGGCACACACGGCGAGAACAGCCACAAGAAACATGCGAACGGCGTTCATAGGCTCCCGTGGAGTCTGTGCCGGTCAAAAGATCGCGCCCATGGCATGAAGGTAGGCCTCCTCGTTGTCAAGGCTGCAAGTCCCGCTAACGTTCCTTTTCGACGACGACCGCCGTGCCGTAGCAGAGCACTTCCGTGGCCGATCCCTTGCTGACTACCTCCGATGCGTCGTAGCGCAGGCCTATGACTGCGTTCGCACCGAGTTCCCGCGCGTGCTTGAGCAGGAGGTCGTAGGCGTGACTCCTGGCCTGCTCGCACATCTCGGCGTAGGCCCCGATGTTGCCGCCGACGACGTTCTTGAGCCCGCCGACGATGCCCTGGGCGATGGTGGGCGCGCGTACGACGATACCCCTGACAAGGCCCTTGTACTCCTTGATTTCGTACCCTTCGAACGAGAACGTGGTGGTGACCATCATCTGTGATTTCCTCCCCTGAACGGTGGTGCCTGACACAATCTAGCACGCCGGGGGAAGATATGACAAGAGAACAAACAAATAGTCATGAAGAGGAAGAGGATGTGTTCAGCGGGCGGAGACCGTTTACGATTTCCCGGCGGCTGAGGGGAGGGCGCCGTTCTTGTCTTCCGCGATTCGCTCGAGGGCATTCTCGACGATGGACTCGGGATAGCCCACGTACTTGAGCAGCGCGATGGCGTTGCGGCTCGTGGACGGGCCGGGGTGCAGTGTGTAGTCGAAGCTCAGCCCGTCGTCCAGAATTTCTTCCTGGAAGTGGTAGTTGGTGTACGTCTTCGCGAGGAGTTCGGTGAAGGCCAGGTCGTGGGTGGCCACGAGCACGAAGTCCTTCCCGTTCGCCAGGTACTCCAGCACTTCCACCGAAGCGGCCTGCCGCTCGACGGAGTTCGTGCCCCTGTAGATCTCGTCCAGAAAGAAAACGAGAAGACCGAGTGCCGCGGCGATCGCGGTCCCGATAAGCACGTTCATGAGTGGACTCCCCGTTGGACCTTCGGCGCGCTTCTTTACCGGCGCGGGACCAGTCTGAATCGCTCACGCGACGATTTCAAGGCCCGGCTATTTCTTCTCGGATGCCAGCTCGATGACTTTTCCGGCCACCATGAACCGGCCGCGACCCAGATGGTGCAGGGTCTTCGGGGTTTTCTTCGACGGGGTGACCCAGGCCTTCTGGACTTCCATGACAAAAAAATTGTAGCCGGCCACGAGCTGTGTATCCACGACCTTGCACTCCAGGCTGGCGAAGCACTCCGCGATGAGGGGCGCCGAGACCGTAAAGGCCGGTTCCGCCGTGAGGCCGAAGGCCTGGAACTTGTCGATGTCCCGGCCCGACGTGTTGCCGCACCCGACGACCTTTTCCGCCATGTCCGCGGTGGGGATATTGAGAACGCATTCCTTCGTCGTTTCGAGGGCGTCGTAGGAGTAGTTCCGCCCGCTGACAACGCAGCCGACGAGGGGCGGCTCGAACTCCATCACCGTATGCCAGGACAGAGCCATGATGTTGGCCCGCCCGCCGCGCGCGGTGGTCATCAAGACCACCGGCCCGGGCTCGAGAAAGCCGTAGACCCTGGACAGGGGTAGTTCGCTCTTTTTCATCTCAGCCTCCTCGAATTAGGCCGGCCTCATATGTCTTGCGGAGAGGGAGCCCGGGCGGTTTGGCCGGGCTGACTCGTCTCCAGTGATCCGAACTGCGCCTTGACGCTGTCCCGGGTGAGAAGAATGATGGTGAAGACCCCCAGGACCGTGCCGAAGGGCATGAACATGCAAGCCAGGGCTGCCATGACGAAGCAGAAATAGTAATGGCGTCTCCGGCTCAGATACCTGCCGGCCAGGGCGAGGCAGATCGAAAACGCCAGGCCGCACAGGATGAAGCACGATGCAAAAACGATGAAAAACCACCCCATCATGGAGAAGGGGAAGGGCTCCTTCGGCCCCTTGAAAGCGCCGGAAACCATCGCGATGCCGAAGATCAGATGGATGACCGGCATGAGCGAAAAGAGTGCCGCCAGACCTGCCACGACGTAATGAAATATCGATAACAGGCGGATGTACTGATCGTCCTGGTCCATCTCGATACCCCCTCCGGGACAATTAGTGTATATCTTAATTATACTCTCCCAGGTGCGCATTTAGATAGGGGCTGATCCGGACCGTCGGAGGCCGGTGCCGGAAAAGTCTCGGCTTGAAAAGGCCTTGACGCGGCGGGGGATTAAAGGCTATTCTTTCTTGGCCGGTCGAACCGGCCACGGTGCCCCTGTAGCTCAGACGGTAGAGCGAGGGACTGAAAATCCCTGCGTCGGTGGTTCAATTCCGCCCGGGGGCACCAGCTCAAAAGAGAGGTTCAGCGAGGCGGCCCGAAGGTCGCCTCGTTTTTTTTGTGAGCGTCTCAAGTACTCGGCTCACCGGTTAAACCGACGCGGCGAAGGGGTGCGGGGGAACGGGGAGGTTCCCCCGCTCAGAGGACTTCCCGCGCGAGGGGAAGAAGAAGCAGTGAGCGCAGCGAACGTCGAGGAGGGCCGCCCGAGGCCCTCCTTGAAAGGCCGCTCCCACGCGGCCTGCGTCGGTGGTTCAATTCCGCCCGGGGGCACCAGCTCAAAAGAGAGGTTCAGCGAGGCGGCCCGAAGGACGCCTCGTTTTTTTTGTGGGCGTCTCAAGTACTCGGCTCACCGGTTAAACCGACGCGGCGAAGGGGTGCGGGGGAACGGGGAGGTTCCCCCGCTCAGAGGACTTCCCGCGCGAGGGGAAGAAGAAGCAGTGAGCGCAGCGAACGTCGAGGAGGGCCGCCCGAGGCCCTCCTTGAAAGGCCGCTCCCACGCGGCCTGCGTCGGTGGTTCAATTCCGCCCGGGGGCACCAGCTCAAAAGAGAGGTTCAGCGAGGCGGCCCGAAGGTCGCCTCGTTTTTTTTGTGGGCGTCTCAAGTACTCGGCTCACCGGTTAAACCGACGCGGCGAAGGGGTGCGGGGGAACGGAGAGGTTCCCCCGCTCAGAGGACTTCCCGCGCGAGGGGAAGAAGAAGCAGTGAGCGCAGCGAACGTCGAGGAGGGCCGCCCGAGGCCCTCCTTGAAAGGCCGCTCCCACGCGGCCTGCGTCGGTGGTTCAATTCCGCCCGGGGGCACCAGCTCAAGTCCTTGATAAATAATAACATACTTGCTCTGAAACGGACTCGGGGAGGCGGGATCAACCTGCCTCCTCAGTGCGTTTTTTTAGGGTTTCGTGACCTATTTGGTCAGGCTGTGGTCAGGCTGCAGAGGCCACTCAGAACCCTTAAAATGGCGGCTGAGGGAGGGGATAGATGCCGATTCCGAAGGCACGGTGCAGATGCTCCCTTGGTCCGCATATTACGCCGCTGAGAAACACTGTTCACTTCGTTCACACTATTCACCCAGCGGAGAACTTCCACGGCGGAAAAAACCTGCTCGGCTCTAGCCTGCCCTATGTTCAATGGAGGATCCGGCATAGGTGCCGGTATGGACTGCCAGGCGAATAGCACTTTGGTCTCTTACGTGTGATCTTTAGTGGGGGCTTCTTCAGTGCCAGTCCCGGTCAATGCTCGGCGTACTCAGGGTATCCGGTCATTCTCCTCCAAAGCACGCGAGACCTTCGATTTCCATTCCTGATAATGAGGCACATATTTGAGTGCCTCGCCAGCTGCCATGATTCGTTGATGGCTGCTGAGTAGGTATTTGCGTTTGCCTCGCCTGTCCCACTTACTGAAATCACGCTTGCCATGTTCAAAGGTCAGAATGGCTGAATCTAGGGGCGCTCGCGCTGCCGTATTCCTGAAAACGATTCTACATATCAAGAAGTACAGCACCATCAGGGTTATCAAGAGCCCCAGAGGAGTCCAGATGGCCTTCAACGGAGGAGGTACACTCCTTCTTGGTATATAGAAAGTTAGGCAAGGCGCCGCAATGGAGTCGAGAAGAACAAATAGAAAGAAAGCGGCGAGCCCCCATCGAGTGCTTTGGACTGCTTTCTTTCTGGCAGATGTGTAGGCGTTATCCGAAGTCGGGTGTAAGCTGTTCAAGTTTCCCTCGAGCAGATGGATGCCCCTCTTAGATAGCCGTTCATTTCCAGAAGAATCCCAGACCGCGATACCCTCGCAGACCGAGGAGGGATCGGCTTTGGCCACACGCTGCCAGCGTTCTGGCCACCCTAAGACGCAGAATCCATGCCGCTCTTTTCCTCGTACACAGCGGCCGCGTTGGCGCCAAGCATGCCAGGCATACCCGCTTCTCATGCCACCATGGCCTATCTTGTTTACTGATTCTTGTCCTTCTATTGCCCTCTTACATCCCACGGGCCAAAAGCCTGGCGCTGAAAGCCCTGGGACATCCCTAGGTAGATCCATCTTAACCCGCCAGTCGATGAACCCCAGATCTCCTTTATCATCACAGGACCCACGCCTTTTTCTAACATCACTTCTCGAAATACTCGTCCAGGGTGGTTGTCGACTATATACCGGTATTCAAGATTGACGAATTTCGGTGCCCCTCCCCAACGGTACCCGTGCAAGGCGAGCTTAACTTCATAGACGTTCTTGCCCCAATGCATACGCCACTGTTGGTCCGCCTCAGCCCAAGTCGGCAGTAAAAACATGGATTTCTTCTCTGAAAGAGATGCGGCGTTAATTGAAGCGTAGATACCACTCTTGAAGACCTTGTAGTACATATAGTAGACATGATCGCCATGGGTTTCACGGCTCTTCACTATTCCGTTTGCGTCGGGCGGGGAATAGATTTTTTCCTCCTGGGACAGGTCAAAATCGCTACTGAGCATCGGAATCTTGTAGCTGTACTTGGGGCCCAACGGCCAGTAGTCGGTGAGGTTAAAGCGCTCTCTCTGTTTGGTCACCGAAGGCTCTGCGGAGGACGCACCGGATGGCGGCACGTAAGCTATTACGGACAAGATTACTACGACCAACACGCCTGCTACAGCAGCAAGTCTACTAACTCCAGTTCCTGTCTCCTCACTTAGCAATTCATGCTTTATCCTAGACATCATTGGCTCCTGTGTCATCAGAAATATTCACTGGCATATTTAAACGTAATTACTCTAGCCAGCATATCTCGCACCTCATTCGCCGCCATATTTATAAAAACGCCGTTCCCGAACCGATATCCGGAACCTTTTACCCATCTCATTCCAAAGGCAACCTTAATGAGTTCGGGGGTCCCCTCAAATATCTGTTTTCTCTGTGCATAAGTAAGGCCCCCATCCGCGTAATCCCATGAACCTTCCGCGCGGAGCATGGCCGTAATTGCATTCGGATATAAGTTCCCACGAAGACGGAGATCCAAGAATGCCAAGGGACTGTGCTTTCTTGAGTGCCCAGACGTAGGCAAAGGACTCCTTGCCTGGGGGCGATGTTCCTACAGTGGTGTTTCCGGCGGCGGAATTGCCAACTCTTATATTTCCCCATTCAAAGAGAAGATCCGCGACCAAACCTCCTCCAAAGACACTCGTTGGCCCTTCAGCCCATTCCAAAATAGCGGATCTCGGTAACTGAATAGTGTTCTCATAGGATTGAGCGTCAAGACCGTTGATAGGCACGATATTGATATCGTCCGGCACTCCGTAGGTCTCCCTGATCAGTTGGAGCAATTGAGATAAAGTCAGACCATCTAGAGATTTGCCTACAAGGGTGGAGATCGCCTCATCATAGCTAAACATGCCTGCCTGGAGTGTCCTCTGAAGCGAAGTCTTGGGCACTGCCCAAGCATGCCCCGTCGGATCGTTGAAACTGATGGGGTTCCCCCTGACGTACGCATACATGTTCCAGCTCGGGGATCGCGGGTTCCCATCCACGTTGTCGGGCTTCAGGAAGCGGCCCATGGTGGAGCCGTAGTACCGGTAGTGCATGTAGTCGAGGCTTCCGATAGTTTTCATCCCTCTCCTGGCCGTCGTACAGGTGCGAGGCCACGGCGGTGTTGGCGGTGCTGGGCAGGATCTCCACACCGTAAGGCTCAAAATCGTGCTTGTCCACGGCCGTACCTGTTTCGTTCGTGACCACCCGGACGCTGCCCAGGTGGTCCCAGGCGTAGAAGCGCTGAGTCGCGCCTGCCGGGGCCGCGGGAATGCCCGGGATCACATCGGTCTCCGCCACGGGGGCCTC
>CAVRTJ010000027.1:0-41648 GCA_963724125.1 uncultured Acidobacteriota bacterium
GCCGTCCGGCGTCTCGACGGGGTCCTTAAGCGGGTTGAAGGAGAGCCGGCCCGCCAGCGAGTAGGCGAGAACGACCTCGGGGCTGGTGAGGAAGGACAGGGTCGTGGCGTTCCCGTCGTTGCGGCGGGGAAAGTTCCGGTTGAACGAACTGATGATGGAATTCTTTTCGCCCGGTTGAAGGTCGTCGCGTTTCCACTGTCCGATGCACGGGCCGCAGGCGTTGGCTAGGACCGTCGCTCCCACGGCCTCGAGCGCGGCCATCTGCCCGTCCCGCTCGATGGTGGCGCGCACCTGCTCGCTTCCCGGCGTCACCATGAGAGGGATGACCGTCTTCATGCCTTTCTCGGATGCCTGCCGGGCCACCTGGGCCGCCCGTCCCATGTCTTCGTAGGAGGAATTGGTGCACGAGCCGATCAGGCCGAACCGCAGCCGGTCGGGGTACCCCTCCTTCTCACGGCCTGCTTCAGTTCGGATACCGTGCGCGCGAGGTCGGGCGTGTGCGGACCGGTGACGTGGGGTTCGAGCGTCGACAGATCGATTTCGACCACGCGTTCGAAGAACTTATCGGGCGAGGCCTCGACCTCGGGATCGGCGCGGAGCATGTCGCGGTGCTTCGAGGCGAGGTCGGCGATGGCCTCGCGCTCGGTGCCCCGAAGGTACGCGTCCATCCGCTTGTCGAAAGGGAAGATGCTCGTGGTGGCGCCTAGTTCGGCGCCCATGTTCGTGATGGTGCCCTTGCCGGTGCACGACAGGGCCTCGACGCCGGGGCCGAAATACTCGATGACCCGGTTGGTCCCGCCCTTGACGCTCAGGATCCCGAGAAGCTTGAGGATGACGTCCTTCGGACTCGTCCACCCCGAAGGCTTCCCCGTGAGACGGACTCCGACGATGTTCGGATAGAGGACCTCCCAGGGAAAACCCGCCATGACGTCCACGGCATCGGCGCCGCCCACGCCCGAGGCGAACATGCCCAGTCCGCCGGCGTTGGGCGTGTGGCTGTCCGTCCCGATCATCATGCCGCCGGGAAAAGCGTAGTTTTCCAGGACCACCTGGTGGATGATGCCGGCTCCGGGCTTCCAGAAGCCGATGCCGTATTTGGACGAAACGGACGCCAGGAAGTCGTAGACCTCCTTGTTCGACTTCGTGGCGGCGGCCAGGTCCGGCCCCGCGCCGGTGTGGGCAAGGATGAGGTGGTCGCAGTGGACCGTCGTGGGGACGGCCGTATGCTTTTTGCCGGCCTGCATGAACTGGAGAAGGGCCATCTGGGCCGTCGCGTCCTGCATGGCGATACGGTCCGGGCGAAGGTTGATGTAGCTCTTACCCGCGTTGAGTTCGGCCAGTTCCGGATTGTCCAAGTGTCCCAGCAGAACCTTTTCGGCGTAGGTCAGGGGGCGCTTGAGACGATCTCGGACGATTTCAATATTCTTGGAAACTCCGGCGTAAGCTTCCGCGACGAACTGCGGCGTCGATTCGATGGTAGGCATTGGAACCTCCTGTTCTATTTATTCAATCACTCCATTTTAACTTGAATGCCTTTGCAAACGAATAATTTCATCCCAGTCCGCCGTCAAGTCGACGCGGGGGACGGAGGCACGAGCGGGGCGGATCACGGTCTCAGTACGCGGCCGGTACACCGGGCTTGAGGATTTCGCACCCGAGAGTTCGCAGGAGCACATTAGCGTAGGAGCCCGGCGGCAAAGCGAAAGAGAGCTTGACAATTCCAGCCTCCTCCGACCCGGAATGCGGCAAAAAGCTTGGACGGCGAGCGGTCAACCGGGACGCGCAGGAACCGTCTGGCCCCGGGGGCCTTCGTAGCCATGAGCGAACCCTCGTTCATACCGTTCGCCGCGAGCACCTCGCGCTCCAGTTCCAGCGCGTCGAGGGCGGGATGGGGCATCTTCCTGCCGGGAATGGGACCGGTGGGGGAGATTTCCAGTGCGCGAATACGCCTTTCGATCTCCGGATCCGGCGCCTCCGCCACGAATTCTCCGCCCGTATCGTGTTTTTTCATGAGGTCGCCCGCGACCGGTCCGGGATAGAGCCCCCGTTCCTGCCGGAGTTCCAGGAGCTGATTGAAGAGGTACGCCTGAAAAACCGATACGGCGAAGCGGCTCTTTCTGAAAGAGCCGAAACGCCTAAGCCCCGAGAACAGAAGGCGGCCCTCTTCCACGGCGCGTCCGTCGCCGAACCTCTGGGGGCCGAAAGCGTTGGGTAAACCGTGCTCGCGCACATGGGCACAGGCCGCCTCGAGTCTCTCGCGCTCGTCCGGTCCCGACCACTCGATGACCGCCGTGAACCGGTTGCCCTTCAGTTTGCCGGTGCGTAGTTTGTGCTCGTGCCGTGCCGACCCCAGCACCTCGACCTCCAAGCTGCCGAGCACGTCGCCCGCCCTTGCTTCGAGCGCGGCCGGCAGAGAAATGGTCTGGATCGTGGTGGCGTCCCGGTCCTTGTTGCCCGCACAGCCGATGTCCGGTTCCTTCACGCCGAGTCTCTTCTGCAGTGTCCGCAACAGATAAGGCGTGGAGATGTCTCTGCGCCGAATGGTCAGGTAGAGGTGACCGCCCTCGCCCGACGGCTCGAAAAGAGGGATTTCCTCGACGGTGAACGTGTCGGCGGACTGGCGGAATCTCAGGGCAGCCACTTGTGGAAATTCTCCGCGATTTCCCTGGCGGGAACGCCCGCGGCCCTGCTCAGAGCCTTCACGTCCTCCCACTCGGCGTGCATCCGGGTGCGGCCCGAGGGCAGCGTGATGACCTTGACCCGCAGGGGGCCGTGGGGCGTCTCTACGGTCGTGATCGTCCTGGGCAGTTCCCGCCGCTTCCAGAGGGACGAGCGAACGCCGGTGGTCGTGGTGTGCTCAAGGAGGAGGTCGCCGATCACGGCCTCGTCGGCCGGCGGGTAGAGCACCGTGACCGTCCACGCGGGGCGGTGCTTCTTGCCCTGCACGGGGGTCACGAAGACGTCCAGGGCCCCGGCCGTGCGCACGACTTCGAGAGCGCCGGCCAGCAGTTCGGGCGTCATATCGTCTATCTAGGGCTTCGGTGACGCCCACGAGGCCGTCTCCCGGTTCTTCGGTGAGCAGAATCGCCCTCAGCACGTTGGGCATATCCTCCGTGTCTTTCGACCCGGCACCGTAGCCGGCGGCCTTGAGCACGCCGGACGGCATGGGACCGAAGCGGCGGGCCAGAGTCACGGCGAGGGCGGCGCCGGTAGGGGTCGTACGCTCCACGGCGGGGCCGAAAGAGAAGACAGGGCGGCCCTTCAAGAGTTCGACGACGGCCGGCGGCGGGACGGGGAAGGTCCCGTGCTCCATGGTCGTGAAGCCCGAACCCAGGTTCATCGGGCCGCATTCGACCGGAGGACATCCCAGCGAGTGCCACGCGGCGCAAGCGCCGACGATGTCCGCGATGGCGTCCGCGGCGCCCACTTCGTGAAAGTGTATCTCCTCCACGCCGCATCCGTGTACGGAGGCTTCGGCCTCCGCAAGCCTGGTGAAGGCCGCGGCGGCTTTGTCGGCGGCGGCCCCAGGAAGCCCGCCTTTCTGGATAATCGACAGAATGTCCGCAAGATGGCGGTGCGTATTTTCAACGGGCGAGGAAACCGTTCCATGGAGCGCCGCGAGGCCCTGCCTGCGCACTTTCTGGAAGGTGAATTCCAGGTCTCCCAGGCCCAGCCCCGCCAGCGCAGCGTTCACCGCGGCGGGATCCGCGCCGGCGTCCACGAGGGCGGAAACGGTCATGTCTCCGGCGATACCCATTAAGGGGTCGAGATACAGTATCACTCCGAATGCCTCCGCGGGTTATTGCCCGCCCGTATCAAGCTGCGTCTTGATGAGATCGCGCGTCTTCTCGATCAGTCCGTCGCGGTCCTCATATTGCATCCCGACCGTCGGAATCGGGTCGAAAAAGGTCAGCCGGATCGTGCCCGTCGTAACCCGGAATCCGTGTCGGCGCTGCACGCGCTGGGCGCCCTCGATGGCGAAGGGTACGACCGGCATTGCGTTTTCGATGGCCAGCACGAAAACGCCCTTCTTGAAGCGCATGAGCGTCTCGGTGCGGTTTCTCGTGCCTTCGGGGAAGGCGAGTATGCTCATACCCGTCCGCTCTATCCGCCTGGAGAGCTTATCCATCGTTTTTCGCGCCTTCGCGCTGTTTCCCCTGTCCACGAAAGGAAAGCCCGAGGCCAGCAAAGCCCATCCGAATATGGGGATCTTGGCCAACTCCTTCTTGACGAGGAACCTGTAGTAGTGGTCCTTCAACGCCAGGATCATGACGTAGATATCGAAGTTGCTTGCATGGTTGCCCACGAGCACCTGCCCCTTGTCCCGGGGGACCTTCTCCAGGCCCTCGATCTCCAGCTTCACGCCGGCCACCTTGAGGATGACAATCGCCCAGATGCGGCCGGCCCAGAAGACCACGTTCCCACCGGTAAAAGGGCTTAGCACGATCACTATGGGTCCCAGAACGGCCACCAGAATCCACACCGTCAGGTGGACCAGGATGCTGCGTAGAACAATCCCCACGGGATCCCCCTCGGCATTCTCGGACATGGCTGCACGAGTGTCGTCCAATTGATGCCCCTCCTGATCGAGCCCCCCCGGCGACATTATACATCCCGCGATGGTCGCTGCATCCTCACCTGCGCGACCGGGGACAAGGCGATACGACATGGATGTCTGAAAAGCCGAGAGGTACCGGCGCGCGAAGATCACCGGGAGACCGTCCCGAGACGCACCAGCGGGGAAAATCCCTCACCCGGCTAGCTCACCAGCATGGCGAGCAGGCGCAGCGGATAATCCACGAATACGAAGATCGAGACCCTGAGCACGGGTAGCAAAATGAAATTGAGCAACGGTGTGAAAAAGATGATGAGGAGCAGAATCGGCCCGTAGCGGCGGATACTTTCGTAGAACTGGTGGACGCCGTACGGAAGGAGGGCGGATAGTATCCACGAACCGTCCAGCGGGGGAATGGGGATGAAGTTGAAGACGGCGAGAATCAGGTTGATCTCGCCCAGGAGGAAGATCCACCACGGACCCGAGTACGGCGTATTGATCATGTCGAAGAGCCGGGCCGGCTGCATGAAGATGAGGAATCCGCCGAGGACGAAGGTAGTGAGAATCGTGATGATGAGGTTGCTCACCGGGCCCGCGGCGGCCACGAAGGCTTCGTCGCGGCGGATGTGCTTGAAATTCCGGCTCAAAACGGGAACGGGCTTGGCCCATCCAAAGATGGGGCCGCCGATGAAGGCCATGACGGCCGGCATCAGAATCGTGCCTATGGGATCGATGTGGGGCACGGGGTTCAGGGTGATCCGTCCGAGCATTCTGCCCGTCGAATCGCCCAGTCTGTCGGCCATCCACGCGTGCGCACTCTCGTGGACGGACAGAGAAAAAAGAACGATGAGAATTTCAAGCGCGAGGGTGAGAAGTCCGAGGGGCGTAAAGCTGATACCGTGCATGTGATTTTATGTCCTAAACGATCTGATCGCGTTTGCCGCATGGGGCGGGTGATTGAACACCCGAACCTGCGGATGGATGCCGCGGCATCCACGAATCCGGCCGGGTCATTATAACCGCATGGGTCCGAGGATGCTCTCGTCCCAGAGGGGCGCCGCCTGATACTCCCGATCGGGCCTCCCCTCGCTGATTGCCCTGACGAGGACGGACGCTCCGTTCTTGCCGTCCGAGTACCTGGCCGCGATGGAGGCGCAGAGCTCTTCCTCTTCCTGCGAGGGGAGCGATTCGTCGGTTATGGCGACAGGACCCGGAACGTCCGGGCATTCAAACCGCACCCTGTTCTTTGCTGAAACGCTCCAGGAAGACGTTTTCGGGCTCGCGGCGGCCTACGATGAGCTTGAGCGCGGGCGTGAGCCTGAAATGCCTGCCGACCTTGAGGAGGGTGACGTCCTCCCACTCCATGCGGGCCTGGCCCCGGTGGGTCATCTTGTCCTTGAACTTCCGCGCGTAGTTTTCGTCCGTCAGGAAGCAGCAGCCGCCCGCCGGCGAGGGGTAGTCCGTGATGCCCTTGGACTCGATGAGGTCCATCTGGGTGCGGCGGCTGCGGCCCTGGATGGCGAGCAGCCTGGAACGGTCCAGAAGGCCGTCCTTCTCGGGATCGGTGGGTTCGAGAAGCCGGGCCGAGAGGGGGCGCACGAGCTTGCCCTTCAGGCCCGAGTCCTTTTCCACGATCCGCATGGGGTCCTTCCGCTGGCTCATGGGCCGCTGGCCCAGCACCTCGCCCGTGGCCACGAAGTCGGCGCCCTCCTCCTCCATGATGGCCCTGGCCTTCTTGAGCATGAACGCGCGGCAGTCGATGCAGGGGTTCATGTGGGCGCCGTAGCCGTGCTTCGGGTTGAAGACGACGTCGAGGTACTCCTTCGAGATGTCCACGAGCTTCACCGGGATGCCCAGGTCGGCCCCCGCCCGCAGGGCCTCGTTCCGCAGCTTCTTCGGGTCGTCGTCCGGGTCGGCCGTGGCCCGCTTGTGGTCGGACACGCAGAAGCCCGTGGAGAAGCTCACGCCGATCAGGTCGGCGCCCTGTTCCTGGAGGATCTTCGCGGCCAGGGTCGAGTCCAGGCCGCCCGACAAAAGTACAACGGCCTTCGGCCGTTTTGTGCTCTTCGCTTCGCTCATAACGAACCTCGTTTCCTTCGGGGGGCGCGCTGTCCTCGACCGCCCCGGTGTCCTCAACCCCCATAAAAATACCATACATGATGGGTGAGCCATCCATTCCAGTCAGGAACCGGAGCCCCGTCACACGATACGGACGGAAGGCCTGACCACCGGTCTTCACGGCGGATGGCCCCTGGATTGATGCCTCGCCCTTTTTGAGGTCGCGGCAGGCGCGTGCGCCCGGTCGGGGGCAGGGCGGTCTCGAGAGGCCGTCTATAGGCAGGGACACGTTGACAGAACGGGCGTTCTCTGGTAGAGTTCTCCGTCTGCGTAGGCGCGTAGCTCAGATGGGAGAGCGCTACCTTGACACGGTAGAGGTCAGCGGTTCGATCCCGCTCGCGCCTACCATTTTTTTCGGGAGGTGTCATGCCCGACGTCCAGATCTCCCTGCCGGACGGGACCGTAAAAGTCTTTCCGAAGGGGACGACTCCGTACCAGGTGGGGGAGAGTATCTCGCCCAGACTCGCCGAGGCTACGCTCGCCGCCAAGTGCAACGGGCGCCTCATGGACGTCTACCTGCCCATCCAGGAAGACTGCGCGCTCGAGCTGGTGACGGACAGGACGCCGGAGGCGCTGGTGGTCTACCGCCACAGCTGCGCACACCTCCTCGCGAACGCCGTGAAGGAGCTGTTTCCCGAGGCGAAGATCGCCATCGGGCCGGTCATTGAGGACGGCTTCTACTACGACTTCGACAGGGACGCACCCTTCACACCCGAAGACCTCGAGGCGATCGAAGAGAAGATGCGGGAGATCATCTCCCGCGATACGCCCATTCGAAGAGAAGAGCTGCCCTGGGAAAAGGCCAGGGATTTCTTTGCCGCCGAAAACGAGCCCTACAAGGCCGAGTTGGCGTTCGAAAAGGGCCAGAACGAGCCCGTGTCCATCTACCGGCAAGGCGATTTCAACGACTTCTGCCGAGGCCCGCACATTCCCAGCACGGGTCGCATCAAGCCCGACACCTTCAAGCTGCTATCCGTGGCGGGGGCCTACTGGAAGGGCGACGAGCACAACAAGATGCTCCAGCGCATCTACGCCACGGCCTTCTTCGGCAAGAAAGAGCTGAAGGCCTACCTGACCCGTCTTGAGGAGGCCAAGGCCAGGGACCACAGGAAACTCGGAAAGGAACTGGGGCTGTTCATGATGCACCAGTGGGCGCCCGCCTCGCCGTTCTTTACGCCGAAGGGGGCCTTGGTCTACAACGGGCTCGTGGACCTGATGCGGGAGTTCTATAGGGAGTACGGCTACCAGGAGGTCATCACGCCACAGGTTTTCGATGTGGAGCTGTGGAAGCGGTCGGGCCACTATGATCATTACCGCGACAATATGTTCCTCTCCGAGATAGACGAGCGCGAGTTCGGCCTGAAGCCCATGAACTGCCCGGGACACTGCCTGATGTTCGGCGCGGAGAGCCACTCGTACAGAGATCTCCCGCTGAGGATTGCGGATTTTGGGCGCCTGCATCGCTACGAGCGGAGCGGAGTGACACAAGGCCTCACGCGGGTCCGCTCCTTCTCGCAGGACGACGCGCACATTTTCTGCCGCCCGGGCCAGATCGAGTCCGAGATCCGCTCCCTTTTCGAGCTGATCGGGAAGGTCTACACGATATTCGGGTTCAGCGATCCCCACGTATACCTCTCCACGAGGCCCGAGAACTCGGTGGGGTCCGACGAGGTCTGGAACCAGGCCGAGGCGGCGCTCAAGAACATCCTCGAGTCGCTTAAA
Organism: uncultured Acidobacteriota bacterium; assembly: GCA_963724125.1. Classification (GTDB taxonomy): domain Bacteria; phylum Acidobacteriota; class UBA4820; order UBA4820; family DSQY01; genus CAVRTJ01. The sequence continues at coordinate 8,396 of CAVRTJ010000027.1, forward strand.
ATCGAACACACCGTCGATCCGGGAGAAGGCGTCTTTTACGGCCCCAAGATCGACTTCAAGGTCCGTGACGCGATCGGCCGCCAGTGGCAGTTGGCGACGATCCAACTCGACTTCAACCTTCCCGAACGTTTCGACCTGAGCTTCGTCGGTCCCGAGAATACACCGGAGAGACCCGTGATGATCCACAGGGCCATCTTGGGCTCGGTGGAACGCTTCCTGGGGGTGATCATCGAGCATTTCAAAGGCGCGTTCCCGTTGTGGCTCTCGCCCGAGCAGGTGCGCCTGCTTCCCATCGCGGACCGACATGTGGCATACTCCGAAGAGGTGGCTGGCGAACTGCGTGCCGCCGGTCTGCGGGTATCTGTGGATGCCCGTGGAGAGAAAACGAACTACAAGGTTCGCGAAGCCCAGCTTCAGAAGATCCCGTACATGCTGATCGTCGGGGATCGCGAACAGGCGGATTTGAGTGTCTCTGTCCGCAGCCGATCTGCGGGTGACCGGGGCGCGATGGCCGTCGAGGCTTTTAAGACGATGGCTCTCCAACAGGTGGAGAGCCGGTCTGTGGAACTGGATTAAGGAGGTCACTATCCGAGACGCCACCACCACAAGAGGACCGCGGATCAACCGCCAGATCAGGATACGTGAGATTCGCGTCATCGACGAAGACGGGGCTCAGTTGGGGATCATGACCCCGGATGATGCAATGGCCGTTGCCGAAGGCAAGGGGCTGGACCTGGTGGAGGTCGCTCCGACAGCCACCCCTCCCGTCTGCCGCATCATCGACTACGGAAAGTATCTTTACGACGAGAAGAAGAAGGCCGCAGAGGCCCGTAAGAAACAGAAAAATGTCGTCGTGAAGGAAATCAAGCTTCGCCCGAAGATCGAAGAACACGATTTTCAGGTCAAGAAGCGACGCGTCGAAGAATTCCTCGAGGATGGCCAGAAGGTCAAGATCTCAGTCAGGTTCCGCGGAAGAGAGATCGTCCACCCCGAACTGGCGCAGAAGCTGCTCTCGCGCCTCGCCACCGAGGTGGTTCAAACCGGCAAGATAGAGCGTGCACCGACCATGGAAGGCCGGATGATGATCATGCTCCTGACGCCTGCGAAGAAATAGCTGGGAGGTCACGTGGATGCCTAAGATGAAATCAAACCGGGCCGCCGTTAAGCGGTTCAGGGTGACTGGATCTGGTAAAATCAAGCGATTCAAGGCTTACCATCGCCATATTCTGACGTCCAAGACCCGCAAACGGAAGAACCGGCTCGGTACCGCGACCCTGGTCCACGCCGCCGACTTTAAAAAAGTCAGAAAACTTATTCAGGTCTGAGGAGATACACTCATGCCCAGAGTCCGCCGCGGCCATCACAAAGTCGAGCGCCGCAAAAAACTCAAGAAGCTCGCGAAAGGTTACTACGGGGGAAAAAGCCGCCTGTACCGCTCCGTCAAGGAGCAGGTGGAGCGCTCGCTCGTCTTCGCTTTCAGGGGACGCAAGCTCAAAAAGATCGACTTCCGCCGCCTCTGGATCGTCAGGATCAACGCCGGGTGCCGCCAGAACGGCATGAGCTACAGCAGGTTCATGGACGGCCTCAAGAAGGCCGATATCCTTCTGGACAGGAAGTCGTTGGCAGACATTGCGCTGCAGGATCCCGCCGCCTTTACCCAACTGGTCGACAAGGCCAAGCAGGCCCTGGCGTAGAGCATCCCGGGGCCGGCGCCGAAGGGACTGGGAACGCGACGTTCCGAAGAGGGGAAGGGGGTAGACCTCTTCCCCTTTTTTATTCACTTGGATGCATGGGGGCGCAGGGGATATGAGCATTCAGGGTGATTTCGCCACGATGCCGTTGCCCGATCTCCTGCAGTGGCTGGCGATAAGCCAGAAAACCGGCATCCTGCTTCTCCAGCGCGGCGAAATCGTCAAGGAAATCTACTTCTGCCAGGGCAAAATCGTCGCCTCGGCTAGCAACGACCCCCGCGAATATTTCGGCCAGTTTCTCCTGTCCTACGGAAAGATCGACGAAGAAGACCTCATGAGGGCCTTTATCAAACAGGGCGAAACCGGCATCAAGCTGGGAAGGATCCTCGTGATGGAAGGCCTTCTGAGCGAAGACGAGGTCCAGCGTTTTCTCCGCATCAAGGCGGAGGAGAGCATCTACGACCTCTTCCTGTGGCAGGCGGGCACCTTCAAATTTTATAACGACGCGCCCGCGCAAGACAGCCACGTTGCAATCCGCATGGATGTGACGTCCATTCTCATGGAAGGCACCAGGCGGGCGGACGAGTGGGGGCGCATCCGGAAGATTTTTCCCACACCGCAAACGGTCCTCCGGATCCTCCCCGAGAACCTGACGCGCTCCATACTCTCCGATCCGCTCTACAACAGGATGGTCCAGCTTCTGGATGCGCCGCGGCGCATTTCCGATCTCAGCCTGATGTTCCACGCGTCCGATTTCGCGGTGAGCAAGACCCTCTACGACATGTACCAGATGGGTATCCTGGATGTGGTCGAGGCGCCGCCGCCCGAACCCACCTCGGAGGTCGAGGTGGAAGGTAACGTCAGGAACCTCTGCAACCTGGGGCTCAAACAGTTCAACTCCAGCCACTACGAGGATGCGATCGAGACCTTCAAGCAGGTTCTCATTCTCTCCCCGGGTCATTCCCTGGCGCAGGCGATGATTCCGAAGGCCTACAAGGAGATAAAGGACACGCTGGTTTCGGACGAGTTCAGCATCGAGCACGTGCCCTACCTGCGGCAATCGTTGTCGGACCTCAACGAACTCGCCTTTACGCCCGCAGGAAAACTACGTCCTGAGCCGCATCAACGGTACAAACGCGGTCCAGTCGATCATACGCATCTCGCCGATTCAGGAAATAAGGGCGCTCATGATCTTCAAGAAGCTCGCCAAGGACGGACTGGTCGGGTTTATCCCGCCGGTGCAGAAACCGGATGTGGAAGAGAGCGAGAGCGACTGAGGTTTCGCCCATAAGCGGTTTTCGGTCTATGCGGGGGGAAGATCGCGGGGCTAGGACGTGAGCGGTTGCTCACATCCTGGGGGCGGGCTGGCATCCGCCGGTGACCAGGTTAATTGAGAGCCAGCAATATGTTGTTCTGCGTGGGCTTCGCGGCGCGATCCTCTAGAATGAGTGAATACCCACATTGACAAAGGCGCGGCTTCATCCTATTCTGAGATTTAACCAAAGTTGCGCAGGGGGCGTGACGCCTGGGAGGAGGTAAGACCATGCATCCAGTAGAAACCTGGCTCTTTTGGGCTTTCGTCATTGGTTCGCTGGCGTTGTTCGCCAACACGGCCCATCGCCGCGTAGGCGCCCTCCTGGCGGGGGTTCCGGACAATCGCTTCGACAGACCCTGGGAGAGACTTAAAGGCCTGTTTCTGTATGCATTCGTTCAAAAGCGCATGGTGAGAGACCGGTACGCCGGCTTCTTCCACCTCATGATCTTCTGGGGCTTCGTCGTCCTGGCCCTCCGGTCGACCTCTCTCATCCTCGAGGGCCTCTTTCCGCACTTTCACTTGACGGAGCTGCTCGGGCCGCTGGGCCTCGGGTACCAGACCACGAAGGACGTCTTCGAGATTCTGGTCATCGTCGGAGTGCTGCTGGCGTCCGCGCGACGCCTCTTCTTCCCTCCCGACCGCCTTGAGAACTCCTGGGACGCCTGGGCCACGCTGCACCTCATCGGGTGGCTCATGGTGACCGATCTCGTGGCCGACGGCGCCTTCATCGCGCTTCATAATCCGTCCTGGAAGGTCTGGTCGCCGGCAGGGCTCGCCATAGCGGGACTACTCGGCGGACTGTCCCACCCCGCGCTGCACGTTCTTTACAGAACCATGTGGTGGTGCCACCTGGCCATATTCTTCGGTTTCCTGAACTTCCTGCCGTACTCCAAGCACTTCCACGTCCTGACCGCTCTGTTCAACGTGTACTTCAGGGAACTCGAACCCACCAAGAACATCAAACCCATGGATCTCGAGGCCGAACACTTCGGCGTCAACCGCATTCAGGATTTCAGCTGGAAGCAGATGCTCGATTTCTACACCTGCACGGAATGCGGCCGATGCAAGGAGGTCTGCCCAACTACGCTCACGGACAAGCCCCTCAAGCCCAAGGATTACGGTAACGATCTCAGGGATTACCTCTATGAGACGCCGCTGGCGCAGATGAAGCAGGACCTGGAAGTGCCGGAGGACCGTCCGCTTATCGGCGGCACGATCAGCGAGGACACGATCTGGGCCTGCACGACTTGTGGCTACTGCGAGTGGGCCTGCCCTCTTCACATCACGTTCGTCGACAAGCTGGTGGGCATGCGCCGTAACCTGACGCTCGAGGAGAGCAATTTTCCGCAGGAGGCGCAGATCGCTTTCAAGGGCATGGAGCGGCAGGGAAACCCCTGGAACCTCTCGCAGGCGGACCGGGCCAACTGGGCCGAAGGGCTTGTCGTACCTCACATTTCTGACAAGCAGGATGCGGAGTACCTCTTCTGGGTGGGGTGCGCGGGCGCCTACGACGCGGCCGGCCAGAAAGTATCCAAGTCCCTGGTCGAACTGTTGAATGCGGCGGGCGTCTCTTTCGCCACGCTGGGGACCGAGGAAACGTGCACGGGCGACTCGGCAAGGCGGCTGGGCAACGAGTACCTCTTCCAGACCCTGGCCGAGACGAACATCGAGACGCTCAACGGCTACAAGGTCAGGAAGATCGTGACGAACTGCCCGCACTGCTTCAACACGCTGAAGAACGAGTACCCCGCATTCGGCGGGCATTACGAGGTCGTGCACGGGACGGAGCTTGTCTCGCGCCTGATCGTGGAAGGGAAACTCAAGCTGACCCGGGAGGTGAAGGCCGACCTCACCTACCACGACCCCTGCTACCTGGGCCGCTACAACCACGAGGTGGAAGCGCCGCGCACCATCCTGAACGCCATCCCCGGGGTGAGCATAACCGAAATGGAGCACCACGGAGAGGCGGCCATGTGCTGCGGCGCCGGTGGAGGCCGCATGTGGCTGGAAGAGAAGATCGGGAAGCGCATCAATCATGAGCGGCTCGACCAGGCGCTTGAGACGGGCGCCAAGGGCGTCGCCGTGGCCTGCCCCTTCTGCAGCGTCATGCTGGGCAACGCCGCAGGCGAGACCGACCACGAGTCGTTCGAGACCCACGATGTGCTGGAGCTGGCGGCCAAGTCACTGTCCTGATTCACGGTTTAACCACAAAGACCCCGCAGTCCGCCTCGAGGGCGGCGCGGGGTCTTTGCTTCGAATGGTGTGCCGATGAGTTCCTACGTTGAAAGCTGTCGTTGCCGGCGCCATCATCGCGGGTGGGCGTTCCAGCCGTATGGGTGAGGACAAGCGCCTCTTGACCTTCGAAGACGAGACATCTCCTGGAGCGCGCGGCAGAACTCCTTCACGGCGTCTGCAGCGAAGTGCTTTACGCGGCGCCGGATCCTCCACCCCTGCCGATCGAAGCGAGGCATGCCCCGGACCGTTTTCCGGGAATGGGCGTTCTGTCGGGCATCCACGCCGCGCTTGTGCGAAGCCAGCACCGATAGGGTCCTCTGCATCGCGGTGGACACACCCCTGCTGACCGACGATTGGCTGGTTCTGATGGACAGCCGCTGTCGGGAAACCGGCCTTCCGTGCATACCGCGGACGGGGCGACGCCTGCACCCCCTGCCGGGGTGCTACCCGGCATCGGCCCGCCCCTACGTCGAAGCGGCTCTCAGGGAAGGGCGTGCCACGGCCTATCGCCTGCTGGAAGCAATCGGCGCGGTAAGCATCGACGAGGACGAGGCGGACAGGAACGGCTGCAGACCCGAGGCACTCACCAACGTGAACACCCCGTCAGAGTGGCGGGCTCTCGTGGAAGGAAGCGGGCGGCGTTAGCAGGCTGCTGAAAAATTCTCATAGGTCGCGTTGCCTGCGCCACCGCTCCGAATGTACGATGTCGCGCGGCCCTACTCCATCAGTCCGCCCGGGCCGGGCCGATAGGAGTAGTAGTGCGGTTCCCACTGCGCCTTCCTTATGAGGGCCGAGAGCCTCTCGTCGTCGAGCAGGCGTCCGAATCCGGAGTCCCTGGCCTCCTTTGCGACGGCGAAGGCGACCTGGAAGGCGACTTCCCGAATGTCGTTCATGGGCGGCAGCAGGAGGCCCTCCTCGCGCTGCGAAGCCGTGACCATTGAACAGAGGGCTTTGCTGGCGGCGAGAAACATGGCGTTGGTGATGCGGGGCGTCCGGCTGATGAGCGCACCCAGCCCGACACCCGGAAAGATGTAGAGGTTGTTGCACTGGGATGTCTCCACGCGACGTCCAGCCCACTCGACGGGTTTGAATGGGCTGCCGCTGGCCATGAGGCCCCTGCCGTTCGTTGCGGCGGCGACTTGTTCGGGCGTGCATTCGGACTTGGCTGTAGGGTTCGAGAGCGGCATAACGACCGGTCTGTCGGTACTCTTAGCCATCTGCCTGAGGATCTCGTCGCCGAAGAGACCACGCTTGGCGGTCACGCCGATCATGACGGTGGGCCGCGCGTTACGGACCACGTCCATGAGCGTTATCCTTTCCGGGGACTCCAAGTTCCAGCCCTCGACGGCGGCACGGCGCTGTGCGAAAGGACGCTGGGGCGGTTCGAGCTCCGGGGAGTCTTCCATGAGAAGGCCAGCAATATCCACTGCGAAGATGTGCTTCCGGGCCTCCTCGTCCGAGAGGCCCTCCTCCTTCAGTATGTCCAGTATCCGTCTTGCCGAACCGGTACCCGCCTGGCCCATACCGACGATGAGAAAGCGCTGATCGGCAAAGTGCTCGTTCTTTATCTGCATGGCGGTCATGAGAGCGGAGAGCGCGGTCGCGCCGGTTCCCTGGATGTCGTCGTTGAAGGACAAAATTCTGTCCCGGTAACGTTCGAGCAGCGTGAATGCTTTGTTCTTGGAGAAGTCCTCCCACTGGAGAAGGGCGTTGGGGAGGTTTCTCTTGATGCCAAGGACGAACCGTTCTATAAAATCCTGGTATGCCTGACCCTCCAGCCGCTTATGGCGACAACCGAGGTAGAGGGGGTCATTGAGGAGTTTCTCGTTGTTGGTGCCGACGTCGAGGCAAATGGGCAGGCATCCTGTAGGATGTAATCCGCCGGCCGCGACATACAGGCTCACCTTTCCCACGGGGATCGCCATACCGTCGGAACCCAAGTCTCCGAGGCCCAAAATCCGCTCACCGTCCGTAACTACCGCGAGAAAGACCTCGGGAAGAGAAATACTCTTGAATATATCGTCGATATTGGCAATGTTCTCCGGCGTAATGTAGATGCCGCGGTAGCGCCGGACGATGTGGCTGGCCATCAGGCACGCCTGTCCGACAGTCGGCGTGTAGACGATGGGAACCATCTCCGTGAGGTTGTCGCACAGAACCCTGTAGAAGAGGGTCTCGTTCCTGTCCAGCAGGCCCTGCAGGAAAATGTACCTTTCCAGGTCCGTGGGCTTGCGGCTGTAGTTTTCCATGACCCGGTCCGCCTGCAGCGCCAGGGTTCCGATGCCGGAGCGCAAGTGTCCGTCAAGCTTAAGAGACTTCCTCTCTCCCGTCGTGAAAGCGGACGCTTTGTTCAGCAGCGCGTTTGAAAGGAGGTGGCTGCCTCGGAGGCAGACCTCGTAATACTCTTCGCCCGTGAGGGGATCAAATTTGATCGTAAACGTCTTCATGGTCTTCACTTCTCCCTATCAGTGCAACCGGCAGCGGTGCGGTTCCGATCCGCCGTTCCGGGGTTTTCCTGCTCCGGCCGGTGCTGTGCGGCAAGGCAAGCTTCCCAGGCGTCTCGGGCGAGGGAAACAATTATACTCCCCCTATCCTAACAGGAAAGGAATACTGAAGAGAGCGGCTTGTTGAAGGGTGACCTGAGCCATGCTATGTTTTGTTCACGTCTTCACGGGTTGTTGAAATGAAGCTGGAACCCCTCATCGGATTGGCCATGCTGGCCCTGGTCGCGGCCTCCGGGCCGTGGTCCCGTGGCCGGGACCGGGAGAAGACCGCCATGAAGGAGAATAAACCGAAGGTCGGCATGCCCGCCCCCGACTTCACCGCGCCCTCTACGGACGGAGGCACAGTCTCCCTGAGCGATTTCAAGGGGAGGATCGTGGTCCTTTACTTCTATCCAAAGGACGACACGCCGGGATGCACGAAGGAGGCCTGCGCCTTCAGGGATGCCGAAATCGAGATGAAGAAACTCGGGGTCGTGGTGCTCGGCATCAGCAAGGACGACATGAGGTCCCACGAGAAGTTCAGGCAGAAATATAATCTGAACTTCCCGTTGCTCTCGGATCCCGAAGGGAAGATCATCACCGCCTACGGCGCATGGAAGGAGAACAGCATCTTCGGCAAGACGGCGCTCGGGGTCAACAGGTCGACCTTCGTTATCGATCGCGAGGGCATCGTGCAGAAAGTCTGGAAGAGCGTGTCCGTCAAGGGTCACTCGGAAGCCGTCCTCGAGTTCATCAAGAAGAACCTTCTGGAGGATCAGAGGTAATTTGGGATTTGGGAATTGGGATTTCGGATTTGACTGCGGTAGGCGGGAGACCTTTGAAGGTCCTCCCGACTCGATCACTTGGTCACTTGAACACCAGGTCACGCCGCGCTGCCAGGCGCACCCTCACTCGGTTGCTTCCATGGCCGGGGGCTCCGTTCGGAGCCACTTTCCTTTTGGAGGCGAGTCGCCGTGGCGGGAGAGCGCGATGACGACTCCGGCAAAGACGAAAATGGCGCCGATGTAGAAACGCGGGCCGGGGATCTCGGCGAACAGTATGCCCGCGAGGATAATCGAGACCACCGGCTCGACGAGGATGGAGAGGTTTACGCGGTAGGTTTCCATGTGCCTGACGGCATAGTTGAGAAGATTATGGCCCAGGGTCGAGGGGAAGAGGGCCAGAAGGGCGAACATGAGCCAGGTCCGTCCGTCGTATCCCGTGAAACGATCGCCTGCCACAAGTGCCGAAACGCCTAGTCCCCCGGCGGCTATCAGGTAGAGGACGAAGAGATATTGCGGCAGGGGGACGCGCTCCCTGACGTGTCGCCCGACGGTCAGGTAAACCGCCGCGGCGATGGCGGCGACCAGTGCCAGCGCGTCTCCGTACAGGTTGTGATGGCCGCGGCTGAAGTCTCCGGAGACGATGATGGCGACGCCCCCCATGGCCAGAACGATGGCGGCGATGCCCTTGCGCGGGACCGGCTCGCGCAGGAAAACGTAACCGAGAACGCCGCCCCACACGGGCTGGGTGGAAATCAGAAGCAGCGACGAGGCGATCGTCGTGTATTTGACGGAGGCGATCCACGTTCCGAAGTGCAGGGCCAGGATAAGCCCCGTCCCGACGGTATAGGGGAGAAGACGGACCTGCTCGGCCCAGTCGACGGGCTGCTTTTTGAGCCTGGCGATCACGAGCGGCGCGAGGATGATGGCTGCCATGAGCTTGCGCCAGAAGGCGATGGTCAGGGCCGGTGCCGCCGCGTATCTGACCAGGATAGCTGGAAAAGAGATGCAGAAGAGCCCCAGGGCCAGGACCCACCGGACCCGGCGCTCGTGGTCCTCGCTCATTTCGGCCTGCTGCCGTCCTCAGGCGCGGCGGCTATGTCCTCGCATTGCTTGCAGACGGCCTCCCGTCCCCCGAACACGGCGGGATTAGATGTCATCGTCCGGCAGTCGGGACAGCACAGGCGCCCGCATCGGGAGCATATGCCGTGGAGATCCGGCTCGAAGGGCTCGGTGCACAGGTCGCATCGCCAGGGTTGGATGTTGCCCTGCAGGGTCTTCTTATCGCTTCTTAGTGGCATTTTCTAGCGCCCTGGATTCGCGTTGGATGGTGAAGGGGACAGATTCGGGACGTTTCCCGTGCCTTCCGATCCGCACCTCGTGCGGGGAGGCCCTGTGGCCGTCTATGATGAGATCGAAGGTCACCGCCCGGGTCGAAGGACTGAGCCTGAAGTCGACACCGTCCATCCCGCCGTGTGCGACGGCGTCGAAGCGGATTGTCCGGTAGTTTATTTTCTTGATGAAGTCCTTTCTGTCCTTCGAAACGGCCCTGACGTGTTCGAAGGCTCTGTCGCACCTGATCGTGCCCGAAAAGACGTGTCTTTTCTCCCTGGTGGTCCATCGGACGTGCCAGCCGTCCGAATCGTTCCAAATGAAATACCCCCTGGACTGTCCAGCGGTGAAAGCAGGTCTGCCCCGCCAGTAGTATTCCTGGTTCGCGAGGGCGAGCGTGGACAGAATGAATGCGGCCACCAGGAGAACTAGAGTGGTTTTCTTCTTCATCAACAACCTCCGCTGTTCCTTACGGCTTATAGTACACCCTGTTGAAAACGGCTACGGATTTGAAATCCCGAAGCTGCGGATAGAGGCGGCCGTATTCCCAGATATTGAGGAGGATGCGCCGCACGTAGGACCGGGTTTCCCGCAGGGGTATCGACTCGATGAACATGTCGGGGCGGTCCGGGCAATTCGTTCTCTTCAGCCACGCATCCACCCGGCTGGGCCCCGCGTTGTAGGCGGCCAGAGCGAGAAAGAGCCTCCCGTTGTAGCGCTTCAGCATTCTTTCCAGGTAAGCGGCGCCCGCCTTCGTGTTCCAGGATGGGTCGTGAAGCCGGGCGAGCGTCGGCTGAGGCAAACCGTTCGCGCGCGCCACGTGCCGGGCCGTCGGCAGCATGAGCTGCATGAGGCCGCGAGCGCCCGAACGCGAGACCGCTTCCTTGTCCCAGAGACTCTCCTGGCGAATGACCGAGCAGACCAGAACGGCGGGCAGGTTCGCGTCCCGGGAAGCCTCAGCCACCTCGTCCAGGAACGGCAGGGGATATATGGCGCGCCAAGCCTGGACGGGAACTTCCCGTCCAGGCGACGCGTAAGCCATCGGATAGGCCTTCCGAACGCTCAAGATCGCACCGCGGTAATCGCCGGCCGATTCCTGGGCCTGGGATAGGGTCCACCAGAGTGACTGATCCTTCTTCGAATCGTCGATCAGATCGTATTCGCCCGCGGCGTCGGACGGGAAGCCAGCCTCCATGAGAAGATCTCCCTTGAGACGGTGGCCCCCGTTGGCACTCGCCGGCCACGCCGGCGGCTGAAGTCCGTGGCGGAGATCGGGGGAAGATCCCCTCAGGCGATAGCCGAAATAGCCGAACGCGTCTTCCCGCAGAACCTCGGATGACAGCAGGGTTCTCTCGTTCGCGTTGTCCAGCAGTCCCAGGCGCAGAAGACAGTACACGGCCGCGTGGCGGTCGTCTGCGTATGTCGGCAACTTTTTGACCATCAAGCGCCAGAGTCGCTCCGCCCCGTTCCTGTTCCCGTCGAGCCAACGTTTCCATGCCGTACCATAGAGATATTCGTCGGCCTGGTACTGGGGGGTGCCCGGCGTGAGGAGGGCCGCTGCGAGTTGGCAGGCCCGTTCTACCTGTTTTTTACGGGCCCTCGCCTTCATGAGCGACACGAGCGCCGTCTCCCGGCCGGCGTAGCCGAGAGGGAGATCCACGACCACGTTCTCGATCTCCCACGTTGATTGTCGCGAAAGGTGACCCTTTGAGGCGATGAGCCCCATGCGCGTGACACCCGCCATGGCGGCCTGGGGGGGGGCGGACAGGGCACGGTAGATTTTTGCGGCCTTGGCGTAATGCCGGTCAGCCTCGGCAAGCCTCCCTTTGAGATAGTCCCGCCATCCCTGTTGTTCGGGATCCTTCGGGTGGAAGGCCTTGAGTTCCTGATCAAGCGCTCGGTAATCCCGTGATTCCCCCAGGGCGCGAAGTCGAGTCAGTCTGACGGTATTCGGGACCGACTGCAGGCGGCCTGCCCATTCTGGCCTCGCGCGCAGAAAGGACCGCGTGGCGGGTGAATCCGGGTAGCTCGACCAGAGAGACTCGACGAGCGGGAGGGCGTCGGAAGAGCGGCCAGCGTCTTCGTACAGCCCTGCGAGCTGAGCGGTCTCCTCCGTGTTGCGCGGCTCTGCCCGGTGCAGGGCTTCGGCGTAAGGGACCGCCTCGGCGGTTCGGTTGTCTGCGAGAGCGGCCTTGAGGAGTGCCTCTGCGGCCTCGATTCTGAACGATGCCTGTGGACCGGCCGAGAAGAGGGCCTTCCACAACCTTTCTTGCGCTGCGGCGTCCAACGCGGGAGTTTTCATCCCAAGGCGCCAGAAATAGCCGTACTCCCAGAGGGGCGACTGTCTGACCGCCGGGGCGGCGTACTCCGCTGCGGCCTGGTCCCCTCGACCTTCTATCTCGTAGAGTCTGCCCAGCAAAACGTGGGCCGTACCTTCGTCAGGGGCCGAAAGGCCGCCCTTGAGCGCATTCCGCAAGGCGGTTATGCGCCCCGCAGGCTCCATGTGACGAAGAACCCCCCAGGTAAAAGCGGACGCAGCCGTCCGGGCGGACCATGCCGGAGCGGAGGTCAAGATCAGGAAAAGGAGAGCCCTACATGCCCAGGAGCGACGGATCCCCGTCGGCCAGGTATTTGACCAGGGATTTGTCGAAATAGGCTCTGTCGCGGACAGAGGGCTTCTGGAATCGATTCTCATAGGCCTCCCGGCTACGCTCGATGTCTTCTCTGAGGAGATTGAAGAGCGTCCCGTCCCGCTTGCCCTGTTCCACCTCGTTTGGGTGGTAGAGGGCTATTTCCTGGACGAGGAGACGGGCGAACCGCTGCGCATCCTCGTGAAGCTTTTCTTCGCCGGCGGGAATCGGAACTTCGGCTTCTTCGGCAGGGGCAGGCATCGTCGCTTCCGCGTCGGGTGAGGTCTCGGCTGCGGACGCCTCTTCTTCTGGCCCTGTCGCCTCCGGCCGCTGGTATTCTCCGGACTCGAGCTCGACCGGTTCGAGCCTGTGGGTGCCCGTATCTACGGGCATAGCTTCGGGCTCGTCTTCCGGTTCCTCCTCCACGTCCGCTTCGGATTCAGGTTCCGCCTGCGCTTCCCCTTCCGGTTCGGATGCGGATACGCTCTCCTCCTCCATGGGAATTTCGGCCATCACGGTCTGAGCGCCGGGCAGGTCCTCCTCCTCATCGACCTGCGAGGAGAGCGTTCCCGTATCTTCAAAGAGAACCGCATCCTCGTCCTCCTCCTGAGCCGGAGCAGGTGATTCGGGCGTGATGACGGCCTGTTGCTCGAGAACCGGCGGCAGGGGATTACGTTTGGGACGAAGGGGGAAGATATCGATGACCAGGGATGCGGTACGCATCAAGATGTCTATGCCGTAGTGGTCCAGGCATCCGTCGATACCCGAATCCGCGTAGAAGAACCCCAGCACCTTGCCCTTGAGAAGAAGGGGACTGAGCAGGCTGCGGGCGACCTGCGAACCGTCAGGAATGAAGCCGGGCACCGTATTGTCGAGAAGCATCCTTGAACGGGAGCTGACGATTGTCCGCAGGAGGGGATCGCTGTCCATGGTGGTCTTCCACCGCTTGGCTTCCTCGGCACTCTCGAAGCCGAATGCGTTCCAGACTTGGGCGTTCTCGTTCTTTACGACGAAAAGGGCGCCTCGTGCCGCGTGCTCTTCCAGTCCTTTCATGAGCTGGTTCAGGACCTCGGCCTGGGTGTTGGCGTATTCGATTCCGGCCACGTGGTAGAGCAGACGGTTGTTGAGACTCGGGGCCGCCGCCGCGGCGGGCGCCTGTTCTTCTTGCTCGGTCGGCTCGGGCCGTGGTTCCGGGATGACCTCTCCCAGGGCCCTTGTGAGCTTTTCCAGGTCGGGCACGGCGGGGACTGCCAGAACCATGTCCTGCAGCATGCTCCTAAGGTTCTCCAGGTTGGAGCGGAGCTTCTCGAAACTATCCGACAGAACTTCGGCGATATGCTCTTCGTGGCTCATGGCGCCCCCTTTTTCTTGAACGATCAACTTCAATGCCAGTTTAGAAAGGCCGCTCGCGCGTGTCAAGGCGAAGGCTCAAACAAGCGGGGAGCCCCACTGTTGAGCCACGGTCTGCCGAGGTGCTCGCACGCCAGCCGGGTCACCCTCCGGCCGCGCGGCGTCCGCTCGAGAAATCCGATCTGCATGAGATAGGGCTCGTAGATGTCCTCTATCGTCTCTTTTTCCTCTCCGAGAGAGGCGGAGATGGTGTTCAGGCCCACCGGGCCGCCGTCGTACTTATCCAGGATGGTGAGGAGGATCCGGCGGTCGAGTTCGTCCAGCCCGTACCGGTCGACTTCTAGACGCTCGAGGCTGTCCCTGGCCACATCGTGGGTGATCGTTCCATCCGCCAGTATCTGCGCGTAGTCTCTCACCCGCCTGAGGAGCCTGTTCGCGACGCGGGGCGTTCCCCTGGCCCGGCGGGCGATTTCTTCTGCAGCCTTCGCATCGGTGGGAACCACGAGAAGCCTGGCCGAGCGCTCGACGATGGAAGCGAGGTCCTGTTCGGAGTAGAAATCCATGTGGAAAGTGATGCCGAAGCGGTTCCTGAGAGGGGAGGTCAGGAGTCCGATGCGCGTGGTGGCACCGATCAGGGTGAACGGCGGCAGGGGCAGCGTAATGGTTCGGGCCGAAGGGCCCTGCCCGACGAGCAGGTCCAGTTTGAAGTCCTCGAGGGCCGGGTAGAGGATTTCTTCCACCGTCGGCGAGAGTCGATGAATCTCATCGATAAAGAGCACATCCATGGGCTCCAGGTTCGTCAGCAGCGCGGCCAGGTCCCCCGCCTTTTCGATGAGCGGTCCGGCCGTGGCGCGAATGCTGACGTTCATCTCGTTGGCGACGATGTGGGCCAGGGTCGTCTTTCCGAGCCCTGGGGGACCGTACAGCAAAACGTGGTCCAGCGCTTCGCCGCGCTGCCTGGCGGCCTCGAGGAATACGGTGAGGTTCCGGGTGATTTTGGGTTGACCCACGTACTCGGAGAGGCGCTTGGGGCGGAGGGCCGCCTCCCACTGGCGTTCTGCGGCGTCCCCGTCGCCCTGGACGAGCCTTTCCTCATCCATCGGTCTCTCCTCGTCGATAGCAGCCGTCCCGGAGGACAGTCCGCCCGTCGCGTTCCCGCATTCTGAAGAAACGATCCGACGTACACGGATTCAGCATGATACTACCATCCTTGCCCATCCATCGGCGGACGGCGGCTAGTGAAATAGAAGGCCCAGGAGGCCCTTGCTCTTGACCGCGGGTTTCGTGAAGTGGGTTTTCGCACCGGTATACGAGGCGATCTTGAGCGTCACTTTCACCTTTTTCGTGCTCTCCTTGCCGTTCTTGGTTTCCACGCGCTCTATGTCCGCCTTGACGATCCTGAAGGGCGTATCCGGAGACAGCCAGTAGGTGCCCGTTTCCACGACCTTGTATTTTTGTGTGAAGAAAGACGTTTCCGTGGTCGTGACCATGCGGACCCGCGAGCAGTCGAAGACCTTTCCCTTGATGGTCTCGGCCTTGTCGGGGGGGAGGTGCTCCACGTTCTGCGTGATCTTGATGTCCTTTGCTTGGCTGTGCATGAAGCCGAGTGCTCCCCTGGAGAGCCTGAATGGTTCACCACCCGGTTCCTGGTAGGCCAGGGCTAGAGCTGCCAGAAAGGGATTCATGGCTTCGTCCTTGCCGGGGTCCGCCTTCATCAGCAGGCGTAGGTAACCGTCCCTGTAACCTGCGAAATTCGTCGGGCCGGCTTCAAGCCAGACATAGGACACGCCGTGCATCTCTTCTCCGCCGGTCACCAGGAGGTCGAAGGGCTCCTTTTTCACGTAGGTGCCTTTGTCCGTCTCGATGCGGTAGCGCGCCCAGGCGCCCGGCGCGGGAAGGTGCGCCAGGAAGGTCGAGAGTTCCTGGGCGGCAGGACCCGCGGTAATGAGCGCCAGGGCCGCGAAGACGGCCATGATGCGGTAGATTTTTTGTCGCTTCGACATACCGGTTCTCCATAGCGAAGGATAGCGCAAAGCAGGAAGGCCGGTCAAAAGAAATGCTGCGGCCTGAGGCCGAAAGGCTCAGTGGAAGGTCAAAGGCGGAAGCAAACGACAGGGACCGGGAGCTACGTAGGCCTGCCTGCGGCTCGATCGCCTGATCGCTTTATCACTCGATCACCGCGCCTGCAGGCCCACCAAGCGTACGGAGATCCGGGCTTTGAGCTTTCGGATTCCAGGTGGCCCGGATCGCGGGCTCTCACAACGAAAGGCGATGTCCGTGGAAGAAGGCGAATTTCTTTTCCGACAGGGTGTTAAGGACATCGAAGCAAAGGTTCGGAAACTTGATTAGAGAAGGCTCGGAATGCTATAAGTAATCAAATGGAGGTCTTCCGGCATGGAGGATAAGCTCAGCCCGCGCGAGGAAAATATTCTCCTTGGGCTTCTCATGCACTATATCCAGACGAGGGAGCCGGTCAGTTCCAAGACGCTGGCCGAACAGAGCCCGGAGAGGATCTCCTCGGCCACGGTACGTTCGATCCTGGCCCGCCTGGAAGAGAAGGGCTTTCTTCAGCAGCCGCACCCCAATGCAGGCCGCATCCCCACGGACCACTCCTACCGCTACCTGACGAGGCGCATCCTTTCCGAAACAGGTGGGGATCCGCCCTTGAATCTGGCGGAGGTAGAGAGGCTTGTGTCGGACGGAAGCCTCAACGCGGTGGCGAGGGACGTCAGCGGAGTGCTGGCCCGATCAGTGCGGGCACTGGGATTTGCCGTCACGCCGCCCGTCGAAACCATGCGCATGAGGCACTGCGAACTCATCGCCATCGGTGAGAACCGTGTCCTGTGTCTCGTGGTTTCGCAGGCCGGCCAGATGCACGAGAAGGTCCTGTGGGCGGGCGAGGCCTACAGCCCCGAGCAGCTTCGCTGGTTCAGCGGGTATCTGAACGAGAGATACGCAGGCTGCACCTTTCCGGAGATCCGGCGAAAGCTCCGCGCCCAGCTGGAGATCGAACGTTCCAGGTATAACCACAGGGTTCTCAATGCGCTCGAACTGGTATCGCTCTACTTTCGAGATGCTCCCCGGGACAGGGAGCTTTTCTGGGACGGCGCCACCTGGCTTCTGGAGTCGGTGGGCCTGGAAGATAACCTGGGGGGTGTAAAGCGGCTGCTGGAATCGCTAGAGAAGAAGAGCAGGCTGCTCGAACTGCTGGACACGCTCGTCGAGGGCGGCGGTTCGCTGAGAGTGGTTCTGGGAAGCGATTGGCCCGACCCGCAGGTCAGGGATCTCGCCATGGTCGCCGCCCCCTTCGGTAATGCGGACATCGGGTTCGGAATCCTCGGGATCATCGGACCCAAGTCGCTGCGCTACGAGGCGGCCATATCCACTGTTCGAAAGACGGCGCGCCTGGCCACGCTGGCCGGGTCCCGCCTGTGAAGGTGCCGGTGCCGGTTGTCCCGGTGGAAATGGGAACAGGGTTAGGGGAATGAGCGACAACGACCGAAATGGACGAAAGGATCCTCCGGGGCCTCCCTCCGGGGATGACGAAATCTCCATCGAGTTCCTCGACGACGAGGGCAGACCGTTCGATGTGGATCCGGCGTCGCAAACACATGCCTCTCCGGACGTGCCGGATCGCAAGGGCATCGTGGAGAGGGATCCGCAGACCGTCGGAGAAGAGAAAAACTGGAGGCAGCGCCTGGATGACGTCCAGGACCAGTACCTTCGGCAGCGGGCGGACTTCGAAAACTACCGTAAACGCGTGGACCGTGATCGAGAAGAATATCGGCGACTGGCGGCGGCGGACGTGGTGTCCCTCATGCTGCCGGTTCTCGACAACCTCAACAGGGCGTTGAAGGTGCTGGAGACCGAGGCGCCCCAGGAGTGGTGCCAGGGGCTGGAGCTGGTGCAACAGCAATTCGGGGAGGCGCTCCGGAAACTCGGCGTGGAGGAAATCGATGCGCTGGGGAAACCGTTCGATCCGACCCGCCACGAAGCGGTCATGGTCGTGTCTCGGCCGGACTTGCCCGCCGGCACGATCTCGGAGGTTTTCGAGAAGGGCTATACTCTTGGCGGAAAAGTGGTGAAGCCGGCCAGGGTGGTGGTCACCGGCGGGAACTTGGGCGATCAACAGACACGGGGAGAGACCGATGCCTAAAGTAATCGGTATCGACCTTGGAACGACGAACTGCTGCATGGCCTATATAGAATCGGGCCAGCCGATGGTCATCCCCAACAAGGAAGGGGGCCGGACCACGCCGTCCATCGTCGCATTCACGGAGCAAGGGGACAGGCTGGTCGGTAACCTGGCCAAGCGGCAGGCCGTGACGAACCCCACGAACACCATCTACGCCGTCAAGCGCCTGATCGGTAAGAAATTCAGCGATCCGACGGTGGCGAGCGCGCGCACGGTATTGCCCTACACGATTACGGAAGCGCCCAACAGCGACGTCCGCATAAAAATCCGCGACAGGGAATACTCGGCCCAGGAGGTTTCGGCCTTCATAATCTCCGAGATCAAGAAGAGTGCGGAGGAGTTCTTCGGGGAAGAGATCAAGGAAGCGATCATCACCGTGCCCGCGTATTTTTCAGATCCGCAGAGGCAGGCCACAAAAGATGCCGGGCGCATCGCCGGGCTCGAGGTGCTCCGCATCCTGAACGAACCGACGGCGGCCTGCATAGCCTTCAACCTCGAGGAAACGAAGGCCAAGACCGTAGTCGTCTACGACCTCGGCGGGGGGACTTTCGACATCAGCATTCTGAAAGTGGGCGAAGGCCTTTTCGAGGTCGTGGCCACCTCCGGCGACACGTACCTCGGTGGCGAGGACATGGACAACGCGATCATGGTCGAGCTGATGAAGCGGTTCAACCGCGAGACAGGCATCGACCTCATGGGGGACCGGCTTGCCCTCCAGCGGCTCAAGGAGGCTTCGGAGAAGGCAAAGTGCGAGCTTTCGGCCATGCCCACGACGGAGGTGAACCTGCCCTTCATCGCGGCCGATACGTCGGGACCCCGTCACCTCGTCACGACACTCTCGAGGGAGGAACTCGAGGACATTATCCGTGAAATCGTCGAAAGGACCAGGAAACCGTGCCAGGAGGCCCTGGATATAGCCGGCCTGAAGGCGCAGGACATCGACGAGGTCCTCCTTGTCGGGGGGCAGTCGAGGACGCCCATGGTGATAAAGGCGGTCACGGATATCTTCGGGAAGGAACCGAGAAGGGACAAGAATCCCGACGAGGTGGTCGCGCTGGGCGCTGCGCTCCAGGCGGGTATCATGAAGGGAGAGGTCAAGGAAATCGTCCTGCTGGACGCCATCCCCCTCAGCCTGGGCGTGAGCACCAAGGGGCGACATGTTCGTCAAGCTCATCGAGCGTGGATCGGCCATCCCAACCAAAAAATCACGCATTTTCACGACCGTCCTCGATAACCAGGATACGGTCGAGATCCACGTGCTGCAGGGCGAGCGCGAGGTCGCCAGCGAGAACATTAGCCTGGGCAAGTTCGAGCTCGTCGGAATCCCGCCGGCTCCCAAGGGAATACCGCAGATCGAAGTGACGTTCGACATCAATGCCAACGGGATCGTATCCGTCCACGCCAAGGATCTGATCACAGGGAACGAGCAGAAAATAGTCGTTAACCCGTCTTCGGGACTCACCGAGGAGGAGATCGAGCGTATCGTGAACGAAGCACAGGCAAAGGCCGTGGAGGATCGAAACCTCATTGAAATCCAGAAGCTCAAACTCAAGCTCGAACGACTCCTGGAGAGCAACCAGAAGTCTTTCAAGGAATTCGGATCACTATTGGACGCGGAAAAGAGCGCCATGGTCGAAAAGGCGTTGAAGGAAGCGCAGCGGAGCCTCTCGGTGGACAATCTCTCCCGTATGCAGGAATCCCTGGAACAGCTCTCCAAGGTATCGAGGACACTCTCTGAAGTGATCCTCTACGATCCCAACGCCACGGGAGGCCCTGAGACATGACCCCATCGGGTGACTACTACGAGATCCTGGGCGTTTCGCACAGCGCCAGCCAGGAAGAAATCAAGAGCGCCTACCGCAAGGCGGCCCTCAAGAACCACCCGGACCGAAATCCCGGCAGCAAGGAGGCGGAAGAGAAGTTCAAAGCGGCCTCCGAAGCCTACTCGGTCCTCGGAGATCCCCAGAGAAGGGCGCAGTACGACCGTTTCGGCACCGTGGGCGACGTCGGTCAGGGCGGAATCCCCTGGGATTCTGGCCTCTTCGACGATTTTGCCGATCTGCTGGGGGGGCTGTTCGGGTTCGGCGATCTCTTCGGAGGCGGCCGGCGATCGCGCAGGCCCCAGCGCGGTGCGGATCTGCGCCACGACCTGCGGCTCACCTTCGAGGAGGCATTTGCCGGCAAGGACGAGGAAATTAAGATACCGAAGGAGGAACCGTGCGATGCGTGTAATGGCAGCGGTTCCAAGAGCGGCCAGCGCATAACCTGCAGCGCATGCAGGGGGCGCGGTACGGTGGCCTTCAGGCAGGGATTCTTCACGGTGAGCAGGACCTGTCCGCAGTGCGGGGGCGAGGGCGAAATTGTGCGGGATCCCTGCCAGGAATGCCGCGGAAGCGGAAGAACGCGAACCCAGAAGACCATCAAGGTTAGGATCCCCGCGGGCGTAGATACGGGCATGCGCCTCCGCATCGCGGGGGAGGGCGATGCCGGCGAGAAGATGGGGCCACCCGGAGACCTTTATCTTTTCCTGGAGGTCGAGGACCACCCCTTCTTCAATCGGTCCGGAGAGGACATATTCTGCACGGTGCCGCTCAGCTTCCCGCAGGCCGCTCTGGGTACGGACATGGTGATTGCCACCCTGGACGGAGACGAGAAGTTAAACATTCCGGCGGGCACTCAGCACGGGCACAGCTTTAAGATTCCCGGAAAGGGTATGCCCAGGATGGGACACCAGGGCAGGGGAGATCTGTACGTCGGGGTCGACGTTCAGACCCCGAGGCGCCTGAGCAAGGAAGAGAAGAATCTCTACGCCGAGTTAATGCAACTTGAGAAAGAGAGGGAAGAACGGGGAGGCGGCTTCTTCCGCAAAGTCTTCGGGCGCCTTGCCGAGGGGAGGTAAACCATGAGGAAGTTGGCCGTGGCATGCGGCATCGTTGGACTGGTAAGCCTGGTGGCTTGCTCCTCGCTGATGAACCCCGGAGACGATCTCTCGAGGCGGGTGGATTACCTTCGCCAGGATGTGGAAAGCCTCACGAAACAGCAGAAGGCGCTCACCGAAGAAATTTCGCAACTCCACGAGCAGATGCGCAAGGGTGCGCCCTCGAAGGCCGAGGCTTCCGCCCCCAAAGCCGAGGTCAAAGTCCAGGAGCCCTCGGGCGAACAGGAAGCGGCGAATTTGGCGTCGGATCCCGCGACCCGTTACAAAAAGGCGTTCGATCTGATGGAGGCGGGGAAGTACGGAGAGGCCGAGACCGCCTTCGCCGACTTCGTATCCAAGTTCCCGCAGTCCGAGCTGGCGGACAACGCCCAGTACTGGATCGGCGAGTGCCTTTACGCCGAGAGCCACTACGAGGACGCCCTGACCTCCTTCAAGGCCGTTTCGGACCACTTCCCCTTCGGCAACAAGGTCCCTGATGCCCTTTACAAGCAGGCCATGTGCGAGCAGAAACTCGGCAGGAATACCGAGGCGAATAAGACCCTCGAGAAGTTGCGCGATTATTATCCATACTCCGAAGCGGCCTCCAAGGCAAAGAAACTCCTGGCCCAACCCTGAGCGGAGCGGTACGTGGCCATTCCACCGGGAGAATGGGTGCCCGTAGCGACGGACGCTTCCGCGCGACGCTACTTCCAGGGCACCTACAAAGGAAGAAAGTCTCTGCTCGCGGATTTCCGTGCCGACCTGGACGGGCGGGCGAGGTTTGTGCACGTCGCTTCGCTGTTCGGGGGCCACGGCCTATACGTTCCTGAAATCCTCGAATGTCCTGACGGCGAGTCCTACCTGATTCAGGAGTGGATTGAGGGCTGGCCGCTGGCAAAGGTGAAGTGGTCGCGCAGGCTCGAAGACCCCCTCCTGGATACCGCGTCCAAGATCGGTGAAATAGAGTCGTGGGGCGAGGGGCCGGAGATTCTGGAGTTGGACGAGGCCAGGATGGCTTTCGAACTGTCCTTCTTCAGGCTGCATTTTATGGAGGACTTTCTCAACACACCCGTGCCCGCCGATCTGCCGCAGGCCTTATCGGCCTTGGTCGAGCAGATCGGCACCTTTCCACTCAAGCTCGCGCACCGGGACTTCCACTCCGAGAATGTCATCGCCACCGGCGACAGACGGCTTGTCCTCGTGGATTTTCAGGATGCTCTCATGGCTCCGCGCTGCTACGATGCAGCCTCCCTGGCCGTCGATGCCTACAGGATGCAGGACAGGCGCATAACGGAGAGATTCATGACCGGATGGCTGGAAAGAAGTGAGGCCACGGCCGAGGAGTTCAGGATGACGGCCCTCCAGCGCGCTCTGAAGGCCCTTGGGACTTTCGGTTACCAGGTGACGAGACAGAAGAAGGTGCGCTTCCTCAAATTCGTCCGGCCCACGGCCACGCAGGCGCTATCGTTCCTGGACGCCGCACCCGTGTCCCTCGACTGCCTTAGGTCCGTGCTCACGCAGGCGACGCAGATATGACCTCGAATCAATCTGCAACTATCCGGAGACGCCTGTAGAAAAACCGCTCGCCCTGTTCAGCGGAGCGTCTCCGCCGGAGAAGGACGTGGAGATGAGGGGCATTCAACATTTAAAATGAAACACCTATAATTAAATGGAATCCGATGTGGAGGACTGCGCATGACCGACAAAGTGAGAGAAACGAATCATGAGGAACGCCGCGCCCGTTACCGGGATCGCCTGCGGAAGCAGCTGGACGGGAGCGGGAGAGAGCGCGTCGAGACCGAGTCGGGCATTCCCGTGGAACCGCTGTTCACACCTTCGGATCTCGGGCCGTGGGACTACATGGAGAAGCTCGGCCTGCCCGGCGACTATCCCTTTACCCGCGGGGTGCAGCCCAGCATGTACCGGGGCCGGTTCTGGACCATGCGCCAGTACGCCGGTTTCGGGACGGCCGAGGAATCCAACAGACGCTATCGCTACCTTCTCGACAAGGGCCAGACGGGGCTCTCCGTGGCCTTCGACCTCCCGACGCAGATGGGCCTGGACTCGGACGATCCGCTCGCCGAAGGTGAGGTGGGCAAGGTAGGGGTTGCCATCGATACGCTGGAGGACATGGAGACCCTGCTGTCCGGCATCCCGCTCGACAGGGTGTCCACGTCGATGACCATCAACGCCACGGCTTTCATCCTCCTGGCGCTGTACATGGCTGTGGCCGAAGGCCAGGGCGTAGGGCCCGAAAAGCTGACGGGCACAATCCAGAACGACATCCTCAAGGAGTATATCGCAAGGGGAACCTACATTTTCCCCCCGCGTCCCTCTCTGCGGGTCATCACGGACATTTTTGCGTACGCCACCGAGAAGCTGCCCCGCTTCAACACCATCTCCATCTCGGGCTACCACATCCGGGAGGCGGGCAGCACCGCGGCCCAGGAAATCGCCTTCACCCTCCTGGACGGCATGACCTACGTGCAGTCGGCCGTAGATCTCGGGCTGGATGTGAACGCCTTCGGCGAGCGGCTGTCCTTCTTTTTCAACGCCCACAACAACTTCCTTGAGGAAGTGGCCAAGTACCGCGCCGCGCGCCGGCTATGGGCAGTGCTCATGAAGGAGAGATTCGGGGTCACCAATCCGCGCGCCATGATGCTCCGCTTCCATACGCAGACGGCCGGCTCCACGCTCACGGCGCAGCAGCCCGACGTAAACGTGGTACGCGTGGCGTTACAGGCGCTGGCGGCAGTCAT
Source organism: uncultured Acidobacteriota bacterium (assembly GCA_963724125.1). Taxonomy (GTDB): domain Bacteria; phylum Acidobacteriota; class UBA4820; order UBA4820; family DSQY01; genus CAVRTJ01. The sequence continues at coordinate 32,085 of CAVRTJ010000027.1, forward strand.
GGGCGGCACGCAGTCGCTCCACACCAATTCGCGCGACGAGGCCCTGGGATTGCCCACGACCGAGGCGGCAACCCTGGCACTCAGGACCCAGCAGGTCATTGCCCACGAAAGCGGCGTGACAGACAGTGCTGACCCGCTTGCGGGCTCTTACGCCGTGGAGTACCTCACGGACCACCTCGAAAGGGCGGCCGGGGACATCATGGCGGCGGTGGACAAGCGCGGCGGCATGATAGCGGCCATCGAATCGGGCTACGTTCAAGGGGAGATCCAGGACGCGGCCTACAGGTACCAGCAGAGGGTGGAACGGGGCGAAAAGGTGGTCGTCGGCGTCAACCGCTACGTGGAAGAGGAGTCGGTGCCCACGCCGATCCTCAAGGTCGATCCGGAACTGGAGGGCCAGCAGGCGGAGCGCGTGCGTGCCGTCCGGGCAAGACGGGACAATGACGCCGTGGCGCGCGCGCTGAGGAGACTCGACGCGGCGGCAAAGGACGGCGGAAACCTCATGGGCCCGACGATGGAAGCCGTGAAGGCCTATGCCTCCGTCGGCGAGATCGTTAAGACGCTCAAGGACACCTTCGGAACGTACCAGGCGACGAGCTAGAGCGGCGCTTGCCGGAGCGGTTATCGGGTGATCGAGCGTCAGGTGATCAAGTCGCGGGCCTTCCTTCTAAAAAACGACCCGCATACGGTTGCGCCTGGGACTGAGGTGCGTCTCACGGCTGTGGGGCGGTAACCGAGTGGCTCTGCGCCCGACGGTGCGGCAGGTAGATACGTAGGAAATGAGGTGAGTAGGGCGCATGGAGGCCTTGGAAAGCCCGTCCCCCGCCGTTTAGCATTTTCAGCCTAGCCTTTAGCCCTTCGCCGTTAGGCTTAGGAAATGCTTTCATTCTCTGGTCCTTGTGGAATATGGCAGGGGGTCGGGATCGTATAATAATAGGGACGCCTGAAGGTAGCCGTCGCCTGGAGAGAGGCGCCGGGCGCGGGGCGATCGATGACGATTGGAGGTGTTATGGACTTAATACTCTGGCGCCACGCCGACGCGGCGGACGGCATGCCCGATGAGGGACGCCCGCTTTCGCAGGAAGGCCGGGAACAAGCGGCGATGATGGCCGACTGGCTCAAGGCACGCGTGAGTGGTGACGTGACGCTGTTTTCCAGCCCGTTCACGAGGGCACGGCAGACGGCCATGGCATTCGGGCAGGACGTGGAGATTCTGAAGGAAGCCGCGCCGGGGGCGTCGCCTTACGATCTTTTGTCGGCCGTGGGCTGGCCGGGCGGAAAGGGCGTTGCGATTATCGTGGGTCACCAGCCCGATCTCGGGGAAACCGCCACGACGATACTCACGGGAGGGCCGCAGCCGATCAGTTTTTCCAAGGGCTCCGTCTGGTGGTTCCGGTCCGGTTTCGAAGGGCGGAGAACTCAAAACCGTCTCCTTTCCGTCATGACTCCCGATCTGCTCTAGCAGGCTGTCCCAGGAAGGAATGACACCATGGGTTCAAGACGCGTCGAATTCATGGGGGGAAACGGGCATGTACTGGCGGGTATTCTCGATCTGCCAAATGAAGGGCTGCCCCGTGCGTGGGGGATCTTCGCGCATTGCTTCACGTGCGGTAAGGACCTCAAGCCCGTCGTGAATATCGACCGGGCGCTCAACGAACAAGGCATGGCGGTGCTCCGTTTCGATTTTACCGGTCTGGGCGAGAGCGGTGGGCGCTTCGTCGAGACGAACTTCTCTACGAACGTCGATGACCTTGTGGCGGCGTCGGAGTTCCTGGCGACCCGCTACGAAGCGCCGAAATTCCTGATAGGCCACTCGTTGGGCGGCGCCGTAGCCATTAAGGCGGCAGGGCGCATACCCGGATGCCGCGCCGTGGTGACGATCGCGGCAACGTCCGATCCGGCCGGGCTGATGGGGCTGTTCAAGGGCAAGGAAGAGGAGATGGCGAAATCCGGAGAGGCGTCGGTCATGGTCGCCGGGCGCCCGTTCACCTTCAAGAAGCAATTTCTGGACGATATAGCTGAAGCGAAGCTTAGTGATGCCATCGAAAACCTCGGCCGCCCCATCCTCATCCTTCATTCGCCCTTGGACGACACGGTCGACATTGAAAACGCAGCCCGGATCTTCCAGTCCGCCAGGCATCCGAAGAGCTTCATCTCGCTCGACGGGGCGGACCACTTGCTCCTCAAGGAAAGCGATTCCCGCTTCGCAGGCGCCATGATAGGCACGTGGGTGTCGAGGTACATTTGATGGACTGCGGCCCGCAGGTCGGGGGCCGGCCTACTCCTTCGTTTCGGGCGTGATGGTATAGAGATAGCCGAATTGCCAGGCCTTCGTCTTTCTCGGCCCCAGGCACTCCATGACCTGCATGACCCCGGCCCAGCGCTCGGCGAGCCCGGGGTCGTGAAACTGACGGTACTGCCAGTCGAGAGGATTTCCATGGCGGCGGCGGGCCGCTTCCAGGTCGTCCGTCAGCCCTGCGTAAACTTTTCCCATGTTGACGTAACCCATCGCTCCGATACCCTCCTTGCGGTTCCTATGCGGGCGGAAAGGGTCTCCCTTCCCCGCGCGGTTCCGAATGTTGCTGATAGCGAGCTTCCCGGGGCGAACACGAGGGTCCGTGAACCCTGTGCAGGGAGGAGGGGAGCCCGGTGGTCGGCCGGACTCCCCAAGCTAAGAAGAAAGGGAAGCGGTAACGGGTTAATGAAGGCGAGAAATGAGGACGAACAGCCCTTGGTCCATGACCGCCAAAAGGCCGCCGGTCCAGAAATATGTTCACGTCCCCGATCATGTCGACCCTCCATTGCGAAACCGGTAACGTCGAAACAGGCCGGAACGCATTCTCCGTGGGACGACCCGGACAAAACTGCGGCAATTCGCGCCTCCATCCGGAGGCCCTTCCCGTGGAGTATTGTTGCTGCAAAATCCCCATATCCGCCTTTCAACCTCAGCGGATACCATCGTTATTTAAGATAGGTCGGTCACGGGCATTGTGCCTCCAACTCTGGTTGTAGATGCGATCTACAACTCTGGTTGTAGACAAAATTGTGTTCCCGAGCGGACAATCACGAATAATATTATAAAATACCTATCTGAAACGAGTATGGTCCAGGCATCGGAGACTTCGGACGGGTGATCGCGTCCTTCTGGCGCGCTCCCCGAGCGACGGCACAATGGCTCGTCCCCCTTTTCCGATAAAACAGAGGATTGACCGGCCGAGGCGGGGGGGCTATGCTGGCTCGCTTCGGGGAAGGTGAAATGCACCTTTCGCTGTGGTTGTTTCCGGTTCTTTTCGCGACGGGACTCGTAGCGGGTCTCGTGGATTCCATCGCCGGGGGCGGGGGACTGATAACCATCCCCGTCCTGCTGGGAGTCGGCGTACCCCCCCAGCTCGCCCTGGGTACGAACAAGCTTCAGGCGAGCTTCGGGTCCGGCAGCGCTTCGTTCAACTTTGTTGGAAGCGGTACGGCCCGCCTCGGGGAGTGCCTGAAAGGCATCGCATTCACGTTCGTCGGGGCGGCGCTGGGCGCCATCACGGTTCAACACCTGAATCCGGGCTTCCTGAAACTCCTCATTCCCATCATGCTGGGTGTCATCGCGGTCTACACGTTCTTTACGCCCAACCTCGGCGCCCTCGATGTCCATCCGAGGCTGAAGAGCACGCCCTTTTACGTGATGGCGGGACTGACCCTGGGCTTTTACGACGGTTTCTTCGGGCCCGGAACGGGCTCCTTCTGGGTCGTGGCGTTCATGCTGCTGGTCGGCTTCAACATGAAAAAGGCCACGGCCTATACGAAGGTGATGAATTTCACCAGCAACGTGGCCTCGCTTCTGTTTTTTATGCTGGGCGGCCACGTTCTGTATGTGCCCGCGCTGGTTATGGCCGGGGGCCAGGTGTTGGGGGCGCGCATGGGATCGGGCCTCGTGATCACCAGAGGGGTCCGATTCGTGCGGCCCGTCTTCCTGGCCATGGTCGTTCTCGTGACCGCCAAACTCATCTTCGACGCGTATCTCTGACCGTCTTAAGTAATTGTGTACGTCGAGGATGTGGGCATCGCAGGCCGAAAAAGCGGATGGTCCGCTCCCGTCGGCGCATTTTCAGAAGGTGGGGGGTGGTTGAAGATATGTTTTTACTCGATCCCTGTCACTACGCTGAAGCGGCGCGGCCGTTGTCGGCCAGCGTGCTCTCCCAACGCTCAAGGGCTGTGGGGCCGTACTCGTGGTACCAGGTCTCGAGCATGTCGGTGAGAGGGACTTCGTGATGCGTGCCCCTGTCCTTGACGTACTCTATGTGGACCACGCCCGAACGGTCGCGATGGTGGAGGATCGCATCGGTCGTGCCGTCGAATTTAACCAGCCGCCAGCCCATCTTGTCGCACAGGGCTTTCTCGAACGAAGGGGTCGCCTTGAGCCAGCGCCCATCGAGGTGAAATTCCACGTAGGTGTGGTAGACCATCATGTCGGAGCCCAGAACCCATCCCATTCGCCCCGGCAGGTTGTGGTTCTTCAAGTCGGCGAAATGAAAGCGCGCGGGAATGCCGGCGGCCCTGGCAAGGGCGATCAGCAGAGAAGACTTCTGCGTGCAAAAGCCGTATCCGCGTTCCAACGTGACGGTTCCAAGGTAATTGTCGATCTGCATGAATGAGGTGTAGGGAATGTAGCGGATCGAATCCCGCACGTAATTGAACAGGAGGACGGCGGCGTCGCGGCGGCTCTTCGCCCCGTCCGTCAAGACGCTTGCCAGTTCCTTGATTTCCGGGGCATCGGAATCCACGCCGAAAGAAGGCATGAGGTATATCTCGAAGCTGTCATTCACTGTGTGCTCCTCCACTTACCAAGTCCGTCATGTTAATGCATTGAAAGTGGATCCACAAATAGCGCTCGCCGATCAGAGATTGTAGAACCGCCGCGAATATCCAAGAATTCCTGTTTTCGGGGACGTTCTGTGAGGACGGTCACATCAGCCACTCTGGCTCGCCGGATATGTAGGGAACAACCGGCCGCGCCATCCTCGGCCCGACGCGCGCGCAAGAGTCGGAGCGTCCGGCGGTCGGCACCTTGCTTTCTGTCGTCGGTGTCGATACGCCAGCGCATCTCGCGCACCCGAACATCGAAGGGATCAGCCCTTGAAGAACCAGACACCGATACCTGCCAGGCCCACGATGAGGCACCACAGCGAAAACTGGTAGAGCCGACCCTTGTCGACGATGCGTTTGAGCAGCCAGAGGGCGGCCAGTCCAACTATGAACGCGATGGAAAAACCCACGATGTCGTCGGCGAGGTGTGGATTCGCGCTGGAAAGGGCGTCCCTGGCGTCCAGGAGGAAGGCCCCAGCTATGGCGGGCAGAGAGGCGATGAAAGAGAAGCGAAATGCGGCTTCGGGTTCGAGGCCCCTTGCGAGGGCAGAGGAAATCGTGGCGCCGGAACGCGAGATACCCGGAAAGACGGCGACCCCTTGGGCTGTCCCGATCAGCGCGGCATCGAGCCAGGAAATTGTCCCATCTGTCTTGGTCCCTCTCGGCAGGTACCGCGTGCCCCAAAGGAAGAGAGCGGTGAACAGCAGAAACCCGCCGGCCACGGCGGGGTGGGTCACTGCCCGTTCCACGACGCCCTTCAGACTCAAGCCGATGATGGCCGTCGGGATGCTCGTGACCACCATCAGGCCGATGTACCGCCAAGCGTCGCTCTTACCCTTGAAGGCGCCAAGCGCGAGGTTGAGCAGTTCGCGCCAGAAGTAGACGAGCGTGGCGAGCAATGTCCCCATGTGGAGCACGAGAAAGAACACGAGCGCGTCTTTTTCGGACAGCCCTTCGATGGCCCCCAGTATGGTCAGATGCCCCGACGAGGATACGGGAAGAAACTCGGTGAGGCCTTGTACGATTGCCAGGATGATTGTCCAGATCAGGCTCATAGGCTCCCTTTCGTGGGTTCTCGGCCCTCACGGGGGACTGCGGCCGTGACCGCAGTCGAGCCTTGAGGCCGGAGCCGGAACCGATTCTCAGATTTCGATGACCACCGGAATGATGAGAGGAATTTTGGCTTCGTTGCGCTTGAGCGTCTTCTTGACGGTCGACTTGACCTTTGCCTTCAGGATGCTGCTGTCCCGGATCTCTTCGGCGGGCAAGTTACGGAGGAGGGCGGCGAGATCCTTTCTGATCTCGTCGGCCGTGCCGTTGCCGCCGTCGAGGTAGGGATAGCCGCGGCTTATTATCTCCGGCTCCGATTCCATGCGGGTGGACTGGCGGTTGATGACCACGATGGGCACGACGATGCCGTCGTTCGAGAGGTGCCGCCTGTCCCTGACGACGAGCCGGTCGACCGAATCGCTGGTGTCTCCGTCGATCAGGACGCTGCCCGCCGGGACCTCCTCGCGGCCCGCAAATGTTCCCTTCTCGAACTTGAGGGCCTCGCCGGTGCCGCTGACTATGACCTTGTCCTTCGTGAAACCCATCTCGCAGGCGAGCTGGGCGTTGCCCTTGAGCTGCCTGTACTCGCCGTGGACGGGGATGTAGTATTCCGGTTGCACCCAGGATGCTATCAGGCGTATCTCCTCCTGGGCTCCGTGGCCGGAGACGTGGACCCTGTCTTCCCGGGCTGTGATCACCTCGCCGCCCTTCCTGTAGACCTGGTTGATGAGGCGGGCCACGCGTTTCTCGTTTCCGGGGATGATCCGGGACGAAAGGATCAGGAGGTCGCCCTCCTCGATAAAGAGATGCTTGCTCTCGTCGAAGGCGACCCGGTTGAGGGCGGAAAAGGGCTCCGCCTGGCTGCCCGAAGTCAGGACGATGACGTTTCCGCGCGGGTGCCTGGGGACCTCTTCCGGCGTGATCTGGGTATCTTTCGGGATACGGAGGTAGCCTACGTCTACGCCTACCTTGGCGTTTTGAACGAGCGACCGTCCGAAGAGGGCCACCTTGCGTCCGTGACGGCTTGCCAGGTCGAAAATGGTCTGCAGGCGCATCAGATTTGTGGAAAAAAGCGTGATGAAGAGCTTCGAACTCTGGGCCGCAATGTAGCGTTCGAGCGTTTTTCGAACCTGGCTCTCGGACCCGACCATGCCTTCGACTTCGACGTTGGTACTGTCGATCAACAGGGCCATGACGCCTTCTCTGCCCACTTCCTGAAAACGGTGGTAATGGGTCAGCCTGCCGTCGAGGGGCGACTGGTCGAGCTTGAAATCGCCCGTATGTAATACCCGCCCATCGGGCGTGTCAATGATCAGGGAAACGGCGTCGGGTACCGAGTGTGTGACGGGGATCCCCTCGACGACAAAAGGACCAACCCGGTAAGACCTTCCGGCCTCGAGCACCGTCTTTTCTATGTTGTCCACCCCGAGCTCGGCGAGCTTCTTTTCGATGAAGCCCATGGTGAGCGGCGTTGCGAAGACGGGCACGGGAAAGTCCCGCAGGAAGAACGGCACAGCACCGATATGATCCTCGTGCCCGTGGGTGAGAACGAGCCCCGCTATCCGGTCTGCCCGGTCCCTGAGGTAGGCGAAGTCCGGGATAATGAGGTCGATGCCGGGGTTGTCCGCTTCGGGAAACATGCTTCCGCAGTCTACGACCAGGATCTGTCCGTCCTGTTCGTAGACCGTCATGTTTTTTCCGAAGTCGCCGAGCCCTCCGAGAAAAGAAACCTTCAACATACCTACTTCTCCCCTGTGACGCCCGACCCGGGTATCACGATGGAAATGAAATCGTTCTTCTTTCTGATCAGGCCCAGGATGAACAGGGCGTAAAGGACCTTGGCCGTTTTTCCCGAGTCTAGGGGCGACGTCTGGATGACCTGCAGGAATGTCCGGTCGCCGTCGACGAGCCTGAAGACGCCTTTGTCTACCGAAGAAAGCGGCAGGCTTGGGAGGAGAGTGAGGGCGTGGTCGGTGGGTTCGAAAACGTCCTCCCTGCGTCCGAGCCTCTTTACGAGGCGCTTCGGGTCCCTCATGGTCTTGATGCCTTCGAGGATGGCGAACCGCGTATCCAGGTTCAGCTTGATGATTTCGTCGTCCTTGTATTTTCCAACCTTGAAGGTGATTTCCCCTTCGGTCCAGTTGAAGAGGGACCAGACGATGGCCATGACCTGCTGTTTGACGGCTTCAAAGAGTTCCGGGGGCGTCAGGACGCCCGCTTCGACGAGAACGGTGCCCTGGCGCTTGTTGGTGCTCCGCATGTCCCGGACCGACTTCTCGTACTGGGCGCTCGTGATCTTCTTCTGTTCGAGAAGGAACTCGCCCAACCGGTCCCGATGGAAGGTGGACGAGGCGAAGATGATCTCTCCGCCCACGATGAATATCTGTTTCTTGCCCTGGGCGTCTTCGGCGGTCAGGACACCTGGGACCTTGTAATAGTTTATTTTTTGAAGTACTTCCGGCAGGGGATTTTCCGCCAGAGAGCCCTTGAAGATATAGTCGGGCATCCGTCTCCCTTCGCGGCAATTATAGCCGAAGGCATCTCCTGAACACAAAGCCGGCGAGGGGCGCATTGATGAGGGCTGAAGCCGGGATAAACTGAGTCGTGCGAAGACGGCCCGTGCCCGGTGGAGACTCACGAGGAGGGTGAACGGCGTTCCGGTTTAGGCCTTGTCCTCGATCACGCCCGCGTCCGGAAGGAGGACGGGGATACCGTCGTCGATCGGATAGACGCGCTTGCACTCGGCGCACCGAAGCTGCTCCTTGCCCTCTTTTTCGCGGTATTCAAGGGGTTTCTTGCAGAGCGGGCATGCAAGAATGTCCAGAAATTCTTTATCGATAGGCATCGCAGAAACCTCCCGAAGATGATTATAGCCGCCCCGCGCCCGGGGGAAAAGGCGGAGGGGGGATTTGGGAATGGGGATTTTGAATTTGGGACTTAACTACGGCAGGCGGGGCGTGGAATGAGCGGTGGAAGGCTGCTTGTTTCTCAAGGGCTGAGGCCGAAAGGCTAAGGGCTAAAGATAAGTACAACAAGGGACGTGCCTTCGAAGGCTCGTCAAAGGCCGCCTTTGCCTTTACCGTTTACCCTTTTCCCTTTACCCTGCGCCGCCAGGCGCACTAATCACTTGATCACCTGATCACCGCGCCGTCAGGCGCGCAATCACTCCACCGCTTCCCCCACGAGGCTGTTGACGGCGGAACGGGTGATCTTTACGTCGAGGAGGCTGTTGACGGCAGGGGCTCTGGCCATGGTGAAGTTCACGACCTTGTTGTCCTCGGTGCGGCCGGAGAACTGTCCGCCCTTCTTGCTCTCACCTTCCACCAGGACTTCGACGACGCGGCCCTCGTAGGCGGCGAAGCGGCGGGTCTGGATCTGGAGCTGGAGATCCAGCAGGCGCTGGTGTCTCTCGCGGGCCACCGCTTCGGGCACGGCTTCCATGCCTTCGGCCGGCGTGCCCGGCCGAGGGGAAAACCGGAAGGAAAAAGCTGTGTCGTACTCCACCCGGCGCACGACGCTGAGCGTTTCCTGGAAGTCCTCCTCGGACTCCCCGGGGAATCCGACGATGATATCGGTGGACAAGGCGATACCGGGAACCCGCGCCCTTATGGCGTCGATGATGTCCAGGTACCATGCCCTGTCGTACTGACGCCGCATAGC
>CAVRTJ010000028.1:0-58599 GCA_963724125.1 uncultured Acidobacteriota bacterium
ACAAGAATTTGTGCACGGTTTGAGGTAGTGGAAGCTGTCCGAGACAGTGATAGAGGTTGAGAGCGAAGGTATCGGGGGTGCGAAAGCCGTGGGCACGGTGGCTCACCTGCTTGGCGTTGTTGTTCATAGCCTCGGTGGCCCCGTTGTCGATGCGAAGGTCGAAGTAGGCCAGGATGCCCTCCTCGTGTCGGCGCAGAAGCCACGCGAAGTCTCTCAAGGGCTTGATGCGGCTGTGGGTGGCCCACCAGAACCACTTTTTGAGATAGCGGGCAGCCCAGCCTTTTCTTCGGTACGTCCAAAGCTCCCTGAAGAGTTCCTTGAGGAAGTAAGCCCTGTGGATTTTCAGGTTGAGCCCCAAGAGATAACCGAGGCGCTGTTTCTGGTGGGGCGTCAGGTTCCAGGGATTCTTCAGCCAGAGATAGCGAGTCCCCTTGAGGATGTCAGGTTCTGTGGCCTTGAGCGCCCGGGCTTCCATTCTACGCACCCGGTCTACGGCCTCCAGTAGATGCCGCACCAGGTGAAACTTGTCGAAAACAAGGACGGCCCCAGGGCACCGCTCTTTGATGACCGTCACGTAGGGGGCCCACATGTCGCAGCAGATGCCCTCGATCCGGGCCGTACGCTCGGGGCCCCAAGCCTCGAAAAAGCACCGGAGCGTCTCTTCGCTCCGTCCTTCGCCGCTCCAGATGAGACGCTTCCGGTCGAGATCGTAGACCTGGGTCATGTACACGTGTCCCTTCTTCCGACTGATCTCATCGACGCCGATATGACGAACGTTCGATGTGTCTCGATGCTTGAGACCATGGTTGACGGCGCTTCGCACCGCCGAGGCCACCGTGCTCCAGCAGACTCCGAAGAGCTGGGCCACGACCTCCCACGCCAGCAGCCTTGCCCAGACGGCCAAGATGTGGATCAACCCTGTGCTGAGGGGGCTCTTGCCTTCGGCCCAAGGCACTCGCTCCACCACGATTCCGCACAATGGACACCGCACTCTGCCTGGCCGGTACTGCAGCACCACCGAAATGCCCCACAACGGCACGTGCCGCCATGTCCTTTCGCGCAGCCTGTCCCGAACCCGCGCCCGTCGCCCGCAATGAGAACAGACCAGGCCTCGCTTCTTTTTGGCGGCCAATTCAACCCGGAGCGTTCCACCCATTTCCACGACAGAAATCACCCGATGGTCCTTGAGTCCCAGCGTCTTTCGAACGATACTCTCTATGAGCATGAGCGACCCTCCACTTATGAAGTCGTTGGACACTCCATAAGTACCTGGTTTCGCTCATGCTCTTCAACTATTGCACCCATAATTCATGCACAGATTCTCGAGGGGAGCCTGTTTCTTGAATGATCACCGCCCTCACCTTTTCGCGCTTTGCCTGCACCCGCTCGATTCTGTACCGTCTCGGCTGCCTGGATGATGCGGCATTTGTCAGCGCTTGCTCATTCGCATTGTGCATGCTATCCCCGTTGCTCCCCGTTGTCAGTGTTTATATTATACACCCGGAGGGGAAAGGCGGAAATCGAAAGGCGGAAGGCGGAGGTAGGCAATTTGGGATTGCGAAATTTTGAAGAAAACGGCGAAAGCACGCGGGTGCAAGAAAGTGAAGGATTGCTTCGCAGAAGCCCTTCGGGGGCAGGCCTCGCAATGACGGCGCTTAAGCACGACGGCCGGCCGGTCGTCGGCCGTCGGCGGTCCCCCCGACGGACTCACCTAATCTCCTACTCACCCACTCACGGCTTCTTCGAACGCCCGGCATCTGCCGCAGTTGTATTTCCTTTTTAGCCTTTCGGCTTTAGCCCTTACTCGTTTTCGAAGGCCTGCCCTCGCCTGCCTCACTCCTCCTCGTGGGATTCCATTTCGGAGAGGGGAAGCTCGGTGGCGACGCGGTCGCCGGCGACGAGTTCGAGTTCGATGCGGCCGTCCTTGGCGAAGACGCGGACGGAGCGGGCCTTTTCCCAGTCGGGGGTGAGGGCGAGCTGGGCCATGGGCTCGGAGACCTCGCGCCTCAGGGTACGGCCCAGGTTGCGGGCGCCGTACTCGAAGGAGTAGCCGAGTTCGGCGAGGATGTGGCGGGCGCCGGGCTCGAGGACGATCGTCTTGCCCTGGTGCCGGAGGCGGTCCCTGAGGTCGGCGAGCTGGAGGTCCACGATGCGGCCGAGGGACTCGGGCGTGAGGCCCTTGAAGATCACGACCTCGTCCACGCGGTTCAGAAACTCGGGCGTGAACTGGGCGCGGACCTCCTTCATGATCTCGTCGGCGGCCGTGCGGCCCCCGTCCTCGCCGTAGCCCACGCGGGCCCGGGAGAAGAGCTGGGTGCCCACGTTGCTCGTCATGATGATGGTGGCGTGGTGGAAGCGCACGGTGCGGCCCTTGCCGTCGGTGAGCCGGCCGGCGTCGAAGATCTGGAGGAAGAGGTTGAGCACCTGCGGGTCGGCCTTTTCCACCTCGTCGAAGAGGATGACGCTGTAGGGGTTCTTGCGGACCTGGTCCGTGAGCTGGTTCTGGTCGTAGTACCCCACGTAGCCGGGCGCGGTGCCGATGAGCCTGGATGTGCTGATGCGCTCCATGTACTCGCTCATGTCGATGCGGATCAGCTTCTCCTCGTCGCCGAAGAGCAGCTTGGCGATGCAGCGCGCGAGTTCCGTCTTGCCCACGCCCGTGGGGCCGACGAAGAGGAAGACGCCGTCGGGCCGCTGGACGCTGAGGTCCATGCCCAGCTTGGCCGTGCGGATGAGCCGGCTGACCCGGTGGATGGCGTCGTCCTGCCCCACCACCTGTTCGGAGAGGAGCTGCTCCATCCTGGCCAGGTGGTCGCGGTCCAGAAGCGCGAGGCGTTCGTAGGCGACGCCGGACATCTCCGACAGGGTCTCCAGAACGTCCCGGCGCGTGACGGTGGTGTCGGGGCGCTCGCCCCGGGCCATCTGGAGGGCCGCCCGCGCGGCCGTCCGGTCCATGACGTCCAGCACGCTCTCGGGCAGAGCCCGGCGCGCGATGGACAGGCGGACCATCTCGATGCTGTTCTCGATGAGGCCCTCGGGAAAGCGCACGCCGTGGAAGTCTTCGTAGAGCGGGATGCGCGTCTTGACGACCTCCTGGACCTTGTCGATGGACAGCTCCTCGAGCCTGAGCAGGTGGAAGAGCTTGAGGAAGGACGGGTCCTTCTCGAGGATGTTCGCGTAGGACTCGTCGTCCGTCGTGCCGATGACCTGGATGTCTCCGCTCATGAGCGCGGGCTTGATGAGGCTCGCCGAGTCCAGGGACCCGCCCCGCGAGGTGCCGGTCGACACGAGCTGGTGGAGGTTCTCGATGAGGAGCACGTCTCCGCGCTGCTTGAGCTTGCGGATGGTGGCGAGCACGCGCTCCTCGAACTGGCCCCGGTAGCGCGCGCCGGAGATGAGGGCGGCCAGGTTGAGCGAACTGACCGTGCGGCCGTGCAGGGCCTCGGGGGCGCCGCGCTCCTGCACCCTGAGGGCCAGCTCCTCCACGAGGGCGGTCTTACCCACGCCCGCCTCGCCGATCAGGAGGGCGTTGTGCTTGTCCTTGCAGGAGAGGATCTCCATGAGCTGGTTCAGGACGGAGGCGCGGCCGACCAGCGGCCCCCTGGGTTTGAGGCGGACCTTCTGGGTGAGGTTGGTCAGGATGTCGTCGGGCAGGGTCTCGGACTTGGTTCCCTCCTGGGGCGTCTTGACCTCCAGGCGCTCGCGTGCCTGCCGCTTCTTCTCGGCCGCCTGTTTGTTGGTCGGGTTGAGGATGTGGGCCTTTTCGTAGGCCCTCTGCGCCCGGCCCAGGTCCCCCTTTGCCGTGTAGACGTCGCCCAGGGCCACGTAGCCCTGATCGCTGACGGGGAAGCGCTCCAGCAGGCGGCTGAGGGCGCCGGCGGCCTGGCTGTAGCGGGCCGCCGTGAGGTAGTCCTCCGCCACGCAGTGATAGAGCACGGGGGCGTCGGGGCGGACCGCCAGGGCCAGCTCCCACTCCGCGGCGGCGCGCGTCACCTCGCCCCGCTCGGAGAGCGTCCTCGCGTTCAGGCAATGGTTGAGTGCGGAGGCCATGATGAAGGCCTCCCTGTTCTCGCTCTCGATGAGCTTGTAGAGGTGCAGCGCCTTTTCGAAGGCGCCGGCCCGGAAGAGGAAGTCCCCCAGGTCCATGAGCAGCGGCGGGTGGAAGAGGAGCGAGTAGCCTTCCTTCGTCAGGGCCCTGTAGAAGAGGCCGTCCGACGTCAGCATGCGGAAGAGATAGGCCTGGTCGTCCTCCACGAAAAAGAACGGGTGCAGGGGCAGGGGCGGGTGGTTCTCCGAGAGCAGGTACAGGCCGGGCTTGATCTGGTGCGAGAGCCCCCTGATCTTGCCCTGCGCGGAGACGGGTCCCGCCACGACCTCGACGACCGGTCCCTCGGGCACGTTCGAAGAAGGCCTCAGGATCGCGAGCGACCCCGTCCAGTTGTTCACGAGGAAGGTGAAGGCATCGCCAAGCACGCGTTCCTGATCCCGGCCCGGCGGTTCGTCCGCCGCCGGCGGCGCGAGGTGCCCGAGTTCGTCGAGGACCTGCAGGTACTTCCTGAGGTACAGCGGCAGCAGGTCCTTCGTCACGTACTCCACGGGGAAGACCTGCCCGAACATGTCCCGGTTGGACGGGAACAGCAGGCTCTGGAAGCGGATGTGGCTTTCCAGACAGGGATCGGTGAGCGCGTCTACCGCGGCCTCTGCCAGGGCCCTGTCGTGGTTGTTCTTGTGGCCCAGGAGGGCCAGCCCGATCAATGATACGGCGTGGAGGGCCTCCGAAACCGTCGAGAGGGAGCGTTCGAATTCGTTCTGCCCCTCGTCCCGCGCGCCGGGCCGCACCAGTGCGAAGCCCATGCTTTCCGTGAGTCTTGTCCTGAGGTCCGAAAGCGTCTCCTTCAAGTCTCCACCTCTATGCGAGCGTCCGGCGCGCGGACGACGTACACCTTCTCGTTGTTGTCACGGGGGTCCGCGGGGAAGAGGAAGAAGCCCTGGCGCTCTTCGGCCATGTTGAGCACGCGGCCGCGGATGATCTCCCCGTCTCCGAACGTCACGCACACGGCCTGGCCGGCCTTCGGGGAGTCCTCGGTGAACTCGCGGCCGGCCTTGTAGCCCGGATCTCCCTCGAACGCCTTCACGAAGAAAATGGCCTTGACGTCCTCCAGGGCGACGGTTTCCACCTCGCCCTTCATCGTGACCACCTTTATGTGCCTGTAGGCCGCGGAAAAGTGCGTGTGCGTCGAGCACTTCTTCATGCTTCCGTCCTTCATCCTCAGCACGATCTTCTGGCCCATGTCGTCCCCCTCACAGTGCATTCAGTACTTCCTCCAGGGTGCAAAATCCCGCCATCGCCTTGAGAACCCCGTCCACCTTCAGGAAGCTCATCCCCTCCCTTACGGCCCTCTGGCGAAGCGCCTGGACCGGTTCCTTGGCCACGATCATCTTGTTGAGTTCCTCGCTGGGCAGGAACAGCTCGAAGAGACCGACGACACCCGAGTAGCCCGTATTGCCGCAGGCCTCGCATCCGCCGGCCTTGTAAAAGCGCGCGTTCTCCGGGAGTTTGAGGCCGAGCTCCTTCTGGATCGCGTCGTCGGCGGGGTAAGGATCGCGGCAGGACTTGCAGAGCCTGGGTATCAGCCGCTGGTTCAGGACGGCCGCGAGCGACGCGGCCACGAGGAAGGGTTGCGTGCCCATATCCACGAGGTTCTGGACCGCATTGATGGAGTCGTTCGCGGTCATCCGGGCGAAGACTCTCCGCTTGGCGAAGGCCCCATGGATTGTCGCACGCGCCTCCTGCTCGTTGAGGACGTCACCGATGTACGCGACGTCCGGCTCCTGCTGGACCAGGGCCCTTATGCCCTCGGCGAAGGTATATTCGCTTCGGTCTTCGGGCTTGCCCTGGACCATGCCCGGAATCTCGTACTTGATGACCGGATCGAAACCCATGGCGAGCATGTCGGGTTTCAGCACCTCCAGGATCGACGCGTAGATGGTCGTGCGCTTCCCGGATCCCGGCGGACCCGTCACGAGGTAGAGGCCCGAACTCCGTCCCAGTGCCTTCCTGTAGGCCGACAGCGACGACGGGCTCATGCCCAGCTGGTCCAGGTGCATGGTGGCGCTCTGCTTGTACTGGACCTTGACGGTCAGGGACTCCCCGTAGACGGAGGGCATGACGTAGACGTACAGCTCGATTTTCTTGTCCCCTACGGTGATCTTGAAGAACCCCGTCTGAGGGATCCGGCTCTTGGTGATGTCCATGCCCGAGAGAACCTTCAGGCGGTTGATGACGTTGGTCTTCATCCGGTCCGACACGTCCTTGATGCCGGACATGGAACCCTGCACGCGCATCCGGATGCTCAAGCCGTCCGTCCGCGGCTCGAAGTGCACCTCGTTGGCACCCGCGGCCACGGCGTCCGCGAGGGCCTGGTCCACCTCCTGGATAACGGTCTTGTCTTCCACCGCGCTACGAACCTGTCTGGAATCCACCTCGGGCGACTTCTTAGCCGTATCGAACTGTATTTTGTCCGGCATCTCATTTTCCCTCAGAATCAATCTAACACCCTGGAAAGTAAGCGGCAAGGCAGGGAGGGGGGATAGATTTCGGATTTGGGATTTGGGATTTAACTGCGGCAGACGGAGGTCCCTCGAAGTCGGCCGGCTTCCGCCGGCCGCTACAGCGGCTCGTCCCTCGCCGCCTGCCAAATCCGCAATTCCAAATCCCAATTCCCAAATGACTCCCCCCTCACCGGTAGCCGATGTCGGGCGTGAGGGCGTGGGAACTCCGCATGAAGGTGCCGCTGCCGCGGGCGACGGTCCGTCCACGCGAATCGAAGACCTCCGACTCGGCCACGAAAAGGCGCCGGGAACGGTGAACAACGCGCCCCCTGGAGCGCATCTCCCCTTCCGTGACGGGCCGGGTGAGATAGACGGTGAATGAGACGGTCAGCACAAAGACGTCCTCCACGAGCGAGTTCGCGGCGAAGAAGGCCGCATCGTCGAGCATCTTGAAGTAGACCGAGCCGTGGACGGCGTGGGCCGCGTGGAACAGGTGTGGTCCGACGCTGATGACGATTTCCGATTCGCCCTCGCCCACGGTGAGCTTCGGCCGGTAGTAGTCGTTGAGCGGGGCGGACGCGTACATCCGCTCGAGTTTTCGGTAGTGATCCTGATCGGCCACGGGTGCACCTCCTGGACGTTCAGGATAGTGCGGAAGTGATCAAGGGATCCAGTGATCGAGTGATCGAGGCGCGCGAAATCCTTTGGAGCAGGACGGTCGGCGGTCCGCGGTCGGCCGCTTCGAAGGCCCGTCCCGAGCCGTTTTTCGCTTCCGTCTTCCGCCTTCCGCCATTTTCCAGAGTAATCAAGTGACCGAGTGACCAAGGGATCAAGCCGGAAGCCGATCTTAGAAGACCCGCCGTTTGCCGCAGTCAAATCCGAAATCCAAAATCCCAATTCCCAAATCGCCTACCTCCGCCTTCCGCCTTCCGCCTTTAAAGTCCCGATTCCCAAATCGCATTGTCATCCCAGCACTATGGGCACCATGAGGAGGACCCCCGCCGGAACGAACACAGAGGCGGCCAGGTCCAGCAGAAAGCCGATCTTCACCATCTGCGTGATCCGTACGCACCCGGAGCCGTAGACGATGGCGTTGGGCGGCGTCGCCACGGGGAGCATGAAGGCCATACTGCATCCGATGGCGCACCCGATGGCCGGCTGGAGCGGACTGACACCGGCGGCGTTGGCCGCCGCGATCGCGAGCGGGATGAGCATGGTGGCCGTGGCGGTGTTGGAGGTCACTTCCGTGAAAAAGATGGCGAACACGCTGAAGAGGATGGTGAGGGACACGACCGTATGGGCGCCCGTCAGGGTCGTGAGGCCCCGCCCCATGGCCGTCGCCAGGCCGGTCTTGAACATGGCCTGTCCAAGCGACAGACCGCCTCCGAATAGAAGCAGGGTCCCCCAGTCGATCCTGACGGCCTGGTTCCAGGTCATGGTGAATTCGCGAGCCTTCCAGTTCACCGGCAGGATGAACAGCAACGAGGCCG
This sequence comes from uncultured Acidobacteriota bacterium, assembly GCA_963724125.1. Classification (GTDB taxonomy): domain Bacteria; phylum Acidobacteriota; class UBA4820; order UBA4820; family DSQY01; genus CAVRTJ01. The sequence continues at coordinate 8,043 of CAVRTJ010000028.1, forward strand.
CGAGAACCGCGACCGCGCTCTCCGGCAGCAGGTCCTTGAGCAGCTTGTAGAAGGGCGCATCGACGCCGGCCGCGACGGCCACCACACCGGGCAACACCCACAAGCCCACTGCGATCAGAAAGGCGACGATCACGTTCCGCTCGCCCGGCTTCCACGGCCCGAGGCCGCTTTTCTCCCTCTCGATGAAATCGCCGCTCCCCCTTATCTCTTTGACCTCGGGAGGCAGCATCAAGCGGATTACCACCAAAGCGACCGCCAGCATGACGGCCACGATGGGCAGGGCCACAAGCATCCACTGGAAGAAGGGCACGCGCACGTGCGCAAGCGAATCGAGGAAGCCAGTCGCGATGAGATTCGGCGGCGTTCCCACGGGCGTCGCCACCCCGCCTATGGACGACGCGTAGGCGCATACGAGCATGAGGGCCGCCCCGTAGCGGAGCCGCGTGAGGTCCACGCCCTTTCCGTCCTTCTTCGTCAGAAGGCTCGACAGGGCGGTCAGCACGCCGATGGCGATGGGGTAAAGCATGGCAGTCGTAGCGCTGTTCGACAGCCACATGGAGAGGCCTGCGGCCAGCACGCCGAATCCGACGGCGATGCGCACTGAGGACGACCCCACGGACTTGAGCCCCAGAATTCCGTAGGCGATCCGCCTGTCGAGCCCGTGGATGGACATGGCCTCAGCCAGAATGAAGGATCCCATGAACAGGAAGATCACGGGGTTTCCAAAGGGGGCGAAAAGCGCCTTGGCGCCGTCGACGCCCATCAGGACGGCGAGCGTGGGGCCCATCACGGCCGTGACGGGTATGGGAACGGCCTCGGTGATCCACCACACAAGAACCCACGCCACGACGGCCGCGAGGCGCGAAGCGGCGGACGAAAGGCCCGGCAGGGGAACAAGCAGCATGACGATGAAGGCGAGCGGTCCCGCGAAGAGCCCCGCCGCGCGCCGGCGCGTCTCGAAGCGCATCTCCGCGGGAGAGAGCTTACCCTTGACCTCGGAGAAGTCTCCGTAGCGGAGCCTTTCGCCCATGCCGTCCTCCCTGCCTGCCTGTCCCGGTTCCCCCCGGTGCGCGGCGAGTCTCTCGCCAGTCCTGGAATGCTTGTGTACAGGATAGCACAAGAGCGAAATTGGGGACCTGGGATTTGGGATTTCGGATTTGACTGCGGCAAACGGCAGGTCTTCGACGATCGGCTTCCGGCTTGATCCCTTGGTCACTCGGTCACTCGATTACTCTGGAAAAGGCCGAAAGGCTAAAGGCGAAAGGCGGAAATCGGAAGGCGGAAGGCCTTCGAGGGCATGCAGACGCCGGACTCGCCTACTCCCCTACTCACCTACTGACGGCTTTTCCGAAGGCCTGCCCACACCTTGATCACTTGCTCACTCGGTCACTTGATCACCGCGCCGCCAGGCGCTCCCCAAAACGACCGCCTTTCTTGACACCTCCGGAGCGCCTGCAAGATAATGCGAATGGGGAGGACATTATGGCCCTCGGAACGCGGTCCCTGAAAAGAGGCGAACTCGTCACCATCCTCGGCGAAATCTACGAAACCGTGAAACGGGGACGCTGGTGCTGCAGCGTGACGACATCAGCAAATTCCTCTACGCGCAGGAGGGGCTGCTCATCTTTGCGGCCTCCAACGCCGCGGAGGACAAGTTCACCGAAATCCTCGTTCAGAAGGGCAAGCTGACCGCGGACCAACTGGCGATCGCCATGGAGAAGAAAGAGGGGCGCACCATCGGGCGGACGCTCGTGGAGATGGGTTTTCTCGCGTCGAACGACCTCCTTGAAGCGCTCATCGACCAGATGCGAAAAATCGCCGCGTCCACCGCCAACTGGGCCGCCGGGAGAGCCGTTTTCAAAACGGGCATCCTCCCCCAGAACCTCGCCAGGCTGCCCGTCTCCACGCCCCGGTTCATAATCGATACGGCGCTGGCCGTCGAAGATCGCGAATGGGCCGCCGCCGCCCTCGGCCAACTCGAGGAACCCCTGACCATATCCCAGGCCGAGAAAGACGTTCTGGCGGGCCTGACCCTTTCGGCCCAGGAGTCGCAGTTGGTGGAACACCTGGACGGCCGGAGGAACGCCAGGGAAATTTGCGAAAGCGCAGGCGTGGATCTCTTTACGGGAGCGCGCTTCCTCATCGGGCTTTCCCAGTTGGGCCTCGTCCACCTGAAGCAGATGATGGCCCCCACGCCTCCGTCCCGGCACGCACGCGAAAAGGTGGGGCTGGACTTTCTCGATGAAGCGGCGGCTGAGGACCCCCCCTGCTTCCGAAGGAACCGGAAGCCGGCGGTGCCGAAGCGCCCGAAGCCCCGCAGGGGGGGCCCGGCGGAGTTCCATTCGAACCGCCCGCCGCCCCGCGGAACAGCCGTCCTCCGCGCCGGACACAAGGCCGCTCGGCAAGCCCGAGCCCGCTCCGGCGGGCCCCGCCACTAAGCCGGCGAAAGGGAGCCTTTTCCCGGATCTCATCTTCCCTGAAGACGACAAGGAGGAGGAGGCCCGCGAAACATCCGGGGCGCCATCCGACAGGGACGAAGAGGGACGGGGTCGCGGATTCAAGCGCTGGATCGCCGTGCTCGGAGTGACGGCCGTAATCTTGGCCTGCGCAGGCGTCGCGGCCTGGTATTTCTTCCTCAGGGAAACGCCCTACGTACCGATGGAACCTGTGGGCCCCGCCCACGGACGCATGGCCGCGAAGGGCGACCGGGCGGCGGCGACAGCGTCGAAGATGCCGGCGGACCGGCCCGCTGTACCGAAGCAGGCTGAAACGCCGACAGCGGCTACGTCTTCAGCGATGACATCACCCGCCGGAAACCATCCTCCTCCGCGGCCGTCGCGCAGCCGGCGGCAAAGCCCCCCCCGACGGCGCCGCAGCCTTCCGCCGCGGCGTCCGGGGATACCGAGCGGGAAGCCAGGTCGCTGCTCCGGCAGGGACGCTACAAGGAGGCGGCCCTCGCTTTCCAGGGGGCGCTCCAGAACAGCCGGGCCCGATTCGCCATCGACGTGGAAGTGGCCTGCCAGGCGGAGACCATACAGAAGGGATTTGCGGCGTCAGGCGGCGACCCGCGCTACATGATCCTGCCCTACAACCTGCACGGCCGCCCGTGTTTCCGGGTCGTGTGGGGCTTCTACAAGGACAGGGCGACCGCCGAACAGGCCCTCAAGACGATGCCCGATTTCTTCCTGCAGAACGCAAGTCCCCGCGTGGCCACCAGGCCCAGGTGACATCAACCCGCAGGCTTTTTTCATGAGTTGGTACCTCGACGGAAACAACATTCTGGGTGTGCTCGACGGCCCCCTTCGCCGAGAGGATTCGCGCGAGCGCCTCCTGGACGATCTCCTGGCCATGGGCCTTCCGAAACCTGCCACGGTGGTCTTCGACGGTCCGGCGCCGGACGGCCTCTCCCGGGGCCTCAGGGGCAAAGCGAAGGTGATCTACTCGGGACGGCGCACGGCGGACGACGTGATCGTTTCCCTGGTGCGTCCGGGCGACTGGGTGGTGACCGCCGACCGGGACCTGGCGCTCAGGTGCCGCGACCGGCAGGCGCGAGTCGTCCCCCCCCGGGAGTTCCTTTCGGGACGACGCGGCCGTCGCCCCCGGCCGGGCGGCGAGAAGCCCGAGCCGACGGCCGTGGACGTGAACGAGTGGATGCGCGTCTTCGGCCTCGACCCGGACGACACCGAGTAGGCCCGCCGCTCGTCCCTTGTGGGCTCTCCCCTCTTTGACTATACTCTGAACTCTTGGAGGTAATTCCCCGTGGATGTCCCCGCCGACCTTGTAGCCCGCCTCAAAGAGAGGGACCCCTCCGCCTACGACGAACTTCTGAAGGAGTACGGGAGCCGCCTTCTGAATTTCGGTTTCCGCATGTGCGGCGACCGCGAGGACGCCAAGGAGGTCCTGCAGGACACGCTGCTCAAGACCTTCGAGGCCATCGGGAGCCTGAAGAAGCCCGAGGCGTTCACGGGCTGGCTGTACCGCATCGCTCACAACGCCTGCCTGATGCGCCGCCGCCACTCGAAGTTCCTCAAGGAAGAGATCGGCCTGGACGAGGCCCTGCCCGACCCGTCCATCGTCAAGTCGGCCCTGCCCTGGAACCGGCTGCCGGACGAGGCGATTCTCGGGGGAGAGTTGAAGGAGAAGTTGCGGACGGCCATCCTGAATCTGCCGGAGGGCTACCGTTCGGTTCTCGTCCTGCGCGACATGGAGGGGCTCGACACCCAGGGCGTCGCCGAGGTCCTCGGTCTCAACAGGGACGTGGTCAAGATGCGCCTGCACCGCGCGCGTGCCAAGGTCAGGAACGAACTCGCAGACTATTTGGCGGAGCACAACGGCCCGAGCTGAGTCGATCCCGCGCGTGCGTCCCGCTGCACGCCCTTTCACCTGGTCGGGCTCTTCGGGCGGCAGGGCCCCCTCAGTCCGCGTAGACCACGCCCCGGGGACCGGGCCTGAGTTCGCCGACCGCACAGGGCCGTTCGCCCGCGTCGGACAGGCGCTTCATGAAGTCGTCCGCGCGCCGCGAATCCACGCATAGAATCATGCCGACGCCCATGTTGAAGGTCCTCCGCATGTCGTCCTCGGGCACCCCCCCCTCGCGCCTGATGTAGCCGAAGAGGGGCGGTTCCCGCCATCCCGCCGGGCGGATGACCGCCTGAACGCCGTCCGGAAGGATCCGCGGCAGGTTGTCCGGAATGCCGCCGCCGGTGATGTGCGCCAGACCGTGCAGCCCGCCGCCCGGTTCAAGCAGGGGCTCCACGGCCCTGTAGTACGACCTGTGGACTGCCAGCAGGGCATCGCCCACCGTCGCGCCCAGGTCGTCGAGCCGGGTGTCCACGGTGAACTTCTTCTGTTCGAAGAAGAGCCGCCGGACGAGCGAGTACCCGTTCGTGTGAAGGCCCGTGGAAGGAAGGCCCAGGAGCACGTCACCGGCGGCCACGCCCGCGGGCAGGAGGCGGTCCCGCCTCACCGAGCCAACGATGAATCCCGCAAGGTCGAAATCTGCCCCGGCGTAGAGGCCGGGCATTTCGGCCGTCTCTCCTCCTAACAGCGCGCAGCCGTTCTCGCGGCAGGCCGCGCTCAGGCCCGCGACGACCGACTCCAGCCTTTCGGGTACCAGGCGGCCGGCGGCGAAGTAGTCGAGAAAGAAGAGCGGGCGCGCGCCCTGGACGAGAATGTCGTTGATGCAGTGGTTCACCAGGTCCTGCCCAACCGTGTCGTACCGGTCCGCCAGCTGGGCCACCTTCAGCTTGGTGCCCACGCCGTCGGCCGAGGCCACGAGGACCGGGCCGGCCAGATCTTCGGGATCGAGCGCGAAAAGGCCGCCGAAGGAGCCGATCTCCGAGAGTACACCCCTGGTGAAAGTCGACCTGGCCAGCCGCTTGATGCCTTCCAGGGCGTGGTCCTGGGCATCGATGTCGACGCCGCTGGCCTTGTACGTGAGTCCGTCCTCGGTGCTCATGGTCCTGCCTTTCGTTGTCTATCCGCCCGCCTCCTCTGCGGAAGGGCGGCGGAGTCCGTCCACTTCTCATTCCGACGGGACCACCGGGAGACGACGCACTCTCCCCGGCTGGGGGCATTCCGCCCCCTAGATCCTGAACACCTGAATCTCCCGCCTCAGCGTATCGGCGCTCTCCTGGAGGTGTTCGGCAGCCTCGTTGAGGTCCATGAAGCCCTTCTCGATGGACTGGGCCGCCTCCGCCACTTCCTTCATCGCGTCGTAAATCGACGTGGCCTCGCCGGTCTGGTCCCGGACGGCCTTGTTGGTCTGGCTGCTGTCCTCCATGATGCGCGTGATGGCCTCGCTCATGACGCGGGCACCCTTGGCCTGCTCTTCCGTGGCATTCCTGAGCTGGCCCGCCACTTCCCTGACCCTTTCGGCTTCCTCGTTGAGGTAACGCGTGGACGTGGCCTGTTCGCTCGTGGCCCGCGCGATCCCCTCTATCATCTCGAAGATCTCCTGCATGACCCGGCTGGCCGATTGCCCGCCGTGTGCAAGCTCGTCCGTGGCCGCCGCGATGCGCTTGCTCATGTCTTCCTGCGTGGACGCGGACTCGAGGATCGTGCCGAGGGCCTCTCCGGCGTGTTTGGACAGTTCCGTGCTGGCGTCCACGACCTCGAAGGTCTGGTCCATGGCTGAGGCCATCTCACCGCCGCTCTCCGTCAGCCTCGTGATCACAGACCGGATCTCTTTGGCGTTGGCGGCGGTCCTGGCCGAAAGCTCCCGGATCTGGGTCGCCACGACCGCGAAGGACTTCCCGTACTCCCCCGCGCCCGCGGCGATGATGGAAGCGTTGAGCGACAAGAGGTTGGTCTGCTCCGTCACGTCCTGGATGACGTCCACGATCTGGCCGATCTGCTCGATGGAGCTCATCAGCTCATTCAGCGTGTCGCGGCTGTGTTCGCTGGCCGCCCGCGTGCGCAGGATCTCCTGCTCCACGGCCGCCACCGACGAAAACCCGGATTCCGCGTCCTTCGTGACCCTCGTCGCGGCCGAGGACAGGGACTGGGCGTTGCGCCTCGTTTCCTCGAGCGAAGCGTCGAGTTCGGTGAGAAAGGACACCGCTTCCTGGCTGGACGTGTGGAGGCTGTCGGTGGCGGTCTTCACCTCCTCGGCGCTCGACGTGATCTCGTTGGAGGAGGACACGGTGTTCTCCACGGACTTGATGAGCACGTCCGCGTTTCTCGCAATCTCCTCGACGCTGGCCTGCATTTCGAGAATGGCGGAGGAGACCTCCTGCGTGGAGTTGGCCACCTGGTTCATGGCCTTGGACACCTGGAGCATCTTCTCTTCCATGGACTTGACGGACCCTCGCGTCCGGTCGGCCGATCGGGACTGGGAAGCGACCTGCCCGTGAAGGCTGGAGACCACGTCCAGCGTCCTTCCCACTTCCTTGTCCGTGGCCGAGGACGCAGTCACAATTTCCCGGGTCATTTTCGCCAGCCCCTGGAAGGTCGCCCGCAGGCTGTCAGCCATTCCTCCGAGTTCGTCGTCGGACCATATGGCCGGAATTCTCGTGAGGTCGCCCGACGCGAGCCTCGCGTTGAAATCGGCCGTCCGGCTCAGGGTCCTGCCAGTATCGCGGCTGAGCCATATGATGAACCCCGCGAAAACGAGCACCGTCGCGATGAGGAAGAGCGCCCCGACGATGCTGAGGTTCCGCACCACGCCCTTGAGGGAATCCCTGTTGGCCACCAGCGCCAGGTAGCGCCCGCGCGGAAGGGGAAAGATCCTCGCCGACCCGAAGGTCGTATTGACAAGGGTCTCGCTTCGGTAACATGGCGCCGCCGAGAAGGCGCCTCCAAGCACCTTGTCTGAAAAACGCCCGCTCGCCGCGCCGTTGACGGGCTGCACAGCTCCGTCGACGACGACGAGGGCCCAGAGCGGGTTGGCGTGGCGCTCGAGGATGTCTTCCATTGTTATTCGGGGCGCTGCGCGATGGACCGGGCCGTCTGACGGGCCGCCTCTTCGCCCGATTTCAGCGCGAAGCGGTCCAGTTCGGTCGTGAACCGGGAGTAAATCATGACGCCGAAGCCCATGAATACGACCACGGCAAAACCCGTGATGGAGACGCCGATTTTCAGTCTGAACCCGAGCCTCTGGGATGACACGTCCGGCAGTTGATCGAGCAGGGCCGTCACTTCTTCGATGAGCGGCTGGGTCTGTGCCTTCAGGAGGAAGTAGGAGAAGGCGAGGGAAACACTCGCCGCGATGAGGCCGGTGAACAGGATGCCGGCGAAGGCGATCCAGGAATGCTGGATCCAGAAGTACGTGATCAGCGAGAGGAGCACGGCGGCGAGAGCCCAGGCCGTGGCGGCCATCATCTGGGCTTTGGGAACGTGGCTGGCGAAGGCGTGGTAGAAGCCCGCCAGCTCGGACTGGCTGAACCTCTTGCCGGCCCGCTTGCCGCGCTTGTAGGCGATGATCGGAGGCATGAGGCGGGTCCGCGCGTACCACGTGACGAGAATCCTGTCTACGACCAGCAGAACCACCGCCGCAAAGATGTACTTTCTCCAGTATTGCCCCGTGTTGGGTATGACGGTCAGGAAGTAGAGAAACGCGATCAAAAGGGCAAACAGGATCGGCAGCATATCGTACAGGAATTTCTTATACTTATACTTGAACTTGATCCAGGTCATTCTTCCTCCCGCCTCAATTTACCCTCGTTCACGACCTGACCTCCATTGTAGGGGGGCGCGCCGTGGCAACGCAACCCGGAAACCGCGGTGACCGGATCGGGCGGGAAGGCCGACCGAAATGGCCGGGCCGTTGTTCCGCCTTGCAGACCGTGGGCGTCCTAGGGGGTCCGGGGTGATGCACATTGTCCGGACCCGCATCGGGTCACTGTCTTTCCTTGTCGAAGAGGCGCCGCTGAACCCCGCCCGAGGCCGACCACTTGACCGGATAGGCCCCCCCGAAACAGGCGTGGCAGGCCGAACCGAGATCCTTGCCGGCGGCCTCGTGCATGCCCTCCACGCTGAGATACCCCAGGGAGTCGGCCCCGACGAAGGCCCTGATTGTTTCGAGATCCATGTTGGCGGCCAGGAGCTCCGACCGTTCGGGCGTGTCGATTCCGTAGACGCACGGCCCCACGATGGGGGGGCTCGAAAGCCTGAGGTGCACCTCGGCCGCGCCCGCGTCCCTCACGAGCCTCACGATCTTCCTTGAGGTCGTGCCCCGCACCAGCGAATCGTCGACGAGCACGACGCGCTTGCCCTTCAGGAGGTCCGGGACGGGGTTCAGCTTGAGCCTGGCGGACAGGTCGCGGATCGATTGGCGGGGGGCGATGAAGGTCCTCCCCACGTAGTGGTTGCGGATGAGGGCCCATACCAGGGGTATCTGGCTGTACTCCGAGAAGCCGATGGCCGCACCGACGCCGGAATCCGGCACGGGAACCACCACGTCGGCATCGGCGGGCTGTTCCGCTGCCAGGCGGCGGCCCATGGCCACCCTGACCGGGTAAACCACCTTGCCGAAGAGGGTCGAGTCCGGCCTCGCAAAGTACACGTACTCGAATATGCAGGGCACCTGCTGAACGGTCTTGAAGGGAAACAGGCGGCGTTCCCCTTCGCTCGAGAAGACCACCATCTCGCCCGGCTCGATTTCACGGACGAAGCGTGCCTTGAGCAGGTCCAGGGCGCACGTTTCGGAAGAAAGCACGGGGCTGCCGTCGAGGTCGCCCAGGACGAGCGGGCGAAATCCCCAGGGGTCCCGGAGACCGACGAGGGTATCGCGCAGGAGCATGGTCAGGGTGAAGGCCCCGCGGAGCCGCCGGAAACTGTCCACGAGCGCATCAATCGCGTCGCCGTGCGGCGAGCGCGCGAACAGGTGAAGGATGACCTCGGAGTCCGTGGTCGAAGCGAAGATGGCGCCCTCCTTTTCCAGGTCGTTCCTCAGGTCCGTTCCGTTGACGAGGTTTCCGTTGTGCGAAAGGCCCACCTCGCCGTGCTGGGTTCGCACCAGGATCGGGCCGGCGTTCCTCAGGTTGGAACTCCCCGCGGTGCTGTAGCGCACGTGGCCTATGGCGCAATCTCCCGGGAGGTCCGAGAAATCGCGACCGCCGAACACCTCGGAGACGAGTCCCATGTTCTTGAAGAGGTGAAGATCGGTGCCGTCGCTCGACACGATGCCTGCCGATTCCTGGCCCCTGTGCTGGAGCCCGTACAGGCCATATCCCGCGAGCTTGGCGGCCTCGGGATGGTTGTAGACTCCAAAGACCCCGCACACGGCTAGGGCTCACTTTCCGGGAGGTGCGGGGCACAGGCCTGGGCTTCGTCCCACCCGGCCCGGCGGCTTGAAGGTCCATCCGGGGGATGTTTGATGACCACGCTTCGCCTCCTGCCTCGATATTCAGCCCACAACGCCGGCCAGCCCGCCTTCCCAGGCCATCCTGATTTCGTCGATAGGCAGGTCCACGACAGTCTTGCCGTCGATCTGGGCCACCAGGTCCCTGCCCCCCACCTCTCCTATGACGGCCATCGGCACACCTGCCTTCCCGGCCGCCCCGGCCAGGGCGTCGACCTTGCTCCTGGAGCAGGTGGCCACGACCCTGGAGGCGTCCTCCCCGTACAGCAGGGCGGAGAGCCTCAAGCCGTCCGAGTCGAGGGCCAGCTTCGCGCCGACATCGCTCCGCGGCGCAAGACAGCACTCGGCGACGGCCACGAGGAGGCCTCCCTCGCTGCAGTCGTGCATGGAATCTACGAGGTTCTCCCGGGCGGCCAGGCACATGAGCGACTGGAGGGCTTTTTCGCGCTCCAGGTCGAGCGGAGGGGGCGTCCCCGCCTCGATGCCGAAGAGGACCCAGAGATACTGGGAACCGCCGAGATGCCCCCGGTTTTCGCCGAGAAGAACGATAACGTCCCCGTCCTTCGAGAACCACGGGGTCTTGCGCCACGAGACGTTTTCCAGGAGGCCGACCATGCCGACCGTGGGCGTCGGGTAGACGCCGTTCCCGTTGGTCTCGTTGTAAAAGGACACGTTGCCCGAGACGACGGGCGTCTCCAGCGCGCGCACGGCGTCCGCCAAGCCGTCGACGGCCCTCGAGAACTCCCACATGACCTCGGGCTTCTCGGGGTTCCCAAAGTTGAGACAGTCGGTGATCGCCAACGGTTTTGCGCCCACGCACGCCACGTTCCGCGCGGCCTCGGCGACCGCGAGCCGCCCGCCCTGGTAGGGATCGAGCTTGCAGTAGCGCGGGTTGACGTCCACGCTCATGGCCACGGCCTTGTCGGTCCCCTTGATGCGGACGAGGGCCGCGTCCGAGCCGGACCCCAGAACCGTGTTCGTCCGCACGCTCTGGTCATATTGCGTATAGACCCATCTTCGGGAACAGAGGTCCGGATGCCCCACGATGGCCAGAAGCGTCTCCTGCGGATTCCGCTTCGGGATTTTGGTAAGGTCCAGCGTCCGGGCGCCTTCGTGATTCTCGGGGGCGGCGGACGGCCGGTCGTACACCGGGGCCTGGTCGCTCACGGGCGCCACCGGAATGTCCACCACCTTGTCGCCCTGGAAGTAGATCTCCGCCCGGCCCGTATCGGTCACCTCCCCGATGGCCACCGCATCCAGGCCCCACTTCGCGAAGATGGAGATGACTTCGTTTTCGCGGCCCTGTCTGGCAACGATGAGCATGCGTTCCTGGGACTCCGAGAGGAGGATCTCGTACGGGGTCATCCCGGTCTCGCGCATGGGCACGAGGTCCAGGTCGAGGCTGACGCCCGAACCGGCGCGCCCGGCCATCTCGAAGGAGGATGAGGTCAGGCCCGCGGCACCCATGTCCTGGATGCCCACGATGACGTCCTCCGCCATGAGATCCAGACAGGCCTCGATGAGGAGTTTCTCCGTGAAGGGGTCGCCGACCTGGACGGTGGGACGCTTTTCCTCCGTTGCCTCGGAGAACTCCGCGCTCGCCATGGTCGCGCCGTGGATGCCGTCACGCCCCGTCTTGCTGCCCACGTACAGGACCGGGTTCCCCACGCCGCTCGCGTAGCCCCTGAATATGCGGTCGCTTCTCAAAAGACCCAGCGTGAAGGCGTTCACCAGGATGTTCCCGTCGTAGCAGGGGTGGAAGAGGACCTGGCCGCCCACCGTCGGCACGCCCACGCAGTTGCCGTAGTCTCCGATACCCTTGACCACGCCCCGGATCAGGTGTCTGGTCTTGGGATGGTCGGGCTGGCCGAAAAACAGGGCGTTGAGATTCGCGATGGGCCGCGCGCCCATGGTGAACACGTCGCGGAGTATTCCGCCGACTCCCGTGGCCGCCCCCTGGTAGGGCTCGATGTAGCTGGGGTGGTTGTGCGATTCCATCTTGAAGGACACGGCCCAGCCGTCGCCTATATCCACGACGCCGGCGTTCTCCCCCGGCCCCTGGAGCACCTGCGGCCCTTCCGTGGGGAAACGCTTCAGATGGATCCGCGAGGACTTGTACGAGCAGTGCTCGCTCCACATGACCGAGAAGACGCCCAGCTCTGCGTACGTGGGCGTCCGGCCGAGGATGGCCAGGATCCGCTCCCACTCTTCCTTCGTAAGGCCGTGCAGTGCGGCCAGTTCTTCCGTGACGGCGGGCTCAGGCATGGGTGGCCTCCAGCGTCTCGATAGCCGACTTGAGGATCACGGCGCCGTCAGCGGACCCCATCAGGGCCTCGCTCGCTCGTTCTGGGTGGGGCATCATGCCCAGCACGTTGCGGCCTTCGGACAGAATTCCGGCGATGGCGTCGAGCGACCCGTTCACGTTCCAGTCCGGGTCGATCTCTCCCTTCGGGTCCACGTACCTGAACGCGATGCGATCTTCGCCCTTCAGCCGTTTGAGCGTCTCGGCGTCCGTGAAGTAGTTGCCGTCGCCGTGGGCGATGGGAATTCTGAGGACGGCGTTTTCCGGGATGGATCGGGTAAAGGGTGAGTCGACCGTCTCGCACCGGAGATACACGTCCTGGCACAGGAAAGTCAGGCCGCTGTTTCGCAGAAGCGCGCCAGGCAGCAACCCCACCTCGCACAGGACCTGGAAACCGTTGCATATTCCCAGAACGAGCCCGCCCGCACGCGCGTGTTCCACGACCGCATCCATGACGGGCGTCCTCGCGGCCATGGCCCCGCATCGCAGATAGTCGCCGTACGAGAATCCTCCGGGTAGAATGACGAGGTCGGCCCCGTGCAGGTCACGGTCGCGAAACCAGGCGATCTCCGTATCCAGGCCGAAAAGTCTGGAGGACCACTGCTCCGCGTCGTGATCGCAGTTGGAGCCCCAGAATTGCACGACGGCGACCTTCATGGCTCGACCACCTCGACCCGGTAGTTCTCGATGACGGGATTCGACAGGAGCTTTGTGCAATAGGCCTTGAGGCGGTCTTCTGCCTCTGATTTGGAGACCGGCCCGGTCTCGATGTCGAAGAACTTCCCCTGTCGCACGGAAACGACTTCCTGGAAACCGAGCGTCTTGAGCGCACTGGCGACGGCTTTACCCTGCGGATCCAGGACTCCCTCTTTCAAAAACACGTGTATCCGGGCTTTCATCAAGGTCTCCTTAGCCAAGAATCATGGAATCACGCGGCGGCGTCTTTTGCCGCTGATGGACCACTTTACCAAACCTCTGAGCGGGAGACCATAGGGAGAATTTGGGAATTGGGATTTGGGATTGCGGATTTGAACTGCGGCTCGGGGCAGGGCTTCGATGCATCGCGGGGGCCCCCGTCATTCCCGCGCAGGCGAGAATACAAGCCTCCGAAGGTCCACCCGCATACTACACGGTTTCTTCAGCAACCTGCCAGTCACTGGATCATTCGGTCACTTGACCCCCAACCGGCAGGTGCCGGCGGTGAAGCGCGGGCCTGTTTGGGAAAATGGCGGGCCCGGGCCTATATTGAGACAGGTCCGCGGCATCGGGAAAGGGCCACACATGACCAGGAGGCATGAAGTGAGCGAGAATACGAGCGATTCCGTTCTTCCAGATCCGGCCACGATGAAGAGCAAGGGTTTCACGGTGAAAGGGGCTCTCGCTTTCGTGGAGCACAACTTCGGACTCCAAGGGCGTGGCCGACCTCCTCGAAGCGGTGGAAGAGGAGACCAGGCAGGTCGTGGAGACGAATGTTCTTTCTTCGAACTGGTATCCCTTTCGCGTTCAGGTGAATCTCTACGAATCGATCGATCGGGTCTTCGGAAAAGGCGACCTGGCGCTCTGCCGGGAGATCGGCCGGTACACGGCCGCCCGCGAGTCTTCCACGATGCACAAGCTGATCCTCAAGTTTTCGAGCCTCGAGATGTGGCTGAGAAGCGCCGCCCTCATGTGGTCGATGTATTACAGCTGCGGGGCCATCCGCCCAGAAGGCTTCTCGGCGGACCACGGGACGATCCGCGTTTCGGGATTCAACCCCATCAGCAAGGCCTTCTGCTACGATCTGGCGGGATGGCTGGAGAAAACGGCCGAAATGAGCGGCAAGAAGGCACCGGCCGTCACCCATACGGAATGCGTGCTCGACGGCTGCCCGGAATGCGTTTTTTCAGCCACCTGGAAGCCGTGAAGTCACCTGCCTAGCAGGCTGCTAGTCAAAGACCCGCATGAAGATCTCGTCCACGTTCGTCAGGAACCCCTTGGGATCGAAAATCTTCTCGAGTTCCTCGCGCGGGATCCGCTGCGCGACCTCCGGTTCCGGCGAGAGGAGATCGATAAAGTCGCCTTCTCCTTCCCAGCACCGCATGGCAGCCTTCTGGACCACAGCGTAGGCATCCTCCCGCGTCATGCCGGCGCGGGTGAGTGCCAGCAGGCACTGCTGGCTGTAAATGAGGCCTCTCGTCTTCTTCAGGTTGGCCTCCATGGCTTCCGGATAGACCAGCAAGCCGCCAAGGATCCCGTCGAGTCTGTGGAGCATGTAGTCAAGGAGCGTCGTGGCGTCCGGGATGGTCACCCTCTCCGTGGACGAGTGGGAAATGTCGCGTTCGTGCCACAGGGTCACGTTTTCGAACGCCGGAACCAGATAGCCACGGAGCAGGCGCGCCAGGCCCGTGATGTTCTCACAACCCACGGGATTACGCTTGTGCGGCATGGCCGAGGAGCCCTTCTGTCCCTTGCTGAAGGGTTCTTCGACCTCCCGGACTTCGGTGCGCTGCAGGTGCCTTATCTCGGTGGCGATCTTCTCCAGGGTCGCCCCTGTTATGGCGATGGCCGAAAGGACTTCCGCGTGGCGGTCCCGCTGTATGACCTGGGTCGAGATGGGATCGGGCTTGATGCCGAGCTTGCGGCACACGATCTCCTCAACCGCGGGCGAGAGGTGCGCGAAGGTCCCCACCGCCCCGGAGAGCTTCCCGACGGCGATCACGTCCCTGGCGTTTCTCAGGCGCCTGCGGTTCCGGTCCATCTCGGCATACCACAGCGCGAACTTGAGTCCGAGGGTCGTGGGCTCCGCGTGGATGCCGTGGGTGCGCCCGATGAGCACCGTGTCCTTGTAGGCGTGGGCCTGTCTCTTGAGCGTTTCGCGGAAGTTGTCCACGTCCTCGAGGATCAGGTCCATGGCGTCCCGGGTCATCATCGCCAGCGCCGTGTCAACGACGTCGGAAGAGGTCAGCCCGTAGTGAAAATAGCGGCTGAGATCTCCGATCGAGTCGGCCACGGACGTGGTAAAGGCGATCACGTCGTGCTTGACACGGTCCTCGACTTCCTCGATCCGCGCGACATCGAACTTCGCCTTGGCGGCGATCCGGTCGGCGGCGTCCTGCGGGACCATGCCCAATTGGGCCTGCGCCGAGAGAGCGGCCAGTTCGACCTTGAGCCAGGTACCGTAGCGGTTCTGGTCGGACCAATGGGCGGCCATCTTCGGCCTCGTATAGCGCGGTATCATCCTCTATCCCTCCCAGGGGGGGGCGGGGTCGAACGGCCTGGCCACCTCCACCCTGACCGGCTTGTCCCCGAGCGCCTCCCTGGCGGCCAGGACAGCCAATTCCGGTAGATTGTTCTCCCTCGACAGGTGCATGAGGTAAACGGCCTGGGTTTCTCCGTTCACGGTCTTGGACAGCAGGTCGGCCGCCTGCTCGTTGGAGAGGTGCCCGAGGCGACCCTTGACGCGGATTTTGACGTCGAGCGGGTAGGACCCCCCCATGAGCCGGTCCACGTCGTGGTTGAACTCCAGAAGCAGGCAGTGGGCGTCTTTTACGCGCTCCCGCACGAGCGCGGTAGGCGTCCCGAGATCCGTTGCCTGAACGGCCTTCACGCCTCCCGCCTCCAGAGCGTAGCCGAAACACTTCCTGGCGTCGTGCGGGAGGGGAAAGGGCGTGACCGCGATGTCCCCGATCTGCATCCGGACGCCGCCCCCGACCGGTTCGAAACAACCGGGCTCTATTTCTTCGAAGGCCCTGTTCTCACGACACTCGGGCGCGACGAAGAGGGGTATCCTCCTCTTTTTGAGAAGGACGCGAAGGCCCTGCACGTGGTCGGTGTGCTCGTGCGTCACAAGAATGCCGGAAAGATCTTCCGGTTCGACGCCCACCGAGCGCAGAAGGTGCGTCACGCGCCTCGCCGAGAGACCGCAGTCCACGAGAAGCCTGGTCCCGCCTGACGTGTAAAGGGCCGCATTCCCCGTCGACCCTGAGGCCAGGACCTGCACCCGGAGGCTCATCAGCCCATACCTCCCGTGTGACCGAATCCCCCATCGCCGCGCTGGGACACGGTGAGATCCCCGGCTTCGGCGACACTGCACATGGTCACCGGCGTCACCACCAGCTGGGCGATCCTCATGCCGCGTTCCACCACGAAAGGGGTTTCTCCCAGGTTGCACAGTATGACGCACACCTC
This sequence comes from uncultured Acidobacteriota bacterium, assembly GCA_963724125.1. Taxonomy (GTDB): domain Bacteria; phylum Acidobacteriota; class UBA4820; order UBA4820; family DSQY01; genus CAVRTJ01. The sequence goes on from CAVRTJ010000028.1 coordinate 24,314, forward strand.
CCCCCTGTAATCGGAGTCGATGGTGCCCGGTGCGTTAAGAAGCGTGAGACCGTGTTTGAGGGCGAGACCAGACCGGGGCCGGACCTGGCCTTCGTAACCCCGCGGGATTTCCCAGATGAAGCCAGTCGGAATGAGTTTGCGCGCACCGGAGGGAAGTTCGACGGGATCCTCCAGGGCGGCGCACAGGTCGATACCCGCGGCGTCTTCCGTCGCCCTCGCGGGCAGGGACAGCCCTCGAGCATGCGGCAGCCTCTTGACCTTGACGGCTATCACGTCCGCCCCGACAACGGTGAGAGGACGTCCCCTTTCAGGGTCGAGGACCGCCCCATGACACACACCAGCGCGTTGTCCGCCGTGAAGAGCCTTCTGGCCTCGCGCGCGGCCCGTTTCGCCGTGACTCTCCGGATGCCGTCGATCATTTCCTTCGCCTGCCGTTGTTCTCCGTAGTAGAGCTCGTTCCGGGCCAGACGCCCCATGCGGGCGGCGGGGGATTCCAGGGAGAGGATCATGCCTCCGATGAGGTTGTCTTTCGCGATTTCGATCTCTTCTTCTGAAAGACCGTTTTCGATGACGTCCCTCAGGACGTCGATCGTCTCCCGCACCGTCGCCTCGGCCTTGGAGTGACTCGTGGCAGCCTGGATGCTCAGGAGCCCAGTGTCGGTGAAACCCAGGTGCTCGGCCGAAATGCCATAGACCAGTCCTCGCTTCTCCCGGATTTCCGTGAACAGCCGGGAGGACATGGTTCCTCCGAGGCAGTTGGCGAGAACCATGAGTACGTGGCGGTTGGGCCCGGAGGCCGGCTCGGCGCCGAAGCCCATCACGATCTGTGCCTGTTCCAAGTGGTTTCTCTTGAACACCTCCTGCCCGCTCTTGAACGACGGAACCTTGAGAGGTCGGAGCGCCTTGTTGTCTGAGGCCGCCGAGGAGACCGGCGACCAGTTCGCGCGTCTCCTTCAGCGTCGTATCGCCCGTGGCCGTAACGACCATATTCCGAGGCTGCATCATGTTCCTGTAGTGCCTCATGACGATGGCCCGGGTCATAACCGAAACCGATCCCTCGGTCCCCTGCACTGGCCGCCCCAGAGGATGGCCCGGATAGGCCCTGGCGAGAAAGAGGTCGCCCACCAGGTCGGAAGGCGTGTCGTTGACCATCTTGATCTCTTCCAGGATGACTCCACGCTCCCGCTCGAGTTCGTTTTCCGGGAAGGCCGCGTTGACCAGCATGTCTCCCAGCACCTCGAAAGCCTCTGGAAAGTGGGCCTTCTGAACGCGAAAATAGAAGCCCATGATCTCCCTGGAGGTGAAGGCGTCCAAGACACCGCCCATCCGGTCGAAGCTCTTGTAAATGTCGGTGTAGGTCCGGGTCGGGGTTCCCTTGAAAACGAGGTGTTCCACGAAGTGGCTGGCGCCGTTGGTGGCCGGGGTCTCCTGGCGCGATCCGCTCTTGACCCACACGCCGGCCGTCACGGAAGGGTAGTGCGGCATATGCTCGACGACTAACGTCAAGCCGTTGGGAAGAATGGTCTTTTCCACTCGCGTCGTGTTGGGCATGCTACCCCCTGTCTGATAAGGTTCAGGATAGCACGCGAGGGGATAGTCGACAAAAAGGATCTAACTCAGAGAGCCAGCGACACCAGCTCGAACTTGTCCACGTCCACGAGCCCCTTGTCCGTCAGCTTCAAGGACGGGATGACCGGCAGAGCCAGGAAGGCCAGCGTCATAAAGGGCGCGGGCAGCCTGCATCCGCAGGCCTTGGCTGCGTCGTGAACTGCCGCGAGGGCCGAAGCCGTCTCCCGTGCGTCGCCACCGCTCATGAGCCCGCCCACGGGGAGTGGGAGCCTGGCCAGGACCTCCCCTTTCCTCACGACCGCGAAGCCGCCTCCCATGTCCGCCACCGTGCGCGCCGCATGGCGCATGTCCAGCGGAGAGGCCCCGACCAGAACGAGGTTGTGACTGTCGTGGCTCACGGTCGAAGCAAACGCCCCCCCCTCGAGGTCGAAGCCCCTGGCAAATCCCAGCCCGACGTTACCGGTACCGCGGTGGCGTTCCACGACGGCCAGGAACTGCAGCGGTTTTCCGGGCCCCGCATCGGAGGCATCGCCGGTTTCGCTCCGGGTCGTGATCTGGCCCGGCTCCACCCCGATGACCCTCACCTGCCCCGATGACGGAAAGGCGTTCAACTTGTCATCCAGGTCCACCGGCAGTCGAACGGAGGACAGCATCGCGTCGGCGCTCTTTCTCTCGATCGCCTCCAGGAGACGTCCGTTCTCGGCGACCTTTCGCCCGTCGATGGTAAACGGCGCGCACGTTGAAGGATTCGAGGCTGTCCAGGATCGTCAGATCGGCCCGGAATCCCGGCGCTATACCTCCGCGGTCCCTGAAGCCATAGACCTGCGCCGGGTTGAGGGTCACCATCCTCAGCGCCCACAGGGGATCGACGCCGGCCCCGACCGCGACCCGCAGCGCGTTGTCCATGTGCCCTTCCGCAACCAGGTCGTCCGGGTGGCGGTCATCGGAGGCAATGCAAAGCCTCGCCAGCGTGCCTTCATCCACGACCGGGACCAGGTCGACCAGGTTCTTGGCGGCGGAGCCTTCGCGCATGAAGACCCACATTCCCCGGCGGAGCTTCGCGCGGGCCTCGTCGGCCGTCATGCACTCGTGATCGGTCATGATGAGGGCATTCAGATACGCGTCGAGGTCGGGGCCGGCCAGTCCGGGCGAATGGCCGTCCACGGGAAAACCGCGATCGCGGGCGGCGGCGATTTTGCGAATCACGTCGTCCACGCCGAAAAGCACGCCCGGAAAATTCATCATTTCGGAGAGCGCCGGCGCGTCCGGATAGGCATCCAGCGCGCCGGCCACGCTTTCGGCGTCGAGCGTTGCGCCGGCCGTTTCAAGGTGGGTGGCAGGCACGCACGACGGGATCGAGAAGAAGATATCCATGGGCAGGTCACGGGCGGATTCCCGCATGTAGGCGTAGCCCGCCATGCCGAAGACGTTCACGATCTCGTGGGGATCGCTCACCGTGGCGCCCGTGCCATGCGGCACGACCGCTTCGGCAAACCCCTCGGGAGTGAGCATGGACGATTCGACGTGGATGTGGGGATCCATGAAGGAAGGGTGTGAGGTAGGCGCCCTGCAGGTCCACGACCTGATCCGCCTCGCGCCCCTCGCCGCCCAGGGCGCAGACGCGTCCTTCCGCCACCGCAACGGGGCATTCGAGAACTTCGGACGTGAATGTCGAAACGACCTTTCCGTTGACGAACAGCAGGTCTCCGGGCTCCTCGCCGCGGGCCACCCGGATCCGCCTCTTCAAAGAAACTGCTTCCGATTTTTCAGTCATCGTTCCCTCTCGCACGGCCACCGATGGTCTCGAGTGCGGGTTCAGGCCTCGTTCTCCACTTCAATGAAGAACGTCTCCAGGCCGAAGCGTGTTCCAAGATGCCCTCCGAGGGCCTGCACGCCGACCCTTTCGGTCGCGTAATGTCCCATGGCCGCGAAGTTGATGCCGCCCTCCCTGCAGAGGTACGTCACGGGTTCACCCGGCTCGCCCGTTACGTAAGCGTCGAGCCCGAGCCGCAGTCCGGCTTCCGCCTCTTTCGCCGCCCCGCCGCTCACGATGCCTGCGGTCGTGATCGTCTCCGGTCCCGCCGCGACGACGTGGGCCCTGTGGCCGTAGTAAGTCTCCAGTTTCTTAACGAAAGTGGCCCTGTCCACCGGCGAGGCCAACCTGCCCGCGATGCCGATCTGGGTGCCGTGGTATTCGGCGAAGGGTTCCAGGTCCTTCAGTCCCAGGTCCCGCGCAGCTACGGCGTTGTTGCCGACCTCGGGATGCGCGTCCAGCGGGAGGTGGTAGGCGAAGAGGCTGCATCCCGCATCCAGAAGAATTTTGATCCGCTCCTTGAGGATGCCCGTAACGGGCGCGGGCCAGTCTTTCCGCCAAAAGAGCCCGTGATGAACGATGAGGGCATCGGCTTGGGCGGATACCGCCTTTCTGAACGCTTCCGCGCACGCGGAAACGGCGGTAGCTATATGTTTCACTTCGCAACGGCCTTCGACCTGCAGGCCGTTGAGCGAATCGTCATCGAAACGCACGAGTTCGAGGTACCTGTTCAGGTAAGTATCCAGTTCGGACAGGCGCATTGAGTCCTCCTTATTTTTTCGGCAAAAGCCCGGGGCGGGCGCCGCGGTCGGCGCCATCGAGACTCAGCCTCCGCCTTCGGCCTCCAGGATCTTCCCCAGGGCTCTTTCGGCGCCGGGAAGGTCCTCCGGCGTGTCTACGGCGCACCCCGGCCATTCGACTTGCGCGGCGCGGATGACGACCCCATTTTCCAGGGCCCTCAGCTGTTCCAGGCTTTCAGAAGTCTCCAGGATGCCGCGGGGCCATGATGTGAACACCTGAAGGAACGGCTTTCGAAAGGCGTAAATACCGACGTGGCGCCAGATGGCGGCCCCTTCGAACGGCACATCCCTGAGGTGCGGAACCGGACTTCTCGAAAAATAAAGACACCGGCCTTCCGCACCGAGGGCGACCTTGACCACGTTGGGCGCTTCGTATTCGCGCCGGCTTCGTATGGGCGAAACCAGCGTTCCCATGTCCAGCTCGGGCCGCTCCAGCATCAGTTCAACAAGGGCGGAGACGCTCCGGGGGTCAAGAGTGGGCTCGTCTCCCTGGAGGTTGAGAACGACGTCGCACGCCTCATCCCTGACGGCTTCGAACACCCTGTCGGAACCCGTGACACATTCTCCGGTCAGGACACAACGCCCGCCGAAACCAGCCACCGCATCCCGTATGCGGCGATCGTCCGTGGCGACGAGTATTTCGTCCACGTCCCGGACGAGCAGGGAGCGCTCGTACACCCACTGGATCATGGGTTTGCCGAGAATGGGTGCCAGCGGCTTTCCGGGAAACCGGCTGGATGCATACCTGGCTGGAATGACGCCCACGACCTTCACGTGCGACCTCCAGGGTTCCACCCGCCGGGCGCGTTCCGATTCCGGCGCCCGGGGGCGGAAAGGTTGTCCCCGCTCAAAGATGAAGTGTAGCAGAGGCACCGCACCGCGCCAACAAGACAGAAACGCGGCCGGCCTTGACACCCCCCGGCAGGGGCGTAGAATTTGCAGAAGGGGCATGGGTTTAGGTCTCATGCTTTTAAAGACGCTCGATTAATCCTTTAGGGCGCGTATCACATTTATTGTGGGGGCGTGTCGCATGAAGGCACTTGGAATATCCGGGACCAGGTTCAGCGGCTTCGTCGCGGCATGCGTTCTGGCCTCTCTCTGCATGTCCTGTGCAAAGCCGACGAGGATTGCAATCCACCCCAAGGATTTCGTTCTGCGGAGCAAGGGCGCCAGCCGTGTTGTTCAGGCGACGGTGCTCGACCAGAAGGATCGGCCGATGGACAAGGTCAAGATCTCGTACGAGAGTTCCGATCCCTCGGTCGCGAAGGTGGACGGCAACGGCAAGGTGACGGCGGAGAAGTCCGGAGAAACAACCATTACCGTCAAGGCCGGCAAGCTGTCGGGGACGGCGCACGTGACCGTTAAAATCATCGCCTTGCTGGCGCTGTCCCTCCCTCAGTCGGGCGCCGTCGGTTTACAAGGGGCAGTGGTCCCGCTGTCCGTGTCGGCGGCGGATGACGAAGGGAACCCTGCCGACCTGGATCCGGTCAGATTTGTTTCATCCAATCCGCAGGTGGCATCCGTCGACGACAAGGGGAGGGTCACCCTTCTGGAAGACGGCACTACGACTATCACGGCGACCCTTTTCAAGAAGGAAGCGGAGCTTCCCATCAACGTGCAGATACAGACGCCTGCCGCCGTTCAGGTAGACAAGCCGCACCAGACATTCAAACTCGGCGCCGTGAAGCCACTGGCCTTCGCGGTCATCTCCGACAACGGGAGTCCTATTCACGTTCCGGCGGCATTCGAGGTATCCGAACCCAGGATAGCCAGCGTGGATAAGGACGGCAACCTGACCGCCTTGGCCCGCGGGACGACCACCGTCACGATCGTGGCGGGCAAGGCGAAGAACACCGTTAAAATTACGGTACATTGAGGACAACGTGAGAATAGGCATCAATGGGCTCGGCAGGATCGGCAGGGGTCTCCTGAAGATCCTTGCAGACGATCCTCGTTTCCAACTGGCAGCCGTCAACGACGTGGCTGCACCGGCGATCATCTCCCACCTCCTCAGGCACGATTCGTACTACGGGGCATGGAACCGGCGTGTCGTCGCCGAAGACGGACATCTGACCGTGGAAGGCGTAGACATCCCCTTCTACCACGCCGATACGCCGGATCAGATTCCGTGGCGCGAAGCCGGTACCGAGGTGGTGGTGGAAGCCACCGGCCGCTTCAAGGACCGTGCGGGCCTCGAGGGCCACGGATTGCCGGTCGTCCTGACGGCGGTCAGTGTCCAGGCTGACCGTATGGTCGTTTTCGGCGTCAACCACCACGATATCCGACCCTCGGAAACAATCTTGTCGGCCACGTCCTGCACGACGCACTGCGTCGTCGCACCGCTTTCCGTCCTGAACGCCCGGTTCGGGGCCCGCGCCGTCTTTTTCAACACGGTCCATTGCTACAACGTCAGTCAGACGCTCGTGGACGCCCCGCAGAAGGACCTCAGGCGGGCGAGAGCAGCCGCCCTCAACATCATCCCCACGACGACGAGCGCCTCGGTTGCCGTCGAAGCCGTGCTCCCCGGGTTGAAGGGCAAGACGCGGGGAATGGCCGTCCGGGTTCCGGCCCCTGCCGTATCGCTGACGGAGCTGACCATTCTGACCGAGACCTCGACAACCCGCGAAGAAGTGGTAGAGTGCCTGCAAGAAGCTGCGGAAGGACATCTGGCCGGGATTCTGGCCGTTACCGAAGAGGAGTTGGTCTCACAGGATTTTGTAGGCAACGCCGCCTCATCCATCGTCGACGCCGGCCTCGCGCAGGTTCAGGACGGTCTCGTGCGCATTATCGCCTGGTACGACAACGAATGGGGGTACATCAACCGCCTGGTGGACCTTCTCGGGTATCTCGCGGAGAAGAGAAAATGAGCAGGTATTTATCCGTACGCGACATGGAGGTGGCGGAACGCAGGGTTTTTCTTCGCCTCGACCTGAACGTCCCCATGGAAGGCGTCGCCATCGCGGACGACACGCGAATCCTGTCGGCCCTTCCCACCTTGAAGTACCTCATGGAAAAGGGCGCCGCCGTCGTCGCCTGTTCTCACATGGGGCGGCCGAATGGGAAGGTCGTACCGGACCTGTCCCTCGCTCCGGTTGCTGCGCGCCTGCGAGAACTGCTCCCGGGGCGGGAGGTTCTCTTCGCCTCCGATGTCGTGGGACCAGAAGCCATGGCCTGCGCGGCCTCACTCAGGCGCGGAGAACTGCTCCTTCTGCAGAATATTCGCTTCGAACCGGGCGAAACGAAGGGGGATCCTGAGCTGGCATCACGCCTCAGGAATCTGGCCGACCTCTATGTCAGCGATGCATTCGGCGCCGTGCACAGGGCGCACGCCTCCGTCTCCGTTCTTCCGCCTCTTTTCCCACAGGCCGGGGCGGGCTTCCTGCTCATGCAGGAACTCGATTACCTGGAAGGCAAGCTCGGAAACCCGGTGAGGCCCTACTCGGCCTTTCTCGGCGGCGCCAAGGTTTCGGACAAGATCCCGATCCTCAAGAACATGATACACAAACTCGACAACCTGTGCATCGGCGGAGCGATGGCCTACACCTTCCTGCTCGCAGAAGGCAGAACCACGGGAAAGAGCCGCGTGGAAAGCCACCTTGTACCGGCCTGCCGGGAGATTCTGCTGGACGCCCGGAACAAAGGGGTCGCCGTGTTTCTGCCCACCGACCACCGGGTCGCCGCATCCATCGATTCCGCCGAGGATTCAACGCGCGTCACGGACATCGACCACGTCCCTGATAACCTGTCGGCCTTTGACATCGGCCCGGCCACAGCGCACAGTTTTGCGAACACCGCCGGCTGTAGCGCGACGATTTTCTGGAATGGACCCATGGGCGTGTTTGAAAAGCGGCCCTTTGCACAGGGCACGCTGGCGCTCGCCAGGGCGATAGCGAACTCCGACGCCGTGAGCGTCATCGGTGGCGGCGATTCCGTATCGGCGGTTCACGCGGCCGGCGTGGCCGGAAGGATCAGCCACATCTCGACCGGCGGGGGGGCGTCTCTCGCGCTGCTGGCCGGCAATCCCCTGCCTGGCCTGGACGTTCTCACCCGGGCCTGAGGCACTCGCGGTGTTTTCTACCCGGCGGGAGGAGAGCGACGCCCGCGACCACGAAAAAGCGGGCGACCTTCGGCCGCCCGCCCGTATCATCACTTCTGTACCGGCCTGCCGGCTACTCCATCTGCACCCAGTTGCCGAAGGTTATCTCGGACGATGACTTGAGTATCTTGCAGCAGGCGGTATTATTTTCCGTCGTCAGAACGACAGCCTCGCCGATGTACTGGCGGATTGAATCCACGCTGCCGTCATTGATCCACGCCGGATAGGTCTGCGCTCTTGGCAGAGACCGAGCCCGCTTCAACCTTCGCGATCTCGGTTGGAGAACCCGTGTCTTCCTTCAGGGCACCCTTGTATTTCCCGACTTTCGGCGGCCTGAAGAGGTCTCTGGGCCCGACGTCGATGCGCTGCTCACGGTAGAGATCCTTCGTGGATTCGGTCAACGTCCCCTCTCGGGCCGGGAAGCGGAAGATCCAGAACTTATCTCCGGGCAGAACCTGATTCCGGCTTCCGAGATCGATGTACATGATGTTGTTCTGGCCCACGCTCTGCAGCCTGTCCTCCGTCCACACGACGCGCCCGACCACCTTATCCGGATTCCACGGCATTTCAGTCGGAAGCACTTTGGCCGTGGCGATATCCCACGGGATTGGTATTGGCTTCCAGGGAACGAGCACGTCGCCGTATGTGATGGAGTCGCAGGACTGGGTTATCTCGCCGATGGACGTATGTTCCTGCGTTGCAATGATTTTCACCCGCCCGACCCTCAGCACGAAGCGCCCGAGATACTTGCCGGACTGCGGATGGTCCACCTTCTGCCCTATCTGGAGAACGGAGAAGAGCATGCCCGCTTCCATTCCGTCCGCGCGCCCCTCGTTGAGATAGACGACGTCGCCCTGCCCGAGGGAATCTCTCGACCTGTGGGGTCCTGAGAGAATGGTCAGGTGGGGACGCTTGAAGTTCTTGACGATGAAACCCGAGCAGTAGACGTCGCGGGCGCTTACCGGCGGTGCTTTGGCTTCCTCCTCTAACTGGAGGGCCTCCTCTTTTTGCGGGGCCTTGGTCCCGGTCGGTGCGGCCTTCTCTTCAACGGGAAGGGTCTCGCTGACCACTTGAGGCTTCTTGATAAAGAGGGGATCGCCGGGATAGATCCAGTGCGCATCCTTGATGTAGGGATTGAGATCCCAGATCTGGGGCCATAGCAGCCACGTGCCGAGCTTCTGCTGTGCGATGCCCGACAGGGTGTCGCCTTTGACTATGGTGTAGACTTCAGCACCCTCGGGCGGCTTCTCAGGTGGTTGATAGGGTGTCCAGTGACCGTCCGGTGTCCGGACGAGATGCTTCGGCGGAGTGGGCGATCCCTTGTAAGTCTCGGCCTTCTTCTTGACCTCTGGGGGAACTGCAGGCGCCGCCTGCGCCCCAGACATACCAGCTTCCGGCACACCTTGGGCATTCACGTTCGCCCCCCAACCCAGAATCAGCAGGACGGGAAGGGCGAGTGAGAAATACCGCATTCGAATTCGCATCGCTTTCTCCCCTCTCACGCGAGACCCATTCTCAAGAGAATTTTATCGAACGGTCAGTAAAAAGTCAAGTTTTCCCCATATAACCCGAAGTAACGCTTCAAGTTTTTTTCGGTCGAATTTTGTCCAAGCCTCGCCCTTCCTGCAATTCGCCCGAAACACAACGCAATATCCTGCCCTATGGCTCTGCTTCCGCCCACAGAATCACCCCTTGCCCTTGATCGCTTTCCTCAGGCCAATCGCCCGGGGGTTCCTCAACTCGATGGCCTGGGCCTTGTCCAGGTAGGTTCGACAGCGTGCGTACAGACCGTGGTTGGCGTAAAACTCCGCCAGATCGAGGATGAAGTCCATCTCCCCCGGCTCCAGTTGGTGGGCCTTCTGGTAGCACTGCTCGGCCAGATGCTTGGACTTTACCGATGGGTTGAGTCTCGTGAATCCTGGCCATGAGATTGTGGCAAGGCGCGCATCCTGGATCGTGAAAGAGCGCCAGCTTGAGGCACTGTGACGCCTCATGGGCCTGATCCTGTTCCATGAGGGCCTGCGCTCGTTCGTAGAGCATCCAGGCTTCCTTCTTGCGCACGATTGCCGATTGGGCCGATGCGGCTCCGTTATCGCCGCCCTCCGCCTCTGCGGCATCCGTTTCCTCTTTGTTCTTCCGCGGAATCGATGAAGGCCGATTCGATGAGGAGATAGGCTTCGCTGAGCTTGGCCTTGAGAAAGAGAATGTCCTTGTGGTGCTTTTTGTGGACCTCCGGATGGAGATTCCCGCTGCTGAGCCGGTTCTGCATGGCCTCATACGCCTCCAGTGCCCCGTTGAGCGACGTGTCCTTTTCCACGCCGAGAATGTCATAGGGATTCTGGCCGGGCAGCTGAAAGCTGCGGACCAGGCTCTGGATGGCCTCGGATTGCCGTCTTACCCGCGTGTTCTCCGACTCGAGGACCTCCGCCAGCGCCGAGATCCTGAATGGGCCCTCGACCGGAGGCCGGGGCACCAGCAGGCCCAGGAGAAGCAGGAGATAGACGCCCGCCAGGACCTCGCGCTCCGGCATGATCCCCGTCTGAACGAGTTCGGCGGGGGCCCGCACCTCGCCGCACTGAGAGAGTATATAGCCGTGCTGGGGACTGATGGCGAGATCCTCGGGGATGACTTCTCCCGCGCGCCGGACCTTCAGCGCCGGGTTAGAAATCGGATCCAGGACCTCCGAGGGCACATGCCCCACCAGATCCACGAGCAGTGATGGAATATCGACAGGCACGAGACCTTCCGGGATTATCACATCGCCTACACGGGCTTCGAAAAGGACGTGAAGCGGGCAGCTGGCGAGTATCGAGAGCACGCTGGCGCGTTTGATCCTGCGTGAGGTCCGGCGAGGGCCTCATGCGCTCTTCCAGCTCCGCAAGTCCGATCCAGGAATCTTCGTACGCATCTGTTGCATGATCCACGCCCGCCTCGACCAGGGCTTTCTGGTAGTGCTCGGCAAAGTGCGGATGCCGGATGGCCCAGAGATGCCCGCCCACCAAACAGGAACGATATCTGGGTATCCGCGGCCGCCAGGTGCGCCTGTCGAACGGCCATGTCGCTGAACCCGTCGCCGAGAAACTCGAGAAGCCTCATGGGCGGTGGCGCCTGACTCTTGAACAGCTCCGCGAAAACACCTGCGACGTCCTCGGCATCGAATGGTCTTTTGAGGGTGTGCTCAACCTTGAGGGCCGCCGCTTTGGCCCTGGTCGCGCCGTCGTAGACCGCGGGTGTGCACAGGACGGCGGGAGGCACCGGAGACAGCCGGTCTTGGACGGCACCCAGGAACGAGAGGCCGTCGGAGCCGGCCAGCACGAGGTCGGCGCATATGATGTCGGGTGGGTTGCTCTCAATAAATCGCATCGCCTGGCCCGCGGCGGATGCCTTGTGGAGCCGCCATCCATCTGGGATGAAGCCGGCGATCATCCTTCCGAGTTCGGGATCGTCGGTGAGAAGAAGGAGCGTTCGCATCGTCAGCCTTTCCATGTCTTGAGGGCCATGTCGAGTTCCGGAGCGCTTCGGGCGGCCGCCTCCAGCGGCACGCCGCCGAGTGCGGCGTCGAAGGCCTGGCGGACCGCCCGGGCACCCGCCGCCGTGCCACCGGGATGGCCGTGAATTCCGCCTCCGAACTGGAAGATGCAGTCATGGCCGAAGATCTCCAGCAGCTCCGGGATGTGCCCCGGCTGAAGTCCTCCCGAGGCGATGGGCATTGCGGGCCTAATACCGTTCCAATCCTGGCCGTATGGGCCTGCGCCCTCTTCGGCTGGAGTAGCCTTGAGCGCTCGGTCCGACCGCTTCACCTCCGACCGGCCGCCGGCCATCTTGCCCACGGAGGTTCCGACGTGAAGCTGATCGAGCCCCGCGAGTCGCGCCGACCGCGCCAGCACGGCCATGGCGATGCCGTGGTCGGGGAGCCTGGTGAAGGCGGCGTGCATGGCCCTGTGGCCGTGAAGGATGAGCCCCAGACCGGCGCCCCGGAGGCTCTGGACACCCGCCCATCCGGCCGTCACCATGTCCACCATGGCGAACCGCCCTCCCGCATGGGCCACCTGGCCGGCCCGACGGAGCATCACCTCGGTTCTGGCGGTCACGTTCGGAATGTAGCCCTTGGCGTTCCCGGTCTTGTCTTCGGCCTTTCTCGCGGCGTCCAGGCACGCGATGAGCCTTTTTTCGAAGGGGCAGAAGGACTGGGATGTAAGGTTCTCATCGTCCTTCACAACGTCGCACCCGTTGACCATTGCCTCGTAGACGACGTTCGCCTGCGCCTCCGGATCAAGGCCGATCTTCGGCTTGACAATCGTACCGACCAGCGGACGATTTCGAATGCCGAGCGTCGCCCTTACGCCTTCGATGCCGTGTGCGGGTCCCGGAAAGGACCGCACCAGGCTTTCAGGAAACCTGAGGCCTGACAGGCGCAGCCGGGACACCTCGTTCATGCCGAAAATGTTCCCGGCCACCGAGGAATAGATCTGCGGCATGTTTCCGGGCTCGAAGAGCACGGCTCCATAGGCGATGACGGCCACGTTGTCCTCGATGGACAGCACCCGGGCTCTCAACTTCTCCCGCATATCGGGAGACAGCGTTTCTATTTCCGTCCACGTGCCGATGGAGGACTCGGCCGCGATCGAATTGCAGGCCCTTTCCATGGTAATGCCGGGGGCGGTCGTGATCGCGAACCGGCAGAGGAGGTCCTCTTCTCCCGGCAGGCCTCCGATATCGAGGTATGCGTAAGCCTTATGCACCATACGGGCATCCCCCACCGCCATCTCCGTGCGTGCGCATTACAGAATTTTCCTCACACCGGGACTTCTTCTATCTTAGGCACCGCGTGTACCACGCACTGCTATCTCCCGTTCTTCGTCGACGCAGGGTCTTGCGCAAAGATGTCCTTGACCAGTCCCTTCTCAGTAATGAAAGCCGTCACGTACTTGAGGTGTACTTTATCAAAAGCGGGATTAAATACAACAATACCTGCCGGGGCATCCGGCCAGACTTCCGAGCCCTCTCTTTCCTCGACAGGTTCGTCCAGATGATCGCGCACGACTTTCCATGTGAGCGTGGCGCAGTACATCGGTACGTCGTAGCGGTTGGCCACGACGGAGAAGATCCCCGTTCCCACCTTGTTGATGAGGTAGCCCGAGGGCAGAATCGCATCCGCTCCGAAGAGGAACAGGTCGGCGCCGTCCAGGGCGTATTTGGCCGCGGAGTCCACCATGTGCGTGACCTCGATGCCGGCGGAAGCCAGCTCGGCGGCCGTAATCCTGCCCTGGAACCGGGGCCTCGTTTCCGTGTTGAGCACCCTGAAGCGCTTGCCCTGCCCGTGCGCCGCCTTGAGGATTGAAACGACGGACGAAGAATGGCAGTGCGTGAAAACGGTCATGCCATCGCCGATAAGTCCTGCGCCCAGAGCGGCGAGCGCCGCCTCGTCCCCGGCGACCTTCTCGAGGAGCCTGCGCGCAGAGCTCGAGTATCGACCTGCCCCGACGTTTCGTCTCCGACGGATGCGAGGAAGGCATCCAGCAGATTACGCAACATGGGCTCGTTGGGGCGGGAAGAGGCAAGAACGTGAAACATGCCTTTCCGGTCGGAGGCGGGATCTTCGGCCATGTCCGCAGCAAGGGCCTCAAGCGCCGCCTTGGCTATGGCGTTTGCGCCCTGAATCTCGAGGGCGCGTATTTTCTCGGCCGTCCGGGCGGTCCGACTCACCATTGTGCTTCCTTTCGGCGGCGATTCCCGGTCACTGTATCTGCATCATCTCGGGATGACGCTCCCAGTAGTCCCACGCGTAGCCCAGGTCGGGCTCGTGCTCAGCGTAGAGGCGGAAGATGGGCTCGCCTTCCCTGACCGGATCGCCCGTCTTTTTGAGCAGGTCGACGCCCGCTCCCGCATCCATGGGAGCACCCGCGAGCTTTGCGCACTTTGCCATCACGCGGTTGTGGATGGACGACACGACACCGCTGCGCGCAGCCACGGCGTCCTTCGTCAGGACACCCGGTCCCCGGTGCGGGTGCGCTCCTTGTGCCTCGATGATGCGCCGCATCTTTTCATAGGCCTTCCCCGAGCTGAGAATCTCTTCGGCCAACGACCTGCCTGCACCGCCCCGAACCACCGGGTCGAACTCGATGATGCGCCCTGCAAGATCGAGGCATTTCTCCCGCAAGTCCAGGGGCGCGTCATCCGAGTTCTGCAGCACGTTCAGGACATCACGGGCCTCGAGAGCCGGTCCGATACCTCGGCCTATGGGCTGCATGCCGTCCGTCAGGAGGACTTCCACCTGCAACGCCATGCGGTCTCCGACGTATTCGAAGAGCTTTCTCAGCCTGATGGCGCGGTCGTAGGAACTCACTTTGGCCGTCGGACCGACCGGTATGTCGACGAGCACGTGCGTCGAGCCTGCCGCCTTTTTCTTTGAGAGAATGGAGGCGATCATCTGCCCGGGGGCGTCTATATTCAGCGGGCGTTCGACCGAGATGATAATGTCATCGGCCGGCGAGAGGTCGAAGGACCCGCCCCAGGCGAGGCACCCGTTCTCCTTTTCCACGATGTGCTGCATCTGGCTCAGCGTCAGGTGAACGTTGGCGAGCATTTCCATGGTATCGGCGGTGCCGGCTGGAGAGGTGATGGCCCGCGAAGAGGTCTTGGGAATCGTCAGGCCGTAGGCGGCCACGATCGGCACGACCACCATGGTCGTCCGGTTTCCCGGAATGCCGCCGATGCAGTGCTTGTCCACCACCATGTCGCGTCCCCAGGAGAGTCTCTCGCCGAGGCCCACCATGGCTTCGGCCAGGTAGCGGATCTCGTCCCGTTCCATGGCCCCTTGGGCGCAGGCCACCACGAAAGCCGTCAGTTCGACCTTGGAGTAAGCGTTGCTCACGATGTCCCGGACGATGTACTTGTAATCCTGTGCCTCCAGGACTTCGCCGTGAATCTTCCTTCTGATCAGTTCCACGGACCGCACGGGTTCGGGATGCCGGACTTCCACCTCGGTCCCGGCTGCCAGTCCGAACTTTTCGAAGGCGTATTCACAGAGACCGATTTCCCCCGCCTGGAGAAAGCTTTCGTCCACGACGTGGAGGACCCCCGTGAGGCTCTTCTCCCCGGCCACGATCTCCACCTTGGAAAGGGCCGCGAATCCCTGGGCCCTGCACAGATCGCAGTCCTTCCTGAGAAAGACGACATTTTCCCGGTAGGTGTCTATCCTGACGGGCTTGATACGCATGCCGATTCCCCCTATGCCGTCTCATACACCGGCGACCACAAGTTTCGGTTCTGCGGTCATTATAACCGATCGCGCCTCGCCCGCACACGGCCCACCGGCATATCCTCCGGAACGAAGTGCGCCTCGCCCATGAGCCGATCCACGCGGACGAGTCTGACCCCGAGCACATCCCCCACGTTGAGGACGGCGCCCGAGCGGCGGCCCCTGGCGGAAAAGCCGTCTCTCGAAAGGGCCATGAAGTCGCCCTCCATGGCGTTGAACGGGCAGACCCCCTCGATGAGGTGGTCCAGGAGTTCCACCCTCGCGCCGAAACGGGTAAACCCCAGGATGACCGCCTCGAAACTCTCTCCCAGCTTTTCCGCGAGGAAGGCCATCTGGTACCAGGCAGACACCTCCCTTTCCGCCTGGTCGGACGTTCTCTCGGTGAGCGAACAGTGGGCGGCCACCGCGCCGAGGTCCGAAGCAGGAATCCGCTCGCCCTCGAGGGCGGCGGAGAGATTTCTGTGGACCACCAGATCTGGATACCGCCGTATAGGCGAGGTGAAATGGCAGTAGTTCTCGAAACCCAGTCCGAAGTGAGGTGCGGGCTCCGGGCTGTACCTGGCCTGTGCCATGGCCCTGAGGATGAGGTACGCAACGAGCTTCGCCGCCCGGTGGCCCTGTGCCCGCTCGAGGACGCGCTGGAGGGTGAAGGGATCCGACAGGTCCCCTCGGAGCGCCGAGCCCAGCCCCAGGGCATTCAGCATGGGTCTGAGGGCTTCCAGCTTGTCCAGGTCGGGGTCGTCATGGACGCGATAGAGAACCGGAATCCGTTGCGACACGCAGGCTTCGGCCACGGTCCGATTGCACAGGAGCATGGCCTCTTCGACGATGCGGTGCGTCGCCAGTCGAACGGAGGGCAGCACGTCCTCGACCTTGCCCGACAGACCGAACCGGACGTGCGCCTCCGGCAGGTCGAGGTCGAGGGTCCCCAGAGCGAGCCGGCCCTCGAACAGGACCTGGGAAAGGTCGAAAGCGTCGAGGAGAACGTCGGCGCCCGGCCCCGTGCGTTCCCCCTTCTCCAGAATTTTCTGGGCCTCCTCGTACGAGAGTCGCGCGTCGGAGCGGATCACGCTCTTGTAGAAGGCCTTCCGGCGAACATTCCCGAGGGCATCTGTCAGCATCTCCACCGTGAAAGCCAGCCTGTCCACGCCGGGCTTGAGTGAGCAAAGATCCGACGAAAGGGCATGTGGCAGCATGGGATAGACGGTGCCGGGGAGATACGTGGAGTTACCCCTCCGCCTTGCCTCTTCGTCGAGAGCCGTCCCGGCCCCGACCATGCAGGGACACGTCGGCGATGTGAACCCAGAGCCGGAATCCGTCCCCCTCGCGCCTGACGGAGATCGCGTCGTCGAAATCCTTCGCATCGGACGGATCGATCGTAACGGCAGGGAGGTCGCGCAGGTCCTTCCGCCCTGCCCGTGCCCCTTCCGGCGTAACATCGAGGCCGGCTACACCTCTTTCCCGACGGCCTCGGGAAAATCGGTGCTGAGCCCGTACCTGGCTTCCGCGGCCCGGATGGGCGTAGACGGATCATCCAGAGAGCCCAGCAGAACGAAGTCTCCGGATCGGGGCGCGTCGAGGTCCCGCTGAGGAAGCATGGAGATCACTTGCCCTTCGGCGTCCACGCCCCGCGGCAAGGGGATCGAGGGCTGGGTTCCGCCCATGGGCAGGAGAAGCCCGCCCTGCACGATCCCCACCACCGGTCTTCGGCTTCTGGCGAGTATCTCGAGGACGCGCGCCTCCGTCTTCTTCCCTTCACCGCCCCTTCTCACCGTGGCCGCGCTCACGCGATCCCCCTCGAGGGCACCTCTGGTGTGGATCGCACGGACAAAGACGTCATCCGCCCCGGTTTCCCCATCGGGCGTTATGAATCCGAAGCCGCCCCGCGCCGCGTGAAAGACACCCGTGAGCGCTCCGCCTGTCCTTGCGAGACGGTATCTCCGCTTGACGTATTCCACGTGGCGGGATCCCACGAGGCTGCTGGAGGACCCCCCCGAGCGCCCTCCTGGATCTTGGTGCGAGTCCGAGTTCGGCGGCGATCCGGCTCCTCGTGTACAGGGTGTCGGGATACCGCTCCATGAGATCGAGGACGTCCGCCCTGAGACTCATCGGAGTCCCCGCTTTCCGGCTCTCGCCGGCGCGCAGTCAACCGGCAGGAGGGGGCGGCCTTCGATTACCCGCCTGGGGTTTTCTATGCAGAGCCTCCGCGCCGCCTCCTTGCCGTACCTGCGCGCCAAGAGCCGGACGGCGTCGCGCATCATCGGCGCCCGCGTGCGGAGAGAGTGGGCATCCGACGCGACGAACCCGCACCACCCCTTCTCCAGCAAAGCCAGGGCGGTCTTCTGGACGGCGGCGCCAAACGCCCCTGTGATGCTGTGGCTCGTCACCTGGAACGGGATCCCCACATCGCCCAGTACGGCCAGCCGGTTGTGATTGCGGATAACGAAAGCGTAGCGTTCCGGGTGTGCCACGATCGGCTCGACCCCCGCCAGCCTCAGGTCGTACAGGGTTTCTTCGACACCGGGCGGACAGAAGGCGAGAGGCAGTTCCACGAGGAGATAGGCTCCCTTGCCGCCCATGGCCAGAATCTCGTCCGCCTCCAGGGCTTCAGCCAGGCGGGGGCGGAAGAACACCTCGCTGCCGAGGTGCAGGTCGATGCCCCGGTCCGCGGCTCTTCCCTTCCAGTCCTTGAAGGCCGCCCGGAGTTTTTCGGGCGTATTTGGAAACCTGCCGGGCCATATGTGTGGTGTAACGAGGATGGCGGAAATCCTCTCCTGGACGAGCCCTCTCCAGGCAGGCGGATGACTCATCCCAGTCTTTCGCACCATCGTCCACACCGGGCAGAAGGTGGCAGTGGATATCTACGTACAAGCTGATTCGCCTCCAACGAACGTCCGGCGATGAAACCGTTCCATGCCGTCTAACATGATTCTACCAGAGCGCGATGCGCCCGTCGGCCGGCACCCTTCTCAAGGAGGAGGCGCGTCCGCCTGTTTCGACGGCAAAGGCCTGCGGTTCTTTCTGTACAGCGCTCCCCCCTTTCACCGGCTCTCCCTCTCTCGTGGTAGGATAAACGCGCATTTTCTACGGGAGGCCCTATGAGAAAGTCCTGGGACGAGTACTTCATGGATATCGCCCGCGACGTCGCCAGCCGGGCTACGTGCGATCGCAAGCACGTGGGCTGCGTTCTCGTCAAAGACAAGTACCTCATCGCCACGGGTTACAACGGTTCGGTCGCCGGCCTGCCTCACTGCGACGAGGTCGGCCACATGATGGTCAACGGCCACTGCGAGCGAACGAGCCACGCCGAAGCGAACGCCATCGTCCAGGCGGCAAAACACGGCGTGTCGACCGACGGCTGCACCGCCTACGTCACGGCCTCACCGTGCTGGACGTGCTTCAAGCTTCTGGCGTCCGCGGGCATCAGACGGATCGTCTATGGCGAGTTCTACCGGGATGAGCGCATCTTCGAGTCCGCGGACATACTCGGCCTGGAAATAGTCAACGCTTCACCGGACGATCGTTAACGGCGACCGAGGTTGTTGTGTATGTACGCCCGGCAACGGGCGGCTGGGAGGCACACGCGTGCAGGACGTGGTGGACCGGGGATGAGACTCGACGAATGGATTGACGGCGCGACCGCCACTCTCCGCGCCGCCGGCATCCTTCACGCCCACTGGGATGCCCTCCTGCTGGCGGCCCACGTCCTGAACCTCGACAAGGCCCGCCTCCTGGCACATCCTGAAACAGAATTGACCGACGACACCCCGGCGGCGCTTGCCCGGGTTCTGGCCCGCCGGGCCGGACGCGAACCCCTCCAGTACATAGTCGGGAGGCAGGAGTTCTGGGGCATGCCCGTCCGTGTCGGCCCGGGATGCCTGATTCCCCGTCCCGAGACGGAACATATCGTGGAAACCACGCTCGAACATATTGCGGCGTTTGAACGGCCTGCCGTCGCAGAGATCGGTACCGGCTCCGGGTGCATTCTCATGGCTCTCGCGACGGAGCGACCAGATGCACGGCTGACCGGCATCGAGATGGATCCCGAGGCCATGGCGTGGGCTCGACTCAATCTCAGCGATTTTCCGGGTGTCAGACTCATCGCCGGCGACGTGCGGTCCCTGCCTCCCGGCGATGCGCTTCACGCGGTCGTCAGCAATCCGCCCTACGTGACGGACGATGAGTGGGATGGCGCTCGAACCGGAGGTGAGGGAATTCGAACCCGCCACGGCCCTTCGCTGTGGTGACGATCCCATGGGCCCTTACAGGGCGGTCGCCGAATGGGCCGTCCGCTCGCTGCGCCCCGGCGGCGTCCTCCTGTGCGAACTGGGCGTGGCGCAGGCCCGGCGGGCGGCCGGGCTCAGGCGTCTGCATCCCGAACTTAGCTGGGAGAAAGGCGTCCGGGACCTGGCCGGACGGCTGCGCGTGGCCGTGTGGCGGAAGAGTGAGTGATCAAGTGATCAAGTGACCGAGTGAGGAGGCGGGTGCTTCACCCTGGGACTGCAGCGGCCCTGCGGTCCTTGCAGTGACTGCATCATAGAGGGATCGAGTCGCAAGGGGAGCTTCGAAGACCACGCATTTACTGCCTCCGCCTTCCAAATTCCGCCTTTTGACTTTTGAACTTTTTGGCCCCAGCCCTTAGCCTTGGCCTCTGGAGAGCCGCCTGGCGCATCTGCTACTTCAGCTGGCCGTCGACTTTCTCTTTGATGTCCCTGTAACTTGTGTTGACCGCGTAGACTTCCTTGAAGAGTTCGAGACTCTCTTCTTCCCGCCCCTGCTCGGCAAGGGTTTCGGCGAGGTCGTACTTGAGGCCGATGTACGCTTCGTCGGTGAAGCCCGGGGCTCCTATGCCCTTCCTGTACCACTTCTCAGCCAGTTCGGACAGGCCCTTTTCCCTGAAGCAGATTCCCAGCATGGAGCAGCATTCGACGAAATACTGGGGCGATCGCGCCGCGATCTGAAATTCGCCGATGGCCTCGTCCATCAGTTCCATCTCCTTGTAGGCGATGCCCAGGTTGTAGTGGGTGGAATAGTCCTCCTCGCCCACTTTCTGTTCGACACCCCGCTTGAACTCTTCGAAGACCTCTTCGAAAGACATCTCCTCGGGCGACTTGTCCTCGACGTGCGCTTCCTCTTCGGGGGTCTGCAATCCGTCAAGGGCGGCGCCGAGTTCGGACGCAAGGTCGAAGTACTCATCCTTGGAGGCAGCCTCGGAGAAAGTCTTCCGGTCCTGTGCCAGCACCTCTTCGGGCAGAAGCTCGCTGAGGGTCACCTTGAGCTTTGTCCTGCTTCGGGTTCCCGTTCCCTTCGCGACGGCCGGCTCTCCGCCCGGACCTGAATCCACACCCAGCTCGGCGGACTCGTCCAGCCCGAGTTCTATCGCGTGTTCGGAAGATTCGTCAAAGAGATCGGCCGCGTCGAACTTGGCGGACGCCTCCCCGGATTGTTCCCGGGCCTCTTCGCCCGCCGCCGGCTCGACCTCGTCCAGCAACGCCTCGCCGCCGCTCTCTGCGCCCTCTTGTCCTTCGTCTTCGGCCGCTCGGGCCATGCTCGCCGACTCGGGCTCGGGGAAAGGGTTCGGCCGCGAAGGCCCGTTCGAACCGATCTCTGAAGGCAAGGACTCTCTGATCTCCCGGCCACTGGTCTTCCATGGCCTGGAGCGCACGCTTTGCTTCGCCGAACAGTTCCTGGCTCAAGTAGAATTCGGCTTCTTCGAGCTGTTCCAGAATCTCGGTATCCGCCTCGATGTCCTCTTCCGAGAGATCTATGGACAAGTCGTCACCGGGCTCTCTGGCCGTTTCGTCCGCCGTCCCTTTGATCAGGACGTCTTCCTCCTCGGTCGTCTCTTCCGGCTTCTCTTCCGGCAGGCTATCGGGCGCCTCGCGTTCGTCCGATTCCGATTCGGGATGCAATTCCCCTCCACTTACGGGTTCTCCTTCTTCCTCCAGTTCGATTCCGGAGTCATCCGCGGCCAGTTCATCGTCCGTTTCGGACTCCTCGACGCCTGTCGAGGGAAATCTCGAGTCTCCTCGCCCTCCGGCTCCGCGGCGGGTTCTTCGCTGACCGGGACGAGCAGGCCGAGATCGAGATCCAAACCACCCGCTTCCTGCCGACCGGTCTCCATCCCTAGGTTCGGCGGACGCTTCCACGGCAGGCTCTTCCAGGACTACCTCAACCGGAGCCTCGCTCTCTTCTGCAAAGGACAGCAGGGCTTCGTTGTTGGGATCGATGGCGCGGGCCTCGTCCAGGAGATTCTCGCAGGTCTCCTTTTCTCCCTGGTCTCTGAAGATGGCCGCCAGCTTGACGATCTGTTTGACGGCCTTATCACCCTTGTCCTGCTTGCGGTAAATGGCTATGAGCTTCTGATGCGCATGGATGTGGTCGGGGACCTTTCTTGAGTATGGACTGAAGCTCAGCTATGGCCTTGTCGCTAAACCCGTATTTGAGGAAAACCTCCGCTTCCGTGAGCTGCTCCCTGATGATCTCCGCGGCGCGCGCGTCGAGGACTTTCTCTTTGCCGCGCTGGTCCTGCAGGGGAGGAAAGCAACGACGCGGGCTCGCTCTCGGTCTCCGGTTCCGTTCCCGGCGGCCGACGAGCTCGCCGTCGGGTGATGCCAGGGAGAGGGTCACGTCCGGCTGGGGCAATTCGAGATCCTCCACCTCGACTTCGATTTCCAGTTCACCGGTTTCGTCGGGTTTGGCCTCGACCTCGGGTTCGACCGTCCGGCCTCTTCTTCTGCCGACTTCTCGGCCTCTTCGACCGTGGAGGGTTCCGGATGGATCTACACCGAATTGCCTCAGCCTTTCGAGGTGACCGGTGTCGTCTGGATCGAGCTGGACGATTTCGGACAGGGCTTCCCGCGCGGTTTCCGGCTCGTTTTTCTCTTCCGCGGAAGCCGCCAGCGACGCGAGCGCTCCGACGAGATCGGTCGTGGCTCCGGTCCGTCTGAAGACTTCGCAGAGACCCGAAAGACTGGGCAGGTGACCGGGCGAAAAATGGAGGATCTCCTGGTAGAGGGCTTCGATTTCGGGGAGCTTCGAAGCATCGCAGCGCGCCGCCCACCCATCAACGATTTCGCAGGCCTGATCGTAGCGTTTCTGAGCCACCATCAGGCGGACCTGTCGTGCGAAGGCCCTGCTGCTGTCCGGGTGTGCTTTCATAAGCTCCCCGCATACGGTCTCGGCCTCCTGGAACTTGCCGTCCTCCGCAAGCGTCTCGATCTTCAGAAGAAGGAGCGACTCGGCCGTAGGGTGTTTCTCGAGGAGGCCGTCGAGCATTTCCAGGGCCTGTGCGGCCTGCTGATGTCCCAGCAGATTCTTGACCAGGCTCTCGAGGGCGCGCAGGTTCTCCGGCCCCAGCTGCAGGGCCCTTTCGAAAAGCCGCGCCGCTTCCTTCACGTAACCCTGCGTGACGAGCTGGTTGGCGGCCTTCAAATACTCCTTGACCCCCTCGTTCTTCTTGTCGAGCTTGAGGTAATTGTCGCCCAGCTGAATTCTCGCCTTGATGTTCTCGGGCTCGAGTTCAAGGATTTTCTTCTGGATCCCTATGAGGTCCTGCAGGTTTCCTGCCTTGGACATAAGATCGCATACCTCGCCGTAGGCAAGGCGGGCCTCCCTGGCAAACCCCTGCTGCTCGGAGAGCGACGCAAGCATTTCCCATGCTTGGAGATTGTCGGGCTGTTCGCGCGTTGCGATCTTGAGTGAAGCGACGGCTTTCGTGGCAAAGCCGGTCTTGTTGTACAGCTCAGCCACCTTCAGGAACATCGGGACAGCCGAGGCCTTGTTTCCCATCCGAAGGTAGAGATTTCCGATCTGGTTCAGGACCTGTATGTCTCTCGGGCTGTCGTCGGCCAGTTTCTGAAGTTCCTTTACGGCATCCTGCAGGCGGTTTACCCTGATGTATTTATCCGCGTTAGATCTAGCCTTCGCACGATCGAGGGCCATCAATCACCCCCTATCGTGACGCGCCGGAAGGTCCGCCGGTGTTCCGAGGTCGGGCCGAGCACCCTGAGCGCTTCAATATGTTCTCTGGTGCCGTATCCCTTGTTCCTCAAAAGGCCGTACCCCGGGAAATTCTCTGCCAACCGTCTCACCATTCTGTCTCTGTAAACCTTTGCCACAATAGATGCCGCGGCGATACTCGCCGACCGAGCGTCGCCATGTACCACGGCCTGACCTTTACAAGATAACTCAGGCCACTGCAAGCCGTCCACCAGAACCCACGTCGGGGTAACGGCCAGACCCTTCACGGCCGAGGCCATGGCAACCAGCGTGGCCCGCAAAATATTCGTGCGGTCTATTTCCCCGGCGCCCACGACGCCGACGGCCCAAGTATGACCATCCGCCTGGAGGCGATCGAAGAGACTCTCTCTGCGGGTTTCCGGGATGGTTTTGGAATCGCGGTATATGGAGAGATCTTTGGAACGATTCAGAATGACCGATGCGGCTACGACGGGGCCGAAAAGCGCGCCCCGTCCCGCTTCGTCCACGCCTGCCACGGTGAAGAGCCCCCGTTTCCAAAGAGCTCTTTCCAACGCAAGCAGGTCCAGCACGGCAGGTCTCCGCTCAGTCCTTCCTCAACTCCTCGATACGGGCCTTCTTGCCCTTGAGCTTCCTGAGGTAATAGAGCTTCGCACGACGGACTTTGCCGACGGAAACGACTTCGATCTTCCCGATAATAGGGCTGTGGAGGGGGAAAATCCTTTCCACGCCGATGCCGCTCGAGATTTTCCTTACGGTGACCGTCTCCCTTACGCCGCCGTGCTTGCGAGCGATCACGACCCCCTTGAAGACCTGGATTCGCTCCTTCTCGCCTTCCCGGACTTTCACGTGTACCCGCACGGTGTCGCCGGCTTTGAAGTCCGGGATGTCCGTGCGCATGCCGGTGTTTTCCAGTGCACTAATGCTATTGCTCATGGTTTGCCTCCACAGCTTCTCTATCCCGAAGCAGATCCGGGCGTTTCACTCGTGTCAATTCCATGGACTTTTCCAGGCGCCATCGTCTGATCGCGCCGTGGTCTCCGGACAGCAGAATCTCGGGTACCCGCCACCCCCGGTAGTCGGACGGTCTCGTGTATTGGGGATATTCCAGCAGGCCGAGGCTGAAGGATTCCTCCTCCGTGGACGCCTCGTGGCCGAGCGCACCGGGCAAAAGCCTTACCACGCTGTCTACGACGACCATGGCCGCCGGTTCGCCTCCAGAAAGAACGTAGTCCCCGACGGATATCTCGCGATCGACGAGGTGGTCCACGATCCTCTGGTCAATGCCTTCGTACCGGCCGCACAGGAGGGTGAAGCCGGGCAGCGCGGAGAGTTCCGCCGCCGTGGCCTGAGTGAACTTCTCACCCTTCGGGCTCAGGTAGACGAGCGGGAACGGCGCCGCCTGCCTGGACCTCAGGCTCTCGACGCATTTGAAGACGGCATCGGGCATGATGACCATCCCGGGGCCTCCGCCGAAAGGGGAATCGTCCACCGTGTGATGCTTGTCCTGCGCGAATTCGCGAAAATTGTGCAGATTGACTTCAACCAGGCCGGAATCGATCGCCCGCCCTACGATTGAATGTCCCAGCATGCCCCGGAACATCTCGGGGAAAAGGGTGAGAATGTCAATCTGCATCGTCATCTCCGGGCAGCCCCGGGTAGGCATCGGGGAGGTCCGTATTCAATATTCTTGCCGTCTTGTCCAGTTCGACGCCCAGTCCCTTCACGGCGGGGATTTCAACATTTCCTCCGTCGAACTCGACGTGGAAGATCCAGTAAGCAGGGCCCTCGCTGACCGAGTTCACGGAGCCGATTTTCCCCCTCGTCCTGTCCTGAACGGCGTACCCGATGACCTCTCGAGTGTCGAAGACGTCGGGACCGTCCTCCGGCACCCGGTGTTCCGGAAGGAAGATCTCTGCACCCATGTGCCGGCGGGCGTCCTCCGGAAGGTCGACACCCTTCAGCTTCATCACGGTGCCCTTGACGTAACTGAAGCACTCCTCGACCTCGAAAGACTCGGCCGCCTGTTCGCTCATTCCCAGTCGAATGACTTCTCCTGCCTCGAAAGGGCGAAGGTCATCCATATAAAGCTCGAGCCACATTCCGCCCTTCACACCCCGAGGCTTGCCAATACGCGCTACGGCAATCATTCGCATCGGTCCTCGTCGCGAATCCTCAGCAGGGCGCTACCTGAACGGTCCCAGACCTCGTTCCGGCATCGGGCATTCTTGCTGTCCCGCCGCCAGCTATCCGGTTGACGCCGAAAAGTTTCTCAGGCCTGTTCGCTTTTCCGGGAGAGGGCAATGAGCTTGTTCACTTGAGCCGAAGGCTGTGCGCCCCTGGCCAGCCAGTAGTCCACTCTCTCCAGGTTGACCCTGAATTCGGAGGGATTTGGGAGGGGATCGTAGATACCCACCTCGTCCACGTTTCTCCCGCCCGGCCTGTTACGGCTGTCCGAAACGACCAGCCTGTAAAAGGGGCGGTGCTTCCTGCCGATTCTCTTCAGTCTTATAGCCAGCAACGTTACCTCCTCGCTGCTTGTTAACCAAGCGCAAATGCAGATAGTACAGTTTTTAAGGGCTTCCTGTCAATACTGGTGAGGCCTGTCCGCCCATTTCCCCTCTGGTTCCACCGTCCAAACATATATGGAGCGAGGCACCGGAATGACGTCCGGCCCTCGCTCCATGATTCCGTCCATCTTGCGGAGGCGCGCCGACGTTCGGTCAGCCCTCCTGTTCCGCCTCGTGCTCTTTCTTGGCCTCTTCTATGATTTTGGCTTGGGTCTGGGCCGGGACGTCCTCGTACTGGAACGATTCCATCGTGAACGTGCCGCGCCCGGCGGTGAGGGATTTGAGCGTGGAAGCGTAGGTCAGCATTTCGGCCAGCGGAACCTGGGCCTTGATGACCTGGCTGACCCCCTTCTGCGACATGCCCTGTATGCGGCCGCGCCGGCTGTTGAGGTCGCCCATCACGTCCCCCATGTTTTCCTCGGGAACGATGACCTCAACGGCCATCACGGGTTCCAGCAAAGTCGGTTTGCACTTCTGCATGGCCTCCTTGAAACCCATGTGGGCCGCAATTTTGAATGCCATTTCCGAAGAGTCCACGGGATGAAAACCACCGTCGAAGAGGGTGATTTTGAGGTCTACGACGGGGTATCCCGCCAGGACCCCCCGCTCCAGGGATTCATTCATGCCCTTTTCCACGGCCGGGATGAAGTTGCGGGGCACCGCGCCGCCGAAGATCTCGTCCTTGAATTCGAAGCCGCCGCCGCGTGGCATGGCTTCCATTCGGATCTGGATGTCGGCGAACTGTCCGTGTCCGCCCGTTTGTTTCTTGTGGCGGGCATGGACCTCCGCCTTTCCCTTGATGGTCTCCTTGTAGGGTACCTTCGGCTGCTTGATGTTCATTTCGACGCCGTAGCGTCTCTGGACCCGGGCGGCCACGATCTCCACGTGCTGGCTCCCGGAACCGGAGACCAGGGTTTCGTGAGTCTGCGGATCCCGGCCTATTTTGAGAGTGGGATCTTCTTCCGCCACCCGCTGCAGCGCCACCATGATCTTCTCCTCGTCCCCTCTCGCCTTGGGCTCCACGGCGAAGGAGATGGCCGGGGTCGGGTACTTGACGGGCGGGAAGACGATGGTCCGTTCCTTGGCACACAGCGTGTCGCCGGTGAGGGTCTCCTTGAGCTTCATGACCGCGGCGATATCTCCCGCAACCACCTCGTCGCACTTCACGTGCTCCTTGCCCCGCAGGAAGAAAAGCCCTGCCATGCGTTCCTGGGCCTCCCTGGCCGGATTCACCAGGACAGAATCGCCGGTTACCTTGCCTGAAACAACCCGGAACACGCTGATGCGCCCCTGCTGGGGGTCCGAGATGGTCTTGAAGACGAAAACGCCCGCGGGCGCCTCCGGATCTGCCGGCACGTCCACCGGTTCCTCCTGCCCATCGATCCTGCCCGAAAAGGAAGGACGTTTGTCCGGCGAGGGCGCGAATTCCAAGATGAAATTCATGACGTCCGACACGCCGATGTTCCGCGCGGCGGAGGCGCATAGCACGGGAAAGATCTTATCCTGAGCGATGCCGATCTTCAGCGCAGAGGTCAGTTCATCCGGGGTCAGGTCGCCCGCCTCGAAGTATTTCTCCATGAGCTGCTCGTCGAGTTCGGCCACCATCTCGACAAGCTCCGCCCTTTTCGCCGCGACCTTGTCGCTCATGTCGGATGGAATATCCTCCTCGCTGTACTCTCCGGTCTCGTCGTCCTTGTACCTATGCGCCTTACCGTTGATCAGGTCGACGATGCCCGCGAAGTCCTTCTCCTGCCCCATGGGGAGGAAGACGGGAACGGCTAGGCGTCCGAAGCTCTCGTTGATGCTGGCGAGGGATCGATCGAACGAGGCGTTTTCCCTGTCCATTTTGTTGATCACAAGTATCCTGGGCACCTTGAACTCTTGGGCGTACTCCCAGGCCTTTCCCGTCATGACCTCCACGCCCGATACCGCGCTTACAAATACCAGGGCGGCGTCCGAGACGCGCACCGGCCCTCGCGCGTCGGCGATGAAGTTCCCGTACCCGGGCGTGTCGAGCACATTGATTTTCGCCTTGTTCCACTCTACGAACGCGAGGCTCGTCGAGATGGAAAATTTCTTTTCGATCTCATCGGGCTCATAGTCCGTCGGTGCCGTACCCTCTTCCACCTTGCCGAAACGGTTGATGCTCTTTGCGGCGTAAAGCATGGCCGATGCGAAACTCGTCTTGCCCGTTCCACCATGGCCGATCAGAGCGACGTTGCGGATATCCTGCGGCCCATAAACCTTCATAGCCCCTCCTTAGCGTCGTTTTCGATCCGGATTCCCGGAAAATGCAGACCGTATTTTATAGGGTTACGGATAGTGCGTCAAGGAAGGTTGCCTGGCCCGATGGCCCGCCGTAAGTCCATGAAAGCGAGATGTTTTCCGCCACGTTCCGGCGCGAAAGAAAGGAGCCCCCTTGGAGCGGCCGCAGTTTTCTTCACGTTCACCGCTGGCTCCGGAACAAACTGCCCGCCCGGCTTAGAGGATCGCTTGCATTCTAGTGTTTCACGGGTTACACTTTTTAACGAGGATTCAGGGAGGGAGTACTCCAACTGCCCTATGGGCAAGGAGGATACTCCTTGTTTCAGGTATTTTCTCAGCATTGCCCCAGCACAAAAGAGCACCGTGCCCCGACGAAAAACCCGGGGGCGGCGCTCGTACCCTGCAAAAAACGGATGGCCGATCCGGGGAGACATCTCCGCTTCGCACAGCCCTTTCGCCCGGCATCGGTCACGATCCAGAGGTGTCGCTCGCGCCCCCCGCCCGAAGTTCGCCACCCCCTAACAGATCATCCTTATCGCAATCGCAGGCCGTCTTGATAAAACTTGAGGAAAGGAATCGAGTATGGAGAACAGGAGCAAGAAACGAGGGCGTTCAACGGCATGGGTACTGGGCATCGCGTCGCTGGCGGCGGCGGTGGTTCTCGTACTCCCCAGCAGAACGAACGCCATTCCGGCATTCGCGCGTAAATACAACGTCAGTTGCTTTACGTGCCACACGATCTTCCCCCACCTCAACAAGCTTGGGTATACCTTCAGACGTCTCGGCTACAGAATGCCGCCCGACTGGGAGGGCACCAAGCCGCCGCAGAAGATTTCGAGCCTCGACGAGAACATCCCCTTCAAGCTGACCAACGCCATGGCCGTTTTCGCGCGAAGCAACGTGACCTGGGACAAGGCGCCCAACGACCAGGGACAGAATAAGACCACCTCGAGTATAAACCTGGCCGAAGCCTCGCTCTTTGCAGGCGGCTCCGTCCCGCACAGCAACCTCTCGTACTTTGGCGAATACGTAATGTACGAGGACGGCGGCTCGGACCTTGAGCGATTCAAGGTCGACTGGACGGGCGGCAACGTGGAGAACTCCTACTTCGTCGGCATAGGGAAAGCCCACCTGCAGACGGGGTACGCCGCCTCGAGCACCATGGGACTGACTGACGACGACTCGCCTCTCGGTTTCACGACGGTTTCGCCCAACGGATTTTCCTTCGACCAGAGCACCGGTTTGGTCGAGGGCGGATACACCTACATGGCGCCGAACTACAAGTACATCGTTGGGCTGACCTTGAAAGTCACCAACGGCGTCGACGCCAGCGGCGAGGGCATCGCATCGGGCAGCCAGTACAATCACAAGGACGTGTGGTTCGGCGGGGACTTTCTATTCGGCGATAACGGGAGCGTCTCGGTGATGTACTACAACGGCCGGAAGCCCCAGGCTCAGAACGCGGACACTCCCGACGCATTTCTTTATCAGCCCAAGGCGACCCGCTGGGGACTCTTCGGCCACTACATGTTCTTCGACCACCTGGACGTGCTTGCAGGTTACGAGGGCGGACACGAGGACTGGAAAGGCCTCTCGACGGACCCGATGACGACATTCAGCAGCCACGCCTATTTCGGCGAAGCGGACTACTACATCCAGCAAGGTCTCGTGGCCTATGCCCGCTATGACCGGACCCACTTCGACCAGCCGGAACCAGGACTTTCCTCCATGAACGGGAGACTGTGGCTGGCCGGCGTCATGAAGACCATCACCCAGAAGGGCAACGCCAAGGTGTTCGCCCAATTCACCGACGACCACGAGGGCGATCTCAGCGGAATCCAGACCGACGAGAAGCTAGCCATGCTGGGACTCGATTTCGGCTGGTAGTTTTCGACGGACCGTACGCGCTCGACAGAGGAGAAAGTCATGAAAAGAAAAAGACTCGTGGAGTGGACGGGAGCAGGCCTATTCCTGGCAGGAATGATCATGACCCTGGGCCTTTTCGGCCAGAGCGTTCCGCAGTCCTTCCCACAGGATAACGGCCCCTACAAACTGGATGTATCCGGCTATCCCAAGCAGATACAGAAGGACTACAAGGCGTTCTCTCACAAATGCGGCATCTGCCACAGCCTCGCCCGCCCGCTCAACACTGCGATGACTCCGGCGCAGTGGAAGCAGTACGTGAGCAAGATGCAACACAAGCCGGGAGCGATGATCGACAGCAAACAGGCCGCGGAGATCAAGGCATTCCTAATCTACGACCAGGTCCACCGCAAGGACAAGGCACCCAAGAAGTTCTATCCGCCCATCGCCATTAAGTAGGGCGGCGGAACGGGTCCGCGGCCTCAGGCAGAGGCCCGTCCGGCCGCGGATATGAGCCGTCTTGGCCACCGGGTCTCGACAGGGCCGCGCCGTCTGTAGACTATAGACGGCGCGGCCTTTATTCTGCCGGTACGTGTTCCTTTGCAGTCCGTTTTGCTGTGACAGGATGGGAGGTCCTGACCGGGCGACTATGCCGAACGCTCTCAGCTTTCCATCCGCTGGATCTCGTCCTCGACTTCCCGGAACAGGTGGTATTTCCGCTCGTGCTCCCTGATGCCCTGGGCCAGGATCTTGTCCAGCCTCTTGATGTCCTTTTTGGCGACCGTGATGTTGGCTCCCAGGATGAAGGCCGAGTTGGAATCCATCGTTGTAAGATCCGCTGAGATGAACGCCACGAACATTTTCCGGCGCATTTCCGGAGGAAGGACGTTGATCTGCCTGAGAATGCCGTACCCTCCCTCGGGGTCGTCCGGCAACCTGTTGTCCACGGTCACGAGCGCGAACGACTTCTTCTGGAGCGCATCCAGGGCGGTTTTTTTAGAAGAAGCAACCTCCGGGCGATAGCCGAGCTTTTCGAGGGCCTCCGAAACGGCCAACTGGAAGAGCGCCTCGTCTTCGCACACGAGTGCGGCCCTCCCCTCGTCGCCATCCTCACCCGGGCCGCCATCGCCGCTGGCCTTGACCTGCACGCCGAGTTGCTCGAGCACCGATGCTGCCACTTCCCTCTTGAGGCGTTCCCACCGTTCCGAGCCAGGAACCAAACCGCCGGCCGGACCGTCGAGGCTCGAGTTCCCGCCGTCGTCGCCGGCCGTTGACGCCGTCCCGGTGTCCGTGGCCTTCGGCGGCCCGACCGCAGGTAGCTGTGAATCCGGATTTACGGGGATAGCGCCACCACATGCAGGGCATTTCATAGTCGCCGGCTTCTGGGGAAGCCGGCCTTCATCCAAAGTGAACACCTTGCGGCAGGACGGGCATGCAATGCGCATCGTCACTCCATAAGATCCTTGAT
The DNA here is from genome assembly GCA_963724125.1 of uncultured Acidobacteriota bacterium. GTDB lineage: Bacteria > Acidobacteriota > UBA4820 > UBA4820 > DSQY01 > CAVRTJ01. The sequence continues at coordinate 55,999 of CAVRTJ010000028.1, forward strand.
ATCCAGGCCGCCGGCCTCCAGATCGAGAGCCGGAGTAGCCTTCGGGCCTTCAGCATCGGGTTGGCCGAAGCCGAATCCCCCCTTGCCTGGGGTCTTCTTGGTCGCGTCGCCCGCGGCCTCTCCGTTGGAGCCGCCCGCCTCCCGGTTCTCGCCCGACGAGGCGGAAATACCGGACATCTTGAGGGCGAGGTTCGGAGAGTTGGTCGCATAGGACAGGGCGACGTCCTTGGTGATGCGTCCTTCCCGCCAGAGCCTCTCGAGCTCCATGTCGAATGTCTGCATGCCGTCCAGCGAACCGTCGTTCATGGCGTCCAACAACGTTTTGCCCTCGCCTTCGCCTTGCTGAATGTACTCGCGTGTCCTCTCATTAGATCTCAGTATTTCGCATACCGCGAGTCTTCCCGACTTGTCGGTGTTCGGTACGAGGCGCTGGCTGATGATCCATTTGAAGGTCTGCGAGAAGCGGGTGCGGATCTGCTGCTCTTCGTTCTTCGGAAAGACGCCGATAATACGGTCGACCGTCTTGCTGGCGTCGATGGTGTGCAGGGTGGAAAGCACGAGATGCCCGGTCTCTGCGGCTTCCAGGGCGATGCTCATGGTCTCCATGTCTCGCATTTCGCCTACGAGAATGACCTTGGGCGCCTGTCTCAGGGCCGCCCTGAGAGCGAGCGAGAAAGAAGGGACATCCGCGCCCAGCTCGCGCTGGTTGATCGTGGACTTCTTGTGCCTGTGGAGGTACTCGATGGGATCCTCGATCGTCACGATATGAAAGGCCTTGTCCATGTTGATCTTGTTGATGATCGCGGCGAGCGTCGTCGACTTACCGTTGCCCGTGGGGCCGGTAACCAGAACGATTCCGTTGCGTTCTTCCGCCACGTTGTTGATCTGTTCGGGAAGTCCCATCTCCTCCACCGTCGGCACCCCGTTGGGGATAACCCTGAGCACGATACTGATCGTCCCCCTCTGGGAGAAGATGTTGACCCGGAAGCGGGTCTTCCCGGGTATGGAATGAGAGAGGTCCACAGATCCCATCTTGAGGAGTGTCCGGATGAGGTGCCTGTTATTGCGCATGAGGTGTAGCGCGATCTGTTCCGTCTGATAGGGCGACAGCTTTCCCAGCCCCTTGATGGGGACTTCGATGAGTTGCCCGTTCACTTCCACTTGCGGCGGACGGCCCACCGAGAAATTCAGATCGCTCACCTGCGGCGAAATGGACAGCATGAAGTCCAGCAGGGCATCCATCTGGCTGAGCACCTTGACCTCCACTCTGCGCGAACCTCGCCGTCCGGCGCGGGCCGCTGATCCTTATCAGGATGCCTCCTGGCCGCTCGAATTGCAACCTTCCCGCCCTTTCGCAGGCGGTCTATAAGGAAGGTGGGGGATCAGGGGGGGAGCGCGGAAAAGACCTGGAGATGCGCGCTTTTTGCCAACGAAGGACCGCGGAGGGCCGCCCGCGGACGATTGCCGAGCGCCATCCCTGATATTCTCCGTAAGGACCGAGCCTCCCGCTTTCCGGCGTCCGCTCATTTATCATGCCGTTAGCCTGGCCCATGCAGCGGCACTATAATGGACATAAGAGGAGGTGCGCGCATATGAAGAAAGAATCACTGTCCGGACGTACAATCCTGGCCCTGGCCGCCTGCCTGGCCCTCGTCGCCTGCAACCTCATGTTCGCGAAGATTTCGGACATAAACGCGCACCCCGACAAATATCAAAACAAGTCCGTCACGGTCCACGGAAAGGTGACGTCCGTCACCAAGCTTCCCTTCATGGAGGAGGGCTTTTACACCCTCAGCGACGGAACCGGGGAGATCACGATCGTGACAAAGGGCGGCCTTCCGTCTGAAGGCACGGAAAAGACGGTCACGGGAACGGTCCAGTCCGCCGTGACCATCATGGGCCGCACTTTCGGCGTTACCATTCAGGAGAAGGACTGAGACGTTACCCTCACGGGGATTCTGCATCTTCAGATTCTGGATCGCGTTCTCCCACTAACGGGGACGAGGATAACGGCTTTTGTTCTTCAAGACGGAGGATAATCATGGCCGAAAAAGAGAAGTACGGCATCTACGCCGAGACCTCAAAGTCATTTCAGGAGACCCTTCAGGCTACGCGCGACGCGCTTAAGGAGCGGGGGTTCGGCATACTGTGGGAAATCGACGTGAAGGCCACGATGAAGGCCAAGATCGACGTCGACTTCACCGACTACGTCATCCTCGGCGCCTGCAATCCGCCCATAGCCCACCAGGCGCTCACGGCCGAGCCCAACATTGGCCTTCTGCTGCCGTGCAACTGCATCGTGCGCCGCGAGGGAGACAGGACGATCGTGGGCGCGATCGAACCCCATGAGCTGATGGGACTTACGGGGCGGTCAGATCTCAAACCATTCGCCGATAATGTTTCCGATACCCTCACTGCGGTCGTCGAGGAAGCGGTAAAGTAGTACCAGAATCAGCTGGGAGCGGTCGCGCCCGGCGCTCGAAACGGTGGGCCGGCGCCGGAACCAGGCCGTCCGCCAAGAGGGCGGGGCCCTGACGGTTCCGCCTTGTGGGGTTCATCTCATTTTCAAGACGGGCGGGCGGTTTCAGGCACGCCGCCGCA
>CAVRTJ010000029.1:0-16793 GCA_963724125.1 uncultured Acidobacteriota bacterium
CTCTCGCCCCGTGCCAGGCACCGGGAACACGTCGATGGGATGTCATATGACACTCTCCAATTGTCCGGGTGCAGGCCGTTCTCCAGTCCCCAGTACAGGGGCGCGGCGTTGAGAAACTTGACCACCGAAACCCTCACGGCGCCTCGCTCCCCGTGATGCACCGCCACAGGAAAAAGAGCGCATAGTTGGCGCTCAGCTCCATGAAGGATACACGGTCCAGAGGGAATACGAACTTCCCGGCCCATTCGCCTTTGGGCGTTCCGGCGGCCACCCAGACCGTCCCCACGGGCTTCTCCTCCGTGCCTCCCGTGGGGCCCGCAATGCCCGTCGTGGCAACGGCGCACGACGCTCCGAAGCGGGCCCGGGCCCCGCGCACCATGGCCCGCGCAGTTTCCTCGCTTACGGCTCCGCAGTTCTCCAACACCGGTTGGGGCACGCCGAGAAGGGTCCTCTTGGCCTCGTTGTGATAGGCCGTGACGCCCCCCATATAATATCGGGAGGCCCCCGGCACCGAGACGATCTTCTGGCTCACGAACCCCGCCGTACAGGACTCGGCCGAGGCCAGCGTCCAGTGCTTTTCGAGCAGCAAATCGCCGAGGCGCTGAGGGAGTTCCACGCCCTCGAGGCTCACGAGGTGGTCGCCGTAGCCTTCGACAAGGGCCGTCCGCACCGACTTTTCGAGAGCGTCCAGGGGACCGGCCGGCGGAGAGGTGAGGGTAAAAGTAATACGCAGAATCCCCAACGCCGGCAGGATGGACACGTCTACGCCGGGCCGGCCGTACCAGGGGGACAGGACCTTCTCGGCGGAGGATTCGGGAACCCCCGCCACGATGGCCCGCACCACGGCCGTCGTCGGCTGGTCGGTGTACTTGCGCGCCAGGCGCTCCGCGATCACGTTGTCCAGAATATCCTGAAATTCTCTCGGTATGCCGGGCAGGAGTATGAGGTCTTTCTCTCCGTCCTCGAGCCAGCAACCGCACGCTAGTCCCTTCCCGTTGGGGAGAGCTACCCCCCCGTCCACGATATTGGCCTGCCGCCTCATGTTCCCGCCGAGGGGACGCCCGCGGAAGGACATGCGGCACTCGAGTTCGGCGGCCCATTCCAGGTCTTCGTGGATGCCAACACCCAGGTACCGGGCTGCGGATTCGCGCGTCAGGTCATCGCCGGTGGGTCCGAGCCCGCCGGAGGTGATGACCACGTCGCATAGTTTAAGAGCCATCTTCATGGCGGAGGCGACAGCCTCCACGCGGTCCTCGACCCGGACGAGGAGGGTCAGCGGAATACCGAGTTCTGCGAGTTTGAGGCGCGCATGGGGGCCGTTCGCGTCCGGGCGGGACGGGTCCACCATCTCCGATCCGATAATGAGAAGTCCAGCTGTCGCCATGTCTCAGTCCTCAGGGTAAAGCGCCGCGCTCAGGCCGGCTCGCCCGCTCCGACCGCATCGGGCCCGTCCACGTAGTCCGAATGCCCGTGCGCCCGAAGCAGGTCCGCGATGGCCTCCATGGCCTTCACCGCGATGGCCTCCGGCTCGAGGCCGGCGATATCCTTCATGGGGGAGCCCACGTATAGAGTCACTCGTCCCGGTTTAGGGAAACGCCTCCCGACCGGATACACTTCCCTGGTCCCCACGATGGCCACGGGAAGAACCGGGACATGCCCTCTTGCAGCGAGGACCCCCAATCCCGACTGGGGCGGGAGCAGCCGCCCGGTGCCGGACCGCTGCCCTTCCGGGAAGATGGCCACGGCCTTTCCGTGCTTGAGCAGTGTGAGCGACCTGCGGATGGGCGCCAGCCTGAAGGCGGCCCCGGCTCTTACGGGAATGACGTCCATCAGCCGTGAAAAGGCGTGAAAGATGGGCTTTTCGAACTGGTCTTCGGCCATGATGAACCACAGCCTGCGCTTGAGAAAAGCACCCAACAGCAAGGGATCCACGAAAGAAAGATGATTGGCCGCCAGCAGGAATCCGCCCTTTTCCGGAACGTTGCGGCCGCCCCTGACCCGGACCCTGAAATAGACCAGGGCGAAGGTCCCAAAAACGATCTTCGCGAAGAGATATGAGATTTTCTTTGCCAGTCTGCGCATGAATTCCATCCCGGGAAGGCCGCAACCTCGGCTTTGTAGACTAAACTACTCGGCCTGAACGCACAAGGGGGAAGGGGGACATTGGGGATTTCGGATTTGGGAATTGGGATTTGGGATTTGAACTATGGCTGGGGACGGGTCTTCGAAAAAGAATATCTCACCACAGAGGCCACAGAGCAAACAGAGGAAAAGAAGAGAGCCTGGATTCAAAGGACGGCAGACGGAGTTTCTTCGAAGGAAAAAGATCCCACCGCGGAAGACGCGTAGAACGCAGAGAAGAGAAGGAGAATTTTGGTTTGGATGAGTGCAGGTGGCAGACCTCCGACGGCAAACACGGTACACGCGCCTTCACCCTTAACTCTTGACCCCTTACCCGCGCCGACGGGGCGCAATCACTCGATCACTTGGTCACTCTATCACTTGGATTTGTATAGTGAGCCGGTGAGACGGTGAGGAAAGCCGGCTTTGCGTTTTGAGTTGAGGTACCGGTTCTCGCGGCCGCGAGGAGCCGGAGGCGGCCCATGCTCGCATGGGCCGTTTGCTTCGAAGGCATCCCACCTGCCGCGGTTCCTTTAGCACTTGGCCATTCGCCCTCAGCCCTTGGGAAAAGACAACCACCTCGCTTCTCTGCCGTCCCTAAATCCGAAATCCCAAATCCCGATTCCCGAAACACGCCATCCCCAATCCTTCCCAAGCCAGGTGATTGCGTCTAGAATGCTCCGGGAGGGGCTATGTGCGGTATATGCGGCGAAGTTCAGTACGGTGATCCAGACCTCGTGAGCCCCGAGCGCGTGCGCGCCATGGCGGCCAGGCTGGCGCACCGCGGACCGGACGGAGAAGGCCTCTGGCACGAGCCGGGGATCGCGCTGGGCCACCGCCGCCTGTCCATCATCGACCTCTCGGAGGCCGCCGCCCAGCCCATGGCCACGCCGGACGGTCGCTACGTCATCGTTTACAACGGCGAGATCTACAACTACATGGACGTCCGGGGCGAACTCGAAACCATGGGCGAACGCTTCGCGACGCGATCCGATACGGAGGTTCTCCTCAGGGCCTTCGTCCGCTGGGGGCTGGACGCCCTGCCGAGACTCAACGGCATGTGGGCCTTCGCCATATGGGACAGGCAGAAACGCGAACTCACGCTCTGCCGGGATCGCCTCGGCGTCAAGCCCCTCTACTGGGCCCAGGTGCCCGGAGGCGTAGTGTTCGCCTCCGAGATTTCCCCGCTTCTGCTCCACCCGGACGTGAGCCGGGATATTCACCCCCGAGCCCTGGCCGAGCAGGTGGCCTGCCGCTACGTGCTCGCGCCCAGGACGCTCCTGAAGTCCGTGCAGAAACTCCCCCCTGGGCACGTATGCACCGTGACCGAGAAGGGCACCAGGATCGGACACTACTGGACCCTGCCCCTTGGGGAGAGGATTCGGCGAATAGGTGAAAAGGAGGCGCTGGAAAGGTTTTCGGACCTTTTCGAGTCGTCGGTCAACCGGAGGCTGGTGTCGGACGTCCCCGTGGGTCTGCTCCTGTCGGGCGGCGTCGATTCCTCGGCGCTCGCCGCAGCACTGAAACGATCCGGCCACGAGCGCATGGCCACGTTCACCGTCGCCTTCGACGCCAAAGGGCCCTTCGACGAAAGGCCCTACGCCCGCGCGGTGGCCAAGCGCTTCGGGACGGACCACCATGAGACGGTGATCACGCCGGAGGTCTTCGCCGGGTCGCTGGAAACGGTTCTGTCGCACCAGGACGACCCCGTGGCCGACATGGCCGTTCTGCCTCTTTACCACGTGTGCGCCCTGGCGCACGACCACGTCAAGGTGCTCCTTACGGGGCAGGGCGCCGATGAACTTCTGGGCGGTTACCACCTGGACCGGGTTCTGAAGCAGATCAGAGCCATCGTTCGCCTGAGAAGCCTGCCCGGCGCCCGGAAACTGGCCGAATGGATAGGACGGCGCAATCCTCGGCGGGCCTATCTTCTCAACTGGGACGAAATCCGGTACGCAGTGCCCGGCCAGCTTCCGGGCAAAATCCGCTACGACCTCACCCTTCCGCTCCAGTCCGGCGAGATGAACGCGCTTTTGAAGGACTGCATGCCGCCGCCCTACGACAGAACCCTCGATGCCCTCTACACGGAGATCCCGAGCCACCGCGGCCCCCTCGATGCCATACTTGCCACACTCATGAAGAGCTGGCTTCCCGACAACCTGCTCAACCATGGGGATCGCATGTCCATGGCCCACGGCCTGGAGCTCAGGGAGCCCTTCCTGGATCCCCACCTCCTGGACTTCTGCTTTCACACGCCCCAGAGGATCAAGGTTGCTCGAGGGGAGACGAAGCGCATTCTCAAACGGTACGCCGTGCAGGCGGGCGTGCCGCGCCGCGTAGCCTACCGCCGGAAACGGGGCTTCCCGGTCCCCTGGAACGACTGGATCAGAGGTTCTCTCAAGAACTTCGTACGCGAGACGATTTCGAGCGCCGGCTGGATGGATTCGTACTTCAAACGGGACGGCATCGAGGCTGCCTTCAACGCCCACCAGAACGGCGAGGACAAAGGCCTGCTCCTCTGGAACCTTACGGTGTTGGCCCATTGGGGTCAGAGCATCGCGGACGCCTGATCGTCCATCGCGCTCTTTCCCGCGGCCCTCGCGATCCTTGATCGGCGCTTTTCGCCGTCCCCTCTCAATGGTCGAGGAATCCACATAAAAAAGGGGGAGCCCGCAGGCTCCCCCTTCGTTTTCCCTCTACGGTGGGACTCAGGCGGCCTTGGTCTTGAAGTCCTTGCCCGCCCACTTCTTGGCGATGATCAGCATAATCGTGGAGGTCATGGCGATGCAGGCGAAGATCAGCCACATGATGGTCGTGTGTTGCGGACCCTGGCCCGGCTCGGGGCAGTACCGCATTAGGAACCAGCCGGCGTACAGCCCGGCCACGACCTTGGTCAGGAACCACGGAAACTGGGCGACGCCCATGTAGGCGCCCGTGCGGCCCTTGGGCGCGATCTCCGCGGCATACTGCAGGAACCGGGGCTGCCACATGGCCTCGCCCACGGACATGATCGTGATGTACAGAACCAGCAGGATGAGGCTGGGCTTGATGCCCAGCAGGAAGGCAGGTGCCGCCATGACGAAAGTGCCGGCGATCATCATGTTGTAGACCTTCCGCTTTCTCGTGAGGGCGGCGATGGCGGGCGTCAGAACGAAGATCAGGATGGGGTTGATGGCGTTGACGAAAAACTCCATGTACCTGTGCCCGATCGGCCCCATGGCCCGGTCCACGTACTGGGGCAGGACCAGGTAGTTGTAGGCGAAGAGGGTCTGCACCGGCATCAGGCAGAAGATGAAGAAGGCGAACTTGCCGTCGGCGAGCGGGTGGTTCTTGATCCAGTACAAGAGTCTGTGGCCCATCGGTTTGCCGACAAGATCCGCCTTTTCCCTGGCCGCCTTATCCAGCTGCTGCTGGTCCCGCTCCGCGTTTTCCTTCTCGTGTATGCGGCGGTACTCGGCGACCGTCTCGAGCGCCTTCTTCTGCACCTTGTTGGTCAGGATGACCATGACCACAATCAGGCTCAGGACCGTGAGGCCGACGTAGGTCCAGAAGACGCCGGGAATGCCGAAGTGGTGGCGGATCGGCGGCGAGATGAAGCCTGGCATGGCCGCGCCGGCGTTCATGACGGCGTACAGCATGGCGTAGCCCATGGCCGACGTGCGCTCGTCGCAGAACTCGCGGATGGCGGTGTAGGAAGCGGGCTGGTAGAGGCCGTAGCCGAGTACGACGCCGAACAGGCCCAGGAGGCAGGCGAAGAAGAGCGGCGAGGTCACGCCCTGGTTCAGCGGAAAGAGCCCGACGCTCCCCACCATGATGAAGCGGCCGACGATCATGAGAATGAACGCCACGATGAGGGCCTTCCGGACGCCGATCTTGTCCGCAACGCCGCCGAAGAAGAGCATGGACAGCGTGATGCCCGCCGTCAGGACGCTCACCATCCAATCGGCGTGGACGTCGTTGAGCCCCACGAAGTTGTTGAAGAAGATGGCCAACAGCGTGAGCCATCCGAAGTAAACGATACCTTCGATGAAATAGGGCAGGTTCACGCCCCACAAGGCGCGGGGGGCATGGACGAGGTCGATGAAGGGCTGGACGACCTCTTTCCACGGAGAGACCGGCACCTCCTCCGCGGGAGTGGTTTTCGTGGTTTCGTCGCTCACGCTGTCCTCCTCATGCAGTTCCGATGGCTTAAGGCTGTTTGATGGGCGACATCCCCGCACCCATCAGCGCCCAACTCTACCATGAGTGGACCACCTGCGCCACGGACGGGAATCGGCGCTATGGATTTCACACTGAGGCAGGGAGAAAGAAAACAGCAAACTGCTTTTTGCCCAAGGCTAAGGCCGAAGGGCTATGGGTAAAAGGGAAAACGGCAGGCGGATTGCCGTTGTAGCGGCCGGAAATGCAGTTATGGATTATGAGTGTTGGGCTTCGGGTTGTGGCACTACTTCTTCTTTGAAGGGCGCGGGGCGCCCTGTAGCGGCCGATGCTTGCATTGGCCGAACGGCCTTTGGCGAGCAAAGGCCGCTACGAAGGACGGTAGGCGGAAATTCTTCGAAGGCGCGTCCCAGGCCTTTTCACCTTTACCCTTTGCCCTTTACCCCTTCACCGCGCCGAAGGCTCTCGCCGCGCTTGGCCAATTTCCCATTCACTTTCTTACCCCGGCAAGGGGGGAATACCGGGCGACCGGCGCAGGTTCTGAAGACAAGGAGATCGACGAGTCGCGGGTAAGGTACGGCGCCGGACGGACCGGCGGACGGCCCCCGGGTCGGCGGATGCCTGGAAAGTGGGGAGCGCAACCATGTCGAAGAGAACTCGCGCAGGCACAGCGGCGCTGGTGACGGCAGCATTGGGCCTGATGGTCGCATCGTACGGCGCTGCGGCGGCCAACGGAGCACAAGGAGGCACGAATAAAATGTCGAACGACATCTACGGATACACCATGAAGCTGAACGACGGAAGCGAAAAGTCACTCGCGGACTACAGGGGCAAGGTGCTCCTCATCGTGAACACCGCCTCGGAGTGCGGCTTCACGCCCCAGTACAAGGCCCTGGAGGCCCTTTACGAGAAGTACAGGGACAAGGGCTTCGAGATCCTCGCCTTCCCGGCCAACAACTTCGGTGGCCAGGAGCCCGGAACGGACGCCCAGATCAAGACCTTCTGCACCACGAAGTACAGCGTCACCTTCCCCCTGTTCGCCAAGACGAGCGTCAAGGGCGCCGACATCAATCCGCTATACGCCTACCTGACCGAAAAGTCCGGTTTCGACGGGGAGATCACCTGGAATTTCAACAAGTTTCTGGTGGATCGGTCGGGCAAGGTCGTGGCGCGTTTCGACTCGAAGGTGGCCCCCATGGACGACGCCCTGGTCAGGAAGGTGGAGGCCCTCCTGGCTCAGAAGGCCTGACGCTCTCGGCGGGTTCCCGCACCAGCAATTTCTCGTAAGCTTCGGCATCCCGGAGCACCCCGGCTGTATAGACGCGCGTTTCCGTGTACGGGATCATGCCCACGAACTGCTGCTGGCTCATCGGACGGAACGCGTCAAGCCAGGACCAGACCAGGTCGTCGCCCGCGTTGTAGGCGGCCACGGCACCGGCCGGCGGCAGGTCCTTCAACAGTCTCCCGAGGTAGTGGATTCCGAGCGTGAGGTTAAGTAGCGGATCGTGCAGAGAATCATCCGCTGGAACCGGGAGATGAAGGTCGACTGACATCCGCCTTGCCGTTGCGGGCATGAGCTGCATAAAGCCTCTCGCACCGACGGGGGACAGCGCTCCGGGATCAAACCCGCTCTCGCGGCGAATCAGCGCCATGGCCAGGGGAACGGGCACGCCCTCCTTCCGGCACAGGTCCTTGACGAGGCCCAGGTAGGGCGTTGGATAGGCCGCCGCGAGGATCAGCCGCGGCCCGCGGGGATCATCAAACCCCCGCCCGAACACCCGCTTGAGGATGGCGCCGGCCGAAGATGCCAGGCCAGCCCTGGCATCGAGCAACGCCAGCGTCAACGCGGCGGACTGATCATGCGGATGGGCGCGATAGTAGGGCCCGAAGGCCTCGGCCGCGTCCGCCTCCAGTCCACACACGGCGAGTCTGCGGGCCAGTGCCGCCGGACCGGTCGTCGCGTTCTCGGGCCAGGCTCCAAGTCCCTGCAGCGAAATCTCCGAAGGCTCGTAGGGGTGGCCGCTTTCCTTCAGCCAGTCGGCGGCCTTTCCGGACCAGTACCCCTGGTCGTCCGAGGCCAGGCGAATCATTTCCTTGACGGCATCGCTCTCGGTGCTCCGGTCCATGTCGCACACGGCCGCCCAGTAACGGCAAGGCCCTTCGAACCCCCGTTCGGGGTAGGTTCCCACCGCGGCGAGGAATTCCTTGCGCGCGCTACCGTACTCGCCCATCTTGTACAGGCACCAGGCCCGCCGGTAGAGGCCGGACGCGAGCGTGCCGCGCCGCGCCCTGAGCCCGCCGAGCTTCTCGAAGTACTTCGCCGCCTCGCCGAAGGCGCCCGCCGCGTAAGCGGACGTACCCATCGCCACGTAGGCTTCCGCGAGCGATTGCTGGTCGCGCCCGGCATGCCCGGCCACGAGACCGGCCCAGTGAAGGACGCCGTCCCGGTTTCCCGTGCGTATGCATGTCCACGCCGCCTTGAGCATGGCATCCAGCGTCTGCGGACAGGTGCCGAACCGTTCCACCATTCTTCCAGCCTGCTCCAGCACCGCCCCGTTGTCCCTGAGTGCATAGCTGCAACTCAACCTGGCCAGGGCCAACCTGCGCTCCAGGCCGCGCGGGACGTGCCGGTCGTCAATGTCCGAAAGGCAAGCGAGCGCATCCTCGGGCCGGCCGCCGGCAAGGAGTTTTTCCGCAAATGCCAGGGCCCGGGATGTGGACAGGGATCTCAATCCGTATTCGTGCGCTTGGGCCAGCCGCCGCATCGCCATGCCCGCACGATGGCCGTACGGCGATCCGGGTTCCCTGTAGTAGATGTGTTCGTAGGCCCTGAAGGCCTTATGGGCTTGGCCTTCGGCCTCTCTGGCCTCCGCCAGGCGGAAGCGCGCCAGGCGTGCTTTCACCCGTGACGGCTTCAGCGCGAGAAAACGCTTCCACGCCCCGGCCTCTCGGCCGAACCTCTTACGCGCGTGCTCAACGTCAGCGGAAAGCCTTAAGAGCCTGATCTCGAGCCCTCTGGGTGGCGACATGGCCTCGATGCGCTGAAGCTGAAGTGCGGCGTCGACTTCCCTGTTCTGATGGTAGAGAGACTCCGCAAGCAGGAGACGCGCGTAGGGTTCGAGTTCGCCCCCGGACTCCACGGCCGCCCTCAGCGGAGCCTCCGCCTCGTTCCACGCTTCCTCCAGGAGGCAGATCCGGCCGTAGGCGAGGGCGGCCTCCTGCCGGGACGAGTCCGGGCCGTTCCGCCAGGTCTCGCGAAATATCTCTGCCGCCTGGTCCCAGTCGCCGTTTGCCCTGAGTTCGGCCGCACGTTCCAGGCTGGCGCCCTTCGCCGCACCATCGGCACCGTGTAGAGGCAGCGCCAGCAGCATCAGTACGATAAAGACAGAAACCCCCGGAGAAAAGCCCATGTGAGCTTTTCCTCCGGGGGTGATGTTACGTCTCGCACCTTGGAAAAACAGGATCAGAATGACGCCTCGTAAACCGTCGATTCACCGGTTCGGACGGCGACCGCCAGAGCCAGGACGTTCGGCACCCCGCGGTGAGCAAAATGGATCGCCGCCTGCACCTTGTTATGGTAGAACTTGGCTTCCGCGTTATCCGACAGGAATGTATGGTAGGCCTTCTTGTCGGAGGCGTCAACGTCCTTCTCCCGAAGGATGGCCTTGAGCTTCTTCTTGGCCATGGCGGCCTGCTCGAGAAGGAGCCCCCCGGCCAGCAGGTGGCCGAACATGTCGAGGATCGGCACGGCGTTGGGCAGCATGATCAGAGGGGCGTCCATGCGCTTGCCGAGGTCCTGCATGATGGAAGAGAACTCCTTGAGGGCCTGCCCGACGTGCATGGCGGAGGCACCGAGGTCCATGTCCGTGATGTACTCCTGGGCCGTTTCCTGCACCCTGGCCAGCAGCTGCTTGAGGCTGTCCTGGTTGAGGCGGAACTTGCGAAAGACCAGGTCGAGGGCCTGGATGCCGTTCGTCCCTTCGTAGATCGGGGCGATGCGCGCATCGCGCAGGTACTGCTCGGCGGGGTAGTCCATGGTGTAGCCGTAACCGCCGTAGCACTGCAGGGCCAAGTCCGCCATCTTGACGCCCCAGTCGGTGCACCACGCCTTACATATGGGCGTCAGCACCTCGACCAACCCCTGGTGGCGCTTCTGCTCTTCGCCCTCGCTCGTCTTCGCCATGTCCATCTCCGACGACGTGAAGAACAGCAGGGCTCGCATGGCCTGTACGTAGCTCATCTGGGTCAGGAGCATGCGGCGAACGTCGGGGTGCTCCACGATCGCGACCTGCGGACCGTCCGGTGTGCGATCCTTGAAGTGCTTTCCCTGCAAGCGTTCCTTGGCATAGGCAATGGCGTGCTGGCAGGCCGTGGAAGCCACCGCGAGGCCCTGAAGACCCACTTCGTAGCGGGCGGCGTTCATCATGAGGAACATGAGCGCCATGCCCTCGTTCTCCTGGCCCAGGAGGTAGCCCTCACATCCGCCGTTGGCGCCGAAAACCATGCTGCACGTCGGCGACCCGTGGATGCCCAGCTTGTGCTCGATGTTCCCAACCTGCACGTCGTTCTGTTCGCCCAGCGATCCGTCCTCGTTCACGCGGAACTTGGGCACGATGAAGAGGCTGAGGCCCTTGGTTCCGGCCGGCGCTTCGGGCAGCCGGGCCAGGACGGCGTGGATGATGTTGGACGCAAGATCGTGGTCGCCGCTCGTGATGAAGATCTTCTCGCCGGTGATCTTGTATATCCCTTCGCGAACCTCTTCCGCCTTCGTCTTGCTGGCGCCCACGTCGCTACCGGCGCCCGCTTCGGTGAGGCACATGGTGCCGCCCCACTCGCCCGTGTTCATCTTCTCGCAGAACCTCGCCTTGAGAGCGTCGCTGCCAAAGCTCTCGATGAGGTGCGAGGTGCCGCGGCCGAGCATCATGGAGAGCGTGAGGGCCACGTTGGCGCCGAGGAAGAACTCCATGACGGCCGTTCCCGCGACGTCCGGAAGGCCCATGCCGCCGAACTCCTGGTCGGCGGTGGTGCCGACCCACCCGGCCTCGGTTATGGTCTTGTACGCTTCGTGGTAGGAAGGCGGCAGGATCACCTTGCCGTCTTCGAACCTGGCCCCGACCCTGTCCCCTTCCTCGTTGGCGGGAGCCAGAACCTCCTGGGCTACCTTGAGGGATTCCTCGACTATCATCTCGAGGTCCGCTCGCTCGTAGTCGCCATAGCGCTCGGCCTTGAGAATCTTGTCGAGCGGCAACCACTCGAACAGGTTGAATTTGACGTCCCTGAGATCATCCAGGTAATTCATCGCTCACGCCTCCTCTTTCTGGTGGGCAGAGACCACGAGGCCCATTTTCAGCGTTCCATGATCGGGCCCGTCTCTTTTCACATCATAGCCTAATATCAAATCTATACTCCCGCGCCGTCATCTGCACGTTAAGTATAACGCCTTTGCGAGAGTAAGTAAACACTTACCGCACCCGGACCACCCCGACCGGCCGCACGGCGCGTGTTACCCTGAGGAAGAGTCTGCATCCGAACTATCCGGAGGCGATTGAGCAGACACGTTATGTTGCACGACAATTCACGATTCGATGGACCCGATGCGTAGGAGACCTTCATGGATATGACCATTTCATTCCCGGGCGGAAAAAAAGTGGACGCGACCATCCTCGACCAAGTGATACGGACGGACCAATCCAGGCAGTCCGGCGGCGAGGGCTCCGCCCCGGAACCCTACCTCTACTTCCTTGCCTCGCTCGGCACGTGTGCGGGCATTTACGTCCTCGGCTTCTGCCAGAGCCGCAACCTGCCCACGGACGACCTCAGGCTCATCCAGCACATGGACTGGAACCCGGTTTCCCACAAGCTCGAGAAGATAACCCTGGACATCGTGACTCCGCCGGGCTTTCCGGACAAGTACAGGGACGCGCTGGTCAGGGCCGCGGACATGTGCGCCGTCAAGAAGACCATCCAGGACCCACCCGCCTTCGAGATCCGCACAATCAGCGATTCGGCACAGGCGGCGCAGAGCGCTTGAAGATGGCCGCGGGACCGGTACGGGAAGCACGTGTGATATCCTTAAGGGCTTCGTAGGGAGCCCTTTTCTTTTGCTTCCATGGCGGGCAATGCAGTTAGAATTTGAGACTCAGGAGGTCCCATGAAAAATCGCTACCTAGTCGTTCCCATTTTGCTCATCATGGCCGTGGCACCGCTGAGCGCGGTCGCCCAGAAGCCGCCCCGGGAAAAGGACAAGGCCGTCTACGTCAAGCACGTGCCGTCCCCTGTGCTGAAGGCCTTGGAGGACGCCGACAAGAAGAAGAACGAACAGGCGGAAGCCTCGACCACTGCCATCGTGGACGCCCAGAAGGCCGTCCTCGAGAAGGAAAAGGAAGGCAAGCGGGACCTCCGGGTCGACATGAAGGGGCTGGTCAAGCCTTCGTCCCCGGCTGCCTTTAAGGTCCAGGGATGGCACTTTCCACCCGTTCCCCAGTACCTGACGGGGACGTGCTGGGATTTTTCGACGACCTCCTTTTTCGAATCGGAAATCCACAGGCTTACGGGGCAGGAGGTCAAACTCTCAGAGATGTGGACCGTGTACTACGAGTACCTGGAGAAGGCCAAGCGCTATATCAAGACCCGGGGGTACTCCGAATTTTCGGAAGGCTCCGAGTCCGAGGCCGTGCCTAGGATATGGAAGGAATACGGCATCGTCCCGGAGTCCGCCTACCGGGGCACCCTCAAGAAGGACGGGGAGTTCGACCATTCGCAGATGGTCAAGGAGATGAAGAACTACCTGGAGTACTGCAAGGCCCACAACTACTGGGACGAGGGTCAGATTCTGGACACGCTGAAGATCATCCTGAACAAGACCATGGGCGTGCCACCCACGACCTTCGTTTACGAGGGTAAGACTTACACGCCAACGCAGTTTTTCAAGGACGTCACAAAACTGAAGCTGGACGACTACGTCAGCCTCATGTCCACCGAATCCGTCCCCTTTTGGACCAAGGGCGAATACAAGGTCCCGGACAACTGGTGGCACGACAAGAACTACTACAACGTCCCGCTCGACGTCTGGTACGACGCCCTCGTCAAGGCGGTGAAGGCCGGCTCCACCGTGGCCATCGGCGGCGACGTGAGCGAGCCCGGGTACGACGGCTGGCAGAAGGTCGCCATCGTACCCAGCTTCGACATCCCGGACGCCTCTATCAACCAGGACAGCCGCGAAATGAGAATCTACAACGAGACCAGCACGGACGACCACGGCATCCACCTCGTCGGATGGATGCGGTTGGGCGGTCATGACTGGTTCCTGATCAAGGACTCCGCCAGGGCCTCACGCAAGGCCGAGCCCAACGGGTATCTGTACTACCGCGACGATTACGTAAAACTCAAGATGCTCACCTACATGGTGAACAAGGACTTCGTCAAGGACGTGATGGCGAAATTCGAACGCGCGGGCGCCCAACCGGCCGAATAGCGGCTGTTTCAAGGTGATCGGAAAACGGGAAGGGGCCTGCCCCTTCCCGTTTTCATTACGGGACGTTGCCGCGGCGTTCGGCCGGGCCGTATAATGTGGAACATGTGGAAGAACAGGGCACGGATGGCGTCTGATTTGGGCCTCGGAGATGAAACGGCGGCTGCTGTAACCCGGATTATCGCCTGTGCGCGTTCCTGTGAATCTGGTTTCCCGATTTTGATGTCTATAAAATAATCCGGCAGGAACGGACATCCGCAAGGGGGTGACGGGATGGATCGAAAGGTAGTCGGCGCTTACATTCTGGGCGAAGAGTTTTCCCAGACGACCCTGGGCCGTATCGTGAAGGTTCTCCCCTTGGAGGGGGAGGCCCTGGATCCGCTTGCTCCACCTCGTCGCATCCGAAGTCTCCTCCATGCCGGAGGCGGCCCAGCTCATCGAACACCACGCGGGGCTGTGGTCGAAGGTGAGCGACCTTCACGCTCTGGCCCTCACGGACTACCAGAAGACCAAGGACGGTACATACATCGTCACCGAGTATCTCCAGGGCCGGCTGCTCTCCGACGTGATTCGGCGGTGCGCTGCAGAGGGTATCCCTTTCGCCCCGGACCAGGCCGTCTACATGGCTGAGAGGATGGCCGGAGCGCTAGTTTCGCTCTCGCAGCAGCGCGTCGTGTGCGGCGGACTGACTCCGGATCGAATTCTCGTCACTTTCGAAGGCGAGATCAAGATCCTCCCCTGCGTTTTCAGGGACCTGCAGAGCACCCCCCTCTCGGCGGAAGCCGAGATGGGATCGATCTGGCGCTACCTGCCGCCCGAGCAGACCGCCGGCAAGGTCTCGAACCAGGGTACCGACATTTACAGTATCGGCGCTCTTTTCTTCGAGTTCCTGTGCGGCCAGCCCTTCCGTCCTTTCACGGAGGCTTTCGATCCGGTCGCCCGGCTCGACGCCGCCGCACAAGGCCTTGACGCCGCAGAACCTCCGCCCGAAGACCTTTTCGCCATAATCAAGAAGAGCCTGCTCCCCGGCTCGGACGGGGCCTATACCGGCCTCGCGGGGTTGAAGGAAGACCTCGACCGCCTCATAGCATCGGGCGAGTACAGCCCGACCACCTTCAACGTAGCCTTCCTCATGCACACTCTCTTCCGCGGCGAGGATGAGGCGGAGGACGCGGCCGACAAGGCTTTCGTCGGGGTGGATCGCTCCACCTTCCGGCCCGTACCCATACCGGAGCAGGCCCCGCCTGCGCGGACCGAACCGGCCAGCCAAACCGACGGGACGAAGCAGAAGCCCGGGACCGCCTCGGAAACACCTTCGGCGCCCCCCGCAATGGAGGAGGCCACGGGAAGTCGGAAGAGACTCCTCATAGGTATCGCTGCCGCGGTCGTTATCGTGATCGTCGGGCTTGTCGCCTGGCTTTCCATGCCTCACGGACCCAAGGGTCCTTCGCCGGAACAGTTGCAGGCGCAGGCCCAGCTCAAGAAAATAGCGGAGGAACGGGCCCAATTCGAGGCCGCACAGAAGGCCATGACCGCCAAGCTCCAGGCCCTGGAGAACCAGAGGAAGGACCTTGAAGACCAGGTTTCAAAGGCCAGGACCAACGCCGAAAAAGTCAGGGCCCAGAAGGCGCTCGAAGACGCTCGAAAGAAGTTGGAAGCCCAGCAGGCAGAGCAGAAAAAGCTGGCGAAGGCGCCCTCGATCGCTCCGCCTCCACCGTCAAAACCGGCAAAGGACGAGGCCCAGAACAGCGCGCCGGAACCGAATTCTCCGTCAACAACGCCCACGGAGAGTGGAGCGGCTGCCCCCTCGGAGACTACGCCACCTTCGCCCGCTTCCTCGACCGCGCCGTCCAACTCGACCGAGGCCAAAGGGCCCGTCGCGAAACCGGGTGACGAGGTGCCCCTCTGGGCCGTGGACATAAGGCCCAAAGCGGTCAACAAGTTCCACTTGACCGTTACCGATCTTGCCCGCCGGAACCGGCTCCGCGGAACCATCTACGTGGAAGTGTCCATCGACGAAACGGGCACCGTGACGGACGCCAAGGTGGTCAAGGCCCTCAGCCCCGACTACGGCATGAATGACGCCGTCCGAAGAGCCGCGCTCAAACTCAGGTACACGCCGGCGCTGAAAGACGGTGTCCCGGTCAAAACAACGCTCACCTTTCCCGTGGTCATAAAGTAGAATCTCGAGAATAATTCACTGACGCAAAAAAGAGGGGCTCGAAGCCCCTCTTTTCATGTAGATGCTCCCTGCGCGTCACCGCATGTATGTGACGCTGTTGGACACGCCGCCATCCGGGTTGGTCACCGTGATCGCCACCGGGACGCCCTTCGGCACCATGGCCTTGAGGGCCGATCCTTCTTGGCGACGACGGCCGTCGAGCCCTTGAACTTCGATTGCGGCACGGCGACGCCGTTGATCTTGACCACGCACCCCGGCTGCAGGTAGTTGCCGAAGATCTTCAGCCTGAAAGGACCGCCGTGTTTTATGACCCGTCCGAGGAGGATGGGGTTCCCCACCGAGAAGGTGACACTGCCCGACGTCGCGGAGCGTCCCAGGCTGTCGTAGACCGTCGCGCTTACGGAATACGTCCCGTTGTACCCGGCGCTGTTCCAGACGAAGGTGTAGGGCGCGGAGTTTGCCGAGCCCACCAGCGTCCCGTTGACGTAGTAGTCCACCCTCACGATCGGGACATTGTCGAAGACCGAACTGCTGAACGTCACCGAGGCGCCGAAATGGCTGCTCGGATTCGGCGATGTAATGGTGATGGAAGGTCCATCCTGCACCGCGATGCTGAGGTGTGAATCGCTCGCCGTATAGACCTGGCCGCAGACATCGGTCGAGGTCACAGTAAGCGTGACCGCATAGACGCCGTTCTGCGTGTAGATGTGCTGCGGTGCGGTCGCCGTGGAGTGCGCGGTCCCGTCTCCGAAGTCCCAGTCGTAGGTAAAGGGTGCGGAGCCACCCGACACCGACGCGGTAAAGTCGACCGCAAGGGGCGCCATCCCCTGAATCGCGCTCGCCGTAGCCATGGCGCTCAGG
>CAVRTJ010000030.1:0-15682 GCA_963724125.1 uncultured Acidobacteriota bacterium
CGACGACGGCGGCGGGACCTGGACGTCCATCGCCACGGTTCCCGCCTCGGCGGACACTTACGAAGACGCGGGGCTCAAGAACGGCACAACTTACGACTACGTGGTGACGAGCATTGACGGGGAGGGCTTCGAGGGCGCCCCCGGTCCCGTCGTCTCGGCGACCCCCACCGACCTTCCCTGCACGCTGTCCTGCACGGCCCAGGCGCCGCACGCGGCCGTCACCGGGAACACCGTGACATTCACCGCCTCCGCCGTCACCCAGAACTGCACCGGAGAGCCCACGTACGAATGGGACTTCGGTGACGGCTCTCCCCTGTCCGGTGGCGTCTCGACAACCCACGTCTACTCGGCGGCAGGAACTTACAGCTGGTCCATGGCCGCCACTCTGCCCGGCGCCACGTGCTCCAAAGGCGGGACGATCACGATAGGCGCTCCTCCCACGGTGCAGATCGTCAAGAAGCGCGGGAACCCATTCCGCATCATCCTCAAGGGAAGCGGATTCAGCCAGGACGCGTCCGTCTCCGTAGGAGGCGCTCCGTGGCCGAATGTGAAGGTCAAGAGCCCGGGCAAGCTGGTCCTCAAAAAAGGCGCTTCGCTCAAGGCGGCTTTTCCGCACGACACGGACGTCTCTATCAGGATCGTCAACGATGACGGGGGATCCGTCACCGTGAGCTACAACCGAACAACCAGGATTTGGCGCGTTCTTCCTTAGGGTGTAGCGATCGCCCGGCGGGACTTTGCGAGGGAGCGGCGGGAACCTGACGGACGATTGTGTTTTCACGGCGGATAGTAGGCCGGGGGGAGAGATCTTGACCCCTGAAGAAAGATCCCACGACGCATCAATCGCCGAGTATCTGGCCTCCGCCCGGAAGGGCGATCAAGCGGCTTTCAAGCATATTCTCAACGCCTGCTATCCGGCCGTTTTCAGGCTCGTCTTTCAGATCGTCCCGTGCTTTCAGGATGCAGAGGACATTCTCCAGGATACATTCTTCAGGTTTCACAAGGCGCTGCCCAGACTGCGCCCTGGAGAAGATCCCCTGCCCTTTCTCAAGACGATCGCCGTAAGAAGGGCCTACACGTTCATCCGACGAAGCAGGCGGGACCACGTTTCCCTCGAGGACCTCCCGAGCGAACTCCCGGATCTCGACCTTCTTGGCTCGCCCGTCAGTCTCGAGAAGGTGTATTCGTGGGTTAAGGTCCTGCCTCCCCGCCAGCGCGTTGTCTTCATCCTCAGAGAGATTCTCGGGCACGACGACACCGAAATCGCCGGGCTGCTCTGCATCAGCGAAACGACGGTCAGGCGGCACGCATCTCTGGCTAAGAAGGCGTTCATTTCCTACCTGGGCACCTGACGCCCTGCCCCGGCGGTTGAGGGTGCAGAGCAAAGGCGGGGGCGCTAAACGGGGCACTCCTGCCGTGCGGCGGCGGCGAGATCCCCGCGTTTCAGGATGCCTTCCTCCTCTCCGCACACAACGTTTCCGCCTACCTGTTTGGCCCTGTAGAGGGCGGCGTCCGCCCGTTCGATGAGGGCGGTGTGAGTCTCGTCCTCCGGGTGCATCGACGCCACCCCGAGGGAAAATGTAATGTTGGGCGAGGATTCGGGAATCAGGCCGCGCAGCCAGTCGCCCATCATCCCCTGGAGGCGGAGCAGGGTCCGGCAGGCGTCGCAGGCCTTTGTTTCCAGCAGAAGCAGGACGAATTCGTCGCCGCCGTAGCGCGCCAGCACATCGCTCCGCCTGAGGTTGCGGTTGAGGAAGTCGCCGACGGCCACCAGGAGGCCGTCCCCCTTCAGATGACCGAAGCTGTCGTTGAAGAGCTTGAAATTGTCGATGTCCATCATGACCACGGACAGGGGAGTACGCTGCCGTTTGCTGTAAGCCATTTCCAACCGAAGGACGTCCTGGAAGTAGCCCCTGTTATAGACGCCGGTCAACGAATCCCGAATGGAGTTCTCGCGCAGGTGTCTCGCGTTTCTCACGACCGTGATCGCGATGGCCGAGGCGGCCCCGAGAATGATGAGCCGGCCTATCTGGCTCGTCCACGCGAAACTGCCGTAGCCCGGGTCCGGCTTCACGGCGGGCAGGCCGAAAAAGAGGTAGCCCGCGGCGATCAGGAGGAGGTATTCCACGACCACCAGGGAGGCCCCGTAGATGGCCAGCTTTTCGTCGTACCTGCTCGCTATCAGGGCGAGGGCCAGGAAGTAAATCAGGAATGTGACCTGGCTGTTCGTGGCCATGAGCACGTCTCCCTGAAGCATGTAGTTCAGCAGGAGAACAGTTACGGTCGTCACGTCCAGGGTCACCGAAGCGTACCGAATGACCGGCAGGAGCCTGGGGAACTTCAGGAGAAAGAGGAAGACGAGAGACACCGTCACGATCAGTGCGACCGCCAGCAGACCCGCCACGTGCGGGTTCTGAGGGCCGTACACCAAAATGTTCGCGAGGGGGATGGAAGAGAGTATCGAAACGATCAGCATGCGCCATATGTTGATCCTGGCCTCGATTCTCTGATCTTCCAGCACGAAACGATCGCCCAGATCAAGAAGAATCTCAATCCAGGGGTAGGGCCTCGGGAGAGGTTCCCATCGATCGCTTTCCCTGTCCGCCATGGCTCCCGTTCCTCCGATATGGCTAGATAACACCCGCGCCGTACCGCGGATTCCAACCGCCAGGCCGATTCTCTGCGAGGGCCGCCCTGTCCGTATCGAATCGAGCGTGATTGCAGAGCGTAGGGCGCTCCCGTATAATTGATAGGTCAACGGAGGCGTCAGTGGATCTTGCCAAAATCCGTAAGAAAGCGCGGCAGACGGCCACTTCCGAACAGCCCCGCCCCAAGAAGAGAAGGACGGGCGCATCAAAGGCGCCATCCGGGAAACAGCCTGAGAAGGCGGTGAAATCCCGTCGCAAGAGCTCGTCCGATTCCCCCGGGGGAGAAAAGGGACTCCCGCTCAGCGCGGCTGCAGGCCTGCCCGGCGCCGAGTCACGGGACATCCTGAATGAGGGTCTTCCGGAGGAACGAGGACCGACAGGGGTGCAGGCCGACGCGCAAGCCCGGGATTCCGGCGAGAGGCTGCTCATCTTCAGCCTCGGCAAGGAAAAGTACGCCATTCCGATACACGAGATCGCACTGATCATCGAGGAGCCGCTCATCACTCCGGTGCCGAACGCCCCGGCCTACCTCCGGGGTATCATATCCCTGCGCGGCAAGGTCGTGAGCGTGCTGGACGTGGCCGCGCGGCTGCAAACCAGCCGGAACACCTCGGCGGATGGACGGAAGATCATCGTGCTGGACATGGGCGCTGACCACTTCGGGCTGCTGGTCGACGCCATCGACCAGCTCGTAGCCGTTGACCTTCAGTCTCTCGAACCACCGCCCGAAGGCTTCAAGCCCGTCGCGCAGGACTTCGTTGCCGGTGTTTTTCACCACACGGGACAGGCTATAGCTTTTCTCAACCTGCCCCTTTTCCTCGACATTCAGCTTTGACCCCGGGAGGCTCATGAACGTTCAATGTCCGAGCTGCCTGAAGCAGTACCGTCTGCCGTCGGACCAGGACAAGCTGCTGAGGGTCCGCTGCCGGAGTTGCGGACACGAATTCCTGGTGAGCCCTTCGCGGGAGATGAGCCACGAGATAGCGGGCAACGGTAAGCGCGTATCGGCCGTGGTTGCGGATATACAGCGGGACTTCAGAAACCTGATCATCGACACACTGACCAGGCAGCATTTTCACCTCTATGTCGTGGAAGACGGGCGAAAGGCATACGAAATCGTCGTGTCGACAAAACCGGAGTTGCTCCTAGTAAATCCCTACCTCCCCGGCCTCATGGGCACGGACCTCATCGCGCGCCTGAGGGCGGAGCAGAACGCCCCGCAGACGATTGTGCTGCTCGGGGCGATTCACGACGCCAGGCGCTACCGCCGCAGGCCCGAGTCCCTCTACGGGGCCGACGACTATCTGGACGAAGGAATCGACGAAGGTTCCATGGTCAAGAAACTGGAATTCCACTTGCGCCAGCCTCTGGCCTCTGAGGCTCTCGGCCCGGAACGGGAACACGACGCCATGAGAATGGCCAGGAGCGTCTTTACGGACCTTATCGTCTATCACCCGCACAAGATGGCCAAGGTCAAGAACGCTGAGGATTTTTTCCTCGTGTTCTCGGACGAGACGACGGAAGCCAGACGCTACCTTGATGATAAGAAAGCCGGCGCAGGCGACCTGCTCCGTGAAGTGGTCGACCGGTACCTGGAGCGGTCTTGAATTCAGGGGGAAGCCTCCATGAGCCATGATGCGGAAAGGCTGGCCGTCTCGAAGGACGTCGAGAGCCGACGCAAGGCGGCGCTCGCCCTGGCCGATGAGCCTATCGACACGGCTTTGCCCATCCTCGATGCTCTTTTGGGCGACGGGAACTGGCGCGTTCGAAAAGCCGCCGTAGAGTCTATCATCACCCTTCCGGCGGAACCGGTACTGCCGCTGCTCTTCCGGGCACTCTACGACTCCGCGAACGCGGGGAAGCGGAATTCGGCGGTCGAAGCCCTCATCAAGGAGGGGGTGGCGGCCCTGCCCCACATCTACGACCATCTCGTGGAAGGGGACGTGGACGTCAAGCTCGCACTGATCACGCTTCTCGGCGAAGTCCCGAGCAGGAACTCGGCACCCCATCTCATCTACTATTTAAGCCATCAGGACAAAAACATCTGTTCTGCTGCGATCACCAGCCTCGGCCGTTTGCGGGATACGGGAAGCCTCCCTGTGCTGCTGGACATTTTCAAGCGGCAGGACGACTGGCTCTGGTTCCATTTAATAGACGCCCTCAGCAACATCGGCGGCCCCGTGGCCACGACCAAACTGCTCGAACTCTACGACAGCCGGAAATTCCGAAAAGCAGTTCTCAAGGCCATGGGCCACATGGCCGACCTGCGGGTGATCCCCTTCCTGATGGAAAAAGCCGGGGAACCCGGTAGCCCGCTCATGGACCTCATGGAGGCCATCGGGCGCACCTATCACGCCGGTATCCCCGCCGTCCTGCTCGAAAGGCACCAGGCGGAGATGGCACAGCTCGTCAGAAAACACTTTCCCATGGAGTTGGTGGAAGCTCTGGACGAACGATGGGAGGAAGCCAAGGTGGAAGAGCGCCGGGGCATGATTCTGGTCGCCGGCTTTCTTGCGGACCTCTCTCTTCTGGACCGGGTGCTGTCCGAACTGGAAAATCCCTACCTTCAGAAGGACGCCTTCGAGGCCGCCGCAGCTTACGGCAAGGCGGCGACGCCCTTCCTGGTGAGGCATCTCAACCGGACCCAGTCACTCGGGCACAAGATCCCGCTCATTCGGCTCGTGGGGCTGTCGAACGGTCCCGACGCCATCGTGCCTATCCTCAACCAGGCGCGAGAAGTGGACGCCCAGATCCGCATGGAGGCATTGGCCGCGCTGGGAGAGCTCGATGACCCGCGCTGCCTCCAGGAACTCGTTTCCGTACTGCGCGAGCAGGACGCGACCTTCCATGAGACGGCGCTGAGAGCCATCAAGCGCCTCGCGCGCAAGTATCCCTCGCACAAGGGCCGCATGGGCTATTTCGGCAGGACTATGACCGAAGACGCCGAAGAAGGCGTGCGGAGGGCAGGCTACACGCTGCTCGCGGAGAGCCTGGGGCAGGACACGGCCCCCCTCATCCCCGGGCTCAAGGACGACGCACCTGCAGTGCGCCAGACCGTCGTGAGGCTCATCGCCCACAAAATGGGAGATTCCGCCTTTGAGACCCTCCTGCCCATCCTCGGTGATGACAGTTCGAGGGTCCGCCGCGTAGTCATTTCGGTGCTCGGGCGGGAATTACTTGCCCGGCAGCCCGAAACGCTCATGACGCTTCTTGCGGATCAGGATGTATGGGTCCGCTCCGAAGCGGCCTGCGCGCTTGCGCAGAGTACCGATCCGTCGGTGGGCGACGCGCTCCTCGGCCTTCTCGAGCAGGACGTTCTTCCGGTCAAGCTTGGCGCCTTGCGCGGCCTTGCGGAAGTGGGCTGCGGGATCCTCTTCCCCGCCGTGATGAAGCTTGCGCACGACGACCAGAATCCGTTGGAGGTCAGGCGGGCGGCCTTGGCGGCACTGGCGCGATCGGGCCGCCCAGACGGTATGAGAATCCTGGAGCAGGCCCTGACCGACCACAGGTCGGAAGTCCGATCCTCAGCCATCGAACTGATGGGCGGATCCAACGACCACCGTTACATTCCGCTGCTTCTCAAGGAACTCGAACGCGACCCGGATCCGACGGTCAAGCAGACGGTTGTGCAGGCCCTCATAGCCCTCAGGGCGGCGGAGGCCGTGCCCCGGATGCTGAACTACCTCACGGATCCCGTCCTCAAGGACTCCGCCTACGCCTTCTTCCTGGCTCTCGGCCGAGAACATCTCCGGCTGATCGAGAATGAGGCACAGTCCGTCGATTTTCAGACGAAACTGATCCTCATCGAAATACTCAAACAACTGGAGAGCCGGTAGAGCATGGGCGCATGGGATAGCCTCGACAGTCTGGGCACAGCACTCCTGAGCGACGATGTCTTCAGGCGGTTCTGCGCTCTCGTTCACGACGGGACCGGACTGTCCTTCTCGGACAATTCGAGGTTCTTCGTGGAGAAGCGGCTGGAAAACCGACTCGAAGCGCTAGGAGGCATTCGGCCGGAGGAGTACATTCACTTTCTTCTCTACGACCAGGAGAAGGAGCAGGAATGGGGCAGACTCATAGACCTCCTGACCACCAATGAAACGTATTTCATGCGTGAGGAACGGCAGCTCAAGTGCTTTCAGAAGGACATCCTCCCCCTGCTGGTCAAGCAGAAGCCCGACAGGAAGATCAGGGTCTGGAGCGCCGGCTGTTCGACGGGAGAGGAACCTTACTCTATAGTGATCCTGCTCCATGAATCCGGGCTGTTCAAGGACGGCGAGGTGGAGATCATGGCGACGGATATCAACACCCGCGTTCTGGCCAGGGCCAGGGAGGGCCTCTACACGGAGAGTTCCTTCCGGGCCGTCGACGATGCGTTCAAGAACAGGTGGTTCAGGAAAGAGCCCGATGGGCGTTTCAGAATCAGCGACGAAATCCGGCGGAAGGTGAAGTTCTCGAGGTTCAACCTCTTCGACCTGGACAGGTACAGCCTCTTCACCCCCTTCGACGTGATTTTTGCCGCAACGTCATTATCTATTTCGATATCGAAGCCAAGGTCAAGGTGATAGAGCGTTTTTGGGAAAAGATGCGCGAAGGGGGGTACCTGTTGCTGGGACACTCCGAGAGCCTCATTTCCATAACCGACAAGTTCAAGCTCGTTGATCTGCCCAGTGACCTCGTCTATACCAAGGCCACCCAATGAAGCCCATCCGCGTTCTGGTGGTCGACGATTCGTCTTTCAACCGCAAGGTGATCTCTGAGATCCTGCATCGATCGCGGTTTGTCGAGGTCGTCGGAAAGGCGTTCGACGGCGAGGACGCCATCAGGAAGATCATAAAATATCAACCGGATGCGTTGACCCTGGACCTTGAGATGCCGAACATGGAGGGTTCGCAGTCCTACGCTGGATTATGGCGAATAATCCCCTGCCCGTGATCGTCGTTTCAGCCAGGGAATCGGACCGCTCCGTTTTCAAGGCGCTCGACCTTGGCGCCGTGGACTTCGTGGTCAAACCCACACGGATGGCCTCTCCGCAGCTCGTCAGCATCGAAAAGGAGCTCCTGACGAAGATCCTGGCTATTCGCACCCTGCAGCTCGATCGGATCCGGCAACGGCTCAACGATGAAGCGCCGACCCCGCCCAAGAGCCTCCCCAAAGGCACGGGCAAACGAAGGGCGGAAATCGTGGCTCTCGTTTCGTCGACCGGTGGCCCTCCCGCCCTGCAGCGGATCCTCATGGGACTGTCCCCAAAGATCCTCTCGCCCGTCCTGATCTGCCAGCACATGCCGGCGGTGTTCACCCGCCTCTTTGCCGAAAGATTGAGCGGACTGACCGGACGCGTCGTCAAGGAGGCCGAGGACGGCGAGGTCGTCCTGCCCGGGCACATCTACATCGCCCCGGGCGGCCGGCAACTCAGAATCCGGAGACCGGGCGGAGATCTCGCGTTAGAGGTTTTTGAAAAGCTGCCGGAGGACCGGTTTGCGCCATCCGGCAATTACCTGCTCCAGAGCTTGGCAGAGGCCTGCGGCGGAAACTGCCTCGCGGCCGTTCTAACCGGCATGGGCGATGATGGAAAGGACGGCGCCGTGGCCCTGCATGCGGCCGGCGGGCTGGTGCTGGCCGAATCCGAGGAATCGGCCGTGATTTTCGGCATGCCGAAGGAAGTCATAAAGGCGGGGGCGACGGACTACATCTCGAACATCGCGGGCATAACAGACCTCATCAATCGTTACGCCATCGTGCAGGACGCTTCATTGCATTCACCCTGACGGTATGGTACAAACTACCTTTGGAGCCGCAATGGCCGAAGAACACAGCGACATGTTCAAGAAAAGCCAGGAATTCCTCCAGATGCTCGGCAAGCAGAAGGATTTCATCCAGGATCTGCTCAAGGAGAACGAGCGCCTGAGGTTTCAGGTCGCCTCGCTCGAGTCCCGAAGCGGGAATGCTCAAAGCGCCGAAGCCGAACTTGACGCCCTCAGGCAGAGGCTGGCGAAAATCGAACGCGAGAGGAACGAACTAGAGGCCCGCTACCAGAAGGTGGAAGAGGAAAACAAGGACTTCGCCCAACGCTACGTCGAGGTCGAGGAGCAGAACAACAATCTCGCGAATTTGTACGTGGCTTCCTATCAGCTGCACTCCACGCTCGACTTTCAGGAAGTCATCCACATCGTCATGGAAATCATCATCAACCTGGTCGGGGCGGAGATCTTCGCCATCATGCTCATGGATGAGAAGACGAACGAACTCGGCGTGATCGCCAGCGAGGGGTACGAAGAGGATTTCGTCTTTCCGACCATTAAGATCGGCGAGGGTATCGTGGGCGGCGTGGCCAAGGCCGGCGAGCCCTACTACATCAATCAGGCCGGAGACGACTACCAGGTGGACGCCGCCCATCCGCTCTCGTGCATTCCCCTCAAAATCAAGGAAAACGTGATCGGCGTTATCAATATCTACAAACTCCTGGTGCAGAAGGATGCGTTCACGGCGGTGGACTACGAACTCTTCTCATTGCTGGCCGCGCACGCCGCCACGGCCATTTTCTCGAGCAAGCTATACTCGCAGTCCGAAAGAAAGCTGAATACGATTCAGGGTTTTCTGGACTTGCTCACGACGCCAGTCACGAAGAGCTGATAGAGGGGCAGGAATGGAAGGGCTGCGTTTTCTGGTTGTTGAAGATTCACCCACCATGCGACAGCTTATCTCTTTTTCGCTCAAGAGATTCAAAGGATGCACAATTCTCGAGGCGGTGGACGGTGTCGACGCACTGAAGAAACTCCAGACCGAAGAAGTGGACATGATTCTCACGGACATCAACATGCCCGTCATGGATGGGCTCAAGCTGGTTTCGCTCATCCGGCAGAATCCCAAGACCAAGTCCATGCCTATCATCATCATCACCACCGAAGGAGCCAAAGAAGACCGAGAGCGCGGGCTCGCCCTCGGCGCCGACGCCTACATCAGCAAGCCCATCCAGTCCTCCAACCTCCTGAAGGTGATCAACGACCTCCTCGAAAAGCAGAGTACAACTACCAACGAGTAGCCGGCGCGCCATGGGTAAAACGGATTACGGCCCGGGGACCATCCGCGAAGGAGCGGAGGGAATCGGAATTCCCGCCCACGTCACACGGCGCCTGCGGCTGGACCTCGCCTTTGTCGGGACAGGGGTGAGGGGCTGGCAGGCCCAGAAGGACGGCTCCACTCTCCAGGATTTTCTGGACGATGCGCTGAAAAACATAGGACATAACGGGCGCCGGGTGGTGGGGTGTTCGAGGACGGACGCCGGAGTTCACGCCCGCGCCTTTACCGCCCACGTGGACACGGACCTGGATCGACCCTCACAGCCTCTGCTGTTCGGCCTCAACGCTCACCTTCCAGCCGCCGTCCGCATTTACAGGGCTGGTTGGGTTCGCGACGATTTTCACGCACGCTACTCGTGCACGGGAAAAACCTACCGGTACAATATTTACAGGGATTCCGTCGTGCCGCCGTTCCTGGCGCCTTACGTCCTCCGATGGAAGGGAACTTTGGATTCTGAAATCATGGACCTGACGAGCCGCACCTTTCTCGGAGAGCATGACTTCGCCCTCTTCACAACGGCCTACGGTCGCACACGCAACACGGTGAGAACCATCACCCAGTGCCGTGTTGAAGAGAGGGGCCCCCTGCTGGTGCTAAGCGTTTCCGGGCCCTCGTTCCTCCACCGGATGGTCCGACTGATCGGCGGCGCCCTCGTGGCCGTGGGAGCCGGGAGGCTGGAGCCCTGTCAGATCCCGGCGATGCTTTCGGGCCACCTTCCCGGGTGCCAGGTTCCGGCGCTGCCGGCCGGAGGCCTGGCGCTCTGGGATATCGCCTATCCGCCCGATGCGGAACCGAAGGAGGCGTTCGGCCACCTTCCCGGAGAAACCTCATTTCCACTTTTCTTCTGAGGGCGCGGACACAACCGAGCATGCATGCCTGCCGCACGGGGGGCGGCAGGCACTTGCCGAAGCCGGACCGGACACGCACCGTCACACCTGCTTGAGCGTGTGTCCAAGTTTCTCTTTCTTCGTACGCAGGTACTTTCGGTTGTTCTCGTTGGGAGCGATCTCGAGCGGGACCTGGTCAACGATGGTTATGCCGAAACCCGAGAGGGCGGCCAGCTTCTTGGGGTTGTTGGTGAGGATCCGAATCTTGGTGAGGCCCAGGTCGTGAAGGATCTGGGCGCCGATACCGTAGTCCCTCTGGTCCGCGGCGAAACCGAGGGCCTCGTTGGCCTCGACCGTGTCCATGCCCTGGTCCTGAAGCTCGTAAGCCTTCAGCTTGTTGAGCAGTCCTATTCCGCGCCCTTCCTGCCGGAGGTAGACCAGCACGCCGCGGCCCTCGCTGGCAATGGCGGCCATGGCTGCATCGAGCTGTGCACCGCAGTCGCAACGCAGTGAATGCAGGGCGTCGCCGGTGAGACACTCGGAGTGCATCCGCACGAGAACCTCGTCCTCCGGCTTCCACTCGCCCATGGTCATGGCCAGGTGCGTCCTTTCCGTGAGGATGCTTTCGTAGGCGATGACCCGGAACAGGCCGTGCCTGGTGGGAAGCTCGGGCTGTGCAACCCGTTTTACCAGGGATTCACGGCCGAGCCGGTAATCGATGAGGTCGGCGATGGTAACGATGTTGACGCCGTGCTCCTCAGAGAATTTGAGAAGATCCGGCATGCGGGCCATGGTCCCGTCGTCTTTCATAACTTCGCAGATCACGCCTGCCGGGTAGAGCCCCGCCAGCCTGGAAAGATCCACCGAGGCCTCCGTCTGGCCGGGGCGGCGGAGCGCGCCTCCTTCCTTTGCCCTGAGCGGAAAGATGTGTCCGGGGCGGGCAAGGTCGGACGGGCCGGCCTCGGTGTCTATTGCCGTGAGGATCGTGGCGGCACGGTCGTGGGCCGATATGCCCGTCGTCGTCTTGTACTTGGCCTCGATGGAAACACAGAATGCCGTCTGGAACTGGCTCGTGTTGTCCTGGACCATCATTGGGATCTGAAGATCGTCAAGGCGCCGGCCGGTCATGGCCAGGCAGATCAATCCCCGACCGTGCGTCGCCATGAAGGTGATGATCTCCGGTGTCACCTTGTCCGCCGGGACGTAGAGGTCACCCTCGTTCTCCCTGTCCTCGTCGTCACAGATTATCAGCATTCTGCCCTGCTTGATTTCCTCCAGGGCCTGTTCGATGGCAATCAACGGCATATTCTTTCTCCGGATCCGCCCGACGAGATCAGAGCCGGGTTGGGGCGGCTGTCTCCCGACGATGGCGCTTGAAATGACTCTTCGACGGTCAAAATCCCATTTCTTTCAACTTGTCGACGGACAGGGTCTCGCCCTTGGGGTGCAGACCTTTCAAATAGGCCACAATATAGCGCCCTATCATGTCCGTTTCCACATTGATCCTTTTTCCCGGCTGCCAGCTCCTCATGGTCGAACCATCCAGCGTCGCCGGAATCACTGCCGCCTCGACGGTATCTTCTCCGAGTCCGGCGACTGTGAGGCTTATCCCCGCCAGTGCGATGGACCCTTTCGGAATGACGTACTGGCGCAGATTGGGAGGCATTTCGACAACCAGTTCGGCAGCGCGTCCGGTCCGCTTGAAGACGCGCACCCGGCCCACCCCCTCGACGTGTCCCTGGACCATGTGCCCCCCGAGTCTGTCTCCTTGACGCAGTGCGGCTTCCAGGTTCACCTCGTCGCCTGGTTTCACGTGGCCGAGAGTCGTTCGGGTTAGCGTTTCCGAGCTTAGAAAGGCGGAGAATCGCCCCACATCAAGGGATTCGACCGTAACGCATGCTCCGTCGACGGCGATGCTGTCGCCCGGTTTCGCGTCTTCGATCACGGCGCCGCATTCTACGAACAGCGAGGCGTCCGCTCCCTTGCGATCGATCGACAAGACGCGCCCCACCTCCCGAATCAGGCCGGTAAACATCGCCCCTCCAACGGAGCCGTCACGATCCAGTCGTCTCCCGCCTGGGTCCAGCGTGCCTTCTCCAGCCGTAACTCACGGCCTGGGACAAAACCGTCCACGGGCCCAGGCTGCCTTTCGCCGCCCACAAGGACGGGAGCGAGATGAATGGATATCCTGTCCACGTATCTTTCCGAAAGGAAGGCGCCCGACAGACGGCCCACCGCCTCGACGTAAAGCTCAACGACCCTTTTCCGGTGAAGGAGGGCCAGAAGCGAGGTCAGCGGGAAACCGCCGGACTCGAGTCCCGGGAGCGGCAATACTTCGACGCCCTCCATCCCCGCAACTTCAGGTGGAGTCTTTCCTTCGGGCCTGACCACCCACACGGGGCCGTCTCCGGGACACGTCCGGAAGATAGCCTCGTGCCCCGTTATCACGCACCGGCTGTCCAGAATCACACGGACGAGGCTCTTTCTCAGCTTTTCCATACGGACGTTGAGCAGAGGATCATCGGCTATCACCGTCCCCGCCGAAACCAGAACAGCGTCCGACATGAAACGATCCTCGTGCACCCGTTTTCTGGCTTCTACGCCCGTGAGATATCCACCTGCAGACGATGTCACGCGTCCGTCGAGCGATTGGGCGATCTTCAGGTGAACGTAGGGTCTGCGATTCAAGTGATAAGCGTGGTACGCAAGATCCACGGCCCGGGCCTCGTCTTCGAGGAAACCCATGACGACCTCTACCCCGGCCTTGCTCAGTTCTTCCGATCCTCTGCCGCACACCTGCGGGTTTGGGTCCGAACCCGCCGCAAACACGCGGGTTATGCCCGCCGCAAGAATGGCTTTTGTACATGGAGGGGTTCGGCCGAAAACGTTGCAGGGTTCCAATGTCACGTAGAGGTCTGCGCCCCGCGCCTCGCCACCCGCCTCTTTGAGCGCCTCCACCTCGGCATGCGGACGGCCCGGCCCCTTGTGGTAGCCCTTGCCCATCACCATGCCGTCGCGGACGACGACCGCGCCCACGCACGGGTTGGGGTGTGTCCGCCCCTTACCCTTGAGGGCTTGGGCGATGGCTTCTCTCATGTACCGCGGGTCAGGCCCCATGGTGCCCACGAAAGACTCCTCTCAATTCAACAGGCCCTGCACGTATTCCTTCGCATCGAAGGGGACGAGATCGTCGACCTTTTCTCCCACGCCGACGTATCGAATGGGAAGCTGGAGTTCGGAGGCGATGGACAGGGCGATTCCTCCCTTCGCGGTTCCGTCCAGCTTCGTGAGAACCAGGTCGGTCACGGGGACCTTATCCATGAAAGTCATGGCCTGACTGAGGCCGTTCTGCCCGGTGGTGGCATCCAGAACCAGACTCACCTGGTGAGGGGCGCCCGGGCAGGCCCGTCCAACGACCCTGTGGACTTTCGCAAGCTCCTCCATGAGATTGTGCTTGACGTGGAGCCGGCCCGCGGTGTCGATGAGCACGAAATCCAGGCCGCGCGAGACGGCGGTCTGGACGGCGTCGAAGGCTACGGCGGCGGGATCCGCGCCTTCCTTCTGCCGGACAACCTGGGCGCCTGCCCGCTGCGACCATATCTCCAACTGCTCCGCCGCCGCGGCGCGGAACGTGTCTCCCGCAGCGAGAATCCCCCTCTGCCCGCCTGCCGTGCGCGCCGCGGCCAGTTTACCTATGGTCGTGGTCTTCCCCACGCCGTTTACGCCGACGACGAGGTTCACCCAAGGCCCGGGCGGGGGGCCCTCCGGGGGTGGAGCGGGAGGCCACAGGGACATCATTCTCTCCTCGAGGGCCTCCTTCAGCCCCTGCCCGCCGGAGCGCGCCTGCCGCGGAAGACGGTCGAGGAGTTTCTCGATGGTGGCCAACCCGACATCCGCGCCGAGCAGGGCCTCCTCGAGGGTCTCGATGGAATATTCATCGTCCACGGCATCTCTGCCGAAAACGCCGGCCACTTTTCCGGCGAAGACCTCGCGCGTCTTCTGGAGACCGGCCCTGATTTTACCGAACATCAAAGATCCCCACCGCCGATCTTGGCGAGAATAGCTTTCGCGCTCCGGCCGAACCTGCCTTCCGGGGCTATCTTCAGGACTTCCAGCAGGGCAGAGCGCGCCTGCGGGTAGAGCTTCTCCTGGTAGAGCGCTTCGCCGTAATGATAGTAGATTTCGGCCCCGTCGCTCTGCTGGGCCTGATAGTCGCCTTTCAGGAGATCCAGGGCCTTCTTGAAATTGAGTGCCGCGTCCCCCCACTTGTTCTCTGTGGACTTGATGATCCCTAACTTGTTGTAGGCCTTGTAGTACCGGGGGTTCTCGTCGATGACCTTGAGAAAAACGGCCTCCGCGTCAAGGTACTTCTTCTCCCTCATGTAGATCACACCCATGTTGTAGTAGGACTCGTACCTGCTGAAAAGGCCGTTGCTATTCACCACCTGCCTGAAGAGCTTCAAGGCTTCTTCGTTTTCACCCAGTTCCATGTGACACGCTCCCATCGCGTTGAGAACGGCCAGCCTGTTCTCCTGCGTGCCCGGTCCCTGCTTCATGGCGAGCTGGAGGTAGTCCAGGGCTTCGTGGTACTTCCCCTCGGACAGATAGAAGAGACCATTCGTGTAGGAGTACTTCGAATCCGTCCGCAGCTTGCTTGCGAGGGCGATATAGTGGTGGGCGCCTTCCATGTTGCCCTGGCCGGCGAATTCCAGGGCCATGTTGTAGGCGACTTCCGGGTTCTTGATCGTCGCATCGCCAGGCAGCTCTCCCTTTGCGGCTTTGCCCCTCCTGCTCATACCCGCGTCGGGAGCTCCGGGTATGGCGGGCCCTTTGTGAGCACAGGCCACCGCGGCGAGCAAAATCAGCGTAAGGAAGCTAACAGACAAGCGCTTCATGGTTTGACCTCGCATGACATTATCACCATCCACCTGGGATCCAAGCCGCTCCGCCGTTCCAATGGTGTCTAAGCTTCCGGAGGCATACCTCCGTTACGCATCATATCGTAGGTAGCCGGTTCGAAAGCCGTCTTCCGGGCAGCCGCAGGCGGTCGGCCTGGATGCCCCAGACTGTTCCGGGGACGAGCCGCCGAAATCAGTCGGCGCCCCGCTTTCATCATGCAGAACGCGC
>CAVRTJ010000031.1:0-214194 GCA_963724125.1 uncultured Acidobacteriota bacterium
GCATGCCTTCGGCCAGGCGCTCGATGCGCTCCACGTCCCCGGGCTTGCCGCGTCCGGCGACCAGGTCGTCGAAGATCGCGAGCATCTGCTTGAGGCCCTCGCGGCAGGGCACACACTTGCCGCACGACTCCTCCACGAGGAAGGACAGGAAGTAGCGGGCCACGTCCACCATGCACGTCCGGTCGTCCATGACGATCATGCCGCCGGAGCCCATCATGGAGCCGGCCTCCGTGAGCTTCTCGTAGTCCACGGGCAGGTCGAGAAGGGATTCGGGCACGCAGCCGCCGGACGGGCCGCCGGTCTGGACCGCCTTGAAGGGCCGGTCCTTGAGGATGCCCCCGCCGATGTCGTAGATGATGTGCCGGAGCGTCGTGCCCATGGGCAGCTCGATGAGACCCGTGTTCTTGACCTTGCCCACGAGCGAGAAGGCCTTCGTGCCTTTGGATTTGTCCGTGCCCATCGAGGCGAACCAGTCGCCGCCCCTGGCCAGGATGGCGCCGACGTCGGCCCAGGTCTCCACGTTGTTGAGGACGGTCGGACAGTCAAAAAGCCCCCTGTCCGTGGCGTGGATATACTTCTGGCGGGGTTCGCCTGTCTTGCCTTCGAGCGACCGCATGAGCGCCGACGACTCCCCGCACACGAAGGCGCCGCCGCCGCGCGAGATCCGGACGTCGAAGTCGAAGCCCGTGCCCAGGATGTTCTTCCCGAGGAACCCGGACTTCCGCGCCTGGTCGATGGCGATCGTGAGGTTGACCACGGCCAGCGGGTACTCGTCGCGCACGTAGATAAAGCCCTCGTGGGCGCCGACCGCATAGGCCCCGATGACCATGCCCTCCAGGACCGAATGGGGGTCGCCCTCCATGATGGAGCGGTCCTTGAACGCGCCGGGGTCGCCCTCGTCGCCGTTGCATAGGACGAACTTGCGGTCACCCTCGGCTTTCCTGGCGGCCTTCCACTTCCTGGCCGTGGCAAAGCCCGCGCCGCCCCGGCCTCGAAGGCCCGACGCCGCCACTTCGTCCACCACCTGGTCGGGCTTCATCTCGAACAGGGCTTTGGCCAACCCTGCGTAGGCGCCCCTGGCGAGGGCGTCCTCGATGTCCGTGGGGTCCACCTGGCCGATGTTGCGCATGGCCACGCGGGTCTGGTTCTTGTAGAACGGAATCTCGTTGTACTGTTCCACCCGCTTCCGGTCGGCGGGGTTCTTGTAGAGGAGTTTCTGGATCACCTCACCGTTGGCCACGGTCTTTTCCAGGATCTCGGGTACGTGCTCGGGCTTCACCTTGTTGTAGAGCACGCCCCTGGGCTGAATCGAAACGAGCGGCCCCTGCTGGCAGAAGCCGTGGCAGCCGGTTTTCTTGGAAAACAGGCCCACCGAGGCGTCGAGGCCCTGTTTCTCGATCTGCTCCGCGAAGGCTTCGGCCACTTTCGCGGAGCCGTTCGCCAAACAGCCCGTGCCGCAACAGACCAGGATCTCGGCCTTGTGCTTCTTCTGCTTGTCCACGGACGCCTTGACGGCTTTGTCGAATTCCTTGCGGGTCTCAATGGCCATCGTGCGCCCCCTTCCTGCCGAGGTATTTGGGCACGTCGGACGATGCCGCGTTGCCGTGGTACTTCTCAGTCCACGATGAGGACCGGAGCCATGGCGCAGGCGCCTACGCAGTTCACGGTCTTGAGGGTGAAGCCGAAGTCTTCCGTCGTTTCGCCCGGACCGATGGAGAGCTGGCGGCCGATTTCCTCGATCAGTTGTCCGGCCCCGCGAATATGGCAGGCCGTGCCCGTGCAGACCTTGACGATGGTCTTGCCCTGGGGCGTCAGCGAGAATGCCTTGTAGAAGGTCGAGACCGAAAAGACCTTGGCAAGGGGCACGTCGAGTGCATCGGCGACCTTGTTCAGAACGTCGCACGGAAGGTAATTATAGGCACGGTGAATGTCCTGGAGGACCTGGATCAGGGAGGCCTCCTCTCTGGGGTAGCGCCCCAGAATCTCCTCCACCGGTGCCGTATCTACACACGGTTGATTGCTCGTCATGGCGGCTCCTTACTGTGCGCCCTTGGCGCGGCCCTTGCCCAGTTCGTACCCCTTGTGCAAGGCCTGGATATTGGCGTCCACCACGTGGGGCTTGCTGGCGAAGGTCTCCTTGATCAGGGCTTCGACTTCGGCCAGGTCCACCGCATCCGTGGCGCCAAGGTAGGCGCCGAGAATGACCATGTTGGCGCCCCGGGGGTTTTTCAGTTCGTTGGCGATCTCGTTGGCGGGAACCTGGATGGTCGTTACGTCCTCCCGGCCGGCCCCCCTGCTGATGAGCGAGGAGTTGATCAGCAGGAGTCCGCCGGGCTTGAGCATCGGTTCGAACTTGTCCAGGGAGGGCAGGTTCATGGCTACAACTGCCCTGGGGGACTGAATGACCGGCGACCGCACGGGCTTGTCCGAGATGACCACGGTGCAGTTGGCCGTTCCGCCCCTCATTTCGGGGCCGTAGGACGGTAGCCAGGAGACCTCTTTGCCCTGGTGCATGCCCGCGTAGGCGAGCATTTTTCCTATGAGCAGGACGCCCTGTCCTCCGAATCCGGCTAAAATCACGTCATTCTGCATGGTCCATCCCCCTCCTCTATGGGACGATCGGGCTCGGAGCGCGGTCCTCGCCGTCGGGTGTCTTGAAGATGCCCAGGGGATAGTAGGGCAGCATGTTTTTTTCGAGCCACTGGGTGGCTTCCGCGGGCGGGATGCCCCAGTTGGTGGGGCACGTCGACAGCACTTCCACCAGGGAGAAGCAGGTCCCCTCGACCTGGTGGCGGAAGGCGGTGCGGATCATGGCCTTTGCGCCGGCGGTGTAGAGCGGTGTGTGGACAGAGGCACGGGCAATGTAGGCCGGCGTGCGGAGCGTGGAGAGTAGCTCCGCCACGCGGATGGGGTACCCGGCCTGGTCGACGTCGCGGCCCAGCGGGCACGTCGTGGCGACCTGGCCCGGCATGGTGGTCGGGGCCATCTGGCCGCCGGTCATGCCGTAAATCGCGTTGTTGACGAAGATGACCGTTACCTTCTCGCCCCGGTTTGCGCAGTGCACGATCTCGGCCATGCCGATGGAGGCGAGGTCGCCGTCGCCCTGGTACGCGAAGACCACGAGGTCCGGACGGGCACGCTTGACGCCAGTCGCGACGGCAGGCGCGCGGCCGTGGGAGGCCTCGTGAAAGTCGGTCGTGAAGTAGTTGTAGGCCAGCACCGAGCAGCCCACGGGTGCTATGCCTACGGTGCGCTCCCTCACGCCCAACTCGTCCACCACCTCGGCCACGAGCCGGTGGATAACGCCGTGGGTGCAGCCGGGGCAATAGTGCGTGTTGACGGCCGCGAGGGCCTCCGGACGGCAGAATACGGTCTCAGGCATTGCGCACCTCCTGGCGTTTCCCCTCGAGCACGTCCCGGCCGACGCCTGCTATCTCCTCGGGCGTGGCCAGCATGCCGCCCGTTCGCCCGTAGAAGTAGACGGGCTTCGTCCCTTCGATGGCGAGCCGGACGTCCTCCACCATCTGGCCGGTGGAAAGTTCGACAACGAGAACGGCCTTGGCCTTTTCCGAAGCCTTGCGAACCGCCTCGTACGGAAAGGGGAAAAGCGTGATCGGCCGGATCATGGCTGCCTTGACGCCCTGGTCCTTCAGGTCCTCGATGGAACCCGAGCAGACCCTGGCGACGGTTCCGTAGGCCACGATCAGGAGGTCGTAGTCCTCGTCCGTGCCATACTCGGCGCACCGGACCTCGTCGCGGCCCATGGTCTCGTATTTCGCGTGGAGCTTTTCGTTGTGGTGTTCCAGCGCCTGGGGGTCCAGAAACAGGGAATTGATGATGTTGGTGGGGCGGTCGCCCTTGCAACCCGTGGCCGCCCAGTCCTTCGGGGCAAGTTTCTTGCAGGGCTTTCGGTCCTCCTTGAATTCGACGGGCTCCATCATCTGGCCGATGAGGCCGTCACCGAGGACCATGACTGGGTTCCTGTAGTAGTCCGCGAGATCGAAGGCGTCCTGCACGAGGTCGGCGGCCTCCTGGACGGACCACGGGGCGAGCACCAGGAGTCTGTAATCGCCGTGTCCGCCGCCCTTGGTCGACTGGAAGTAGTCCGACTGGCTGGGCAGGATGCCGCCGAGCCCCGGGCCGGCGCGCATGATGTTGACGATCACGACGGGCAGTTCGCTTCCCGCGATGTAGGAGATGCCTTCCTGCATCAGCGAGATGCCGGGCGAGGACGACGAGGTGAACACGCGTTCGCCGCTGCCGGCGGCGCCGTAGATCATGTTGGACGCGGCCACTTCGCTCTCGGCCTGCACGAATGTCCCGCCCACCTGGGGCAGGCGGCGTGACATGTATTCGGGTATTTCGTTCTGGGGCGTAATGGGATAGCCAAAAAAGAGCGTGCAGCCTGCCTGCACGGCGGCCTCGCCGATGGCCTCGCTGCCTTTCATCAATTTCTTTCCCATGGGATGGAACCCTTTCCTCTAGGGGGGCTGGAAGCGGAGGATCGGAACAAGGGGTGATCCGATCGGATCGACTGGGCCTTCCGCTCGCGGCTCCCGGCTCTCCTTTTCTAGTACGCGAAGTAGTGGTACATGGTGCCGTACACCTGCATGTCGATGGCCACGTCGGGGCACGTTATGCAGCACAGGCGGCATCCGATGCACCGCTTCTGCTCTTCGACCTGCGCAAAAAAATAGCCCTTTGAATTGATGTCCTTGGACATGCCGAGGATTTTCTGCGGACAGGCGTGCACGCACAGCTCGCACCCTTTGCAGCGTTCCTTGTCGATCTTGATCTGCGGCACGGTGGGCTCCTTTCTCAGCCGACCACGAAGAGGGGGCCGACGGCTCGTTCCCTTCGTGATTCTTCGAATGGGGGTTTGACGATGCGTCTCATGGCCATGAGCGGGCACTGGAAGTCCCGCTGGTCGAGGTTCGGCCTTACGGCCTCGTCGACCGTGACGGCCACGAGCGTTGTCCCTGCGCGGCGCGCGGTCTCCATGGCCCTGGCGTAGCCGTCCCGCACGATTTCGGGGGTGGTCTCGGCCATGAGGTGGGTGTTGGACAAGATCCCCGTCACCGTCAGGCGAGAAGTGGCCTCTATCTGCCTGATCATGGCCAAGGCCGAATCGACGTCCGGCGTGAACGGGCGCCTGAAATTGAGGACGAGGAAAAAGTCCGTCTCCTCCCGGGGGATGATGTCGGTCAGCGAGGCCACGGCCCTTACGCCCGTGTCGTCGCCGCCCGCGTCCATGAGGAGTTTCCGGCTGGGATCCCTGAGGCGGCTGCGGATCTCCGGCAGGATGATGGGCAGGTCGGAGGAGTAGTACTCGCCGCTCGGTGCCACGAGTTCCACACCCGCCTCCTCCAGAAGTTCTTCGCGGACCGGGAACGGAAATAGGGCTTCACCACGTCCAGGTCCACCACGGAAACGCGGGTCTGGGAACGGGCCATGGACAGGGCGGCGTTGATGGTGATTTCGGTCTTTCCGCTGCCGAAATGTCCCGCCAGGATAGTCACCCTGCGTCCGAAAAGGTCAGAGAAGTCGGCGATTTTCTCTGGCTGTTGGGTAATTTGCCCCAGTTTTCCGTCGCGTTGCGAACT
The DNA here is from genome assembly GCA_963724125.1 of uncultured Acidobacteriota bacterium. GTDB lineage: Bacteria > Acidobacteriota > UBA4820 > UBA4820 > DSQY01 > CAVRTJ01. The sequence goes on from CAVRTJ010000031.1 coordinate 5,604, forward strand.
CAAGGCATTCTCCTCATTTCAATGGGGTAGAGGTCCCCGAACAAGGTTCTCAATATAGCGCCTCGGAGTGAAATAGGGAAAATTCGGCGCCGGGGCCTCCGAGAAGCAAGGGGCAAATGCCCCTGCCAGGGGGCCTTCCCGTTTCGGAGAAGCTCCTGACCAAGGGCAGGCCGTCGCGGCCCTGGCTCAGTGCGTCTGGACGCCTCCCGAACCTGAAAGCGGCGGCTGAAATGGCAGGACCGTCCGGAGAAGAAAACCGCCGCTTTCCTCGCCCTTTTCGGCGATGAAGAGGGTGGGATTTCCAGATGGGGCACCGATGCAGAGGGCCGTAGCCGGGCCCGGAAGGTCCGGAGACTCCCACTTGGATTCCCACACGAATCCCGGCGTCATGACGAATGCCTTCACGTGGTAGGGCGCGTCGGCGGATGCGACCAGGAGGTAGTTGCCGTAGGAACTGACGGCGGAGGCCGAGCGGAGGTTGGGGCCGTTCACTACCGAGAGGTCCGTACCCTGGACGATGCCGATTGAACCGTCCCTCCTCAGGAAGGCGAAGAGGCTGCCCCTTGGTCCCTGAAAACGCGTCATGTCTCGAAAACGGCCCAGTTCTTCGTGGCGGAAGTCCGTCAGGACGAATTCACCCGCCAGCAGGTCGAACGGCGCCGAGAGAAAACGCTGGAGCTTCTGCGAAAGAGGGAAGGCCTGAATGGTCTCACCGGCCTGAAATGCGCCGGATGCCCCCTTGACATAATACCGTCCCTCGGCGTATCCGAGGTCGAACCACCCCATCTTCTCGATACCACCGTCGTTCACCTCGTGCAGGACGGCGGGTCCCGCGTTAAAGCGGTCCTGCGGCGGGGGAATCGGCCAGCTCTGGATGCTGGCGCCCGTGTCTGAATCGAGCCGTTCCAGACGGTCGCCCATCGCCGCCCACAAGTACCCGGTGGACGACTCCCAGCCGAGAGCCAGCGGGACGGACGGGAGGTCGAGCCAGCGGCTCATCGCCTGCACCGGCTCCTCTTCGTGCCGCTGTTTTCCGTAAACGAAAGGCGGCCTGCATTCCAGGATGATTTCCGTGGGCGCCGCGCCGTTCGTCGACCGCAGGGTCACGGTCACCGCAGCGAGTTCGGGGCCGGGCAGGATGTCCGGTTCGAGCCACAGGAGGCCCGAGAAGGTGGCCGGGTCCAGCTGGTTGAAGGCCTGGTCGGAACCCGAAGCGACCACTCCGATCTCGAAGAGGGGGAGCGCCCTGGGCCAGCCGGCGGCGAACGCGCTTCCGACCTCGTTCATGTAGGGCAGGCTGCCGTTCCAGCCGACGGCCATGCGGCCGTGATCGTAAGCGGGGTAGCGATTTCGCAGGTAGGTAGCCGTCTCGCGCCCCACCTGTGCGAGACCGCCCTCCGTGCCTACGACCGGCGCTCCTGCACTGGCAGGCGGTTGAGAAACGGCGGGACCCGTGCGGGACGGATAGCTCGCGGCACACCCCATGAGCAGACAGAGGGCCGCGGCGGCAACGAGTCGTGAGGTCCAGGCGAGTTTCATGCCGGCTTTACCTCCTTGAACTGAGCCAGACGACGGACGAGCAGGCGTTTGTCGTCTGGAAACAAAGTGCGCACGTGCACGTGCAGGCGACCTTCTGAAATCACGGAAACAATGGGCGGATCGCCGCCCGTTCTCAGAAAGGCCTCGAGGGCTTCGACGCTTCTCTTCCTGGGCTTGAGGGCCAGCGCCGGCGAAGGCAGCGGCGCGAGGGGCGCGGAGCCGGCTCCGACGCGGCCCTCAGCTTGAACGATTTCGAGTTCGAACGCACCCGGCGCCGTAGCCTGGACATCTCTCTTAAGCGCCCTCGCCGATGCCTTGAGCGACGCGTCGGATCTGGCCAGCATGGCCAGGGCCGGGATGGCGTCGAGGCGCCCCCTGCGATACAGATCCACCGTCGCGCCCAGCAGGAAGTAGGTAACCTTGTCCACGCGGAGCGCCCGCAGGAGGGGGTTGGCTCTGAATGCGGCAGCCAGACCGGGCGCCACCAGCAGCAAGCCGGCCTGGCATGCCCCGAACAGCTTGTCGGCGCTGAAGCACAGGGCGTCCGGCCCGGCTTCCAAGGCCTCCTGGACGGAAGGCTCGTCCGCGAGCCAGGCCTTGCCGGGCGCGGCGACGAGTCCGCTCCCGAGGTCGAACCCTACGGGGAGCCCCGTTTCCTTTCCGAGGGCCGCCAGTTCGGCCGGGGACACGTCCTCCGTGAACCCGAGCACGCGGTAGTTGGAGGTGTGCACCTTCAGCAGCAGTCCGGTGTCCGGACCGATGGCTTTTCGGTAATCGGACAGCCGGGTCCGGTTCGTGGTGCCGACCTCTTTCAGACGCGCTCCTGACGCCTTCATAACCTCCGGCATGCGGAACCCACCGCCTATTTCCACCAGTTCCCCCCTGCTGAGCAGACACTCCTTGCCCGCGCTCAGGGTGTTGAGGAGGAGCAGGACGGCGGCCGCGTTGTTGTTGACGACGACGACGCTTCGGTCGGTGCCCAGAAGGTCGCGAATGGAGGATTCGATGCGGTGGTCCCTGTGCCCCCGCCTATGGGCTTCGAGATCGATCTCCAAATCGACGTACCCGCCGAGGACCCCGGGGAGGGCGCACAACGCCTCCTGTGGCAGGGGCGCTCGCCCCAGGTTCGTATGAAGGACCACGCCGGTGGCGTTAATGACCCGCCGGAGCGTCGGCTTGAAGACTTCCTCCAGCTTCCGGCGCGCCATTTCGAGGACGGTCTTCTCCGAGGGAACCGGCCCGCCGGACCGCCACGCGCGGGTCAGCTCGGCCAGGCGCTCCCGCATGGCTGCTTTCACTGCCTTTTGTCCGTAGGTCTTTTCAAGATCGAGTGCTCCCGGAAGGGCGAGCAGGGTGTCCATTTTAGGGGGATAAGCGCTCATGCCGCTATCCTTTGAACGGCCGAGAAAAAGGCCTCGCTCTGGCACAGATCGGAGATCGCCAGGTCCGGGCCGAGGGAGCGGAGGTCCTGCAGCTCCGTGAACCCCGTTGCGACCGCGGCGCACCGAATACGGGAAACCCTGGCAGTCTCCACGTCCCTGGGCGAATCGCCGACAATCCAGGTTTCGCCCGGCAAGAAATCCCTTCGGAACTGCCGCCGGCACCTGTCCATCGCTACAGGGACGAGCTGGGGTCTTTCGGCGGCGTCGTCGGCGAAGGCACCCAGCAGGCCTCCTTCGCCGGCTTCCTCCCTGAAATGGTCCAGCAGGCCGCAGAAGCCCAGCTTGATCCGTGCACCCGCGTGCAGATTCCCCGTGAGGAGGGCGACGTGGTGCCCCCTGCTCGAGGCTTCGTCCAGAATCTCTGGAACACCGGGGCAGAGACATTCCTCGCGGGGAGGAGGGAGGCTTTTCCCGAGGCAGGAGACGTAAGCTTCCAGCAGTTTTCTTGTGGCAGCTCCGTCATGCGGGAGTCCCATGTCGGCAAGCGTCCGGACCGCGATTTCCGTGTCAAGCAGGCCGGCGTAGGAAAAGGGTGCCTTTTCGGGCGCGCGGCCGTAAAGGGAATGCACGGCGTCATGGAAGGCCCTGTGTCCAAGACCCAGCGGTCGAAGGAGCGTTCCATCGATGTCGAAGAGAAGCAAGGCCATGACAACCCCCAGGGCCATCCGATTCTACACCACATGGCCGGATCATTGCACAGCAGAACCCCCCCCGCCGGAACTCGCGGGCGGCCGGATCTTGAAGGAGGTCGTGCGTGAGCCGGTCAGAACTTGACCTGGCAGAATTCCTCCACGGAGGTGCGCCCTTCCTGGACGGCCTGTAGCGCCTGCTGTCTCAACGGGCGCATGCCGGCTTTGGCAGCCTCTTTCTCGAGGTTCTTGGGAGAAGCTCCGCGCGCGAGGGCGCTCCTGAACGAGGCCGAGGGGACAAGGATCTCGAACAGGGCTTCACGGCCCTTGTAGCCTATGCCCGAGCACTTCTCGCATCCTTCTCCCCGGTAGGACTTGGTCAGGTATTTGCCCTCCTCCTTGTCGAGGTCCATGAGATGTATCGTGCTTTCCGATAGCTCCGCCTCGACCCTGCAGTGCGGGCAGAGGCGCCTGATGAGCCGTTGGTTCAAGACCAGAAGGAGGTTTTCAGAAAGGTCCTTCATGGAGTAGCCGAGCTTTTCGAGATGCTTTACGGCGGCGAGCGTCCCGTCCGCCTCGAGGGTCGCGACCAGGAGCATCTGGCTGACCAGCTTGTGCATCTGTCCCGCCATGGGCGCGGAGTCCAGCAGATCGGCGAGGATGCACACGTCCGGCTGGATGTTCGAAAGCGCCTTCATGGTTGTGGCCGTGGCTTCGGCGTCCTTGTTTTCGCCGAGGGATATCTGTGAGAGGTTCGGAACGGGGCAGACGCTCTGGGCTTCGATGCTCATGGTCTTTCGCTGGGTGTCCAGGGACAGCGCCTTCATGATGGCGTAAAGGGTCGTGGTCGATCCGTGGAAAAGCGGGGCGGTGATGAGCACCAGCCCTCGCCGGGTGTCGAGGGCCTCGCGGAGGGCGGTCTGCTCCTCCCCGGCCAGCCCCAGCTGGTCGTAGGTCTTGAAGAATGTGTCCCTGTTGATGATCTTCAGGGAGATGTTCTCGCCGTACTGCGTGGGCAGGCTGTGGGCAACGACGTCGAACCGCTGCTCGCCCGACCGCATGACGACACGGCCCTCGAGGGGTCTGTCCGAAGTGTCCTGAGGCAGGCGCAGGAGGTTCTTGAGCTCGGCCGTCAGCACGTGCCTGTACTCCCTGGGGATCGGCCTGGTCTTGTACAGAAGGCCGTCGATGCGCAGGTGGACGGAAATTTCACCTTCCCGTGGCTCCACGTACAGATCCGAAGCCCCTCTCGCCATCGCCTTGCGGATCAGGTCGGCCGCGAGCTTTGCGCCAGCCGCTTCCTGCGTCGCGCCGGGGTTCGCCTGAGCGCCGTGCGACGCCTCTTCGTGAAAGGAGGACAGGTACTGCTCGATCTCCTCGGCAGGGCACTGAACGACTAGGGCCTGGCACCCCGTGACGTTCTGGACGAACTCCACGGAGTCGCCGTCCGAGGGATCGGCCATAGCGAGCGTGAGGAGTTCCTTCTTCGTCAGCTTCTCCTTGGAGACGGGGACCACCTTGCGCCGGATGCATTCGTCTATGCCGACGGTCATGACGAGCATGGGGTCGGGCTGCAGGTCGAGAAGGGATGCCCTTGTGACCGATCGCTGGCTCGTAAGGAAGGTTTCGAGGGTGTTCTGGTTAAGCAATCCCTTGTCGACGAGTATCTCGCCCAGACGCCGCCCGCTGCGTTCCTGCTCTTTGAGGGCGTCGAGGAGCTGATCCGACGTGATGACCCTCGCCTTGATCAGGGCCTCTCCCAGCGGTCCCCTGGCCTTGGCGAGCATCTCCCGGTCCCCGACCAGCTGATCGGGGGCACCGGTCCAGAATTTCTCGTGGTAGTTCTCAGGGGCTTTGCAGAAGCACTGCAGGCAAAAGGGACAAACCTTCGTGGGTTTATTCGGATTGCAGGAACACCATACGGCGGAGAGGGCGTCGAACTCACCCATGCAATTCCAGCAGGTGATCGCATATTGCTCCACTCTGGCCTCCAATTGTCTTGATATGCATCATAAGCCCTACGCGCGTTGAAAGGCAAGCGGCCGGGGGTACAGGCCCAGGGCGATCATGAGGCTCGGCGCTCATGTTGACCGTCCGCGCAACCTGTGGATATACTTCCCTGTTACAGCGCCCGGGTATGGTGCGGAACGTACACCGGGACGAGTTGATTCCAATGGTCAGAACAGACCTGGCGCCAGGAAATGGCCAGGCCGTTCCCAATTGCAAGCGAGGAGGTAGACCCGTGGCGACATTCAAGAATGTGACCCCGCCGGTGAACGGCACTCCGGTTGCCATGAAGGACGGCGTCCTTCAGGTACCCGATAACCCGATCCTTCCTTTCATTGAAGGCGACGGCACCGGCCCCGATATCTGGCGGGCCTCTCAGCGCGTGCTCGACGCGGCCGTGGAGATCGCTTACGGCGGAAGGAAGAAGATCGCCTGGATGGAGGTCTTTGCCGGCGAGAAGGCATACCAGAAGTTCGGTGAATGGCTGCCCGAAGATACCATCGAGGCCTTCAAGGCCTACAAGGTGGGCATCAAGGGTCCCCTCACCACGCCTATCGGCGGCGGGATCCGCTCCCTCAACGTGGCCCTGAGACAGATCCTCGACCTCTACGTATGCCTGAGGCCCGTCAAGTACTTCAAGGGCGTGCCCAGCCCCGTCCGGAATCCCGAGAAGGTCAACATGGTTATCTTCAGGGAAAACACCGAGGACATCTATGCGGGCATCGAGTGGAAGGCCTACAGCCCCGAGGTCAAGAAGGTCATCGATTTTCTCCAGAAGGAAATGGGCGTCAAAAAGATCCGCTTCCCCGAATCCTCCGCCATCGGCATCAAACCCGTGTCGGAAGAGGGGAGCAAACGCCTGTGCCGCGCAGCCATTCAGTATGCGCTGGATCATAAGCGGCGCAGCGTGAACTTCACCCACAAGGGCAACATCATGAAGTTCACCGAGGGCGCATTCAAGGACTGGGGCTATCGCGTAGCGGCCGAAGAGTTCCGCGACAAGGTCGTCACCCAGCGCGAAGCCTGGATTCTCGGCAACAAGGAGGCGAATCCCGACCTGTCAAACGAGGCCAACGCCGCCATGATCGAGCCCGGTCTCCACATGTTCGCTCCGGACAAGAAGGCGGAGGTCATCCAGGAAGTGGCCGAGGCCCTCAAGCTCTGGCCCACGCACGGCGACGGCAAGTGGAAGGACAAACTGCTCATCAAGGACACCATCGCGGACATCACGCTGCAGCAGATCCTGACCAGGGCCGACGAGTTCGACGTTATCGCCACCCTCAACCTGAACGGGGACTACATCTCCGACGCCCTGGCGGCCCAGGTGGGGGGCATCGGTATCGCCCCCGGCGGAAACATCAACTACGTCTCCGGCCATGCTATCTTCGAGGCGACGCACGGCACGGCGCCCAAGTATGCCAACCTGGACAAGGTGAACCCAGGGTCCGTCATCCTCTCCGGCGAGATGATGTTCCGGTTCCTCGGGTGGAACGAAGCGGCCGATCTGATCGTCGATGGGATAGAGAAGAGCATCGCCAACCACACGGTGACGTACGACTTTGCGCGCCTGATGAAGCGCGATGGCTTGGACGTGAAGGAGCTGAAGTGCTCCGAGTTCGGCGACGCGATCATCGAGAACATGAAGCGCGCATGATTCAAAAAGCGTTGAGGGGTGCGGGGGTTCTTCTGCTCCTTGCACCCCTTTCCCTTTTCGCCTACGGGCCAAAGACGGTCCAGCGCATGACGGACGCGAGCCTGCGTCTCGCGCCCGCCGCGTTGCGATCCGCGCTCGTTTCCTACAGGACCGATCTGGACGCGGGGGTATCGGAGTCGCTCGATGGCTACGGGAGCGCCCCCCGCGGCGAAGTGTTGGACGCGCTCCAGAAGGAGGCCGATACCATACCCGGGCTTTTCGCCGCCCATACTCCCTTCCCGGCGGTCGCCCGGCACTTCGGCCGCGCGGCCGGCTTGATCTTCCTTCTCAACGATCCCATGATGATCGGAGGGGACCCGAGGGCCCTGAACGTCCGTCTTGATTACTATGGGTATATCGAGCGGAAGCTTCCGCTCCTCGTGGTCACATTCGACGGATACGACACGCCCCCTCTGCATGGAGACGTGGAATCGTACATGAAGCACCGGCTGATGACTGAAAATCGGTATCAGGCGGCCGTCCTTTTCTGTTATTTTCCCCATGGCCGCCGGGTCTCCTCGGAGACGTTCGACGACAGGTCCAACGCCTTCGGCGTGGCGCAGCTCGTTCTGTCTCACGCCGTCTCGGACACGGCCAAGACTTGGCTGTACCTGTGGAAGTCCATGGATGGGGATCTTTCGGCGACCCCCTTCTATCACCCAAAGGGGGGGTGACAGTCTGAAGGGACCCTAGAGAAAGCACGGCGGGCACCGCGCGCCTGAGCTTTCACCCGGAGTGAACCATGAAAACCGTCGAGATCAAGAGAGCCCTCATCTCCGTTTCGCGCAAGGATGGCGTGGCGGACTTCGCGAGATTCCTCTCCGAGAGAGGCGTCGAGATCCTGTCCACGGGCGGAACGGCGAAACTGCTCAAGGCGGAGGGCGTGCCCGTCAGGGACGTGGCGGCCTACACCGAATCCCCCGAAGTGATGGGCGGAAGGGTCAAGACCCTCCATCCCCGGATTCACGGCGGCATTCTCGCCCGCCGGACGCCCGAACACCTGGCGGACCTGGAGCGGCTGGGCGGCGCGCCCATCGACCTGGTGGTGGTGAACCTCTATCCGTTTGAGCGCATCGTGGCTTCGCCGGGTTCGAGCATCGCGGACGCCATAGAAAATATAGATATCGGCGGGCCTTCCATGGTCCGCTCGGCGGCCAAGAACTTCGAATCCGTGGCCGTCGTCGTGGATTCAGCGGATTATCCGGCTCTCAAGGAAGAGATCTCAAAAGAAGGGGGCCTGACCCTCGCCACGCGCCTCAAGTTGTGCAAGAAGGCCTTCCAGAGAACGGCCACTTACGACGGATCCATCGCAAGGCATCTTTCGCGGATCACCGTGGAATCGGACGACCTCGTGAGAAACGGCGGCACATTCCCCGAGTTCATGCCCATGTTCTTCGACAAGGTCCAGGACCTTCGCTACGGTGAGAACCCGCAGCAGGAAGCCGCCTTCTACCGGGAAGGCGACCGCTTCCTGGCCGCCATGACCCAGCACCAGGGCAAGGAACTCTCGTTCAACAACATCATCGACCTTAACGGGGCCTGGGCGCTCGTATGCGAACTTCCGCCGCCCGCCTGTGCGGTCATCAAGCACACCAATCCCTGCGGCGTCGGTCTTGGCAGCACGTCCGCCGCCGCCTTCACCCGGGCGAAGATGACGGACCCGCTCTCCGCGTTTGGGGGTATCGTGGCCTTCAACGCAGCGTGCGACGGCGAGGCCGCGCAGGCGCTTTCGGACATGTTCCTGGAGATCGTGGTGGCGCCCGCGTTCGAGCCCAAGGCCCTCGAAATCCTCTCTCGGAAAAAGAACCTGCGCGTGATCGAACTCAGGGACATGGATCCCTTTCCAGGGTGGGATCTCAAGAGGGTCGCAGGCGGCCTCGTCGTCCAGACCCAAGACATGCCGGGCCTTCCGGAGGAGAGGAAAGTCGTCACGAAGAGGGCCCCGACGGACGAGGAAATGAAGGCCTTGGAACTCGCCTGGAAGGTCTGCAAGCACGTCAAGAGCAACGCCATAGTTTTCGGGGAAGCCGACGGAACGGTCGGGGTCGGGGCCGGACAGATGAGTAGGGTGGACGCCGCCAGGCTCGCGAGGATGAAAGCCTGCAAGGATCCTGCGGGCTCCGCGGCGGCATCCGACGCCTTTTTCCCCTTCCCGGACGGCGTGGAGGAACTGGCCGCATGCGGCATCACGGCCGTGATACAACCGGGCGGCAGCATCAGGGACGCCGAGGTGATCGAGGCGGCCGACAAGCTCGGCATGGCCATGGTATTTTCGGGAGTAAGGCATTTCAGGCATGGGTAGAAGAATCCTGGTCGCGGTATTCTGTGTAGTTGCGCTTCTGACCTTCTGGACGCTGGCCGCCCAGCCTGCGGGCGGGAAGGATACGGCCAGAATCGATGCCGTTCTGAACAAGATGAACGAGGTTCAGAAGGACCTGAAGACGCTCAGGGTCAATTTCGTCCAGACGAACAACTTCAGGATGCTGAGCAAGCCGCAGGTCCTGAAGGGCGTCCTGGTCCTCGAGAAGCCGGACACGGCGCTCTATACGTATACATCTCCGTCCCGGCTCTTCTTCCTCGTCAAGGACGGCGATCTCCTTGTCTACGATCCCGCGGCCAAGAAGGTCGTCGTACAGGACATCCGCCGGCACCAGAACAGAATCATGCGGTACCTGGGCGTGGGTCAACCGCTGAACGAACTGACCAAGCACTTCAAGGTGCTGTGGATCGGGGAGCAGAACGACGTGGCCCACATCGAGCTCGTGCCCACGAAGTTCAGGATGAAGCGAAAAGTGGGGGCGCTCCACTTCTGGGTGGACGCGCAGACGGGAATCCCGACGGCATTCGAAGTCGTCGAGTCGGAGGGGGACCGCATCCGGTTCGACTTCACGCATTGGGAATCGAACCCGAAGCTCGGGCCCGATGCTTTCAAGGTGCATATTCCGCCAGGCGTCAAGGTGCAACGTCGCATGCTGGATTTCCAGGAGACTTTCAAGCCCTGACGCGGGGCGCCGGAGCGCCTGCTCGAGACCGTAACGCGCTAAGGGGGCCGCGATGCTCGAACAGATCCTTCGCCTTCTCAAGGCGGTTCTGGCGTCGCTCTACATGCTCTTCGAGGGCATTCCCGCCCTCGAGGCGCTCCGTTCGTGGTTCGGCCTTTCGCAGGACGAGCGGGGAATCAACGCCGTAGCGCTGGTGGTCGTCGCGGGGGCGATCGTTCTCGGGTTTGCCGCATTCCTCGCCTTTCTCTGGTTTCTAGGGCGGAGTTCCATCACCGCTCCATTGCGCGAGGGGAAGAGCGGAAGGCCCCGGTAAGAGATCCTCCCGGCGAGGCGAGGCCGGGACGCGTGGAGGAGGGATTCATGAAACGCGGCAGATCTTCGGCGACGGTCGTCATCCTTCTGGCCTTGATGCTCATGGTCTCGTGCTCGCACCGCCGGCCCAAACACGTCTCCAGTCGCATATCCCGCGGCGAGCGCGTCCAGGAAGGGGTGTCCTCCTGGTACGGCAAGAAATTCGACGGAAAACCGACCGCCAGCGGGCAGATATTCGACATGTACGGCCTGTCTGCAGCCCATCGCACCTTGCCTCTGGGCACGAAGGTCAAGGTGACGAACCTCGACAACGACCGAAGCGTCGTCCTGACCATCAACGACCGAGGACCCTTCGTCAGGGGACGCATCCTCGATTGCTCATACGGTGCGGCCAAGGAGCTCGGTTTCGTGGGGCAGGGGCTGGCGCCGGTCCGGATCGAGGTGCTTTCGGGTGGAGACGAGAAGCGGCACTACACACCCCCGTCCGGGCAGATCCTGGCGGCCGGAAGCACTCCCGAAAAAGACATTCTCGACGGCTCCTTCACCGTTCAGGTCGGCGCCTTCCACAATCCCCAGAACGCCATCAGGCTTCGCGACAAGCTCCGCGAGGGTTTAGGCGATGCCTACGTCATCCGCTTCCACGATTTCTACCGGGTGCGGGTAGGACACCTTTCAAGCGAGGACGCGGCGGACGAACTTCTGACGCGCCTGAACAAGCTCGAACTCGACGGCTTCGTCACGCGCAACGATTAGGAATTTGGAAATTGGAATTTGGGAATTGGGATTTTGGGATTTGGGATTGAAAGACGGCAGGCTGAATGCCTTCGAAGGCCCGTCCCAAGCCGTTTCTTAAATCCGAAATCCCAAATCCAAAATCCTAAATGTTCTTCTTTCCCTCGGTTGGGCTGTCGGCCGCTGCGTCGAGGAAATTGAGCCACAGCGTGCGGTGCCTGGGGCCGTCGAACTCCAGGAAAAATACACCCTGCCAGCGCCCGACGAGGAGGTTGCCCTGGCGTACTGGGACGAACACGTGGTTGCCGCCGAGCAGCGACTTGATGTGGGCGTCCGCGTTCCCCTCGGCGTGCTTGTAGCCCGCGCCCTCCGGAACCATGCGCCCGAACCAGTCAAGGATGTCCTCGGCCACTGTGGGATCGAACTTCTCGTTGACGGCCACGGAGGCGGTCGTGTGCGGGCAGTAGACGAGAACGGCGCCTGTTCCGCCCCACTGGCGGCAAGCCTGCTGAACGTTTCGGGTGATGTCCAGCGCTTCACATCGTTTCTGCGTGACGACGGCCAATTCCATTGTACCTCCCTATCTTAAGTGAGCCTGCTGGGGCGGATTGGGTCCGCCGGCGCGGCGTCCGGTCCGGCTCGCCCGAGCAAGGATGTCCCCCGCGGCGCATCATCCCCATCATCCCGGTTCCGAAGGACCCCTCCGTCCTGAATGACGCGCACTCGTCATGTCGGAACCTTGATTTTAAAATAGGGCGTTTGAGGGCTCTTTATCAAGGGATCCCAAGCCCCGGGGCACTCTGTTGTGCCATGCGGCACACTTCCTGGTTCTTCCAGGCGGGAGCCGGTCCGGACGAAGCCGGGCGCCGCTCGCGAGCGATGTGGATCCCGCATCGCAGCGACCGAAACACTCCAACCGGGAAGGCCTCGCGGGTATAATTCAACTGTACTACCGCTGGGGCGGTTATACTGCCCCGGTCCGGCGGATGTTTTTTTTCGGGAGGGTCTGAATGGGTATGGAATCGCGGGAGGATCTGGTCTGGTGTGCGGCGGACCCGCACTTCCATGCCGATGATCCAGCCCTTCCCGTCTTCTTGCGATGGCTGGGTGCCTTCGAATCCAGCGGAACCCCAACGCTAGTCCTGCTCGGGGATCTCTTCCAGGTATGGCTGGGCATGGCCGCGACCGGCACGCCGGAGCAGGATGAAGTCCTCACGGCGCTCGGCTCGCTCACGGCGAAGGGCCGCAAGGTCGTCTACCTAGCGGGCAACAGGGACTACTTCGTGGAGAGGCCCGCGCTGAAGGCCGGCATGTCGGTCGCCGAAAGCTGGGAGATTCGCACGGGCGGCCCCCTGGTCCACTTCGAACACGGAGACCTCATCAATACGTCCGACCGGAACTACATGCGCTGGCGAGAGGTTTCGCGTGCCGGTGCCGTCAGGGCCCTCGTCAACGCCCTCCCATCCTCGTGGCAACAGGCGCTCGCACGGCGCCTCGAGGCCGACCTCGCCGGCACGAACGCCGCCTACAAGAGCTACGACCCCGTCCGCGAGCTTGAAGTGTGGGCCGAGCACCTCCAGCGCCAAGGCGTGGGGCTGGCCGTCCTGGGACATTTTCATGTGAATCGGACGGTCAGGGCTGCGGGGGTGACGGTCCGTTTTGTCCCACAGTTCAGGGAAGACGGTCTGCACCTGCGGGTGGACGCATCGGGGTGGGCGAGCCTCGTGACCTTCAGCGGGTCGTGAACGAACGTGTCGTTCCCATCCGGGATTGACGCCTTGTTTCCTGGCCGAGGGCTCAGTCTTCCCCTCGCAACCGTCTAAGTATTTTGGCCGAATTGGTCACGCTGCGCCTGATCCACAGATCGGCGAGGCACTTGGCCTCGGCGTGCGGCAGCCCTCTCTCGGAGAGGGCGGGGCTGTCGAGCAGGGAGGCTATCAGGATGCCCGCCGCGACGGATACGTTGAGGCTCCCGACGAAGCCGTCAAGCGGTATGGTCAGGAGGGCGTCCGCACGGTCAACCCAGAAGGGGGTCACGCCTTCTCGCTCGTTTCCCAGGACGAGGGCGACGGGACCCTCCGGGACGAACGCCGCGAGAGGGACGGCCTCGGGCGACAGCACGGAGACGATCACCGCGTACCCGCGCGTCTTCAACTCCTGAAGGCATAGGGACGCGTCTTCCTCCCTGTGGAGGGTCAGCCAGTGCTGCGCGCCGAGGGCCACGCGGGGGTTGAATCCCGCGGGCGCCTGGCCCGTGAGGATGAGGTGCTGGACACCGAAAGCCTCGGCGGTCCGCATGATGGCCGAGAGGTTGTGTGGATCGTAGAGGTTGTCCAGGACGAGAACCAGCTTGTCCGTCCGGGCCGCAAGGACCGCCTCGATCCGTTCGAGTCTCTGCTCGGTGGTGAAGGGCGCGAGCAGATCCCGGATCTCTCCGCGTCCGTCTTCCTCGGAAAGGTCCCTTTCGAGCTTCTTCCAGTCGGCGATGCCGCGCCGGTCCGCCGGGGCGCCGCCTGTTCGGTCGGAGCGATTCATGCGGCCTACTGCACGGGCTCCGTTTCCACCGTCAGATAGAAGTACTTCGCGGTGGCGATCCGGCTGTGGACGTAATCGAAGGCGACGTAGTAGGTCTCCGTCTCGCCAGGCTTCGTGGCGCCGAGCTTGCTTCCCGTGGTACCGCAGCCGACCAGATTTCCGCTGCCGTCGAAGAGCGCGATCGCTACGTGGACCTTGTCGGCCTGGGTGCCGTAGTTCTTCACGTTGACGACGGCCTCGTTGCGGCCGCGAATGTTGAGCTTTCGCGGTCCGATGAAATTCGGGAACTTGAACTGGACGTCCTGGATCTCGAGATTGCCGGCCTTCTGGTCGAGCCGTATCCACCGTTCCTGAACGAAGTCGAACCGCTTGCAGAAGAACTCCGCGCTGAAGGGGATGGTGAGAACCAGCAGGAGGAAGACCATGAGAACTTTACGGCGAAGCATGAGGATCTCCTTTCTCAAAGGTCCTGTCCCATGCGGACAGGAGCCTGTCCCAGTGGGACCGGTCCGGAGTCAATACGAGCGAAACCACGACCTGCCAGAGGCAGAGCATCAGCATCTTCCAGGCCGGCCTGCCGCCCAGGGAAGCCAGAGTTACGGCGACCAGCCCCAGGCTCTCTCCGGCGGCCAGTAGGAAGAGCAGCGTATAGAAGGTATGTTGGATCATGGCCCCCACGTTCTTCAACCCCCGAGCCCGGAGGGCTCGGGGCGTGAAGGCCGCCCACCGGCCGACGAACACCACGCACATCACGAAAAGGCCGAAATACAGGCCTATGGTTCCGATGGCGGCCGCGGCGCCGGTGGGCGGCACCTGCGCCGCCATGCCTCCCGAGGCGGCTGCGTAGAGGACGGCGGAGGCGATATAGATGATGTACACGTAGCGGTAGGTGCGGATCTTCCTGTACAGATCCGCGAGGTTCTCGCCGGTCAGCCCCGGGTGCCCGCTTTCGGTGTCTTTATCGGTCCGCATCGAAACCCCGCAGAAATGCCATGTCCCTTGCCTCCTGTTTCAGCGTCCGGCGCCGGTCGCGCCGAGCCCGCCCTCGTCCGATGACGGCACCGCCCTCCTCGACGTCGAAGTCGTACAGGCTCCGGTCCAGTAGAAAACGGGGATCGACGCGCGTCAGGGCTGAGAGGACGGAGCGCCGGACCTGGGGATATCGCCCGGCCACGTCTTCGATGAGCCTCTTCATACGGGCCCTCTCCTGGTCCTTCTCCCCGCACAGCCAGCAGCCGCAGTCTATGATGGGGAAGCCGCTCTCCGAGGCGTAATCCCGGAGCATCGACTCCGTGACATACACCATGGGCCTGATCACCGTGGTCCGCCCGTTTTCCGCCATGAGCTTGGGAGGCATGGCCTTGAGGCTGCCCTCGAAGAAGACGTTCATGAGGAGCGTTTCCGCGAGGTCGTCCAGATGATGACCAAGGGCGAGCTTGTTGCATCCGAGCGCCCGGGCCGCCCCGTAGAGCGCCCCCCGCCGGAGGCGAGCGCACATGGAGCAGTACGGTGATCCTGGCCGGCGCTTCTGCTCGACGATGGAGGTGATCCCGGTTCGCTCGAGGTGAAAGGGAATGCCCTTCTCCTCGAGGTAATCCCGCACGAGGTCGTACTGAAAAAACTCGCTGCCGTTGTGAATGGTGAGGGCGACGACGTCGAACGGGACTGGGGATTTTCGCCTGAGCTTGAGCAGCAGATCGAGAAGGCTGAAGGAGTCCTTTCCCCCGGAGAGGCCCACGGCGATTCGGTCACCCGCCTTGATGAGGGCGAAATCAAAAATCGCCTTCCCCACTTGGTGAAGGAGCATGCGCTCGAGTTTGATGCCCGTGGCCGCCGTGCCCGCCATGCTCTGAGCATAGCACAACGCGCGGCGAAGGCCGCGAGTAGATGAGTCGGGGATTCTGGGAGCAGGGAACGGTGCGCCGGCAAGCGTTTGAGGATCTGCCGTCGACCGGACGGTCGCGGCGGCCCGGCCCGGCGCAGCTCGTGAAGCCTACGAATGCGGGCCTCTGTGGCGGTTTCCCGGCTGCCCCGGTCACGGCCGACCCGCGCTGCGCGCTGTGACCTTTAGCCGATTGGCCTGGGCGCGGCACTCCCCCTTTTTCAAGGAGAGCGCCGACGGGAGCGGACCATCCGCTGTGTCGGTCTGCGGCGGCCGCCTTGCCCTCCGTGCAGCTGGCCCACTCGCGTCGCGACGCGGCTTCCGATGCCATGCATCGAAAGCCGACGCCAATGGACGATTGTGCCGCCTGCGAAAAGCAACCTGAAAGGCGGGGAGTCGTGCCGGCGAGAGGGATTAAATAAGCAATGACTGTACTGCAGCGTGTTCGAACTCTGGGCCGGCCATCGAGGACCCGTCCCCATCCGTTTTGAGTGTTTCCTTTAGGCGTTTGGTCTTAGCCCTTAGGCTTGGAAAAAGGCCTGATCCTCAGTTCTCTGCCGTCTCTCAAATCCCAATTCCCAAATGTTTTCCTACTTCTTGGGCTTTCGCCGGAAGTCGGCGGGATCCAGGCCCAATCCCGCGAGCTTCTCGTAGAGCCTGGAGCGGCTCAGGTTGAGGATCCGCGCGGTCGCGGCCACGTTGCCCCCGGCCGTTGCCAGGGCTTCGCGGATGGCCTTGCACTCGGCGTCCTGCCGCGCCTCCTCCAGGGAGCCCGCAGCGGTCTGATCGCCGGCCGCGACGGGAGAAGCGGCGAGGTGCCCGGAAGTGGGAAGTGCGGGTCCGGCGAGCAGGGCGGCCCGCTCTACGGACCACCGCAGCTCCCTGACGTTTCCGGGCCATGCCCGCTCCTCGATCGCGGCGCGAAAGTCCCCGCCCATCATTTCGGCCGGCCATCCTTGGCGAATCCTCGCTTCGTCGAGAAACCGCTGGGCGAGGAAGACGATGTCCTCCGGTCTCTCGCGCAGGGGCGGTACGCGCAGGGGGAAGCCCGAGATCCTGAAAAGGAGGTCTTCACGGAACGAGCCGTCCTTGACCTTCCCGCTAAGGTCGCGGTGGGTGGCCGCGATGACCCGGACGTTCACCGGGACATTTTTATCCGCGCCGACGGGCTCCACGGCGCCCTCTTCAAGCACGCGCAGGAGCTTGGCCTGGAGGGGAAGGGGCAGGTCTCCGATCTCGTCGAGGAAGAGGATGCCGCCGTCGGCCGTGACGAACTTCCCCTTCCTGTTCACCTCCGCGCCCGTAAAGGCGCCTTTGACGTGGCCGAACAGCTCGGACTCCGCCAGGTTCTCGGGCAGGGCCGCGCAGTTGAGCGCCACGAAAGGGCCCTTTGCTTCGGGGCTCTGGCCGTGGATCCACCGGGCGAGGACCTCTTTGCCCGCGCCAGTTTCCCCCACGATCAGTATGGGGGCGGGGGACCGGGCGATGCGCCGGGCCTCCTTAAGGACCGCCTCCATTCGGGGCGAGACCGTGGGGAAGTCGGTCCGGGACGATTCGGAGGCCTGCTTCAGAAGTGCGCTCTGCCGTACGGCGTTACGCAGCGTGATGAGCACGCGCTCCCTGTCCAGCGGCTTCTCGAGGAAGTCGAAGGCCCCCCCGCGCACGGAGGCTACCGCCGCCGGAATGGAGCCGTGGCCGGAGATCATGACGACGGACGTCGGCAGGCCCCGTTCCTTGACGGCTTCCAGGACGGCCGTGCCTTCCCCGTCGGGAAGCAAAAGGTCCACGAGTGCCGAGTCGGGCACGGGCTGGGTGTCCAGTATTTCGATCGCGGATTCTACGTCGGCTGCCTCCGAAACCGTGTAGCCCTGTCTTTCCAGGATGCCTCGGAGCGCCTCCCTGATTGCCGGTTCGTCATCTACCACGAGCACTCTGGCCATGGCACAAGGGTAAAACGAAAGAACGCACGGGGACAAGGGCTGCGGGGGATTTGGGATGTGGGAATTGGGATTTGGGATTTGAAAGGCGGCTGGGGACGGGCCTTTGCAAGGCGGAAGGCGGAAGGGCTGAAGAAAAAACGGATTGGGACTGGACTTCGAAGGCCTTCCCCCGACTCGGTCACTTGATCACTCGATCACTCCACCACCTCCCACCGTGAATCGGGTTGCCGTATCACCTGCGCCACCGGGGGCGGCGCACCCAATCTTGACTTTGAAATGGATGGGGCGTATATTGCCCTCCTCTGAACGGGGGTAGGCCCCAAAAGCTCTTATTTCGCGTTGGTCAGGAGGTTCTTGATATGGCAGATTCAAGCCTGAAGTTTGAAGAAAATGTTCCCGGCAAGTGGTACGTCGACGAGAATTGCATCGCCTGCGATTCCTGCATGTCCATCGCGCCGGATCACTTCGTGATGAGCGAAGACGGAAGCCACGCCTTCGTCTCGAAACAGCCGGAGAACGCCGAGGAGGAACAGCTGTGCGAGGACGCCATGGCGTCCTGCCCCACAGAGTCCATCGGCGACGACGGCGAATAGCAGCGCGCGGGGCCTGCCTGAAAGGGCCCCGACCATTCGGCAAAGCGCGGCCCGGGAGGTCATTCCCGGGCCGTTTTCTTTTGACCCTCCTTCCGGTGTACAATTCGTCTTTATATAAGAAGATTACGAAACGTCCATCTATGGAGGAAGACATGCGGCGGCACTTGTGGACGGTCATCCTTCTTCTGGGCTGGGCCGTGACCATCGCGGCACAGAGCCCTTATCCCCACCAGGAGATAAAATTCGGCGTCCGGGTGACGCCCGACCAATGGCCCGGGCTGGTCAAAGTACTCGAGGCCCATCCCGCCGATTCGGCGAACCCCGTGGGCGTTACGCTTATGATCACGGAGAACTGGGCCGCCGCTCCCGACTGGAAGGCCCTGGACGAGACCGTAAAGGCCGTGGACGAGGCCCACGCCAGGCTCTGCATCGCGACGAAGATCCCGGACGAGCCGGGAAGCCAGGCGGTGCTGACCTATCTCAGCACCCTGTCGGATCACGCCGGTGCGCGCGTCGATGCGCTCGGGCTGTCGTTGAGCCAGTCACAATTCTCCTCCACGCTGCAGTCGGATCCGCAGCGCCTCGCCCTCGTCTTGAAGGAGATGACCGTCGCCCTCAGGGGCCGGACCGGGGCAACTATACTGCTCGGTGAAGTGAAGCCGGACGATCTCCCGGTCATGAAGCCGCTTTATGCGATGGATTTCAGGGCCTACGTGGAAGGGTACTCCTCCGACCTCGGCGGGACCCACGGGAGAGCCTTCGGAAAAGGTGGTCAAGTTTCTTCAGAGCTACCATCTCGGCGCGCCGCTCCTGCTTCACCTGCCCCGCATATCGACGGCCATCGGGGCGCAGCTGATCGTCCTTCTGTCCGCCTCCCGCGACGCGGTCTACACGGACATGGAAACCGGCGACGTCGAAACCGTCTGGACGGCGCTGCTCGATCTGAGGAGGCTGATCACTCCCCGCATGGCCCCCGGTTACGCCACGCAGGCCACCGCCATAAGCGACGCCTCGGGGCCTAGGACCGACATCGGCATCATCAACCTGCTGGATGCCACGGACATGATCCAGGGAATGGTGCTGGTCCCGCGGGTGGCCGGCTCGAAACCCGGCTCCGTGGACATCAAGCTCCCCACGGCGGATCTGACGGACCCCGAGGCCCACCCCCTGCCGTCGGGCAAGAAGATCACCCTCGGGTACGACGCCAACCAGAGGAAGCAAGAGACGGTGCTGCACGTCCCGTGGCCCGGCAAGGCCATCATAGTGCTCTTCAGCAGATTGAAGACGGGGACCGTGGGTGAGCAGAAGGTGGATGTGTCCACGACCTACCGGATTCCCGTCGAGGTCATCCTGGCCAGGCACCAGGCCGTCCAGGAGCCGCAGAGCGTCTTCCTCGACAACTACAGGCGGGGCGCAGAGGTGGACTATCACTTCAAGCTTCCGGGGGGCACGGGCAGCCTTGACGTCACCTTCATGAACACCTTCTATTTTGAGAAGGGCACGGGCGCTAGGTGGGTGCAGAACAGGCTTCTCATCAACGGCGTGGCGTGGAAGGGAAAGAAGATCCCCGAGTTGCCCATCATCGAGCCCGAAAAGGTCAATACCCTGCCCCTCGCCCTTACCCTCGGCCATGACTATTCGTACCGCTACATCAAGGACGAGCGTGTGGATGGGCACGACTGTTACGAGGTCGAGTTCATCCCCCTCCCCGGTGCCAAAGGCAGCCTCTACAACGGGAAGGTCTGGATCGACAAGAAGAGCTACCAGAAGATCCGCATGACCGTGAGCCAGACGAACCTCCAGCCTCCGATGGTGAGCAGCGAGGAAACGGACATGTACGCGCCCTACAAGGCCCCGGACGGCAAGACCTACTGGCTGCTGAACAAGGTGACCGGCCAGCAGATCTTCGCGATGGTCGGCGCTCAGGTCGTGGGCGAGCGGGAGATCACCTTCGGGCCGCCGGAGCTTAACGATCCGAACTTCGGCAAACAGATCGCCACGGCGGAAGCGGGCGACAAGCCCATTCTCCAGGAGACCGACAAGGGCCTGCGGTACCTGGTCAAACAGAAGGACGGCACGAGGAAGCTTCGGATGGAACCTGATTCCAGCAGGCTTTTAGGCGCTGCCGGGTTTTACTACGACAAGAGCCTGGACTACCCCCTGCCCATCGTGGGCGTGGACTATTTCAATTACAATTGGCGCAAGACCAAAACGCAGGTCAACATGCTGATCGGAGGGGCCGTCAACACGCTGACGGTCTCGAAGGTCGACCTGTTCCCGAAAGTCGACGGAACGCTCAACGTCGTGCTCTTCGCCATCCCTTTTCAGGACAAGTATTATCCCACAGGGGTCGAGGACAAGGCCCAGCGAGTCAAAATCCTGCGCGAGATCGCCTCCGGGAGCCTGGGCTGGCGGTTCAACCAGTTCTCCAAGCTGTCTTTTGACGTGGCTGGACGATACTATCGTTACACGAGCGTGGGGGAGACGGCCCCCGATTTTCGGTTGCCCGCGAACCACTTCGACTGGAGCATGGGGCTTTCCTACGACTTTGCATGGCGCGGGTGGTCGGCCTCGACCTCCTTCGACCGCCACAAGCGTACTTCCTGGACGAGTTGGGGATTGCCCGGCGAAAATCAGGATTTCGCGCGGTTCAAGGACTACGACAAGTGGGACGCGGCCTTCAGCAAAACCTTCTACCTTCCGTACTTTCAGAAGATCGCCACCAGTCTGAGCTGGATGGACGGCAGGGACCTGGACCGGTTCAGCCAGTACGAGTTCACCTATCTGGGCACGCAGTCCCTGGCGGGTTTCTCGGGCAGCGGTGTGCGCTTCGACCGGGGGGCCATCGCATCCGTGGGCTACCAGTTCAACATCGCCAACATCATCCGCTTCGGACTCAACGTGGACCAGGCGCGTGTGGAGCCGATCAGGGGCAGCGGTTTGTGGCAGAACCACACCGGGGTCGGGTTGTCGGGCAGCGTAACCGGACCCTGGCAGACGCTGTGGACGGTGGATGTAGGCTATGCCGTCAAGAGCGACATTCCCGCCGTCCAGCACGACTACACAACGGCGCTGATCGTGTTGAAACTATGGTGAGGACGCCTTCCTGGCGGTCCCCCGCCCATTTGCAGGGAAGCCGCCCATGAGCGCGAAAATGGAAGACCAGAAGCTGCCGTTGATCGTCTTGACCTCGCCCCTGCCCGCCGATCTGGGAGATCTCCTGGACGGGCGTGTCAGGATCAGGGTGTTCAAGCATCCCGAACCTCTGTCGGAGGACATGTTGTGCAGGCGGCTCAAGGGTGCGGCCGGCGCCGTGACCCTGCCCTCTGACAGGGTCACGGCGAAAGTGTTCGAGGCATGTCCCATCCTGGATGTGGTGTCCAACTGCGCCGTGGGCACGGACAACGTAGATCTCGAAGCGGCCGAAAAGCACGGCGTGGTCGTGACCCACACGCCCGATGTTCTCACCGAGGCGACGGCGGATGCCGCGTGGACCCTTCTCCTGTCCATTGCCCGGCACGGTGTGGCGGGCGACCGCTTCGTGCGGCGCGGGCGGTTCAAGGGTTGGCAGCCCGATCTCTTTCTCGGCATGGACCTGAGGGGCAAGACCCTCGGCATCGTGGGTATGGGCCGGATCGGCCGCGCGGTGGCCCGGCGGGCGCCCGGCCTTCGGCATGCGGGTGGTCTATACCCAACGTCACAGGCTCATGCCGTCCGAGGAATCGGCGATGTTCGCACGGTTCCTACCGCTGGAGGAACTCATCGCCACGGCCGACGCGGTGTCGCTTCACTGCCCCCTGACCCCGGAGACGCATCATCTCATGGATCGGAAGAGACTCACGGCCATGAAAAAGGGCGCCCTCCTCGTGAACGTCAGCAGGGGGGACGTCGTGGACGAGGCGGCCCTCGTGGACTGCCTGCGCTCTGGGCACCTCGGAGGTGCGGGCCTCGACGTGTACGAAAACGAGCCCGCCCTGGCCGAGGGGCTCACGAGACTCGCGAACACCATGCTCCTGCCGCACATCGCCTCTGCGGGGCGCGAGACGCGCGCGGCCATGGCCCGGTTGGCCGTGTCCGACTGCCTGGCCGTGATCGAGGGGCGTGAACCCGCGTTCCGGGTCGTCTGATCGGATTCCACGGGTTCGCCGTAAGGGGAAGGCCACATGGCGCAGGACGACAAGACGCAGGCAGAGCACTTTCCCTGTCCGAATTGCGGCGGCCAATTAAAGTGGGACCCATCCCACGTGGAGATGCGCTGCCCTTATTGCGATTCGCTCGTGCCCGTTCCGGCACGGACCGGCTACAAGGCCTCGGAGCACGACCTGGAGAGTTTCCTGGTGGACCACCCGAAGGCCAGGGGGTACGGCGCCACGATGGATCGCTTCGCCTGCAGACAGTGCGGTGCGAGCGTCCACATGTCGACCGGCCGACGCGACCTGACGTGTCCCTTCTGCGGTACCGACTTCGTTCTCGAAGCCACGGAAGTCAGCCCCGACGTGCTGCAGCCCGAAGCCTTGCTTCCTTTCATCGTGTCGAGGGACAAGTGCGTCGAGCGATTCAAGAAGTGGATCGGTTCCGGCTTCCTGGTGCCGGGCGATCTCAAGAAAGAGGGGAAGCTCGACCGCATCCTCGGGCTCTACATGCCGTTTTTCTCATTTTCGTTGAGGGCCGACAGCGACTGGACGGACGCCGAGGGGCGGAACGGGAAAATTGCCAACCATTACCCGGACATCCTGGTGCCGGGGCTGACGGATATCCACCTCGATCTCCTCATGAAGGTCTACCCCTTCAAGCTGGACGGCCTCCGGCCGTACGATCCCCAGTACCTCGCCGGGTTCGGTGTCATGAACGCCGAGTTGCCGCTGAAGAGCCTGTTCACGGTGGCCAGGAATAACGTGGAGGCGGACCAGCGCGATCGCTGCGCGGCAAAGGCCCCCGGCGACGGCCGGGAAGAACTCAGGGTGGCGACCCGGCTTTCTGAAGAGACCTTCAAGCACGTGATCTGTCCCGTCTGGATGGGGTCCTTCAAGTACGGCAGGCGCGCTTACGCCTTCCTGATCAACGGCCAGACCGGGGCGTTCTACGGCGAGACGCCCGTTTCCCGTCTCAAGCTGTGGCTGCTCGGCGGGGGTGCCGCCGTCCTGTTCCTCATCCTTCTGCTCCTCGGCAGGTGCGGCTGATGGGCGGTCCGGGCGTGGAGATTCCGCACGGTGCGCGCGTACTGGTCCGAATGCCAAACTGGATCGGCGACGCCATCCTGTGCACGCCGGCCCTCGCGGCCCTGCGAGCGGCCCGCCCGGACCTGGAACTCGACGTGCTCGTCAAGCGCCGGGCGCGCGCGGCCGTGGACGGTCTTCCCCTGGTGGACGGGGTCGCGACGTTGGAGGGCACCTCCGTCCGCGAGACACGTGGCCCGTGGGCGAAGCTTGAAAAAGGAAGGCTACTCGGCCGCCGTCGTCTTTCCGAAGGGCTTTCGCGAAGCCCTGCTGGTGAAGCTCGCGCGAATCCCCGCGCGCATGGGCCTGGATACGGACCACAGAGCTTTTCTTCTGACCCATCCCGTGCCCTTCACCGAGTCCGACTGGCATTGTCACCACGCGGTCCAGTTCGCAAAGGTCCTGAGGCCCATGGGCGTAGAACTCGCCGACGAGGGACTGTCCTTTCCGCTGTCGGACGAAGACCGGGCCGAGGCCGATACCGTCGTGCGGGCGGAGTCGCTCGCCGGACCCTTCGCGGCGTTTCACGTTTCGGCCAGCAAGCTCCCCAGGGCGTGGCACGCCGGCCGGTTCGGCGAAGCGGCGAGGCGTCTGTGCGAGAAGACGGGTCTGCGCATCGTGCTCTTCGGCACGTCGTCGGAGGCACGCGTTCACGATGCCTTCAAGGCGGTCTGTCCGCAGGCGCTCGACCTGGCCGGACGCACGAGCCTGGGAGGCATGGCCGCGCTCCTCGAGCGGTGCAGGCTCTTCGTCGGAAACGATTCCGGTCCCATGCACGTGGCCGCCGCGGTGGGGGCCCCGGTCGTGGCCGTCTTCGGCCCCGGCGCGCCGCACAAGACCCGGCCCTACCTGCCTGCGAACAGGCTGAGGGTTGTTTACGCGGACTTGCCCTGCTCGCCCTGCCGCCAGAGCTTCTGGAAGGACTGCAATCCCTCGCCCGAGGGGAAACCTCCCTGCCTCGAAGCCGTATCCCCCGACGCGGTGTTCAGGGTCTGCATGGATTTGCTGGACGAGAGTGATCACGCGACAGGGTGATCGAGGCGGGGGAGTACCTTTGAAGACGTCCCCGGGTAAAGGGAAAAGGGCAAAGGGTAAAGGCGAAGACGGTCTTGTCCCCGGCCACCATGTTCCTCTAGCCTTTCGGTCCTTAGGCCTTGGCCCTCGGGAGATAGATTGCGCCTCCGCCTCCCGTCTTCCAACGGCACGGCGTATTCAAATCCGTAATCCTCCTATCCTCCCTTCCTCCCTGTTCGTTTCTACTTCGAAGGCCCTCCGTCTGCCGTGGTTAACATTCCAAATCCCAATTCCCCAATCAATACGCTCTCACCGTGAATTAGCGGGTCTTCTCCGCGGCTCCGAGACGCCGCGGTCGAAACCAGGTCTTTTCTCTGAGGGCTTTGTGCGCGCTATGGTTTGAACTTACGGCAGGGATCGGGTTCAGAACCCGAGGGTCTTGCAGCGGCCGGATCCGCAGCAGACCTTCCCCGGCTCGATCCAGCAGGGATGGTCTTCCGGCGAGGCTTCGCCGAGGATCTCGGAGAGGATCTGGCGGTCGGGGGCGGGGAGGACCGAGGCCTTCGGCCCGGTCTCGGCGTCCGCCGCCCGGGTCGGTTCGGTCCGAATGGCCTGGGGCGGCGATTGCTCGGCCGCCGGCTCTTGAGAGGTGCCGACGAGGGCGACGCCGTACCCGGCGATGCGGGAGAACCAGCGGTTGAACTGCTCCGTCACCCGCGGAGGGTAGCGGTCCAGTTCGAGCTTCCGCTCGATGGCTTCGCGGTCGAGAAAGACGGGCCGGCCGACCTTGAGCATGGCCAGAACCTCGTCGACGATGGGGTCGCCCGCCTGCAGAAAGGCCAGGCGGGAGAGCTGGGCGAGACTCATGTCGGAGATGCGCAGTTCGGAAGGAAGTCCGGTTCCCGAGGGTGACGCAGGGTCCCCGCCGGCGGCGAGTTTCTGCAGGGCCCCGTCGGCGATGGCCTTCACGCGCGGGTCCATGGGTTCCCCCTGCGCGGCGGGACGAAACTCACCGTGTCCACCACGCCCATGATGACGGCATCGACCGGATTCTCTCCGCGGCCGATGGCGTCCACCGCGCTCTGCCCCTCCCGGCAAACCAGAACGTCGTCACCTTCACCGGCGTCCACCAGATCGATGGCCGTAAAAGGCAGGCCGACGGGTTCCTTCTCCAGGTCGAGGGGCTGAACCTGGAGAAACTTCTGGCCTTCGTACTTGTGGAATTTCACGGTGGACACCACGGTGCCCACCACCCTGGCCAGGATCACGGCAAGACCTCCCGAAGTTCATCAAGAATGCCGACGATGGCGGCGTCGCACGGGACGATGTCGGGCAGGAAGGCGTAGGAAGACTCCCGCTGGCGGCAATAGAGCACGATCTCGCCGGCGCCGGCGCCCACGGCGTCGAGCGCCCAGAAAGGCTTTTCGCGGTCGTTGAGGGGGCGGACGAGGAGAATCCTCTGCCCCTCGAGCGCGGGGTGCTTGATTGAACTGACCAGATTTCCCGCGACCTGCCCGACGTTCATCACCACGTCCTGAAAACACTGGATCGGAACTTTGGGCGGACATGACGTGTGGACGGCACGTCCGCACATTGTTTAAATGCCAGAAACGAAATCCGATTCCCGAATGGCAAAGACGGTTCAATCCAGATTTACGGTGTCCACGATGCCGACGATGGCTGCGTCCACGGGCGAATCCGCCGTGCGCTCGGTCATGCGGGCCGAGGAGCCGGTGCACATGATGACCGTCTCCTTGAAACCGGCCTGCACGGTGTCTACGGCGATTTCATACCCGCCGTCGAACTCCCGTTCGGGAGTGAGCGTCGACACCACCAACAACTTCAACCCCACGAGCTTGGGGTCTTTGCGGGTGGACACGACGGTGCCCACCACCTTTCCGAGGCGCATGGGTTAATCGTTGTCGCTGGAATGGCCGATGGGCAGGGTGTCTTCCAGGCTCCTGTGAGGCCGCGGGATGACGTGGACGGTCACGAGCTCGCCGACCTTGCGGGCGGCTGCTGCGCCGGCGTCCGTCGCGGCCTTGACGGCGGCGACATCCCCCCTCACGATGGCGGTGACGTAAGCGCCGCCGACCTTTTCCCATCCGATGAGGGTCACTTTCGCCGCCTTGACCATGGCGTCGGACGCCTCGATCATGGCTACGAGACCCTTCGTTTCGATCATCCCCAAGGCCTCTCCGTACTCAGCCATATAATCCTCCTAAGGAAATCCTCAGTTTCAAATATTACTTTATTCCCATGCCGGGGTAAAGGCTGCCGAATTCAGCCAGCAGCTTGACGAGTTCCTCCCTGCGCAGGTAGAGGCCGTCCTCGCCCGCGGCGACGGGGCAGTGCTCGCACACCGGGGCGGGCAGCTCCGCCATGCGGTAGCCGGCTCCGAGTCCCTTGAGGTGCTCGACCGTGTCCTGCGGCAGCGGGCGTCCGCCGCCCAGCAGTTCGGCGTAGAGGAAGATGCGCGCCGTCTGCTCCAGCGTCTCCATGCGGTAGTAGGCCGTGCGGACGTCCGGACCGACGGTGACGGCCCCGTGGTTGGCCATGAGTACGGCGTCGTGGCCGGACAACGTCCGGGCCACGCGCTCGGCGAGTTCGTCCGTGGAAGGCAATTCGAAGGGAACCAGGGGGACCGTGCCCAGGGAAATGACGGCCTCGGACAGGAAGGGCCGGTCGATGGCGTGGCCCGAGCAGGCGAGCGCCGTGGCGAAGGGAGGATGTGCATGGACCACCGCGCCTACGTCGGGGCGGAGCCTGTAGATCGCGTAATGCATGGGCCATTCCGAGGAGGGCTTGCCCGAGAGCGGCCTCCCTTCGCCGTCCAGCACGGCCACGACCTCCTCGCGGAGTTCTTCCTTCGGAAGGCCCGTGGGCGTGGCCAGGAAGCCCTTGTCGCCCAGGCGGGCGGACAGGTTCCCGTCGGTGGCGGCCACGAAACCCCGTTCATGGAGCCGTACGCCGTAGGTTACGATGTCCCTTCGGCCTCCACCGTCTGCCACGTCCCCTCCCGGGTTCTTCTGCTCACGCTCTTCCAAGAGTGCGATCACCGGCCTCACGGCCGGCGGAACTACTTGTCGAGGGCCTCGCTGAGCTTCTTGACCATGGGGTCGTCCGGGTAGGCCTTCTCGAGTTTGTTCAGGGTCTCCCGGGCCTTGCCCGAGTCCTTTTTGTCGAAGGCGTAAACAACGGCCTCGTTGTACATGGCCTGCTTCTTGTTGGGATCGAGTGCCAGGGCCTTCTTGAACATGGCCAGGGCATCGTCGATACGGCCCGCGTTTCGGTAGCATACGCCTAGGTCCACGAGCACGTCCGTGTTGTTCGGGTCGAGCTTGACGGCCTGCTCGTACCAGGGGATCGCCTCGTCCCACTTCCGGGCGTCGAAGTAGATGTTGCCGAGCATCACCCTCTTCTCGACGTTCTTCGGATCCTTGGCCAGCTCCGCCTTTATCTGTTCCAGCATGGCTTCGTGCTGCTTCGGATTGAAGTCCTGTTTCGCCTGGTCCTGAGGATCCTGCGACGCGGTCTGGGCGGCATTCTGGGCCGGTGCCGGCGCCGCGTCCATCTTGTCCACGTAGTACTGGCGCGTGACGATGAAACCGGCGACCGCGCCGAACACGATGCCCGCAATGAGCATCAGGATGCCATCTCTCTTCATGGGGTAGGTCTCCTCTCTGTCGCCGAGTATAATGCCTCGATACCATAAAGTGAGTGAAAACCGCCGCCGGGTCAAGTGGCGGGCGCAGTGATCAAGTGAACAGTGTTCCGGTGATCGAGGCGGGGAAGTCCTTCGGAGGATTGACGATTGACCGCCGACCGCGGAGCGGCAGAGACGGCAGACGAGCAGACGGCGGTCCAAGGCAGGATGAGACAATGTGGCGCAGATCAAACAAGATGCCCCTGATGAGTCCTCCTGCAACACAGTAGAAAGAGTCGCATGGAGCGGCCTTCAGTTCGCGGTCCGCCGAAGGCCCTTCCCTTGGCCGCATTCCAAATCCAAGAATCCAAAATTCCAATACCCAAATCGTTCTTTCCTCTCCCCATCTCTCCACCCGGTGAGATGAGGGTCCAAGAGGCGGGCCACCGGGTCGGACCGGCGTCTCGCTCGGGGCGTCGAACCGTCCCGCGGGTGTTGCACCGGGACGAGAGAAAGTCTATACTCTGTTGGCCGGGGCGCCCGTGGCTCAATTGGATAGAGCATCGGCCTACGGAGCCGGAGGTTACAGGTTCGAGTCCTGTCGGGCGCACCACTTCACCCCCTTTCGTCGACGCTCTACCCAGGCAACCCGATCGAGGTCCGGAACGTTCTTTCATGGAGCGATGCAGGGTCTTTATTGGGGCCGATTGCCTCCCCGAGCCGGTGTGGGTTATGCTGAAACGCGTGGAGCGATCATGACTTCGGACGCCATCAATACACTGTTTGAGGACGCCCCCAAGGGGAACCCCATCATTCTCTCCTTCTCGGCGCCGACGGGCGGCGTCGGGACGACCCTCCTGGCCACGAACCTGGGCATTCACCTGGCCAAGAAGGGCCGGAGCGTCCTGCTGGCGGACCTGGCCCTGCGCGAAGCCGGGTGCCATCTCGCGCTCGGCATCCTGAGGCCGGAACTGCATCTGGGCACGCTCATTTCCAAGGAGGTCTCGGAGGTGCGCGACGCCGTCATCCCGACGTCGGTGAACAACCTCTCCCTGCTGGCGGGGTCCCCCGATCTGCCGGAGGTGGCGAACCTCGCTTACCTCACGAAGCAGAAGATCCTGGCAGCCTGACGCAGCTCCCTTACGACTACATCCTCGTGGATTCAGGGTCCGGTTCGGACGCCGATTCCCTCGATTTCTTCTTGATGGGGCGCTTTTCCGTCGCCGTCATGCAGGCGACGCCCGTGGGCGTCGAACCCTTCTACCGCTTCCTGCGCGCGGCCCTCCGCAGGCTCATCATGGAGAGCATCAACAAGAAGAGGTACAAGGCGCTCGCTCCGAACCTCAACCCGAAGTCCCCACTCCAGGGCTTCTGGGATATGCCGGAGTCCCGGGAGGGCGAGCATGCGGACGTCGAGGCCGCCATCCGTGACCACCGCTTCTGCTTCGTGCAGACGGGACTCGCCTCCGAGAAGGACACGCGGCTCGGCGTCCAGCTCGAGGGGCTCGTGCGCCGCTATTTCCTCTGCCCGGTCCGGTTCCTGGGTGGGCTGGAATGGGACACGCAGGCCCAGGCGGCCAGCAAGAACCTGGAGCCCATCGCAAAAGCCTAC
The DNA here is from genome assembly GCA_963724125.1 of uncultured Acidobacteriota bacterium. Taxonomy (GTDB): domain Bacteria; phylum Acidobacteriota; class UBA4820; order UBA4820; family DSQY01; genus CAVRTJ01. The sequence continues at coordinate 35,398 of CAVRTJ010000031.1, forward strand.
CCCCTCTGCCCCTTCAGCCTCTCGGTCGAGAAGCTCGCCAACATCTTCCTCAAGGAAGAGAAAGAGCCCAGGGCCACAGAGGGGCACCTCAACCCGCACCCGTGGAACGAACTCAACGCGTACAAGCTTCTGGAAGTGCCCTACAACGCGAACGCCAAGGACATCCAGGCCGCCTACCCGAGGCTGCTTGAACCTTATCTCGAAACGTCCCCCCTCACGTTGAGCCTGTACAGCAGGGAGGAGAGGGAGGCCATCCGGGACCGTCTGGAAGAGGCCTACAAGACGCTGATCACGACGAGCCTGAGGCAGCGATACGACGAGGAACTCATCGCCGCCGGGGACATGCAGCCGGACCAGCGCGTGGCCGAGTACCGGGAACTGCAGCAGGAGGGCGGTCATGCCGCCCAGCCCTCGACCCAGCCCGCCGAGGCGGTGGAGGACACGGCGACCCGCTCGGTGAGGCTCCTCGAAGCGCTCCTGGAGGAAATCGAGGTCTTCGACGGGCCCAACCTCAAGGCCGTCCGGGAGGCCCAGGGCGTGTCCATCGCCGAGATAGTGGCCGAGACGAACATCCGCTCGTGGTACATCGAGTCCATCGAAGCAGAACGTTTTGAGGCCCTGCCCGGCCTCATCTACCTGAAAGGTTTCGTGCGCCAGGTCGCGGCCTACCTTCGCCTCGATCCAGACCGCGTCCTCGACGATTACATGGTCCGTTACGAAACGTGGCGGAATATGGGCGACGATTGAAAACGACACCGGGCATCGGCCCTGAGAGAGGCGCTTCGTCGGCCGGTCCGTAAAAGGCCGGTCTGAGGGCTTGTGCCGCTCAGAGTGAACCGGGCCGAAATTCCCCCCAACGTGGAAGCGCAGTGACGCATGAGCACAGATCAGTACGCAGACGCGACTCCCATCGAATCCATCGAGCAGCTCGTCCACTTCTTCCAGCCGGCCGCCCCGGTGCGGGGGCGGGTCGGCGTCGAGTGGGAACAGCTGCCGCTGGACGAACAGTGGAAGATGGTCCCCTTCGACGGCCCGGCCGGCGTGGAGGCCGTGCTTGCCGGTATTTCCGAGCCGAAGACCGAGGTCGTAGAGAACGGACGCCTGACCGCCCTGCGGCTCAGGGGGGGCGGCATGATCGAACTGGAGCCGGGCGGCCAGGTGGAGATCGCCTCGCCCCCTTTTCCAAAGCTCGAGGGCCTGAACCGGTTCATGGCGAGGATGTTGAGGGACGCGGACGACGTATCAAGGCGTCTTGGGTTCAGACTCGTGCCATGGGGGCACGCGCCCCGAAACCGGGCCGAGGACCTGCCCGACGTTCCCAAGTCCCGCTACGGTCTTCTTGCCCGCCACCTTCGATCCACCGGCGCCCGGGGGCGACGCATGATGAAGCTCACCGCCGCGACGCAGATTTCTCTCGACTACGAGAACGAGGAGGACATGCGGCGCATGGTCGCGGCCGTCCTACCCGTTCTGCCCTACCTCCTGGCCTATACGGCGAACTCGCCGGTCTTCGGCGGACGAAAGAGCCGGTGGCTGAGCCAGCGGCCCTGGGTGTGGAAGGGGACGGACCCCGGGCGCTGCGGGCTCCCGCGCTTTCTCTTCTCCGAACGGCACGGGTACGGAGACTGGGTGCGGTACGGGCTCACCCGGCCGCTTCTCTTTCTGGTGCGCGAGGAAGGGTACGTCGCGGGGGACGGGAGGTCCTTCGAGGAATGGCTGAAGGCCCCTGGGGCATATGGCCCACTGACGGTCGCCGACTGGCAGGCCCACGTGAGCACGCTCTTCCCCGAGATCCGGGTACACAAGTACCTGGAAGTGAGAACGCTGGACACACTCCCCCTGCCCCTCGTGATGGCCTCTGCGGCCTTCCTGAAAGGGTTGCTGTGCATCCCGGATGCACCGGCTTCCTGGAGCATCCGGCTTCCCCGTCCCAGCCCGCCCGAACTCAGGCGCGCACTGCTGGAGGCGGCGCGGCGCGGACCACGCTGGATGCCCGCCGGCGGCGTGTCGCCCCGCGCGGTGATGGCACGCCTGCTCCAGTCCGCATCCCTCGGTTTGGTGCGCCTGGGTGAGAGCGAGGACTGGCTCGCGCCGCTCGTGGACCTCGTGGAACGGGGCCTGTGCCCGGCCGACCTGTGGCGCAGGGATGCGCAGGGGCGATGGGTGGGACCGGAAGATCCCGATCCGGTCTTCTGATCGCCCGGGAACAGGCGGGAGCAAGGGTTGTAAGGCCTCTGCGCGATCCGCCCGGATCGGAAAGTGTGACGAACCTCACATTTTTTAGGGGCTTCGGCCCGGGCCTCGGAGAGTCGGAGAGAATGGAGAGGCTGCTCAGGGGCTTGGCGGAAAGAAAGGGAATCCGGCCATTTGCCGATTCGTCGAACGCTCTTCAAATGGGTCTTGACTCACGCTGATTTGCGCCTATACTAAAGCCTATGAGGAGGGAAAAGCACACGTCGATACGCTCTGGAACTCATGCATCACGACTGGGGGTATTGACACGACTGCGCTTTTTGCTATACTTCAACCGCCTAGGAAGCTTGTGAGCAATGAATCCGAAGGTGCCGCCGCCACCTTTCCGAGTGGCCGGCGCCATCTTCGGAGGCTTGACGGCGTAGCGAGGTCTTGAGTATCCTTAGGCAGTCAGTTTTCGCCTGGAGATTGTGGGGAAGTAAGGAATGGAGGGCGGAAGCGATATGAAGTCATTGCATGTGAGGCCGGAAGGGAGGTGGTTCGGCGGCTGGCCGGCCCCCAGGGGCGACCCGTTTTGGCGCAAGATGACACGATACCCCATGTGGTTGAAGCACTTCGAGTATGGAATAGGAGGTTGAGGATGCAAAAGTTGTTGAGAAAGTGGCTCGTGGGGATCGGCCTTGTGGTCGCCCTGCTGGCCTTCGCGGTGCCTGCGCTCGCCCAGAACCAGTGGACGCCGCAGACCACAGTGGCCACCGTCCCGGGTTCATTCGCCACGCCGGTGACCGCCCTGGATGTAAAATCCAACCATAATCCCCAGGCAGTTACTTACGGCGGCGGAGTCCTCCATGGGGCTACCGGCGGCTACGTCTACCGCAGCAGTAACCTCGGCGTTGACTATCTGCAGCGACCCCAGCCACCGGGCGACGACTTCACCTCCGTCCTCTGGGACGGTGCGTCGGTCCTCTACATGGGTGCCTGGAACACGGGGCTCTGGCAGTTCGACGGGGTCAACTACGTCGACGCGACCCTGGGCATTCCGTGGATCAATCAGCACGTGTCTTCTGTGGCTCTCGATCCCACGGGCCCTGCTCCGCACACCCTCTATTTCGCAACCTGGGGTGGCGGCGTCTACAGCTACAACTACAACGCGACGCCTGTGCCGGGCGACTTCACCCAGATTCCGAATTATCCGACCGTTCCGGCGGCGCTGTTCATCCACGATATCGCCGTGGTCCCCGCCAGCTGCCCCACCAGCCCGCTGACCATCTATGTAGCGACGGACGGCTACGGCCTCCTCAAGGGCACGCTCGGCTGCACTTCCGGCACTTGGACCTGGACTCAGGTCTTCACCACCGACATGTATGTCGATTCGGTGGCCTACCTGAACGGTGACCTGCTCATCGGCACCAAGTCCAGCGGCATCTACTACAGCGGGGACGACGGGGCGACCTGGACGGCAAACACCGCGACCCCGGCCATCACGGCGCCCGTCACGGATATCGTTCTCTCGTCTTACCCGAATAGCTTCTTCGCCGCGACCGCCGGCCAGGGCGTCTACCGCTTCGACAGCTCCCAGAACGGCTGGTCGCAGATCAACAACGGCTACGGCGGCGACCTCGGTAACCTGTTCGTCAACGCCATCGCGTACGACCCGGCAACGGCTACCTCTATGCCGGCACCGGCGACACGAGCATCCCGGGCTCGACGGGCGACGTCTACGCCATCCAATTGATGGCCCCCGTCCTGACCTTCGCCAGCCCCTTCACCTAACCGTGGGCGACACGGCCGCGGACACGGTGGGCGTGACCACCCCTAACCAGGCGCCCGCCAACTGGACGGCCATGTTGACCTCCGGTCAGCTGCCTCCTGGGATCGGCGTCTCTGTCGACAACACCACGGGCTACCCGCCGGTGGTGACCGTGGGCGGCACCTTCACCACGGGACGGCTGCTACACCGGCACCTTGTCGGTCTATGACGCTCTCTGGAACCGCGTGGACCTGCCCTTCGACTACACGGTTAACCCCGCCGTCGACTTCACCGTGACGCCAAATCCCGCGCAGTTCGGGACCGTCCAGCAGATCCAGAGCACCGTCACCGGCGCCACCGGCACCGTGACCTACGCCTGGAACTTCGGCGACGGGAACACGAGCACCGACGCGAACCCCACGCACATCTACGCCCCCAGGCACCTACCCGGCGACGCTGGTCGTGACCGACACCTCGCCGGCCGGCAACGGCGGCTGCGCGAGCGTTTCCAACACGATCACCTATCCCGTCGTGGTCTTCGCGGGAGCTTTCCATTTCGCCCACGGCGACCCAGGTGGGGTCCGGCGCCCAGTTCAAGTTCGACGCCAACGCACTCGGCGGCGACACACCTGCGTCACACCTCCCGCCGATCCCTACACGTACCAGTGGGAGGTCAAGGACGCCAATACGAACGCGGTTATCTTCACGAGCACCGACAAAACCCCGATCTACACCTTCGCCTACACGGGCGACTTCATCGCCGTCGTGACGGTGACGGACTGTTCCGGCGTCTCCCAGACGGGTTCCTGCTCGGTGAACTACAACGGGCCCATGTCCGGCACGCTCTCGTCCTGACGAACCCCGCGCCGGTCAACTACCCCGTCAACTTCACGGGAACGGCCCAGAGCACGTCGATCGGTGCCGTTTACACGGCCACCTTCGACTGGGGTGACGGATCGCCGGTCACGATCCTTTCCCCTTGTTCCCCCCGCCCCCGCCGGCGCCCCCGATCGCGACCATCACGATGGGTCACACCTACCTGGTGCCTGTGACTTACACCGTCAAGATGACGGTTCAGGACGGCTTCGCCCACGTCACGGTCGTCACTTTGAAGCAGGTGATCTATCCCCCAGTTCACGGGGCTCACGTCGTCCATCACGCCCGATCCGGCCTTGTGCCAGCTTACCAGCGACCAGCCGGTCAGCCTCAGCCTGCAGCCCATCGGCCAGTTTGCCCTCTTGATAAGTACTCCATCGACTGGGGCGACGGTCAGGTCACGACCATGGACTACAACGACAGCAACGCCCATGTCTTCCAGCACCAGTACGCGGTGGGCGGTCCTTACACCATCAACGCCTACGTGACCGACAGCGGCAATGTCCAGGTCACCCAGAACTACACCCACGCTGCGTTCTCGGTGGTCGCGCCCATGACGGCGGCCCCACTCACGGCCAACGGCCTGTCCTGCGCCAACATTCAGATCGTGGCCCCGGGCGGTGCAGCCAATATCACGCTTCTGTCGACCCCGAACGCCGGTTCCGGCACGTACAACTACGATTGGAACTTCGGCGACGGGACGGCGGTTGTGCTCGGCGGCCCCAACCCCGTCATCCACACCTACGGGATCCCCGGCGGACAGAACACGGCGACCTACACGGCGACCGTGACCGTGACGACACCGGTGCCTGGGGCCAGGTCGTGACCGCCAACATCACCTTCACGCTCTTCCGCCCGCTCGCCATCACCGGCACGCCGGCCTGGCAGCAGGCCTGCGGTTCTCAGTTCGTGTCCTTTGACGCCACGGGCGACATCGAGGGCGGCATCGGTCCCTACACCTACATCTGGAACTTCGACGACGGGACCTCCCAGACCACCGCGACGCCGACGGTTACGCACGATTTCGCCAGCACAATGGGCACGGGCGGTTACGACGTCCAGTTGACCGTGACCGACTCGGCCACGCCGAACTGCGGCGATCCCGCAAACACGCAGAACATCACCTGGCATATCCAGGTCGTCGACCCGATCATTGTGACGGCGACTGCGAGTCCGACTTCCGGCTGCGCGCCCCTGTTCGTGGCTTTTGACTCCACCGGCACCGTCGGCGGCGGCTTCCCCGGCACCGATCTCTCCTACTATTGGGACTTCGGCGACGGCGGCTCGTCCACGTCGGCCAACCCGACCCATACCTTTACGACGCCCGGCGTCTACACCGTCACGTTCACCGCGACCTCCAACGTCGTACCCGGCTATGCCTGCAGCACGACAATGACGATCACGGTATACGGCGGCCTGACCGGCGTCAGCTTCACCCAGACCGAGACTTCGGGCACACTGCCGATCCCGATCACCTTCACCACCACGTGGACCTACGCGGGCGCTCCGGGTTCGCCGGTCACCCTGACCTACAACTGGGGCGACGGCACGCCTGACACGGTGGTCTCCAACGCCACCATGCCCGACAACACGACCCACACCTTCGACCTCAGCGGCGACCACACCGTGACCGTTACGGCCACGGACAGCTGCGGCAACAGCGAGACCTTCTCCCGCGTGATCCAGATCCTCGAGCCGCCGGTCCTCACCGTGACCACCCAGACGCTCATCAACGGCGTCCTCGGCACGTCCGGCCTCTCGCCCCTCACGGTCAACTTCAGCTCCGTCCCGCAGGGCGGCGTCGCCCCGTACACGTTCCTCTGGAACTTCGACGACGGCACGACCAGCACGGAGCAGAATCCTATCCACACCTACACCACGCCTGGTCCGTACCACGTAGTCCTGACCGTCACGGACAACTACCCCGTCGGCGGCGGCGGCCCCCACACGGTCTCGGCCAGCGTCGACATCACCGTCTACCAGCCCATGTCCGTCGACGCCAGCGCAACGACAGCTGCGACCATCATCTCGGGCGGCTCAGTCAGCTTCAGCGCCAACGCGACCGGCGGAGCTCCGGGTGGATACACCTACGCCTGGACCTTCGGTGACGGCGGTGTGGGCACCGGCTCGACCGTGTCCCATACGTATCTCACCGCTGGTACGTACTACGCTCACGTCCATGTGACCGACTCGGCGACCAACTTCGTGGACAGCAACGACGTCGTCATCCGAGTGTACGATCCGGTTACGGCTTCGGCTTCGGCGACGCCCAGCACGGTCATCGTGGGCAACCCGGTCACCCTCAATGCCTCGGCCTCCGGCGGCAGCGGTCACTACGATTTCACCTGGAACTTCGGTGACGGCACCAACGGGACCGGCGCGACGATCAACCACACCTACGCGTCGACCGGCACTTATACGGCCACGGTTACCGTGACCGACCAGGCTCTGTCCAGCAACACGACGACGGCCACCGCGACCGTAATCGTGAAGCCCGAGCCTCCGGTCATCACCGCGGCAGTCAAGGTTGGCAACCCCTTCCGGATCAAGCTGTACGGAAGCAACTTCCAGCCCAGCTGCGTGGTCACCATCAACGGTGTTCCCGTGGACTACAAGTACAGGAACAGCGGGAAGCTCAAGCTCAAACACTGCAAGAGCCTCTGCCCCAAGGGCGTGCCCGTGGCCATCGTGGTCACCAACCCCGACGGCGGAGTGTCCAACACCTTCATGTTCAGTCGCTAGTCGACGGCTGACAGGTTAGAATCAAGGGCGGGCTTCGGCCCGCCCTTTCTTTTTGCCCACTCCGCATTTCACCCGTGCTTTCAAGACCGGCCGTTTTCGCGGGGCGTCTCGATCGTCCGGGCATCAATCATCCAGGTGGTGGGGTTCGGGGCGCCTCGTGCCGGAGGCGGACGCCTGTGACAGATTCAAACAAGGGTCGTGCGCCAAGTTGCTTCGCGGTGAATAGAATGCGGGCAGGACGTTCCTACCTCGCGCCATGCCCGGCGGTCAAAGCGCCTTCTGGGAGTCCCCAGCTGCTCACGAGCGGTGGCGACAGCTCCGCATGCCGCTGTGACGGTCCCTGTGCCATGGGCCTTGACATGGCCAAGCCCTGTTGCTAACATTCATCCAAACGACCTTCGAGATTCGCACCATCGATTGTCCCTGGGCAGACAGGGGAGGGAGAGCGCAACGTTCTCTCTCCTTGGAGATACTAAGAACAGGAGGCAGAGCATGGTCTAAACCGGTAGGTGCGTTCGCTTCGTGCAAAAACGGATCAGAGGAGGCCGGGAATGAAGAGGAGAGGGGCAGTATTAGCGTGCCTGGCAGCCGCCTTGATAGCGATACCTGTCATGGCGGCCCTGCCGCAGGGCAATTCAAAACAGACAGAAGTCTTATATCCCGTCGCGACGGCCGTAACGCCTGCGCTACGGACGCTTCCGCCGGAAACCTGTAAGATGGAAGCGCCGGAGGCGCACCGCGTCATCCCCAACCGGGCCGTCACCAAGGACATGGCTCCTTCATCTAAGCCGACGGCACAAAAGGACGCCCTCGTGAGGCAGACGGCGCCGGCGGCCCCGATGCCAAGCCCGCTGCTGAACATGGACGGCATCTCGAACCTTGACGGTGTTGCTCCGCCGGACACCGAGGGAGATATTGGGCCCAACCACTATGTACAGTGGATAAATGTGCATATCCAGGGGTGGACCATCAACAGGTCCGCGTGGACGGCCACCACCGCCTTCGGACCCATAGCGGGAAACACGCTCTGGGCGCCGCTTGGCGGTTCGTGTGCGAGCAACAACTGGGGCGACCCCGTCGTCCTGTGGGACCGGTTCCGCAACCGCTGGGTGATCAGCCAGTTCGACCTTGGCACGAGCGGCAACGGGCCGTTCAAGGTCGCCATCGCCGTCTCACAGACGGACGATCCTTCGGGCGCATGGAACCTCTACTGCTACGACTACAGCGCGACGATCATGAACGACTACCCCAAGTTCGGCGTCTGGCCGGACGGGTACTACATGACCTGCAACCAGTTCACGTCCAGCTGGGCTGGGGCCGGCGTGGCCGTGTTCGAAGCGGATAAAATGATCACCGGAGATCCCACGGCGCGCATGCTGAAGATGGACATGGGGGCGCTCAGCCTGAACTACGGCAACATGCTCCCCGGGCATTTCGAGGGCATGGTCAATCCGCCCGCAGGCTCGCCGGGCTACTTCGTTGAGGTGGACGACAGCTCATGGTGGAGCCCAAACCTGCCCAGCGACATGATCAGCATCTGGAAGGTCCACGTCGATTGGGGAGCGGGCACCATGACCGTCGGCATAGCCGGAACGCCCGACCTTCAGATCCCCGTCGCGAACTTTACGCCACTCTGCACCGGGACGCGCTCGTGCATTCCGCAACCTCCGGGAGGCGAACTGCTTGACGCCATCGGCGACCGGGCCATGTACCGATGCCAGTACCGGAACTACGGGAGCTACGAGGCCATGGTCTTCAACCTGACCGTGGACGCCGGATCGGGACGGGCCGGCATCCGCTGGTTCGAGCTGAGGAAGGACGGCACCAACCCGGACTGGTACCTTTACCAGGAAGGCACGTACGCTCCCTCGGACACGATCAACCGCTGGATGGGCAGCACCGCGCAGGACCACATGGGCAACCTGTCCATCGGGTACAGCATGTCCGACAGCGCGACCAATCCCTCCATCGGATATGCCGGCCGCCTGGCGGGAGATCCTACCGGAACCCTTCCCCAGTCGGAGGTCATCCTGTACAGCGGTCCGGGCGTGCAGAATACCGGATACAGCAGGTGGGGCGACTACAGCACGATGAGCGTCGACCCCACGGACGACTGCACCTTCTGGTATACGCAGGAATATGTAGCCGCCACGGGCGGGTGGGACTGGCGCACGCGCATAGGCGCTTTCAAGTTCCCGAACTGCTCGGTGGGCCCGACCGGAACCCTGACGGGAACGGTGACGGTCTCAGGCAGCGGAACGCCCATATCGGGGGCAACGGTCGCCGCCACCGACGGCATAATTACCATCCAGACCCAGACCGGGCCGAGCGGCACATACACGATGACGCTTCCGGTTTCGACCTACGACGTGTCGGCCTCGGCATTCGGGTATGCGCCGGCCACGGTCAATAACGTCGTCATCTACGAGTCCGCGGTCTCAACGCAGGATTTCGCCCTGACGGCGGCGCCGAGCCACACGATCTCGGGCACGGTGTACGACTCTGGAACCTCGTGGCCGCTCTACGCAGCCATCCACATCACGGGTGACATGGGCTACCCCGGCACGACCGTTTACACGAACCCCTCCGACGGGTACTACAGTGTCACGCTCGTCGACGGGGTCACCTACAACTTGACCGCGACCCCGTGGGTGACCGGGTACACGCCGGGCACGGCCACCGTCGGCCCCCTGGCCGGTGACGTGACACAGGATTTTGCCCTGGACGCTGACATGAACGCCTGCAACGCGCCCGGCTACCACCTGGACTACAGGTACTTCCAGGACTTCGAAAGTGGCGACGGCGGCTATACGACGAGCGGATCCAACATCAGCTGGGCCTACGGAACGCCTACCAACGGACCGGGTAGCGCCCATTCGCCGACTGACGCCTGGGCCACGAACCTTTCCGGAGACTACAATTTATCCGAGGACAGCTACCTTACGTCGCCCGACATCGACCTGAGCGCCTATGCGGGCCAGACGACGATCGTCGAGTGGTGGCAGTGGGCCCAGACTGAAAACTGGAGCGCCACCGCCGATCCGATCGATCTCTCTGTTTCCAAGGATGGCGGCGCCACGTGGACCGTCGTCTACGGCCCCGTCCGCGGAAGCATCGACTTGGCCTGGGCGAAAAGGAGCGTCGTACTCGATAACAGCTACTGCGTCAGCAACTTCAGGATTCGATTCCACATGCTCTCCGATTCCTCCGTAACGTATCCGGGCTGGTACGTCGACGACGTGGGCGTCGCCACCCAGAACATTCCCCGCCGCCGCCGCCCATCTTCTCCGAGAACTTCGAGGGCAGCTTCCCGCCGGCAGGCTGGTCGACCGTCGACAACACGGTCCCACCAGTCACCGGAAACGTCTGGGTACGCAACGACGCCTTCGGGGCCACGAACAACACCGGGGGAGCGGGCTACCGCGCGGACGCCGACTCGGACGCGACATGCGGCAGCGGAGCCTGGGACACGTCGCTCGTCTCACCGAGCATTACGCTCCCCGCCAATCCGACTTCGCTGACCTTCAAGAGCAACTTCCAAGACTACCTCGGAGCCGGCCAGGCCTGGTGCGACATCTCGACGGACGCCGGCGCGACGTGGACCAACATCTTTTATGCGACCGAAGACGAGCCGAGCGGAGGGACCACCCACACGATCGACCTCACGTCGTACGCGGGAGCTACGGTATTATTCCGCTGGCGCTACTCGGACGACGGCGACGGGTGTGCCGGTACTGGCGGGTGGATGAGATCCTCATTCCCGATCCGAACACGCCGCCACCGCCAACCGTCTCATGCGTAGCCCCTGCGGGAGGCGGGCTTGTCTACGGCAACGTCTACGACGCCAACACGGGAGATCCCCTGGCAGGCGCATCCGTTGCCAACACGACAACGGGAATGGCCGTGACCACGGCCGTAACGCCCGATCCGGCCGTGGACGACGCCTTCTACTGCATGTACGGAGAAGAGGGCGCCAATTCCATGACGGCCAGCAAGAGCCTCTACGGCAACGACACTCAGAGCCCGACGGTGCCCCATTTCGGCACCGTTCAGCAGGATTTCAACCTCGCGACGGGCCATCTGGCGGCAACGCCCTCGTCACTCGAAATCACGCTCGTGCCGGGCAGCACCGGCTCTCAGACCCTGACCCTGCAGAACGTAGGAGGTGTGGCCGTCAACTGGGAGGTCAAGGAACTGCCGGGCCACGTTTCGGCGCCGAGCGGGAACCTCTTTGCCAAGAAAGGCGCCGCGCCGGGGCTCACCAAGGCCCAGATGATGACGCGGGCATTCAGGCAGGAACGGGCGGAAGAGGCGGACGAAGCCAAGGGCGAACGCATCGTCCTGTCTCTTGACGATGAGAAGGACATGGAGGCCAAGGCCAGAAAGCGCAGCGGCAAGGAGGCGAAGCCTAACCTCCCGATGCTCTCCAGTGCGGGGCGGGGCGAAAGCCGTATCCTGCCGATGGATGCCTGGCCGCCCTCCGGCCCCGTTCAACTCTTCGTCGACGACGGTGTGGCCGAGGATTCCATCGGTCTCACTGGCGGCGGCACATTCGTCTGGCTCAACCGATTTACCCCGAATGCAGGAGATTTTCCGTTCCTGCTGGACCAGGTATCTGTGATCTTCAACAACACGGTCGCCGTCGGCGACAACATGGAACTCGTGATCTGGGCCGACACGGACGGCGATGGCGATCCCGGCACGGGCGCCACCTTCCTCTATTCCGAGAACGTCACGGTCCAGAACAACGACTTCGCGACCTGGAACAACTACACGCTCGCTTCACCGGTCCTCTGCGCCGGTCCGGGCGACGTCCTGGTCGGCCTGGTGAATCGCTCAGGGTTCGCCGGCTATTCCGACTACCCAGCCGCCATCGACGAGACGGCGAGCCAGGGGCGTTCGTGGATCGGCGCCTACAGCGCGGGCAGTCCGCCCGATCCTCCGACGCTTCCCTCGGACAGTCTCTGGGGAATCATCGACTCCTTCGGCCTGGCGGGCAACTGGACGGTCAGGGCGAGCGGCTACCCGGCGGACATCCCCTGGATCGACGAGGTCCCGAAGACGGGGACCGTCGCGGCGGCGGGGAACCAGAACGTTACGGTCAACTACGACACGACGGGCCTGGCGAGCGGCGACTACCTCGCGACGCTGTCCTTCACCAACGACACGCCCTACGGTCCACTCAACGTGCCCGTAACGCTGCACGTCCTCGAACCGGTGGTCGCGACCTGCAGTGCGGACCACACGTCGGGCCTGGCTCCGATGACGGCCAACTTCACCGGGAGCGCGACCGGGGGGATACCTCCTTACACCTACAGCTGGGATTTCGGCGACGGGAGCCCCCACTCCACTGCGCAGAACCCGGCGCACGTCTACTACTTAGGCGGGACATTCACAGTCGTCTTCACAGCCACGGACAGCGGCGGGCACAGCGACTCAGCCACCATGACCATGGACGTGACCCCGCCGAACGTGGAGATCATGACCTTCTTCATGGACGACGGGGGCGCCTGCCAGGTGTGTCTGAACCGCATGACGGGCGAATACCAGTGGAACATCTTCTCGGGGCCCTACGCGGGCAGCTACAGCGGAACGGCGCTGGTTTACAACAACGGCGGGATATTCTACAGCGCGCCGGGCGATCCCAACATGTTCTACCTCTACTACGCCCGCGTCCAGCACCAGGCATGGGGCTACATCTATCTGTGGGCGGCGCCGTACTACTGTCAGCTGTATGACAGCGACACCACGGACGATCCGCCGGTCTGTCAGGCCGTGATACCTGATTGATCCGGCTTGCCGGATCCGATCATAGCAAGGCGCGGGGCTTAGCCCCGCGCCTTTTTTTTATCCTCCCGGCGTGGGTCCGACGTACCACCCAAACTGGGACCCCGGGGGTTGACGCGCGGTACTCATCAGTCTGGTGCGACCTCATTCACAACGAGTTTATCGACCACGTGAAGGCCGCCGGCGTGAATCTCTCCGGTGCCGGGAACTTCAATAAGACCACCGGCCGGGCGGGGAGTCCTTTATTGAGGGCCTTTAGGCCACTTGCAATGGCACGTTCCGTATGCTATATTAACGCGGCTGTTCCGGCTTCGGCTGGAACAAGCCGATGTAGCTCAATGGTAGAGCAGCGGATTTGTAATCCGTTGGTTGGAGGTTCAAGTCCTCTCATCGGCTCCAAATAAAACGTGCGGGCCCAGGCCCGTGCGGACCATGCAGACGGAAACCGGGCGGAGGCCCTTAAAACTCCAGGTGGAGGGGTTCCCGAGTGGTCAAAGGGAGCAGACTGTAAATCTGCCGGCCGTGCGCCTACGTAGGTTCAAATCCTACCCCCTCCACCACTTAAGAAAACTGGGACCAGGGACAGGGACCGGGGAAGACAGCGAAAGATTTCCCGGTCCCGATCCCGGGTCGGCGACAACAGGCGGGTGTAGCTCAGTTGGTAGAGCATCAGCCTTCCAAGCTGAGGGTCGCGGGTTCGAATCCCGTCGCCCGCTCCAAGCTGGAAGCGCCGGATGAGCGTAAGGCCGGCGGGACTTGATAAGGATAAGGAGAAGCGAACGGGAATCGAAGGGCGGGATACGGCTCAGGCCCGTCGCATGGGTGCGACCGGAGAGGAAGCACCCAACGCGCCACGGGGCAAGCCGAGGGACCCGCCCCGGGAACCGTAGAGCGGCTTGGAACGGAGCGAGTGGACTCCGACTTGAGCGAGGCTCCTAGCCGCTGTAGGTTCGAATCCCGTCGCCCGCTCCAAGAAGGGAACAGGAGAGCACGTCAGCAGGTGGGCAACAAAATAGCGGGTCGAGTTCGTAGAAATCCGATTCGGCGGACTTACTCACCTACTCATGGATTCACCTGTTCGCGGTTTCATCGGCCCGCGTAGCTCAGTCGGTAGAGCGCATCCTTGGTAAGGATGAGGTCACCAGTTCGATTCTGGTCGCGGGCTCCATTTTCTCCCGGGTAATCGAGCCTCGGAAAGGCTTGTTCAGCGAAGGGGTCGTAACGATGTCTAAGGGGAAGTTCCAACGGACCAAGCCTCACCTGAACGTGGGAACCATTGGTCACGTGGATCACGGCAAGACGACGCTCACGGCGGCGATCACGCAGGTGTTGGCCAAGGGCGGTTTCGCCGAGTACGTCGGATACGATCAGATAGACAAGGCCCCTGAGGAAAAGGCCAGGGGCATCACGATCAATTCGGCGCACGTCGAATACGAGACCGAAAGCCGGCATTACGCGCACGTTGACTGTCCCGGACACGCGGACTACGTGAAGAACATGATCACGGGAGCCGCGCAGATGGACGGAGCCATCCTCGTGGTGTCCGCCGCGGACGGGCCCATGCCCCAGACGCGCGAGCATATTCTGCTCGCCCGGCAGGTGGGCGTGCCGACCATCGTCGTCTTCATGAACAAGGTCGACATGGTGGACGACCAGGAGCTCCTGGACCTGGTGGAGATGGAGATCAGGGACCTGCTCAGCGCTTACGATTTCCCCGGCGACAAGACGCCGGTCGTGCGTGGCTCGGCCCTGCAGGCGCTGCAGTGCGGATGCGGGGACAAGGCCTGTCCCAAGTGCAAGCCCATTTTCGACCTCATGGACGCGTGCGATTCCTATATCCCGACGCCCGAGCGCCCCGTCGACATGGCGTTCCTCATGCCCATCGAGGACGTCTTCTCCATATCCGGCCGGGGGACGGTGGTCACGGGACGGATCGAGCGGGGTCGCGTCACCGTGGGCCAGGAGGTCGAACTCGTCGGGCTTCGCGACACCGTGAAGACGACGGTGACCGGTGTCGAGATGTTCCACAAGATTCTCGAGGAGGGCCAGGCGGGCGATAACGCAGGCCTGCTTCTGAGGGGGATTAAGAAAGAAGACGTGGAAAGAGGCCAGGTCGTGGCAGTGCCAGGCTCCATTACGCCGCACTCGCGCTTCAAGGCGGAAGCCTACATCCTCACCAAGGAGGAGGGCGGCAGGCATACGCCGTTCTTTAAGGCTACCGCCCCCAGTTCTTCTTCAGGACGACGGACGTTACCGGCAATGTCAAGTTGCCTGCCGACCGCGAAATGGTTATGCCCGGAGACAACGTGGCCCTGGAAGTCGACCTGGTGACCCCCATCGCCATGGAGAAGGGGCTGCGCTTTGCCATCCGTGAGGGTGGAAGAACCGTGGGGGCGGGCACCATCACGGACATTTTGGAGTGAGCCATGCGTGACATCATCCATCTCCAGTGTACCGCTTGCAAGCGGCGGAACTACACGACGACGAAGAATAAGAAGAAGCAGCAGGGGAAGCTGGAAGTCAAGAAGTACTGCCCCTTCTGCCGGTCGCACCAGATTCATAAAGAGGTGAAGTAGGTATATGCAGGCCAGTAGCTCCAACTGGTAGAGCGCCGGTCTCCAAAACCGGATGTTGGGGGTTCGAATCCCTCCTGGCCTGCCACCTTACTAATCATCCAGAGAGGCGCTAAGTGAAATTAGTGGAATGGTTCAGACGGTTTCCCGCTTTTCTAAAGGATGTGCGGATGGAGGTTAAGAAGACCTCCTTCCCAAATCGCAATGAGGTGGTCAACACGACGCTGGTGGTCATCATCGTGGTTGCGATCTTCGGCGTTTACCTGTGGCTGGTCGACCAGGTCGTGTTCTCGGCCCTTAACAAACTGTTTGCGGTGTTCCATTGAGCGAAAACACTATCCCCGAAAAGCAGTGGTACATCATCCATACCTACTCGGGCTTTGAAAACCGGGTCCGGGAGAGCCTCCTGAACCGCATCGAAGCCTTCGGGCTGACGGACTACTTCGGCGAGGTCATGATACCGACCGAGAACGTGGTGGAGGTCCGCAACGGGAAGAAGCACGTCTCCACCAAGAAGTTCTTCCCGGGATACGTTCTCGTGCAGATGCTCATGAACGACGAGACGCGGCAGGTGGTGGTCAACACGCCGAAAGTCACCGGGTTCGTGAGCTCCGAAGCCTTGAGTGCGGAAGAGATGGATCGCGTGCTCGGGCACATGACAAAGGCCACCGAGGCGCCTAAGCCGAAGTACACCTTCGAGGCCGGCGAAAAGGTGAAAATTATCGAAGGACCTTTTGCATCCTTCCAGGGGGTCGTGGACCAGGTCAATGTCGACCACTCCACATTGACCGTCCTGGTTACCATATTCGGACGCTCCACCCCGGTGGAGTTGAATTTTCTACAGGTGGAAAAACTCTAGGCCGTCCAGCGTTGGATGGCGATGCGTTTTTTCGCAGGTTGTTTGAGGGAGAATTCCCGCCATGGCAAAGAAAGTCATCGGAGAAATCAAGCTGCAGATTCCTGCTGGGAACGCCAATCCGGCTCCTCCGGTGGGCCCGGCTCTCGGCCAGCATGGCGTGAACATCATGCAGTTTTGCAAGGATTTTAACGCCAAGACTAAAGGACAGGAGGGGTTCATCATCCCCGTGGTCATCACGGTTTACGCCGATAGGTCCTTCAGCTTTATCACGAAGACCCCGCCGGCGTCGGACCTGCTCAAGAAGGCCGCAGGGTTGGCGAAGGGATCCGGCGAACCCAACAAGAACAAAGTCGGGCGCGTCACCAGGAAGCAGATTGAGGAGATAGCCAGGACCAAGATGCCTGACCTCAATACCAAGTCGCTTGAAGGCGCGATGCTGATCATCGCCGGCTCGGCCCGGAGTATGGGCCTGGACGTCGTGGACTAAGGAGCTAACCCATGGCCAAGGTAGGAAAGAAATACACGGCCGCCAGAGGCTCTCGTCGAGCAGAAGGATTACGCCCTGCCGGACGCGATGGAACTCGTCAAGAAGGCGTCCTTCGCCTCATTCGACGAGACCGTGGAGATCGCGCTCAACCTCGGCGTCGATCCAAAGCACGCCGATCAGATGGTTCGCGGAACCACGGTGCTTCCCAACGGTTTGGGCAAGGCCGTCCGCGTCCTAGTGGTCGCCCAGGGCGAGAAGATACGCGAGGCGGAGGAAGCCGGCGCGGACTTCGTTATGAGCGAGGACGCCGTCGCGAAAATCCAGGGCGGGTGGCTCGACTTCGACGCGGTCGTGGCGACGCCCGACATGATGAAGGAAGTCGGTAAGCTGGGCAAGGTCCTGGGGCCGAGGGGCCTCATGCCGAACCCGAAGCTTGGGACGGTCACCTTCGACGTGAAGAAGGCAGTCGACGACCTGAAGGCGGGTAAGGTGGAGTTCCGCGTGGACAAGACCGGAATCATCCATTGCCCGCTCGGCAAGAAATCGTTTGAGGACGCGAAGTTGATAGAGAATGCGACGGCGCTCATAGATGCCGTCGTCAGGGCCAAGCCCGCTGCGGCCAAGGGCAAGTATCTCAAGAGCGCGTACCTCTGCACCAGCATGAGTCCCAGCATCAGGCTGGACGTTTCCGGATACTGAAGGAGGACGCCGTGAACCGGGCTGAGAAGCAAGGAACGATCCGGGAGATCCAGGAGGTCATCCAGCAGAACGGCGCGTTCTACCTGGTCGACTTCAAGGGTCTCAAGGTCAAGGACATAAGCACTTTGCGCGACAGGGTGCGGGAAAGCTCGGGCAGCTTCAGGGTCGTCAAGAATACGCTCCTGCGGAAGGCCTCCGAGGGTACCGACCTCAGCGCGGCGATGGAGTGGATGGAAGGTCCGACGGCCCTCGCGTGGGCCGGCAGCGACCCCGTTCCTCTCGCCAAAGTGCTGATCGAATTCGCGAAGGAAAACCAGAATCTGAAGGTGAAGGGTGCGGTGTTGGACGGCCAGTCCGTCACGGCAGCGGCGGTGGAGGAACTCTCCAGACTGCCGGGCCTGGACGGCATCCGTGCGCAGCTGATCGGCTTGCTGCAGGCCCCCGCCGCGAAGATAGCGACCATCCTGCAAATACCCGCTAGGAACGTGGCAGTATGCCTGTCCGAACGAGGAAAGCAGGAAGAAGCCAAAGCGTAAAAGGTGTTAGCAGGTTTAAGGAGGATTTCCAAATGGCCGACCTGAATGCTATAGTAGAAGAACTGAGCAGCTTGACCGTGCTCGAGGCCGCTCAGCTGAGCACGCTCCTCGAAGAGAAGTGGGGTGTCTCGGCTGCCGCCGCCGCGCCCGTCATGATGGCCGCGCCCGGCGCCGCCGCCCCGGCCGAGGAGGAGAAGACCGAGTTCGACGTGGTCCTCACCAACACCGGTGAGAAAAAGATCAACGTCATCAAGGTCGTGCGCGAGATCACCAGCCTGGGCTTGAAGGAAGCCAAGGACCTGGTTGAGAGCGCCCCCAAGCCGATCAAGGAAGCCGTGTCGAAGGATGAGGCGGAAGCCATAAAGAAAAAGTTTGAGGAGCAGGGCGCGACTGTCGAAATTAAGTAACAAGCAACAGGTCACACCGGTTTGGGGCAGGGCGCCGAGAGGCGTACCCTGCCCGTGTGCCCTTTTTATGAAGGACGTTAACGACCGGGAATGTATTCGACAGGACCCCGCGCCATCTTCTCGTCGGCCTTCTGCCTTTGACCCGTTGCGCCCAACGGTTTGGCCGGTGGTGGCCGCAGCCCCCGGTCCTGAATCATTCCGCTCCCTTTTTACCACGAACTCGAGTTTTTACAAAAGGGTTCCTGAGGAGATGACCTGATGCCCAAGACAGTTGATGTCGGGAAGCGCCAGAGGCTTGAGTTCTCCCGCATCCACACCACAATCCCCATTCCAAACCTGCTTGACCTGCAGAGGGATTCGTACAAGCGTTTCCTTCAGATGGAATACCTGCCGGAAGAGCGGAAGAACGGAGGCCTGCAGGAGGCCTTTCGTTCGGTGTTCCCCATCAAGGATTTTCGCGGCGAATGTTCATTGAATTTCGTGGACTATTCGCTTGGGGACTGGGAGTGCCGGTGTGGATACCTCAAAGGGTTGGAGCACCTGAGACAGACCTGCTCCCACTGCAAAGGAAGCATTATCATCACGGATACGCAGGCCCGGGAAGTGCAGTGTCAGCACTGTGGCCAGCTGAATCCGATGCAGATACCGCGGTGCCCCCACTGCGACGACGTCGTGAACCTGAGGGTTCATTCGTCGGTTGAGGAATGCCAGGAGAGGGGCATGACCTACGGCGTGCCCCTGAAGATTCGCGTCCGCCTGGAGGTGTACCAGAAGGACGCGTCCGGAACGCCTTCCGTCCTCGATATCAAGGAGGAGGAGGTCTTCTTCGGGAACATGCCCTTGATGACCGACAAGGGGACCTTCCTGATCAACGGCACGGAAAGAGCCGTCGTCAGCCAGCTCCACAGGTCGCCTGGGGTCTTCTTTCAGGCCAACGAGAACCGCACGGAATTCGTGGGCAAGATCATCCCCGCCCGGGGTTCCTGGGTGGAACTCGAAATAGACGCCAAGAACGTCCTCTACGTCCGAATAGACCGGAAGCGCCGTTTTCCGGCCACCGTTTTCATGCGGGCCCTCGGACTCGGCGAGAACACGACCCTTCTCCAGCGCTTCTATCCGGTGGACACCCTGATCCTGGAGGACGGGGCCATCCGCATGAAGGTCTCGGACCGTCTCAACGGCCTGGTTTCCACGGACACGGTCAAGGAAAAGAAAGACGTCATCGTTGAGGCCGGCAAGAAGATCCGCCGGAACATGATCGCGAAGCTCAAGAAAGCGGGCGTGGAGTCGGTCCTGGTCAACCACGAGGACCTCACCGACGTTTACGCGTTCCGCGACGTGGCGGACGCCGAGAGCGGCGAACTGCTGGTTGAAAGCGGCCAGCAGGTCATCGCCGAGCGGCTGTTCGAACTGGCGCGCGCGGGGGTGGAGACCCTCGAGGTGATACTGCCCAGGGCGACGCCCGTCGGCGCGGCCATCCTGGAGACCATCAACCGCGACGTGTGCAAGAGCCAGGAGGAAGCGTACATCGATTTCTTCCGCAAGGTCCGCCCGGGCGATCCCGTGACGCCCGCCGGCGCGAAGTCCTTCTTCGATCTCATGTTCTTCGACGACAAGCGGTACGACTTCAGCCGCGTGGGCGCCCTCAAGTTCCTCACGAAGCTCCACCCCCAGGATTACAGGAGCCTCAGCAAGAAGGGCCTCTCCGAAGAACTCGACCGCAGGCGCATCCTGACGCTCGAGGACTATTGCGAAATAGTGGAGTACCTTCTCAAACTGAAGAGCAATATCGGCAGCATGGACGACATCGACCACCTGGGCAACAGGCGGGTGCGCTCGGTCGGCGAACTGCTCGAAAATCAGATCCGCATAGGTCTTGCCAGGATGGAACGGGCCACCAAGGAGAAGATGAGCGTCTACCACAATCTCTCCACGGCCATGCCCCGCGATCTCCTGAACGCCAAGCCGGTCATCGCCTCCATCCTGGAGTTTTTCGGATCGAGTCAGCTCAGCCAGTTCATGGACCAGACGAACCCGCTGTCCGAGATCACCCACAAGCGACGCCTTTCGGCCCTCGGCCCCGGCGGCCTCAGCCGCGAGCGGGCGGGATTCGAAGTCCGGGACGTCCACACGAGCCACTATGGGCGGCTGTGCCCGATAGAGACGCCCGAAGGCCCCAACATCGGACTGATCAGCTCTCTGTCCACCTACGCGAGGATCAACGAGTTCGGTTTCATCGAATCTCCCTACAAGAAGGTGGAAAACGGGCGTGTACTGAACCACTTCCAGATCACCTACCCCGGCGGCAGCAGTTTCGCCATGTCCGACGTGGTGGTCGAGGAAGACCTCCTCAACGAAATGAAACGCTGCAAGAAGGCCAGGAAGAGACCGCCCAAGGCGTCTCCCACGGCCTTCTACCTGACCGCCTGGGAAGAGGACATGTACATCATTGCCCAGGCCAACGCGGCGGTCGACGAGAAGGGTTATTTCCTCAACGATAAGATCCAGGCGCGCGAGGCCGGCGAGTTCGTGCTCGCGCTCCGCGAGAAGGTGCAGTACATCGACGTCAACCCGAAGCAGCTCGTGTCCATCGCCGCTGCGCTGATTCCCTTCCTCGAACACGACGACGCCAACCGCGCCCTCATGGGCTCCAACATGCAGCGGCAGGCGGTTCCGCTCCTCCGCCCCGAAGCCCCCGTGGTGGGTACGGGCATGGAACTGGTCGTGGGCAAGGACTCGGAATCGACCATGGTGTGCAGGCGCGCAGGCATCGTGGACATGGTGGACGCCAACCGCATCATCGTGAGGGTCGCCGGCGGCGAAGGCGAAGAGTCCTTCGACTTCGGCGCCGATATCTATACGCTGACCAAGTTCCAGAGAAGCAACCAGAACACCTGCATCAACCAGAAACCGATCGTGCAGGTGGGCGACAGGGTGAACGTGGGTGACGTGCTCGCCGACGGACCCTGCACCGACGGCGGCGAACTCGCCCTCGGCCGGAACGTCCTGGTGGCCTTCATGCCCTGGCGCGGCTACAACTACGAGGACGCCATCCTCCTCTCCGAGAAGCTCGTCAAGGAGGACGTCTACACGTCCATCCACATCGAGGAGCTGGAGATCGAGGCGCGGGACACCAAGCTGGGCAAGGAAGAGATCACCCGCGACATCCCCAATATCAGCGAGGGGTATCTGAAGGACCTGGACGAAAGCGGCATCATCCGCATCGGCGCGCACGTGGAACCGAGCGATATTCTCGTCGGCAAGGTCACGCCGAAGGGCGAAACCCAGATGACCCCCGAAGAGAAGTTGCTCCGGGCCATCTTCGGCGAGAAGTCCGCTGAGTACCGTGACGCCTCTCTCCGGTGCCCGCCGGGCATTTCGGGCGTCATCGTGGACGTCAAGGTCTTTACAAGGAAGGGCGTCGAAAAGGACGACCGGACCAAATCCATCGAGCAGGAATACGTGGCCCGGATGGAGAAGAACCTCCACGACCAGATCAGAATTCTGCGGGAGGAAAACCGCAAGAAGATCACCGACCTCCTGGACGGTACCGTGGCCGCCCAGCCCCTCTACGACGATATCACCGGCGAGGAGCTGATTCCCAAGGGCAAGAAGCTGAACGCGAAAATGCTCTCGCCCATCAAGGCGGACATGCTTCCGAGGATCCAGGTCCAGGCCAAGTTCAAGGAGGCCATCAAACGGATCAGGGAGATCGAGGATCGCACGCGGCGCAAGATCGAGGTTCAGGAGCAGGAATTCCGCGAGAAGATCAGCAACCTGGAGCGCGGCGACGAGCTTCTTCCCGGTGTGATCAAGATGGTCAAGGTCTACGTGGCCATCAAGCGGAAGATCCAGGTGGGCGACAAGATGGCGGGGCGCCACGGCAACAAGGGCGTGGTCAGCCGGATCCTGCCCGAGGAGGACATGCCGTTCCTTCCCGACGGCACGCCCGTCGAGATCGTTCTGAATCCTCTGGGCGTTCCCAGCCGGATGAACGTCGGGCAGATACTCGAAACCCACCTGGGATGGGCGGCCCGAGCATTGGGCCTGTGGACCTCGACACCGGTCTTCGACGGCGCCACGGAAGGGGACATCAAAGCCATGCTGAAGAAGGCGGGATTGCCGGATGACGGGAAGATCCGCCTCCGGGACGGCCGGACGGGCGACCACATGGACCAGCCCATCACGGTGGGCCAGATCTACATGCTCAAACTCGCCCACCTGGTCGAGGACAAGATCCACGCCCGTTCCATCGGCCCTTACTCGCTCATCACGCAGCAGCCCCTGGGCGGCAAGGCGCAGTTCGGCGGCCAGCGCTTCGGTGAAATGGAGGTCTGGGCCCTGGAGGCCTACGGCGCCGCGAACATTCTCCAGGAGATCCTCACCGTCAAGTCGGACGACGTGTACGGCCGAACGAAGATGTACGAAAGCATCGTCAAGGGCCAGTACCCGGATGAACCCGGTGTGCCCGAATCCTTTAACGTTCTCGTCAAGGAGCTGCAAGGCCTTGCGATCGATGTGAAGGTCCTCGAGGCTGAAGAGCAACCGGCGTCCTCGGACGCCTGACGTCACAGGGGGTAGTACCTTGAGACGAGCAACTTATCTCGAAAAGAAACACAGCATCAACAGGATCCAAGGCATCCAGCTGATGCTGGCCTCCCCCGAGAAGATCCGGGAGTGGTCCCACGGTGAGGTCACCAAGCCGGAAACCATAAACTACCGGACTTTCAAGCCGGAGCGCGACGGCCTTTTCTGCGCCAAGATATTCGGCCCGGTCAACGACTGGGAGTGCCTCTGCGGAAAGTACAAGCGCATCAAGTACCGGGGCATCACGTGCGAAAAGTGCGGCGTCGAAGTCATCCAGTCCAAGGTCCGGCGCGAGAGGATGGCGCACATAGAACTCGCGGCCCCCGTCAGCCACATCTGGTTCCTGAAGGGGACGCCTTCCCGCATCTCGATCATGCTTGGCATGAAGCTCAAGGATGTGGAGAGCGTGAACTACTACGAGCAGTGGGTCGTGACCGATCCCAATTTCGTGGCCGTGAACGTGGATGAGGTGAAGGAGGCCTACCTGGCCCGGCACCCCAACGATTCGCCCCAGGAACGAAACCGCATCCTCCGCAATGTCGAGGACGCCGTCTGGAAGTACGAGTCGGCGGACACGGAGGACGGCGGTGCAGATTCGGCCAAGTCTTTCGAGCATCTTTCCAAGCTCAACGACAATTCCCGCTATTACAACGAGGAACTTGCCGGCCAGGTGGCCCTTAGGTACAAAGCGCTTCTGTACGACAAGACGCTGGACGCCTTCAGGTCCGTCTACGGTTCCGATACCATCAGCGTCGGGATCGGCGCGGCCGGCCTCCAGGACCTCCTGAAACACTTCACCGAAGACTGCCAGTGCGCGTCGTGCCAGGTCGCGCGCGGACCGCGCCTCTCGAGGCTCCAGTGCGAGCAGAACCTGCTCAGGTCCTACATCAAGGTCCTCTCCAACAACCAGAAAAGGGCCAACCTGAACAAGCGCCTCAAAATCGTGGAATCCTTCACGCGGAGCAACAACAGGCCGGAGTGGATGATCCTGGAGGTGCTGCCCGTCATTCCGCCCGAACTAAGACCCTTGGTTCCGCTCGACGGCGGGCGCTTCGCCACGAGCGACCTCAACGACCTGTACAGGCGCGTGATCAACAGGAACAACCGCCTCAAGAAGCTCATCGAAATGCGGGCACCCGACGTGATCGTCCGGAACGAGAAGCGGATGCTTCAGGAAGCGGTGGACGCCCTCTTCGACAACGGCCGTCGCGGCCGCGTTCTGAAGGGCACGAACAACCGTCCCCTCAAGTCGCTTTCGGACACGCTCAAGGGCAAGCAGGGCCGATTCCGGCAGAACCTCCTGGGCAAGCGCGTCGATTACTCGGGCCGCTCGGTCATCGTCGTCGGGCCGGAACTCAAGCTCAACCAGTGCGGTCTTCCCAAGCTGATGGCCATCGAACTCTTCAAGCCCTTCATCTTCAACAAGCTCGAAGAGCGGGGGCTTGCGCCCACGATCAAGCAGGCCAAGGAGATGGTGGAGCAGGGCCAGCCGGAGGTGTACGACGTCCTCGACGAGATCATCCGGAAGCACCCCGTTCTGCTCAACCGGGCGCCCACGCTTCACCGGCTCGGTATACAGGCGTTCGAGCCCGTTCTCGTGGAGGGCAAGGCCATCAAACTGAATCCGCTCGTCTGTACGGCGTTCAACGCGGACTTCGACGGCGACCAGATGGCCGTTCACGTTCCTCTCTCCCCGGCCGCGCAGATCGAGGCCTCCGTCCTCATGATGTCCACCAACAATCTGCTCTATCCGGCAAACGGGGTGCCTATCGTCATTCCGACGCAGGACATCGTCCTCGGCGTCTACTACCTCACGCATCCCTTGAGGGGTGCGAAGGGCGAGGGCCGCGTGTTTTCATCACCCGAAGAGGTCCTCATGGGCCTGGACACGGGGTGGGTGGACCTGCACGCCGCCGTGAAGGTCCGGTTCACCGGCGACGTCATCGATCTGACGCGCGTGGCGGACGACCAGGACATTTCCCACACGCCGCCCAAGACGTACAACAACGAGCTGCTGGAAACGACGGTCGGCCGCATTCTGTTCAATGAAAACCTGCCGAAGGAGCTGCCTTTCATCAACGGCCTGATCAAGAAGGGCGGGCTCAAGGATCTCTTCACTTTCGTCTTCCAGCGCTACGGCCGCGAGACGCTCGTCAAGCTGGCGGACACCGTCAAGGAAACCGGGTTCTTCTATGCCACCAGGGCGGGCATTTCGTTCGGCCTGGAGGACATGCAGGTCCCGGAGCAGAAGACGGAGCTGGTGGACGCGGCCCTCAAGGAAGTGGAGCAGGTCGAACAGCAATACCGCGACGGCGCCATCACGAACCGCGAACGGAAGAACAAGGTCGTCGATATATGGAACAGGGTCACCGACCAGGTGGCCGACGCCATGTTCAAGCAGATGCAGACGGCTGAAGATACGGACCAGGGATTCAACCCGATTTACATCATGGCCGATTCGGGCGCCCGCGGCAGCAAGCAGCAGATCCGCCAGCTCGCCGGCATGCGCGGCCTCATGGCCAAACCCTCCGGCGAGATCATCGAACAGCCCATCACGGCGAACTTCCGGGAAGGGTTGAACGTGCTGCAGTACTTCATTTCTTCGCACGGCGCCCGCAAGGGTCTGGCGGACACGGCCCTCAAGACGGCGGACGCGGGGTACTTGACCCGGCGCCTCGTGGACGTGGCCCAGGACGTCATCATCACCGAAGAGGACTGCGACACCCTGGACGGCATCTGGATAACGCCCCTCATGGAGGGCGGCCGAATCATCCAGCCCATCCGCGACCGCGTCTTCGGGCGCGTCGCCCTGGACGACATCAAGGACCCCTATACGGGGGACGTCATCGTGGAGTCCAACCAGGAAATCACGCTCGAACTGGCCCAGGCCATTCAGGATGCCGGCATAGAGCGCGTCAAGATCCGGTCGGTCCTCACGTGCGAAACGAAGCGAGGCGTCTGTTCCCGCTGCTACGGCCGGAACCTCGGCTCGGGCCAGATGTCCGAACTCGGCGACGTGATCGGCGTCATGGCGGCCCAATCCATCGGAGAGCCGGGCACGCAGCTCACGATGCGGACGTTCCACATCGGCGGCACGGCCAGCAAGGAAGCCGTGGAAACGAGCCACGTGGCCCGGCAGGGCGGCGTGGCGAAGCTCGTCAACGTCAAGACCATTACGGATCCCAACGGCGACCTGATCGCCATAAGCCGGGCCGGCTCCATCGTCCTGGAGGACGACCAGGGCCGCGAGCGCGAGAAGTTCCCGCTGGTGTACGGCGCGCACATCAAGGTCAAGGAAGGCCAGAAGGTCAAGCCCAAGAAGATTCTCGTGGAATGGGACCCCTACACCAACCCTATCCTCGCGGACGTCGGGGGCGTGGTGCACTTCAAGGACATCATCGACGGCGTGACCGTTTCAGAGGAAACGGACAACGTTACGGGCCTTTCTCAGCGTGTCGTGGCCGAGTCGAAGGATCCCACCAAGGAGGCCCGCATCGTTCTTCGCGAGGCGGGCAAGAAGTCCGGCGGGCGCTCGCTCCCGCTTCCGTCCGGCGCGCATATCATGGTGGACGAAGGCCAGGAGATCACGGCCGGCACGATCATCGCCAAGATCCCGAGAGAGATGTCCAAGACCAAGGACATCGTCGGTGGTCTTCCCCGCGTGGTCGAGCTCTTCGAAGCCCGCCACCCCAAGATCCCCGCCATCGTGTCCGAAATCGACGGCGAGATCCACTACGGCGAAGTCGTCCGGGGCATGCGAAAGGTCTACGTGGACAACCCCAGGACGGGCGAGCGCAAGGAATATTCGATCCCCAAGGGCATCCACATCTCCGTGCTCGAAAACGAATGGGTCCACGCGGGCGACGCCCTCTGCGAGGGCTCCGTGGATCCGCACGACATCCTGCGGGTGCTCGGTATCAAAGAACTGCAGAAATACATGGTCGACGAAATCCAGGAGGTTTACCGCCTCCAGGGCGTCACGATCAACGATAAGCACATCGAGACCATCTCGCGCCAGATGATCCGCTGGATGCGGGTGGACGAGGTGGGCGACACCCGGTTCCTGGTCGGCCAGCAGGTGGACCGCTTCGAATTCCAGCGGGAAAACCAGCGGGTCATGGAGGAGGGCGGACAGCCTGCGATCGGCAGGCCCCAACTCCTCGGTATCACCAAGGCGGCGCTCGCCACGGATTCCTGGATCAGCGCCGCGTCGTTCCAGGAGACCACCCGGGTTCTGACCGAGGCCTGCATCAACGGCGCGACGGATTACCTCCACGGACTCAAGGAGAACGTCATTCTCGGCCGGCTCATCCCGGCGGGCACGGGCTTCTACACCTACCACGACGTGGAGATCGAGTACGACCCGACCATCAAGCCGGCCGATGAGGAGACCCGCGAACATTTCGTCACGGACCTCACCGCCGACCTCGCGGTCCAGAAGCTGCTCGAGGAACGCAACAACGCGCTGACCGCGAGCAAGGAGGGCGGCGCGGACAAGGCAGATAAGTAGTCCTCGCGCCGCCACAACCGATCTGATCAGGGGCGGGCTTCGGCCCGCCCTTTTCTTATGGGGAGGGCTCGGACGATGCGTCCTATGGCAAGCCAGGTCAGGACGTTAAGCCCCGTGAGCGCCCGGGCGTCCCCCGGCCTTCCGTGCGGCGAATCTTCACCGGTGAGGGCGGTCGCGATCGCCGGTCCTGGAGTGGGCTGCTTCGCGATGAGCCTCAGGAGCCGATCTCTCCATGGTTGCCCGGGTTCCCCGCGCGGCCCAGGCCGCCGGGCCCGCTTTGCCCCCGGCCCCCCGGATGGCGGGGGCGTTCCCGTGGCTGTCTCCTGGGGGCGGGCTTCGGCGGAACCATCATGGATTCGAAGGTCTGCCCGGACCGAAGTCTCTGCAGGATTGCTTCGGGCCCGTCTCCTTTCAGCCTCTCGAGGGTCAGGACCTGTGCAAGCAACGAGATCCGTCTCTCCACGGAGGCGGGTTCGCCGTCACCCGACTTCGAAAGCGTCATGGTCATGGGGTAGCGGGTGTTCCCCCGGAAAACCAGATCCGAGAGTTCTCCTCCCATGTCCCGAATCACGGCCGCCCAGGTGCCGGAGTCTTTTTTCGAGGCGAGGATTTCTTCGAGGGATTTCCCGGAGTAGTGCCGAACCATGCCTAAAATAGCGAACTCCTCCAGCGTCATGCCGGGCTTGCTCGCGGCGGGAACCGCCTCCTTCCGGGGCACGAACCAGGCGGATCGTACTGCGGCAAACGCGGGCGTCAAGCCCGATTGCGGGTTCGATGACGGTGCGGGAGGACTACCCGCGACACCCCCAAGGGCGGGGATCGAAAGCAGGATCGCGATGGACGCCAGAAAACGAAACATGGGGGGATTCCCTTTCTTCTGACCGACACCGTTCAGGTCGCACACGGTTCGAGCGCAACGCCGTCCGCATCAGCCCGCGGCATGGAGAGCGGTCGCCGGTTCGAGCCGCGCCGCCTTCATGGCCGGGTAGAGACCGAAAAGAACGCCCATCACCATGGAGAGGCCCGCGGCGAATAATGTGGCCCGCCATGGCAACGTCAGGGGCCATTTCAGCAAATGACAGGTGAGCAGGACTCCGCCTGTCCCGACGACAATGCCGGCGAGCCCTCCCATGCCGGAGAGGGAACCGGCTTCAAGTATGAACTGGACGAGGATGTCCCACCTGCGCGCACCGAGGGCGCGCCTCAGCCCGATCTCCCGCGTGCGCTCCCGGATGGAGATGAGCATGACGGCCAGGATGCCGATGCCGCCCGTGAAGAGCGACACGCCCGCCACGCTCCCCACCAGGAACGTGAAAGCCTGCGTCGTTTCCCGTTCCGAAGCGAGCAGCTGGCTCTGGTCCTGGTAGGCGAAATCGTCGTCCTTCCCGGCTCTCAAGTGGTGGCTCTGTCTCAGGATGGGCGTGACTTCGGACGGAAGGGACGCCAAGGCCTGAGGGCTCGACGCCTGCATGATGATGCTTTGAAGATAGGCGACGTGAAAGACGCGGACCATGGCCGTGGAAAGCGGAATGTAGATGACATCGTCCTGGTCGTTTCCCGACAGGTCCTGCCCTCTGGGCGAGGCCACGCCGACGATTCGGAAGAGGACCTTGTTGAGCTGTACGGTCTGCCCCACGGGATCCGTTCCGTTAAACAAGTTGGTGACCACCGTCGGGCCGACGACCGCCACACGCTGCATGCTCCGCTCTTCCATGGGGGTGAAGATCCGTCCGCTCGTGGCGGTCATCCCGCGGATGGCGAAGAGCGACGGTTGAGCCCCCGCCAGCGTGGTCGAGGTCTGCACGCCCTGGTACTTCGCCACGGTTGCGCCCTGCATGTAGCCCGAGATTCGCGTGATATCCGGCACGTTGCGTTGGAGGAGTTCGACGTCACGGGGGGTCATGGTCGTGAACGTTGCCACCTGGCGCGTGTGGTTGCCGTGCGTACGAAAGCGTCCGGCCTGGACGACGAGCAGGTTCGTGCCCATGCTCCGCACCTTCCCCACCACGTCCTGCTCCGCCGCCTGTCCGGCTCCCACCATCAGGACAACGGCGGCCACCCCGATGGCGATGCCCGCGCTGGAAAGCAGGGTGCGGAGCTTGTGTCCCAGCAGGACTTCCAACGAAACCTTGAGCGTGCGGGCGACGTTCATTGCAAGGCCTCGACGGGGTCCAGTTTCGCGGCTCTCCGGGCCGGCTGAACGCCGAAGAAGAGTCCTACGCCCGTGGCGAAAGCGGCTGCGTAGGCGAAGGTCTTCCACGTCACGGCCATGGGGGTTCTGGGCATGTACTTCGGAACGAGCCACACGGGAATGAGGCCCAGGCAGATCCCCAGCGCCATGCCGCACAGGCTGACGATGATGGCCTCGGCCAGGAACTCCGTGAAGATGTCCCTCTGGCTTGCCCCCAGCGCCCGTTTGAGGCCGATTTCCGGAACTCTTTCGGAAAGGGAGAGCAGCAGGATGTTCATCAGGACGACGCCGCCCACGATCAGGGCCACGATGGCCAGCGCCGCGCCCACGAGCTCCGTCGTCCGGGCCATATCGTGGATCCGCTTGGCGATGAAGTCAGCCGTAATCAGGCGGAAGTCGTTTTCCTGCTTTTCCTGGATGTGGTGCTGGCGCCGCAGGATGTCCGTCACGCGTCCGGCCACCGCGGCGGGGGAATAGCCGGGGCGAACGTTCATGCGGATGAAGCGGATGTAATCCACGTGAAAGAGGCGGTTCATGCCGGTGGACAGGGGGATCCACATGCGGTCGTCCATGTCGAACCCGCGCGCATTGGATCCCCTCCGGGACAGGACGCCCTTCACACGGAACGCCACGCGGTTGATGAACAGCATCTTGCCCACGGGGTCCTCGTCACCGTAAAGATTTTCGGCCGTCGTCGCCCCGAGCACGCAGACGCGCGTCATGGCCCGCTCGTCGTCCGAGTCGATGGGGCTCCCCGTCTGCACGTACCAGTCGAATGCTTCGGAATAGCTGGGCGTTGCCGACACGACGTTCGTCTGGGTGCCCACGGCGCCCGCCTTCACGTCCACGTCCCCGGAAAAGATGCCCGCCGCAATGATCGCCTGGTCCGAAAGCCGGTCCTTGATGGCCTGGACGTCCTGGAGCTTGAGCGTGGCCATGGAGGCGGCCCGTCCGCCGGAGCCGCGCAACCGGCCGCCGCCCGAGAAGACCATGATCGAGCGGGGACCGAAAAAGGACATGATCTGGTTGACGCGGTTCTGTACACCGTTGCTGAGGCCCACGACGGCCGTGAGGAGCATGATGCCTACGGCCGTTCCGATCATCATGAGAAAGGCCTTGCCCTTCTGGCTCCACAGCGCGCCCGCAGCGTGTCGTGAAAGTCTGCCGATCCTCATGGCCGAAGTCCTTGACCGGCGCCGCATCCGGCTCCGCACCGTACCGCCCGGGAAATCCTGCCGAAGGCAATCCGCGCTCGCTGCTCATCACTGAGGCCTCCTCTCGTCGGTATCGATCCGCCCGTCCTTCAGGGTGATGACCCTGGACGCGCGGGCCGCCACGTCAGGCTCGTGCGTGACCATCACGATCGTTCGCCCCTGCTTATGGAGCTTGGAGAAGATGTCGAGGATCTCCTCCGTGGCCGTGGAATCGAGGTTACCCGTCGGCTCGTCCGCCAGCAGGATGGCCGGTTCGTTGACCAGCGCCCGCGCGATGGCGACGCGCTGCTGCTGTCCTCCCGACAGGGCGTTGGGCTTGAAGTCCATGCGATCTTCCAGCCCCACCATTCTGAGAAGTTCCGCTGCGCGGTCTCTGGCGTCCGGCGGGTAGGGGGTGGTGTAAAGAAAGGGCAGGAGCACGTTCTGGAGGACGCTGATCCTGGGCAGGAGGTGAAAGAGCTGGAAGACGAAGCCGATACGCCGGTTGCGGATCACGCTGAGGCCCCGGTCGTCCAACGCCGTGAGGTCCTGCCCGGCCAGTTTGTAGCTTCCGGCCGAGGGCCGGTCCAGAAGTCCGAAGATGTTCATGAGGGTACTCTTGCCGGTGCCCGAGGGCCCCATCAGGGCTACGAACTCCCCTTCGTCGATGCTGAGGGAAACGTCGTGGAGTACGGGCGTATCCACGCCGCTCGTGTGGTACGTTTTCTGTATGTCCTGCATTTCAATCATGAATGCACTCCGAAATCCCGAATCCAGATTCGGGGGCTACATCGCGTTTTCGCTACCCCGCCCGTTGCCGGGCACGTAAACCTTGTCGCCCTTGGAGAGACCGGCCTTGACTTGCACGAACTCGCCGGATTCCCGGCCGAGTGTCACGGGGCGCTGGGCAGGCCCCTTGTCGCCGGGAACCAAGACGAAGGTCTTGCCCTGGCTGTGCTTGACGGCTCTGAGGGGAATGGCCATAGCGCCCCGGAGGGTGTTCAGGGTGATGGTCACGTTCGCCGTCATGGTGGGCCTCAGAATGCCTTCAAATGGATCCGAGATGCCGATGATGACGTCGTAGTTGACCACGTTGTTCTGGATAACGGCCTGGGGATGGATGGCTTCCACCACGCCGTTGAAAACCTTGTTCGGGTAGGCGTCCACCGCGAAGGTGGCCTTCTGGCCCACCTTCACCCCGCCGATGTCCACCTCGTCCACGTAGGCGTCCACCTCCAGGCGGGAGAGGTCGATGATCGTCACGAAGGTCGGCGCGTTGAAGGTCGCGGCCACGGTGGATCCTTCCTGGGTGGCGACGGACTCCACGATGCCGGCTATGGGTGCCCTGACGGTTCCATAGGAGAGCTGGATATTGGCGTAATCCAGTGCCGCCTCGGCGTTTTTTACGTTGGCCTCCGTGGATTGGCTATTTTGGCGGGCTAGGTCCACGGCGTCTTCAGACACGTAGCCCTTCGGAAGAAGGGCCGCCAGCCGTTTGTAATTCGCCTTGGCGTAGGCCGCGGAAGCCTTCGCTGAGGCGAGGGTGGCGGAGGCCCTGTTGACGTTGGCCTGCAGGTCTTTTTCTTCGAGTTCGCCCAGGATCTGCCCCTTCTTAACCCTGTCGCCGATTTTGACGTAGAGCTTCTTCAGCGTACCTGAAACACGTGGCCCTACGGGCACTTCCGCACCCACGCGAGGCGTTACCGTGCCCGTGGCGATCACCTGGGCAGGAAGGTTCATTTCCTTCACCGGTACGAGCGTACCCGGGCCGTTCTTGGGGCCGCTTTGTTTGCAGGCGGCTATAAGGACGATGACGGTGATAGCGGTGCCGAGGACCGCGAGTCTCTTGATCGAACGATTCATGGTTCGTTTTCTCCATTGAGGGGGGCCGGCACGTCACCATCCTCAGCGCCGGATTTACTGGAAATGGATGCCGTTGACGGAAGGCTCAGGCCGTTCAGAAGGTCCTTGCCGGTGGCGCGATCCCAACCGGCCTGTGCGGTCAACAGGGACAGCCTGGCGGAAATGAGCTGTAGCCTGGCGTTCTGAAGGGTCGTGGTAGCGTCCACTACGTCCAGCATGGATCCCAGGCCCTGCTTGTACCTGCCTTCCGCGACGTCGGAGTTTTCCTGGGCACTCTCCACCAGCGCCTTCGCCGCCACGACGGACTGAAGCGCGGTGGCGAACTGCGTCCTGGCGTCGTAGGCCGTTTTCTCCGAGCTGAGTTTCGTGCTCTTGAGATCCATTTCGGATCCGGACAGGGCTTCCCGTGCCTGGATGACCTGGTAGGTTTTGGCGTAGCCCGTAAAGAGCGGGACATGCAACGTGAGGCCGACGCTCCAGGTTTCGAGGTTCGGCCAGCTTCCGGCATCCTGCCGACCGTACGCGCCGTCTGCAGTTATCGTGGGACGATAGGCGGCCTCGGCGGCCTTGAGGGAGAACGTCAGGGCCTGGGTGTTCTGAAAGGCCGCCTGGACCTCCGGCAGCAGCTTGAGGGCGCGGTCCCGCCCCGTCTCCCAGTCGGGAAGGGTCGGGAGCGGAGAATCCGACGGGATCTCCTCTATCTGCAGGCCGGTGTCCGCCGGGAAACCCATGAGAACCGCGAGGGCTGCCCGGTCGGAGGTCACCGCACTTTCGGATTGGATCACGCCCAAACCGGCGTTGGCGTCCGCCGTGGCCGCCTGGAGGACGTCCGAATAGGGGACAAGGCCGACCTTCTGTTGGGCTTTGGACATATCCAGATGAAACAGGGTCTGCTTTTTTGTCTCTCGTGCAACCTCGAGTCTCCACTGGTCTCCTTCAAGGGCGTAATAAGCCGACTCCACGGCGAGGGCCAGGTCCTGGACGTTCGCCTTGAACGTGGCGTCCGTCGAGAGGTAGGAGGCGCGGGATGCAGAGACCGTCGCCTTGCGCTCGCCGGAATCCAGCAGGGTGTACTGGCCCTGCAGGGAGGCGCTGGAACTCGTGTACGCGCTCGACGCCGCCGAGCGGCCCGAAGGTCCGGCGCTCTGCTCGGCGTAGGACCTGGAGAGGTCTCCGCTCAGGGACAGGGTCGGC
Source organism: uncultured Acidobacteriota bacterium (assembly GCA_963724125.1). Lineage (GTDB taxonomy): Bacteria > Acidobacteriota > UBA4820 > UBA4820 > DSQY01 > CAVRTJ01. Next base: position 69,845 of record CAVRTJ010000031.1, read on the forward strand.
CAGTAGGCGGAACGGCTGGAACCGACCCGTGCCATGGCGGCGCGTCCGGCGTGCAGAAAGGCCGCCGCGTTCGGGTTGTTCTCCACGGCGATCTTCAGGCATTCCTGGAGTGAAAGAGGGTGGTTGGCAGCCTCGGGCGGGCCGGCGGCCGCCAGGCCGAACGGCAGAAGGCAGAGCAGGGCCACGAGGCTTCTCACGGTCCGGTGCTGAGAAGGATTGGGGATCACGAATGCTTCTCCTTGAATGGGTTTCTTCGCGTGCGTTTGTCTTTCCCCAGCCACCGGCCGAGGTGATCGAAGAACTGTTTCTGCTGTGCGGGGGTGAGGAGGCGCTTCTGGTTGAGAAAGTGCCTCACCGTCGCGTCTTGTATGCGTGCCGTTACCGTCTGAATGGCTCTTTCCTGGGCTTGTACGGCCTCGGGGGACGGGTCCGGCGAGGCGAGGAGATTGATCATCTTCAGACGCTCCGCCCTCAGCTGTTCGAAAAGGGGGGCGACCTCATGCCTGAAGGTTGAGAAGTTGTTTTCGAATTGGCTCCTGACCGGTTCCTTCAATCCCAACTGGTCGGGAAGCGGTTTGTGCAGTTCGTGCCGGATGCTCGGGAGCAGCATGGCCGTGACGAAGCCGACGTTGAGGCAGAGCGACAGTGCCAGAAGCAGTTTCCAGACGTGCCTCCTGATCATGGCCGTGTCTCCTCCGGCGCGTAGCGCGTGGGCAGGGTCCCGCCCGCCAGGTACGCGTTCTCCACCGAACCCGACGAAAGCCCCGAGAAGGCTTGCTGATAGGTATCCGAAATGGCGTTGGGGGAGGGGGCGCGGTCGAGAAGCCGCGCGCCGACCATGTAGCCCGTCGCGAGCATGAGGAACGCGAGGGCCGCCGCCGCCGTCCACCGCCTGGCCATCCACCAGAAAGGTGTTCCCGATGGTATCCGGTCCAGGACCGCGGGGGCTAGATCAGGAAATTCGGGGAGGGCCGCAGGCCGGTCGAGAGCCGCGAGAAGAGCCAGATGGCGGCGCCACTCTCGTGCGCAAGACAGGCATTCGGCCACGTGTGCCGCAAGCGCGCTGTCTGCCTCCAGTTCGCTCTCTGTGCCGGCCCGGGCCATCAATTGCGCGGCTCTCGTGCACCTCATGAGCACCTCCACATTCTGTATAACGGCGGGGGAGGAGAAATCCTTCGGTAGCCGCCCGCCGCTTCTCCGGCGGTGTGAACGGCCCTCCGATTCGGTCTCTTACTGCCCGAGCATGGGGGCCAGGCTTGTCCGAAGGGACGTGCGTGCCCTCGTCAGAAGCGATTCCACGGCCTTGGAAGACGTGCCCATCAGGTCCGCGGTCTCTTTCATGCTGAGGCCCTCCAGGTGGAAGAGAACGACGGCCAGGCGCTGCATGGCGGGAAGCACGTCCAGCGCCCGCACGAGCGCCTGATTTAGCTCCACCGTCTGCAAGGCCCCATCGGCGCCCGCCCGGTGCTCGGCACGGCTCTCTTCGTCGGGAAGGGCGACCAGGCGGGGTTTCCGGATCGAGTCGAGGCAGTAGTTCACCGTCAGGGTGCGAAGATAGGCGGGCAGCGGTTTTTCTGGACGATACCGCGCAGCGGCGCGCCAGAGGCGCAGAAAGACCTCCTGGGCCGTCTCCTCCGCATCTTCCCGCCGGCCCAGGTAACGGTAGGCGATGGACAGAACCGCCGCCTGATGCCTCTGGATAATCTCCGCGAAGGCCTGGCGGTCACCCTTTGCCATGCGCTTCATGAGCGTCGAGTCGGGCGTCTCCGGCCGGTTCAACAGAAAGGCCTCCCGTCGCCAGGAAAGGTGGGTCCTAGGACGTGTGCGTCTATCCCGGCCCGATGAAACATGGGGGCCGGGCAGCCTGTAGCCGGCCTCTCAAAGGAGACCGTTTCCCTGGTCCAAAAGATTAATCATCAGGGACGCAGGAAAAGAAACGCCGCCTCAGCGGCGGCGTCGTGTATTCTCTTGCGGTGTCCCAGCCACACATCCGGCCGCTCAGGGCGCCTGCAATTTCCTGAGGCGGTCCCGCGCGATCATCGCCTCGTCCGAATCGGGTGACGCGGCGATCAGCGCCTTGAGGGTCGCGATACCCTGTGCCGTCTCGTCCATGGAAAGCTGGGTCAACCCTAGTTTCAGTCGCGCACCAAGAACCTTCGTGCTGTCGGGATAGCCGTCGAGGACCGCCTGAAAAGCCTGTTTTGCGTCGGCGTAGTCTTTCCGGCTGTACGAACACTCGCCGATCCAGTACTGGCTGTTTCCCGCCCGCGGGTCTTTCGGGAAGGCCTCCATGAACTGCTTGAATTCTCCGGCCGCCAACTCGTACTTGCCCTGCAGGTAGTCGTTGTAGGCCTGCTTGTAGAGTTCCTGAGTAACCGGGGCGGATGTCTCGGGGCCTGCGGCCACCGGCACGCCCGCCGTGGATGGCCTTTGTGCCGGCTGAACGGCGGAAGGCCCTTCGGCGCCCGTGGTCCCAACGGGCGAAGAGGCCACAGGGGGAACGGCGAAGACACTGTTTCTGTTTTTGAGGGCATTGACCTCGCTTTCGAGGACTTCGATCTGGCTTTTCACCTGGTCGAGGTCGGCGCGCATGTCGGCCGTTTGGGAGGAACGGGCCACCGCGTCGAGCTTTGCGGACAGCCCAGAGAGGGTTTTTTGGATTTCAGTCAGCTGGGATTCCACCAGTTGCACGCGCTGGGAGAGCGCCGAAACCTGCTGGTTCAACTGAGCTATGTCCTCCCGGGTGCCGGCGGATATCGACCCGGCTACGAGGCCGAAAACGGCTATGCCTATGAGAACGGTCCTTTTCATCTGGGCCTACTTCTGCTCCTGGAGGATGAAGTCGTCGCGTCTGTTCTGCTGCCAGCAGGCTTCGTTGTGTTCTTCGCAGACGGGACGATTTTTGCCGTAGGAGACGGTCTGGATGCGGCTGGCGGGCACGCCCAGGCCGATGAGGTACTGCTTTGCGGCGTTGGCGCGCCGTTCACCCAACGCCAGGTTGTAGGCTTCGGTGTTCCGCTCGTCGCAGTTCCCCTCGACGATCACCGCGAGTGCCGGATGGGCCAGGAGCCATGCGGCGTTTTCCTTGAGAACGGCGCGATCGGGGGACAGGATGTCCCACTTGTCCGTTTCAAAGTGGATACTCTTCAGGACGCCCTGCTTGTTGTAGGCATCCGCGCTGGTCTGTACCTCGAGCGAGGGCGTTGATTTTTCGGGCGTCCAGGGGCCGGGCTTTTCTACAGAGGGCGCGGGAGTGCTCGAAGCCATGGGTGTCGATTCCGCGGGCTCCTTCTTGGAGCACGAGGCAAAAAGGCCCAGGAAAAGCGTTGCCGACACCAGAAAGACCACCAACCTGCCCAGCTTGTGCACTCTCATAGCCACCTCCATTTAGGAGAAATTATAAGGGCGAGATCGAAAATTGACAATAGAATATACGAAAGAACGGTCCTTCGCAGAGAAGGGATGGGGATTCAGTTCCTCTCCTCCCCCTCGTGGGGGCCTGCTTCTCCGGGCCTGGGAAAGCCGGAGCTTAGGCCCTTCGGCCGGGGTTCCACCGTCCGCTCGCTCACCGGCCGGCCGTGGATTGCCGTAGTGGAAGACGACGCCCTCAAAATTCCTTAGGACGAGGGTTTCCTCGGTCGTGTAGAGAAGATAATTCGGATTGATGGGGACTTTGCCGCCGCCTTCCGTATCCACGGCGTAGGTGGGAATGGCCAGCCCCGAGGTGTGCCCCCGCATCTTCTCGATGATCTCCACGCCCTTCCAGACGGACGTGCGCAGGTGTTCCGCGCCGTTGACGGGGTCGCAGTGAAAGAGATAATAGGGACGTACGCCTATCTTGAGGAGGTCGTGGCACAGGGCGGTGATGGTCCGGACGTCGTCGTTGACGCCGCGCATGAGAACGGTCTGATTATTCAGCGGAACACCAGCCCGCAGGATCTGGCGGCATGCGGCCGCCGCCTCCCGGGTGATCTCCCTGGGATGGTTGAAGTGCGTATTCATCCATATGGGCGCATACCTGGAAAGCAGGGACGTGAGATCGTTGTCGATGCGCTGCGGCAGAACCACTGGGTAGCGCGTGTGGATGCGCACGATCTCCACGTGCTCGATCTTGTGCAGTCCTGAGAGGCAGTATTCCAGCGTCCGGACCGGCAGCGACAGGGGGTCTCCGCCCGAGAGTATGACGTCCCGCACGGAGGGCGTCCGGGCAATGTAGGCGATCATCGCGTCCAGCTGGGGCCTGCTCCTGGGTGCTTCCCCGCCTTGCCACTCCCGCCTCCTCGTGCAGTGGCGGCAGTACACGGGGCACATGTTGGTGGCGAGGAAAAGCACCCTGTCGGGGTACTTGTGGACGATCCCGTCCACCGGCATGTGGGGATTCTCTCCCAGGGGATCCTCCAGGCCGACGCTGTGATAGGTGTATTCGTCCAGGGAAGGCACTGCCTGCCGCCGGATGGGGTCTCTGGGATCGGCGGCGTCGATAAGGCTCAGGTAGTAGGGGGTAATGCCGATGTGAAGATCGACGCCCAGGCGCCGCAATCCTTCGATCTCTGCCGCAGTCCAGTCGAGCAGGCGTCCCAGGCTCTGCAGATCGCGAACGCGGTTCCGGTACTGCCAGCGCCAGTCGTTCCACTGCTCGTCCGTTGCTTCGGGAAAGTACCGAGCGCGGCCGGTGGACGGCGGTGCGGCGGGGGTGGGGTGTATGTTCTGCATGAAGCCTCCATGCGGAAGGACGGATTGGATAGCGTCGCGATGACCGCCGACGAAACCAGGAGGCCGGCCGGGCGGGGTCGGCCCCGGCTCTGCGGACCAGAGGATATATATACTAGGTTGTCAGGAGGAGCGCCACTCCGGCGAAGGTGGCCATGGTCCCGAAGATCGCCCTGTAGGAGACCCGCTCTCCGTAGACGATGCGGACCATAGGAAGCACCAGGACAGGTGCCAGGGCCATGAGCGCGGAGGCTACGCCGACCTTGGCGTGATCCACGGCCTCGAGGGACATCCAGACCCCAAGGAAAGGCCCGCAGAACGCCCCGAACGCGGTATAGGCAAGGGCCTTTTGGTCCCGCAGCTTGCCGATACTCTCCTTCATGCCGCCGAAGACGAGCGTGAGCAGCCAGATCCCGCCCGCCGCGACGATCATCCTGATGAGCGTGCCCGAAAGCGGCGAGATCGCGCCGTCGAGGCCGCGCTTTGCCACTACGATTCCGGCCGCCTGGCAGAACGCGCCCCCGAATGCGAAGAGAACGCCCCGTCCAAGCCGTTCGCTCCGCGCCTGCGCTTTGTCTATGCCCCGTTCCAGGATGACCCACGCGATGCCGCCGACGGTAATGACGATGCCGGTAATCTCCACCCAGCCCAGGGTCTCTCCAAGGAACACGAGGGCCATGACGGCCGAGAAAATGGGCCAGGCGGACATGACCAGCATGCCTTTGCGTGGCCCGATGTCCAGGTAGGCCTGGAAAAGGAAGCCGTCGCCGACCATGAGGCCGATGATTCCCGACAGCCCGAACCAGAACCAGTGGTGCCAGGTGGCTTCCACAGGCACGATCGTGCCGAAGAGAAAGAGATGCATCGCCCCGAGCATGACGACGGCCATCACCAGGCGCGTGCGGTTGACCGCCAGAGAGCCGACGCGGTCGCCGGCCAGCGTGAAGAAGATGGCCGTGAAGGCCCACATGAGGGCCGTACCGATGGCGACCATTTCGCCGAAGTGAGGATTCCCGGTAATGAGCGCCTCCCTCCCGCCGGGAGGACAGGCCCCGGCGACCCGCCCATGATACCCCAAGGCGGTCCGGAAGGGAGGGGGCCGCCCCTCCGGGCGAAGGAGGGGCGCCACTTATTGGGAAGAGTGAGATAAAATCAGCCCGTGGAAGGAGGTTCTCAATGACGATCGCGCGGGCACTGACTATTGCCGGCTCCGACTGCAGTGGGGGTGCGGGCATCCAGGCGGATCTGAAGACCTTCCATCGGTTCGGCGTCTACGGCGCCTCGGCCCTGACCGCCGTCGTTGCCGAAAACACCGTCGGCGTCCAGGGCATTTCGGCGGTGGATCCTGCCTTCGTCGCCCTTCAGGCCGAAAGCTGTCTTTCGGATATCGGGGCCGACGCCGTGAAGACCGGCATGCTTGTGGACGCGTCCATCATCGGCGCGGTTGTTGAGGTGATGCGGCGGCACGAGGTTCACAAGCTCGTCGTGGACCCCGTCATGCGCGCCAAGGGAGGGGACCCGCTCATCGATCCCGCCGCTGTGGAGACCCTTGTACACGACCTGTTCCCCCTGGCCCTCGTGGTCACGCCCAACGTGCCCGAGGCGGAAGCCCTCGTAGGCTTCTCCCTGAGTACGGAAGAGGATTTTCGGAAAGCCGCCGGGCTCATCCGGGACATGGGGCCAAAGATCGTCGTGATGAAGGGCGGGCATAGCCCCGCGAACCCCGAGGGCGTGTCCGTGGATTTCGCCTGGGACGGCGAAACGTGGCGTGCCTTCGAAGGTATCCGCAGTTCCAATCGCAACACGCACGGTACGGGATGCACATTCTCCGCGGCCATAGCGGCCCTGCTGGCAAGGGGAGAAGACCCCATGGCTGCCATCGCGGAGGCCAAGGCTTTCATCACGGAGGCCATACGGACCGGTCAGGGTCTCGGCCGCGGCCACGGTCCGGTTAACCACTGGGCGGGGGCCGACCGATAGGGTCGCCTCCGGGTGTACCGGCGGCGCGGTAAGGGAAGGCTAAGAAAGGTCGGGGAGAGGCTCTCCCCGACCTTTCGGCGTGAGGAAAATGTGCCTCTGACGCTCACTTCATCTTCGGCCCCGGAAGATTCCCCGGTTCGAGCTGCTGCTCGAAGAAGCGCAGGATGTGTGTGAACAGGTCGAGCCTGGCGTTGGGGCCGCGGATCCCGTGGCTCATCCTCGGGTAGTAGGCCAGTTGAAACGACTTGTGCGCCTTGTAGAGGGCGTCCACGAACTGCACGCTGTTCCCGAAGTGGACGTTGTTGTCGACGAGCCCCTGGGCCAGGAAGAAGTTGCCCTTGAGGTCTTTTGCGAAGTGGACCGGCGAGCTGTTCCTGTATCCCTGGCGGTCGTCCTTTGGCTGCTTCAGGTAACGTTCTGTGTAGCACGTGTCGTAGTTGAGCCAGTCCGTGACGGGTGCCACGGCGAGGCCGCAGGCGAAGTCGCCCTTCGGGGCGTGCGTGAGCGTGTAGCACGTCATAAATCCACCGTAGCTCCAGCCCCAGATTCCGACCCGGTTGCCGTCCACGTAGGGCAGGGCCTTCAGGGCCTCGAGGCCAGCGAGCTGGTCCTCGAGTTCTACCTTGCCCATGCGTTTGTAGAGTACGTCTTCAAATGCCTTGCCGCGTCGCGTGGAACCCCGGTTGTCGATGGAAAAGTAGACGAACCCGTTCTCGGCAAAGAGCTGGTTGACCGTGTCCCAACGCCCGACCCACCGGTTCTGAACCATCTGGTAATCCGGGCCGCCGTAGACTTCCACGACGGCGGGATATTTCTTGTGGGGATCGAAATCCCGTGGCTTGATGACCCTGGCGTAAAGGACGGTCCCGTCGTCGGCCCGGACTTTGATGAACTCGGGTCTGACGAAGCCGTACGCGGCCAGTTCGGGCGCGGGGTTGGCAGCGATCACGGCGGTTTTCCTGCTCCTGATGAGGTGCAGCGTGACCACCGGCGGCGTTCCTGCGCTTGAATGGGCGTCGACGTAGGCCCCTGCGCCGGGGGAGAAGGTCGCGTCGTGCCAGCCGGTTCCCTCCGAGACCCTCTCCATGCGGCCCTTGAAGTTCACCTTGTAGACCTGCCGCCCCAGGGGGCTCTCCCGGTTGCCTTCGAAGTAGACCCAGCCCGTCTTTTCGTTCACCCCGAGGATGGAGTCCACGACCCACGGTCCTTCGGTGAGCTTCTTGACCGAGTGTTTCGTGAGGTCGTAGAGGTAGATGTGTTCGTAGCCGTCCCGCTCGCTCAGCCAGAGGAAACGCCTGCCGCCGTCGATGAAACGGGGGCGGCCCAGAACGTTGACCCAGGTGTCGTGCTTCTCCTCGAGCAGGGAGGCGGGCGCCTTGTCGTTGAGGTTCGATCGGTACAGCACGAGGTGGTCCTGGTTCCGGTTGATGATCTCAAAGCTCAACGCCTTGCCGTCCGGAAACCAGGCGACCCGGGTGAGGTACCCCTCGCCTGATTCGGCACTCGTGACCGCCGAGTCCTTTCCGTCCAGGGTCACGACGCGGAGCGTCACGGAGGGGTTGTGTTCGCCGGGCTTCGGATAGAACTGTTTCTTGACCGCCGGGTTGATCTGGGTCTGGTCGATGATGGGGTAGGTGGGTACGCCCGCCTCGTCGAAACGCAGGTAGGCGATGCGGCTCCCGTCGGGCGACCACCAGTAGCCCGTGGTCATGTCCAGCTCCTCGCCGTAGAGCCAGTCCACCGATCCGCACGTCACGAGTGGGGACCCGCCCGCCACGAGCCGGTGAGCCTTGCCGGAGGCGCGGTCCGCCACCCACAGGTCGGCGTCCGAGGTGAAGGCCACCCGCGTACCATCCGGCGACCACGCGGCGTTGTCGACCCTGCCCAGGTGCACCGGCGACAACCGGGTCAGCTTCTTCGCGGTGAGGTCCCAGCACATGAGTCCCTTCGGCGTGCTGAGCAGGAGAAAGCGCCCGTGGGGCGAAACCGTGTAGCGTCTAAAATCGGCTCGCTTTTCCTGGGCAGGCATCACACCGTCCAGTTTCGCCAGCGCTTTACGGTATTCGTCCTGGGCGAGCACGATGTGGCGCGAGAGGTCCGCCGTGTCGAAGCGCATCAGGTCCGAGGCTTCACGCGGCGAACCGGCTTTGAAATAGAAGAACGTCCGGCCGTCCGGGGCCCAGATAATGTCCCGGGGGACGTTTCCCCCGAAGCGCCAGGATTGGAGGGCATCTGCGACGGTCAGGTTCTTGGAGGGAGCGGCGGAAGCCGCAAGCGCGACCAGCATAACCGCCGCGGCGGAGAGCCACGGCCTGAAGTGTCGGTTCATGAGGATTCTCCTTCTCATCATTACCTATCGTGCGAGGAACGGCGTCCCGTTGTCGGAAGCCGTCATTTATTGTACGACGAATGACCGGAGTTGAGGACGGAGCCGAAATTGGAATACCCTGAAGGCGCCGCGCGCAGGCCGCCGCTGATGCGCCGGCGAACACAAGGTCGGGGGCGGGACGTCGTTTCGCTTCATCGACGGTCGACGGGCACTGGGTGCGAACGGGAAGCCTGCGGCTTCCGGAGGTCATCGGATCAGAGGAGGTGTGCACCATGCGTCATTCCAAAAAAGTGATCTGTGCGGTCTTGCTGACGGTGTCCCTGCCGCTCATGGCGCAGTACGTGGAGGGGCCCGGCGAGGCGCCCGATCCCGCCGCGGGCCTCACGCCAGGGGCCGTGGCGGAAATCCAGAAATCCACTGAACTGACACCCGCCCTGCGCGCCGTGCAGAACTCGCTTTCGGAGAATGCCATCGGCAAGCTCGTGGTAGATGGCAGGAAGAAGCAGGACGACGACAACCTCTTCACGCACGTCATCAAGAAGCCGGGCACCATTACAAATCAGGAACAGAGCGGGCGCTGCTGGCTCTTCGCCGGTCTCAACATCCTCAGGCCCGCCGTGATCGAGAATCACAAGCTCAAGAACTTCGAGCTTTCCCAGGCCTACGAGCAGTACTGGGACAAGCTGGAGCGAGCCAACCGGTCGCTCGAGCTGGCCATCGCCCTCAGGAACGAGCCGCCGGACAGCCGGAAGAACGAACTCCTCCTCAGGCACCCCATCGAGGACGGAGGCGACTGGAACTATGTGCTCTACCTCGTGGACAAGTATGGCGTCCTGCCCAAGTCCGTCATGCCGGACACCTACAGCGCCTCCCACACGAACGAGATGAACGGCCTCCTATCGACCGTTATCCGGAAAGGCATCGCCTCCCTGAGGGCGAAGGCGCAGGCGGGCGCCACGGTGGGACAGCTCCGCGAGGCAAAACTCGACGTCCTCAAAGAGGTCAACAGGGTCCTCGTCCTCTGCCTGGGGCAGCCGCCCCGGACGTTCACCTGGCGATACGAAGACAAGGACGGCACGGTGAGCGCCGCGAAGACCTACACGCCGCAGAAGTTCTATAAGGATTTCGTAGGTGTGGATCTCCACGACTACATGCACTTCGTCAACTACCCAGGCAAGCCCATGAATGCCGTGCTGCGGTTCGCCTGGAACAGAGACACGGCCGACGGCCCTGACATGCAGGCCATCAACGTGCCCATCGACGTCATGGCGACCATGGCCATGAAATCCGTTCTTGGGGACGAAGCCGTTTGGTTCTGCTGCAACTCCGGCGTCCAGAGGGACAACGACGCCGGGCTTTGGGACCAGGGGATCAAGGACTACGGCGATCTCTTCGGACTGGATTTCCACATGGACAAGGCCGACGAGCTGGCCTACTTCGAGGGCGCGCCGGATCACTGCATGGTCTTCGTCGGCGTCGACGTCCGGGACGGAAAGCCCGACAAGTGGAAGGTGGAGAACTCCTGGGGCAAGAAACGCGGTCGCGACGGCTACTGGACCATCACCGATTCGTGGTTCGGCGCCAACGTCTACGAGATGCTCGTGAACAAGAAGTACGTGCCCGAGGCCGTCCTGAAGCTTGCGGATGGGAAACCCGAGGTCATGCCGCCCTGGGACCCCTTCTCCAACTGAGTGCTTCGAAGCGGGATGGATCGAACCGCCGGGTCGCGAAGGCGCGGAGACAAGCACCGGACGAAGGGTGATCAGGTGATCGAGCCGCGAAGAACCCTCGGGACCCTCCGACGGCAGAGCGCGGACAGCACAAGGCCGACAGGCCTCTTGCTTCTAGGGCATGCCTCTGCTGTGTCCGCAATCCCAAATCCCAATTTCCAAATCCAGAATTCGCCCCTAGCCCTTAGCCTTAAGCCCTTCCCCCTGCTATACTGCCGCTTTGTCGTCAGGCACTTACACGCTTACACGCGGGAGACTGTCTATGAATGAAAAGCTTGAACGCTTTCTCGAGAGAAGCCGGGAAATCCACGACCTGACCGAAATCCAGCAAGGCCTGGAATGGGACCAGCAGGTGATGATGCCGCGGAAGGGTGCGGCCCAGCGAGGCGCGCAGCAGGCGGCCCTGGCCGGACTGATCCACGCCCGCCTGACGAGTCCCGAACTGGGCGACCTCATCCGGACGCTCGCGGAGGAAGACGGCCTCGACGAGACCCGTAAGGCCGACGTCCGTGAGGCCATGCGAGCCTGGGAACGGTCAACGAAAATCCCCGTCCGGCTCGTCACCGAGCGGGCCCAGGCCTGCGCCCTGTCCCAGGTGGCCTGGGAAGAGGCGAGGCATAACGATGACTTCGAGGCTTTCCGTCCGCACCTGGAGAAAGTGATCGCCCTGACTCGGGAAATGGCGGCGGCGCTCGAAGCGCCTAACGCTTACGACGCCCTGCTCGAAGACTTCGAGCCCGGCATGACCGAGGAGGCCCTCAGGACGCTCTTCGGCGAGCTGAAGCCGGAACTCGTCACCCTCCTGGACAAGATCAAGGGGGCGCCCAATCCTCCGAGCCAGGAGCCGGTTCTGAGGCATTACCCCAGGTCGGGGCAGGAGGCCTTCAGCCGGCGCGTTATGGCGGACATGGGGTACGACCTCGGCGCGGGACGGCTCGACGCCTCCGCCCACCCCTTCACCTCGGGGACTTTCGCCGACGTGAGGATCACGACCCGCTACGACGAGAACTTCCTGAACATGGCCCTCTTCGGAACAATCCACGAGACGGGGCACGCCCTCTATGAGCAGGGACTGGATCCGGACCGCTACAGGGACCCGTCCGGCCAGGCGTGTTCGCTCGGCATCCACGAATCCCAGTCCCGATTCTGGGAGAACCTGATCGGACGGTCCAGACCGTTCTGGAAACACTATTACGCCGAACTCAGGAAGGCTTTTCCAGGTGTCCTGGACGACGTGGACCTGGACGCATTCTACCGGGCGATCAACGTGTGTCAGCCCTCTTTGATAAGGGTGGAAGCGGACGAAGTCACCTACAACCTGCACATCATCCTGCGCTTCGAACTGGAGAGCGCCCTCCTGGCGGGCAAGCTGGAAGCGGGCGACCTGCCCGAGGCGTGGAATTCCAAAATGCAGGAACTCCTGGGCATCCTGCCTTCGACGTTCAGGGAAGGTGTGTTGCAGGACATCCACTGGTCGGCGGGGCTCATCGGGTACTTCCCCACGTATGCTCTGGGCAATCTCTACGGCGCCCAGTTCCTGGAGAAACTGCGCGAGGACCTTCCAGACCTGAACGAAAGGGTCTCGCGGGGCGAACTCGGACCTATCAAGGAGTGGCTCAATACCCGCATCCACGTGCACGGGAGGCGGTATCTGGCCCCCGAACTGTGCCGGAAAGTGACGGGCAAGCCTCTCTCCATCCGGCCGTCCGTGGCGTACCTGACCCGGAAGTTCGGAGAGATCTACGGATTCTGATCGAGAGTAAGGGCGCTGCCGGGATGGGAGGTCGCCCGGAGGCACCGTCCGCCGGAAGCCGCCATCCGGTAGCGTTGTTGTGCCGGGGGAGGAGATTTCATGGGTAAAGGCCATACCGGCGAGGACGCCCCGGCGTTCCGTCTTGAGAAGGATTCCCTGGGCACTCTCGAGGTGCCCGAGCACACCTACTACGGCATCCAGACCCAGCGTGCGCTAAACAACTTTCAGTTCACGGGCGTCACGCTGGCCAATTTTCCGCATTACGTTCGCGCTCTCGCCGAGATCAAGAAGGCCGCCGCCCTGGCGAACAGGGAGATCGGCCTCCTCAAGGAGCCCATTGACGGCCGCCATCGTGACCGCGTGCGAAGAGATCATAGGCGGGAAGCTCCACGACCAGTTCGTGGTAGACATGATGCAGGGCGGGGCGGGTACCTCCACGAACATGAACGCCAACGAGGTGATCGCCAACAGGGCCCTGGAGATACTCGGCCGCCAGCGCGGCGAGTACGCCTTCTGCCATCCCAACGACCACGTCAACATGTCCCAGTCCACCAACGACGTGTGCCCATCCGCCATCAAGATCGCCGTCCTGTACGACATCCAGGGACTGCGCGAAGCTCTCGGACACCTGTGTGAGGCCTTCTCGGCGAAGGGCGAGGAGTTCTCGGACGTCATCAAGATCGGGCGGACCGAGATGCAGGACGCCGTGCCCATGACCCTGGGGCAGGAATTCGAGGCCTACGCGGTGATGATCGGGGAGAGCCGGGATTCGCTCAAGAGGGCGGAGTACCTCATGCAGGAGATCTCCATGGGGGCCACCGCCATCGGGACGGGCCTGAATACCGACCCCAGGTACGCGGGGCTCGTATGCGAGCGCCTGCGGGAAATCACCGGTTTCCCGCTCACCACGGCCGTCAACCTCGTCGAGGCGACCCAGGACAGCGGGGACTTTGCCGAGGTTTCTGGGATCTTGAAGCGCATCGCCGTCCAGCTGTCCAAGATCGCCCATGATCTCAGGCTGCTTTCGTCGGGGCCGCGGGCGGGCTTTGGAGAGATCCTGCTACCGCCCAGACAGCCCGGCTCATCGATCATGCCGGGCAAGGTGAACCCCGTTATTCCGGAGGTCATCAGCCAGGTGGCTTACCAGGTGGTCGGGAACGACGTGGCCGTCTCCATGGCCGCCGAGGCCAGCCAGCTCGAGCTCAATCCCTTCGAGCCCCTGATTGCCTACAACCTCTTCATGAGCCTGAACATGCTGGCCAGCGCGGCGGAGACTTTCCGGAGCCGCTGCGTGGTCGACATCGCAGCCGACAGGGTCCGCTGCAGGTCGCTCGTCGAGCACAGCGTCACGCTCGTCACGGCCCTGGTGCCCTATATCGGGTACGAAGCCGCCGGAGACCTCGCCAAGGAGGCCCTCGAGACGAACCGCCCGGTCAGGGACCTGGTCCTTGAAAGGAAACTGCTTTCCGAAAAGAAACTCAACGAGATTCTGGACCCGGACAACATGACGCATCCGCGGGCCATAGGTTAAGCGCTGATAACGGAGAGCGGCGCCGTCAGACGGCGAGAGATGGCCTGATATTTGACAAGGCCCAAGGAAGCTCGGTCGGGACCGACGCCCTCTTACTGGCACTTACTCTGTTTGCCTTCCGGCCAGCGATGGAATTCCCCGTCCACCCACACGATGTCGTTTTCGAGGCAGTGGGTGACGTCCGGCGGCGCGTTGATCAGGGCGGACAGGTCCCCCGAGTCCGACTGGCCGTCCACCGCGAGCGACTTGATTCCGAAGTCGGTACCCGTGCTGGTCGATGCGTATAGGTACGTGTTGTTCCACGGGTCGGGATTGGGGACCTCCTTGATGTAATAGGGCGCCAGTTCTCCGACGGGGATGACGGTGTCGGATGGTGTCCAGCTTGCATTCCCGGCGGGATACCTGTTGTTGTCCGTGCTGTATGAGTTGCAGGCGGTGGCCATGCCGCGAATCTCGGCCATGGCCCTCTTCTGCTTCGCCTTGCTGATGGCCGTCAAGAGGTTGGGGATCATGATCGCCGCAAGGATGGCTATGATGGCGATCACGATCAGCACTTCGATAAGTGTGAAACCGCTTTTCTTGTCCACTTCAGGCCCTCTACCCTCAAGCGTAAGATGAAAGCAATCCTTATGCCACGTGAGAATCCTTGAGCAGACCCGCTCGCCTGTTGCGAAGTGCCATTTTTTGTCAGGATATGGTGAATGTGAGCGTCACCGTAGTGTGACACGGGGTCCGTCAGATCAAAAAAACGATTCGAGGCGATTATCTGCTCTGCAATGAGTGCGTGCGAGCGTCGGTCCGTGGGCCCACCAGGATCAGGCGAACGATTTCGCTGCGCTTGAAGAGGCGCATTGGCGGCCCCCACGTGCCCGTTCCCCGGCTTACGACGAGGGTCATGCCGCCGACCCGGTAAGATCCCGCCACGTAAGGATAGAAGAGGCGGACCACGTACTGAAAGGGCCAGATCTGGCCGTCGTGGGTGTGGCCCGAAAGCATGAGATCCGCCCCCAGATCGGCTGCCCGCCTGACCTGTAGGGGGCTGTGGCAGAGATAGATGGTGGCTGTCTTCGGATGCCCCTCCAGCGCTTTTTCGACCGGGTCGTGGTTCAGTCCGAACTGGCGGCGGGCCGTGAGATCGTCGACGCCGGCTATCACGAGGCCGGGAGCGGCGGCTTCCCACCGGTCCGCCAGCACGTGAAAGCCTGCCCTCTCAAAGAGCGCTACCGAGCGTTTCCGTCCCGCATAGAACTCGTGGTTGCCCGTCACGGCCCACACGCCGAGAGGTGCCTTCAGCTCTTTCAGGACCGGAACGAGCGGTTCCACCGGCCCGGCGTCGCCATCCACGAGGTCGCCCGTCATAAATATGACGTCGGGGTGAAGGGCTTCCACCTGACGTACGACACCTTCCAGCCAGCGTTTTCCGAGCATGTCTCCGACGTGGAGGTCCGAAATTTGAACGGCGACCAGTCCGTTGTACCGGGCCGGCAAATCGTGGAGCTCGATTTCGCAGGTGTTGACCACGGGGCCTCGTGCAGCCTGAATGACCGCAATGATGGAAAGCAGGCCGGCCGAGGCGAGGGCGCCCCATCGAACGGAGGGGACCCACGCCCGGAACAGGAAGCCGAAGCCCGTCACCAGGTCCGCGGCGAACAGGCAGACGAGGGTGAGAAACAGAATGCCCATCCAGTAGGCGCCGATCCACTCGAAAGGACCGGCCAGGGCGGTGGCCGGCTTCCAGTGTGAGAAAATCCGGCTCAGGGGATAGCTTGCCCAGAGAAACGCGGCCACCCCCAGAAGGACCCGCCGCGCGATCGGCGCCGCCAGACCGGGGAGCGGAAGAACCCTCAACAGCACGTAGGCGTGCATGAGGGACCAGACGCCCAGTACGACCGCCAGAAAAATGGCGAAACGCAGTGTGCTGTTCATCTATCGCATTCTCCTGTTGCCCGGCGGCACGACCCCGGCACATGTATTGTAGATTATACCAACCTTATGCCTGCGGATCCCTCAGGCTCTCCTTGCCCGGGGTTTCTGGTAAGATAAACCCATCAGGATTCGAGCGGTCCGCTCTGCAGGTGGACCGCTATTTTCGAGGCGCGCATCACCGTGGACGGACGAAGGGAACCGTATGCCCGGCACTTCGGTGACGCATCGTCGAATGACTGCACAGAGGAGGTTGCCATGAGAATTGTCGTCCTCGGGGCGGGGCGCGTGGGCAGCGCCATCATCAAAGACCTGGCCAGAGATCATGAGTTCGATGTGACGGCGGTCGATGCGTCGCCTTCGGCCCTCGAGGGCCTGCGGTCGGTCGAAAACGTAACGGTCGTTCGGGCCGACCTTTCGGACAGCGGAGAGATTGTCGGAGCGGTGGGTGACGGCGACCTGGTCGTCGGGGCCGTTCCGGGGCCCATGGGATTCAACACGCTGAAGACCGTTCTCGAATGCGGCAAGAACGCCGTCGATATCTCCTTTTTCGAAGAAGATCCTTTCGAGCTGGATGATCTTGCCCATCACAAGGGGCTGACGGCGGTCGTGGACTGCGGCATCGCCCCCGGGTGCTGGAACATCATCGTGGGCTACCAGGAGACGGCCATGGAGAGGCTTCATCGCTTCGAGTGCCTTGTCGGTGGACTGCCCGTCGTCCGGACGCTCCCCTACGAGTACAAGGCCGTCTTCTCACCCATCGACGTGATCGCCGAGTACACGCGGCCTTCCCGGTTCGTGGCCAGCGGCAAGGTCGTGACGCGGCCGGCTCTCTCGGAGCTCGAACTGGAGGACTTCCCGGGTGTGGGAACCTTGGAAGCCTTCTACACGGACGGATTGAGGACGCTCCTCACAACGGTGAAGGCGCCCTTCATGCGGGAGAAGACCCTGCGCTATCCCGGCCACGTGGAAAAGATCAAACTGCTGAGGGATACGGGTTTCTTCAGCGAGAAGCCCGTGGATGTGAACGGCGTCATGGTCCGCCCCATGGATCTCACCGCCAAACTGCTCTTTCCCATGTGGCAGCTGGCCGAAGGCGAAGAAGACCTGACCGTCATGCGCGTCATGGTGGAGGGCGACAAAGACGGCAGGCGCCAGATCCACACCTATGAGTTGCTGGACCGCTACGAACCACGGACGGGAACCAGCTCCATGGCACGAACGACGGGGTACTCCTGCACGGCCGTGGTGAGGCTGGTGGCGAGCGGACGGTTCAAGAGGACCGGGATTTCTCCGCCCGAGTTCGTGGGGCGGGAACCGGGGTGTTACCAATTCGTGATCGAAGACCTCGCCAAGCGGGGCGTGGTCTTCAAGGAGACCGTTTCCTAGCGGTCTGCCAGTGAGGTGGACTCCGTGAGCGAGCACGCCACATCCAGCAACTGGAATGGCTTCACCCTGATCATCGGCAGTAAGAACCTGTCGTCCTGGTCCCTGAGGCCGTGGCTGGCCATGAAGCAGGCCGGCATCGCCTTCGAGGAAGTCCTCATCCAGTTGGACGAAAAAGAGACGGACGCAAGGATCGCACGCTATTCGCCTTCCGGATTCGTGCCGGTTCTCCTGGCCGGCGCCCTGAAAATCTGGGATTCTCTCGCGATCTGCGAGTACGTGGCCGAACGCTTCCCGGAGGCCGGACTATGGCCCTCCGATGCCGGCGCGCGTGCCTTGGCCCGCTCGGTGAGCGCAGAGATGCACGCGGGTTTCGCCGCCCTGCGTCGGCACCTTCCGCTCGAATGCAAGGCCTTTTACGCGGGCTTCGAGGTCCCGGCCGACGCGAGGGCCGACATCAGCAGGATCCTGGCCCTGTGGACCGATTGCAGGGAGCGTTATGGAAAAGACGGCGAGATGCTCTTCGGCCGTTTCACCGTCGCCGACGCCATGTACGCGCCGGTCGTCCTGCGTTTTCTCACGTACGGCGTGAAGCTGGAAGGGGCGGCGGCCGCCTATGCGGATGCCGTCAGGGCCCTCCCCGCCGTCAGGGAATGGCTGGCCGCGGCGCGGGTGGAACCTGCCCCGTCCGACGAATAGGATTCGGCGAACCAACCGCTGGGGAGTCCATGAACCTCGCAGAAGCAAAACGCCCTGCGCCTTCGTGGATCTAGACGTCCTCGAACGCAACGCGGACAGGGCCTCGCAGAAGGCGCATCGCCTCGGCGTCAGACTGCGCCCGCACGTGAAGACGCACAAGTGCGTGGAGGCCGCCCGCATACAGGTCCGCGGACACTTCGGTGGCATTACGGTGTCCACGCTCGCAGAGGCTCGAGCCTTCGCCGCGGCGGGATTCAAGGACATCACGTACGCCGTGCCCTTTCCCCTCGAGAGGATCGAAGAGGCGGCGGAGATCGCCGGGAACGTCGACGCCCTCAACCTTCTCCTGGACAACGAGACCACGCTCGCGGGCATCGAGGCCTTCGCCCGCGCGGGGGGCGTCGCTTTTCCCCGTCTTTCTTAAGATCGACTGCGGCTATCACCGCGCGGGCGTCGATCCCGAGCGCCCGGAGAGCCTGGCCTTCGCGCTCCGGCTGGCGCGATCGCCGCACGTGATCTTCCGCGGCGTGCTGACCCACGCGGGCCAGGCGTACGCCTGCCCGAACCGCGAAGAGGCCCTGGTGGTGGCTCGCCGTGAACGGGATGAGGTCGTCCGGTTCGCGGAAAAACTGCGGGCCGAAGGCGTCCATGTGGACGAGGTGAGCGTCGGTTCCACGCCGACGTTCTCCGCCGTGGATGATCTGGAAGGCGCCACCGAAGCCAGGCCCGGCAACTACATCTTCTACGATGCTTTCCAGACCGCCATAGGAAGCTGCTCGGCGGAGGACGTGGCATTCGGCGTGCTCGCCACGGTCATCGGCCACTACCCGGCGCGCAACGGACTTCTCATCGACGCGGGCGCCCTCGCGCTGTCCAAAGATCCGGGGCCCGTGCACGTCGACCCCGCGATGCGGTTTCGGCCTCTGTTACTCGCCGGACGGCGGGACGGCCTTCCCCGACCTGCGGATATCCGCCCTTTCGCAGGAGCACGGGCAGATCGTCGGGAGGACACCTCTGGACTACTCGCGCATCCCGTGGGTGGAAAACTCCGAATCCTGCCGAACCACTCCTGCCTGGCCGCGGCGCTCTTCGAACGCTACCTGGTCGTCAGGGGCAACGCCGTCGTCGACGAGTGGCGCCCAGTCCGCGGGTGGTAGGCCGGGCACCGGCTTCCGCGTGCCGTTTGTAAGAACGGCATACAACTCGTTATAATTATCTAGCCTGATTCGTGAAATAAGGAGGGGAAAACCATGGCAGAACTCAGGCTGATGGTAAACGGTACGTCCAGAACGGTGGACGTCGAGCCCGACACGCCGCTCCTGTGGGTCCTGCGAGACACCGTCGGGCTCACGGGCACCAAGTACGGCTGCGGCGAAGGCCTGTGCGGGTCCTGCACGGTTCTCATGGACGGAGAGGCCGTCCGGTCCTGCGTTCTCCCGGTCAGCCAGGCGGTGGGACACAAGATCGTGACGATCGAGGGCCTGTCGAAAGACCGGAGCCACCCCCTGCAGAAGGCCTGGATCGAGGACGAGGTGCCCCAGTGCGGGTACTGCCAGTCCGGACAGTTGATGGTCGGCCGCTTCGCTGCTGGAGAAGAAGCCCAGGCCAACGGACGCGGACATCGACGAGGCCATGGCGGACGTTTTGTGCAGGTGCGGGACCTACCAGAGAATTCGGCGCGCGATTCATCGCGCGGCCGGGGAGGTGAGCCATGGCCAGGGTCGTTAAGGTCGACAGGCGCGATTTCCTGAAGGTCACGGGCGCCGCAGGGGCCGGGCTGGTTCTTGGCTTCGCGCTTCCGTCGGGATTCGTCCGGGCGGCGGAGCAGGGAAGCGCCCTTCCAGCCGAACGCGTGGCTTGAGCATTGACTCCAAAGGCAGGGTTACGGTCTGGGTCGCCAAGTCCGAAATGGGGCAGGGCGTCAGGACGTCGCTTCCAATGATCCTGGCCGACGAACTGGACGCGGACTGGAGCCTCGTGAGTTTCCATCCCGCGATAGCGGATCCTAAGTACGGCAACATGGGCACGGGCGGGAGCACGAGCGTCCGGCGCTCATGGGCACCCCTGGGAACGGCCGGCGCCACGGCGCGCGCCATGCTGGTGGCCGCGGCGGCCGAAACGTGGGGCGTGGCGCCGTCGGCGTGCCGCACGGAGAAAGGCCGGGTCATCCACGCGAAAACGGGGCGCTCGCTGTCCTACGGAGAGCTGGCCGCAAAGGCGGCCGGGATGGCCGTGCCCGCGTCGGCAAAGCTCAAGGATCCCGACCGGTTCACGCTGATCGGCAAACCTCTTCACAGGCTGGATACGCCCGAGAAGGTCGACGGAAAAGCCGTTTTCGGCCTGGACGTTCGGGTGCCGGGCATGCTGCATGCCGCGGTCCTGCGCTGCCCCGTGCTCGGCGGGAAGGTGAAGACCTTCAACGCCGACAAGACCAGGGCGGTGAAGGGCGTCCGGCACGTGGTGGAAATCGACAGCGGCGTCTCGGTCGTGGCCGACTCGACGTGGGCCGCGTTCAAGGGGCGCGAAGCCCTGAGCGTGGTCTGGGACAAGGGGCCGAACGCCGATCTCTCCAGCGAGGATATCCACGGGATGTTCGAGGAGAAGGCGAAAGGGCGCGCGGCCGTCGCCCGGAAGGACGGACGGGGCCTGGATGCCCTGCCGGAAGCGGCAAAGAAACTGGAGGCCGTCTACGAGGTGCCCTTCCTGTCCCACTCTCCCATGGAACCCATGGACTGCGTGGCGAGGGTCGAAAAGGGCCGGTGCGAGATCTGGGCGCCGACTCAGAATCCCCAGTGGGCCCAGGGTGACATTGCGAAGCTGCTGGGCATCTCGAAGAAGGACGTGATCGTCCACACGACGCTGCTCGGCGGCGGGTTCGGACGCAGGCACCTGCCCGACTTTGTGAAGGAGGCCGTCCAGACTTCCAAGGCCATCGGCTCGCCCGTGCAGGTTACCTGGACGCGGGAAGACGACACGCGCCACGGCTCCTTCCGGCCGGCCAGCTACCACCTGCTGAAGGGCGGAGTGGACGGCGAGGGAAACCTCACCGTTCTGGCGCACCGGGTCGTGGCGCCGTCCATCTCCGAGCAGATCTGGCCGGGCAGCGTGAAAAACGGGCTCGACGAGTCAGCTGTGGCGGGCCTGGTGGACATGCCTTACGCCATACCGAACATCCTGGTCGAGTACGTCATGGCCAACACGCCCCTGCCGATCATTTGGTGGCGGTCCGTCTACCATTCGCAGAACCCGTTCGCGAACGAGTGCTTCATCGACGAACTGGCGGCCGCGGGCGGACGCGACCCGTTCGAGTTCAGGCGGGAGATGCTCGCGAAGGACCAGCGGCTGAAGAAAGTGCTCGAGCTGGCCGCCGAAAAGGCCGGGTGGGGCAAGCCGCTGCCGAAGGGCCAAGGGCGCGGCATCGCGTGCTGCCCGGGCTTTGGAAGCTATGTCGCCCAGGTGGCGGAGGTGTCCGTGGGCAAGGATGGCAAGGTCCGCGTTCACAAGGTCACGTGCGCCGTGGACTGCGGGATCGTAGTCAATCCAGACACGGTGAAGGCCCAGATGGAAAGCGCGATCGTCTTCGGACTCTCGGCCGCGCTCAAGGAGGCCATTACCGTGAAGGACGGCGGCATCGAGCAGGGCAATTTCGACACCTACCCCATGCTCAAGATCGACGAGATGCCCGTGGTGGATGTCCACATCGTGAAGAGCCGGGAACCGGTGGGGGGCATCGGGGAGCCGGGAGTTCCGCCGAGCGCGCCGGCCGTCGTCAACGCGATCTTCGCAGCTACGGGAAAGCGCGTACGGCGGTTGCCGGTCCGTCCGGCGGACCTCGTCTGACAGGGCTTTTCCACCGGAAGGTGCACGCGACCTGAAACGCCGCACATCGCGGACCGACGCGGGAGGGGGTATGGAAGCGCTCACGGAAATCATCGATCTGCTGGGGCGGTTGCCGGAGGAGGACGCGAAGGCCGTGCTGGCCACGGTCGTGGAGACGTCGGGATCGACCTACCGCAAGGCCGGGGCCAGGATGCTCATCTATCAGGACGGGCGCGCCGTGGGCGTCGTCAGCGGCGGGTGCGTCGAGGGCGACCTCCTCGACAGGGCCCGAAGCGTCCTGGAAACGGGACGCCCGGAATTGTGCGTTTACGATGCGACGGGCCCCGGCGACGCCGTATGGGGCCTCGGTCTGGGGTGCAAGGGCGTGGTGCGGGTCCTCGTCGAGCGCGCCGACGACCCGCGCGTGAAGAAGGCCGCGGCGTTTCTGTCCGGTTGCAGAGACGGCCGCAGGGAGGGTGTGCTGGCCACCGTCTTCGCCGTCGAAGGGGAGGCGCCGCCGGCCGCTGTGGGCGACAGGCTCATGCTGGATGATGCCGGCGTGTCGGGTTCCTCCGTGAAGGACGGCGCACTGGCGGCCGGCATGGAGGCGGAGGCCCGTGCCGTGTTCCACTCCGGACAGAGCGCGAAGCGCTCCTTCGAAGAAGATGGATGGAAAGCGGATGTCCTTGTCGAGCACGCGGCGCCGCCGATCGCCCTGTTCATCTACGGCGGGGGACCCGACGCGTTGCCGCTGACGACTTTCGGGCGCGAGCTCGGATGGCGTATCACCGTGGCAGACAGCCGAGCCGACTTCGCAAAAAGGGGGAACTTCCCGCACGCCGACGACGTCATGCTCGTCCATCCTTCGGAACTTCCGGACAAGCTGCGCCTCGACGCCCGATCGGCCGCAGTCGTCATGTCTCATCGCTACATGGAAGACCTGGAAGTGCTCGCCTTCCTGCTCAGGACGGACGCCCCCTATATCGGCCTGCTGGGGCCTCGCGCCCGCAAGGAGAAGCTCATCGAAGACCTCGAATCGCGGGGCGGCCTCCCCAACGGCGAGGCGGTTGCAAGAATGTACGGACCGGCGGGCCTGGATCTGGGAGGTGAGAGTCCGGAGGCCGTCGCCGTCAGCATCGCGGCAGAGATCCAGTGCGTGATCAACGGGAGAAAGGGCGGTTTTCTGCGGGACCGGACGTCGCCTCTCCATGTTTGATCTGGCGGGAATTCCGTGAGAACCGGCAGGGGGACGGGATGAAGACGCGATCTTCCTCCGGGGATATCTCCGTTTCTGCCGTCCTGCTTGCGGCCGGAGGGTCCCGCCGGATGGGACGTCCCAAACAGCTCCTGCGCGTGGGTGGGCAGAGCCTCCTGACCCGTGCTGCGCGTGCGGCCGTCGAATCCTCATGCAGCAAAGTGATCGTGGTGCTCGGCGCGGCGGCGGCGGAGGTCCGCCCGGAAATCGCGCATTTGCCGGTGAAGGTCGTGGTGAACGACGAATGGTCCACGGGGATCGCCTCTTCGATCCGGGCGGGCCTGGCGGTCGTGGATGGAGACTCGAGCGCCGTGCTCTTCGCGGCGTGCGATCAACCGGCGCTGACGCCGTCCGTACTCGACGGCCTCATCGGTCTCTTCCGAACGGGAACCAAGGGCATCGCGGCCTCAGAATACGCGGGGACACTCGGAATCCCGGCGCTTTTCTCGCGGTGGTATTTTGGTGAACTCGCAAAGCTGGCCGGCGATTCCGGGGCCAGAAAGATCATCGCGGCTCACTCCGGGGATGTGGAGAGCCGTCCGTTCCCCGGGGGCGCCATGGATGTGGACACACCCGAAGATTTCGTCCCGTGGTCGCGCTGAACCCGGAGACACAGCGGAGTCTCTTTGAATCCGGCAAAGCGCTTCTTTCAACGCAACGGCGGCCGCCCGTTCGGGCGGCCGCCGCGTCATTCGAGAAAGCTGAACCGCGTCAGACGGGTATCAACTCCGCGGCCGACTGGTGAATGAGTTCCTCCGCGCGGCAGGCCCGGTAGACCTGGATCACCCCTTCCAAATCGCCTTCCACCACACCCTCGCCCTTCATCTCGAAATCGTGGGTCGGGGCGTAGAGTTCCACGCCTTCAGCGCCCGGGTCGACTTTCACGTCGAATCCGGTGCTGTCGATGAGCTTTACGCCGTCGGGCATGTGATCGAAAAGCTCACGGATCTTGGCGGCGTACTCCTTTGAAAACACGTGGACGGTAAAGTGAAAACGGGCGCCGGAGATGGCCCTTTCATGGCAGATCGTTATGGGACGATGGGTATCGGTGGATTTCTTCACCGCCTCGCGAACGTCGGCTACGAAATTTTCGGGGACGAGGAGGTGCGCCGTATCCGAGTCGAGGTGCAGCAGTTGCTTGAGTTTTTCCTTGAGCGGTTCGCAGTCGAATCCCTCACCCTCGGCGTCGAATACCCGTTCTCCGGTTCCCTTGCCGTTCAGGTAACCCTGGACGAATCCCACGTCCCAGCCGCGTGGGCCATCGATGACTACTTCCACGTAAGATGTCTTCATCATGACCTCCTGTCTAATAAAATATAATCCCGATCAGCAGGAACGTGGGGATCAGGATCGGGATCGACCACCGGAACATATAACCGAAGAATGAGGGCATATCCACGCCTGCCTCTTCGGCGATGGACCGTACCATGAAGTTCGGCGCGTTGCCGATGTACGTGTTGGCGCCCATGAAAACAGCTCCCGTCGCCACGGCTTCCAGGTACACGGCGTGGGTGTGGAGGAGGCCCGCCACCGCGCTGGTTTCCGGGAGCCCCGGATAGAAGCGGCCCAGCTGCATGTTAAAGAATGTCAAATACGTGGGCGCGTTGTCCAGGAAGGATGAGAGGAAACCCGCCATCCAGAAGTACTCCCAGGGTTCGCGGACGGCCCTGATGAGGAAAGCCAGGTGTCCCTGCTCGCCGGCCCGGAGGATGGCCAGGGCTGGTATGATCGTGACGAATATGCCGGCGAACAGGAGGGCCACCTCCTTGATGGGTTCCCAGGTGAAGTCGTTGTCCTTTCGCAGCATCTTCGGGGTGAACCAGACGGAGAGGAGTCCCATCAGGATGATGAGTGCATCCCGGGTCATGTCCTGGATCCCCACGTGTATGCCGAGAATGTTCACGTCACCGGCCTTCCAGAAACCGGAAAGGAGGACCGCGCCGAGGATCCCCGCCAGGAAGATGAGGTTGTGAAGGCCGTCCACGCGAAGGGGGACCTTCTCCTTCACTTCGGCTTGTGGTCCAAGCTCGTTGAGCTCCTTCTTATAGTAATGCCGGTCGATCAAGTAAAAGAGGCCGAGCAGGATGAGCGAGGCCGTTGCCATCATCGGGAACAGGCGCAACGTCCAGAAGAAGGGGACCTTGTGGAGGAATCCAAGGAAGAGCGGCGGGTCGCCCAGCGGCGTGAGGGACCCGCCGATGTTGGCCACGAGGAAGATGAAGAAGACCACCACGTGAACCTTGTATTTACGCTTGGAATTGGTTCTCAGGATTGGACGGATGAGCAGCATGGCGGCGCCCGTCGTGCCCGTCCACGAGGCGATGAGCGTACCTACGAGGAGGAAGATCGTATTGACTCTGGGCGTTCCAGCCAGGCTCCCGCGCAAGAGCAGTCCGCCCGACACGGCGTAAAGGCCCCATAATAGGATGATGAAGGGCACGTAGTCGATCAGCGCGATGTGGAGCATCTCGTGCCATGCGTCGCCCCGGTACACGGCGAGAAAGGGCAGGGCGAAGATAATCGCCCAGGCCATGGCGACCTTCGGATAGTGCCGGTGCCAGAAATGGGGCGCAAGGAGCGGAAAGAGTGCGATCGAAAGCAGAATGCCCGCGAAAGGGAGGACAGACCAGAGGGGCAGGGAGTCCCCAATGATCTCGTCGGCGCTTTTTGCGTGCTTAGCCGCTTCGGCGGCCAGGACGCCCAAGGTCGGCAGGGTCGACAGCAGGAGCACGACCAAAATGGGAAGGAACCGGAGCGGGTTTCCCCCGGCCATCCGCGAAGGGGTTGCCGGTTTCTCCCTGGCGCCGGGCGGTTCTATCGTTCGCCGGGCCCACGCCGGGAGGCCCGATCGACACCACTGGACGATCATCATCATTTCCCTCCAACGATAAGTGCATTCCAGACGCTGTGTGAAAAAAAACATGTGGGTCGGCGGGCGGCTGCCGCCCGTCTCCCCCCCAACCGCAACAAGCCCATGATTATAGCAGTACTGTACCGAATTGGGAGACGGCGTTTCTTCGGCTTCATCGCCAGAGCAGGAGGAGAAGCAGCACGATCAGAATGAAGGCGACAGCGGCATCCGAGCACGAGGGGGAAACGGCGCCAGGAAAGGAGACGGGCCGCGAGGGAGAAGAAGAGAATGACGGGAACATTGGAGCGGTGCTCCGAGAGCAGGCGCTGCACCGTCTCGTCGAGGATGGGAGCCTCGGGATCCAGAGGATTACCTGGACCGTAAAGCCCGATGCCCGAGAGGTCGAAATTCCGGCGAGTCTTCCATGGCGTAAGGTCTGAGGAAAGACCCCGGCAGGACGGCCAGGCGGTCTAGCCTGCCGACGAGGCCTTTCGTCCTGGCGATTTTCATGAGCCCCTTGAGTCCGCGGGTCCCAGTGTGCTCGGACAGCAGGCTCAGCCGGACCCTCCGGATGGAAAAGAGAAGGCGGCGCTGCCTGCGCGATGCGGCCTCCCACGTGACGTTCAACTCGGTATCCAGCCCCATGCTCCGGTTCGTGGTGTTGGCCGAACCGATGGTCAGGATGCGGTCGTCCACGATGAGGAGCTTGGCGTGCATGTAAACCGGGACTTCTTTGCCGCCGGCCGCCGGGCGGACCGTGCAGTAGACGCCGAGATCGTGGCCCGTTCGCGCGGCGGCTCCGCGCAAGGACCGGAGAAGGTGAACCTGGGTATTTCCCATCACAAGTTCTTCCCCGAGATCCTCAGAGTGACGGGGCAGGATCAGAATAATCTGCAGCCTGCTTTTGCCCGGAGTCTCCATCCTCTTGACCAGGGCCTCGTGGATGGCCGTCGAGCTGAAGTACTGGTTCTCGATATAGATGAGTCGGCGCGCAGACCCGATGGCCTCCGTATACAGCCTGAGGATCTCCCGGGCCTGTTCTCCCTTTTCTCCCGCCGCCGGGTTGAGCGTACGGCTTATGCCGAGTCGCCTTCCGGCGATGGGAATGGTGGGCTGAAAACGCGGTGCCAGGAGGACCCTCCGGCGGATCGTGGGAAGAGGCGGTCCCTCGGCGTAGGCCCAGCGCCGTCGGAACTCGGCGGCGATCTCCCGTGCGCCGGGGCCGGAAAAGCACGCCTGCACATCATGAAAGGGCTTGTATGGCTCGCCGTCCCCCTGGACCCTGAACGGGTTGTCCGCGACGTGGCGCCGGTCGTCCCACCGGCGGTAGGCAAAGTCGATCCCGCCTGCGAAAGCGGCCCGCTCGTCCACGACGATGTACTTCTCATGGTGGCATGCCCCCGTGGCGTGGCGTCCGTCGTAGATGAAGGTCAGATTGGGATACTCCGGGCTGTTGAACACCGCCTCCTGCCGCCACTCCCTGTCCAAGGCATAAATCGCGCTGTAATCCCAGGCCAGGATGAATATCCGGAGATCCGGTTTGGCACGGCACAGTTCGCGCAGAAAAGGCAGAAAGGCCGTCTCGCCCGTGGCCTCGGACCGGTCCCCGCCCCTGAGCAGTTCGACGTCGCTTTCGAACCGCCACCCGGCTATGAAGATGGTATGGCGCGCACGGGCCATGGTGCGGTAGACGGCCCTGAAGTAGTCGCGCCCATCGATGTAAAGGCCGCCCGTTCTCACCGTGGCGATGGCGCGGCACGTCCTGCCGGGGACGAGAATCCTTGTCATGACGAAGATCACCCCCAGTCGCTGCTGCCATTGTACATCCGGGGAATCGTGCGGCCGTTCATCCCGGGAGGGACCGCTCCCGGCGCGCGGTCCCCGGCGCCAGAAAAGCCCGCACCAGGTTGAGAGTGGAGAAGTGGTTGAACGTGAGGATGCGGAGCCGGAGGTCGTTCCGGAACAACCTGCGCGCGATCCGCCTGGGGCTCATACCTCCCGCCTTCAAGGTCAGTACGCGGTCTCCCGTCTCCTCCAGATGGCCGATCTTCTCCCGGAGGCTTCTTCCCGGGTCGCGAACGACCGCTCCGCTTCCCGTGAACAGGACGGCCGGTTCGAGCGACAGAAAACGCCGGTAGGTATCGATCATGGCCCAGACGTCCACGTCCGGACGCACGGCCCAGTCCCGGCCGCCCACGTAGCTGTCGCCCGTGACGAGCCAACCCCGGGTCTCTTCGAGAAGCGCGACATGCTCCACGCAGTGCCCTGGCGCGGGAACGACCCGGAACGCGAAATGCTCCGTCTCGACCCTGTCGCCTATGACTTCGGCCGACGAAGGACGGGGACGGCCGAAGAGAAAGTGCTGGTAGGGCTTCATCGAGAGGCGGCGCGGGTCGGCGATCAAGGGCAGGGCCTTTTCGTGGGCCAGTATCCTGACGGGACTCCGGGTCTGAAGGGCCGCGTTGTTGCCGATGTGGTCCTCGTGGGCGTGGGTATTAACCACGGTGTCCACGGGGAGGTCTCTCAGTGCCTCCAGCAGGGGCTTCCGGGCGTGGACCATGCCCGTGTCCACCAGAAGTCCGTCCACGTGATAGCACGCCGTCCTGTACAGCCCCCTGCCAAGAAAATCGCGGGCCATGACGAACCGCGTCACGCTGTCCTCGATAAGCGAGGCCTCGAACACCGCTTGTCCTCCCCGTCAGTTGGTCCCGGACCCGGCGCCCCCGAGCATGATGCGAACGACTCTCTCTGCCACGGCGCCCCTGGATACCGTGTTCTGGGCGCCGGCCGCCTTCGCAGCCTCGAAGGCGGCCTTGTCAACGTGAGAGCCGAAGGCCAGGCACCGGGCCTGCGGATAGGCCTGCCGAAGCCTTCTGATCCTGGCGGGCGCGTCAGGCGCCCCGAGGTCTACCGCGACTAGGTCCGGCGGGTCCTCCTCCTCCAGAAAACGGACCTCGGCGCCTTCCCTGCGCCAGCGCGAAGCGAGACGGGCCTTTTCCATCAGGTTGTCGGTGACGAGAAGTATCTTCACGGCGCCTCCTTTTCGGCCGCCAAGCAGGCGGCCAGGCCGCTGTGCAGGTTGGGGTAGAGCGGCTGGACGCCCAGTTCCTCCCGCATCCTGCGGTTGTCTATCCTGCGCGACTCGCGCAGAAATGACAGCAGCTGGGGGCTCAGGGTGCGCGAGGCCTCATCGAGGCTCAGGGCGGGCGGCCTGGGCAGCCCCAGCGCGTCCGCCACGGCGAAAAAGTACTGTGTCATGGTGCCGGGGGAGCCGTCGCTGACGTTGTACACGGCGCCCGGCCTGCCGTACAGTCCCCCCGCGACGCAAGCGCGCACGAGATCGTCCACGTGGATCGCGGTTCGTGAACGGAGCGTCCTCTTCACGCACGACCGGGCATCCCCTTGCGGATTCTCTCGACAGGGATGCGACCCGGGCCGTAGATCCCAGGTACGCGAAGGACGATGACCGGGACGCCACGCTCCGTCTCCCATGTGCGGAGGGTCGATTCGGCGTCCCATCGCCTGCGGGCTCGGGGCGTCATCGGCGCTGCCGGGCTGTTCTCGTTCGCCCATCCACCTCGAAGGTCCCCATAGACGCCCGTGGTGCTTATGTAGACTATCCTCATCGGCTTCGGGCCACGGTCGACGGCCGTCAGAAAAGCCCTGATCCTTGGGTCGGTTGCTCCCTTTTTCGGCGGAGGTGCGAAGTAGTAGACGAGCGCATCGCCCGCCGGAAGGTTCGCGAGTTTCCCCGGGAGGTCCAGGTCGCCGTGAACGGGCGACGACGCCGAGCGAGAGCAGGAATTCGGCCCGGTCCGGACGCCGGACAAGCGCGTGCACCCGTGCCCCGCGCTCCAGCCATACGCGGGCCACTCTCTCTCCGACGTACCCGCATCCGGCGACGAAGACTTCTTCCATGGCGTCTCCCCGCGAATCAAACTTCATGTCATGATAGCAGAAGCAGGGGGCGGTGCCCCGGCCATCGCGTCCGATCAGCCTACGGCGCCGTGGATGAGCCAGGCCAGATAGGCGGCGAATCCCGTCACCAGGAGCGCGCCTTCGAACCTGGTCACGCGCAGACCGCTCCGCATGATCGGCAGGGTGATCATTGCCAGGCCCGCCATCACGGCAAGGTCCACGGGCGTTATGCCGACCGCGCGCACGGGACTGACCACGGCCGTGAGGCCCAGTATGCCCAGGACGTTGAAGATGCAGGACCCGACGACGTTTCCCACGGCGATGTCCGGCTGGTTTCTGACGGCCGCTACCAGGGACGTGGCCAGTTCGGGAAGGCTCGTTCCCAGGGCCACGACGGTCAGGCCTATGAGGGCCTCGCTCACACCGAGCGCGTGGGCGACCGAAACGGCACCTCCCACCAGGAACCTGGCGCCCAGCACCAGTAACAGAAGGCCGATCGCCACCATGCCCACCGCGCGATACAGGCCGCCCCTCTGACCTGCGATGTCGGCGACGAATCCGGCGGCGATCTGCGCGGACGGTGTGCGTCGAGCGATGAACAGTCGGGCGCCTCCGTAAAGCGCGAGAACCGTGAGCAGAACGAAGCCCTGCCACCGGGCGAGCGTTCCGCCGGCGAGAAAAACCCAACCGAGGAGGGAGGCCAGGATCAGAACGGGGATTTCCAGCCGCGTCACCAGGGCGCGGACCTCGAGCGGGCGGACCAGGGCGGCGATGCCCAGGACGAGGGCGATGTTCATGATATTCGAGCCGATCACGTTGCCCACGGCGATGCCCCCGCGGCCGTCGGCGGCCGCCTGAAGGCTCACCACGAGTTCCGGACTGCCCGTGCCGAAGGCCACCACCGTCAGTCCGATCACCAGCGGTGTAACACCGAGCCGCGCGGCGAGCGCCGCGCTTCCGCGGACCAGTCCCTCCGCGCCCGCGGCAAGGAGTATAAGCCCGCCAGCGATCGATACTATGGGGTTGTAGACCACCCTTCCCCCTTATGCGCAAAACGTGAGGAGGACCTCCTGTCTATCCTAACCGCGGAAGACCGGGTGTGCAAAGCGGCTGGGGCAGTCCCGGCTGGAAGGGCCCGGACTGCCCGGGGCGGCCGAACATAACACCGCGGGGTTCAGGGCGGCGCTCTCTCAGTGGACGGGGGGCTCGACTTGCCCATTTTGCTCGACAGCATCAGGATGAAAGGGAGAAAAAAGACGAAGGAGAAGGTGAGCATCCAGAAGACGTCCACGTAAGCCATGAGAAGGCTCTGTTGCTGCACGAGGCCCTGGCTCACGGCCGCCGTCAGCGTGTGGACGCTGTTCGGATCTTGCCCCGATATGACGGCGAGGCCGTGGTTGGCCGACGCCTGCCAGTTCTGGAAGACTGGATTGTAAGGCGTGATGTGCCCGACGAGACGACTCTGGTGAAACTGGGCGCGCCGGGCGAGGACCGTTGCCGAGAGGGCAATGCCCACCGAGCCGCCCTCGTTGCGCAGGAGATTGAAGAGGCCGGTGCCCTGCCCGGTCTTCTCGTAGGAAAGTTTGGCGAAGGCCGCCGTCGTGATGGGGACGAACAGGAAGCCCAGACCGAAACCTTGAACGATGCGCGAGTACGTGACGTACCAGAAACCCACGTTCAGGTTGACAAACTGCAGCAGCCAGAGCGAGTAAATGTTAAGCAGGGCGCCCGTGAGCACCAGGAGGCGCGTATCCACCCGCCCTATGAGGTTGCCCACAATCACCATGGCCAGGAGCGACGTTATCCCTCCTGGAGACAGCACGAGGCCCGCCCAGAAAGCCGTGTAGCCCATGAGCTGCTGAACGTAAAGGGGGAGCATGGTGAAGGATCCGTACAGGCCGAACCCCAGCAGGAACATGAGGAAGGTCCCGGAGGCGAAGGCCTTGTCCTTGAAAATGCGCAGATCCACCAGGGGGTTGTCCGCCGTGAACGATCGCCAGACGAAGAGCGCCAGCCCGAGGAAGGCCATGAGCGCGAAGGTCTTGATGAGGTTGCTGTGGAACCAGTCGTAGCGCTGGCCGCGGTTGAGCATGACCTCCAGGCTGCCCAGCCCCAGGGCGATGAAGACGAAGCTGGCATAGTCCACCTTCCCCTCGGGCCGCTTGATGTAGGAGGGATCGGCGATATAGAGCAGGGCGAGAAGTATGGCCAGGATGCCCACCGGGATGTTTATGTAGAATATCCACCGCCAGTTCCATGTGTCCGTGATCCACCCGCCCAGCGTGGGACCGATGATGGGTCCGAAGACGACTCCCACGCCGAACAAGGCCATGGCCTTCCCGTGCTCTTTCTTTGGGAAGGACTCCAGGAGGATGGCCTGGGACATGGGTACCATGGCGCCGCCCGCGAAGCCCTGGATCACGCGCATGAGGATGAGGAACCACAGCGTCGGCGCCGCGCCCGACCCGAGAGAGGCGAGCGTGAAAACGCCGAGGCACGCGATGTAGAAACGCTTCCGACCGAAGTAGTTTCCGAGCCATCCAGTGATCGGCAGGATGATCGCGTTGGCCACGAGGTAGGAGGTGATGACCCACGTAATCTCGTCTACGCCCGCGGAGAAAGTGCCCTGCATGTGGGGCAGGGACACGTTGGCCACCGACGTGTCCACCACCTCCATGAGCGTGCCCAGCATGGCGGTGAATGCGATGAGGTACTTGTTGGTCGTCTGTGTTACGGACATGGCTTCCTCGCTAGGATCGAGATCTCGCGGGAGGATTGTTCAGACTCGCGAGTTCGATCACCGCGTTTCGGCCACGTGTCTGGGCGCGGCGAGCGTATCCACCTCGAGGTGAACGGACAGCCCGAGCCGCAGGCTGTGGTCACCGTTGCTCGCGGGATCCACGGCGATTCGGACAGGCAGTCTCTGTACCACCTTGACCCAGTTGCCCGTCGCGTTTTCCGGCGGCAGGAGCGAGAAGGTCGCGCCGGTGCCCGCGCTCAGGCTCTGCACCCATCCGTGATAGGTGCGGTCAGGCTGGACATCCGTGTGAAATGTGACCGGCTGGCCCGTCTGGATCCGGTTCAGCTGGGTCTCCTTGAAATTCGCCTCGATCCACACGGAAGTGCCCTTCATGGGAACGACGGCGCAGAGGGGTTGGCCGGGCGCTACAACCTGTCCGACTTGGGCACTTTTCTTGCTGATGGTACCGTCCGCGGGCGCGGTGATGGTGCAGTAGGAACGCTGGAGTTCGGCGTTCGAGAGCTGAACCTTGGAGACACCGACCCGCTTTTCGGCCACGGAGAGCTTGGCCCTGGCGGCGGACAGGGCTTTCTTGACCGAGGCGTACTCCGCGGCGGCCACCTGTGCCGTCGTCACGGCCTGGTCGTAGCGCTGTTTGGGGACCGAGTTCCTGTCGTGAAGCTCCGTGAAGCGCTTCAGGTCGATCTTTGCAAGGTCCAGCCTGCTTCCGGCGGCATCGACCTGGGCGGCCGTCTGGGCGATGAGCGCCCGGTCCGCGGCCAGCACCGCCGTCGCTTCGGCCAGACCGGCCTGCGCCTTGTCGATGGCCTGGTCGTAGTCGCTGGGGTCCAGGTCGGCGATCTTCTCGCCTTTCCTGACGGCCTGATTGTCACTCACGTAGACGGCCTGGATGGAACCGGGCACGCGGGACGCGACGGGAAATATGTCGCCGTTGACGTAGGCGTCTTCGGTGCTTGGGTAGAAGCGCGCGTGCCGCCAGTAGAGCACGCCGCCCACAACGACGGCGACCACGAAGATGAAGATAATCGCAAGGCTTATCCATTTCTTTTTCATGTCAGTGCTCCTGTCCTGCGACCGGGAGGTTCTCGTAGAAAGTGGGCAAAGCCTCCCCCATAACGGACAGGAGGGTCCCCTGCTTCATGTATGCGCTGTAGTGCTGGGCCACGAGAGCGAAACGGCTTTGTGCGAGGACCGCCTCGGCATCCAGCACGTCCGTGGTTTTCGCGAGGCCGGCCTTGTACTGGTCTTCCTCAATCCTGAGATTTTCTTCCGCGGCCTTCACGTTGGTCCTGGCCGTCCTGGTTTCGAGGAGGGCCTGGCGGTAGTCCCGATACGCCTTGTCCACGGCGACGTCCACGCTTCTCTTCGCCTCGAGGAGCGCACGGCGTGATTTCTCGACGCCGATTTCGGCCTCGCGGACCTTGGAAGACCTTACGCCGCCGTCGAAAATGTCCCAGGAGAGGCCCAGGAAGACGTAGTTTGCATGGGGGAAAAGCAGGTACTTGTTTTCCTGGTAGGTGTGCCCGGCTTCGGCGATCACGCTGGGATAGAAGTCCCGCTTCCGGAAGCGGACGCTGTCCTCTCTGGCCGTCAGCGCGGCCTCCGAGGCCTTGATGTCCGGGTTGTTCTCGATGGCCTGCGCCTTGAGGTGCGCAACGCCGTCTGCGAGGACCGGAGGCGCGGGAAGACCCTGCGGCAGCGTTATCGGGGCGGATGGATCGAGTCCCATGATACGGTTCAGGGACTGCAGCGCGACGGCCTCGTCGTTGTCCACCCGGCCGGCTTGGTCCTGCACGAGCCTGAGGCGGACCTCCGTTTCGAGGAGGTCGTTCCGGGCCACGAGGCCCTGCTGGTAAAGGTCTTTCACCACGCGAAGGTGGTCCTTGAGGGCCGTGATGCGCTGATCGACAACCTTTCTCTGGGCCTTGAGAGACAGGGCCTTCAGGTAAACGCCCATGCCGTCGAGCTGGGCCGAGAAGACGTCGGCGGCGCCCTTGTCGGACACGGCGGTCTCCATGCTCCTGGACGCCTCAACCGCGGACTTCCTCCGTCCGAAGTCCCACACGAGCTGGCGTGCCCCGACCTGGTACTCCCAGTAGTTCTGCTCGGTAGTGGGCGCTTCGAGGGTTCCGAAGACGGCGATGATGGGGTTGTCGCGGTAGTACTTTCCCCCGCGGGCGAAGATGGTCGGATAGTAGAGCGATTCGGTCTGCCTGGAGCGCTCCCTTGCGGACTCCACGTCCAGCTTGGATGTCACCGCCTGCTGTGAGGCGGCGGCGATCTGCCGGAGGGCTTCGGAGAGCGCCAGCGCGTGGCCGCCGTCGGGCTTGGACTGCGCCAGGATACCGGACGATGCGGCGATGAACGCGGCGAGGACCAGGGCCGTGGGCGTCAGGACTCTGCGCCGGCGCCGCATAGAAAAGCTTCCATGGTTCGATCTGCGCATTGCGTGATCTCCTCGGTGGGACGGCATTTATAAGAGAAGTAGAGGGACGCCTGGAGAACATTCAGAAAGAGTTGGACGAGGAAGTCGGGATCTTCCCTGCCGAGGTCTTTCTCCTTGACGGCCTCTTCCATGATGGCCCGCAGTTGCTTTCGTTCTTCCTCGAACGCCTTGTGGATCTGGTCGCCCAGGCAGGACCGGTAGCCCCAGTCGAACTGCAGTCGCTCCTTCAGGAAGATGGGGAAGAATGCGGGACGTTCCCGCAGCATCTGGCTTCGGACCTCTGCGATGGCCCTGAGCTTGTCCACCGGGCGCTCGATGCGCTGCAGCATCTCGACGAGTTTCGCTTTGTGGTTCCTGGTCCGCTGGAGAATCACATCTTCGTAGAGGGCCCGCTTGGACGGGAAATGCTCGTAGAGACCCTGCATGCCGATCTCGGCTTCCGCCGCCACCATCTGCATGGTGGCCTGGTCGAAGGGCTTCGTTCCGAAAACGCGCTCTGCGGCGTCAAGGAGGATTTGCCGTCTCTGCTGTCGTTCCAGTTGTTTTCGACTCGAGGTCATCGTTCGCCTCAGAACTGAGTTTCCGAATGTAGAATACAAATTCTGAAAAGTCAACCTTTCATTCCGAAAATGGAACGATGGGTTTCCACCGTGCCCGCCGGCGCGGTGAAGGGGTTAAGAGTTAAGGGTGAAGGCGCGGGCGGGCCTTCGAAGGCTCGTCCCCAGCCGTCTTTTAAATCCCAAATCCCTTGCGCCCGAGGCGCCGTGAGTAGGTGAGTGGGGGATCAGGTGAGTCCGGCGTAGGCGTTCCTTCGAAGGCCCGCCCCCCGCCGCTCTCACTTTAGCCCTTCGCCTTTAGCCCTTAGCCCTTCTCTCACCACGTGTACCTGACGGTGTAGGTGACGGTCTTTTCGCCGTCAGCGGGAATGGTCGTGGGGAAAACGACGGTCTGGCTGTCGATCTTCTCATGCTTTTCGCTCTCGGCCCGGATCTCCCAGTCCGACCAGCGGTACATCACCTCGACCACGCGCACGGCCACGGGCTCGCTCTTGTGGTTGCGCAGGGTGATCTTGAAGGACTCGTCGTAGACGTGTCCGGGAACGACGGTGCGGAATTCCGTCTGCTTTCGCTCGCCCACGATGTCGAAGGCCTCGCCGAGCTTGATCCGGACGTGTTCGTCCTTGGGCGTGTGGTCGATGGAATCCTCACCGATGAACTGCGCGGAACCGTCCGTGTCTTTCTTAAAGACGCGCACCGTCCCCTTGGGCAACGGGATGCCGAGTCCCGAGGCCTTCTTGTTGTCGAAGCCCAGGTACACGGAAACCTTTGTGTTGGAAGGTATGCCGAGGTCCCGGTTTTCCCGGGAGCCGTAGTAATAACCCAGGCGGCCCTGGATGTTGGCGCCGTCGTAGACGTAGGTCTTGGTCACCGGCACGTCGGGCGCGCTGGTCAGCTCGATCTGCTTGGTCTCGTTGTCGGCCACGGTCGCGGGCCGCTGCAGGGTGTAAAGGTGATACTCGAAGAGGGCTTTTTCCTGGAATTGCGGGGCGGCCGCAGCCTCGGACTTCATCAGGTAGACACCCGTTGCGCGCCGCGTGGGTTGCACGCGGTGGACGTCGCCCGCCAGCAGCTTCAGGGTGGCGTTCTCGAAGCCGATGCCGCTCTTGTTGTCGATGGTGACCCAGCCCGTAAAGCCCACCTTCTTTTCGTCTGGCGCCAGGAGCAGCACGTAGTTGGCGTTCCAGGACAGGCCGCCCGTGAGGTACGAGAGGGCGACTTCCTGGTTTTGGGCCCGCTGTCCCTTCAAGAGCCACACCAGGGTAGGTTTGACGATGAGCCCCGGCGGCATTTTTGCCAGCATGTAGCGGGAAGGGTGGCCTATGAATATGCCCTCGTCGGTCTTGACCACCGGGCGGCCTCCGCTTACGGACAGCAGCGTGCCGGTGTAGGCCCTCTCCGTGTCGCCCACGGTCTGAAACACGGTGATTTTCTGCCCAAGGCTCTTTTCGAGTACCTTCTGGTCGCTGACGAGGTCGTACGCGTAGTTCTGCTCAAGGATCGAGATGGGCGGGCCGGAAAGGGTCTCCAAGGCGACCGATGTGGGGTCGATCTTCGCGGTCACGTCCTGGAAGAGGTACTTGAACATTCCCTTCTCCACCGGGATGGTCCGGATCTGGCG
The DNA here is from genome assembly GCA_963724125.1 of uncultured Acidobacteriota bacterium. Classification (GTDB taxonomy): domain Bacteria; phylum Acidobacteriota; class UBA4820; order UBA4820; family DSQY01; genus CAVRTJ01. The sequence continues at coordinate 107,114 of CAVRTJ010000031.1, forward strand.
CACAAGGGCCAGATCGTTGTTGTAGACCGTGAGCATGGTCTTGGGATTTCCGGCTCCAAGGCACGACAGTCCCAGGGTCAGAGACAGGAAAGCAAACAGGCTCTTCTTCATGGTCACCTCCCGACGCGCGGCAAACGGCATCTGGCTATCTTAGACCCACCTTAGCACGTTTGGTTCCCGCGGGCCCTTCGCTTTTTTCGGGAAATCAAGCGGGCCGGCCATTTGTGCGAAAATAGGGGCAACTGGCCAACGGTAACCCCACCCCCTTGCAATCTGTTGACTCCCTTTTTGGGCCGCACCATACTTTGTACTTGTATTACCTGGGGGGATTTCTAAGACTTCGATCCTGTGTGCCGCCCGAAGTCTTGAGATTAGGGCAGGAGACACGAATCGGTGCGTTTTGGCGGGGCTCAGTCTGCGTCATCGGCTGGAGACCACGCTCGGGTGAGCCGAAGGCATTCGGGCCTGCGGCACAAATTGGGACCCATGTAGGAGGTGTTCAATGAGTCAGTTGAAACAGGTACTCGCTGAAAAGATCCCCACGATGCGAAGCGACATCAAGTCCTTCGTGAAGGAGCACGGCGCCAAGGTCATAGGCGAGTTGACCATCGGTCACGCCTTCGGGGGCATGCGCGGCCTCAAGGCAATGTTGTGCGATACCTCCGAAGTCCCGCCCGACAAGGGCCTGATCATTCGCGGCATCCCGATCAAGGACCTGACGAGCAAACTCCCCGAAGAGATCTTCTGGCTGCTCTGCACGGGCGAACTGCCCACCGCCGACCAGCTGAAAGACTTCCAGAACGACCTGCGGGCTCGCGCAAAGAAGATCCCGTCCTATGTCTTCAGCGTGCTCGACGCCATGCCGGCGGACTCGCACCCCATGTGCATGCTCGATACGGGCATCCTGGCCCTGGAACGCGAATCCCAGTTCCGCAAGCGCTACACCGAGGGCATGACCAAGGACGAATACTGGGAGCCCACGCTGGAAGACTCCCTGAACATCCTCGCCTGGATGCCTGAAGTAGCGGCCTATGTCTACCGCAAGGCCTTCAACAAGGGCGCCCGCATTCCCGCCGACCCGAACCTCGACTGGGGCGGAAACTACGCCAACATGCTCGGCCTGCCCGATCCGGACGGCGAGTTCAAGAATCTCATGCGCCTCTACCTGACGCTGCACAGCGACCACGAGGGCGGCAACGTCTCTGCGCATACCTGCCACTGCGTGGGCTCGGCCCTGTCCGATCCCTTCTACGCCGTCTCCGCCGGCCTGAACGGCCTGGCCGGCCCGCTCCACGGCCTGGCCAACCAGGAATGCCTGAAGTGGATCCTGGAGACCATGGACAAGTTCGGCGGCGCGCCCACCGAGGAGCAGCTCGCCAAGTACGCCCAGGAAACCCTGGACGCCGGCAAGGTCGTTCCCGGATACGGCCACGCCGTCCTGCGCATCACCGACCCGCGCTTCGACGCTTTCCACGCCTTCGGCGCCAAGGTCTGCCCGGACGATCCGACCTACCAGACCGTCGCCCGCGTTTACACGGTGGTCCCAAAGGTGCTCGAGCAGGTCAAGAAGATTAAGGATCCCTGGCCGAACGTCGACGCCGCCTCCGGCTGCCTGCTCTACCACTTCGGCATGAAGGAGTTCAGCTACTACACCGTGCTGTTCTCGGTCAGCCGTACCATGGGTATGTGCTCCCAGCTCATCGTTTCCCGCGGCTGGGGCGAGGCGATCGAACGCCCGAAATCCATGCCCACGTCGTGGTTCAAGGCTCAGGCCGCGAAGTAACGCGCGTCTAAGGAGAGGGGTCCCCTCTCTCTGGTGCATCAAGAAAGGCGGGGCTCTGGCCCCGCCTTTTCCTGTGCTGCACACCGAAGGCCCCGCCGTCATCCTTCGGCTACTGCCCGTCGTCTCTCCGACAGGCGCGAGGCGTCCCAGGTGTAGATGTATTCCTGCCAGGGCTTGACGCCGTTCCGGTGGGTGCCTTCCTGCTTGAAGTGTACGGAAGGCTCGCCGTCACCCGAGGTCAAGGCGACGTTGCCGCCCTTGTCCAGAAAGGGCGACCAGCATGGGAATGGTTTTCGCTCGGTTTTGTAGTTGACGGTGTACTGTAGCCAGAGCTGGGGGTCGCCGTCCTGTACCTGCCCGTCGAGCTTCAGGTAGATCTTGTAACCCGAGCCGTCGTCCACGACCTTGCCCGTGATGTCGTACATGCGGACCTCGGGGCCGTTCGCGAGCCCCTTGTACTCGTACTGCACCTTGGTGACACCCGGCACGTTCATGATGCCGGGCATCATGCCCGGCTGGAAACCGCCCACGGACTTGCCCTGGTCCTGGCAGCCCTTGGCGCTCTCGGCGGACTTGCCTCCCTGCATCTTGTCCCGGATGTCCTCGCCGATGACCTTGGCGTAGTTCTTGTAATCGTCGACGACCAGGTCCCACGCGGCCTTGCCGCCCGCCTTCGCGTACATCTTGGCGAGTTGCTTGCCCGAGGCCGCGGCGGCTGGCGCCCGCCTCTTTCGCCAGGGCCTCGGTGAAGCCCTTGTAGAGCTTGCCGAGCTTTTCGCCCATGCTCCAGGCGGTCATCACGTGCTGCATGAGGTCGATGTTCTCGTTGACCTGCTTGGCGAGCATGGCCACGCCGCACAGGTTGGGGTTCACGTCGTAGACGATGCTGCCCGCACCCTCGATCTGCCCGTTGGCGTCCACGCTGAACATGAAGACCGTGTTCTGGAGCACCGCCACGGACATGAGCTTGTTGCGGCGGAACCGCACCTCGTAGCTCGATCCTTCGCCCGACCACAGGCCCACGAGCTTCGCAAACCGCGGATCGCGGTCCGCCCACGTGCTGCCGCCGGGCGTCCCGGCCCCGTTCCCCGGACCCATGCCGCTTCCGCTTCCGCTCCCGGGCCCCGGCCGCTGCCCGAACCGGAACCGGATCCGCTCCCGCTTGCGGATCCGCTGCCGGACCCCGAACCGCTGCCGCTACCAGACCCGCTCCTGCTCCCGGCCCCGCTGCCTGATCCCGACCCGGCGCCGGACCCACTCCCAGATCCTTTGCCGGAGCCGGTTCCGCTGCCCGCACCGGTGCCGGGTCCTCCGCCCGTGTCGCCTCCGGGCGTGGCGCCGGGTACGCCGCCGGGACCCTGGCCGCTGCCGTCACCGGAGCCGGGTACGATGGCCTGCCAGGTGGAGGCGCCCGGCCCGTCGCTGAACAGCTTGATCGGCAGGATGAGCAGGCCGCCGGCGTGAGAGAAGAACTTCTTCTCGACGTTCTTGTCCAGCGAGGTGAATGTCATCGTAATCAGATTGCCGCTGACGGTGTAGGTCCCATGATCGTTGAAAGTCTCTCCGGGTTGGATGGCCTTCAGGTCGAACGTACTGCCGTGAAAGGTTATTTCGATGGACGCCCCGGCGTTGGGCGTTGTTCCGTCGCTGTCTTTCAGGAGGCGAAAGGTGCCTTGCAGGCTCTCGCCCCATGCCGACAGACAGAACAGGAGGAGCAAAAGGACAAATCCACAGTGCCTCATCTTCATGGCCATCCTCCCTGCAATGAGCCTCGGCTCAGGGTTGTTCTCACGCGTGCGGCTATCGGACCGATGGTCCCATATTATCCTATTTTCTAGCGTCTGCCCTATTTCTTTGGTTCTGCGACCCCGGTATCGGATGGCATCATGAAGGTGGCCCGATGCGTTAATGTAATGAGAGGCCGCCCCGTCCCGTGTATGACCGACCCCGGGCACCGGGACCGGGCGCGGGCCGGCTGCGGGAGAGGACGATGAGCAGCAGCTTCATGGAAACACTTCGGGATCTCGCGGCGGGCCGTATCCAACGCTCGAGGCACAAGCTGGTCGTGGACGGCGTGAGCCACGCGAAGGACTTCATGGAGGCCTTGAAACTGGAAGGCTACAAGCCCATGAAGGTCAGGGACGTGGAGCCTCCCGCGGGCATCAGGTACCCGGCCTTCGTCATCCGGGACGATACCGCCGATTTCGGGTACGTCTTTCACGAGAAGTTCGCGGACAAGGAATGGCGCGTGCTCTTCGGCTCGGTGGTCCGCGACTGGATCGGAGACTGGGAGATCATGCTCACGAGGCGCAGTCTGGAAACCGTGTGGGTTAACCTCGACAAGGGCGTTCCCTTCGACGAGGACCGCCCGTCGGACGGACTGTAGGGAGATTTGGGAATTGAGATTTGGGATTTCGGATTTAGCTACGGAAGACGGGAGGCCTTCGAAGGAGCGCCGACGGCGGATTTGCCTAATCCCCTACTCACTTACTCATGGCGCCGAAAGCGCAAGGCGGGCCTTCGAAGAGGCACCCGCGACGAATTATTCGATCACTTGATCACTTGATCACTCCCCACAGAGGAGCTCTGATTGGCGAACTGGAAACTGCCGACGAAGAAGATGAAGGCCTCGACGCTGTCCAAATTCCTGGAGACGGTTCAGGACTGGAAGCGGGGCCGTGAAGAGCCCGTGGTCGGCCGGATTCGGGAGACCAGGCCCGATCCGTTCGCCGTCCTGGTGGGTACGGTCCTGTCCCTCCGCACGAGGGACGTGGTCACTGAACAGGCCTTCGAGCGGCTCTGGGTCCATGCGCAGACGCCCCGGGACATTCTGGCCCTGCCGTTTGACGACCTCGAGGCGGCCATCCATCCCGTGGGATTCTACAAGACGAAGGCGAGATCTCTGAAGGCCATCGCCGGCATACTCCTCGATCGGCACGGCGGCAAGGTCCCTCCGGACCTGGACGCACTGCTGGCCCTGCCCGGCGTGGGACGGAAGACGGCCAACCTCGTGCTGACGGAGGGTTTCGGCCTGGCGGGAATCTGCGTGGACACGCACGTGCACAGGATTCTCAACTGGTGGGGATTCGTGAGGACCAAGGCGCCGGACGAGACAGAGATGGTGCTCAGGAAGACGCTCCCGAAGCGGTGGTGGATACCCGTCAACGGCCTGCTCGTGTCTTTCGGCCAGAATGTGTGCCGTCCGGTCGGGCCCAGGTGCGGGGCGTGCCCACTGTTGGATGAATGCCCCTATCCCGGGAAACGCATTGCCCGGGATCAGGTGTCGACGCGAGCCGGGAAGGGTGCCAGGTGATGTCCACGATGCGGGACGTGGACGGTTTTTGCGTTCCGGCGCCGGAAGAGCCCATAATATGATTATGAAATACCCGCGTGTTCTGGTACTTCTATTTGTGTTGCTGGCAGCCACGACCTTGTCGGCTGCGCCGCAAAGCCCCCAAGGAGAGATGCTCAAGAATGGTGTGGTGTTGCCGCGGGTGGTGTGCCGGGCGGACGCGGGCTATTCGTACGCCCTCTATCTTCCTTCCGGCTATACAGCCCGACAGAAAATGGCCGGTGATCTTCTGTTTCGACCCGGTGGGGCGTGGTCAACTCCCCGTCCGCCTTCTGAAGGACGCCGCGGAGCGCTTCGGCTACATCCTCGCCGGGTCCAACGACTCCCGCAACGGACCTTTTCCGCCCATTCTGAAGGCCCAGCAGGTGCTGTGGAAGGAGATCAACGGCCGGTTCCCGGTGGACCCGTCCCGGGCCTACGCCACCGGATTCTCGGGAGGGAGCCGGGCGGCGCTTCTCATGGCGCTCAGCCACAAGGGCCGTTTTGCCGGCGTCATTTCCTGCGGTGCCTTCGACGCCGAGAGGAAGAGCATCCCCAGAAAGAGCGATTTGGCCTTCTACATGCTGGTCGGCAACGCGGACTTCAACCTCTTCGAATTCACGCGGTTCGACGAGAAACTGACAAAGCGGGGGCACGAGCACTGGCTGGAGATTTTCGACGGACCGCACCGCTGGCCGCCCGAGTCGCTCATGCTCAGAGCTTTGGAATACATGCAGGTCCGACGCCATGAGGCGGGGACTGGTCCCCGTGGACAAGGCCTTCCTGGAGGGGCAGGTCAGGGAGCGCCTGTCCTGGGCGCGGCGGCTCGAGGCCAGGGGCAAGCTCCTGCGGGCCTACCGGGAGCTCCATCAGACGGCCCTCTTCTACGCCGGCATCGAAGGGCGCGAACGAAGCGGCCGAGGCGGCCTCCCGCCTCTCGAGGAATCCCCGGATGCAGGAGGCGATGAAGCTCGAGGACCACTTCGAGGACCTGCATGCGCGGCTGTCCCGCGCCACCAGCACCGAGGGCCTGCTCGGGGCCCTGCGCGAGGTGGACAAGGAGCGCGGCAGAGGAGGCGAGTCCGCCCGCTACGCGGAACTCCTGCTTCGCATGTCGGCGCTACAGCTTTCGCAACTCGGCGGCGACCTGCTCCGCCAGGGCCGGTATTCGGAAGCGGCGTTCTGCTTCGAGACCAGCCTCAGCGTTCTTCCCGGGGACCGCGTCGCCGCCTACAACGCCGCTTGCGCCTACTCTCGGCTTGGGAGGCGGGGCGAGGCGGTCAAGTGGCTCCGAAAGGCCGTGGAGAACGGCTTCACGGACAGGGCCTTCATCGAAAAGGACCCCGACCTGGAAGGCATCCGCAAGGAACCCGGGTACGCGGAGATCATCGACAAACTGCATGAATAATTAACCCGGTGACGCGTTTCAAAAGCCTGGCCTGGGGATCTTCCGCGGGGAAGCAGCTCCCTCCGTCCTCCTGGTGCACCCATAGATAGAAGGATGCCTGATGAAGATCGTGGATAACATTTTGGACCTCGTAGGTGAAACCCCCATGGTCCATCTGTCCGCGTTCCGCGACGAGGGTGAAGCGGATATCTACGCCAAGCTCGAGTACTTCAACCCCGGCGGGAGCGTCAAGGACCGCATCGGCCTGGCCATGATCCGGGCGGCCGAGGAGGATGGAAGGCTCCGCCCCGGCGGCACGATCATCGAGGCCACGGCGGGCAATACGGGCATCGGCGTCGCCCTCGCAGGGGTCCAGCGCGGCTACCGTGTGATCATCGTCATGCCTGAAGGGTACGCGCCCGAGAAGATGGCCCTGGTCCGCGGCCTGGGTGCCGAACTGATCCTCACGCCTGAATCGGACAAGATACCGGGAGCCGTAAAGAAGGCCGATGAACTGGAGCGGGACATCGCGGGGTCCGTGCACCTCAGGCAGTTCAGCAATCCGGCCAATCCGAAGGCCCATTTCGAGACGACCGCCCGGGAGATATGGACGCAGCTGGGCGGACGCGTGGACGGTATCGCCATAGGCGCGGGCTCGGGCGGGACCTTCTCGGGGTTGGCGCGTTTTGTGAAAAGACGGAAGCCGGAGGTCAAGTGCTACGTGGTGGAACCCCCCGGCTCGCTTTTCGGGGGCTGTCCCCACGAGGCGCCCCACCGCGTGGAGGGCATCGGCAACTCCTTCTGGCCGGAGGTCCTGGACAAGTCGCTGATGGACGGCACGTTCACCATTCCCGACCGGGAGACCTACGGCTGGGTGGACCGTCTCGGCCGCCTCGGCATCCTCGCAGGATCCTCCTCGGGGGCAAACATGGCCGGCGCCAAACGCCTGGCGCGCATGCTCGGCCCCGGCAGGAACGTCGTGACGATGTTCCCCGATTCTTCCGAGCGGTACCTCAACAAGTACGCCTACGACGGGCTCGTGGACGGCCGGCCCATTGAAGATTGAGGCCGGTGTCGGGCCGGATACCCCCCGCTGCTATACTAAAAGCCCGGAAAGTCGAAAAAGAGTCGGGCTCCAGCCCGTTCATAGAACAGGAGTGCATCGTGGATAAGAAGAAGACGGGATTCGATACCCTGGCCATCCACGCGGGACAGAAGCCCGGTCCCGCCACGGGCGCCATCATGACGCCCATCTACGCTACGTCCACCTACGCCCAGCCCGAGCTGGGCGTCAGCACGGGCTACGAATACGCCCGGACCGGCAATCCCACGCGGACTGCCCTGGAGGCGAACCTGGCGGCCATGGAAGGCGCGCGGTTCGGCACCTGCTTCGCCTCGGGCATGGCGGCCGTCTCCAGCCTCATGGGCATTCTCTCGGCGGGCGACCACGTGGTCGTGTCGGACAATACGTACGGAGGCGTATACCGCGTTTTCGAACGCGTCTTCAGGAACTTCGGCATACGGTTCTCCTGGGTGAAGACCAGCGACCTCGACGTCCTCGAGAAGGCCTTCACACCTCAAACCAAGCTGCTCTACATCGAAACGCCCACCAACCCCGTCATGGAGATCACCGACATCGCAGGCGCATCGGCGATTGCGAAGGCGCACGGCGCCCTCACCGCCGTGGACAACACCTTCATGACGCCTTACTACCAGCGCCCGCTCGAGCACGGCGCGGACCTGGTCGTCCACTCCACGACGAAATACCTAAACGGCCACTCCGACTCCGTGGGCGGTGCCCTGATCACCTCGAACGAGGCACTCGACGAGCGCCTGAAATTCATCCAGAACAGCGAAGGCGCCATCCTCGGCCCCTTCGACTGCTTCCTCGTGCTCAGGGGCACCAAAACTCTGGCCGTCAGGATGCGCCAGCACGAAGCGAACGGGCGGGCGGTGGTGAAATATCTCCAGTCGCGGCCCGAGATCAGGAGGACCTTCTATCCGGGCCTGCCCGGGCATCCCGGTCACGAAGTCCACAAGCGGCAGGCCTCGGGATTCGGTGCCATGGTGGCCTTCGACGTGGGGTCCTACGAGGCGGCGCGGTCGTTCCTGAACGCCCTCGATGTATTTGTTTTGGCCGAGAGCCTCGGAGGCGTCGAGAGCCTGGCCTGCCATCCGGCCAGCATGACCCACGGTGCCGTCCCGAAGGACAAACGGGACGAACTCGGCATCACCGACGGCCTGATTCGCCTTTCCGTGGGCATAGAGGACGTGGACGATCTGCTGGCCGACCTGGACCAGGCCATCGGGGCTCGCTGAACGACGGATCGTGGTCGCCGGGGGCACAGCGAAAAAGGAGATTCCCATGCAAGCAGTTGTTAATCGCAAATGGACGCTCGTCGGGTACCCCGAAGGCGTGCCGGACGACGCCACATTCCGAATGGAAGAGGCCCCGGTCCGCGAGCCGGACGACGGCGAGGTCCTGCTCGAAACCGTGTGGCTGTCGGTGGACCCGTACGTGCGGGGACGGATGAGCCCGGTCAAGAGCTACGTGGAACCCATGACCCCCGGCGACGTCATCTGCGGCGAAACGGTCGCCCGCGTGATCGCTTCCCGGGATCCGGGACTGGCGGAAGGGGATCTCGTCCTGGCTCCAATGGGATGGCAGACTCACGCGGTCTTCGCCGCGGAAGGACTGCACAAGGTCGACCTTCCGGCCGAGCGGGCTTCGCTCGCCCTGGGCCTTTTGGGAATGCCGGGCCTGACGGCCTACTTCGGGCTCTTCGACGTGGGCCGTCCGCAGACCGGGGAAACGGTGCTGGTGTCCGGAGCGGCCGGCGCCGTCGGGTCGGCCGTCGGCCAGATGGCCAAAATCGCCGGGTGCCGGGCCGTGGGTGTGGCGGGCTCGGACGAGAAGGTGGCGTGGCTCACGGGCGACCTGGGGTTCGACGCCGCCCTGAACTACCGCGAACACAAGGACCTCCGCGCGGCGCTCGAGCCGCTCTGCCCAGACGGCGTGGACGTCTTTTTCGACAACGTGGGCGGTCCGGTGTCCGATGCGGCCCTGGGCCTGATCAACCAGAAGGCCCGGATCGCCATCTGCGGACAGATCGCCCACTACAACGCCAAGAACCCGCCCCGGGGCCCCAGGCCCTTTGCGACGCTGCTCATCCGGCGCGCCCGGGCGGAGGGCTTTATCGTCTTCGACTTCAAGGCGCGTTTCCCCGAGGCCATGGCCAAGCTCAGGGAGTGGGTCGAAGGCGGCAGGCTGAAGACCAGGGAGACCGTCGTCGAGGGCATCGACAGCGCTCCGCAGAGCTTTTCTGGGGTCTCTTTTCGGGCGACAACATCGGGCAAGATGCTCGTCCGCGTGGCCAAATAACAGCCTGCCCTGGCGCACTGCCAGCGGGAAAGTGTCGTGCATGGAAGCCGGCCCGGCGGGGCCGGCTTCGGCATAGATGCGCTGCTCGGCGCGTTTTTCTGAACCGGTCCGTAGGTTCCGGTGGAAGAGGTGTCGGTGAGATTCGTCCGAATACTGTTTTTTGCATTGTTACTGTGTGCGTGCGTCCCGGTTTTCGCCGGACCGCCCTTTCTCACCGACGACCCCGAAGCGATAGGATTTCGACACTGGGAGTTCTACCTTTTTTCGACCCTTGATCGGGGGCCGGATGCGACGAGTGTCCAGGGACCGGCCGTAGAGCTCAACTTCGGTACGTCCGCCAACACCTTCGTTCATCTCGTGGTGCCCGTCGCCTGGAACGATCCGAGAAATGGAACCGCCATCTCCGGGCTGGGCGACGCCGAACTCGGCTTCAAGTACCGGTTCGTGCACTCCGAGGCCCACGGCTTCGAGATGGGACTGTTCCCCATGGCGGAACTGCCCACCGGCAGCGCATCCCGCGGGTTGGGCAACGGGCGGACGTGGTTCAGGATCCCCCTCTGGGTCCAGAAGACGTGGGGCGCGTGGACGACGTACGGCGGAGGCGGGTACGCCGTCAATCACGCGTCCGGGCAGAAAGACTACCCCTTCGGCGGATGGCTCGTCCAGAAGGACATCAGCGAAAAGCTCACGCTGGGTGTCGAAGTGTTCGCGCAGGGTGCGGATGCCGTGGACGGCCGGGGCTTCGCCCTCGTGAACTGGGGCGGCTACGTCAACTTCACGCCCCACTTCAACCTCCTTTTCAGCGCTGGACGGACCTTCCGCGGCGAGTACCACGACGTGGCGTACCTCGGACTCTACTGGACGTGGGGGCCGGGGAAATGACCCCGATCTCCGCCCGCTCTCTCGGGCGTCCCCACGTTCGGCAGAATTCTCCATCCCTTGCCGAATTGACGCTCAGCCCCGAGAACTTTGCCTTTCTTGAGCCCCGGCTCGCGAAGCCACACGACAAGGCTTCTGCAGAGGTCGCTGGTGTGATTGCCCGGAGTTATCGGTGTGGGTGGCTGTCGATGTCCCGCACCTGGAGCCGCGTCCCGGCGCGAGCGGCTCATCTCAATCGGGCTCCACGACGGGGCGGAACCCTTCGCCGAGTACCTCGTTGGCTTCCGTGATGACGACGAAGGCCTTGGGGTCGATGTCGCCGATGATCCGCTTCAAACGGCTGATCTGGGATCTCGCAACGACGACGTAGAGCACCTCCCGCGGCTTTTCGGTGTAACCGCCGCGCCCCTGGAGCAGGGTGACGCCGCGCCCCACTTCGCTCAGGATGGCCTGTCGTATCTCGTCCATCTCCTCCGAGACGACCATCAGAGCGCGCGCGAAGCTCAGGCCTTCCTGCACGGTGTCGATGACGCGGCTGGAAATGTAGTTCACGATGAGGGCGTACAGGACGGGCACGAGACCGACGACCGGAATGGCCAGCAGAAGAATGGCCGTATTGCTCCACAGAAAGACCTGGCCGAATGGGATGCGCCAGTATCGGTGCGTAAGCTGGGCCACGATGTCGGTCCCGCCCGTCGTACCGCGCCCTCTCAGGACCATCCCGATGCCCACGCCGTCTACGAGCCCGCCGAAGAGCGTATAGATCAGGGGGTCGCCGCTCACCGGCGGAACCACTCCGGTCAGAAGGTCGATGGCGACCGACATCACGACCACCGCGAAAATGGTTCGCCACAGGACCCGAAGGCCACCGCCCCACTTGATGCCTGCGAGAAGCAGGGGAATGTTGATCAGGAGCACGGCCGTCCCGATGGGCCAGCGCCACAGAAAGTGGCCGAGCATGGCGATGCCCGTTGCACCCGAGGCAATAACCTTGTTAGGCGTCAGAAACATGTCCACACCGGCGGCGACGATGACCGAACCGGCCGTGATCAGGACGTAGTCCTTGGCGATCCTGACTGCGGCCGCAAACCAGTTCTTGATTCGCGCCATGTGTCCTCCCTTGCGCACCGCGTGCGTCCTCCCGCGGAGATGTCTGGAAAAGCCCGATCAAGGTGCGTGTCTTGTTCTTTATCCGCCCCCAGGGACCCGGCCGGTCAAGCGCGCCGGGGTACGGTTCAATCGCACGCACCGTGAGGCCTTCCGAGGATACCAACTATACTGTTTCGGGATGAGGAAGTCATCCTCAGCGGGAATCGAAGGGTGCGGGATTCAGGGGCGGCTGCCGGAGGGGCGCTTCACCACGCTTCGGGCAGGGTCAACGCGAGGAGGAGCTGGCCCAGGGTCCGGTAAAAGCGTATACGTGCGCTGCGCCGAAGGCATTCCGCGAAAGACGGAACCCAGGGAGCTACGTGGTCTTCCCAGAAACGCGAGTAGGTGCTTTCGCTCTCGGTGCCTTCGATAATGCCCGCACTCAGGTACGCCATGAAACCCATTTCAACGCCCAGATGGTCCGCGGGCGCTCCCGGAGCGTCCGCCCGGCCGTATCCCGCGTCCCGGTATGCGTCCAGAACGTGCTGGCGAAGTGTCCCTCCGGCGGGTGCGATGCTTCGTCTCCATGCCGACTCGCAGGGCTTGCACGGCGCCGTATCGCCCGCGGCGAAGAGTCGTTATATTCCGCCTTGTAGGTGGCGAGGGACGCCCCGCCGGCCAGGAGCGCCAGCTCGTTCATGAGAGTCCTCGTCGAGAGCCGGAGGCCCGGAAGCGGGCGCTGCCGCGCCATCGCCGCCAGGAACTCGCCGTCTGGAGGCGTGAGAAGGACCAGCGATACGATGTGGGCCAGATTGCCGGCCGTCACCTGGTCTTCGGTGTCTCCCGGCACGCACGTCAGGCGAAGGAGTTCGCCGGGGCCGTGGTCTACTTGCGTTCCGGGTATGCTTTCCATCTGACGCCTTCTTCTCTGTCCAGGTGCAAGCCGCCGCATGACGATGGCGAGCCTGTGCGTCCGGCCCGGCTGTCATGGGCGCCGGGTTCGGTTTCCGTGTGCCGTTTGGCCGGCAAGGTGTTGGGCGGCCTTCCTTGTTGTGCGTAGAAGACGCCGTGTGCAGGCCCAATATGGCATGAACAGCCGCCGAAAACAGGTCTTGAAACCACGTCAATACGAGTAGCGGGGCATATGCCCCTTGCGCGTGCGAGGTCACGCCGTCCAGCAATGGTGTATGCGCGGAGTGTTCGGGTAGACTCCACTTCCCACAGGTATCCTTCCAGCCTTGCGGTGGCGTTGGCGGCAGGTGGCCTCCGTGGATCGGCCCGGTTGATGAGGAGGCCCCCCAATGATGGAGATCGTCGTTGCAGGCCACGGATGCAGGGCGTGCGAGGACCTCATGATGCGCGTCAAGCGTATCGTCGGCGAGCTCAGGATCGAGGCGGAAGTCACGGACATGGGCGATCCGGAATCCATGGCCGGCGCCGGGATCAGCAGGACGCCCGCGCTCATCGTCGACGGCACGCTCATCTCGCAGGGCGCGATCCCGACCGATAATCTCCTCCGCGACTGGCTGGCCCGCGCCGCACGCCACGAACTGCCCTGAGCGCAGCTTGCGCCCCGCGCGCCCGGATGGCTCCACGACATTCCACTGACCTCACTTTGTCCCCGCTGTGCCCGACGTACGATTCATGCCTTTGCCGCCAGGTGCGGTAAGCTATGTGAGAGGAGGCCGCGACGGAAGAAGTTTTCCGTCGGCGGCTTGAAACCGCGGGACACGAACGGGGCGTTCATGTCGCATCACGATCACGTATCGGAATTATCCGGAGACGGCCAGGATCTGCGCTTGTGGATCAGCGTCTTCCTCAACGTGGGCATTACGGCGGGCGAGATCGTCGCCGGCCTTCTGGCCGGCAGCCTAGCTCTCCTGGCCGACGCCCTCCACAACCTCAGTGACGTCGGGGCCCTCGTTCTCGCCATCGTCGCCCGCCGCCTCGGGCGTCGCCCGCCCAGCGCGCGACATACCTACGGCCTCAAGCGATGGGAGGTCATTTCCGCCCTCGTGAACGCGAGCGTCCTCTTTCTGGTGACGGGCTTCATCGCCAAGGAAGCCTTCGTCCGCATCCTGCATCCCAGGCCGGTCAACGCCGATATCATGCTGTGGGCCGCGACCGGGGCTTTCGTGGTCAACATGGCGGCGGTCCTTCTTCTCAGGAAACACGGCGAGGACGACCTGAATGTGAAGAGCGCGTTTCTGCACATGCTGCAGGACGCCCTGGCGTCCCTTGCGGTGGTGGGTGCGGCCCTCTTCGCGAACACATCCGTGGGGCCGTACCTTGACCCCATCGCGTCCCTGGTGGTGGGCTTCGCCGTTCTGTACAGCGCCTTTTCCATCGTAGTGGAGTCCCTGTCCATCGTGACCGAGGCCGTTCCGCGGGGCATCGACCTGAAGACGCTCGTGGACAGCGTGGATTCGCGCTTCGAACCCGCGCGTATACACCACGTCCACGTGTGGGAAGTGGGACCGGGGCAGAGGATGCTCACGGCACACCTTACGGTCCCCGACATCACCGTGGCGGCGTCGGAGGACCTGTTTTTCGCGATCCGCGCCTTTCTCGAGAAGGAATGGTCCATCGGCCACGTGACGCTTCAACCGGAGACGAACGGCTGTCAGGACGACAGGAGAACATCCGAGGCCTCGGGCGGCCTCACGTGATAGTGCTCGGAGGTCTCGTGGACGTTCCGCCCCGTTTTGTCTGATCCACGCGCATTCGATGCCCTACGCGGGCAAAAAGATTAGGAGGATTTGTCGATGAAGAGAGCGATGATCATCATTCTGATCTCCGGACTGGCCGTTGCGGCGGCGGCCCAGTCTGGTGCCGCCAGGAAAACCGCTGAACGGGCCAGAATACGTGGAGCAAGGAGCAGGCGAAGCCCACCGCTTCGAAGAAGGCCGAGGCAGAGAAGAAGGCCTCTGAAAAACCGGCGCCGCCAAAGGAAATCAGCCACGCCGTCCGGCTTGAAGTACATCGATCTCAAGGTCGGGCAGGGCGCGCAGCCGAAGAAGGGGCAGACCGTCCTGGTGAACTACACGGGGTGGCTCAAGAACGGGACGAAGTTCGACAGCTCCTACGACCGCGGCAAGCCCATCGAGTTCAAGCTCGGAGAGGGCATGGTCATCAAGGGCTGGGACGAGGGAATAGCCACCATGCACGTCGGCGGGAAACGCCGTCTCATCATCCCGGGCGACCTGGCATACGGCCAGCGCGGCTATCCCGGAGTCATTCCGCCGAACGCCACGCTCATCTTCGAGGTCGAACTTGTAGGCATCAAGTGAGGCCGATCGGAAAATAGCCACCATGCAAGGCCGTCCCGAGGACGGCCTTGTTTTTTTTGACGGGCCCGCACCGGATTGGCTACAATCGCGGCATGAAGAGAATGCCCAGGTGGTCGATCGTTCTGATCGTGGCGGTGGCAGGCGCGGTCGTGCTCCGGTTCACGCTTTTTCGCCCGGAGCCGATCCTGTCCAGGCGGCCAGGGCCTCCCTGGGCGTGGTTGAGGAAACCATCACCAACACAAGGGCCGGGACGGTCAAGGTGCGGGAGCGCTCCAAACTCTCGCCCCAGATAGGGGGGCGGGTGGTGGCGTTGCCGTTCGCCAAGGGTGATCACGTCAAAGAGGGCGCGCTTCTGCTCAAGCTCGATGATTCGGTCCAGCGCGCCCAGCTCAGTCTGGCCGAGGACCAGTTGAAGACGGCCGGGGCCAAAGCCCGGGAGGCCTGCCTGGCGGCCGAACTGGCTGAGAAGGAGTGGAAGCGGGGACTGGCTCTCGAGAAGGATGGGATCACCAGCCAACAATCGCTGGACACGTTGGAAAGCTCGAAGGAACAGACGGCGGCCGCCTGCCGGGCGGCCGGGGCAATGCTGGAACAGGCCCGGTCTCAGGTCCGGCTGGCCCGGGCCGAGCTGGCGTTGACGGAAGTGCGCGCGCCTTTCTCGGGGGTGCTCGCCGACCGTTCGACGGAAATCGGAGAGTGGATCACGCCGGCGCCGCCGGGTGTTCCGATCCCGCCCGTCCTCGACCTTCTGTCTCCCTCGTCCGCTTACATCAGCGCGCCCATCGATGAAGTTGATTCGATACGGGTCCGTCCCGGACAGGAGGTCCGCATCACGGTCGATTCCATGCCGGGCCGGCATTTCGAAGGCAGGGTCGTGCGTGTCGCCCCCTACGTGAAGGACGTTCAGGAGCAGAACCGGACGGTTGAAGTGGAAGCCTCCTTCGGGGCCCCCGCCGCGGCCGGGGGCATCCTTCCCGGAACCTCGGCCGACGTCGAGGTCATCCTCTCCCGCAAGGAGGACGCCCTCCGGGTTCCGACGGCGGCCGTGGCCGAGGGGGGCAAGGTGCTGGTGGTGGAGGACGGGAGGCTGGCCGAAAAGACCATCAAGAAGGGCCTGCAGAACTGGCAGTACACCCAGGTGCTGGCCGGCCTCAAGGCGGGCGACCTGGTCGTGACGGCCCGGGATTCGACCGCCGTCAAGCCCGGCGCAAGGGTCACCGCCCGAGTGCAGCCGTGATCGCCCTCGAAAACGTCTGGCGCGTGTACCAGGTCGGCGACGCGGAGGTCAACGCCCTCAAGGATGTCAATCTCGCGATCCGCGAGGGGGAACACGTGGCGCTCGTGGGGCCGTCTGGGTCGGGAAAGTCCACCCTGTTGCACATCGTGGGGTGCCTCGACCGGCCGACACGTGGACGTTATATCTTCGATGACCGGGATGCGAACGCACTCAACGAAGCGGAACGATCCAAGCCTTCGGCAGCATCGCATCGGCTTCGTCTTCCAGTTCTTTCATCTGCTCGCCCGGTTGACGGCGTTGGGGAACGTCGAATTGCCCATGCTGTTCGCAGGTGTTTCGAGCGAGGAACGGCGGGCAAAAGCCCTCCGGGCTCTGGAATCCGTCGGCCTGGCGCGGCGTGCCCAGCATCGGCCGGACCAGCTCTCAGGAGGC
The DNA here is from genome assembly GCA_963724125.1 of uncultured Acidobacteriota bacterium. GTDB lineage: Bacteria > Acidobacteriota > UBA4820 > UBA4820 > DSQY01 > CAVRTJ01. The sequence goes on from CAVRTJ010000031.1 coordinate 123,924, forward strand.
GAAAGACAGCGTGTGGCCATCGCACGCGCGGTGGTCATGGGACCGTCCGTCCTTCTCGCGGACGAGCCGACCGGGAACCTGGACAGGGCTTCGGCGCTCGAGGTCATGGACCTGCTGGAGGCCATGAACGCGCGGGGGCTCACGCTGGTGGTCGTGACGCACGATCCGGCCATCGCGGAGCGCGCCAGGCGCGTGGTGCGCATGTCCGACGGCGAGGTCGTGCCGGAGGACGGTAAGGGAGCCGCGGGAGGCTGAGGCAAGGGCGGCAGGAGAACGTTCCGGAGCAGATTCATGAACCCCCTCGATGTTGTTCGATTCGCGGCCGGCGCCCTGTCGGGTCACCGGCTCAGGACGGCCCTTTCCATATCCGGCGTCGCGGTGGGCGTCGCGGCCGTCGTGGCCCTGACGGCCATGGGGGAGGGCGCCCGGCGCTACGTCACGCAGGAGTTCACTGCGCTCGGTTCGAACCTGCTCATCCTGATTCCCGGCAAGGTCGAGACGACCGGGGCCGCGCCTTTCGGAGGCGTCACGCACGACCTGACGCTGGCGGACTACCAGGCCGTCGTCACGCGGGTGCCCATGGTTCGGATGGCGGCGCCCATGGCCGTCGGCAACGAAACCGTACAGTTCGGCGATCGGGGCCGTTCCGTGCCCGTCCTGGGTACCACGTCTCAGTTTCTCACCGTCCGGCACCTGCAGATGGGGTCCGGGCGCTTTCTCCCACCCAGGGACCCGGAGGCGGGCGGCAACGAGATGGTGCTCGGCGTCAAGGTGGCGAGGGAGCTGTTCGGTTCGGAAAGTCCGCTCGGGCACGTCGTTCGCATGGGTGCATGGCGGTTCCGCGTCGTGGGCATTCTGGCCCCCAGGGGGCGCTCACTGGGCTTCGACATGGACGATGCGGTGATGATTCCCGTGCAGACGGTCATGAGCGCTTTCGACCGGAACAGCCTTTTCCGCATACTCATAGAGGTGCGCTCGCGCGGCGAGATGGATGCCGCAAAGGCGGCGGTTCTCAAGCTCATGAAAGAACGGCACCGGGCGGAGGACGTGACTGTGATCACCCAGGACGCAGTTCTGTCCGCCTTCTCGGCGATTCTGCGGGCGCTCACCCTCGCGCTCGCAGGCATCGCAAGTATCTCCCTTGCGGTGGCGGGCGTGGGGATCATGAACCTCATGCTGGTGGCCGTGTCGGAGCGGCGCGCGGAAATCGGCCTGCTCAAGGCCCTGGGGGCGACGAACCGTCAGGTCCTTTCGACCTTTCTGGCGGAAGCCCTTCTTCTCTCTGCAACGGGAGGCCTCGCGGGCCTCGCATTCGGTTTCGCGGCCGTGCGGATTCTCGTCCACGTCTATCCCGAATTTCCCGCATCGCCCCCCGCCTGGGCCGTCGCGGCGTCGCTGGGCCTGGCGATCTTTGTGGGCGCAGGTTTCGGCCTCTGGCCGGCCTACAGGGCCACCAGGCTCGACCCGGTCAACGCGCTCGTTCGGAGGTAGGATGAAACTCCTCGACCTGGCACAGTTCGTTTCCGGTGCGCTCTACGGCCAGCGCCTTCGTTCGGTGCTGTCGGCGCTGGGCGTGGCCATCGGCGTCGCGGCGGTCGTCCTCCTGACATCCCTGGGAGAGGGCACCCGGTACTACATCGTGTCGCAGTTCACCCAGTTCGGGACGAGCCTCATCGGGATAAACCCTGGCAAGGTGAAGACGCTGGGCATCCCGGGCGTTTTCGGCGGCACGACCCACCGGCTCTCTATCGACGATGCGGAGTCCCTCCGGCACGTGCCCGACGTGGACGGCGTGGTGCCCGTGGTGATGGGGCAGGCGCGCGTGGAAGCCGGAATCCGCGGACGGAACGTCTACATCTACGGCGTGAATCACCAGGCTTCCAGGGTCTGGAAGTTTCCCGTGGCTCAGGGTTCCTTTCTCCCCGACATCGATCCCCACCGCCGCGGGTCCTTCGCGGTCCTGGGCCCCAAACTGGCCCGGGAAATAATGCCGGGCGAGTCGCCCCTCGGCAAGCGGGTCCGCATCGGGGGCGAGGGCTTCCTCGTGGTGGGCGTCATGGAACCGAAGGGGCAGTTCCTGGGCTTCGACCTGGACGACTCGGCCTACATCCCCGTGGCCAACGCCATGGACCTTTTCAACCTGACCGAACTCAACGAGATAGACGTGCTGGCGTCCGGCACGGGGGCCATACCCTCGGTGGTGGACTCCATAAAGGGCGTCCTGACGGCCCGCCACAGGGGCAATGACGACTTCACAATCACCACCCAGACGGAAATGCTGGACACCTTCGGGCGGGTGATCAGCATCATCACGGTTGCGGTCACGGCGATAGCGGCCATCTCCCTCTTCGTCGGCGCCATCGGCATCCTGACAATCATGTGGATCTCGGTGAACGAGAGGACCGGGGAGATCGGCCTCCTGAGGGCGCTGGGCGTCACAAGGAGGGGCGTGGAAATCCTGTTCCTCTCGGAAGCCGCCCTGCTCGCCCTGGCCGGCGGGCTCGGCGGGCTCCTCGCGGGCTACGCGGCGGGCGCCGTGCTCGCCGCGGCCGTGCCGGGATTGCCCTTAAGGACGCCGCCCGAGGCCGCCGTGGCGGCGCTCGTCATGAGTCTGCTCGTGGGCGTAGCGAGTGGCTGGCTGCCTGCCCGGCGCGCCGCGAATCTCGACCCCGTCGAGGCCCTCCGGGCGGAATGAGAAGACATTTGGGATTTTAGAACGAAAGAAAGGAGCAATCCACCGCAGAGGCGCCGAGGATGCGGAGAAAAACCGCTGACGAGTTGTGCTTTCGACCGCCAGCGGTCGCGCCGGTGCCTGCGGCACCTTCTGGACGGCCAAACCCGGGGCATCTCGTGAAGCTCAAGAAAGCGGTCCCTCGCTAGGGCTTCCCGGCTGCCCCGGCTCCGGCCGTCCCGCGCTACGCGCCGCGACCTTGAGCAGAAATCCCGGGCAGGCTTCTTTCCCCACCCCTTAAAGAGAGCATCGACGGGAGCGGACCATCCGCTTTGTCGGCCTGCGGCGCCCGCATCCTCGACGTACACAAGTACGACTGCGGTGCGGCCGCCTTGTCCTTCGCGCGCCTGGCCCACTCGCGTCGAGATGCGGCTTTCGATGCGGGGCATCGAAAGCCACCGGCCGCGTTCCAGCGAGCAGAAAAGTGAAAAGGGGAGAGGGCAGAGGAAAGGCGTCAGGCGGTATGCCTCGGCAGGGGCCGGGCGAGTTTTTCTACCGCAATCGTGCAGGTTCCGGCCAGCGCGACACCCAAGCTCTGAGTCCAGCTTTCAGGGGGTTGGACTTGGCGCGACCGTCGGTCGTCAAGGGCACAACTTCCCGACGGCTTTCTTCTGCGACCTCCGCGCCTCCACGGTTTATTTGAGTGATCGAGTGATTGCGCATACGGCGCGGTGAAGGGGTTAGGAGTTAAGGGTGAAGGCGCGTGTAGGCCTTCGAAGGCCTTCTGTCTTCCGTAGTTAAATCCGAAATCCCAATTCCCAAATCCAAAATTTCCCTTCTCACCGCCTCAACTGTCTCACTGTGGACACCCGAACGGGTTAGAAGACGAGGTTGAAGAGGTAGCCGACGACGAGGATGCCGATACCGACGACGAGGATGAAAGCTCCGATGAGCTTTGGCTTTAGGACCTTGCGGAGGATGACGGTCTCGGGCAGGGAGAGGCCGATGACGGCCATCATGAACGCGAGGACCGTTCCCAGTGCGGCGCCCTTTTCCATCAGGGCCTGGACGATCGGGATGATGCCTGCGGCGTTCGAGTACATGGGGATTCCGATCAGGACGGCCAGGGGGACGGCCCACCAGGCGCTCTTGCCCATGAGGTGGGCCATGAAGTCCTGCGGTACGTACCCGTGAATGCCTGCTCCCACGGCGATGCCGGCGAGCACGTAGGGCCAGACGCGGCCCACGATGTCCTTGACCGCGTCCGTTCCGGCTCGGATTCGCTCGGGCCATGTCATGACCATCTTCTTGTTCAGCGCCCTGGCTCACGGGCATTTCGTAGACCCAGTCCTCCACGTATTTTTCGAGCTTCATCCGGCCGATGGCCCACCCGGCGAAGACGGCGATGAAGAGGCCCGTGCTCGCATAGAGCAACGTGACCTTCCAGCCGAAGAGACCGAACAGCAGGACGATGGCCACCTCGTTGACCATGGGCGAGGCCACGAGGAAGGAGAAGGTCACGCCCAAGGGAACTCCGGCCGTCACGAAACCGATGAAGAGCGGGACGGCGGAGCAGGAGCAGAACGGAGTGGGCACACCGAGGAGGGCGGCCAGAACGTTCCCCACCGCTTCCCGCCTACCGGCCAGGATCCGCCGCGTGCGCTCGGGCGTGAAGAAGGTCCTGAGGATTCCCACGCCGAAGACGACGAGCAGTAGGAGCATGAGGACTTTGGGCGATTCGAAGACGAAGAATTCGACGGCCGACCCGATGTGGGTGTTCGCGGACAGCCCCAGCAGGCGGTAGGTGAACCACTTGGCGACGGGTTCGAGGGCGAGGTACGACAGCACCCATGCGGCAAGGATCGGCAGGCCCCACAGCAGGTAGCGCCCCAGCCCTGGCGGGCTTTCTTTCTTCTTTTTCTCGTCGGCGGGCTGTTCCAGGCCCTGTTCCACTTCCAGCGACATGTGCGGTCATTCTCCTCTGGCGCAGCGCGCCTTGACGGCATCGGCGCGGACAGGCCCGATCTCGTAGGCAAACGAAGGCAGCGTTTTCAGGTTGAACACCGCCTGGGGCGGTTTTGACAGCACCGTTTCCGAGTACTTGATCTGCAGGGCCTGCACGCGTTGGATGAGGGGCCGGTCGCAACCCTCCGACCGGAGTTTCTCTTCCAGGCCGGGCAGGTTGTCGGGTTTGATGCCCTTCCTGAGGCTCACGGCGACCGTCTTCCCGGTAGACCTCCGGTGCAGGATCCACGTGTCCCCGAGGCTCTTGTCTATGATCAGCGTGTGATATCGCGCCCTCGCTCCGGTCAGGTAGGCGGCCGCGTCGCCGTAACAGGGCGAGGCGTTGACGGCGGCGGCGACATCCGTTCTGTCCACGACGCCGTTCGGAAAGAGCGCGTGCAGGCCGTAGGCGATCCCCGCCGAGGCCGCCACCAGCCCGTCGCAGGGATGGCCGTGGTATCGCACCAGGTCCTCGAGCTTCACCGTCTGGGTCTTTGCGGCCAGCGGACCGAGGCTCGACTCCGTATCGAGGACCTTTACGACGGGCGCGTAGGGTTCCGAAGACAGCATGGAAAGGGAGGCCGGACCGCCATGCAGCGTGTTCGGGAGGGGTGCCCAGGGCGAGAACAAAGAGGGCCGGGACGACGAAGAGCGCACCCGCCGTGCCCAGTGCCCGCAAGCGTGGACCGATGTGTCGATGTCCTGATCCCGTCGCGATCATTGCTCGCCCACCGCGCCCAGGATCCATGCCCGGATGGCCTTCTCGTCGGGCACCTTGCCCTGAGAGATTACTTCGTCGTTCACTATTAGGCCCGGCGTGGTCATGACGCCCGCGGCGGCGATGTCCTTGAAGTCGGTCAGCTTGAGGAGCGTGGCCTCGCACCGCATGGATTCGAGGACGGCCTTGACCCTCCTCTCGAGTTCGTGGCAGTTCCGACAGCCCGGGCCGGCGATTTTGATGGTCAGCATGAGAACCCCCTTTTGATAAAGCTAAGGATATTTGGGATTTGGGAATGGGGATTTGGGATTTAAAAGACGGTTCGGGACGGGCCTTCGAAGACCGCCTAACCAACTGCTCGAGTTATCCCGGTACCCCATGTCTACGGTCATACTTGATCACTCGGTCACTCGATCACCATTCCCCCCGCAGGCGCAGGGCAGGCCGGCGGAGGCCAGGATTGACCGTACCCTCGGGTCCACAACCCGATAGAAGACCATGGTGCCCTCCCGCTCGTCTTCGATGTAGCCGTGCCCCCTGAGTATGGCCAGGTGGCGCGAGAGAGTCGGCTGGGGGACGTCCAGTTCCGGAAGCATCCGGCACACGCACTGGCGGTCTTCCCTCAGAAGCAGGCACAGAATCCTGAGGCGGATGGGGTGCCCCAGGTCCCTGAAGAGCCTTGCCCGTTCCTTGAGTGCGTCAGCCATAATCCCTCCAGTAATTAAAATATACGAATAAACGAATATAAGTCAAGCCCCGCAGGACCTCACGCCTCGACCGTGCCGCGATCCTTCAAAATCAGGTGGAGGCCCCGGCCGTGATGGTGCCTTCCGCCCTCCATCACCGGGGCCTTCATCCTTCTCCTGTTCGACACCGCGGGCAGCGCTTATCTCTTCGTCAATCGTATCAAGACAGGGGCTTGAAGGCCCGCACCTTCAGGCTGACGACGGACTCGGCCGCCGCCTCCATGTCCGCCTTGCTGATGCCTTCGCCGGCGAGAACGGCCTGCTCCGAGGCGTCAGGGTTGCTCGACCCGATCGGGTATCTGCCCTCGGCGACGACCTCCACGTTTTCAAACCTGGCGGCGCGCATGGCCGCGAGGTAGTCCTCGCGAAGCATGGCGCCGGAGATGCAGCCCGCGTAGGCTTCCACCGAACGTCGAACGCTGTCCGGCAAAGGCCCCGTGAGGACCAGGTCCGAGACCATCAGCCGGCCGCCGGGTTTGAGCACCCGGTAGGCCTCGGCGAAGACGCGGGGCTTGTCGGGGGAGAGGTTGATGACGCAGTTGGAGATCACGATGTCCGCCGCGTTATCGGCCACGGGCAGGTGCTCTATTTCGCCGAGCCGAAACTCGACGTTCCTGAAGCCGCCTTTTTCGGCGTTTTTCCGCGCCTTGTCCAGCATGGCGTGCGTCATGTCCACGCCGATGACATGGCCATTCGGCCCGACCCGGTTCGCCGACAGGAAGCAGTCGAAGCCGGCCCCCGAGCCGAGGTCCACGACCACCTCGCCCGGTCTGAGCGAGGCCAGGGCCACTGGATTCCCGCATCCGAGCCCCAGGTTCGCGCCGTCGGGTACTTCGGCCAGTTCACCGTCGCCGTAACCCACGAGCTTGCTCATGGCGTCTGGGACGATGTCCGGTGAGCAGCACCCCGCCGCGGACGAAGGCCCGCAACAGGAACCCTGCTTCTCGGCGATGGCGGCGTAGTGTTCCATGACGGATTTCTTTATGTTTTGTTCAGGCATCGGGCCTTCTCCTTATCGGGTTCAAACAGGGTCCGCCGGACGAGCTCGACGATCCGCTCTCTTATGATATCGCGCGTCTCCCGAAATTTTCTGAGTGCGAGGGTGCCTTCGGTTCCGTAGATCACGGGATCGGCGATGGACTCGTGCACCTTCGCGGCTGCACCGGGCAGGTGGGGGCATACTTCCCTGGCGTGGTCGCAGACGGTGACGACCAGATCGAACGGCACGTCCAGGAACTCGGCCACGGACTTGCTCCTCTGGCCCGAAATATCCACGCCGGCCTCCGTCATGACGCGGATGGCCATCGGGTGCACGAAGCAGGGCATGGTGCCCGCCGAATAGACTTCCACGCGGTTGCCGAGGTCGTGCCTTATCCACCCCTCGGCCATCTGTGACCGGCAGGAGTTCCCGGTGCAAAGTACGAGCACGCGTTTCTTCTTTTCCACTAAACGTCTCCTTGAGGCTCACGGGAGGGGAGGGTTCCGAAGTACCGCCTCTGAAAGTAGAGCGATACGTTGACAAGGCCGATGAGGACCGGGACCTCCACCAGCGGGCCGATAACCGCGGCGAAGGCTTCGCCCGACCCGATTCCGAAGACGGCCACCGCCACGGCGATGGCCAGTTCAAAGTTGTTGCTGGCGGCGGTGAAGGAGATGGCGGCGGACTTCGAATAGTCGGCCCCGATCTTTCTTCCCATCCAGAAGCTGACGAGAAACATGACAACGAAATAGATGAGCAGGGGGACGGCGATCCGCACGACGTCCAGCGGGATATGCACGATCGTGCCGCCCTTCAGGCTGAACATGACCACGATGGTGAAAAGCAGGGCGATGAGCGTGATGGGACTGATCTTAGGGATGAACCGCTCGTGGTACCAAGCCTTCCCCCTGGCCTTGACCAGAATCAGGCGCGTGAGGATGCCAGCCAGGAAGGGGATACCGAGGTAAACGAAAACGCTCTCCGCGATGTCTCGCATGCCTACGTTCACGACCAGACCCTTCAGGCCGAAGAGCGGGGGAAGCACCGTGATGAAGACCCAGGCGTAGACGCTGTAGAACAGGACCTGGAAGACGCTGTTCAGGGCCACCAGGCCGGCGGCGTATTCCGAGTCGCCCCTGGCGAGTTCGTTCCAGACGATGACCATGGCGATGCAGCGCGCCAGCCCTATCAGGATGAGACCTACCATGTACTGGGGATAGCCGCGCAGAAAGACCACGGCCAGCACGAACATGAGGATGGGGCCTACTACCCAGTTCTGCAACAGAGAGAGGCCCAGAACCTTCCAGTTCTTGAAGACGTCGCCCAGTTCCTCGTACTTCACCTTGGCCAGGGGCGGGTACATCATGAGAATGAGGCCCGCCGCGATGGGAAGGCTCGTGGTGCCGACCTGGAACCGGTCGATAAAAGCCTGCACCCCCGGGACCATCGCTCCAAGTCCGACGCCCGCGCCCATGGCCAGGAAGATCCAAAGGGTGAGATAGCGGTCGAGGGTCGAGAGTCTTCGAGATATGCCCGTCTTCATGGCGAAGACCTCCTCCGAACTCTAGAAGGCGCCCGGCAGGAGGACGCGTCAGGACCACACCGGAGGCGGCCGAGGGCGCGCACTTCCTTCCTGGCCGCCGAATCGCGGCCCGCGCATTCGAGCACCAGCGACAGAACGGGCACCACCAGTGGATCCCTTCGGTCGTCCGAAAGCTCGTAGTAGGCCCACTTGCCACGTTTCTCGTCCCGGATAAGACCTGCGGCCTTCAGAATGGACAGGTGTTTGCTGACTGTCGATTGGGAGAGACCGATCGTCTCGACAATCTCACACACGCAGAGGGGACCGGGCCCCAGGATGTTCAGGATCCTCAGGCGTGTGCCGTCCGAGGCCGCTTTCATGATCCGTTCGACTCTTTCCAGCATCCCGTTCTCCACGATAATATCGTTGCATGGCGATATGACGATGTAACAATACCGCGCTCGCGACACCGTGTCAAGCCCCGTTCCGGCAGTCAGTTCAAATGGAACTGCCACGCACATCGGGGAGCGGCATGCTTCGGTGTCTGGTCCGATTGCAGATGGTCACGGCGCCGGAAGAAGGCGGGGAGCCTCTCCACCCTTTTAGTGCAGAGCAGGAGCACGAAAGTTCCGGCCTGTTTTGATGTTATCCTTGAAAGACCGGGCATGAGAAGGTGCTCGACCGCCTGATGCACAGGTGAAAGGTGATGCCATGAAGATCTATACGAAGACGGGCGACGGGGGCGAAACGGGGCTCTTCGGGGGAGACAGGGTCTCGAAGGGAGACGCCCGCGTGGAAGCCTACGGCTGCGTCGACGAATTGAATGCCCACGTGGGGTGGGCGCTCTCCCAGTTGCCCGATGCCCTTGAAGACGTCCGAAAAGCCCTTCGGACGATCCAGTCGGATCTGCTGACGGTCGGCGCTGATCTCGCCACGCCGCCCGGCGCGACCTCGGAAGTTAAAGACAGGACGGTCGGTCTGGGGACGGAACCGGTGGGCCGTCTGGAGGTCTTGATCGACAGGCTCGACGGCGACCTTCCTCCGCTCAGGCATTTCATCCTTCCGGGCGGGGTTGCCGGCGCGGCGGCGCTCCAGGTCTGCCGGACGGTCTGCAGGCGGGCGGAACGATCGGTCGTCCGGCTGGCACACACCCAGCCGGTCAACCAGGAAGTCATCGTTTATCTCAACAGGTTGTCGGACTGCCTCTTTGTGGTCTCGAGGTGGGTCAACGTGCGCGAGGGCGGAGAAGAACCTGCCTGGGAGCCCAGGGGCCGTGCCAGGTAGGCCGCGTTGCTTCCGGCCTGAAACCATGAACAACAAAGGATCCGTGAAATGTCTCCAACACTGGCACTGACCTACTCTTTTCTCTTCGGCCTGCTTCACGGCGTCCTGCCCGACGAGCATACCTGGCCCATCACCTTCAGCTATGCAATCGGCGGCGCCAGCGGCAAGGCGGGCATGAAAGCGGGACTTTACTTCTCGGCGGCCTTCACCGTTCAGCGCATGCTGATATCAGAGTTGGCGTACCTCGCCCTCGCGCCATTCCTCATGAAGCCCGTAGTCAACGGGATCGTCTTCATCGCCGTGGGCGTGGTCATGACGGCCGCCGGCGCCGTCGTGGTCCGCCGGAACCGCTACCCCCATCTGCACGTTCTGGGACACCATCACGAGGCGGGGCGGGGACTGGAGTCAAGCGGTCACTTCCTGGGTCATCAACACGAGCCCGGCGACGTCGCCACGGGGGCTCCGCCTCTGCGGTGGACGCTGATCCATGGTTTCATAGCCGGCTTCGGCTTCGGGGGGTTCTCAATCTTCATCAACACCGTGGCAGCACCCGCGATGACGAGCCCCTTCATCGGTTTCCTGCCCGGCCTTCTCTTCGGAATAGGAACCATGATCACGCTGGCGGCCGTGGGTGCGCTATTCGGCGCCTCGCTCCGCTGGACACACGCCCTGACGGAAGCGGAGATCAAACGCATCGGAGCGCAGACGGGTGGAAGGACGCTCTTCTTCGGCGGGATCCTCTTCGCGGCGGCGGGCGTCTTCACGCTCGTGGGACTCGACCGCTCCCTTCCCGTCGATACGGGCTACGCCTTGATCGGCCTCTTCATGATCGTGGTGGCGATTCCAGCCTTTGTCTACTCTCTCAAGGAAGTGCTGGCGGCACGCAGGGGTGCCGGCGAACGCATCCTGAAATAAAGAAGCGGCCGATCCCGCGCTTGCTTTTGGCACCGCCGGGAACAAACCTTTAGCGGGAAGAGTTTCAGAAAACCCACCGAGGCGGCCTCTGCCGTCCTCGAAGAGGCTTCGAAATGGGAAAGAACACAATTCCCCTCGGACGCATCCTAGGCATCCCTATCGGTTTGGATTACACGTGGTTCCTCGTTTTCGCCCTTATCACGTGGTCCCTCGCCGTGAGCTACTATCCTTCGGGATTCGGACACTGGCCCACGGCCCTCTACTGGCTGATGGGCGCGGTGACGGCCGTGATGCTCTTCGTCAGCGTTCTGCTGCACGAGCTCGGCCATTCGGTGGTGGCCTTGCGGTACAAGATCCCCGTTCGGAGCATTACGCTCTTCATTTTCGGCGGCGTGGCCGAGATCGGGGCGGAACCGCCGAGCGCCATGGCGGAGTTCTGGATCGCCCTGGCAGGACCCGCGGTGAGCCTCTTGCTCGCCGTCTTCTTCGGCATCCTGGAATCCCTCTTCGTCGTCCTTCGCGCCCCTGCTGGCGCTCTTTAAATACCTCGCCCTGCTGAATGCCATGCTCTTCCTGTTCAACCTCATCCCCGGCTTTCCTCTGGACGGGGGGCGCATCTTCCGCGCCGTGGTTTGGGGCATCACGCGCAACCTTCGCAAGGCGACGCTGGTGGCGGGCAACGTCGGACGCTTCATCGCCCTGCTCTTCATTCTGTTCGGCGTGTGGGAAGTGCTGACGGGGCACCTGATCAACGGCCTCTGGATCGCCTTCATAGGCTGGTTCCTCGAGAGCGCCGCCGCGTCGCAGGTGCGCCAGCAGGGGATTCAGGACGTCCTTACAGGGCGAAAGGTATCCGAGGCGATGAACCGGAACTACACGACCGTTCCCGCCGGGCTGACCCTTCAGCAGCTCGTGGACCAGCACATCCTGGGGGGAGGACGCCGATGTTTCGTGGTGCAGCGCGGCGACGATGTGGCGGGCCTCCTCACCCTCCACCACATCAAGGAGATCCCCCGGCCGGACTGGAAGACGACGCCGGCCGAGCAAGTCATGACGCCGCTTTCCGACCTCAAACTCGTATCGCCCGATACCGAACTGTGGGCCGCCATCGAGGAAATGCAACGGGACGGGGTCAACCAGCTTCCCGTCATGGTGAACGGCCGCATGGAGGGTATGCTGGGCCGTGACGACGCCCTCAGTTTTCTGCAGACGTTGCGCGAGCTGAACGCCTAGAAAAAAACTCGCGGGCCGCGTCGCCGTCGCCGCCTCGTAACGGGTCATCACCGCTGGAAACCGGTCGGACGAGGATTGCCGGTCAGATTTCTGAAAGACAGACGTCGCATGGGGCACCCGTTGCCGCCCGGGGTCGGATGGGGCAGAATAAGCTCTCATGAAAGCGCGAGAGCGGTTCCTCCGGTTGTTTTTCCGGTCCCTCCTCAGAGTCTTCTTCAAGAGGATCAGTGTCATCGGCCCGGGGACCATCCCGGCGGATGGGCCTCTCATTCTTGCCGCCAACCACGTGAATTCGCTTCTGGATCCGCTCATCCTGCTGGTCGTGTCGCCCCGCCCCGTCCGCTTTCTAGCCAAGGCCCCGCTTTTCAGGCAGCCGGTTGTGGCCCCATTTCTGCGCCTGCTCAGGGTCCTGCCTGTGGAGCGGCGCCAGGATGAGGGCAGCGACATGGCGAGAAACGAGGCGCTTTTTCAGGCGTGCGGAGAGGGCCTTCTGCACGGTGAGGCCCTGGCCCTTTTTCCCGAAGGGATCAGCCACAACGAACCTGCGCTTCAGCCGGTCAAGACGGGTGCCTCCCGCATACTGAGCCGGGCCCTGTCCATGGGTGCGCGCCCCCCTTCTCTGGTCCCCGCCGGGCTCATCTATTCGGCCAAGACGATCTTCCGCAGCGACGTCACGGTCAACGTGGGGCTTCCCGTTGACTACTCCGATATCGTCTGGGGTATCGAGGACGATCACGAGGCCGTGAAGACCCTCACGGTTCGCATCGAAATGGGCCTGCGGTCCCTGACCCTCAACGCGGAGAAATGGGAGGATCTCCAGTTCGTCGGCCAGCTGAGAGGGATGGCCCTCGAGAGCCTGCGGATCTCTCCCGGCGAAGTGCCGGATGCCGAGGCCGAACGTCGGATGCTCGACAAATACTACCTGGCGAGAGAGGAGAGGCCTGAGGAACTGAAGGTTCTCATCAGGCGTGCGAAGACCTATTCGAGGATGCTCGGTACTCTTCACCTGAGAGACGAAGACGTGGCGAGGGAGGTCCACTTCCGCTCCGCCCTGGCGTACACATGGAAACGCTTGGCCGCCATGATTATGGGGTATCCGGCCGCCCTTTACGGGTGGGTCTTCAACATCGTGCCGTATGCCCTGACCGGCCCGCTCGCGAAAATGGTGGCCAAGAAGGAGGACCTCGTCGCCCTTTACAAGCTCTGCATCGGCATGGGCCTGTTTCTTATCTTCTACGCTGGAGGGACCGCCTTGTTATGGCACCTGATAGGGATCCCCGGGCTTGTCCTGATGGCGATCGCCGTGCCATCCGGATTCTTTGCTCTTGTCTATTTCGAGATGCGGGAAGAATTCCTGCGAACTGCGCGCGTGGTGTTGACACTAGGAACGAGGCGGAGGACCGTCCGACGCCTGCGCGCGATCCGTCACGATGTGATGGCCGCACTGGAACCCTTCATCGATCTATACAAGTGACCTCCGGCGCGGGACCGGCCGCCCTGTATGCCGATGGTTTCCGGATGTTCCGGGCATTAGATTGGCGGAGAGAATAGCCACTCGAACCGATCAGGAGGCATCTCTTGCCGGAAGGGGCAGGCGCCGCGGACACGAGGGGAGGAGCCAGGATGGACAACACCATCAATCTCACGCAGGTCATCGTCGCCCTGTCGGACGCACTTGATCTGGTGGGTGTAGACGTGGTCCAGCACGGCAAAAGGGTGGCCTTCATGACCCGCGAACTCGGCCTGGCCCTGGGGTGGCATCGCGAACTCATGGGAGACCTTTTTCTGGCTTCGGTCCTGCACGACTGCGGTGTCTCGTCCACCGATGAACACAGGCAGCTAACGGAGCGATTCGATGCGGACAACCCGCAGGTTCACTGTGCCCGGGGCGCTGAGTTGCTCTCCGAATTCGAACCGTTTCACCGCATGGCGGACATCGTCAGAGATCATCACACCGCGTGGAACGACCCTCCGGTCGGCCGTGTTCCCCGGGACGCCTTTCTCGCGAGCAACGCCATATTCATGGCGGACAGGGTGGACACGTTGTCGAAGGGGATGAGTCCGGAAGAGATGCTCATGAAGAGGAGAGGCATGATCGACGTTATCCGGCAGCACGAAGGGACCCTCTTCGCTCCGGTCCTCGTCAAGGCGTTCCTGCAGGTCGCCCGGCGTGAGGCATTCTGGCTGACCCTGGAGCCGCACCACCTGGAACGGTACCTCACCCAGATGATGAGGGGCTGCTGCATCGTGCCCATATCGCTCGAACAGTTGAGAAAGCTCGCCGACGTCTTTTCGAGGATCGTGGACGACAAGAGCGCATTCACCGAATCCCACTCCCGGGGGGTCGCACGCATGGCTAGGGTTCTGGGCGAATGGTCCGGGCTGCCCCGAGAAACCTGCACGCTGCTGGAGATCGCGGGCCTTCTTCACGATATCGGAAAACTGAGAGTTCCGGACAGCATCCTGAGCAAGCCCGCCAGGCTCAGCGATCCGGAAATGGCTTCAATGATGCGTCACCCCTTCGAGACGTACCAGATCCTGAGCAAGATAGAGGGGCTCGACGAGGTGGCGGAATGGGCGGCCTTTCACCACGAAAACCTGGCGGGCGAAGGCTATCCTTTCAAGCAACCCGCGGACAAGGTTCCGCTGCCGGCCCGTATCGTCGCCGTGGCGGACGTCTTCCAGGCACTGGCGCAGACCCGTCCCTACAGGCGCCCCTTGGACCTCGAGAAGGTTCTCGAGATCCTGAGCGATATGGTCCGGAGGGATCAGCTCGACGCGGATGTCGTGGGGCTGGTGCAGACCCACACCCTGGAGTGCTGGGAGGCGGCCACCGGCCGGCCCATGTCTTCTGCATGAGGGCAGGCCTCGATCTTTAGATGCACGGTGTCATGCGGGTGGTCATGAGAACGATAGCCGACGGAATTCAGAACAGGTTGGGCAGACGCTCGAAGCCGTTGGCGGCCGTGCTCACGATCGTGCTGCTCCCTGCGGTGTGGCTGCTGTGCCGCCTTGCACTCCCGGCCGACCTCGGCCTGTTGCTCTTTGCAATCCCCGTTCTTCTCGCGGCCTCGTACGTCAATACGTGGATGGGCATCCTTACGGCTCTGGCCGCCGGAACGGCCTGGGGTTTGCCCGCGCTTTTCACTGGAAGAATGCTGGACAGACCATTTGCAGTTGTTGTCAATTATGTGGCGGGAACGGGTCTGCTGGTTTTGGTCGCTTGTCTCGAATCGGCCAGGAGGCGGGCCGTGGAGCGGCAGCAGATGCTCTCAAGGACGGATTCGCTGACTGGCGCCGAAAACAGCCGGTCCTTCCTGGAGAGAACGGAAGAGGAGATTCAGAGGATAGGACGCCACGAACGGCCGTTGAGCATGGTCTACGTTGACGTGGATGATTTCAAGCGGGCGAACGACGTGTACGGCCACAGCGTCGGTGACGGTCTTCTATGCGCGGTGGCCGGTGTTCTGCTGGCGGGAACAAGGACTACGGACGTCGTGGCCAGAATGGGAGGCGATGAGTTCACTCTCCTCCTTCCCGAAACGGGTCAGGCGGAAGCACAGCGGGTGCTCGACCGCATCCGGAAAGACCTGGACTTCATCGTCCGAAAAGGCGGCTGGCCGATAGGGTTCAGCATGGGTTGCGTGACGTGTGCGGTGCCGCCCGAGTCTGCGGAGGGCCTGCTTCATCAGGCAGACCAGACCATGTACGCTGCAAAAAAGCAGGGGAAGAACCGGACGGTGTTCGCCGTCCACCCTGAAGGCCCTTGACGGATGCCCGAATAAAGAGACCTCGCCCTTTGCCGATCTGGTCGGGCCTTTCTCTCCATGGAAAGGGGCCCGTCCAAGGTCCTCGGGAGGATGGCGCTCACGGCGCCGCTGTCAGCCGCTTCAATTGAAACCGCACTGTTTGGCGCGCTCGGCGGCAAAGTACTTCTGGTCCTTTTCGTAGCAGCAAAACTTATATTTCTTCCCGCTTCCGCACCAGCAGCGCTCGTTCCTGCCGAGATTCTTCGGAGGGGTCTTTTTTTCGGGAACCAGGCGTGACAGAAATTTCAACAAGGTGTGCCTCCTTTCGACGCGGACGCACAATCTAGCACGAATGGGCCTCTAAAAAAAGGCCGGGATCAGGGGGCGCTTTGAGCAAAAAGGCGGGAAATGCGGTCCGTGAAGTAACGGCCTGCCGTCGTTTGGTGTCGCCTGCGGTCCGGCATCCACGGTCTGGGGGCAACTGACCCCCCGTTTCCTGAACGATCCCTGCCCTGTGGAAAGGAGGACGGACTTTGTGCGGTTCCTCGCTCGATCACGTGATTAGCACGATCACCGCTCAACGGACGCCGGGTGAGACGAAGAAAAGAATCAGAAGCTCGATGATGCTCAAAACCAGGATGCCTGCCGCACGGCCCACGGACTTTCGGGCCGCAAGTCCTTTGAGGAGCTTGTAGCCGAAATAGGCCGTAATGAGCAGGGTCGTCACCACGGCGATCGGGAAGCCGGCCGGATTTCCAGAAGACAGCAGGACCGAACCCATGATGATGACGGCTCCTAGAATGCCGCCGGAAAGCAGGGATGGTTTGCTTTTGGCCGCGACGTAGCCGATTATTCCTCCGAGGGCGATGAGTGCCCCGTAAACCAGCGTTGCAAGTGCTCTAAAATCCATAATCTCCAACTCCTCTGGGCCTCGGGATGAGGCTGGATCCATGAAACCTGTGGAACATGGCTCGCCTGTGCGGTATTCCTCCGCCTCCGCCGCCTTTTCCTCAGGAGTGATACCGGCATGATACACCAATCGGGATCGCGTACGGCCCCGTCACGAGGTAGCCGGGGCGACCTCTCATGCCGCGCCGGATGCGCCCGAGGTCCCGATCTCCTGTGCGTGCAGAACTACGTTTGAGAGGCAAATGTTGGTAAACCGCTGAAAAGACTATAAACAGGGCATCGCAGTCGATAGTGTTTTCCACCTCTTGCGTGGAAAAGCTTGTGGAAAAGCCTGTGGAGGAATGAATAACTGCCAGCAATGAGCGAAGTTAGCGGAGGTTGCACAGGATTTCAGCGAATAAAGAAAACAGATATAGAAAACAATGCTATTAAAGAGTAGCTATTTAAGTTAATGCAGTTATCGGCCTCCTGGCTGCCGAGCGTTCTCCGGCCGCATCCTGCCTGTGCAAAATCACGCAAATGCCTCCCCAGCAACGTATACAAAATGAAACACTCGGGGATAATCGCATTGCTTCAGGGTTCCGGATCTGATGAGAATGGCGTGCTTCCCGGCTCCCCGCCACTTCGCCCGGGCTTCGCCCGCTCCCATAAAAGGAAGGAGCGATTTTTTGGGAAGAGGCAACCCCACCTTACAATACCTGCAATCCCTGCCCAATGAGCTACCCGTCGCCGACGCTCTCCACGGGCCGGGAAGCACCGCCTTTGACTTAGGATAACGCATTTGTCTTTGAAAATCTTCGAGCTCTGGTTGTAGACAAAAACGCAGGCATGGTCTCACCGACCGTCAACTCCAAGACAATCGCTAACTCTCATCGACCGGGAGTCCGCCTGTCACCGCGAGGTCAGGTCCCGGTCGGCGGTTCGTTAACACTCGATCCTGCGAGTGCGTCGCGGGCCGCGGCTTGTTCGGAGGCTTTCCGGGATGTGCCCGTACCCTGGCCCGCAAGGGTGTCATCCAGGTAGACTCTCGACCTGAACGTGCCTTCCAGGGCCTCGGTCTGGTATCGCGGAAGGGGGAGGCCCTGCGCCTGGCGCCTTTCCTGGAGGTTTGTCTTGGCATCTTCCTGGAGAACGGTGAGACCCCGCCTTCGGATGGGATCGGACCACAGGGTGGAAGCGAGTTTCCGGCTCGCTTTGAGCCCCGCATCCAGGTAGAGGGCCGCAAAGAGAGATTCCAGGACGCTGGCCAGGATACGTTCCTTCTGGTCGCCCCTGTCCCTCGTTTCGCCGGCCCCCAGGCGGACGAGTTCCCCCAGTTTCATCTCGCGGGCTGACTGGGCCAGCGAGGGCTGGCTCGCCCAGTAGGCGCGGAGACGGGTCAGGACGCCCTCGTCCTGGTGCGGGAAACGGTCGAAGAGGGCCTCCGCGAGAAAGAGATTGACCAGAGAATCGCCCAGAAACTCGAGCCTCTCGTAAGACATGATTCGGGGCAGGCCGTCCTCGATGGCTGCCGAAGGATGAGTGAGGGCCTGACGCAGAAGGGAGACGTCCTTGAAGAAATGTCCGACCCTGGCCTGCAGATTGTCCAGGGCGGCCTTGTCCCGGAAGCTGCCTTCCCGATTGCGCGTGGGGGTCATGCCGGCCCTCCTCTTAACCGTCCGCGGGGGCTTCTTGCGGGTGATGCGCGGCGGCTGCATGGCTACGGTTCCAGTTCCGCCGCCGCTTCCGCAACCGTGTCTTTCCCGATCGGTTTTTCCTCTTTCCCGAATCCGGTGAGCAGGGCGTTTGTGCACAGGTTGTTGATGAGGCGCGGTATGCCACCGGAGTGGCGGTAGACGGCCGAAACGGCTTCAGGGGTGAAGACTTTCCCATCCGAACTCGCGACGTCGAGACGGTAATGGATATAGGCCGCGGTCTGCTCCTCGTCGAGAGCCGAAAGATGGTACCACATGCCGACACGCTGTCTGAGTGCGGCGTATGCGGGATGTTTGAGCCGCCTGCGAAGCTCAGGCTGTCCGATGAGCAGGATGGACAGGAGATTCTCGGTGTCCAACTGGAAATTGGAGAGGAGCCTCAGTTCGTCGAACGTGGGCTTGCCCGGGATGAGCTGGGCTTCGTCGATGATCAGCACGACGCCGCTGCCGGCCTCGTGCAGTTCCAGCAGGCGGTCGCTGATGGACTCCAACAGGTCGGCCCTGTAGAACCGGGGTTCGAGTTCAAGGTGCAGGGCCAGCTGGCGGAGGAACTGGGTCGGTGTGAAGCGGGGATTCACGAAGAGTACCATGCGGTCCCGGTCGTTCCTGTCCATGAGCGCCCGCGAGAGCGTCGTCTTTCCGGATCCTATCTCACCGGTGAGGACGGCGATTTCACGCTCTTCCACCGCATATTCCAGCCTGGCGAGGGCCTCCTCGTACTGGGGTGCCGGATACAGGAACCGCGGGTCGGGAGTCTTGCTGAAGGGCCTTTCGGTGAATCCGTAAAACGCCTTGTACATCGTCTCCTCGCTCGTGGGAAGGCCGCCGCCTTCGACCGCCTCATGAACCCCCGGCTCGAAACGCCCCGGCGGCGATGCTGGAAAAGTCCGGTGATCAGTGGCTCGCCTGGATCCGGCCCGCCTCGAGATTCGTAAACAAACTGGCCGTGTCGATGACGAGGATGACCTGGTTCTCGCCTATTTCCGTGGCGCCCGCTACGCCCGCCAGGTGACCGAAGGTCTGTCCGAGCGGGTGGACAACCGTCTCCTGCTCGCCGATAAGGTCGTCCACGACGATGCCCGCCGCTTTCTCTCCCCTGCGGGCCACGACGACGTATATGCGTTCACGCCTGTCCTTCCTGTCCTGGTTCAGGCCGAAACGCTCGTCCAACCTGAGCAGGGGCAGGGTCATGCCCCTGAGGTTGAAAACCTCCCTCTGGTCCACGAGTTGGATGTCCGAAAGCGTGGTGCGGAAAGTTTCCATTACGGAGGAGATCGGGATGGCAAAAATCTGGTCGCCGCATTCCACGATAAGGGATTGGATGATGGCGAGCGTAATGGGGACAATGATCTGGAAAGTGGTGCCCTTGCCGGGCTCGGACCAGACGGAAATGCTGCCCTTCATCTGGTGGATTGCGGTTCTAACGGCGTCCAGTCCTACACCCCGGCCGGATACCTCGGTGACTTTTTCCGCCGAGGTGAAGCCCGGCTGGAAGATGATTTCAAGGATGTCTTCCCTGGTCAGCGTGGCGTCCTTTTTGACGAGCCCCTGCCGGACGGCGGCCTGCCGGATCTTGTCTTCCTGGAGCCCTCGGCCGTCGTCCGTGACGTCGATGACGATCGAGTTCCCTTTCTGGTAGGCAGTGATGACCAGGAGCCCTTCCTCGGGTTTCTCCGCGGAGAGGCGTTCGCCCGGGGGTTCCAGCCCGTGGTCGATGGAGTTCCTGATGATGTGGATGAGGGGCGTGACCAGTTCGTCCATCATCATCTTGTCCAATTCAGTCTCACCGCCGTAGAGCTGCACCGAGACCTTCTTGTCCGCGTTCCTCGCCAGGCGCCGTGCGGTTCTATTGAGGCGGGCGAAGATCTGCGAAATGGGGACGAGACGGATATCGATAATGGACCGCTGGAGATCCCCGAGTTTCCTGGTCATGAGCCGGACCTGCTTGGTCATGTCCGCGCCGAGTTCCCGGTGCTCTTCAATGGCCTGTACGCGGCCGGTGAGCTGTTCGAAAGCGGCCTTGACGAGATTGAGTTCGCCCACGATGCCCATGACCGCATCCAGCTTTTCGATGTCGACCCTTACGGTGTTGGATATGCCCCTGAAGTCTTCGAAGTCCGGTTCCGGGGTATCCGGCTCCTGGGGTTCGGCCGTCTCAGGCTCGGCCGCCTGCAAAGGCGAGGCCTTTTCGGCCTTCGGCGGAAGGAGGTCCGTCACCGTTCCCGATGCCTCCGCTACCTGGGCTTCGACCTGATCTGTGTTGAGGGTGGTACCGAAAAGCAGCCGGAAATGGATGCCGTCGGCCTGGGCTGCATCCATCACGGGCAGGGTTGATATGACCTCACCCATGTCGGAAAGTCTCTCAGTCAAAGCTCTGAGGCGCGTATCGAAATCTGAGAAATCGAAGCCGACCTGGACCGAGTAGATGCGGTTGTCCTCGGCGAGATTCTCCCGGAGGCGGTGCTCCTCGTATTCCGTGAGCGATTTGAGCGTGGATTCGTCAAGCATCAACCCCCCGAATGCCACCCCCGCCGGTTCCGGAGTCGGGGCCGCACCGCCTGAAATGCGCACAAGCAACGGGGCTATGTCCGTCTCCTCTCTGCCTTCTCGCGCCTCGGCAACGAGATTTCTCAGGGCCGATCGGCTCTCTCCCAACAGGGAAAAGAGAGCAGGGGAGGCCTTGGATTTGCCCAGGCGTATCTTGTCGAGGAGGCTTTCGAGATCGTGGCTGAGGGTCGTGATGCGTTCGAGGTTGAACATGGACGCGAGGCCTTTGAGGGAATGCATCTCGCGGAATATCTTGTTGACCCGGTCCGGCTTGACCTTTCCCCGGGCCTCGAATTGTTCCTGTGCTGCCTCCAAGTCCTCGGCGAGGTTCTCGAGGATATCCTCGGCCTCGACGACGAAGTCTTTGAGGGCCTTGGCGCGGCTCTTGTCCATAAGAGGAAGCCTCGTCAGGGGAGATGCTGCTGAACCAGATTGACCAGCTCTCCCTCGGTAAAGGGCTTGGTCAGGTACCCGTTGGCCCCGATGGCGAGGCCGCGGCGCCGGTCTTCCTCGCCCGCTTCGGTGGAGATGATCAGGATCGGCACATCCTTGTAGATGGGGTGTTGTCTCAGGAAGGCGATCAACTCGAGGCCGTTGATGTCCGGCATGTTGATGTCCGTCAGGATCATCTTGAAATCGTATTCGGGGATGAGCTTCAGCGCCGCGAAACCGTTGTCGGCCTCGTAGACGTCCACGTTGAGGTGCTGGTCGAGAGCCGTGGTGATGAGACTGCGCATCGCGTTGTTGTCTTCGACCACCAGGACCTTGATTCTCATCGGCCTCCCCGCCGCTTCAATTATGTGGGGCCGGGCGCAGGCCTGTCAATGGCTCCAAGTCACAGCCCGGGCGGCGCCCTCCCTCGGCGGAGTTGAAGAAAGAGCCCCGTGTACCGCGCGGCGGGCGACGTCAGTGTCCGGCAAATTCCGCCACGACGCGTTTCGGGATCAGGCCCTTTTCGAAGGCTTCGCCGAGGAGCCTGTCGACCGCCTCCCGTCCTCTTTCGCCGTAACCCCGGGTCCAGTCGTTCACGTACATGCCGACGAAGGTATCGGCGTCTTCGGCCGACAGGCCTCGCCCGAAGGCCAGGGCATAGGCCAGGGCCTCCTTGCGGTGATCCAGCGAGTACTCGATGCTTTCCAGGAGCTTCCGGCTCGTCTTCGCTATGAGTTCCGGGCCGAGGTCCTTGCGGATGGCGTTCCCACCAAGTGGAAGCGGGAGGCCGGTTCTGTCCTTCCACCAGACGCCGAGGTCGACGACGAGGTTCAGGCCTTCGCGGTCGAACGTCAGCTGGCCTTCGTGGATGATGAGGCCGGCGGGTACCTCGCCAGCCTTGACGGCGGGGATAATGGCGTCGAAGTCCATTTGGACCGGTTCGAAATCCTTCTCGAGCAGCTGGAGGGCGAGGAAGGCCGTGGTCATGGGACCCGGGACGGCAACCCTGCGGCCTTTCAACTGGTCCACGCTCATGGGTTCCCGGGCCACCACCATGGGACCGTACCCGTCGCCGAAGGAGGCGCCGTGGGGGAGCAGGAAGTACTTGTCGGTCAGGTAGGCGTAGGCGTGGAACGAAATGGCCGTAACGTCCAGTTCGCCCTTGAGGGCCCTTTCGTTAAGGCTCTGAATGTCCTGCAGTTCGTGTTCGAAGGTGATGCCTTCGGTATCGATCAGGCCCTTGGCCAGCGCGTAGAACATGAATGCATCGTCGGAGTCCGGGCTGTGGGCCAGCCGGATGACCTGGCTCATGGTGTTCCTCCTTCAAAAGGAAGAGGATAGCAGGCGGCGACTGCGAACTCAAGGCGCGCCGGGGCGGGGCGGATCCGTTTCGTCGGGCTCTTCGGTTCCGGAATCGGCCAGCAGAGGGGCGGCTTTTTCCAGCTTCTCCCAGAGCTCGGTGCTGTCGCCGGGATCCGGCGGATCTGTACCGGGCGATACGGCTTCCACGAGCCGGCGGGAGGGAACGTTGCCGGAGGGGCTGCGGAACAGACCCTTGATGACGCCCAGGGCCACGGCCCGTCCTTCCACTTCGAAGCTCTGCCTGATAAAGACCCATTTTTCGTCCCACGTCACGATGCGTGTTCTCAGCGTGAATCTCTGGAAGGGCCTCAATCCCCGCCTGAACCGGATGAACTCCGAACCTACCATCGGGCGCCATCTCCGCCTGATGAGGGCCCCGAGCAGGCCCATCCTGATGATGAGATCGAGCCGGCCGAGGTCCATCAGGGCCAGGTAGCGGCCGTTGTTCATGTGCAGGTTGATGTCGAGGTCGCCGGGCCAGACTCGAAAGGACACGGCCGATTCGTCGAGCATGCCCGTCTTCTTTCTGAAAAGGGACTTGAAGAAGACGAAAAATAGACGAATGTAAAGGTTCAAGGCCGGTTCTCCCCGCTGTTCGCCCCACCGGTTTCGGCTCTTCTGCATCGCCAGGTATCTGGGGGCATCGTCGTTCGCCAGCCTACCAGCCGACTGCGCTCCAGGCAAACGCCCGTGCATCCCGTGGAGAATCCGGCGGCGCCCATCCCCGCCGGGGCGTCAACCGCGGACCAGCATCACGCCCAGAACAACAACCGCGACGGCGAGGAGAAGGTTGATCCGGGCCAGCCACGATGCCGTTCGCCTGTAGGCCGCCGCGTCGGACGAGGAGGGGGCGGCTTCCAGGGCCGCCGTGGCCTTGGGGCCGATATAGAAGTCGTGGAATGCGCTGATGATGAAGATGAGGACGACGAGCGCCAGCTTGTGCGCCAGAAGGAGGCCGAAGGAGCCCTTCCATGCGGCGTGGGAGAAGACGTTGGTCCACGTGAAACCGTGAAAGTGCAGGTTGATCGCACCGGTGATCGCCAGAAGGGCCAGGCAGATCCACGAGATCGCGCGAAACCGTTCGCCCGATGCGCGCACCAGGCTGGCCGCGTTGGCGGAGTATTCTCTCTTGTGCGTGAGGGGAATGAGCACGAGCGAGAAGAAGATCATGCCGCCGATCCATACGATTGCGGCCAAAATGTGAACCGTCACCGACGCAATGTAGAGCATCACAGCCATCCTTCCGATGTGCCCTCAGTCTTGGAGCGCGGACGAGTTCCGCCATGCCGGCGGGCAGGGCCCGGCAGGGATAACAACGCCCGGGGAAGATTATCATGCCCGGAATTGGGTGCGCGCCTCCCGTGGCGCGCCTTGACAGTCTGCGCCATGGCTCCTAGAGTGCCATCTTGCGAGCACGAAGGGCAAATGCGCACGCCGGTGAAGGAGAGCACCCCATGCCGGAACCCGATCCATTGGCTGCACACTGGACACTGGATCCCGCGATCGATTACCTGAACCATGGTTCCTTCGGCGCGTGTCCCAGGCACGTTCTGGACTATCAACAGGTTCTCAGGGACCGAATGGAGCGCGAACCCATCCGCTTTCTCCTGAGAGAACTGGGCGACATGTGGGAGCGTGCCCGGAGCGATCTCGCCGCCTTTGCGGGGTGCGATGCGGACGACCTCGTCTTCGTGCCCAACGCCACGACGGGCGTCAACACGATCCTGCGCTCGCTGGCACTCAGCCCCGGCGACGAACTCGTGGTCACCGATCAGGAATACAACGCCTGCAGAAACGCGCTGGATTTCGTGGCCGGAGAGAGCGGGGCCTCCGTGGTCGTGGCGGCCGTTCCCTTCCCCCTCGCGGGTCCGGACGAGATCGTGGACGCCATCCTGGAGAAGGTGACCGTCAGGACGCGCCTCTGTCTCATCGACCACATCACCAGCCAGACTGCCGTCGTCAATCCCGTGGAGCGTCTGGTCGCGAACCTGTCGGAACTGGGAGTGGACACGCTGGTGGACGGTGCCCACGCGCCGGGCATGGTACCGCTGGAGTTGCAGAGGCTGGGCGCCGCTTACTACACGGGGAACTGCCACAAGTGGCTCTGCGCGCCCAAAGGTGCGGCTCTGCTCTACGTGAGACGGGACAGGCAGGACAAGATACGTCCCCTGGCCATCAGTCACGGGGCCAATTCGCCGAGGACCGACCGTTCCCGCTTCCTGCTCGAATTCGAGTGGACCGGTACGGACGATCCCACGCCCTGGCTGTGCGTTTCGGAATCCATTCGGTTCATGGAGACGCTTCACGCGGAGGGATGGCCCGGGATCATGGCGCACAACCATTCGCTGGCCGTCCGGGCGAGGCGCATCCTCTGCGGCCGCCTGGGAATCCCCGAACCATGCCCCGAAGATATGCTGGGTTCCATGGCTGCAATCCCCCTGCCGGACTCGGATGCTCCGGTGCGCTCCCCTCTCTTCATCGACCCGCTGCAGGACGTGCTCCTCGAACGCTTCGGCATCGAGGTTCCGGTGATTCCCTGGCCGGCTCGCCCGAGGCGCCTGATCCGTATTTCCGCCCAGCTCTACAACCGCCTTGAGCAGTACGAGAGACTCGCGGACGCGCTCGCCGGTACGCCGGCTTGATGTGCGTTTCCCACGAGCCACCGTTGCTGCAACTTTTGCCCGCTGGGCTTCGTTTCATAGTGGACACGAGAGGATGAGCGTTCCATGAACCGTATCGGCGAGCGGTCCGTCATTGTCTGTCTTCAGGTATGCCTTATCCTGGCCCTGACGGCGTGTGGAGCGTCGCGCGAAAAACGTGCGTCTGCGGACCCTTTCAAGGCCATCGACGCGCATGCCCTGGCCGCGCCTCCGGCGGTGGAGGATTCGGTCGAGGATCTGTCCGCATACCTGACCGAAACGGCGAAAACGGACAGGGAGAAGGCGAGGGCCATCTTCAGGTGGGTCGCCGAGAATATCAGGTACGACGTCGAGGGCTACGGCACTTCCCACTTCGGGGACTTGTCTCCCGACGGCGTCCTGCGCAGCAGGGAAGCGGTCTGCGAAGGCTATGCCAACCTTTTCGACAGCCTCGCCCGGGCGGCAGGGCTCGAAGCCGTGACCGTGAGCGGCTATGCCAAGGGGATGGGATACAGGGCCGGCGATCATTTCACGGGCGCTCCTAACCATGCCTGGAACGCCGTCAGGATAGACGGTGGCTGGCAGCTCCTCGACTGTACCTGGGCGGCGGGACTCTTCTACGAAGGGGTCGGCTACAAGAAGAGGTTCGGTCCCTATTTCTTCTGCACGCCGCCCGAAGAGTTCCTCTACACCCATTTCCCGGTGGATCCGCGCTGGCAGCTCGTCGGGAAACCCATCTCGCTCGATCGGTTCGTTCGGATGCCCTACCTCAAGGCGCCCTTCTTCACGCATCGTCTCGAGGAGATCGACCACAGAAGCTGTGTGATCGAAACGGCGTCTTCCCCCGTGCGCCTCAGGTTTACCGCGCCCCAGGGCGTCGATCTCAGGGGAACGCTGTACGCCGGAGGGAAGGCGATGGGAACGGAAAGCGTCCGCGTCGAAAGCCGGGGCGGCACGCGGGCCGTGCGCGTAACGCTCCCCGAGGGTGGGCACGTATTTCTTAAAGCTCTTCGTATCTGATGGACAGCAGGTAGTGGGGCGCGTGAAACTCTTCGATCTGGCCGCCGAGTATAAGATCGAGTTTACCGGGAAACAAGGCGGGAAATAACCCCTCTCGTCCCGCGTCGCCGTTCACTCCCGCAATCGCTACCCCGGCAGGCTTTTCGATCTGTGCGGCTTCCCGGCCTTCCGCCATGCTTCATTCGCTGGCCTGGCCGTCGGCGATACCTCTCGGGTCGCCGTCTGTTTCCTCCAGGATGGAGACGAAGGTGTCGACGAGCGCCGGGTCGAACTGGGTAGCCGCGCAGCGGCGAAGTTCCTTCACCGCCCCCTGATAGGAAAGGGGCTTGTTGTAGGACCGGTGGGTGGTCATCGCATCAAAGCTGTCCATTATCGTCAGAATCGACGTCAAGGTCCTGATCCGCGAGGAGATTTCCGGGTGCGATTCGAAATCCTTGTACATGTAATGGTGGTAGAGCGTAATGAGTGATTCATCCTGAAGAAAATCGATGGATGCCAGGATCCGGTAGCCCGTATTGGGGTGCTGACGGATGATCTCCCACTCTTCCGGGCTGAGAGGACCGGGCTTGTTGATCTGTTTCAAGTCGATGGAGATCTTGCCGATGTCGTGAAGCATGGCGGCGCGCTCCATCACGACGAGATCCCGGCCGCGAAAACCGATGCGCTTGGCCAGCATCAGGGCGAACGTGGTCACTCGGCCGGAATGGCCCTTCAGATAGGGGTCCTTTGCCTCTATCAGCGTCACGAGCGAGGTGAGCACCTGCAGCATGAGACTGTTCTGCCTTTCCCTCTCCTCTTCGAGAACCCTGTTCTTCTTCTCGATGGCCGCCAGCCTGTTTTCGAGCTTGTCGATGAGGATCTCCGAGAAAAGGCGGTAGTACTGCAGGTGTTCGTCGAGGGCGAGTTCCTGGCGCATGCCGAACAGAAAATCACGGATCTGTCTCGGGAAGGACGCGGGGTCGAGGGGGTAGGCGATGAAACCGGAGCAGCCCGCAACCAGGGCGACCTTGTCCATTCCGTCTCCATCGCTGCTCCCGAGACCCACGATGAGGAGGTCCTGATACAGGGGGTCCTTCCGGATCCTGCACACGATTTCCAGTCCGGATACGACCGGCATCTCGACATCGCAGAGTACGACGTCCGGGTTGTGGGAGCGTATTGCCTCGATCGGCTGGTCTTCCGGCCCCCCATGGCGAACGAGATAGCTGGCGCCGAGCATGGAACTGACGAGCAACCTCGCTTCCGGGCTGGCGAGAAAAGTAAGGACGCGGATTGGTTCGGCCATGGCTTCAGGCCCTCATGGTCAGGACGATCCGGCCGCCGCCCCTGGGATTGTTGGCGATCTCGAGATCCCAGTTCAAGAGTGACGCCAGGTGCCTGCAAAGATTGAGGCGAAGGTTCTCTGATCCCAGTCCCTGTGAATCCATGGCCGGATCGGCAACGTCGAAGGCGGCGAGGTCGTCGTCCGTGTAGTTTGTGCCGTTATCCTGAATCCGCAGGGAGACGGACGCCCTGTCGTCGTCAGCAGGGCCTTCCCCGTTGAAAATCTCCACGGCGATCTCGCCGGCTCCCTCCATTCGCTGGATGCTGCTGTCGAGAAGGTTGATGAGAATATCCTTGAGGAGAGCCGAGTCTCCGACCACCTGGTGCGGCTTCTTCTCCGGATACCACTTTATGTGGATGTCATCCCGGGCGAGGGCGCGCCTTGCAAGGGTCAGGGCGTTTTCCACGACGAGTTCCATGGTCAGCGTCCCGGGCATGACGGCGACGGCGTCCGCCTGAATGCGGGATTGGTAAATGAGGTTGGAGAGGTTGACCTCGAGCCGGAAGGCGGTGCGGAATATGGCCGCAAGGCACTCTCTCTCCGCGTCCGCGTCTCTCTCTGCAGCAGGCGTGTCCCTGAGGAGGCTGGCGAAGCTGAGAATCATGGCCAGGGGCTCGCGGAGTTCCTGGCTGAGCGACTTGATGAACCTCCGGTTGAACTCGGAAAGGCCCTGAACCATGGAGTAGGCTTCCTCGAGTTTGTGGTTCTGCAGCTCCAGGTGGTTGACGCGGTTGACCAGGTCGCAGGATATCTTCTTCAGCCTTTCCGTGAGCCTGTCGCGGCTCTTTTTCAGCCGGTAGCTTTCTACGATCTGCCGGAGGCGCTGGGCGGCGAGTGCGGTATCGAAGGGCTTGATGAGGTAATCGTCGGCGCCCAGCTTGAACGACTCCACGGCCACGGACTCGCTGCCGTAGGCCGTCATCATGATGACGGGCGTGTCCAGATCCCTTCCGCGAATCTCCTTCAGGACGTCCAGGCCGCTCATTCCGGGCATGTTGTAATCAAGGAGGACGAGCTGCGGCTGGAAGGGTTTCAACTGGTCGAGGGCGGCCTGCCCCGTGGCCGCTTCGGCCACCTCAAAGTCCTCGCTCATGAGGCGCATCTTCATCAGCCGCAGGTTTCTCTCGTCGTCATCCACGATTAGAACCCTGTCCTGCTTCCGGGCCATGGCCGGCGGCTCGATCCGGCCCAGGAACAGGCCGTCCACCGTTTCCTTGAGTTCCTTCAGGTGTATCGGCTTGGAGAGTATGACATCGGGCTTTACGATGTACTCGTCGGCGCCCACGCGGAATCCGTTCAGCTTGTCTTCCTCGCTCAAGTACACCGCCGTGAGCATGAGTATGTTGGTGCTGGCGAGGGCGGGGTTTTCGCGAATGTGCCGGCACACCTGGAACCCGTCCATGCCCGGCAGCAGGAGATCGAGGATCACGACGCGCGGCTTGAAATCGGCGGCCTTCTTCAATCCCGAGTTCGCCGTCGGACGCCACCTCCACGGTATAGCCGTTGGCGCTCAGGTGCGTCCTCACCAGCCTGCACACGCTCTGGTCATCGTCAACAACGAGAATCCGCCGATTATCACTCATCGCTATGCCCCTGAAGGATGTCCTGGACCCGGCTCCGGAAATCGGACAACGAAATGGGTTTGCTGAAATAGCCGTCGCACCCGCTTTCCATGACCTTCTTCCGATCTCCCGGCATGGCCAGCGCCGTCACGGCGATGACCCTGGTCCTGCCTCCGGACGCGGCCTTGATGCGCTTGCACAGCTCGAAGCCGTCCAGTCCCGGGAGATACATGTCCAGCAACACGAGGTCATAATCTACCACCTGCACCTGTTTCCAGCCCTCTTCGCCCGTCGAGGCACAGACCACTTCATGGTCCATGGAATTCAGCAGCATCCTCATGAGGCGCTGATTGGCCTGGTTGTCCTCAACCACAAGCACCTTTGCCATCGTCTACCACCACTACGTCGCCGGGGGCCAGCGCTTTTTCGGGTTCTTCGGGAAGATAAACCGTGAACGTCGACCCCTGGCCCACCGTACTGCGAAGAGTGATCACCCCGCCCAGCAGTTCCGTGAAACGCTGGCACAAAGTCAATCCAAGCCCCGTTCCCTCCTGGCTCCTGGACGTCGTCCCGTCCAGTTGCCTGAATGCTTCGAAAACGAGTTTCTGCTTTTCCTCCGGGATGCCCGACCCCTCGTCGGTCACCGAAAAGACGTGGTGTCCCCGCTGGCGGTCGATCCCGAGCCAGATGCGCGAGCCGACGGGCGAGAATTTGTGGGCGTTGCTCAGCAGGTTGATGAGTACCTGCTTGAGTTTGTGCGGGTCCGTGTACACACTGTGCCGTGCCTGCCGTATGTCGACCAGGAGCTCCTGGTCCTTTTTCTCCAGGATGGGTTTGAAGAGGGTCTGGATCTCCGCCGTGAGGGACTCGACGTCCAGTATGGAGTAGCTCAGGGGCATCTTCCCGGCTTCGACCTTGGAGAGGTCGAGGATCTCGTTGATGAGCATGAGCAGGTGCTGACCGGCGCTCAGGATGTCCTGGAGGCACTGTTCCTGGTCCGGTGTCACCGGTCCCGGAATCTTTTCGAGCAGGAGCTCGGAAAAGCCGATGACGGCGTTCAGCGGCGTGCGAAGCTCATGACTCATGTTGGCGAGGAATTCCGATTTCAGGCGGTCTGCTTCCTGGATGCGCCTGTTTGAAAGCTCAAGCATTTCGTTGGCGTTTTCGAGGGACTGGGTGCGCTCGACGATCTTCTGCTCGAGCGTTTCGTTCAGGTCCGCCAATTCCTGCGCCGTGGCAAGAAGCTGCTGAGAATAGCTGTCCTTTTCTCTCATAAGAGCTTCGAGCCTGGACGCGGTCTGTTTGAACTGGTCGACGAGCAGGGCAAGCTCGTACTGGCTCGGATCGGAGAGATCGGGAGAGTAATCGCCTTTTTCGAGCTGTCTGAAGCCCTCGATCAACTCTTCCACGGGCCGGGTAATTCGGCGGGCCATGAAATAGGCCACGACGGAAACGGCGAGCAGGAAGACGAGTATGACCGAGAGACTCTGGAAAATGCGCGCGCGCAATGCGCGCATGAGCCCATCCGGCGTGGCGAAGAGCGTGACCGTCCCAAGGGCCACGTCGCTGCGCTTCTTCTCTAGGCCGAACAGTTCGGCAGCACCCTTCATTCGCCATGCACTGACCGGCCCGGAGACAAATAACAACGTTCGCCCGGCGATGTCCGCCTTGCCCTGGACCAGTCCGTGACCGGGGGGGCGGAAGGCCTTCATCTTATCCTGGACGGCCCTGTCTCCCCTGCCTTGCCAGAGCAAAACGCTGCCGTCGGAGCGTTTGAAGAGAACGCCTTGCATTTCGGGATTGAGGAGGGCGGATTCCGCCAGCGGCGCCAGGTAGGTTCGGACCTGTTCCGTGAGGAAGCCCTCCTTGCTGTTTTGTGCAATGTTGGCGTGGATCTGTCGGCTCATCTGCTCCAGGTGGATTTCGCCGGATCTGTACTCGTCCAGGATGAAAAGGGTCGTGAAGACCAGCGACGGAATACCCGCAAGAAGAAGGAGCCTCACAAGCATCGAGCGAAAGTAGGAGTGCTGCATTTTTATTCGCTCCAGGTCACGTCGCCGTATTTGGAGAGCGCCGTCGTGTCTACGTGGAGGGCCAGCTTGCTTGCGGCCTTTTTGCTGATCCGGATGTCGCACCCTTGGGGATAGTGGAGAGTGCCGCCGTCCCGGCCCTCACCGCCTGCCATCGAGAGCGCAAGGGATACGGCCGTTCTGGCCGTCTCACCGGGCGATACCGAGAGTGATACGGCCGCTCCCATGTCGAGATACATGGGGGCGAAGGCCACGATGGGAATATCATCTGCATAGCTCTTCCTGATCAGGGCCCTGAGCCCCTGTTCCGTGAGGATGCTGGGATCGGGTATGAGAAGGATGGCGTCCGCTCCACTCAGTCCCCGGCCGAGAGAGGCGATTAAGGCCGCGTCGGTTTCGACGGGGACGGCCTCGAGCTCGAGGCCGTCCGGCACCCCGGCTGTGAATCTCTCGGCGAGGAAGTCCGTGACTTTCGGATTGTAGAACAGGAGAACGCGCCGCATGTGGAAGCCGTTCTTCAAGATGAGTAACTGCCGGTTCGGGGACGGGATCATACCGACGCCTGCCACTCCCGCCGGGACATTCTTGCCGATGGCCTGGGGAAAGAGAACCATGGTGAATACGAGGGGAGACCGCCCCCTGAGGGGCAGGGCCGTTTCCAGGGCATTCTGCCCGACGGTGAATATCATGTCGGGATTCAGCCTGGCTATGGAAACCGGGGCGGCAGAATCCTGGTCCAGGAAGAGCGTCGTCGTCCGAACTCCGGCGAGCTGTCCTTTCATCGTCTCAGCCAGCTCCTGATAGGGGCGGATGTGCATGCTGCACAGGATCAAGGCCGTGCTTTTTCGACCCGCACAATACATCCTGAAACCGGAAAAGACGAGCACGATCCCCACGACAAGACAGGGCACGATCCAGAGCCTCTGTCTCCGAGCGTTTGGCGTTCTCCGGCTGACGAGTCCATGCGGGAATTCGTGGATGGACAATATTCTCAAAAGCTTCAAGCCCTCGCTCCAGCTGACTGGTTCTTCAGAATTTGTAGACCGCTCTCAACATGAAGGTCCGATTGGGGTTCTTCAGGTCGTAATACTTTGTCGGCTCGTAGGTCGGATCGAAGTAGTCCCTGTTCAGTAAATTGTAAACGGAGATGTCTAATTCCAGCCCCTTCCGCACGTGCATGAAGCGGAGCGTTGTATTCACCAGAAGAAAAGCAGGAACGTCCGGCCTGCGGTACGGTGTGTGCCCGGGGGAGTACCTGTAGAGGTCCTTCGGGTCCCTTGGCCTGTCGGAAACGTAGACGGCATTGATATTCCAGTTGACGCGTTTTCCCCATGGGATGTTCAGGCCGGCGTGGGCGAGGTCGTGCGGGACGTCGTACAGATGGCCGCCCGTGTAGGAATAGTTGGCGTAAGCGGTGATGTGGTTGGGCCACGCGAGCCTCACGCCGGTTTCCAGCCCCCTGATGTCGTAGCCGGAGTGGTTCATGTAGGGACGGTTCGTTTCTGAAAAGATGGTGTCGTACGAATGCTCGTAATAGAGGACCAAGTGACTCTGGACATAGGGAGAAAAGGTATAGAAAACTCCACCCTGTACCGTTCTGACGCTCTCGGGCTTCAGGTCCGGGTTCCCTGGAGGAAAAGATCCCGTCAGGTCGACCGTGTAGAATTCCCGGGCGCTCGGAGCGCGGAAAGCCTCTCCGTACAAGAGTTTAAGCACGAGCTTGTTCCCTGGGAACACGGCGACGCCCAGGCGGGGGCTGACCTTCCAGCCGAAGGTCTGGTAATGGTCGCCGCGCAACCCGGAGGTCACCGCCAGCCAGGCCGTTGGTCTCCACGTGTCCTGTGCGTAAACGGCCCACGTGTCGAGTGTGACCGGCCTTATGTAATAGAGGCTCTCGATCGTATTCTGGCGAAGGTTGTGCCACTGGTCCTGCACGTTGGTGAGGGTCTCCCTTTCGAAGGCCGCGCCGGCCACTATCTTGTGGGAGCGAGACAGAACGGCGGCGTACTGGAATTCACCCCCGAGGCGATACCCCTGTTTGGTCACGAAGATCTCGTTTCGCACGTCCGCGGGCGTCGAACCCGGGCCCTGGCGGCCGGGGAAAAAGTCGCGCCAGTAGTTGCGGAGATCGTACGTCTGGTAGTACAGGGTCGCCTTGACGTTACCGCCGCTGTGGGTACGGTGCGCGTAGGCGGCGCTCAGGAAGGTGTCGTTGTAGAAGTAGCCCTCGTCTTTCCAGCGCCAGGTCGGCACGTCCCAATCCGAGAAATAGGTGTGGTAGTAGTGGATCCTCTCGACCTGGAAGGTGAAATCCGCCAGAGTGAAAGTAAAGCCTCCCGAGATATTCTGTTTCGGGTTCTGCCTGAGCCTCTGCTTCTGCTGGTAGGTGTTGATATCGAGCCCGTCGCCGTCGGTCCGGTACCAGTGGCCGTAACCGTACATTCCAAACGTCCCGCGCGAGAAGCCGCCCTCGACGTTTCCCTCGCGGGAATTGTAGTTGCCGCCTCCGAATTCGACGTCGCCCGTAGCCCTTTTTGGAGGCCTTTTCGTGATGACGTTTATGATGCCGGCGTAGGCGTTGGTGCCGTATAGAGCGGACCCCGGCCCGCGAGTGATCTCGATTCGGGCGATGTTGGTCAGGGGAAGGTATTCGTCGATGGAGGCGTGCTCATAGACCAGGTCTCGCCGAGGGATGCCGTCCACCAGGAGCAGCACCTTATCGTTGTACCGGTTGCGGATCCCCCTCATCCAGACGTATTCGCGTGAATTGGGCTGGGTGGAAACGTACGTGGATTCGAGCGTTCTCAGCAGGTCGGAAAGGGTCCGGGCCCCCATGTTCCGCAGGTCCTCGGCGGTGAAAACCTCGACGATTGCGGGTGCAGTTCTCGCGTCTTCGGGCATCCTGCTGGCCGTGGTGACGAGTTCGGCCTTCTGGTAGAAGAGACGGAGAACCGCCGTCTCTTCCTGGCGGCTGGCGCAGTTCGTGGCAACCGGCCATAGCCCCAGGGCCAGCGCCCAGCACCCTACAATAGATGTGATCCTGAAGCCCTTGCGCGGTATCACCGCTTGATCCCCTCGATGCAAGTCCCTGCCCCGATGATCGGTAAGGAACGCTTGAAGGCGGAGACCTATGCCGCCGGTAACCGTAAGCTAGCAAAGAGTGCGGGGGGCGCCGGGCAAGGGATTTCATGGAGCGGCGCTCTTGACTCGGGCTTCTGCGTGTTCTAAAGGATGTCATGACCCCGCTGTAATCAGTATAGAGCCCGCACATGACAGATTCAACAAGGGGCGTGTCGTGTGGACATTTTTGGGGGTAACCGGGTTCTCGCCTCCGGAACGCACTCCGTTGCGAGGAGCCTTTCGCGGCCCCCGCCTTCAGCGAAGGGGCGTTGTCTCGCGTCTCGATTTCCGCCCGGCAGAGGCAGGGATACATCAAAATCGCTTCTGGCCGCGCTCCCTGTTGATGCCGGAGAAGAGCTTCTGATAGAGCTCCATGGCGTGCGAAACGGCTTTCACGGCCTCTTCCGGTCCGAAGAAGTCCTGAACGAGAACTTCCTTGCGTTCGAGCTTCTTGTAGTCCTCGAAAAAGCTGCGCAGTTCCTCGAGTCGGTGCGGGGGGAGTTGCCGGATGTCCGTGTAGGAACGATACTCGGGATCGTCAAGGTGGATGCAGATGATCTTCTCGTCGTCGTCTCCCTGGTCCACCATCTTCATCATGCCGATGGGGCGGGCCCTCAGGATGCTCAGCGGGTAGACCTTTTCCTGCATGAGCACGAGGACGTCAAGTGGGTCGTGGTCGTCGCCGATGGTCTGCGGAATGAAACCGTAGTTGGCCGGGTAGAACACGGACGAGTATAAGATTCGGTCGACTCTCAGAAGGCCCGTTTCCTTGTCCAGTTCGTACTTGACCTTCGTCCCCTTCGGGATTTCAATCACCGATTGGAATTCTCTGGGGGCCTCCGAGCCGATGGGGACGTCGTGCCATGGGTTGGTCATGAATTTCTCCTCTCTTCATGCTCCCTCGTCAGGATAACCCCCCCACCGGCAAGATTATTGCTCGAAGCGGTCCGGGCGATCAACGGTGGGCGGCCGCCGCCATGTGCCGTCGTTTTTCGCTTGACAGGTGCGCTCGGGGTCGCCTATGATCTTTCTGCCCGTGGGCGATTAACTCAGCGGGAGAGTACTACCTTCACACGGTAGGAGTCACAGGTTCAAATCCTGTATCGCCCACCATTCTTTGTGCTGACCGGGAGGCCGAAAGGCCTCCCTTGATTTTGGGCGATCTAGTGATCCGGTGATCGGGTGACCTCAGAATGCGCAGCCCGCCTCGCGGGGCGGGCATGTCTAATTGTGCTATCTTAAGACCATGAGCGGCAGAACGGTTACGCTCGTGGGGTTCATGGGCAGCGGGAAGAGCACCGTCGGGCGGGTGCTGGCCATGCGGCTGAAATGGCCCTTCAAGGACACGGATTCCGTCATCGAAGAGTTGGAGGGGCTCTCCATCGCCGAGATTTTCACGCAGAAAGGGGAGCCTTACTTCAGGGACCTCGAGCGCAGGGTTATCCTCTCGACCCCCGAGGAAGGCGAAAGGGTCATGGCCGTTGGCGGCGGCGGTTACACGGAAGAGACCATCCCGTCGCTGGACAGGCTGGGGCCTACGATTCACCTCGACCTGTCTTTCAATGACGTGCAGATGCGCATTTCTGGCGACTCCCGCCGTCCCCTGGCCGGCGCTGAGGACCTGTTCGGGCTTTTCATCAGGCGGAAGCGCTTCTACGGCCGCGCGAGGCACAGGGTTTGGACGGGGGGCCTCACCGTCGATGAGGTGGTTGACGCGATCCTGAGGCTGATATAATCTTGCCCTCAACCAGGGGTAGAGTTTGGCGAGGAAGCGCTATCTGATTCTCTCGGACATTCACTCAAACGAGCAGGCTCTCCAGGCCGTTTTCAGTACCGTCAAGCGGCGCCGGTACGAGAGCGTGCTGTGCATGGGCGACCTGGTTGGCTATGGGGCGAGCCCCAACGCCGTTTTGAGCCGTCTGCGCAGGCTGCCGCGGTTTGTGGCCGTTCGTGGCAATCACGACAAGGTGTGTATAGGCATCGAGGACGGCGAAAACTTCAACGGCTCGGCTCTCAGGGCCGCAAAGTGGACGTCCGGAAGGCTGACGAAGCCCAACAGGGAATTCCTGGGCCGGCTGCCCAAGGGCCCCAGGGAAGTCCTGCCCGGCGTCTGGATCGCCCACGGATCATTCGTGGACGAGGACACCTACATGTTCTCCGATTTCGACGCCTATCAGGCCTTCGATGCGGGGTCCTTCAAGGTGTGTTTTTTCGGCCATACCCATTACCCCGTTGTGTACGTGCAGACGGCGGCGGGGATCGACGCTATCCCACTGGACGGGAGCTTGAAGGAACTCGTCCTGGAGCCCCAGGCCAGATACCTCATCAATCCCGGCTCCGTCGGCCAACCGAGGGACCGAGATCCGCGGGTCGGCTTCGCGGAGTTCTATCCGGAGAGCAGGCGGGTTGTCTTCTACCGTGTGGACTACGATGCGCAGGCGGCGGCCCAGAAGATAGCCAAGTCCGGCCTACCCGAAAATCTCGGCAACCGCCTGCTGGTAGGAACGTGACCAGCGGGGTCAACCAGTCGT
The DNA here is from genome assembly GCA_963724125.1 of uncultured Acidobacteriota bacterium. GTDB lineage: Bacteria > Acidobacteriota > UBA4820 > UBA4820 > DSQY01 > CAVRTJ01. Next base: position 160,915 of record CAVRTJ010000031.1, read on the forward strand.
ACATAAACGGGGGCGTCGTCTACCACGTCCAGATCGAGGACCTGGAAGAAGGCCGTGCCTTGGATGTGCGGGTCTACGTCAGTGGGCGCATCGTCTTCCATAAGCGTCACGCCTACGGCCTTTACGTCGAAGATACCTCCGACCCGCAAAGATTGCAGGCGATGGTCAAGGAAGAGATCGAAAAGATCCTCGCGCTCGTGAAGGCCGCCATCGACCGCGGGCGGATAAAGGCCTAGGGTGATTTTGGATTGGGAATTGGGATTTGACTGCGGCAGGCGATAGGCCTTCGAAGCGGGGATGATCTGAGGCCTGGGACGGGCCAATTCGGAGGCGGAAGTCGAAAGGCGGAAGGCGGAAGTGAACGACGGCTGGGGGCGAGCCTTCGAAGATCGGCCCGCGTCTAAACACTAGGCACTAGACACAAAATACTTAATCACACCGCGGAGGGGCGGAGGACACAGAGAAGAGAACGAGGACCTTGGTTTCTATAACGGCAGGTTGCCGGTCTTCGAAGGCCTTCATGCACCTTCACTCTTCGCCACAAAGGCCACAGAGCACACGGAGAGCTGAGAATAGGGGGGTGAGTCTTGGTTTTGGTCTGATGCACCATCCCCTAGGGCGCTGCGCGCGCTGTAGCGGCCGATTCCCATAGGCCGGTCTCTTCACCTGTTTGCTCTCCACAGACAGTCCAAGCGCGCATTAGCGTTGGCTTTCGATGCGAAGCATCGGAAGCCGCGTCCCGACGCGAGTGGGCCAGTCCGCGCGAAGGGCAAGATGACCACACCGCAGGCGTACTTGTGTACGTCTAGGATGCGGGCATCGCAGGCCGACAAAGCGGATGGTCCGCTCCCGTCGGCGCTTCTTCGGAGGGTGGGGGGTGCAACCGCCGATCCTGCACAAGGCCGCGGTGCGCGAAGCGCCGATCGGGCATGACCGGGGCAGGCGGGAACCCCATTCAAAGACCTCCCCCCATCGGGCTTCACGATCTGCCACGGCGTGGCCGATCGCAGGGTGTCGCAGGCAACCCGCGGCCGTGCCCCTGAAGTTCGAGCTCTCCGTGACTTTCGTCTCCTAATTAGCTCTTGCGCACAAACGCGCAGTCTTCGAAGGCATGTCCCCGATTCGATCAATGGATCACTCGATCACTGGATCACTCTTGAGGCAGGAAACAGACGCCGGCGAGTTCTTCGAAGACGTCCTGCACCTCGTCGATTCCGATGTTGAAGGTCATGGTGACGTTGTCCCTCAGGGCCTGCTCGAGCCCCTCGGCCTGTGGGTCCCGGCCCAGGATTTCCAGGCATAGGTCCTTCGTCGCCGCGAGTGCCCGGCATACCTCCTGGCAGCCGAAGCCCTGCTCGTACCTGAGGTTGGCCAGGTCGCGGCAGTAGTTCTTGAACAGGGATCTCTCCCGCGTGCGTACTGTATTCATGAGATTGCGCATGAGCTGGCGGATGTTCCAGAGCAGGTCCTCCGTTTTCTGGCGGCGGTAGCCGAGGGACCACCCTTTGGCGCCGGGGCCCTTGAGCTGGTCGATGGAGGCCTGCACGATTTCCTGCTCGTGGGCCTCCAACAGCCAGAAGACCTTCAGATTGGTCCGGATCCGGACTTCCTTCATGGCAGCGCGGTTGAGCCGGTGCCATTCGCCGGGGTTCCCCTTGTAGTTTTCGGTCAGGAAGGGCATCCGTCTCACGATGTCCAATCTCTGCTTTGGCGCCCACCCGAGGCGCTCGTAGGTCCGGTTGGCGCTGACGGTGAGCTTCTCGTCGATGTACCTCGCCATCCATGGACGCTCGAAGGGCCGGTTCCCTAGAATGCGTCCGTAGATGTCGCGGAACAGCATGCCCGGATAGCACAGCAGCTTGGGCATGTGGCGGGGTTTTACGGCGGCGCCGTAATAGGCGAGTGTCGCGGCTTTGAAGAGTTCGTCGTGAGTCGTCGCGCCGTTGGTGCTCGCGATCAGAATCTCGTAAGGCTGGAGAATGTCGTGGCGTTCCAGCAGGGCCTGAAAGAAGGAGACTGCATCGCGCACGTGAAGGTAGGGGATGGCCGACTGGCCGCGCCCTCCGAGGATGCGCCTGTTCCATGCGTGGGAAAGCCAGGTCTCCAGGAACATGTAGAGGGGCGGGTACTCGCACCAGTCCGAGAACATGGCGCCGAAACGGACTATGGTCGAGGGGATGGTACGCTCGTATTCCCTGAGCATCTCCTCGCCGATCTTCTTGGTGATGGCGTAGACGTGTTCGCCGTTGGGAGCGCTGGTCTCGTCAAGTACTTCTCCGTGCGGAGGAAATCGGCACGCAGCGACCGAACTGGCGTAGAAGAAGCGCCTGAGGTGAAGGTGCTGGCAGATCTCCAGGACGTTTCGCAGTCCCGCCACGTTGGTCCGCCAATATTCTGGGTGGTCCTCGCCCGTGAAGTCATAGTGAGCGGCCAGGTGCATGACGATCTCGGCGCCGCCGGAATCCATGATGGATTCGAAGACCTTGTCCAAATGCCGCCGGTCCCCGATGTCCACCTGGTACCAGGTGATATTGGCGTGCTCGGGCGCGCCGCATTCGCGCTGGGATCTTCGGGCAAGGGCGAAGATCTGGTGCTCATTCTTGAGAAAGTCGAGAAGGTGGCGCCCCAGGAATCCGGATGCGCCCGTGATGATAAGTTTGGAGTTCGCCATTATCCGGGCCCCCCGCCTCCAATGCCGGACGGATCTTCCGCCGGTCCTCCGTCTCGCCTTTCGATCATCATACAGGTTATTCCCGGTCGTTCGACTGTTTCAGCTTGATGTTCTCCAGCGTTATACGCCTCCACTCGAGGGCGCGTTCGATGGCGATCAGGACCTGCTCTTTCCGGAAGGGCTTCGTAATGTAATCGTACGCCCCCTTCCGGATGGCCTCCTGGGCGGATTCCAGGCTACCGTAAGCCGTGATGATGACCACGGGAATGGTTTCGTCCATGCCACGGACCAGATTCACCACCTCAAGACCGTCCCGCCCCAGCATCTTGAGGTCCGAAATGACGATGGCGAAGCGGTGGGTGGCCATGAGTTCCTCCAGTTCCAGCGGGTTGTTTGACGTGACCACTTCGTGGTCCGTCTTCCCGGTGATGATCGTCTCCAGAAGGAGGAGCATGTCCACTTCGTCGTCAAGGACCAGGATTTTTTCGGCCATTGCCAGCCTCCATGTTCAGATTTCACCATGCCCTTTGCGCCGACCGGATCTGTCGTCCGGTCACCGGAAGGATCAGGCGGAAAGTGGTTCCCGAAGCGCCGGCGCCGGTCTTGCTCTCGTGGCGGCTCTCGACGACGATGCGGCCGCCGGCCTTCTCGACGATACCGTGGCTTATGGATAGGCCGAGCCCCGTACCCTCGCCCGGCGCTTTCGTCGTGAAGAAGGGGTCGAATATTCTCTCCAGGTCCTTCTTCAGGATACCGTGTCCGGTGTCGACGACTTCGACTTCGATCTTCCCTCCGGCCAGCCGCGTTCTCAAGGTCAGCGTTCCGCCGCTCTTCATGGCGCCTCTGGCATTCGTGATGAGATTCAGAAGCACCTGCTGCAGGCCCTGGGGATCTCCGCAGACCGGCGGGAGGTCTTCCTGCATGTCCATGACGCATCGGATCTTCTCGGTCAGGAGCGTGTTGCGGACCATGGCGATGACGCGCTGCAGTTCCTCGTTCATGTCGGTCGTTTCGGCCCTCTGTTCCGGGACCCGGGCAAACCGGCCGAGGTTTTCCACGATTTTCTTGCAGGCCGTAGCCTGCTTCTCGATGATTCGGAGGTGTTCGTGCTCCGGCGTACCGGCCTCGGCTTTCTCCAGGAGAATGTCCGCGAACCCCAGAATGATCGCGATGGGATTATTGATTTCGTGCGCTACACCGGCGGCCAGGGTGCCCAGGGAGGCGAGCCGGCTGCTCAGGTTGATCTGCCGTTCCTTCTCCTTGCGCATCGACGCCCAGTAGCGTTCCATGCGGATCACCGAGAGACTGCCGGCGAGAATGGCGAGGACTATGGCCATCTGTACGAAGAACTGACGCATGAAGAGCGACCGGACCATGCCCTGGACCTCGCTGGTGGGGGCCACGACGGCCACCGACCAGAGGAGGTCGGGCGTTTCGGGGTCGATGCGTATGGGACAATAACCGATGAGCTTCTTCACGGGGCCGGTCAGTTCCCGATGCCACCCCGAAACGTACTCTCCAGTGCCCTCCTGCCCCCTGAGCATGTGGTTTCGCATGATCACGTTGATGCCTTCGAATCCAAGGCGGGGATCCTTCTCGTGGCGTGCCTTGAAGGCGCTCTTGCCGATAAAGTCCTGCATGGGGTGGGCCAGGAACGTGCCCTTCTCGTCGATGACCCAGGCATAACCGGTACCGCCCGATCGCACGCCGGATGCGAACCGCGTGGCGAGGGCCGAGGCGTCTATTATAAAGACGAGTACGCCCGGATGGTCCGCGCCGGCGGCCGCGCCCTCCCTTGGAGATGTCCGGTGGTAGTGGGGGACGGCCATCAGAAGAACCTGCCGTTCGGCCAGCTTCGAATCCGCCGGAAACCGCCAGGGGACCATCAGGACCCGGCCCCTGTTGGCGGGCCGCACGGCCCATTCAAAGTAGGTCGTCAACCGGAAATCGGTCCGCTGGATTGCGGTACCGCCCGAGGCGTTCATAATCTCGGCGTACGTCCCACCTGGGTCTATGTGCCATATCTGCAAGAGCTCTCCGCCCTGAAGGGCCGACATGGTGATGGCCATGCGCTCTTTCCAGGACTCCGAGGGGTCTTTTTCAATGGAGGCCGACTGGTTCAGTGCCTTGAGTTCCCTCTTGAGAAAATCCAGGTCCTGGCCGATCAGCGTGGCGAGGTTTCGGGCGAGGACGAGCTGTTGCTGGTTGAATTCCTCCGTGACCACCTGGCGCATCTTTCCGAAGGACACCATGCCCAGGATGAAGGCCACGACCAGCAGTGCGGCGGCCGCCGTCATGCCCAGAATGAAGATGAGACGCCGGTTGCGCACCCATTTGACCGCCATGGTCTACTCCTCCCTCCCGCCGCCGGGGCCGAGGTCGCAAAGCCCCGACTTGAATGCCAGAACCGCCCGGCTCACCGCGTCGTCGTCCGCCAGAAGCGTGTCCATCTGCCGGGTGGTGACAATCAGGCGGCCAAGGACGTTCAGTTCGTCCCGCATGGCCTGCGCGGGGAGCCGCTCTACACGGGAAAAGAGGGCATCGCCGCGGCTTTCCACCTTCCAGCCGCGTTCTCTCAGGACTTCGGAAATGAATTCGATGCGCCTGCTCCGGCCTGCCGTATCGGCGGCCCCGCCGTGAAAGAGAAAACTCGCATAATTGTCCGCCGGTTCGTCCGACAGAAAAGCATCCACCCTCGAGAAGTGGTAGCCGAGCCTGAAATTCATGTTGAGGTAGTCGTCGGTCACCAGCACGAAGTTCGGTTCGGCCATCTGTCGTGCGGTGTTTCCGGCCGACAGGCCCGTCATCATGACGGACGCCAGGCCGCGGCCGCCGGCGGCTGCGGCCGTGTCCCAGGGGACCTCCGCCATGCCCGACCAGAGGGCCACGAGAGGTTCGCAGCGAAAGTCCCGGGGTTGAACCGTGCGGACAGTCTCGTCTTCGAGCGCGAGGCCGCCGCCCAGGTCTATGAAGTAAAAATCCACGGGAATGTGGCTCTTGAGCTTGTACGCACCCTTGACGCCCTTGCTGAAAGCGCTTCCCGACAGAAACATCTCCCGGACGGCCGTCTCGTGGGCGTAGCGCAGGATGTCGTGGAGGGTGCGACAGCCCGCGGGTTTGAATCGCCGGCTCCTGGGGTCCGTCAGGTTGAGCGGTGCCACGAGGGCGAGGACTGCGTTCAGCTTCCTGAAAATCGGGGTATCGGGGGGAGGTTCCTCGGCCCTCAGTGCGGCCGAGAGCAGAGTCTCTATCCGTCCGTCGTACACGTTGCCCATGTCCGCATCCACCGTGACCTCCCGGCCCTCGGGCAGCCGCGAAACGGCATCCTTCACGTTGAAGATGGCCGGGACGCGGAACTCCCGGGCGACGGTGGCGAGATGACTGGCGATCGAGCCGGTCTCGGCGACCACGGCCGCTACCCTGTCTATCACCTGGGCTAGTTCGGGCGAAGGGGAGCGAGCGACGAGCACCGCACCGGCTGGGACCCTGTCCAGGGAATCAGGGTCCGTCACCTTGAAGACGGGGCCGGCGGCCACGCCCCGCGATGCGACGACCCCGTCCCGCGCGAGCGCCGGCAGATCCTTCCGTAACGCCACGACGTCCGGCCCGTGTTCGGACGCCGCCGACACTCGAAGCGGCCTGGACTGAAGCACCAGGAGTTCGTCCCTCTCGTCGAGCGCCCATTCCACGTCCTGGGGCCGGCCGTAAAATCGCTCGAGCCTCATGCCGAAGTCGGCCAGAGTTTCAGCCTGGACGCGCGTCAGGCAGGGTTGACGCCGCATCCACCCCGGCACCTCGACCTGGATCAGGCCCCTGTCTTCTCGGCAGAGCAGCATTTTTTCCTTAACGGCTACCTGCGTGCTGGCCACATAGGGCGTGTCGTTCCACCTGACGGTGAATACGTCCGGCGTGGAGCTTCCATCCACCGTCGTGGGTCCCAGGCCCCAGTGTCCCGCGATGGTCAGGAGGTCCTCCGAGGGAGCATCGGGCATGCGGGTGTAAAGCACGCCGCTGGCCCGGGAGTCCACCATGGCGATGATGCCGATGGCCATGGGCAGCGCGAAGCCGGTCATTCCCCTGGCCTTGAAGTAGACCACCGCCCGCGGACTGAACTGGCTCGCCAGAACCTCTTTGCAGGCCGAAAGTAGTTCGTCTCCGGTCACGTTCAGAATGGACGCAAACTGCCCCGCGAAGCTGAACTCGCCGTCCTCCCCGACGGCGCTGGACCGGACGGAGGTGAGGAGGCCGCCCCGTCCCACCCTCTTCTCGAGAGCTGCGAAGGCCTCCCGAATGCCGTCCGCGATGTCGCCGGGCCAAGGAGCTGCAAGAATCGCCGCCTTGATGGCTCCGCTGGCGTCCGACAGCGCTTTCTTGTCCGTGAGCGTCAACGGTGCGATGACGGCCCGGATATTTTCCAGCAATCCGTTCTCTTCCAGGAATCGAAGGCAGGCCGTGCTGGTTACCGAGAACCCGTCAGGGACCGGGATGTCGAGTCCGTGCCGGATCTCGGATAGATGGCGGTTTTTGGCACCAACGGCTTCAATCGGCAGGTTCGCGAGCTCGGCCATGTCGGCCACGAGTGGACCGTCCGGCACGGCGGACTTCTCTTCGAGGATGTCCGCCACCTGCTTTCGGACGTCGGCCATCGACGCGGAGAGCCGCCGTTCGCCACCGTCCGAGATATCCAGAAGGGCGGCGATCACTGCGTCCCCGTGTTTCATCGCCTCGAAGGATGCGTCGGCCACGTACTTGGTGTCGAAGAGAAATTCGCCCGTCGCCTTGGCCTGCATGTCGGCGATCACGTCCAGCGCTGCGTTGTTGGCGGCCATGAGCGTCTTGAAGGCCTCGTACTTCCGGAGCAGGGCCTCCCGCGGGCTCGAGTCCCCCGCCCCGGAGGAGAACCGCGTGCGCAGGGCCTGCAGCATACGGTCCATGGTCATGGCTGTACCCCCTGCTTGCCGTCACCCGGCAGCGGGATTCCGGGATCGAAAAGGTAATTTTCCGCGAAGAAGGCGTCGACGTACCATTCGATGGGAGAGTCCGGTCCCATCTGCATGTCGAGTTGCCGGGTCGCCACGATCAGGCGCCCGACCTGGTCGAGCCGGTTGAAAATCGTCTCCTTGTTGAATTTTCTGAGGCGGGCGTTGACGAGGTCCCCCGATCCCTCTACCTGGAAATCGAGGGCTTTGAGGATGGTTCCGATCAGGCGGCATCTCTTCGCGCGGCGCTGGTCGTCGGCCGCGCCGCCCTTGAAGCGGAAGCTGATGTAATTGCGGTTGAGGGTGTTGGAGCCGTAGGCGTCGACCGCCGTGAAGTGATAGCCGATGCGCGAACTGAAGTTGCAGTAGGAGTCCGCCACGATGGCGTAACTCTTGTCGCCGATCCGCCGCTGGCCGAATTCGTGGTAGGGGGTGAAGAGGGATTGCCGCGCCACAGAAAGGAACCCCTGCATGGAGATGGGTTTCGGCTCCCACCATCGGAGAGCCGGGTGGGTCATGCCCGAAAGAAGGGCCCGCATGGGTTCGGAGCACACGTCCTCCGAGCGGATGTGCTCGCCCTTGGAATGAATCGACAGTCCGCCTCCCAGGTCGATGAGGTAGACTTCGAAGGGGAGTTTCTCCTGAAGCCTGAGCGCGCGGTAGTCGAGATCGGTGACCCGGTCGCTCATCCGGAACATCTCCTCGAAGGCTTTCTCGTGCGCGAAGCGGGCTATGTCGTGAAGCGTCAGGCAGGCCCCCTGTCTGAACTCGGGGCTCCTCGGGTCGGTCAGGTTGAGCGGAATGACGTGCCGGCCGACGGCCTGGAGAGTGGCGTAGAGAGGCGTCCCTTTCATGGTCCTGGGCGAGACCGCGGGAGACCGGGCCAGAAGGTTCTCCATCCGCCCCTCGTAAACAGCGCCCCGGTCTGCATCCACCGTGACGACCACCCCTTCCCGGAGCCGGGTCGTGGCATCTTTGGTGTCTAGCACGGCCGGGACGCCGAACTCCCTGGCCAGGGAGGCCATGTGGCCCGTGGGCGCGCCGATGTCCGTGACGATGGCGGCGGCGCGTCCCATCACCTTCACGAATTGGGGGGAGGAATGGCGCGCCACGAGAACCGCGCCCTCGGGAAAGAAACCGAGGTCGTCCAACTCGGCGAGGATTCGAACGGGGCCGCTGCGGCATCCTCCCGAAGCCGGTGCACCGCTCACGAGGAGCTTGTGCCCGCCGATTTCCGCCGGAGCCTCCTCGCGCCGTGCGGCCGCTGCGGGACCGATGTGGAGCGGCCGGCACTGGAGGATGTAGAGCTTTCCCAGCCTGTCCAGGACCCATTCGAGTTCCTGGGGCTTGCCGAAGTGCTTTTCGGCGGCGAGGACGAGATAGGAGAGGTCACGGGCCTGGGACTCGGAGAGGCAGAAGGTTTCCGAGAGTTCGGCCGGGACGGGAACGGCCTCGGTGCCCCCGGCCTCCGCGGGCTCCACGCTCGTCTGCTTGGCGCCCAGGCTGGAACGCAGAACCGGAAGATCCCCCTCCTTCGACAGAGCCCAGAAGTCCGGGCTCACGGACCCGGAAACGGTTCCTACCCCGAGCCCCCAGGCACCGTTGATGATGAGCGCCGGGTCCTCCGGGTCGTTGGGGTCGAGAGAGCAGGCCACGCCCGAGGCCGCCGCATCGACCATGGCCATGCAGGTGACCGCCATGGGGATGTCTTCGTCCGGGATGCCGTGCACGTTCCTGTAAAAGATGGCCCGGGGCGTGTACAAGCCGGCCACGACTTCCTTGTAGGCCTCGACGAGCCGGTCGCGCGTCACGTTTAGCACGCTTAGGTACTGTCCCGCGAAGGAAATCACGTTGTCCTCGCCCATGGCGCTCGAACGCATGGACACCCTCGGCGAGTAGCCGAGCCTCGCGCAGAGACGGCGGTATCCCTCCACGATCGCTTCCTCCAGCTCCCCGGGCAGGGGGGCGGCGAGAACTATGTCGCGGATGTTCCCGCTGACGTCGTTCAGGCCCTCCAGGTCGTCCAGGTCCATGTTGATCATCTGCGCCCGGATCTCCTCCTGGAGCTGGTTGTGGGAAAGAAATGCGCGGAAGGTGTCCATTGTGACGGCGAAGCCGTCGGGCACCGGAAGGTGCGCGCGGTTCCTGATCTCGCCCAGGTTGGCGCTCTTGCCTCCGACCCGATCGCTCATGGCCCCGTCGATTTCGCCGAGGTCGTATATGAGGGGGCCGACGACGTGGCTCTCCGTCTTGACCGGTTCGAGCACCGATTCGATCGCTCTCCGGACGGTGGTGAAGGACCGCTGGAGTTCCTGATAGCGCCTGTGTGAAAGCATGTTGAGGTTGGCGACCATTCGAAAGGCGTGGGTCGTGGCCGTCAGGCAACGCGACCTTATGTAGTTCATGCCGAAGTAAGTGCCCCCCTCCAGCTTCTGTTCGAGGTCCGCGATGATCTCCAGGATTTCGTCGTTTGAGGTGATCAGGTCCTTGAAGGTGAGGTAATTGAGCTTGAGCGAAGATCTCCTGTCCCGGCCCACCTCCACGGGCCTCCACTGGTCAAGTCCGAAAAACTTGCGGACGACGCGCCTGATCCCCAACGAAAGGACCCCTTCCCATCATAAATGTAATCTCTGGACGCACCGGAAGTTCAGGCGTCCGGCCCTTGCGTGGCCTCCTCCTGTATCGCCTTCCTCTCGCAGGCCTCCTCGACCTTGGCGAGGATGTCTTCCAGGTCCGCCGGCTTGAGCAGGTAGTCGATCGCGCCCAGCCGCATCCCTTCTATGGCGGCGTTGATGGAGGCGTTCCCGCTCAGCATGATGACCTGCACCAGGGGTTGGACCTTCTTGATGGCCCTCAGGGTTTCCACCCCGTCCATTCCGGGCATCCTCACGTCCAGGAGCACCACGTCGAAGGGCTTGGTCTGCAGGATGCCGAGGGCCTCCGGTCCCGAGTAGGCGCCCTCCACGAAATATCCCCTGGCCGTGAGCCGCTTGGACAAAGTGTCGACGAACCGCTTTTCGTCATCGACGAGAAGAAGGCGGATGACCCTCATTGTTTCCTCCCTTCCGTTCGTTCTTCACGGGACTATGCGGCCGGCAGCGCCACGTAGAAGGTCGAGCCCCGCCCGGCCTCGCTGGTTACGTCGATAGTGCCTCCGAGTTTTTTGACGATCCACGAACTGATGGCCAGGCCGAGCCCCGACCCCTGACCTTCGGGCTTCGTGCTGAAGAAGGGCTCGAAGAGGTGCGGGACGAGGTCGGGAGGAATCCCGTGGCCGGTATCGGATATAGCGGCGAGAATCCTGCCGCCGTCCGTTTCTTCCGTACTCAAGGTCAGCGTGCCGCCTCCGGTCTTCATGGCGTCCAGGGCGTTTTTCATGAGGTTGAGAAGGACCTGCCTGAGTTCGGCCGCACTGCCCGCGGCGGGGGGAAGATCCCGAGCGTACTTCTTGACCACCCGGACCTCCACCGTCTGCAGGTCGCTTTCGAGGAGGTAGAGTGTCTTGTCGAGCAGCGAATTAACATCCACGCTTCCCACGTCTTCGTCGGTATCGCGGGCCCAGCTGAGAATGCGGCGGATTATCTCCCGCGACCGGCCGATCTGGATCTGAAGCTGCTCAGCGGAATTCAGAATCTCCAGGCTCGCGTGCGCCTGGTCCACGTCCGAAGCCCGAAGGAGGTCCAGGATCCATCCGGCCTCCTCGTTCATGATGGCGAGCGGATTGTTCAGGTCGTGGGCGATGCCGGAGGATACCTCACCGAGCGAGGCGATCTTCGACAGCCGGGTCAACTCCCGGAAGAATGCGTCCCTCTGGTTTACCAGGTGATCGAGACGTCTGGAAAGCACCACCCCGATGCCCGCCGCGGCGGCAAGGCTGGCCAGGATGCCGGTAAGGACGCTCAGGAAGACCATCCGCGAGGATCCGGGCCGGGACTGCAGGGAAAGGACACCCGTAAGGACGAGAAAGGTAGACGCCGTCGTCGCGAGCACCACCATGGCGTTCCGGACGACGGGACGGATAGTGGCTCTTTTTCGTACGCCCTGCTCCCTGCCCACGCTATCCCCCCGGCCCTTTCCGTGTCTGTTCTTCATCCAATGTAGCACCCAGAAGATAGGGTGGGCAAAGAGGGGGCGCAATGGAGGCGCGAAACCGGGGAGGGGCGGAATCGCACGGCGAGGGTTCGGCCTGCTGCAATCTACGCTTGTAAAACAAAGCGGAAAACGGGTTCGCAAAGAGCCGTCTGGGCGAATTGACGCAGCCGTGGCGAATCCGGGTGGGGCCGGATGACACGGCGGCGGGCGGCGGGTGATAGTAGCCCCATGAATCCCGGGGGGGGAAATGAAGGCCGCGTGGATCCGCCATCGCATCGAGAGTCCATCAGATCAAGGAGGAGAAACGCATGCCTTCAGTCAAGGGATGGCTCCTCCTCTGCATCGCACTTCTGACGGCCGGCGCCGTTTTTGGCCAGGCCCCGGCGGACGCACTGAGGGACCTCAAGACCCAGCTAAAGGCGGCGCAGGATGCGCTGGAGAAGCAGCAGGCCCTCATCCAGCAGCTCCAGGAGCGCGTCGATGATCTGGAAAAGGCCGACAAAGCACAAAAACAAGCCATCAGCGGGGAGTCGAGCCCTCTGGAAGGACCGGCTCCGAATGGCCTCAAATTAACGACCGGGCGGAGCGAACCCGATGGTGGACTTTCCGTCTCTTGGAAGGATGGCTGCACAACAGTCGCCTTTCCGGACGCCGAGATCGTCTTCTCCAACCGCCTGCAGTTCAGGTGGACCGGGACGAATCCCGTCGATCCTGCGGAACCGGCCAATGGCGCCTTCGAAGTCCGGCGGTTCAAGACGCAGTTGGTAGGGTGGGCCTACAGCCGTGATCTGACCTTCAAGCTGCAGGTGGACTGGACGCATTCCAACAAGTCGTCCGGCATCCTCGACGACGCCTATGTGGACTACGATTTCACCCACGGCCGGGGCCTTTTTCAAGTGCGCGCCGGGCAGTTCAAAACGCCTTTCGGGCGGCAGAGTATCGCCTCCACGAAGGCGGACATGTTCCCGGAGCGGTCGTTCGTCAGCTATCTTTTCTGTGCGATCCGGGACGTCGGGTTGATGGCCCACGGACATTTCGGCCCCTCGACCGTTTCCAACCTCATCGAATACGACGTGGGCGTTTTCAACGGAAACGGCCAGGGTGTGTACAGCAACCCGAACGGCAAGTATCAGACCGACTTCCGTCTCGTGTGCAGCCCGTGGGGGACCGCCGGTTACGACGAGTCGAACCCGTCGGAAACACCCAGACCGAAGCTCTCCCTTGGGGTCGACTACGAACACAACGACAGGCGTCTGCGGGCGAACGACGGGACCTATGCCTCCGGGTTCGAATACAAGACGGTGGGGTACGATCTCCTCTTCAAGTATCACTGGCTGACGGCCTACGGGGAGTACTTCGACCGGATTTTACACGACCGCATGGGTGCGAGGACCGAGTCCAAAGGTGTCAACGCCCAACTGGGCTTCCTTTTGATTCCGCGCCGGCTGGAGGTGTTCCTTGGGAGATGGACATTCGATCCGGCCTGGGCGAGCCCAGGCGCCAGGCTGACGGCTTCCGGCATAGGCGCGGCCTGGTACTTCAAGGGCAACGCCTGCAAGCTGCAGGCCGACTACCAGCGCCAAGAGGATCAGGCTACGCCATATCGCACAGACGTTTTCAGAGTCCAGTACCAGTTTGTGTTCTGATGTGTATCGAGAGCGGCGCGGGCCCCGCGGGAGGGGGGCTTTGTCAGAAGGGGACTTGACGCGGCCGGGGATGCCGATCATATTTTCGGCACGACATTGTGAAAAACCGGCCGGGGGTCGGCCGGAGGGAATCGGCAAGGGGGGACTATGGGAAGGCTGAAAGCCCTTCGTTATTTGGTGTGGGGCCTGGCGGTGCAGTTGGCGCCTATGGCCGCGCTTGCGGCGGGGGGCGAGAAACAGGGCAAGCTGGTGCACGTGGCCGACACGAGGAACCTGCACGGCTTCAACCTGTATATCGCCAATCTCTACAACACCAACCGCCTTCTTTTCACGATAGAAACCGTTCTCATAACCGCCCTCATGGGGCTGTGTCTGGGATGGCTGATGGATACCATCGTGGGATTCATCGGCCTCGATCTCAACAAGCACGGCGGAAAGGAATAGGGGGCGGCCATGCTGGACTACTTCACGATCGTTCTCCCGATCTCGGGTGTGCCCATCAACATCCTGCTCCTCGTGTTGCTGGGCGTGGCCGTCGGGGTCCTGGGCGGTTTCTTCGGCATGGGCGGCGCGTGGATGGTGACGCCCGCCCTCAACATCTTCGGCTTCCCCATGCCCTTCGCCGTGGGGACGGACCTGTGCCACATGGCGGGGAAGTCCATCATCTCCACGAGGCGGCACGCCAAGTTCGGAAACGTGGACGCCAAGCTGGGCCTGACCATGCTCGCCTTCGACGTGATCGGCATCGAAATAGGCGCGCGGCTGGTCATGCACCTCGAGAAGATAGGCCTGGCCGGTCCGGTCATCCGGTGGATCTACGTCGTCTTCCTCTTTCTCATCGGCAGCCTCGTCTTCTTCGACTATTTCAAGATGAAGGCGGCCGAGAAAAGCGCTCCGGACGACGCCGGAAAGCAGGCTGGAGGGTTGCGCTGGCACGAGACCCTGCACAAGATCCGAATACCCCCGATCGTGCGTTTCCCGGTGGCCCAGGTCGAGTGCTCCATGTGGCTGCCTGCGATGGTGGGACTCATGGTGGGCATCCTGGCCGGCCTGCTCGGAATCGGAGGCGGTCTCCTCATGATGCCCGCCCTCGTCTACCTCATCGGCTGCCCGACCTACGTGGCCGTTGGAACGGACCTTTTCACCGTCATGCTGGCCGGTTTCTACGGGGCCTGCACCTACGGGATGAAAGGCCGCATCGAGCTTCTTGCCGTCATCATCATGCTCATGGGCGCCGCACCGGGCGCGCAGATCGGAACCATCGCCACCAAGTACATCAGGGGCTATGGCATCAGGCTCATGTTCGGGTGCACGGTCGTGTGCGCCATGGTCTCGGTGGTTCTCAAGCAGATCGGCCAGGGGGGGCTCGCCGCGTGGGTCGTCATGACCGCCGTGACCATCATGACGCTGATCGTGATAACAGGCATGGTTAAGGGCGCAGTGCGCGAACTCAGGGCGAAGAGGGTGTGACATGAATGGAATGACGAGGACCTCTCACGAAGTGCCGGGGAGGGGAGCAGGAGCCGGTCCTGCAATCGTGCTGGCGCTCCTCGGCCTGCTCCTGATCGTCGGCTGTGTCCCCACGGCAGACGTGATTCAGGGAAAGGTCACGGCGGTGGAGCCGGGCGGTGGGGTGATCCGCGTGCAGAACGAGCTGGCGCCGGATGCGTCCCCCGTGGCCATCGACATCTCGAAGGCGGAGATCGGAATCACGCCCGCGGTCGGAGACGAGGTGCGGGTTGCGTACAACCTTCGAGGCGGCATCTACGAGGCGGTCAGAGTGATGAATGTCACGCGCGACAAGGAACGGCAGCGATCGGGAGGCTGACCGGACGTCCGTGGACACCGGGAACCGAGGGGCGGAAGCGAGGCGGCTTTCGCCCCTCTTTTCGCGCTCGGACGTGCATGAGCCCTGTCCTCAAAAAGAGGGCCGCCCCGAAGGGCGGCCCATGTACGGTGCGTCCAGGAGGACGCGGTGGGGGAGGGGGGATGGGTCAGTTCACGAGGATCATCATGGAGCGTCCGGAGAGGAACTTGGCCTTGTTGAGTATCCATACGGTTGCCTGCTGCCCGTCTGGGCTGATGGATACGGCGTAATCCCTGTTGGCGGAATAGACGTTGCCGGGCGCCACCGAAACGTCGCTGATCCTGTCCACGCCGACCTGCCGGGCCGTGAAGGTCACGGAGTCGCCCGCTCGAAGGTCGAGGTGGCTCGGAAACTCGGACTTATTGTATTTGACCAGGACGGGCGCCCCGTACCACGGGTCGCGCACGACGCCTTCGTGGATCAGGCTTCTGCGCACGCCGATCTTGTAGAACACCGAATGGAGCCTCGAATCCAGGTCGTTCGAGTAGGTCTTCAAATCGCCGACCTTCTTCGTGAGGTCCTCGCGCTCGGTCTTCAGCAGCGCCACGTCCTGCGTGAGCTGGGTCCTGGCGATCTGGAGGTCTGAAACCTGCTTGGCGAGATCGGCCTTTTCCTTCGCCAGCTCGTCGCGCTGGGCTATCGCCGCGTTCTTGTCCGCGATGAGTCCCTGCTTGACGCCGCGGGTAAGGGCGTAGGGACTGATCTTCGCGCTTCCCTGGGTCACGAAGGTGCCGTACACGCCGTTGTCGTAGAAGTTCCACACCTTGAATCCGGGGACCAGCTCGTCGTCGATGTTTACCTTCAAGACGAGGTCCCTGGCCTTGGCGGGATCAAGTCCCTTGTCCTTAGTGAGGTAATTCATGGCGATCTGGTAGTGCGTTTCGCCCCTGGCTACGTCCACCGGCGCGGGGAGTGTCTGCTCGAGGTTCTGCACCCTGACGTGCAGGTCGTCGATCGCCTTCTGCTTGGAGAGGATGTCGGAGATCAGGTCACGGTAGCCGACTCCCTGCTCGTTCTTGAGCCTTTCCTCCAGCAACTTGGTCTGCTCCGGCGCGAGCCCCTGTCCCATGACGGCCCCCAGGTCCTGTCCGCCGGATTTGACGTACTGTTGCATGAGTGTGTTGAGCTGGTTCTGTTTCGCGTCGATGTCCTGCTCGAGCGAGGAAATTTTCTGCGCCGTCTGCATCTGGGCGTTCACTTCCTGGGAGGCTTTCCGCCCTTCCCGGGAGCACGCCACGGCCAGGGCCATCATCATAACGGCTGGAATGAGATGTCTTCGTTTCATGGTCGGCCTCCTTTCTTCTCAATGCCGGGCCTCCCCCGAGGCCTCGGACGCCTTCATGAAACGCAAGGGCCGTGCCAGTACTCGTATGCAGGCACAAGCCCTTTAATATCAGCTTGATATGGCAGAGAGGCAACGATCGGAACGTCGAGGATGCCCGGAGAAATCGGGGAAAAATTCCCTGTTTCTTGTGCCCATCCTCGAATCCCGTCTTGAGGCACCGGTACGCCGTTGCTATACTCGCGAGCAAGGCGACGCGCGACGGGAGGCCCGCATCATGACACATCCCTACACGGTTCTGGTCGTAGATGACGAACCCTCCATGCGGGAAGTGCTCAGGCTGCGGCTTGCGCAATGGAACTTCCGGGTCGTCACGGCGGACTCGACGCAGGAAGCCTCCCGCATGGCGGCGGAAGAAGAGCCGGACATCGTCGTCTGCGACGTGGTCCTGCCCGATGGATCGGGTCTTGATCTTCTGCCCGCGCTCAGGACCGAGGCGTTCCCTCGCCCCGTCGTCATGATTACGGCCCACGGCAGCATCGACGCGGCCGTCGAGGCGGTCAAGCGGGGCGCCATGGATTTTTTGACCAAACCGCTCGATTACCAGAAATTCCGGGCGGTCCTCGCGCAGGCCGTGGAGGACGTCGAACAGTACAGGTCCGTTCGCCGGCTCGAAGACAAGTTGTCTCGAAAGCCCGGGTTGGGGCCGATCATCGGAACGACCAGACCCATGCGCGAACTCTATCGCCTCATCAAGGTACTCGCCGGAAGCAGCGCCTCCGCGCTGATTACGGGTGAGAGCGGAACGGGCAAAGAACTTGTGGCCAGGGCCATCCACGACCTCGGCCCACGCGCGGAAGAACCGTTCATAGCGGTGAACGCGGCCGCCATCCCCGAGGGCCTCATGGAGAGCGAGCTCTTCGGCCACGAGAAAGGGGCTTTTACCGGAGCGGTGTCGAGCCGGGCAGGGTGCTTCGAGCAGGCGGACAAGGGCACGCTCTTTCTCGACGAGATCGCCGAGATGCCCGCCTCCCTGCAGCCCAAGTTCCTCAGAACCCTGGAGAACGGCAGGGTCAGGCGTCTTGGATCGAGCCGGGAAGCGGCCTTCGACGTGCGCCTCCTGGCGGCCACGAACCGCGTGCCTGAGGAGGCCATCGAGGAGGGGCTCCTCCGCGCCGACCTCTACTATCGGCTGAACGTCTTTACCCTCGTCCTGCCCCCGCTGCGGGACCGGGTGGATGACATCCCCCTGCTGGCGCAGCACTTCGTTTCGCATTTCAACGCCAAGCACGGCGCGGCCGTGGAGGGCCTGCGAGAGGAGGTCCTCGATCTCCTGGAAGCCTACCCGTGGCCCGGCAACGTCAGGGAATTGAGGAACGTTCTGGAGAGGGCGGTCATACTGGCGGATTCCGGATGGATCGAGGTCGTCCACCTCCCTTCCTACGTCCGCAACCAGGAAGGTGGGGGCCGCGGACTGCGCCTGCCCCCGGGACTGACCATGGCCGAAGCCGAACGCCGTCTCATCGTGAAGACCCTCGAGGAGGCGGGCGGCAACAAGGCGGAAGCCGCGCGCCGGCTCGGTCTCGATGTGAAGACGATCAGAAACAAACTGAAGACCTACGGCGAGGATGACTCGGAATGAAGGTCACCACGCGGCTGGCTCTCGGCTCCGGTTCCGTGCTCCTGCTGCTCTTCGGAGTGCTGGCCTACCAGGTATACGAGGTCCAGACCCTGGCGAACCTCGGCAGGAGCTTGGCACGGACGGGGCTGGAGGCTTCCCGGATGTCGCTGGAACAGGTCCATGAGCTCGAGCAGTTCGAGCAGGCGACACGGAAGTTCTTCGTGACCGGAGATCCCGACTACGGGAAACTGGCCCGCTCCCTGGCCCTGGGCATTTCGAATCGGCAGCAGAAGCTCGAGCAACTTGGACTGGCACGATCCGAGAAGGCCAGGGTCGAGTACCTGGGCGAACTGTGGCGTCAGACGGAGGCGATCCTGATATCCGGGCAGGCATCCAGGGACGAGAGCACCATCCTGGCGCCCCTCGGGAAAGCGCAGGACGAGGCGAGGGCCGTATTCAAAGCCACCCAGGATTCCATCGCCGACCAGGCGGCGCGCGCGGAAAGGGCCGCCCTCAAGGCCCAGTGGGTTTCACTGCTGGCGGCCATCCTGGCTCTCGCGGCGAGCGCGGCCGTTCTGCTGGTCACCTTCCGCTCGATCCGCGACCCGCTCAAGCGCCTCACCGGGGCCACGAGAGAACTGGCCGAAGGGCGTTTCGACCTGTCCATCGAGGCGGGCGGAGGGGACGAGTTCGCACAACTCGCCGGGGACTTCAACGCCATGGTTAGGCGCCTGGGCGAACTCGACCAGATGAAGAAGAACCTACTCTCGCACGTCTCGCACGACCTGAAGACGCCGCTTGCGGCCATGCAGGAAACGAACCAGCTCATGCTGGAGGGCATCCCGGGCCCGACGACCGACGAGCAACGCCGGTTGCTGGAAATGAATCTCCAGAGCGCGAGGAAACTTTCCGCCATGATCGCCAAGCTGCTCGACCTGGCCAGGCTCGAGGCGGGCGTCATGGATTACGACCTGAAGACAAGGGACATGGTGCCTCTTCTGAGGGAAGCCCTGGAAGGCGTGAGCCTGAGGGCGGGAGAACGCGGCGTGCCCCTTCGCGCAGACCTTCCGGAGTATCCGCTCCGGGCGCGCTGCGACGCGGACAGGCTCTTCCAGGTCCTGGAGAATCTCCTGGAAAATGCGGTCAAGTTCTCGCCGGAGAGCGGAGCCGTCGTGCTCGCGGCGTCCATCGTGCAAGGCCTGCCCGCGGATGCCCCGCCCGAGATCAGGGCCCGGACGGCCACCGAGGGTGACTTTGCTCTCGTCACGGTCTCCGATGAAGGCCCCGGCGTTCCCGACGAGCACAAGCGCAAGATTTTCGAGCGCTTTCACCAGGTGGACAGGGGGAGGCGTCCATCGGAGGGAGGCGTCGGGCTCGGCCTTGCCATCTGCAGCGAAATTGTGGGGGCCCACGAGGGTTATCTCTGGGTGCGTGACAACCCGGGGGGAGGCAGCGTCTTCTGCTTCGCGCTGCGTGCCGTACCTCAGCGGCCGGAGGAGGGCGGTGAAGCCGCCGGGGAGGGTTCATGAAACGCGGAAGGCTGGCGCACGGATTGGCAGTGTGCCTCGTGCTGGGCATTCTGGCCGGATGTTCGCCGGCTGCCATGCGGGCGGACAGGCTCTTCGGCGCGGGTGACTACGCCGGCGCGGCCGCGGCCTACGAGGAAGCCCTGGCGAACGCCGGCGGGCGGGGAAATGCGTTTTGGCTCTACCGTCTGGGCGTTTCCCGGGCCGTTCCGGGCGACAGGGCCTACGACCCTTCGGGCGCGATACGGGCCTTCCATCGTCTGCGCGAAAGTTTTCCCGAGTCCAAGTACAGCCGCATGGCCTTGCTGCCGTTGTCTCTCCTGGAAAGCCTGGTAAAAGTGGAGCGCGACGGCGAAGTGCTCAAGGGCGAGATGGCGCACATCAAGGCCCGCCTGGAGATAGCCGGGCAGACGGAGCAGGACCTTACCGAGTGCAGGCAGAGGGCGGCCGAACTCGCCGACAAGGTCGGCCGGCAGGAGAAGACAGTCGAAGATCTTCAGCGCGAGCTTCAGCAGCTCAAGAGCATAGACCTTCGCCGCGGACGGTGAGTCCTTTCGCCTGATGCAACGGCGAATCTCGACGCCAGCCCCCGTGGCCGGCCGATGCGCACGCCTCCGCTGTCCTTCGTGTTCGCCGGTTTCAGCAGGTCGTTCGCCGTGTCGACATCTGCCGTCACGGGCGGCGGCCGGTACCCCCGGACGCCGAAGAAGCCTACCGTAACAATATGTACCACAGTGGACTGGGGGCAAATGCCTTCTATTCGTCTGGTGCCATGGTAACTCATGGAATATAAAGGGTAATCACGATGCTGCGATTGCGCAGACAGTCGCGCGTGACGCGATAATGTGAGATTTCACCCAAGAGGTCCCCGGGAGGATCGCGATCGTTGACCCTTCCGAATCCGCGGCCTTACATTGGTGTTGTCGCGAGCGGAAGGAGGTTCGAATTGGGGGGAAGTCACGCCGTGACTAGCTAACCAGCTTCCAATTTGGCCGAACAATCTGACGATGCACCGCAAATGCGGGCCTTGAGCCCGAAAGGAGAGGTTTACCCAAAAAGAAGAAGGGCTGAGGCCGATGTGCCGTGAAGCGGTCCTCGGCCGCCAATGGATCCGGTTGGCTCATTAATCGCTGTTTAGGAGGTGAACTTATGCCGAGTTACGTGAACCCTGAAAAGTGTGACGGGTGCAAGGCGCTGGACAAGACCGCATGCCAGCACATCTGCCCCAACGATCTCATGGTCCTCGACAAGGACAAAATGAAGGCCTACAACCGTGACGTGTCCATGTGCTGGGAATGCTACAACTGCGTCAAGATCTGCCCCACACAGGCCGTCGAGGTTCGCGGCTACGCCGATTTCGTCCCCATGGGCGCGACGGTGACACCCATGCGGTCCACCGATTCCATCATGTGGACCGTCAAATTCCGGAACGGCATGCTCAAGCGGTTCAAGTTCCCCATCCGCACCACGCCAGAGGGGGAAGCCGTTCCCGACGGCGGTTTTGAAACCGCCGGGGACCTCAACAGCCAGGCCCTCTTCACGGAACCCGCTTCCACCGGTTTGGCCGAAGTTTTCACCTTGAACAAATAAGGGGGAGAGTAGAGATGGCCAATTTTGAAAACGTTGTCGTCGAAACTGATCTGCTGATCCTCGGAGGCGGCATGTCCGCCTGCGGAGCAGCGGTGGAAGCGGCCTACTGGGCAAAACAGAAGGGCCTGAAGGTCACGCTGGTCGACAAGGCCGCGATGGACCGTTCCGGCGCCGTGGCCATGGGCCTTTCCGCCATCAACCAGTACGTAGGCCTCAAGGATGGGAAGAACTCCATCAAGGACTACGTCGATTACGTCCGCAACGACCTCATGGGCGTAACCCGTGAAGACCTCGTGGCCAATATCGCGCGCCACGTGGACTCCACCGTTCACCTGTACGAGAAGTGGGGCCTGCCCATCTGGAAGGACGAGGAAGGCAACTACGTTCACGAGGGCCGCTGGCAGCTCATGATCAACGGCGAGTCCTACAAGGTCATCGTGGCCGAGGCCGCCAAGAACGCCCTGCTGCAGACCGGCGTGGGCGAGATCTACGAGCGCGTCTTCATCGTGGAGCCGCTCATGGACGGCGACCGGATCGCCGGGGCCGTCGGCTTCTCGGTCCGCGAAAACAAGTTCTATACCTTCAAGGCGAAAGCCGTCATGTCCCTGATGGGCGGTGCCGTGCACGTCTTCAAACCCCGCAGCACGGGTGAGGGCCTCGGCCGCGCCTGGTATCCGCCGTGGAACTCCGGCTCCTCCGCCTACTTCACCCTGAAGGCCGGCGCTGAGATGACGTGCCAGGAAGTGCGCTTCATCCCCGTCCGCTTCAAGGACGCCTACGGCCCGGTCGGCGCGTGGTTCCTGCTCTTCAAGTCCCGCGCCACCAACGCCATGGGCGGCGAGTACATGGTCGAGCGCAGACCCGAGCTGGAAAACTGGGGCCCCTACGGCCGCGTGAAACCCATCCCGGCCAACCTGCGCAACTACCTCGGCATGCTCGACGTGATGGAGGGCAAGGGCCCGATCTTCATGCGCACCGAGGAGGCCATCCAGAAGCTGGCCGAGCAGTACAAGGACGACGAGAAGGCCTACAAGAAGAAGATGAAGGAACTCGAGTCCGAGGCGTGGGAAGACTTCCTCGACATGACCATTTCCCAGGCCATCCTCTGGGCGGCCAGCAACGTGCAGCCCGAAGAGAGGAGCTCAGAGATCGCCGCGGCCGAGCCCTACTTCATCGGCTCGCACTCCGGCGCCTCCGGTGCCTGGGTGAGCGGCCCCGAAGACCTCCAGACGGCCGACACCAAGAACGATTACTTCTGGGGCTACGCCAACATGTCGACGGTGAAGGGCCTCTTCTGCGCGGGCGACGCTTCGGGCGCTTCCAGCCACAAGTTCTCGTCCGGCTCGCACGCCGAAGGCCGCATCGCCGCCAAGGCCGCCATCAAGTTCATCGTCGAGAACAACACCATGCCGAACGTGGACCAGGCCAAGCTCGACGAGCTCAAGGCCACGCTGCTCAAGCCCGTGGACCTCTACGAGCAGTACAAGAACGCCACCACGGATCCGGAAATCAACCCGAACTACATCAAGCCCAAGATGTTCATGTTCCGGCTCCAGAAGCTCATGGACGAGTACGCCGGCGGCGTCTCGGCCCAGTTCACCACCAACAAGGCCTGCCTCGAGAGGGCTCTCGAACTGCTGGCCATGCTCAAGGAAGACTCCGAAAAGCTGGCCGCTTCCAACCTGCACGAACTCATGCGCTGCTGGGAAAACACCCACCGCATGTGGCAGGCCGAGGCCCACGTCCGCACGATGCTCTTCCGCGAAGAAACCCGCTGGCCGGGTTACTACTTCCGCTCCGACAAGCCGAAGATCGACGAAGAAAAATGGACGGTCTTCGCAAACTGCAAATTCGATCCCAATACAGGTAATTGGGAAATGATGACTCGGCCGATCCACCGCATCTTCTAAGATCGGCGTGACCGGGAGGTCCCTGCGGGGGGGCAGGGACCTCCCTCTTTTATGACGGTGCTGCCATGACTCCTGATGATTGCCCGCATTGCCCGCATTGCCGAAAGCCCATGCTGAGATGGGCCAACCCTTCGCTCGGCTCGTGGGGCGGCGAGTTTCAGTACGTCTGCTTCAACGACGAGTGCGCCTATTACGTCAATGGCTGGGCGTGGATGATGGACCACTTCAACGTCAAGGCGTCCTACCGCCACCGGCTGGATCCCGATACGGGAGAGACCGGGCCGCTCCCGGTGTGGTCCGTGAATGCCCTCAAGAGCAGCATTATCGCTGAAAAGGATGCCCCCCATGACTGACGAGAAGATCACCCGGGACGCGATCCTCAAAGACTATCCAAGAATGAAGATGGACGACGCGTTCACCTTCCGTTGCGGGAAGGACATGGACTGCTTCACCTGCTGCTGCCGGGATGTCTCCATCATCCTGACACCCTACGATGTCCTCAGAATGAAGAACGCCCTCCACATGGATTCCACAGAATTCCTCCAGAAATATACCCTGACGGCCTCCACAAACGAGCGAAACATCCCGGTCCTCCTGCTGAAGATGGACGAGGAACAGACAGTGTCCCTTCGTCTCCGAGGAGGGGTGCGGTATATACGGCCACCGGCCCTGGGCCTGTCGGATGTACCCGCTCGGAGCGGCGGAGCCCCAGAACCCGAACCCGACCGACCACGCCTTCAACTTCCTGCTGAAGGAAGACCTCTGCCACGGCCACGGCGAGGGACGCGCTTATACGGTCAGGGAGTGGATCGCCGACCAGGGGATCGAGGAGTACGACATGATGGGGGCATCCTTCAAAGCCCTCATGCTGCACCCGGGGTGGAACGAGAGCGAGGCCCTCACGGCAGAGAAGAGGGCCATGTACTACATGGCGTGCTACGACCTGGACCGCTTCCGGCGGTTTGTTTTCGAGAGCCGCTTCCTCGAGATGTTCGAGGTGGACGAGACCCGGGTGGACGCCATGCAGACGGACGACGAGGAGCTGCTGGACTTCGGTATGCAGTGGCTCATGTTCAGCCTTTTTAATGAGAAGAGCATGAAGATCAGGAAATCGGTCATGGCGCAGAGGCGCCGGGCCGAGGAGGCGGAGGGGGCCGCGCCCCCACCGTCCCGCTAGGCTTCAGGAGAGGCAGGGATACGCATGACAGAAACCCTATCCACACGACAAGACGGCAAGGCGGTCCTGGTGATGGGAGGCGGTATCGCCGGCATGACCACCGCCATCGAGGCGGCGGAGGCGGGCTGCGAGGTCATTCTCGTTGAGAAGTCCCCGTGGCTGGGCGGCCGAGTCTCCCGGTTCAACCAGTACTTCCCCAAACTGTGCCCCCCGACCTGCGGGCTCGAGATCAACTTCAAGCGCATCAAGAACAACCCGCGGATACGGATCATGACGCTCGCCGAGGTGGAAAAACTCGGCGGATCGCCGGGCGACTACGAAGTCACGGTCAAGGTCTCGCCGCGTTTCGTCACGGATGCGTGCACGCTGTGCGACAAGTGCGCCGAGGCATGCCCGGCCGAGCGGGCGGACGAGTTCAACATGGGACTCGGCACGACGAAGGCGGCCTACCTGCCGCATAGCATGGCCTACCCCGCCGCCTACGTGGTCGACAGGGCGGCCTGCAAGGACGGCTGCACCGCCTGTGCAGACGCCTGCACATACGGCGCCGTGGACCTGGCGCAGCAGGAAACGAAAGAAACGTTCAACGTGGCGAGCGTGGTGGCGGCCACGGGCTGGGCGCCCTACGACGCCGCGAAGATCGACAACCTGGGGTTCGCAAAATTCAAGAACGTGGTCACGAACGTCATCATGGAACGCCTCGCGGCCCCTAACGGCCCCACGGGCGGAAAGATCCTCCGTCCTTCGGACAACCAGCCGCCCAAGACGGTGGCGTTCGTCCAGTGCGCGGGATCGCGGGACGAGAACCATCTTCCCTACTGCTCCGCGGTCTGCTGTTCGGCCTCCCTCAAGCAGGCCACGTACGTCAGAACCCACGATCCCGAGGCCGAGGTCAAGATCTTCTACATCGACATCAGGACCCCCGGCAGGCTCGAGGATTTCTACGCCAAGGTCGCCGAAGACGAGAAGGTCAGCCTCATCAAAGGCAAGGTGGCCAAGGTCGAGGAAGACCCCGCGACGGGCGACCTGCTCGTCACGGCTGAAGACGTGATGAACGGCAGGAAGATCACGGACCGGGTCAACATGCTGGTCCTGGCCACGGGCATCGTTCCGCAGACCGCCGGACTGCCTGATGGGTTCGTGCTCGACGAATTCAACTTCATCGCCGGCTCGAAGGGCAAGACGGGCCTCTACGCGGCCGGCTGCGTCCACCGCCCGGAGGAGGTTTCGGCGACCGTCCAGGATGCCACCGGAACGGCCCTGAAGGCCCTCCAGTGTGTCGTGAGGAGCGCTCATCATGGATAAGAAAATCGGCGTCTACATTTGCAGCGGATGCTCGATCGGCGAGTCGCTCGACATGGACAAGCTGGCCAAGGTGGCCCAGTCGGAGTACAAGGCCCCCGTCTGCCACGTCCATCCCTGCCTGTGCGGCAAGGAAGGCGTCGAACTGATCAAGAAGGATATCGGGGACGAATCGGTCAACGCGGTTGTCATCGCGGCGTGTTCGCCCCGCATGAAGACCGACGCCTTCGCCTTCGATCCTGCCATGGTCCAGGAACGCGTCAACATCAGGGAACACGTCGCCTGGTGCCAGAAGGCCCAGGACGAAGACACCCAGATGATGGCCGAGGACTACCTGCGCATGGGCATCGTGAAGGCGCAGAAGATGCAGCCGCTTGGAGCCCGTCGAGGATGAGATCTCCAAAACCATCCTGGTGGTGGGCGGCGGCGTGACGGGTATCACCTCGGCGTTGGAGGCCGCGGCGGCGGGTTACGAGGTCGTCCTCGTCGAAAAGCAGGCCCAACTGGGAGGTTTCGTCGGGACGCTGAAGAAACGGTTCCCCCAGGAACCGCCCTACACGGAACTCTCGGCCGAAGGTATCGCGGACAAGATCCAGGAGGTGACCTACCATCCGAAAGTGAAGGTCCTGACCTCCGCCAAGATCGTCAAGACCTCGGGCCAGCCCGGCATGTTCGACGTGACCATCGATTCTCAGGGCGCCACGTCCGAAGTCCGCGCCGGGGCCATCATCATGGCCACCGGCTGGAAGCCGTACGACGCGGGTAAACTCGGGCATCTGGGCTACGGCCTGACGCCGGATGTCGTCACCAACGTGGAATTTGAGAGATATGGCGGCGGAGGGCGAAATCAAGAGACCGTCGGACGGCAAGCCCCTCGAGAGCGTGCTTTTCATCCAGTGCGCCGGTTCGAGGGACAAGGACCACCTGCCCTACTGCTCGTCGGTCTGCTGCATGGCGACGCTGAAGCACGCCGCGTACGTCCACGAACAGAACGCGGACGCAAAGGTCTTCATCATTTACAAGGACATGCGGACGCCCGGCCAGTACGAGAAATTCTACCGCACCGCCCAGGACGCCCCCATGAACTTCCTCACCAAGGGGGAGGTCAAGGCCGTGGAGAAGGCCGAGGGCGGCAAGCTCGCGGTGACGGTGGAGAACACCCTGATCGGCGAGACCATGCAGATCCACGTGGACATGGTGGTTCTCGCCGCCGGCATGGTGCCCAACTCGGCGGACGGGGAGGCGATCCGCGCCCTCGAAGACGCGAAGCTCAAGGTCGAAAAGGGCGAATCCGATTCCCAGCGCGCCGAGGCGGCCAAGACGGTCGAGCTTCTCAAGGCCCACGAAGGAACCGAGATACTCAACCTGACCTACCGACAGGGCCCGGACCTGCCCGCATTGCGCTACGGCTTCCCGGACTCGCACTTCGTCTGCTTCCCCTACGAGACCCGAAGGACCGGAATCTACGCGGCGGGGAGCGTGCGCAGCCCCATGGACTCTTCCCACTCGCAGGAAGACGCCCTGGGTGCTGCCATGAAGGCCATTCAGTCGGTGGAGCTTGCCTCGCAGGGCAAGGCGGTCCACCCGCGGGCCGGCGACATGTCCTTCCCCGATTTCTTCCTCCAGCGCTGCACCCAGTGCAAGCGCTGCACCGAGGAATGTCCCTTCGGCTCACTGGACGAGGACGAAAAGGGCACGCCCCAAGCCGAATCCCTACCGCTGCCGGCGGTGCGGCGTCTGCATGGGCGCCTGCCCCGAGCGCATCATCTCCTTCAAGAACTACTCGGTGGACATGATCGCCTCCATGATCAAGGCCATCGAGGTCCCCGACGAGGAGGAGGAGAAGCCGAGGGTCCTGGTCTTTATGTGCGAGAACGACGCCTACCCGGCCCTCGACATCGCGGGCATGAACCACATCCAGTACGACCCGAGCGTCAGGGTCATCCCGCTGCGGTGCCTGGGATCGATGAACATCGTCTGGATCGCGGACGCGCTGTCGTCCGGCTTCGACGGCGTCATGCTCTTCGGCTGCAAGTACGGCGACGACTACCAGTGCCACTTCGCCAAGGGCAGTGAACTGGCGGACCGGCGCCTCGAGAACGTCAAGGAGACGCTCCAGCGGCTGCAGCTCGAGTCCGAGCGCATCCAGCTGACCCAGTTGGCGATCAACGAGTACGACAAACTGCCCGTACTCATCAACGAATTCATGGAGCAGATCCGAGAGATCGGCCCCAACCCTTACAAGGGCTTCTAGGAGAGGGACGCCATGGCAGAACCCCTTCTCATCCAACCCGATGCGCGATTCATACGGGACGTGGTGGACGCCGGTGGCGGCGACCTGAAGAAGTGCTTCCAGTGCGCCACCTGCTCGGCCGTCTGTTCGCTGTCCCCAGAAGACGCGCCGTTTCCCCGGAAGCAGATGATCGAGGCCCAGTGGGGGCTCAAGGACAAGCTGCTGGGCGATCCCGCCCTGTGGCTGTGCCACAACTGCGGGGACTGCACGACCCATTGTCCCAGGGGCGCCCGCCCGGGCGACGTTTTCGGCGCGCTTCGCCGGGAGGCCATCAAGGCTTTCTCGGTCCCCGGATTTCTGGGCAGGCTGGTGGCGAGTCCCAAGGGCTGGCCCGTGCTCTTCCTTTTGCCGATCCTGTTGTTCGGCGGCATCGCGCTGTGGGCGCCGAAGGGCGAGCCCACCCAGTCCCTGGAGTTTGCGAACCTGTTCCCGCAGCACATCCTCGAACCGCTCTTCTTCGCCATTTCGGGACTCGTGATCCTGGCCTTCATCT
Source organism: uncultured Acidobacteriota bacterium (assembly GCA_963724125.1). GTDB lineage: Bacteria > Acidobacteriota > UBA4820 > UBA4820 > DSQY01 > CAVRTJ01. The sequence goes on from CAVRTJ010000031.1 coordinate 189,364, forward strand.
TCGGCCTGGCGCGCTTCGTGAAGGCTCTCAGGGCTTCGGGTGCGAACGGGTCCATACTGGCAGGACTCGTTCCCGCCTTCGTGGACATTCTGTCGCACAAGCGCTTCGCCGAGTGTGCGACGGAGAAGGGCCGGTACTGGGGACATCTTCTCACCCTCTGGGGGTTCGCCGGACTCGCCCTCATGGGCACCGTCGTCGGCATAGGAACCATGGTGGGGATGATGCACACGCCCCTCGCGCTGATGAATCCCTGGAAGATCTTCGCAAATGTCTGCGCGGTGATCATTCTGATCGGCGTCACGGTCCTGCTCGTGGACCGGGTCAAGGACCCGGTCAAGAGGGCTGCCAGCACTTACTTCGACTGGTTCTTCCTCCTGACGCTGGCCGGGGTCATCTCCACGGGGATCCTCTCGGAGATCTTGCGTCTGTCCCAGGTGGCCGCGGTCATGTACCCGGTCTACTTCATCCACCTGGTCTTGATTTTTGCTCTCTTCTTGTACGCGCCGTATTCCAAGTTCGCCCACCTGCTCTACCGCACGGTAGCGCTGGCGGCGGCGGGGAAGCGGCCTTGAGATAGGAAACGAGCGGTGTGCCCCGAGTGGGCGGCCGCCTGTATGGCGTAGCGCCGGCCGGTAGCACCGAGCTTCGGCGGGCGCGATTGATGGGGATTCACAGGAGGACAAATATGGCGGATGAAAAGGTCCAAACCAAGCTTCTGGACGAGCTCGAGAAGGGACCGTGGCCGAGTTTCGTCACGGAACTCAAACGCGGTGCCAAGACCAGCCCTGTCTGCAATGGCCTGCTCGGCCAGCTGGAACTCTCCTACGAGGAGAAGATCAGCCACTGGAAACACGGCGGCATCGTGGGCGTCATGGGCTACGGCGGCGGCGTCATCGGCCGCTACAGCGACGTGCCCGAGAAGTTTCCCGACGTGGCGCACTTCCACACCCTGCGCGTCAACCAGCCTTCCGGGTGGTTCTACACGAGCAACGCGCTGAGGACGATCTGCGACATCTGGGACAAGCACGGTTCGGGCGTCACGAACATGCACGGCTCCACGGGCGACATCATCCTGCTCGGCACCACGACCGATGAACTGGAACCCACGTTCGCAGAGCTGACCAAGAACGGGTTCGACCTCGGCGGTTCCGGCTCCGACGTCAGAACGCCGTCATGCTGCGTGGGTAAGGCGCGCTGCGAGTGGGCCTGCTACGACACCATGAAGATGTGCAACGACATCACGCACGAGTTCCAGGACGAACTCCATCGTCCGGCCTTTCCCTACAAGTTCAAGTTCAAGTTTTCCGGCTGCGCCAATGACTGCGTGTGCGCCAAGGCGCGATCCGACCTCTCCATCATCGGCACCTGGAAAGACGACATCCAGCAGGACGACGCCGAGGTGGCCAACTACGCGGCCAAGGGCCTGGACATCCAGGCGGACGTCTGCGACCACTGCCCCACCAAGTGCATGAAGTGGGACGGCAAAAAGCTCGCCATCAACAACCGCGAATGCGTCCACTGTATGCACTGCATCAACGTGATGCCCAAGGCCCTGCGGCCCGGCAAGGAGCGCGGCGCGACGCTTCTCATGGGAGCCAAGGCGCCAATCGTTCAGGGTGCCCTGCTCTCTTCCGTCCTGGTGCCCTTCGTGCCCGCAGAGGAACTGATGGACACCATCAAGGAACTCGTGGACCGCGTGTGGGACTTCTGGTGCGATAACGGCAAGAACCGCGAACGCGTGGGCGAACTGATCCAGCGCGTGGGCATGGGGAACTTCCTGGACGCAATCGGTCTGGACGCCGTGCCCGAGATGGTCAGCGCTCCCAGAGACAACCCCTTCGTCTTCATGGAGATTGATGGCGACAAGTAGCCGCCACCTTGCGGGGAAGCGTGAGAGATAGAGAACGAAGCAATTGAGGAGTGAAAAAATGGCCGAACAGCCTGTCAAGAGAGTTACCGATATCGGGCCGCCGAACTTCGAGCAGTTCCTGCATCCGATCATCAAGAAGAACTATGGACAGTGGAAGTTCCACGAGTCCATGGCGCCGGGCGTGTACTTCCACGAGGCCGAATCCGGCGACAGGATATACACCGTCCGCGCGGGATCGCCGCGCCTGCTCAGCACGGAGACGATCCGGAAGTTCGCCGACCTGGCGGAGAAATACTGCGGCGGATACCTGCGCTTCACGAGCCGCAACAACGTGGAGTTCCTTCTCGACAATCCGGACAATATCGAATCGCTGAAAAAGGACCTCCACGACTACGGGTACCCCGTGGGCGGCACGAACAACTCCATCAGCAACATCGTCCACACCCAGGGCTGGGTGCACTGTCACTCGTCGGCGACGGACGCCTCGGGCATCGTCAAGTCCGTCATGGACGCCCTCTACGACCGCTTCACCCACGAGGACTTGCCCGCCAAGCTGCGCATCGCTCTTGCATGCTGCCTGAACATGTGCGGCGCCGTCCATTGCTCGGATATCGCCATCCTGGGCGTTCACAGGACACCGCCGAGAATCCAGCACGATATCCTGCACAAAGTTTGCGAGATTCCGAACCTGGTCGCTTCGTGCCCCACGGGCGCGATCCGGCCCGCGGAGACCGCGGACGGTAAGAAGACCGTCGAGGTTATCGAAGAGCAGTGCATGTTCTGCGCCAACTGCTTTTCGGTGTGCCCCGCCATGCAGCTCAACGATCCCGTCAATGACGGTATTTCCATCTGGGTGGGCGGAAAGGTGAGCGACGCGCGTTCACAGCCCAGGTTCTCCAAGCTGGCCATCCCCTTCATCCCCAACGAGCCGCCCAGGTGGCCCGGCGTAGTCGACGCCGTCGTGAACATCGTGGACGTGTACGCGAAGAACGCCAAGAAATATGAGCGCATGGGCGAGTGGATCGACCGGATCGGCTGGCCCAGGTTCTTCCAGCTGACAGGCATCGAATTCACCAAGTACCACATCGATGATTTCCGCTTTGCAGGCACCACCTTCGCCCGGTCGGCTCAGGTTCGTTTGTAGGAGGTGCACGATGGCCGTTTCAATCGATGAACTGGCCGAAGCCATGTACAAGATGGTGGCTGACACCATGGGCAAGAAGAACCTCAAGGCGACCGACCTCATCAAGGAAATGATCGCCAAGTACGGCGAGGACAACTGCGACAAGAAGATGTGCAAGGACGCCATTCGCACGCTCATGGATTCAGGTCGCTGCGTGTACAGCTACTTCGGCGGTAGCTACATTACGTTGCCACACAAGGAGGGAGCCGCGCCGGATTAATCACCGGCCAAGCCCGTGGGCGGGGGCCTCGGCCCCCGCCCGCACCCCATGGTTGACGGAAGAACGGACAGGGAGGTTAGTGCCATGCCCGAGAAGAAAGCGGAGAACCTGGAAGAGCTCGTGGCCACGCTGAAACGCTGGCAGGAGATCGAGACCGCGTCCGTCGCGCAGACGTCGGCCATCATGGAAAAAACCAAGAACCCCCTCATCCGGCTGGTCATGGAGATCATACGGCAGGATTCGGCCATGCACCGCCGGGTCCAGCAGACGATCCTCGACAGCCTGGAAAAGGAGGCCTTCAGCCTTACCCCCGAAGAGCTGGGCGATGTCTGGGAAATGATAGAGGCTCACGCCGAAATGGAAAAGGAGACGATCGCGCTGGCCGAGAAGGCCCGCAAGAACTGCCGTCTCTTCGTCCAGCGGCACCTGCTTACCTATCTCATCGAGGACGAACAGAAACACGACCGTCTCCTTTCACAGCTCGAGGACTTCAAGCGGGAGATCTACCCGTACGCGTAGATTGTCACCCATAGAGAGAAAGAGGGCCGAGCCATGGGTCTTTTCAAAGAAGTGAAAAAACCGGTCATCAGGTCGGGGTCGGGCAGCGGCGGCGAGATCAGTCCCCTCCGTCCCAGGTACGTCCAAAAGACGCCGCCCTGCATCGGGAACTGCCCGAACGGCGTCGATATCCGCGGGTGGCTGACGACCATCGCACAGGCCGAAGCCTACGGCCGCACCAACGAGCAGGCCTACGAGATCGCCTGGCAGATGATCACCGAGCGCAATCCCTTCCCGGCCGTGTGCGGAAGGGTCTGTCCCCATCCCTGCGAAGAGGCGTGCAACCGGGGTGAGAAGGAGGGACCCGTCGCCGTCAACGCCCTCGAGCGCTTCATCGGCGATTTCGGGATCTCCAAGGGCTTCACCCTCTCCAAGCTCTCGGAGGACAAGCGTTCAGAAAAAGTAGCCGTTGTGGGTTCGGGGCCCGCGGGCCTTTCCTGTGCCTACCAGCTGGCCAGGCGTGGTTATCCCGTGACGGTGTTCGAAGCATTCAGCAAGCCCGGCGGCATGCTCCGCTACGGGATCCCGTCCTATCGTCTTCCCGAAGACGTTCTGGATGCGGAAATCCAGCGAATCGTGGACCTGGGCGTGGACCTGAAGTGCGATTTCATCGTCGGCAAGGACGCGACGATGGACGATCTCCGGAAGGACTACAAGGCGATCTTCGTCGGCATCGGCGCCCACAAAGGCATCCAGCTTCGCGTGCCGGGCGAGGACGCGCCCAACGTATTTACCGGAACCGAGTTCCTCAACCGGGTCAACAGCGGAGAGAAGGTTGAAATCGGTAGCAAGGTCATCGTCATCGGAGGCGGCGACACCGCCATCGATGCGGCGAGGGTCAGCAAGCGCCTCGGCGCCGACGTGACCATTCTCTACCGCCGGACCCGGGACGAGATGCCCGCCATAGCCCCCGAAATCGACGGGGCGCTGGAGGAGGGTGTGGACATCCAGTTCCTGGCCGCGCCCGTCGAAATTCACACCAGCAACGGCAAGGCCGTCGGTATGAAGTGCATCCGCATGGAATTGGGCGAGCCAGACGCGTCCGGCCGGCCGCGCCCCGTGCCCAAAGAGGGCTCGGAGTTCGACATCGAGGCCACCACGATCATCGCCGCCATCAGCCAGGCGCCCCGTTTTGAAGGCTTCGACGGCCTGCACGAGGGCAAGGACTGGATCAAGATCGACGACTGGGGCCACACGAAAGTCGACGACGTCTACGCAGGCGGCGACGACGTGGAACTCGGCCTGGCGACCATCGCCATCTCCCAGGGACGGTTTGCCGCGGACGCCATCGACGCCCGGTTCAACGGGAAGACGCTGGAAATGCCGGAACCGGCACCGCCGATTCCCGCGGACAAGATGAAGCTCGGCTGGTACAAGGAGGCCTTCCGCAGCGAAAGGGACCACGTGCCCGTCGACCAGCGGGACATGGACACGGAGATCGAGAAGGGGCTGACTGAAGAGCAGGCCCTGAACGAGGTGAAGCGCTGCATGTCCTGCGGCATGTGCATGGACTGCGAAACGTGCTGGATGTACTGCACGAACAGCTGCTTCGCCAAACTGCCCAAGGGGGAGCATTACAAGATCAAGATGGAGTTGTGCAACGGTTGCAAGAAGTGTGCTGAAGAGTGCCCGTGCGGGTACATAGAAATGGTTTAAAGGAGGATCTGACCGTGCCTAACATCGACCTTAACGGACATACATACGAGGTAGACGAAGACGGATTCCTGGAAGATCCCACGATCTGGAACGAAGATGTCGCCAAGGACTTCGCTTCCACCGAGGGCGTCGACGCGCTGACCGAGAACCACTGGAAGGTCATCAACTACCTGAGAAACTACTACCTCCAGTTCGGCATTGCTCCCATGGTCCGGAAGCTCTGCAAGGAAACCGGCTTCAAGCTGAACGAGATCTACGAGATGTTCCCGTCGGGCCCCGCAAAGGGCGCCTGCAAGCTGGCGGGACTGCCCAAACCGACGGGGTGCGTGTAAGCAACCGTCTGGGGAAGGGCGGGGCGGACGCACCGAGCCGCCGGTGCCGTAAGGCCGGTAGCCTCGACGGATCAATGCTGCTCGCCATTCCCCTTCCATCCGAGCGCCACGGACCGTCCGGGCGCCGCGGGGGGGCGGCGCCCGGACGGGGCCCCCGGCCCGGCGGGTGGACCGGGAATGGCGCGTACCGGCCCGTGAGCGAGGGGGGTTGATTTTGGGGGGATCCTCATGGCTGTCGAATCGATCCTGGAGATCCTGCGCCGCCGAAGAGAGCCCATAATAGGAAAGTGGCTCCAGCAAACCGTACAGACCTATCCGGAACAGATATCGCGTTTCCTCCAACAGGAGAAAGACCCTTTTCGCAATCCCGTCGGGCATGCCCTCAAAGAGGGAATGCCCGTTCTCTTCGAACAGCTCGTCCGGGAAATGGACCAGGCGAAAATGACCGCCCCTCTCCACGACATCGTGAGGGTCCGGGCGGTACAGGACTTCACCGCATCGGAGGCGGTGGCGTTCGTTTTTCTGCTCAAGCCCGTTCTCCGGCGCGAAATTTCGGAGTCCGGGGGCGCCCCCGCTCCGCAGGATATGGCGGAAGTCGAGGATCGTATCGACAGGATGGCCCTCCTCGCCTTCGACCTGTTCATGCAGTGCCGGGAGAAGATCTACGAAATCAAGGCCGACGAAGCCAAGCGCAGGGTTTACCTGCTGGAAAGAGCGCACGCCATGTCCGACGGCCCGGAACAGGAGGGGGAATGAAGGCCCTTCACCGCGGGCGGTCCGACCGGAAGCGAGGTGAAACTTAATGAACGTCCTCTTATCGCTTGTTACGGTGTTATTGCTCGTCGCGCTTGCGTTCCTGGGGGGGCGCGTGGCCGATCTGCGGACCCTGTTCGGGGTGGTGATACCGTACGCGGCCATCGCCACCTTCCTCGTGGGGGTGGCCTACCGCGTCATCCGTTGGGCGCGGTCTCCCGTGCCCTTCAGAATCCCGACCACGTGCGGGCAACAGAAATCCCTTCCCTGGATCAAGGCGGGGTGGCTCGAAGCACCCTCTTCAAAGCTGGGCGTCTTCTTCAGGATGGCCCTGGAGGTGCTCCTTTTCCGCTCCCTGTTCCGAAACACGAAGGCGGAGCTGAGGGGAGGGCCCAGGCTCGTCTACGGGGAGAACAAGTGGCTGTGGCTGGGAGCCCTCGCCTTCCACTGGTCCTTCCTCATTATCTTCCTCCGGCATCTCCGGTTTTTCATGGAGCCGGTTCCGGCCTTCGTGAATATCCTCGGTGCGGTGGACGGATTCCTGCAGATCGGAGCGCCCGGCCTTTACCTCACCGACGTGTTCGTCATCGCCGCTCTCTGCTATCTCTTGTACAGGCGCCTGCAGAATGCACAGGTCAGGTATTTCTCCCTGTTCACCGACTACTTCGCGCTCTTCCTGCTTCTGGGACTGACGATTTCGGGGGTCCTCATGCGGTACTTCACGCGGATCGACACCGTGAGCGTCAAGCAGCTGGCGCTGGGGCTGGTAACCTTCTCGCCCGTAGTGCCGGCCAACGTCGGGGCCCTCTTTTTCGTGCATATTTTCCTGTTGAGCGTCCTCCTGGCCTACTTCCCGTTCAGCAAGCTCATGCACATGGGGGGGGTCTTCCTCAGCCCGACGCGGAACATGGCCAACAACAACCGCTCGAAGAGACACGTCAATCCGTGGAGCTACCCCGTGAAGGTCCATACCTACGAGGAATGGGAAGAGGAGTTCCACGACAAGATGAAGGCCGCCGGCCTGCCGCTGGAGAAGGAATAGACCATGGCTGATGAAACCCCAAGACCGGAAGAGGTCGCGCGGATCGACTACACGCCTCCCGGGAAGAAGTGGATGGACCCCTCCGTCGAATTTCGCAAGGGAACCTTCTGCTACAGCGCCGCCGCGAAAAACCTCAAGTACCTCGACATGCCCAATCCGCGGGATTGGCAGCCCTTCGACAAGGACTGGAAGCTTCCGCCCGACTGGAAAAATATCATTCTGAACGGCATGAAGGAGAGGCTCGACAAGTACCGCTCCTTCCGGCTGTTCATGGACATCTGTGTGCGCTGCGGGGCGTGTGCCGACAAGTGCCACTTCTACATCGGATCGGGCGACCCCAAGAACATGCCCGTGCTCCGGGCCGAACTCCTGCGCTCCATCTACAGGCGTTACTTCACGCCGGCGGGAAAGGCGTTCGGCAAGCTGGCGGGCGGCCGTGAGCTCACCGAAGACGTGATCAAGGAGTGGTTCTACTACTTCTACCAGTGCACGGAATGCCGGCGATGTTCGGTCTTCTGCCCCTACGGCATAGACCAGGCCGAGATCACCATGATCGGCCGGGAACTGCTGAACCTCATCGGCTGCAACATCAACTGGGTGATCGAACCGGACGCCAACTGTTTTCGTACCGGCAACCACCTCGGGATCCAGCCCCACGGTTTTGCGGATAGCATCGAGTTCGCCGTGGATGAACTGGAGGATATGACGGGCATCCGGGTGGAGGCGCCCATCATGAAGAAGGGCGCGGAGATCCTGTTCGTCATGCCCTCCGCCGACTACTTCGCCTCGCCGCACTACTACACGCTCCTGGGCTACCTCATGCTCTTCCACGAGATCGGCCTGGACTATACGCTCAGCGCCTTCGCCGGAGAGGGAGGGAACTTCGGCCTCTTCACCTCGCACGAGATGATGAAGCGGCTCAACGCCAAGATCTATCAGGAGGCCAAACGCCTGAAGGTCAAGTGGATCCTGGGCGGCGAGTGCGGCCACATGTGGCGCGTCGCCCACCAGTACATGGACACGCTCAACGGTCCGGCGGACTTCCTGGAGGTCCCCACATCGCCCATCACGGGCACCCGCTTCGACAATGCCCGGTCTACCAAAATGACGCACATCTGTGAATTCACCTCGGACCTTATCCACAACGGCAAACTCAAGCTGGACAAGAGCCGAAACGACCACTGGAACGTCACGCACCACGATCCCTGCAACGTGGCCCGGGGCATGGGCCTCCTGGAGGAGCCGAGATACGTAATCAACAGCGTGTGCAACCACTTCCACGAGATGCCCGAAAATACGATTCGCGAACAGACGTTCTGTTGCGGGAGCGGCGCCGGCCTGGGCACGGACGAGAACCTCGAAATGAGGATGAGGGGCGGCCTGCCCCGGGGCAATGCCGTCAAGTACGTCAAGGACAAGCACGGCGTCAATCTCCTGACGACCATATGCGCCATCGACAAGGCCACCCTGCCCGCCGTCGTGGACTACTGGGTCGGCGGCGTGGAGGTGGGCGGCATCCACGAACTCGTGGGCAACGCACTGGTCATGAAAGGCGAGAAGGAGAGGACCACCGACTTGAGGGGCGAGCCTCTCAAGGGAAAGGAGGAACCAGCCGATGCGTGACAGAGGCATGATCATCGCCGGTCTCCTGGTGTTTCTCGCGCTGGTCACCTTCCCGATCTGGTACGACCTCGCCGCCGGGACGACATCCAAGGGGCCCGATCCCAAGCTACCCACCCAGGAAAAGGACTGCGTGGCGCCCGTTGAATACATGAGGACGTCCCACATGGATCTCCTCATGACGTGGCGCCAGAACGTGGTCCGTGAAGGCATGAGAGACTACGTGGCATTCGACGGCAAGACCTACACCATGGGCCTCACCAAGACCTGCCTGAAGTGCCACGACAAAAAGGAATTCTGCGACCGGTGTCACAACTACGCGGGCGTCACGCCCTACTGCTGGGAGTGCCACGTCGACCCCAAGCTTGCCCAAAGGAGCAAAGGATGAGCATCAGCAGAAGGAAGTTCTTAGGCGTCGCGGGGGCGGCTTCGGCGTTGGCGATCGCGGGGAAGACGTCCATCGACGCCCTTGCGAGCGGTTCGAGCACGAAGGCCGGGGGCAGCGCTGCGGCGGCAACTCGATGGGCCATCGTCATCGACTCCTCCAAATGCCTGAAGAAAGAGGGGTGCAAGGACTGCATCCTGGCGTGCGACAAGGCGCACAACATTCCCCAGTTCAAAGACCCGAAGCACGAGGTCAAGTGGATCTGGAAAGAACCCTACGAGGACGCCTTCCCGGAGCAGCAGAACCCGTACGACGACGCGAACCTCAAGGGCGAGCCCTTCATCCTCCTGTGCAACCACTGCGACAAGCCGCCCTGCGTGCGGGTCTGTCCCACGCAGGCGACGTGGAAGCGGGAGGACGGGATCGTCATGATGGACTGGCACCGCTGCATCGGTTGCCGGTACTGCATGGCCGCATGCCCATACGGCTCGCGCAGTTTCAACTGGTTCGATCCGCGCCCCCACATCAAGGACCTCAATCCCGACTTTCCGACCCGCACGAAGGGCGTGGTCGAAAAGTGCGACCTGTGCGAGGAACTCCTGGCCCAGGGCAAGCCGCCGGCCTGCGTAGCGGCCTGCCCCGAAAAGGCCATGGTCTTCGGCAACCTGGACGATCCCGAGTCCGAAGTGAGGGAACTGCTGAGGAAGCACTACACCATCCGGCGGAAACCCGAACTGGGTACCCATCCAGAAATCTACTATATCGTGTGAGGTGCCGCTCATGTTCATGTTCGAAAAAGCCGTTCAGGGCAGCCGGAGGTACTGGATCTGGGTGGGAAGCCTGCTCGTCGTCATCTCGGTAGCCTTCCTCTTCTACCTCTACCAGCTGCAAAATGGCCTGGGTGTGACGGGTATGAGCCGGGACGTGAGCTGGGGCCTCTACATCGCCCAGTTCACCTTCTTCGTCGGCGTGGCCGCCTCGGCGGTCATGGTCGTCCTGCCTTATTACCTGCACAACTACAAGGCCTTCTCCAAGATCACCATACTCGGCGAGTTCCTCGCGGTGTCGTCGGTCACCATGTGCATGCTCTTCATCTTCGTGGACATGGGCCAACCCATGCGGGTGATGAACATAATCCTGCACCCGACGCCCAACTCCATGATGTTCTGGGACATGATCTCGCTCAGCGGCTACCTTTTTCTCAACGCCGTGATCTCCCTGATCATGCTGAGCTCGGAACGAAAGGGCGTTGCGCCGCCGCACTGGATAAAGCCGGTCATCATCCTCTCCATCCCGTGGGCGGTCAGCATCCACACCGTGACGGCCTTCCTGTACAACGGCCTCCCCGGCAGGTCTTTCTGGCTCACGGCCATCCTGGCACCCCGGTTCCTGGCCTCGGCCTTCGCGGCCGGGCCCGCGCTGCTGATCCTTCTGGCCATGATCATGCGGAAGCTGACATGGTTCGACGCGGGCAAGGATGCCATCCAGAAGCTCGCACTGATCGTGACCTACGCCATGATCATCAACGTGTTCTTCATCCTCATGGAGGTTTTTACCGCCCTCTACAGCAACATTCCGGACGATGCGGCCCACCTGAAGTTCCTCTTCGTGGGGCTCGAGGGCAACACCGAACTCGTGCCGTGGATGTGGGCCTCGGTCCTCATGGCGGCACTCTCCCTGGTCCTGCTGATCGTGCCGCGCTACCGCCGGAACGAAAAGCTGCTGGCCTTCACCTGCGTCATCGTCTTTCTCTCGCTCTGGATCGACAAAGGCATAGGTCTCATCATCGCCGGCTTCGTGCCGTCGCCGCTCGAGGCGGTTACGAGTTACATTCCGACGCTGACGGAGATCTCCATAGTAGCGGGCATCTGGGCCATCGGAATGCTCATGATCACCGTCTTCTACAAGATCACGCTGTCCGTCAGGGAAAACCTGATGGCCTAGCTGCACGATTCGGTCTCATTTCCACAGGTCCTTGAAATCCTCGCCTGTATCCCCGGCCGCAAGGCCGGGGCTCTTTTTGTTCCGCCGGCGGTTTCCGGGAAAGGCACGATGTGCGCTAAGCTTGTCCGGGAGGCGGGAGGACCATGCGATTTCTCGTAACGGCAGCAAAGGGACTGGAAAAGACGGTCGCGGACGAGCTGAGGGGCCTGGGCCTCACCGTGCTCGACGTGTCGCCGGGGATCGTGGCGTTCAAGGGGCGCAGGGAAGAAGCCTGGCGGGCCAACCTGTGGCTCAGGGCCGGGCGGCGCGTCCTGCTGCCCATCGGATCGTTCCAGGCGGGGAACGCCGAATCTCTCTATGAAGGTGCGCGGGCGCTGCCCTGGACGGACGTCCTTTCGGTGGACCGGACCTTCGCCGTAGAGGCCACGGCGAAGAGTTCCCCCTTCAACCATTCGGGCTTCGTGGCCCTGAAGGTCAAGGACGCGGTTGCCGACGCCTTCCGTAAACGCTTCAACAAGAGGCCCGACGTGGACCGGCGGGATCCCGACGTGGGCATCGTCGTTCACGTGGCCGGGCGGACGTGTACGGTGAGCCTCGACGTGTCCGGAGGTCCGCTCCACAAGCGGGGGTACCGGGTGAAGAGCGTATCCGCGCCCCTCAACGAAACCCTGGCGGCGGGTATGTTGCTCATGGCCGGGTACGACGGTCGAAGGCCCTTCGCGGACCCCTTCTGCGGCTCGGGGACGATCCTGATCGAAGCGGCGCTCATCGCGTCGTGCAAGGCGCCCGGCCTCTTGCGCCCGGTGCCGTACGGCTTTCAGCGCTGGCCGGACTTCGACGAGAGGGCCTGGAACAAGATCCGTTCGGAGGCGGAGAGGGGTGTCCGCAGGCCGCGCTTCCCCGTTTTCGGTACAGACCGGTCCAAGGGTGCGGTAGTAGCGGCCACCGCCAACGCGGCCGCGGCGGGTGTGGACCGGTGGGTGCGGGTGGAGCGGCACGACGTGGGGGATTTCGAGCCAGAGGGAAATGAAGGTCTTATCGTGACGAATCCGCCCTACGGCGACCACGCTGGGACGGACGAAGACCTCGATTCCCTCTACGGTTCCCTGGGCGACGTCCTCAAGCAGCGCTGCCGGGGCTGGACGGCTTGCGTTCTCACCGGCAATCCGGCGCTGGGAAAGTGCGTGGGACTGCACGCGAAGCGAAAGGTGCGGCTCTTCAACGGTCCCATGGAGTGCAGGATGCTCGTCTACGAGATGTACGAAGGAAGCCGGAAGCCGTCGCGCCGGGATCGGGCACCGGAAGACTGAGATCTCGACAGGGGCGTCAGCCCGCCCGGAAGCCTTTGCCCCGCGGGACTCGGATGGACCACGGAAATCGTGTATAATTAAGCTCCGGACGCGTTCAGGCAACGCCGCGCCGTCCCGATCAGGAGAGGCCCTTCCGATGACAACCTTCAGAATTTCAAAACTTGCACAACTGGTGGGCGGTTGGGGCAAGACTTCGCTGGTTCGCACGGTCACCGAGGATCTCATCGCCCAGCTCGAGAAGAGCAAGCAGGCCTTCGCGGGGGCTTCTCTGCCCACGGAGTTTACCAAGGGCCGCCTGCCGCCCGGAATTCGGAGCGCGTGGATCTTCGTCATCAAACCAAAGGCCAAACCGCCCCTGCACAGGCACCCCAACTCCATCCAGCACATGGCGGTTCTGTCCGGAGGCGGGCACTACACCATCGGGCGGAGGAACGACGTCCTGCAGCCCTTCGATCCGGCATTTCCCCAGAGGAGCCTCTACGTCATCCCGGAGAACATGCCCCACACCTTCGAGCCGGCCAACGAATACCTCGTGGTTATGTCCTTCCACACGGCCGCGGACGACGAACTCGTGGAAGAAGAGGTCGAGAGCGGGAGCCGGCGAAAGTACCGCTGATTTACCTTTCTCACAACGTCTCGCGCGAGGGTTAACGTCCCACAAACACCCGCAAGCCGTCCGATTACTGCTGCACCCGCGCCAGAGGCACCGGAAGGGGTAAGGCGCGGCATGCAGTGAAGCAGACTTCGGGAGGTCCGCCGTGAGGACCCAATTTGGGACTCGGAACTTGAAATTTCAGATTGAGAGTACGCCCGGGGGCGGGTCTTCGAAGGCCTTCCCCAGCTTTACCCTTTACCCTTAACCCCTTCACCGCGCCGACGGGCGCTTTTACCACGGAAACGCGGAGGCGCGGGGAAGCCTGGGCGCTCGCCTTCCAAGGCTTGCCCGAGAACTAATCACCAGACACTAAACACTAAATCCAAGAGACCCCAGACACAAGGCGCCTTCAGCGCCGAAGGTAGACCTCCAGCGGCGCGGCGGTCTTCCTGTGGAACTTTTCGAGTGCGGCCGGGCGCCCGATTACGGCGTTCAGTTCGGCCACCAGGCGGGCCACGTCCAGGCGGCTGATCTTCAGCTTTTTCGGGCTGACCAGGGCGGCGGGGTTCTTCGCCACGAGGCCCAGCGTCTCCAGCGCGAAAAAGAGGCTGTAGGCTAGGAAGAGCCTTATCTCACGCTCCTCCACCGGGAATCGTTCCAGGTACGCCCAGGCCCGTTCCAGGTGCCCCGCGGCGGAGACGAGAACCGGCAGGACGGCCCGGTGGACGGCGTCCGCCTTGGCGGCCTCCTCGAAATCGGCCGGGGAAACGCCCGCTTCGCCCAGGAAGGCCGTGGGAATGAAGCACCAGCCCCGCCGGTAGTCGTCGGCCAGGTCCTTCACGATGTTCACCTTCTGGAGGCCGAGGCCGAAGGCCTCCGCGTCGGCCTGGAGCCTGAAGAACAGGGTCTGGTCGACGTGTTCCGAGTAGATGAAGAAGAGATCGGTGAGCAGGTAGCCGACCGTTCCGGCGATGTAGTAGCAGTAGCGATCCAGCGCGGCCATGGAGGGCAGGGTCTTCAGGGGTCCTGGGGGCTGGGCCATCCGCTCGCTCCAGGCGCTCATGCCCTTCCCCATCTCCGTAACCCAGCGCGGCATGCTCAGACGCGCCGGCTCCGAGCAACTCGCAGAAGCAGTCCAGCACGTCGTTCGCGTGGCGCATGAGGCGCATGTCGGCGTCCGCCGAACGCGCCGCAAGCATCTTCTCCGAAGCTTCGCTCCACGATGCCCTGGGCCTCCCGCCCGAGGAAAGGCACTCGAGAAACGGGGCCATGAGGCTCCATCGCTGGGCCGCGCTCAGGCCCGGGGCGTCCTCGATGGTGTCCAGAATGCGGCACATGAGGTAGGACACGCAGACCGCGCCGCGCACGGGCTCCCTGAGTCCTGCGATGGACAGGGCGAACGTTCTGGAAACCTTCGGCAACAGTTCGAAGCACACCATCCACGAGTCTGACGGACCTCCCGCTTGTCCTCTGGACATGACGCCTCCGTTGGTGAACCAGTGTGCCCCAGAAGCCCGCGCCCGCGCAAGCACGGGCCTCCAAACGCCGTTCCTCGAAGGCCGGGTGTAAACAGTGAGGGCGGGAGGAAGGGAGGGATATGATTTGGGATTTTAAATTTGACAGACGGTGGACTTTTGCAGGGGCTCTGGTCCGTGAAGGCTGAGGCGGTCTGCGCTCGTCGGTTGGTCGGCGGCCATCGGCGGTTCAGATCTACAAAGACGTGCCCCCGCCTCTACCCATTGCCCTTTACCCGAGGGCCACTTCGAAGGTCCCCTGCGCGTGGATCACTCGATCACCGGATCACTCAAATGGGGGTCATTTAGCCCAGAACTGTTCCAGGAATCGTATCAATTCGGTTCAGGGGCTGGCCCGGTCGATATATTTCCCACAGAGGGCCTGCTGAAATCATTCGCTCGAATCCGGGGCCCGGGAGTGTGGCGGTATGTTGTACAAGACTTTGAAGAAAGCGGCCTTCAGATCCGTGGTCGAAGCGATCCTCGCCGGCAACGAGGTGGTGGGGCCGCGGCAGGTGGGTACGGACAGGCACGGCAAGCCCATCCACCAGTTCCTGCCGGTCGAGAGCTTCGACGACATCGACTTCGGGTACGAGACGACGGAGTTCTCCGCCAAGACCTACTTCCTGCCCTTCCGCGAACAGCTCTCTACCTATCGGTTCACGAACGGGGACTGGGAGCAGTCGATCCGCTACCGCGTCCAGCCCCGCGCCATCGTGGGGCTGCACGCCTGCGACATCAACGGCCTCTTGAAGCTGGACAAGGTCTTCGCGAAGGACTGGTACCCCAGCCCCTACTACATCTCGCGCCGCCGGAACACCTTCATCGTGGGCATCGACCACGACCCGTGCGAGGGGGCCTTCTGCCGGTCGGTCGGCGCGGACACGGTGACCCACGGATTCGACCTCTTCCTCACGGACATCGGGGACCGCTACTTCGTGGCCGTCGGGTCCGACCGGGGCCTATCGCTCATCGATCGCTTTCGACGCCAGGCCCATCACCGACGAGGACTCCCACCTTTACGTCACCGAGCGCAAGCGGATCGCAGGCCTCATGAAGACCGAGATCAACGTGAACAACCTGCCGAACCTGCTCGACATCGAGTTCGATTCCCCCATCTGGGAGAAGTGGGGCAAGAAGTGCCTGAGCTGCGGAACGTGCGCCATGGTCTGCCCGACCTGCTACTGCCACGGCGTCCACGAGCGCATATCCATGGACTTCGAGGAGGGCGCGAAGATCCGCCAGCTCCACTCGTGCAACCTGGTGGACTTCGCCGTCGTGGCGGGCGGACACAACTTCCGGCCGACGCCCGAGAGCCGGCTGAAGTACCGCTACTACCACCAGCACCGCGGCTTCGTGGAACAGCACGAGGAGCCCAAGTGCGTCGGCTGCAACCGCTGCGGCCGGGCGTGCCTGGCCGGTATCGCCCCCGTGGACGTAATTCGCGAGCTGCAGGAGGAGAGTTCATGAAAAGCCTGCTCCTGCCCTACGACGTCACCAAAGAGGTCGAGATCACGGAGCCGCTGAACTACAACCGCCGAAGCCGGCTCATGAACACGGACCGGGTGTACAAGGCCGAGATCACGAGCATCACCCGGCTGACCGACATGGAGAAGCTCTTCCACGTGCGCATCGTGGACCCCGCCGAACGCGCGCGCTTCAGCTTCCAGCCGGGCCAGTTCGTCATGGTGGAGGTGCCCGGCTACGGCGAGATCCCCATCTCCATTTCCGGCTCCGCCTCGAACCACGGCTTCCTGGAGCTCTGCATCCGCCGGGCGGGGACGGTGACGAGCGTGCTGCACCGGGCGCAGGTAGGGGCCAAGGTCGGCCTGCGCGGCCCCTTCGGCACCTTCTTTCCCATGGCCATGATGAAGGGCCACAACGTCCTGCTCATCGCCGGCGGCCTGGGCCTGGCGCCGCTGCGCGCCGCCATCTACCACGTGACCGAGAACCGGTCGGACTTCAACAAGGTCCACATCCTCTACGGCACGAAGACGCCGCGACCAGCTCCTCTTCGACTACCAGTACGAGCAGTGGCGGCGGGTGGACGGCGTGGACCTCTCCATCATCGTGGAAGAGGCCGACGACGGCTGGACGGGCGAGGTCGGCGTGGTGACGAAGCTGCTCGACCCCATCCCCATCGAACCGGACCGGACCTACGCGATCGTGTGCGGCCCGCCGGTCATGTTCAAGTTCGTGTGCAACATGCTCAGCAAGAAGGGCATCCCCATGCGCAGGATGTTCGTCTCGCTCGAGCGGCGCATGCACTGCGGCATGGGCAAGTGCTGCCGGTGCAACATCGGCTCCACGTTCACCTGCAAGGACGGCCCCGTGTTCGACTACTGGACGGCGATCAATCTCAAGGAGGCCATCTAGATGCGGTACCTGAACATCGGCGCCCGCCGTCCTCGCATCGCGGTCTTCGATTTCACGGACTGCGAGGGCTGTCAGCTCCAGCTCGCCAACAAGGAGGAGACCCTGGTTCCCTTCCTCGAGGCCATCGAGGTGGTGAACTTCCGCGAGATTTCCACGGAGGCGAGCGACGACTACGAGATCGCCTTCGTGGAGGGCGCGATCAGCCGGAGCGACGAGGTGGAGCGGCTCAAGAAGATCAGGGAGCGCGCGGGCGTCCTCGTGGCCCTGGGAAGCTGTGCCTGCTTCGGCGGCGTCAACCGCATGAAGAACGCCTACGACCTGGACGAGGCCAACGCCGAGGTCTACGGCGACAAGCCCAAGGAGACGCTGGCCGTACGGTCCGTCAAGGAGGTCGTCCCGGTGGACCTCGAGATTCCGGGCTGTCCCGTCTCCAAGGACGAGGTGGAGCGCATCGTCAGGCACCTGGTGCTGGAGGTGCCCTTCAGCTTCCACGCCTACCCCGTCTGCGTGGAGTGCAAGCAGCGCTTCACCACGTGCCTGATGGAAAAGGGGCAGCTTTGCCTGGGACCCATCACGAGGGCCGGCTGCGAGGCTCCCTGCCCGGCCGGCGGGCTGGGGTGCTGGGGGTGCCGCGGGCCGGCCGACGCGCCCAACTACGAGGAGTTCTTCGCACTGGCGAAGGAGCGCGGGTTCGGCGAGGCCGAGATCAACGAGCGGCTGGGCTTTTTCGGCGGGTTTGAGGGCATCACGGTTGGAGAGGCCAGATGAAGGTCGACCTGGACATCCGAATCCATCCCCTCACGCGCGTTGAGGGCCACGGCAATCTGCTGGTGCGGGTCGTGAACGGCCACCTCGAGGAGGCGCGATGGGACATCGTCGAGACGCCCCGGTTCTTCGAGGTCATGCTCAAGGGCAAGCACTACACCTCCGCGCCCATCCTCACCGCGCGCATCTGCGGGATCTGCTCGATCGGCCACGCGCTGGCCAGCGCCCGGGCCACCGAGCGGGCATTCGGCGTGGAGATCCCCGAGGCCGCCGCCAGGCTCCGGCTCCTGGCCAAGCACGGGGAGACGCTCCAGAGCCACATCCTGCACCTTGTATTCCTTGCGGCGCCGGACTTCCTCGGCCTGCCGAGCGTCCTTCCCCTGGTCAAGGAAGCCCCGGCGACGGTGGCCCTCGCCGCGCGGCTAAAGGGCCTGGCCAACAAACTGTGCGACGTGGTGGCCGGCCGCACCACGCACCCCGTCTCCATCCAGGTGGGCGGCATGGCCGTTTTCCCAGACAGGAAGGCACTCGCCTCCCTCCGCAGCGAACTTGCGTCTGCCGCCGGAGACCTGGAGGCGGTGGCGGCTCTCTTCAAGACCTTCGAGATCCCGGCCTTCTCCCGCGACACGGAGTTCGTCTCGCTGAAGGGCGACGGGGGCTACCCCTGGATCGGGGGAGACCTCGTCTCGTCCGACGGCGTGAACCGAACAGAAGATGAATATCTCAAGATGACCAACGAGTTCGTGGACGCCCGCAACACCTCCAAGCTCTGTCGGCTCTCGCGGGAGTCCTACGCGGTGGGGGCGCTGGCGCGCTGGAACAACAACCACCGCTTCCTGCGTCCCGAGGCCCTCCGAACGGCCGAGGACCTCGAACTCAGGCCCGGCTGCCACAACCCGTTCAAGAACAACCTCGCCCAGCTCGTGGAGTGCGTGCACGTGGTCCACGAGTCCATGGACCTCATCGGCGAGCTGCTCGCCATGCCCCGCGGCACCGCCACCATGGCCGAGGTCGCACCGAGGGCGGGCGAAGGGGTCGGCGCGGTCGAAGTGCCCCGCGGCATCCTGTACCACCACTACGAGTACGGCGCCGACGGCCGCGTCCTGCGCGCCGACTGCGTCATACCGACGACCCAGAACAACCTCAACATCCAGCACGACCTCAAGGCGCTGGTCGAGCGTTACGCCGCCGAGGGCGCCGACGACGCCCGGATGGAGCTTCTCTGCTCCATGCTCGTCAGGGCCTACGACCCCTGCATCTCCTGCTCGGTCCATTAATTCGAGCGATCAAGTGATCCAGTGATCGAGTGAATAGTGATCAGGCGTGGGGAGCCCTTCGATGCAAGGCCGGGTAAAGGGAAAAGGGTAAGGGATCGAGGCGGGCCATGCCTTCGCTAAGGCAGCCGACTGCCGACCTTGCAAATCTGCTCGCGAACTGGGCACCGAATACAAAGCTCGCCTGGCTCGGCCAACCCTACGCCGAATCGGTCCTGGGCCGCAACCTCCTGGCCCTTCTCGCCGCATCGGGGGGATCGATCCATGATGGCGCGAAGCGTCAGTCCAGCGTCTTTTCGAAGCAGGCGCTCAAGGGGCGGTCGATGTACTTGGTGTAGCGGGGGATGCGGCTGTAGCCGAGCTTGAGGAAGAGGTGGATGGCCTCGGGTTCCTTGAGGCCGGTGACGAGTCGCAGGAGCGTGTAGTTGTTGGCCCGGGCGGTTTCCTCGAGCTGCGCGCATGACGGCGTAGGAAAGGCCGCGGCCTCGGAAGTCGGGGCGCACGTAGAGCTGGCGGGCCTCCCCGATGTCCGGCTGGTTCTCGTCCTGGGGGTAGAGGATGACGCAGCCGGCGGGCCGGCCGTCGACGCGGGCCATGATGAACGCGCTACGGTCCGCCTGAAGGTCCTTGTCGGCAAGACCGTAGGGACTCTCCTTGCCGTATTTTTCCTTGAAGTCCCGGGCGAGTTCGGCCAGCAGTTCCTTTGCCTCGACCGTCGTCGCCTTCTCGATCGCCACGCTGACCTGTCTCCGCCATCGGGCCATCCCCTCCGATGGGAAGAACCCTCCGCCCGACGAGCCCGGCCGGCCGGGCACCGTCAGGTGAACGCGCTCGTCCTGGATCCGTTCCCGCCTGCTCGGACTCCTATCTGCTCTCGACTTTTCAACGGCAAATCCGCAAGACGGGTCGGCGGGCAACGGCAAGCTGGGACTTGGACCTCGGATTCTGTGGAATCGGAGACCGACGAAAGGTCCTCGGTTGATGCGTCTCGTCACCTCCGGGACGGGGATCTTCGCCCGGTCACCTCGAGGCGGCACCACGGCGACGCGTATAATGAGAAGACGAAGCGGGGAAACTCAATCGGAAAGGAGGGCGCGGCCATGGAGGTGCAACTGCCGTGGGGCGGATCGACGCTGACGCTGCAGGTTCCCGACGGCTGGCGCCTGCAGTTCCCGGAAGGGGCGGAGGCACCGGACAGCGCGAAGCGAAGGCCGGCCCCGACGAAAGGGAAGCCGTTCGGCTGGCGCTTGGCGAGGCCTGCGGGCGCAAAGCCCCTTGCCACATGGACCTCGCCGGCCGAAAGATCGTCCTCATCGTGGACGACAACACCCGCCCCACGCCCGCGCACCGCTTCATGGACATTCTGCTCGACGAACTGACCGCGGGCGGTGCGGCCATGGAGGACGTCCTGCTCATCCCCGCCCTGGGCATCCACACACCCATGACCGGCGGGGAGATGGCCGCCAAGGTGGGCGAGAAGAACCTGGCGCGAATTCGCTGGGAGAACCACGACGCCTTCACCCGCGAAAAGAACCACCTTTTCGGCACGACGAGCCGCGGCACGCCCGTTCTGCTCAACCGCCACCTGAAAGACGCCGGCCTCGTCGTGCTGGTCGGCATGGTCGAGCCGCACCTATGGGCAGGCTTCGGCGGCGGGTGGAAGAACGTTCTGCCCGGCGTGGCGCACGCGGAGGCCATCGCGGCCCACCACGGCGATCATCGCCGAGCCGCCCTACCTCTTCAACCGGGTCGGCATGACGCCGGAGGAGAACCTCTTCCGCACCGAGCTGGAGGAGGTCGCGACCATGCTGCCCTCGCCCGTCTTCTGCCTGAACGTGGTGCTGGACCACGACCAGAAGGTGGCGGCCGCCTTCGCGGGCGACCCGGTGGCCTGCCACCGCAACGCCGTCGCCTTCAACCGCCGGCTCTCCGGCCGCTACATGGACGGCCCCGTGGACGCGGTCATCACCAACTCCTTTCCCATGGACATCAACCTCAAGCAGGGCATGAAGTGCGTGGGCAACGCCCTGCCCGCCCTCATGCCGCGGGGCGTCGTGATGGGCTTCATTCGGGCGGAGCGCGGTGTCGACGACGTGTCGCTTCCGGAAGACTCCAGGCCCCTGTGGCTGGTCAAGGCCCTCCTGCGGACCCTGGGGCCGTCGCGGGTCTTCGGCCTCCTCGAGCGGATCAAGAAGGGGCTGAACGTGGAGGAGAAGTTCCTCGCCTACTACACGATGCAACTCATGCGCCGGAACGACCTCTACCTCTGCATTCCGACGCTTTCACCCGACGAGGTGAAAAGGCTCGGCTTCTTCCGTCATTCCAGCGATCCGCAGGCCGTCGTCGACACGGCCGCGCGCAAGCTGCCCCGAAACGCGCGCATCGCCGTCTTTCCGGAAGGCGGCGCTACCTTCCCGATTCTCAGGCAGCCTGCTAACGTTTGCAGCGCCGGCGGGGGGACCGCGTAACCTGCGAGTACGGCACCCCTTTCTAGCTCGGCCGTTTCCCCTCCGACCTAAAGGAGGATTCCGCCGAAAGAAAAGGGCCGCCTGTTGACCGTTGCGCCAAAAGAGCTATAAAATCAGAGATATAGATATAGAGTCGTGGCGAAGAAGGGGGGGATTTGTGGTAAAAACGCCGGTTCTGCAAGAAAAGTAGCCAAAATGCGGCGGTTGCCGGGGCCCGGGGTTCCGGGATTCGTCGTCTCCGGTTGTCCGGAGAGAAGGAGACCGTACCATGCGAAGCCTTAAGTTTACGACGGCTGTCCTTGTGGCCGCGGCATTGCTTGTCGGCGGAATGGCCTTTCACGCGCAGGAGGCCGAGAGCTACACGGAACCCGAAATAGAGCAGATGGTGGCGCCCATCGCGCTCTATCCCGACGCGCTGCTTTCGCAGGCCCTCATGGCCGCGACCTTTCCCGACCAGGTGGCGGAGGCCGACGACTGGCTCCAGTCGAATCCCGGCATATCGGGAGCCGAACTCGACGACGCGCTCTCAACGTCGGCCTGGGACCCGAGCGTGATTTCTCTGTGCAAGTTCCCGACCCTGCTTCACAGGATGGGGAGCAACATGGATTGGACGGCCGACCTCGGCTACGCGTTCCTCGGTCAGCGCGAGCAGGTCTTCGGAGCCGTTCAGAAGCTGCGAAGGGCGTCCTACCGGGCCGGATACCTGCGCTCGACGCCCCAGCAGAGGGTCATCGCCGATCCTCAGTACATCCAGATCCAACCTTACAATCCCAACGTGGTGTACGTTCCGGTGTACAACCCCGCAGTGGTCTACGGGTCCGCCTGGGGATATCCGACCTACTACTACCGCTCGGCCTGGGCACCGTCGCCCGGCGTGACCTTCGTCAACGGCTTCGGATGGGGCGTGGGCTTCGCCGTGGGCAACGCCCTGTTCGGGGGGTTGGACTGGCGCCGCCACGACGTCTACGTGAACAAGACGGTCATCGTCCACAACAGGATCTACAGGAACACGGACTTCTACCACAATCGGGATCGCTACAAGGGAAGGCACAACTGGTCCCGCCCCGCGCACCGGCACAACAGAGACTTCAGGGGCGCCCCTTACGGCGGCAGGCGCCACGGTTCCATCCGCCCAACCTCTCACCGCCGGCCGGGTAACTACGGCCGCCGTTCCGGCCGCGCGAACCCGCACGGCCGTTCCGGCAGAGTCGACCGTCCTGGGCGGCGGACCGGACCAGGGGCCCGTCCGGGTTCGGGCCACAGACCCGGCAAAGCGCCGGGCCGCGTAAACGGCAGGAACAACCGGCGGACTGAACCAGGGGCCCGTCCGGGTTCGGGCCACAGACCCGGCAAAGCGCCGGGCCGCGTAAACGGCAGGAACAACCGGCGGAACAACCACTCGGCCCGTCCGGGTTCGGGCCACAGACCCGGCAAAGCGCCGGGCCGCGTAAACGGCAGGAACAACCGGCGGAACAACCACTCGGCCCGTCCGGGTTCGCGCAACGGACGCGGCAAAGCGCCGGGCCGCGTAAACGGCAGGAACAACCGGCAGAAAAACCACTCGGCCCGTCCGGGTTCGCGCAACGGACGCGGCAAGGCGCCGGGCCGCGTAAACGGCAGGAACAACCGGCAGCAAGGCGCGGTCCGTCGGCAGAACGGAAACCGGTCGGGGCAGGGCGCGAGAGTGCGTCCAAAGGCCTCCCGTGGCCAGAATCCTGCCGGCAAGAAGAACAAGCCCGGCAAAGCGAACAAAAACAAGAACAAGGGCAAGAGACACCAGCAACGCTAGAACTCCATGCGACCGCTCCGGGCGGGAAGGGGTTAGCCCTTCCCCGCCCGGGCGGGTTGCGAACCGCGCGTCGCCGTCTTCCCCGAGGGCGGCGCCACCTTTCCGATTCCCAGGCGGCCCGCCAGCGGCTGCAGCGCCGGCGGGGGGACCGCGTGACCTGCGAGTACCGCACCCTTTCTGGTCCGGCCGTTTTCCCTCCGGCCTGAAGGGAGGATTCCGCCGGAAGAAAAGGGCCGTGCGTTGCGCGGTTGCATCTAAAAAGCTATAATAAAAACAGATATAGAGAATCGTAGCGAAGTCGGGGAGCAATTTGCGCCGTAAAATGCCGGATTCCCCAAGAACAGTAGCCAAAACGCGGCGGTTACCGGGACCTGGGGTTCCGGCATTCGTCGTCTCCGGTTCTCCGGAGAGAAGGAGACCGTACCATGCGAAGCCTTAAGTTTACGACGGCTGTCCTTGTGGCCGCGGCATTGCTTGCCGGCGGAATGGCCTTCCACGCGCAGGAGGGCGAGAGTTACACGGAACCAGAGATCGAGCAGATGGTGGCGCCCATCGCGCTCTATCCCGACGCGCTGCTTTCGCAGGCCCTCATGGCCGCCACCTTTCCCGACCAGGTGGCGGAGGCCGACGACTGGCTCCAGTCGAATCCCGGCATATCGGGACCCGAACTCGACGACGCGCTCTCCACGTCGGCCTGGGACCCGAGCGTGATTTCTCTGTGCAAGTTCCCGACCCTGCTTCACAGGATGGGGAGCAACATGGATTGGACGGCCGACCTCGGCTACGCGTTCCTCGATCAGCGCGAGCAGGTATTCGGAGCCGTCCAGAAGCTGCGAAGGGCGTCCTACCGCGCCGGGTACCTGCGTTCGACGCGCCAGCAGAGGGTCATCGTCGATCCGCAGTACATCCAGATTCAACCTTACAATCCCAACGTGGTGTACGTTCCGGTGTACAACCCCGCCGTGGTCTACGGGTCCGCCTGGGGATATCCGACCTACTACTACCGCTCGGCCTGGGCACCGTCGCCCGGCGTGACCTTCGTCAACGGCTTCGGATGGGGCGTGGGCTTCGCCGTGGGCAACGCCCTGTTCGGGGGGTTGGACTGGCGCCGACACGACGTCTACGTGAACAAGACGGTCATCGTCCACAACAGGATCTACAGGAACACGGACTTCTA
>CAVRTJ010000032.1:0-47921 GCA_963724125.1 uncultured Acidobacteriota bacterium
TCAAGGGCCGAGGCCGAATGGCGGGCTAAAGATAAGTCTAACAAGGGACGTGCCCTCGAAGGCTCGTCAAAGGCGTTGCCTTTACCGTTTACCCTTTTCCCTTCACCCTGCGCCGCCAGGCGCACTAATCACTTGATCACCTGATCACGGCGCCGTCAGGCGCGCAATCACTCCACCGCTTCCCCCACGAGGCTGTTGACGGCGGAACGGGTGATCTTCACGTCCAGGAGGCTGTTGACCGCAGGGGCTCTGGCGGTTGTGAAGTTCACGACCTTGTTGTCCTCGGTGCGGCCGGAGAACTGTCCGCCCTTCTTGCTCTTTCCTTCCACCAGGACTTCGACGACGCGGCCCTCGTAGGCGGCGAAGCGGCGGGTCTGGATCTGGAGCTGGAGGTCAAGCAGGCGCTGGTGTCTTTCGCGCGCGACCGCTTCGGGCACGGCTTCCATTCCTTCGGCCGGCGTGCCCGGCCGAGGGGAAAACCGGAAGGAAAAAGCCGTGTCGTACTCCACCCGGCGCACGACGCCGAGCGTTTCCTGGAAATCCTCCTCGGACTCGCCGGGGAACCCGACGATGATGTCGGTGGAAAAGGCGATACCGGGAACCCGCGCCCTTATGGCGTCGATGAGGTCCAGGTACCATGCCCTGTCGTACTGGCGCCGCATGACCTTGAGAATCCGGTCTGAGCCCGCCTGCACGGGCAGGTGCAGGTAGTTGCAGATATTGTCCCGCTCGCCCATGAGGTCTGCGGCCTCCAGGGGGAAGTGGCGGGGATGGCTGGTGGTGAAACGGAGGCGCCGGAGGCCCGGGATGTCGCTGACGGCTGCGAGGAGGTCCTGGAACCGAAGCCCTTCGTATTTCCAGCAGTTCACGTTCTGCCCCAGCAGTTCCACTTCCTTGTAGCCTGCGTCCACGGCCCGGCGGGCCTCGTCGACGATCGCCGACATGGGCCTGTAGGTTTCGCGGCCCCGCGTCGTGGGCACGATGCAGAAGGTGCACCGCTTGTTGCAGCCCTCCATGATGGTGATGTAGGCCTTCGTGGCGCTCGATCTGGCGATGACCTGGTCGGGGAAGAGGATCGAGTCGTCGTGGAATTGCGTATCGATGGCGTGCTGGTGCCGCGCCTGGGCCAGCAGTTCGGGCAGGTTGCGCACGGCCCTGGGCCCCATCACGAGGTCCACGTAGGGTGCTCGCTTGAAAACGGCGGCCTTCTCCTGCTGGGCCACGCAGCCCACGAGGCCGAGTATGACGCGCCTGTCCTTCTTGAGCGGTTTGAGGCGGCCGAGCTCGGTGAAGACCTTGTTCTCGGGACCCTCCCGCACGGAGCATGTGTTCAGCAGGATGACGTCCGCCTCGCGTTCGTCGTCCGTGGCCTCGTAGCCGATGCCCTGAAGGATGCCGCCCATCTTGTCGCTGTCCAGGACGTTCATCTGGCAACCCCAGGTCTTGATCATGTACTTCATCTGCCGCCTTTGTCCCCGGTGAGAAGTGACCGGGTGATCAAGTGACTAAGCGCCTGCGGCGCGGTGAAGGGGTGAAGAAGTTAAGAAGTGAAGGGTTCTTAAAGGAACCGACGGTTCTCAGCACTCCTTCGAAGACATTCCGTCTGCCGTTGTTCCTTTAGCCCTTAGCCTTTTGGCCTTGGCGCTTGGGAAACAACCTGCCTTCCACCGCGCCTTCCGCCTTTCAATCCCAATTCCCAAATCTCCTTTCTCACCGGCTCACCGCCTCACTGTGAAATCCCGTATTTTCTCTGTGGGCTCTGTGTCCTCTGTGGTTCATCTGCCTTCCGAATTCGCCCTTCCGGTTCGGCCCCGGGGCTCATCTTCAAAAGGGAGAGCCTGGATGCCCGATGCGGCCTCATCGCGCTCTCTCAGCTTGACCAGTTCCCACAGCTCGTCCATCTCGTCGAGGGTCATGCCGTGCAGGTCCCGTCCCTGCCCGCTGACTTCGCGCTCGATCGCCTGGAAGCGCCTGACGAACTTCCCGTTGGCCTGCTGCAGAGCATCCTCGGGATCGAGGTCGAGGAAGCGGCCCAGGTTGACCAGTGCGAAGAGGTAGTCGCCGAATTCCTCGCGGATGTGCGCCTTGTCGTTCTCCGCCACGGCTTCGTTCAGCTCGCTCCACTCTTCGTTGACCTTATCCACGACCTGCTCGCGCTTCTCCCAGTCGAAACCTACGCTGGAGGCCTTCTGCTGGAGCCTGTAAGCCTTGAGCAGGGCGGGCAGGACCCTGGGCACGCCGGCGAAGACGCTCGCGTCGCCGCCCTTCTCGTCCTTCTTGATGGCCTCCCAGTTCTGGAGCACCTCGTCCGCGGTATCGGCCTTGACGTCGCCGAAGACGTGGGGATGGCGGCGGACGAGCTTCTCGTTGATGGCCCGGCAGACGTCCTCAATGGCGAAGGTGCCCTCTTCCCGGGCTATCTGGGCGTGGAAGACAACCTGCAGGAGCAGGTCTCCGAGTTCTTCGCAAAGCTTCGCCGGGTCCTGGTCGTCAATGGCGTCCAGCACCTCGTAGGTTTCTTCCACCAGGTATGGCTTGAGGTCCTCGCGGCTCTGGGCGCGGTCCCACGGGCACCCGCCGGGTGCCCTCAGCCTGGCCATGATCTCCACCAGCCGTCCGAATTCGGGATGGTTGACCGGGGTCATTTTTCCCCCTTTCGCAGCCGGAGGGTGACGGAGCCGCCGAGGGTCGCGTCGACCGGGCCGCCTATCATGTCGCCGGGATCGTTCGTGGCGAGATTCCCGTCCTTGTCCAGCTTGACGAGGATCTGCATGTTCGCGGGCAGCGCCGAGCCCATCATCGAATCGTCCTGCCCCAATTGGAACTCCACCGGGAAGGCGTTCACGACGATCTTCTTGGCGGCGACAGGCGCCGCCTCGCCACCGGGCGTGCGCGCGACGACGAAGAGGGTCTCACCCGGCTTGAAATCGGCCTGGAGCGGCGGCGGGAGCTCGACCGTGCCGTTGACTACGGCTTCTTTCTGGCCGGAGGAAGCGGCCTGTCCCTGCCCCTGGTCCTGCTGGTCGTCCGACGGCGGGGCGGGCATGGCGTTCATGCCGGTCCCGGGCTGTTTTTCTATCCGCTGGGCAGGCTTCGCGTTCTTGGGAGCGGGAGGCGCAGCCCCCTGCATGGAATATTCGTTGCGGGAGCAGGCCGCAAACGCCAGAACGGTAAGAAGAATTACGCCCGATCTCACGAATCTATTCATCATCTTGGAATGTTCTCCATCTGTAGCGGCCTGTCGGGGCGGCCAAGCGGTGTCCATTCACGCAGGCCGCAGGGCTTATTCCGGATCGGAACCCCGCAGGTTCCTTAAAGAGGAAACGTAAAAGCGGGCTGAATCTTCCTTCGCGCACGCCGTCAAACGGCGCGCTCACTTCCTGTCGAACCGGGAGAGGATATCCGCCTCCCGAGCGTAAAGACGATAGGCCGTCCGTGGGGACACGTCAAGGGCGCCCCGAGGGCGAAGAGGCTGTCGAGAAGATACTGCATTTTCTCGACGGAGAGCGGATCGTGCAGCATGACCGATCCCCGGCATGAGCGCATGATGAGGACCTCCCTCCACCTCTCACGGGGCGTTTTGAGGACCTCGCCAGCGGACTCGAAAAAATCCTTCAGAAGCCTCTCCGTCTCGGCCAGGCTCAGGAAGGCGGGGGCCGAGCGAATCGCCACAGCGCCATGTCCCATGGATTCGGCTTCGAAACCCTGTTCGCACAGGATCTGCGCCATTTCCTCCTCCCTGTGCGCGACCTCGCGGGGCAGGACGAAGGCGTGGGGCGACAGGAAGGGCTGGCGCGGCCCGGGCGATTCGATGAAGTGCCTGAACTGCTCGAAGCGCAGCCGCTCGTGGGCGACGTGCTGGTCGACGATGGCGAGCCCTTCAGGCGAATCGCACAGGATGAAAGACGAACGCCACTGGCCGATGACTTTGAGCGGAGCGCCCGTCGCGGCGTCCACGAGGTTCTGCTGCGAAAAAACCGCGGGAGGTCCCGGGTCGTCCGGCGGGTACCGCCGATAACCGCCGCGGCTTTCCAGCCGGGAGGAAGACTCCCGCACCGCAGCCGCCGGGTGTTCCCCCCAGCCGAAGTTCATCGGTGACCTCAGGGTGGTTTCCCTGGCTTCCTGTCCCGGTGCGATGGCCGCTCTGATTCCGGCCACGAGGCTCCCGTGTACAGCCCGGCTGTCGGTGAAGCGGACCTCGCGCTTGGTCGGATGTACGTTGACGTCCACGGCGTTGAACGGGATGGTCAGGGCGAGGAGCACGACGGGGAACCGCCCCTTTGGGTGCGTGTTCTCGTAGGCCTGCATGATGGCGTGTTGGATGAGACGGTCGCGGATGAAGCGACCGTTGACCAGCGTGAACTGATAGCGCGCCCGGCCGAAATTGCGATCCGGCTTTCCGGCCAGACCCCGCACAACGAGGCCGCCGCTTTCCCTCTCCACCTCGAAGAAATCGTCTCTGGGAAGATCGGGGAACAGCTCGAAGAACCGCTCCGTCCTGTCCGGCGACGGCGGCAAGTTCAGCACCTCGCGCCGGTCGCTGGAAAGCGTGAAGGCAACGTCCGGTCTGGCGAGCGCGTAATGCTCCATGAGCGTGATCACGTGCGTCAGCTCTGTGGCCGGCGCTCGCAGGAACTTCCGCCTGGCCGGGACGTTGAAGAAGAGGTCTCTCACCTCCACCCTCGTGCCCTGGAAGAGTCCGCACGGACCGTTGTCCACGAACCGGCCGCCCTCTACGGATACGGAAGAGGCCTCCTGCGCATCGCTGGGACGACTCGCTATGGCCAGGCGGCTGACCGAGGCGATGGAGGGCAGGGCTTCGCCCCGGAAGCCGAGGGTCGCTATGGCGAAAAGGTCCTCGTCCTTGCTCAGCTTGCTCGTGGCGTGGCGTTCGAGAGCGAGAAGGAGGTCGTCGGCGTCCATGCCCGCGCCGTCGTCCTCGACGACGATCCGCGAGCGGCCGCCGTCCGAGAGTTCCACTCCGATCCGGGAAGCGCCCGCGTCGAGGGCGTTTTCGACGAGTTCCTTGACCACGGCCGCCGGTCGCTCGACCACCTCGCCTGCGGCGATCTTGTTGACGAGATTGTCCGAGAGTACGCGTATGTAGCCCAAGGCGGGACCTCCTGGACGGACAGGATAGCAGGACGGTGGAAAAATTGGGAATTGGAATTTGGGATTGCGGATTTGGAGACGGCAGACGGGGGGCCTTCGAAGGAGTGCTGAGAACCGTCGGTTCCTTTAAGAACCCTTCACTTCTTAACTTCTTCACCCCTTCACCGCGCCGGGAGGCGCACTAATCGCTGGATCACTCGATCACCGCGCCGCAGGCGCTTACTCACTTGATCGCTCGCTCACTTCCCCATAAGATGGGCCCTCGATTGGGCGGAACGACGGCCGGCGGTCCGGGGCGAGGTCCCGGGGGCGCCGGCCGAACAGCGACATGCGGAGGCATCTATGAGAGCAAGAACCATCCGGACGGCGGCCGCGCTCGCCCTGTTTCTCCTGGCCGGTACGGCCCTTCCCGCGAGGGCTCAGGACAAGTCCATACTGATCCCGGTCTCGCTGCAGGTGGACGACGTGGAGCCCTTTCTGACCGTGGGGGATTCGGTCAAGGGGTACAAGATGGCCGGCAAGCCCGCTGGCATGGGGATGATCCCCACCGAGAACAAGCACTTTGACCTGTTCGTGAACCACGAGTTCGACCAGGGCCAGGGCGACCGCGGCGCCTTCGTTTCGCTGTGGGACGTGCGTCCCTACTGGGACAGCTCGGGACTCCTCCTGGTGGTGGAACACGGAAGGGATGCCGTGAGGAAGGTTTACGCCATCGAAAACGGCCGTTACGAGAGGGTCCGGAACGGCCGCTTCGGGCGCCTGAGCGGGGGCTTCATGGCCGGGCAGTCCGAAGGGTTCGACCGTCGCATCTTCCTGACCGGCGAGGACGCGGTGGGCAAGGACACGCTCCATGATCGCCCGGGAGGCGCCTCATGGGCGCTGGTCGACCGGGACGCGTACGAAGTGCCGAGGCTCGGACGCTTCGCCAAGGCCGGAGGCACGATTCTCGCAGGCACGGGTGATAAGACCGTCGTGCTGATGGGAGACAACGGGGAGGAAGGACCGGGCTGTCACCTCTACGTCTACATCGGTCATAAGAAGGCCTCAAGCCGGGACGCGGTGGAGAAGAACGGCCTGGCGGACGGGGATCTTTACGCCCTGAGCGTTCCGGGTCATCCAACCGAGTCCGGCTTGGGCGAGGTGGAGCGCGCCCTCCCGTTCAAACTCGTCAAGGTTGACTGGCGCGCCGAAGGGCGCGCACTGGAAACGGCGGCGAAAACGGCGGGCGCCACGGGATTCGTGCGCGTCGAAGCGGCCGCCCAGAACCCGTCATCACCCGGCACCGTCTATTTCGTGACGCGGGGAAGCGACGCCAAGGCCGCGGACGGTCACTACGTCAACCACAACGGCAGGCTCTATCGGCTGGATTTCAGCGACCCCGCCAATCCCGCCGCCGGTGGGACTCTCAAGACCGTGCTCCGCGGCGGGGAAGGCGTCATCAGCCCCGTCGCGATCGCTCTCGACAAACAGGGACGCATGGTGATCTGCGAAGCCCCGAACTTCCCGCTGTCTGGGCGCGATACCAGCGTGTGGGAGTACAAGATCAAGTCGGGCGAACTGGACCGCCTGATGGAAGTGCGGCCCTCCGCCGTCGGCAGAAAGGCTGAGCGCGGAGACTGGGATACGAACGGCGTCCTGAACGCCTCGGGCCTTCTCGGCGAGGGGTGGTGGATCGTGTCCGTCCAGGCGCACTATCCCGTGAAAAATCCGGACCTGGTAGAAGGCGGCCAGCTCGTGGCCTTCCATACGCGCTGACGGTCCCGGGGCGCAGAAAGACGGCCAGTGCGGAAGGAACGGCACGATGAGTGAAAAAGAGGATCCGAAAATCCTGGACGCCGACGGTGCGGCGGCGTTGCTGGGCCGGTTGATGCTCGCGTGGGACGGCCAGTGGTTTCTCAAGGTGGCCCAGAGCTGCGGGCTTGAAGAGGCGGTCGCACTGAACGCGCGGGTCCGGACGAGCTTCGGACGCATCGAGATCAGGGAGTACCTCAAGGCGCTCGGATTGAGGCGAGCCGCCTCCGTGGAACAGGCGGCCCGCCTTCTGGACCGCTACGGCAGGCTGTTTCTCCGGGACGGGATGCAGGCCGAGTGGACCGTGAACGAAAACGGCGTGGAAATCGCCGTGAGCCGGTGCCTGCCCCAGGAAGGCGCCGCGAGGGCCGGCCTGAAAGCCGATACGCCCTGCGTCGCCTGCGAAACGGTATGGGAGGCCTGGCTGGAGACGGCCCTACCCGGGACCGAATGGACGACGGAGGTCCGCTGTGCCATGGGGCGCGGGGACCGGAAGTGCCAGATCATCGTGAACAGAAAATAGGTCCGCGGGGTCGATCCGTCAGGAAAAACGGCCGGGTTTGTACGGGGCCGGATCCACGAAGGGGTCTTTTCCCGTCAGGAGCTGTGCGGCCAATTCGCCCACGGCGGCGGATGTCGTCATCCCGTGCCCGCCCAGACTGCAAACCCACATAAAGTTGGAGACCGACGGATCGCGGCCGATCACGAAGCACCCGTCGGGCACGAAGCATCGAAGCTCGCTCCAGACCCTGGCCACGGGCAGGTTGGCCATCCTTGGGATGGCGTCCTCGAGCCGGTCGGCGAGCCAGGTCGTAGCGTCCGGATCGGAAGCGGGCGTGCAGGGCTCGCTGTCAGATTCATCGCAGGGCGACAAGAGAAGCCCGCCGCTCTCGGGCCTGAAGTAGATCATGGGATCGACGGACCAGACGTAGGGGCCTTTCGGGTTCACCCACTCCAGATGTCCCGTGTGCATCAGATGCCTTCGGCGTGGCACAAGCGGCAGGTGGACGGCGCCCGCCATGTCGCCCACGAGGGCCGACCATGCGCCCGAGGCGTTCACGACCCAATCCGCCTCGTACGTGCCCTGTTCCGTCTCTACCGCGGCGATCTTCCGGCCTTTCCTCTTAAAACCCGTGACGGCGGAACCCGTTTTGATCTTGATGTCCCTCAGATAGGCGGTCAAAAGGGCGTGGATGTCTACGAACCCGTCGTTGGGACAGGCCAGGGCCGACTGGAAGGGGGCTGATTCCAGGACCGGCACTCGTTGGAGCAGTTCATTCCGGTCGATGGGGTAGGTGAATACGCCGGCGGCTAGCGCCGTCTTGCGCAGGTGCTCGATCTCGGGATCCGCAGGCCGGGCGGAAACGAGATAGCCCCCGTTGGGCGAAAGGAGCTGCACGTCCGAGAATCCGTCAGGGGGGGTGCGTATGAAGGACACGCTCCTCGACGCCAGAATGGCGACCGGCGTCTCGTGGATGGCCTGCCTGGCTATGCCCGCATTTTTACCGGAAGCGTGGGCCCCGGGAACCTCTTCCTTCTCGAGGACCAGTATGCGCTCGACGCCGAACCGCTTGAGCCACCAGGCGGTAGCCGCGCCGGCGAAGCCGCCGCCGATGATGATCGCATCATGATGTTCCATAGCGCCGCCTTTCTCTGGTCGTGCGGACCGGCCGGCATCGCGACCGAATCCGCCGCGACATGAAACTATAACACAGTGATCGAAATGCTCTGCGGCCTTGGACGGGTTCTGCCCGCGACCCCCAACTTGCGAAAGAAATTGCGGCGGACCTAAAATAACGACCTGGAGGTGTTTGTGAACGGAAGAAAACGCGCATCAGCGGCCGCCCTGATCGGGACCCTGGTCCTGGTAGGTTGTTGCGGGGCATGGAAATCCAACAGTGCCAAGTACAAGAAACAGATGGAGTGCGCGACTCGCGTCACGGACGAGACGTCGATCAAGATCCTGAAGAGCGGTAACTTCTGCTGCCCAGCGCTGCCCAAGGACATCGAGTCCGTGGCCACCGCCCAGCGCTTCTACCTCCTGAGGGCGTGGGGCTACAACCCCTCGTCGCCCGAGCCGCCCATGCGTATCGCCCAGTCCTACTGGGAACAGCAGAACTACCAGCAGGCCCTCCTTTATTTCGACGCCGCCCGGGCCCGGACGCAGGGCGCGCCCATCGAGGCCGTCATCGGCGAGATCTCCATGTATCGGCTTCTCCACCAGTTCAAACCCGGATATGCCTGGATCCAATGGCTCGAACACCAGAAAGGCATCGACGCCGTCAAGGTCGGCGATTATCTCAGGGCCCGTTACCTCTATGACCAGGGGAAGGAAAACGAGGCCGAACCCCTCTTCAAGGCTGCGCTCAAGAGGGCCGAGAAGGGAGACTACATGCTCGCCGTTCAGCCGTACACGATGAAAGACGTGTGGTTCTACCTGGCCCAGATCAAGCTGAATGCGGGCGACCCCCAGGGCGCCTACAAGGACTTCGTGACTTACCTCAAGCTCATGAGCGACCCCGATTTCCAGATGTTCTACAACTACTGGATGCCCCGGCTCGGCCGCGAGCAAAAGGAGTTCTACGCCAAGATCGAGCACGACTGGGTGTGGATGAGGCAGTAGCGCGCCGAAGGCGCGCGGTAAGGTCGAGTGATCCGGAGATCGAGTCGGGGGCGGAAAGGGCAGGATTTGGGATTTGGGAATTGGGATTTCGGATTTGACTGCGGTAGGCGGGGGACCGTCGAAGCGCTCGGTCGAGGGTGTTCGCTGCTTTCAATTTCAGCTGTTGCCATTTGCCTTGTTCTTTTGTTCGTGGGTTGCGGCAGTCCACGACGCACCAGGCACGCTTCGAACGCCGCTCGTTCCAACGCAGGCTGCCCCTGGGACCTCAACGCAATGCGGCGGGTTGTGACATCGGAGTCACCGCTCTGGAAGAGCGGGGACGTTAGGCAGTGCGATCTTCTGGCATGGCAGGAAATGAGAAATTCCACCTCACTGGTAGCGGACGAGGCCTTCTTCTGGCTAAAGCTCGATCGCGATGCGAACAAGGGATGGGGGCTTGCCTGGATTGCAAGGAACCCGGGGACCGATTATGACGGCTGGGGCTACGCTATCAGGAACGACGCCAAGTGGATGCCCTACATTTTTTATACCAGGCCACCGAGCAACACTGAGGTCTATAAGTTTCTACAAATCGGCTACAAATACTTCCAATGGCCTTTCGAACCATGCCTCGACTGGCAGCTGGTCAAGTTCGGACTGAATCGACAGGCGTGGACACGGGACATCGGCCAGGAACCAAAGTTGAAGTACAAAAAAGTCCCCATTCCCTACTTCTCGAAAGGGCGGTCCATCCATTAGCGCGTTGAAGGCGCGGTGAAGGGGAAAAGGAGTTAGGAAGTTAAGAGAGAAGGAACGGCGGCTCGGTTCGAGGCCCGTGATTGGGCGATTAAGGGATGAGGTGGGTAGGAACCGGGTTTGCCTTCGAAAATCTGTCCTTTGCCGTCCTTATATTCCAATTCCCAAATTCTTCGCGCCTTCAGCGCCGGTAAGGGTGAAGAGTTTAAGGGTAAAGGCGTCTGCCGGCCCTTCGCGGCCGGCACAGGGCGCTTTGCGCCCCTAAAGAAGAAGTACCTCAATTCAAAACTCAACACTCATAACCCAACACTGAATTACGGGCCGCTTCGAAGGCTTTCCGCCTACCGTCTTCCCTTTAGCCTTTAGCCTTTTTGGCCTTAGCCCTGAATAAAGAAGCGGGGGCCGAGGCCCCCGCATCCCTGCTTCTCTATGAATTGAATCTTCTCCCTACGCGATGTCCTTGAGGAGTTCGAGGAGGTATTTGTAGGTCTTCTTGACGGACTTGATGTTGACCTCTTCGTCGGGGGAGTGGGCGTTGAGGATTTCGGGGCCAAGGGAGACCATGTCCATGCCGGGATACTTGGCGCCGATGATGCCGCACTCGAGGCCGGCGTGGATGGCCTTGGGCTTGGGCTCTTCCTTGAAGAGGCGCTTGTAGGTCTTCTGGGCGGCCTTGAGGATCTTCGAGTCCAGGTCGGGCTTCCAGCCGGGGTAGCCGTCGGACTGGTGGATCGCGGCGCCGGCGAGGCGGCCCACGTCGGCGACCCACTGGGCGACCCACGCGATCTGGGAGTCGACGCTGGAGCGCTGGGAGGTGCCGATCGTGACCTGGCCCGGCGAGGTTATGACGGTGGCGAAGTTGGTGGAGGTCTCGACCAGGCCGTGGATCTCTCGGCTGTAGGAGACGAGGCCGTGGGGCAGGGCGCCGAGCAGCGTGACGAGTTTCCTGGCGCTGGTCGGTTTCATGGGCGGCAGTTCGGCCTTGTCGGTGGCCAGCTTGACGGTTACGCCGTCGTCGAGGCCCTTGAGTTCGCCCCTGAAGATCTTCTGCCACTTGGTCGCGAGCTTCTTAGCGGCCTTCTCAGCGTCGGCGTCGAGCTGGAGAATCGCAAAAGCCTCGCGGGGGATGGCGTTGTGCTTGCTTCCGCCGTCGAAGGAGACTAGCTGATGGGGCACGTCCGCCTCGCCCATGGCTTGAAGGACCCGGGCCAGGAGACGGTTGGCGTTGCCCCGGCCCTCGTGGATGTCGCTGCCCGAGTGGCCGCCGCGGAGCCCGGCGACGGTGAGTCTGAAAGCGGGCATGGTGCTCTTCTTCGCTTCACGGGTGATGCGGAGCGTCATGTGGGTGTCGATGCCGCCGGCGCACCCGACATAGAGTTCGCCGTCCTCCTCGGTGTCGAGGTTGAGCAGGCGACGGCCTTTGAGGAAGCTGGGCTTGAGGCCGTTGGCGCCGTTGAGGCCGGTCTCCTCGTCGATGGTGAAGATCAGCTCGAGCGGTCCGTGGACCGCCTTCGGCTCGTCGAGCAGTGCCAGGCTCATGGCCACGCCGATGCCGTTGTCCGCGCCCAGCGTCGTGCCCGTGGCCTTCACCACGCCGCCGACGACGCGCAGCTTGATGGGGTCCTTGTAGAAATCGTGCTTCGTACCGGCGTTCTTCTCGCACACCATGTCGAGGTGACCCTGGAGCACGGTGATGGGCGCCCTCTCGTGGCCCTTGGTCGCGGGCACGATGATCAGGACGTTGCCGACGGCGTCCCTCTTCCATTCGAGGCCGTGGGCCTCGGCGACGGACACGACGAAGTCTCCGGCCGCCTTTTCGTGCTTCGATGGCCGGGGAATCTCCGAAAGCCTGCTGAAGTACTCCCATAGCTTCTTCGGTTCAAGATTGAGCATGATGGTCTCCTTTACTCGGATTCAAAGTCCTTTTGATCTATTCGCAAATAAATATTTTCGCACATTGAACCCCGGTGGGAAAGGAGAGGGGGAATTTGGGATTTTGGAATTGGGAATGCGGATTTGGTTGCGGTAGACGGGAGGCCTTCGAAACGAGGCCAGCGCCGGATTCACCTACTCCCTCTCCCGTACTCACGGCTTCCTCGCAGGCATGCCCGCGACTCGGTCACCCGGTCACTCGATAACTCCAGCCTGCTTTCGCCATCCTCGGCGTTTGCGCGTATAATGCCGGTACAAAGGAGGCGGGCATGCGACGTCGGTGTTTTTTACTCGGTTTGGCGTTCTTGGCGGTCCAGTGGGCCATCTTTGCGGCTCCGACGGCGATCCTCATGGACACTAGCCGCTCGATCCCCGCACTGCAATTCGAAGAGGCCAAGAGCATTCTCGAACAGCTCGCCCCGTCGCTCGTCGAGAAAGGTCCCGTTACCGTGTACGCGTTCAACGACCAACCGACGGTCGTCGTGGAGTCGTCCACGGATGTGACGGCTGTGCAGTCGGCAATCAAGAGCCTGTCGCAGGGCGGACACTACACGCTGCTCTACGACTGCCTCTTCAGGGCCGTGCGCGACCTCGCGGCGCACAAGGCACCGGGCGTCGTCATACTCGTCACCGACGGCAAGGACGAAAACTCCGCGGTAACGCTTGAAGACGCGGCGGACAGGGCCGTTCAGGATCACGTGGCCGTCGTGGCCGCCGGGCTCGGCGCGGCCGATGCCAAGGCGCTCAGGCGGATCGCCACGCTCACGGGCGGCACCTATGCCGGCGGTCTGCGGGGCGCGGACCCGAAAGTGCTCCTTTCGGATTGGTCCTCCGCCGTCGAAGGCCTCGAGCGTTTCTTGCCGCCGCCCCCTCCCAAGCCGACCGCGAAACCGAAACCGGCAGGCCCTCCGCCGGCGCCCAAAGGCGAGACATCCCCGGCGTGGCTCTGGACGGTTCTGATCCTTCTGGTCCTGGGCGTTTTTGCGGTGGTGGTCGGCGTTATCGTCCTGCTGAGGAGAACGCGGGCCCCGGAAGATCGCGCCTGCGAGACGTGCGGACGGACGATGAATGCCTGGGAGGCGGAGTGTCCCGTCTGCTTGGCCAAGCAGCTCGCCCTGTCCAAACCGGGAACGGACGACGAAGCGAAGGCCTTGCCCGAGATCGATGCGGCCCTCATGAAGAAGGGCCCGCCCTCCGAAGAAATGCTCGAGCACACCATCGTCCTGGACGAGGTGCCGGTTCTCGTGCTGAAGCGCGGATCGCATCCGCAGCGCATGTTCCAACTGCCTACCGACCAGGCGGTATCCGTGGGCAGGGACAAGGTGAACACGATCTCGGTCGCCGACAAAACCCTGTCCGGGCAGCATTTCAGGATCGTCCCGAAGGAAGGCGCCTACTACCTCGTCGACCTGGAATCCACCAACGGCACATTTCTCGACGGGGAACGGGTCACGCTGAAGGAACTCAAGGCCGGTTCGGTCGTCCACGCGGGCCAGTGCGACTTCGTTTTCCGGCGCGAGCAGAAAAAACTGAATTGACCGGGACCGCCGTTAGGGGTTAACCTAACGGCCATTCCGCGGACCGGGGCATTCTCCAAGCAAGACCCGGCCCGGCGACGGAGTGTCTTTGCCGTGGACCATACGGCCAAAAGCCCAATAGGCGCGTGATCGAAGTTGAAGAGGAAGCCGTCCGCCATGCAGAAAAAGCCAAGAATCAACGAACTCAAGGCCATGGAAGGCCGGGAGGTAGCGCTCTCGGGCTGGGTTTATAACAAACGCTCTTCGGGGAAGGTCCGATTTCTCATCCTGAGGGACGGCACGGGGTATCTCCAGACGGTGGCTTTCGTGAAGGACGTGGAGCCGGATGTCTTCGACCTCATGGAGAAGGTGAGCCTCGAGTCGTCGGTCACCGTCACGGGCGTCGTCCGCCTCGACGAGAGGGCGCTGGGCGGGGTCGAGCTCTCGCTCAAGCACCTCGCCGTTCACCACATGGCCGAGGAGTACCCGATCGGCAAGAAGGAGCACGGTACGGGCTTCCTCATGGAGAACAGGCACCTGTGGCTGCGCTCTTCAAGGCAGGTCGCCATCCTTCGTATACGGTCAGAGATCGAACAGTCCTTCCGGGACTACTTTTACGACAACGGGTTTGTGCTGATCGACAGCCCGATCCTCACGCCCGCGGCGTGCGAGGGGACGACGACGCTCTTCGAGACCGACTACTTCGGCGAGAAGGCCTACCTGAGCCAGTCCGGCCAGCTCTACTTGGAACCGGCGTGCATGGCGCTGGGCAAGGTCTACTGCTTCGGACCCACGTTCAGGGCGGAGAAGAGCAAGACGCGCCGGCACCTCATGGAGTTCTGGATGCTGGAGCCGGAGGTGGCCTTCGCGAACCTGGAAGACGTGATGGACCTGTCG
Source organism: uncultured Acidobacteriota bacterium (assembly GCA_963724125.1). Taxonomy (GTDB): domain Bacteria; phylum Acidobacteriota; class UBA4820; order UBA4820; family DSQY01; genus CAVRTJ01. The sequence continues at coordinate 14,608 of CAVRTJ010000032.1, forward strand.
GAGGATTTCCTGGTCTACGTCGTGGGCCGGGTCCTCGATCGCTGCAAGGAAGAGCTGAAAATCCTCGAGCGCGACCTTGGCAAGCTGGAGAACATCCGGAAACCCTTCCCGCGCGTCCGGTACTCCGAGGCCGTGGAACAACTGAAGACGCTGGGCAGCGACGTGGCGTACGGCGACGATTTTGGCGGCGACGACGAGACGGTGCTGACGCAGCAGTACGACAGGCCGGTCATGGTGCACCGCTACCCGTCGGCCGTGAAGGCGTTCTACATGGAACCGGACCCCGAAGACCCCAGCCTGGCGTTGTGCGTCGACGTGCTGGCGCCGGAGGGCTACGGCGAGATCATCGGCGGAAGCGAGCGCATCCACGATCACGACCTGCTGCTCAAGCGGATCAGGGAACACAACCTCCCCGAGGAAGCCTTCCAGTGGTACCTGGACATCCGGAAATACGGGACCGTTCAGCACGGCGGTTTCGGCATCGGGTTGGAGCGGACCGTGGCCTGGCTGTGTGGGCTGCCGCACGTGCGCGAGACGATCCCGTACCCGAGGATGCTCTACCAGTTGTACCCATAAAAAAGAGGATCGCGTTCGCGATCCCCTTTTTGTCGCTCACTGCTTTTTGATTTCGGCTGCTAGCCGAGCAGGTCGTCGACCCATGTCATGGCGGCCATCATCGAGGGAAAGCCGACGGTCGTTGTGGCCAGAATGGCCACGTGGCGGATCTCCTCCGCCGAGAGGCCCTTATCGAGACCCTTCCGGACCTGGGCGTGGACAGCGCCTTCCATCCTGGCCCCCACCGACAGGGCCAGCTTGACCAGCGCTCGCTCGCGGTCATTCAGAGGCCCCGCCTCGTGACACGCGGACGCCAGGGCGTCGTACGCGTCTGCGACAGCGCCATGCTTCTTCGTAAACTCGGCATAGGGTTTGGGCACCTTATCCATCGTTCGGCTCCTCTGCGAATACCGGTGGGCGGCGGAATTTCAGCGCGCCGCCCCCTGGGCCGCCATGCCGCCCATGAGGATTCCCCCGTAAGGCCCAAGCCGGCAGGCCTTGAGCTGGTCCTCGTAGCGTTTGTAGAGTTCGGCGTTGTGGGACGGGGGGGCGCTCTCGCCCGCGCCGGCCTTGAGCTGTGCGATCTGCTGCTTCAGGTTGTTGCGGGCGGCCTCGCTGGTGCCTGGATCGTTGACCTGGGCCTCGAGCACCTTGATGAGCTGGCGCTGGCCTTCCGTCATGGTATCGGCGGGCTGTTCGCGGGAAGCCTCATCCATGGTGCGGCCTATCCAGGAGAATTCCTTCGGGCTCATCCGCTGCGACTTCAACGCGTCTCCGATCGCCCTTGCCGCGGCCCCCATGCGCGTCACGGCCTCTTTGACGTCGGACAGCTTTCCATGCTCCCGGCCTTCGTGGCTCTTTATCCATGTCCCGTAGGCGTCGACTGCGGGCTTTGCCTCGTTGCAGACGGAAATGTAGGCCTGCAGGCGACTCTCATTCACCTCACCGTCAGCGGGGGGGGTAAAGGGATAGTCGGCATTCAATTGCTTCATCACGGCGGCACTCTTTCCCATCTCGGCGATGTCGCCCGTCGCGCTCCTTATCTTGTTCTTGATCCAGCCGCCGGCGAAAAAGAAAACCGCCGCGCTTATGATGCACGCAAGAACAAGCACGACCAAACAGCCGATTCCCACCTTCGCCCAAGTTTTCATGGAAGCCTCCTTTTTCAACTGAATGCATCAATAGTAGCCCGTGCGGGGGAGCAAGGCAAGAGCGGAGGGGAAGCCCGACCGGAGCGGAAGGCGGCAGCGAGCAGGGAACGCGCCCGGAAGAACCCGAAGGCCATGAAAATGAAGGAACCGGGGCGCGCCCGGTCGCGCGAACTGGAGATTCGGGGAATTTGTAAAAAAAAGCGCGTGTTCAGTAACTGGCCGGAGAGGTTCTCGTGAGGGCGAGAACCCCGCATTCGAATTTACTGACGAACGCATAGTATGGTAAAAGAAATCATCGACGAGCATGATGAGAGCATCTCGGATTTGCACGCCAGCGGGGGAATCAACCACTTTAGGTCGGGGGCGATGCATCTTTTATATGCGGCCGCGCACCACATCGACGGCGAAGGACGGGGCAGAGTCCTGCTGTCCCGTATTATGACCGAGATATCGCGTGAATCCAGATCAGCAAAGAAACGGTGGGAGCCAGCGAGGTATTGTGTGGAGGACAAATGCATCCATTAGACCGATTGTCCCGGCTTACGATCCCGATCGGGGCCCTGGCCGTTCTGGTCACCATGATCACCGTCGGGTTCGTTTCGGAACCGGCGAGATTTGTACAGGGCTACTCCCCGAAGCAGCCCATTCCCTTTTCCCATCGTCTCCACGCCGGCGTCAATCACATCCCGTGCCTCTACTGCCACACGAATGCCACGCGTTCGAGACACGCCACGGTACCGGCCGTGCAGACCTGCATGAACTGTCACCGCTTCACCAAGACCGACAGTCCCTACATCAAGGAGATCGCGGCCCTCTACAAGTCTGGAAAGCCCCTGGAGTGGAAGCGCATTTACGATCTCCCGGAACACGTCTACTTCGATCACCGGGCTCACGTGAATGCGGGCATAAGGTGCCAGGCCTGCCACGGACCCGTCCAGGCCATGGACCGGGTGGTCCGCGTCATGAACATGCGCATGGGGCACTGTCTCGACTGCCACCGGGATCCCAGACGATATCTGCCTCCAGGGTCGACGATCAAGAAGGGGCCAACCAATTGCAACGCCTGTCACCGATGAAACCAACCCATAGGAGCGGCGAATGAAGTCGACGAGTCGTCGTCAAGTTGTTTTCAGCATGGCGGCCCTCCTGGGCTTCCTGCTGGCGGGTGCGCCATTCCGGAGCCGCCTGGGCCTCGCCCGGCTCGGGAAAGCGCGGCCGGAAAAGGACGGAAGCAGGGCATGGTCCGCGAGGCGAACCTCGCGCCGGGTCGAGCCTCACGAACATGCGGTGAAGCGCCATGGATAAAGACAATCTGAAGAACACTCGGGTTACGATTCTCGGCGAGCCCGCCGCGAAGGCGGAGCCGGACGGAGACAAGCAGAAGAAACCCGCGGTCGCGGGCGAGTTCGCCCCCGAGGCGCTGACGCCCATCGAACCTCCGCCCGAAAGCCAGCCCATCGCCAGGCGGAGGTTCCTGAGCCTGATGGGCGCCTCAGCGGCGCTCGCCGCGACGGTCGCCTGCAAGTCTCCGGACCAGGACACCATCGTTCCCTACACGAAGAAGCCTGCGGACGTGATCCCCGGCGTGGCCAACTACTACGCCAGCACCTACCAGGAGGGACTGATTCCCTACGGCGTCCTGATCAAGACGCGCGAGGGACGGCCCATCCACATCGACGGCAACGACGAACACCCGATGTTCAAGGGCAAGACGTCCCTCAGGGCGCAGGCCGAAATCATAGGGCTCTACAGCCCCGATCGTCTGCGCGGCCCCAAGCTGGATGGCAAGGCGACCGACTGGAAGTTGGTCCGGGCCCACGTGTCCTCCGCGCTCAAGAAGGCCGCCGCATCCGGGAAAGGCGTTCTGCTCCTGACACCTGCCGTGATCTCGCCCACGCGGCGAAGCGTGATAGAGAGCCTCAAGGCGGAAGTGCCGACGCTTCGCCACGTGGAATGGGAACCGGCACTGTCGCCGTCGGAAAGGGAGTCGGCGGCGAGCCTCTACGGAGAAGCCCTCGTCCCGGCTTACCATCTCGACGCGGCCGACGTCATCGTGGCGGTGGAAGCGGACTTTCTGGGGGCCATGGACAGCCAGGTCACGGCCATTGCAGGTTACGCCAGGAGGCGGAAAGTCCTCAGTCCCGACGAGGCCATAAGCCGGCTATACGCGGTGGAGGGCGCCATGAGCCTGACCGGCACCAAGGCGGATCACCGGCTGCGCCTCCGGCCTTCGCAGGCGGCCCGCTTCCTGTTCGCCGTCGCGAAAACGCTCAATGGAAAGCACGGCATGGTACTGCCAGCGGGCCTGGGGGCCGATGTTCTGGCCCCGTTCGATATGGCCACGATCGCGGAAGAACAGAAGCTCGACCGGGAGGTTCTTCGCGCCATGATCGGCGACCTGGCGCGGGCGGGCGGAAAGTCCCTCGTCATGGTGGGCCCGTCCCTGCCTTCGGAAGCGCACGCGGCGGCGGCGCTCATAAACGGCATGCTCGGTGCAGAAGGGAATACGGTGGAGACGGCCTATTCGCCCAAGCCGGTATCCCTGGCTTCCCCGGGCGATGTTGCAGCCCTCGCGGGCGAGATGGCATCCGGGGTCTTTTCGGCGGCGATCTACTGGGACGTGAACCCGCTCCATGCGCTGCCGGATCCCGACGGCTTCAGAAAGGCGATGCAGAAGGTGCCCCTGAACGTCCGCCTCGGCCTGGAGGAGGATGAGACCGCGGAAGCGTGCCGGGCGGTCCTGCCGGTCAATCACTGGATGGAGAGCTGGGGCGACTACGAGGCGGCGGCCAACCTGTTGAGCCTTCAACAGCCCGTCATACGCCCCCTCTACGACACGGTGCAGGGCGAAGAAATCCTGCTCGGATGGGTCAGGGCGCTCGGCGGGGAAGGCGCGGCGGATTACCGGACGTATCTGATGGACCGGTGGCGCCGCGAAGTCTACCCGCAGGGCACTCCCGTTCCCTTCGAACGCTTCTGGACGGCGGCCGTTCATGACGGCGTGATACAGGTCGAAGCCGGCCCGCGCGTCCCGAGAACGCCGAATCCAGGGTCCCTCAAGGAGGCCGCGGAAAGGGCGTCCTCGGCCGGCCCTCCAAACGGCCTTGAGCTGCTTCTGGCGCCCGACAAGAAGTTGTGGGACGGTCGATACGCCAACATCGGCTGGCTGCAGGAGCTGCCCGAGCCGGTGAGCAAGGTATGCTGGGGCAACACCCTTGCTCTCTCGATGGCGGACGCCCGGCGGCTCAAGCTCTCGGACGGCGATCTTGTGAAGGTCGGCGCGAAGGACGGCGGCGTGCTGTTGCCCGTTCTGGTCCAGCCGGGGCAGGCAGACGGCGTGGCCTTCACCACCCTCGGCTACGGCCGTACGACGGGGAGCGTGGCCGCAGGCGTAGGCACCAACACCTTCGCCCTGGCGGGGCCGGATGCCCATCCGTTTTTCGTGGAGGGCGCGACGCTGACCCGCGCGGGAGGCAGCAGGGAACTGGTCCGGACCCAGCACCAGTTCCATCTGCCCGGCCGGGAGGAGGACATCGCCCACCTGTGGACCATGGACGAGTACGCCGCAGAGGTGGCCAGGCCCAAGAAAAAGGAGAACATGGCCACCCTCTACACCAAGCAAGACTTCCCCATGCACAAGTGGGGCATGGTCATCGACCAGTCGGCCTGCGTGGGCTGCGGGGCCTGCGAGATCGCCTGCCAGTCCGAGAACAACATCCCCGTGGTAGGTCCGGAGCGCGTGGCCCGGGGCCGGATCATGCACTGGATCCGGATCGACGGCTACTACAAGGGCGACCCGGAGAACCCGAAGGTGCTTCACCAGCCCATGCTCTGCCAACAGTGCGACGACGCGCCCTGCGAGAACGTGTGTCCCGTGGCGGCCACCATGCACAGCGACGAGGGCCTGAACGAAATGATATACAACCGGTGCGTGGGCACGAGGTACTGCGCCAACAACTGCCCCTACAAAGTCCGGCGGTTCAACTTCTTCGACTACACGAGCTTCATCAAGGACCCCCTCGACCTGGCCTTCAACCCCGAGGTGACCGTAAGGCCGCGAGGCGTCATGGAGAAGTGCACCTTCTGCGTCCAGCGCATCCGGAACGGTGAGCAGGTCGCGAAGGACGAGGGGCGGCCAGTGCGCGACGGGGAGATCCGGCCCGCCTGCGCCATGGCCTGCCCGGCCGAGGCCATCGTCTTCGGGGACCTCAAGGACGGGAAAAGCAGGGTGTCCGAGCTGTCGAACAACGACCGCGGGTACAAAGTCCTGGACGATCTGGGTGTGCGGCCCGCCATCACTTACCTCGCCGAACTGAGAAACCCGGCTAAAAAGCGGGAGGAAAAGAATGTCTGAGGCCTTGCTTCCCGAAGCTCTGCGCGTCGAGCCGCTGGTCGAAGGCGACGTCAGCCTGGGGGGCCTCGACGATCAGGTGAGAGGCTGGATCGAAAGGAAACCCCCCCGGTCGTGGTACATCGCGATCACGATCACAAGCCTCGTCACGCTGATAGGGTTCGCCTGCATCGGCTACATGATCTACAACGGGATTGGCACGATGGGCAACAACATCCCCGTGGCCTGGGGCTTCCTGATCATCAACTTCGTCTTCTGGGTCGGCATCGGCCACGCGGGCACGCTCATCTCGGTCATCCTCTACCTGTTCCGGCAGCGGTGGCGGAACGCGATCAGCCGGATCGCGGAGGCCACGACGGTCTTCGCCTTCGTTTGCGCGCTCATCTTCCCGGCCATCCACGTGGGTCGGCCGTGGCTTTCCTACTGGCTCTTCCCGTATCCCAACGTCCGCCACCTCTGGATCAACTTCCGTTCGCCCCTGGTGTGGGACGTCTTCGCAGTGGCCACCTACTTCAGCGTGTCCATCCTCTTCTGGTACATGGGGCTGGTGCCCGACTTGGCCACCCTGCGGGAGGCTACCACGAGCAAGATCAGGAAGGGCTTCTACCGGATCCTGAGCATGGGGTGGGTGGGTTCGGCCCGCAACTGGCTCCACTACGAGAAGGCCTACCTGCTGCTGGCCGGACTCGCCACGGGCCTGGCCCTCAGCGTCCACAGCGTCGTCTCGCTCGACTTCGCCTCGTCCATCGTCCCGGGCTGGCACATGACCATCTTTCCGCCGTACTTCGTCGTCGGGGCCGCCTTCTCCGGGTTCGCCGGCGTGGTGCTGGTCTTCGCCTTTGTCCGGAAGGCCATGGCCTTAGAAAACTACGTGACGCTGAAGCACATGGACCTCCTGAACAAAATGGTCCTCAGCCTCTCCTGCATCATGGCGTATGCCTATCTGATGGAGGGATTCACCGCCTGGTACAGTTCCAACACGTTCATCCGGTACATCTTCGCCAACTACGTATTCGGCGACCAGTGGTGGGCGGGGTGCCTGACTATCGCCTGCAACTGCATATTTCCGCAGCTGCTGTGGGTCCCGAAGTTCAGGCGGTCCGTACCGGTCATGGTGTTCGTCTCCGCGGGCGTTACGCTCGGCATGTGGATGGAGCGCTACACCATCATCGTGCTGTCGTTGCACAGGGACTTCCTGCCTTCCTCGTGGGGCGTGTACATCCCGACGCCTATCGACTTCGGCATCCTCTTGGGTTCCATCGGCCTCTTCCTGACGCTGCTCCTGCTATTCCTCAGGAAGCTGCCGATCATTGCCACGTCCGAGGTCAAGCCCGACATCGTCTATTACCAGTCGAAGAAGAACGGGGAGGTGGGCCATGTCTGAGTCACCCTTCGGCGTACTGGGACTCTTCCAGAGCGGCGCGGACCTGCTGAAAGCCGTTCCCAAGGTCAAGGCCAAGGGCTTCACCTCGCTGGAGGCCTACACGCCCTACCCGGTCCACGGCATCGACAAGGCCATCGGGATCAAGAAGTCGAAGCTCGGCATCCTCGTGTTCGTCATGGGGACCCTCGGCGCCGTGTCGGCCTTCCTGTTCCAGTGGTGGACCAGCGCCGTGAGCTACCCCCTGCGCATCGGCGGCAAGCCGTATAACTCGTGGGAGGCCTGGGTTCCCGCCATGTTCGAGGTGACGGTCCTCTTCGCCACCTTCACGGCGGGCCTCGGTATGCTCTTGCTCTTCAACAAGCTGCCCTTCTTCGGCAGCCCCATCCTGAAGTCCAAGGCCATCGCCGCCACCACACGGGATCGTTTTGCGCTCCTTATACAGCCGACCGGGGGCGTACTGGACGTGGAAGCCGCAAGAGCTGCGCTGCTCGAAGCGGGTGGCACGGACATTGAGATCCTGCCGGCCCCGGACCTTACGCCGCCGGGTCCCGGCTGGTGGGCGCGCAACCTTGCGGCGATTGCGCTGGTCTGCGTGGCAGTGGGCTTCGGGACCATGTGGGCCATCAAGATCTTCCCCACCGTAAAGCCCATGGTCGAGATGGAGAACCAGCCCAGGCTGGACGCGCAGAAGGCGGACGGTTTCTTCAAGGATGGCCACGGGATGCAGCTCCCGCCCGTGGGGACGGTGCCGCGGCACTACATGCCCATCCTCGCCAAGTCGCCGGATCAGGCGGGCAAGGACCTGGTGAACCCGCTCCCCGTGACCGCGAAGGTCCTCCAGCGGGGTAAGGCGGGCTACGACATCCATTGCGCGGTCTGCCACGGCTACATGGGGCGCGGCAAGCCATTGCTCGACAAGTTTTACAAGGCCTCGCCGGCCAACCTCCAATCGTCGACGGTCATGAACGCGCCGGACGGCTATATCTACTTCGTGATCTCGAAAGGTAAGGGGTCCATGCCGAGCTACGAGGCCGACATATCGTCAAGCGACCGCTGGGCCATCGTGCACTACGTGAGGGCCCTCCAGCGGTCACTGCACGCCAAAGAGGAGGACCTGAAATGAGCGAAGGTACGGTGACGGGCGCGACCCCTACCTCCAACCGGGTCCTGGCGGGCATGTCGGCCGTGGGGCTCGCGGGTGTCGTGCTGACCTATTTCGTGGAAGGACCTGCGCGGTTCTGGGCCGACTGGCTCATCTGGTTCGTATTCCTGGTGGTAGTGGCCCTGGGTGCACTGTTCGTGGTGGCCCTGCAGCACGTGACCGGCGCCGTCTGGAGCGTGCCCCTCAGGAGGGCGCCGGAGCGCGTGGCGGCCCTGACGCCGTGGCTGATCCCGGTAGCCGCCGTCGCCCTGTTTTCGCTCCCGGTCCTCTTTTCCTGGGCCCATCCAGGTGCGTCCCACGTCCGGGCGATCGTCGAGAAATCGGCCTGGCTCAACTACCCGTTCTTCATCACCAGGCTCGTGATCTGCCTGGTCGTATGGGTAGCGTCCTACCGCATCCTGGTAGGGAAGTCCGTCCAGCAGGACACCTCCCGCGATCCGCACATAACCGTCATGCTAAGGCGATTTTCGCCCGTGTTCATGGTACTGCTCGGCTTGACGATTACGAGCTTCGCCTTCGACTGGGTGTCCAGCCTGGAGGCGGTCTGGTACAGCGACATCTTCGGTGTGTACCTCTTCGCGGGCGCGGCCCTGTCTGGTCTGGCCGCATCGTCCCTGGCCTGCATCTACCTGATGCGCAGGGACCGGTTGACGAAGGTGACGGCGGACCACCTGTACAACCTGGGCGGCCTGCTCTTCGGCTTCACCATCTTCTGGGGGTACATCGCCTTCTCGCAGTACCTCCTGCAGTGGTACGCCAACATGCCGGAAGAGGTCTTCTGGTACAAGCAGCGCACGGTCGGGGGCATGCTGATCGTGTTCATCATCCTGGGCATCGGGCACTACTTCGTGCCCTTCCTCGCCCTCATGACCGAGGACGCGAAGAAGAAATGGAAGCGGTTGCGCTGGGTTTCAGTGTGGCTGCTCTTCATGCAGATCATTGACCTCTACTGGATGATTTTCCCGCTCCTGGGCAAGAACATGAACCTGGGCTGGCCCGAACTGGCCTTCGCCCTGTTCTTCCTGTCGGGGGGCGTCCTGGTGGTCAAGCGCGCCATGGAGAAGGGATCCGACGTGCCGGTCGGCGACCCCTTCCTGGAGGCCGGACTGGAATTCCACCTGTAGCCTCGGGCCGTCCGGGGAGACGGGAGTCCGCTCTCGCGTCCCCGGCGACCGGGAGCGGGTGATCGCACGAGGGGAACGTACGAGCGGCGGCCGTCGCCGGGCGCCGCAGGCCGGGCGGGCTGGGGAGCCCACACAGGCCCGGGTCAGGGGGATCCGACATGAAAGGAAAAGGCTTGTGGTCGACGCCGGGAGGCGTGCTCGTCCTGCTGGCGCTCGGCCTGTACGTGGTTGTGGCGGCGGTTTATCTGGACGGCAGAGGGTATTTCGTCCGGAGCCCGGACAGGGACTTCGCTTCGGTGGACTACCAGCCCGGGGACATCGTTTTCGATCCGACCCGCATACCCGAAAAGACGGGGAAAAAAGCCCAGCCGATCGACCTGGTGGAGGCCGTGGAGAAGACCCCCGCCGCACTCGCGAAGGGCAAGTCGCTCTTCGACGACAACTGCGCGGCCTGCCACGGCCGGGACGGGAAGGGGGACGGTCCCGCAGCGGTGGCGCTGGTTCCGAAGCCGCGGGACTTTGCGAGTCCGAAGGGCTGGACCAACGGGTACACGCTCGTGGACATCTTCAAGACCCTCACCCGGGGCGTCAAGGGATCGGCCATGGGCTCCTACGACACGCTCAGCGTCCGGGACAGGTTCGACCTGGCCCATTACGTGCAGTCCTTCGGGAACTTCCCGTACGGGAACGTGACCCGGGCGGACCTGGAGCACCTCGACGATGAGTTCCACCTGTCGGAAGCGGGCGAAGAACCCAGTCACGCGCCCGTCTCCCGGGTCATGGCGAACATGGTGGCGGACTACAGGGCCATGAGCCTGCCCGCATTCCAGGCGGGCGGTTTTACCCGGGCCGAGCTGAGGCTCTACCGCCGGGCCGTGACCGATCCCGCGCGCGCGGCGCACACGCTCGCGCTGGTTTCAGGGTGGAGAACGAACCCCGAGGCGTTCGCAGTGGCCGTTGCGGGTGGGGCTCCGGGCAACGGGTTCTCGGCCGCCGTAGGGACCTTCTCGGACAGCGAATGGAAGGAACTGCAGTCGATTCTGGCCCGGTCCGAACCGGGGAGCTGACGGCCGACAGGCTCGGGAGGGGAGAGAATGGATTTTCCGATCTTTCATCTGGACTTCTTCGGTGACCGCATGCTGGTGGCGTTCATCGCCATCCTGCACGTCCTGATCAACCACGCAATGGCCGTCGGCGCCCTTCCGCTCGTCACGTCCTTAGAATGGTGGGGCTGGCGGAAGGGGGACGAGAACTGGGATCGCCTCGTCTACAAGCTCGTCATTGTTTTCTTTATCGTCACGACCTCGGTCGGCGCCCTTACCGGCGTGGGGATATGGTTCTCGACGTCGCTGGTGAACCCCTACGCCATCGGGAGCCTCATCCGGATCTTCTTCTGGGTCTGGTTCGCGGAGTGGGTCGTCTTCGTGGTCGAGGTCAGCCTGCTGCTGGTCTACGTCCTGCTCTGGAAGAGGTGGACGGGAGACAGAAAGCCCCGCCACATCCGGACGGGTTTTTTCCTCAGCGTGGCCTCGTTCTTCACGCTCGTACCCATCGTGTCGATCCTGAGCTACATCATGGATCCCGGCCTGTGGCGCTTCGACCACAGCCTCTTCTACGCCTTCTTCAGCCCCGTGTACATGCCGCAGCTGCTGTTCAGGTTCTGCATGGCCATGATCCTGGCCGGCGCGCTGAGCCTCTTCCTGGTCCGGTTCTTCACGAAGAACGATCACGACCTCCGGACGCGCGTCGTCCGGTTCATTTCCCTGTGGATACTCGCCTGGGCGCCGCCCTTTGCCTTTGCGTCGCTGTGGTACTACGACGTGGTGCCGAAGCTGATGATCAAGAACCTGCCGGTCGCGCTGGCCACGGTCGAGTTCCAGAACCTCTATTCGAGCATACTGAAGTTCATCGTGCTCTCCCTGGCCGCCCTGGCGGCGGCATCGCTCTGGGGCGCGTGGAAGCCCTCCAGGGTGCCCCGGTGGACATGGGCCGCGCTCATCGTCCTGGTCGTGATCCTCACGGGGCAGTTCGAGCGGGCGCGCGAGTTCATCCGGAAGCCGTACATGCTGGGCGGCTACATGTACGCCAGCGGCATCAGGGTCTCGGACTACCCGCTCCTGATGACCCAGGGCATTCTCCCGAACAGCGAATACGTGTCCGCGCACAAGGTCACGCCGGACAACCACCTGCAGGCGGGAAAGGACATCTTCATGGTGGCCTGTTCCCGGTGCCATACGCTCAACGGGCTGAACAACATGCCCGCCAGGCTGCGCGGGCTGTACGGCAACAAGCCCTGGAACGCGAAGGCGATAGACACCTACATCAGCACCATCCACGGGGCGCGTCCCTTCATGCCTCCGTTCCCGGGGACGGCCAGGGAACGGAGGGTGCTGGCGGAGTTTCTCGCGTCCCTTCAGACGAAGCGTTACAACGCGGAAGGCGCCCAGACCGTGGGCGTTCCTTCGGGCAGAGAGTAGGAGGGCGCGGCCATGTACGTACCCATACCGAAGGACATCCCGCTTCCCCAGCCCGCTTCACTGTTCTTCCTGAGAATCCTGGTGGTCGTGACGTTCATCGTCCACATCGCTTTCGTCCTGCTCATGGTCGGCGGGTCCCTCTTCGCCCTCGTCTACGAGGTCGCGGGGCTCAGGCGGCCGGAGTACGAGCGGCTCTCCAGGGAGGTCGGTAAGACCGTCACCGTGACCAAGAGCCTGGCCGTGGTCCTCGGCGTCGGCATCCTGCTGATCATGAACACCCTCTACACCGTGTACTTCTACACGGCGAACGCCCTGACGGGCACCGCCTGGATCATGATCATCGCGCTGGTCATCGCCGCCTTTCTTTTGTCCTACGCCCACGAGTACTCGTGGGACCTCCTCGCCGACCGCAAGGGCCTGCACATCGCGCTGGTGGTCGGGGCGGTGGGGCTCTTCCTCTTCATTCCGCTCATCTTCCTGACGAACATCAACCTGATGCTCTACCCGGACCAGTGGGACAAGGTTCACGGCTTCCTGTCGACGCTGGTCCTGCCCAACGTCCTGCCCCGATACCTGCATTTCCTGGCCGCCACGGTGGCGGTGACCGCCTTCTTCCTGGCCTGGTACTTCGGGCTGGAGCGCTTCCCCGTGGACAGCGCACTACCTGGCTTTACAAGGCCGCAGCTCAGGCGCCACTTCTTTGCCATCGCGCTGGGGGCCACGGCCGCACAGCTCCTGTTCGGCCCCCTGCTCTACCTGACCCTGCCGGCCCAGACCATCAGCTGGGGCATGACGGCCGTGATCGGGACCGGCATGCTGCTCGCCGTCGGCGTGCTGGGCCTGCTGTGGATGGAGAGCCGGGCGCCCGACGAACGGGTGGGAAACCGGTTCTGGAGCGTGGCGGGACTGCTCTTCCTCACCGTGATCTTCATGGCCACCGGCCGACACATGGTCCGCGAGAACGCCATCCGCCCCCACCGCGCGCTCGTGGAGGCCAAGACCATGGCCTACATGAAGAAGGTGGCGGCCGATCAGGACTTCCTTATCATCCCCGGCGGGCTGGGCGGCGCGCCCGAGCCCCCGGGCGAATCGGTCTTCAAAAAGGTGTGCGCGGCCTGTCACGCGGGCAGGAGCCGCCTGGTGGGACCTCCGATCACGCAAATCCAGGCGGCCTACAAGAACAACCCCCAGGGTATCGTCGCCTGGGCCAAGTCGCCCTACAAGAAGCTGAAGGGGTATCCCCCCATGCCTCCGCAACACCTGCCTGAAGACCAGCTCAAGGCCGTGGCCGACTTCCTCCTGACGCCGCAGGCTCTCAACATGTAGGCCGCACCGGCTCGACGATCCCGGCTGCCATTCCTGCGCGGGGGCGGGCGTCCTTTTCGGGACCTGCGCCCCCGTGTTTCGTTGCGCCATTCGGCCCGCTTCGTATCGTTGCGCGCGTAGGCTGGAATTTTTCAGCCCGCCCGAGCGGTTGTAACAACTGTGGGGAGACGATGAATGGTGAACAAGGAAGGCTGGATGAGAGAGAACAATGTGAAAGGTCAGGGAGACGCCATTGATCCGGCTGCGGGGACTCCTCTCGCGAATTCCTCCTCAAGCATTCAAGACAATCCCGGTCCGAACCTCCGTGTTCGGTTGTTACCCATAGAGGGTCGGTACTCAGGAACGGACCCCACGCAGGGGCGCCTTACGGTGTAGCCGCGAACCTTCGCCCCGGATGCCCGGGACGGCTGCGTCGGTGAAGAGGCCGGGCATCGATTCGCGCGGGTGTTACGGGCCGAATCGTTGCACGGCGGACCAGGAACGACAGGGTAGAGCGTTTGATGATCAGACATTTGGACGAGCAGGCAAACATTGGAGAACAGGTGAGGACTCGCGCGGAACGGACCCCCGGCGTCTGCCGGACGGTGCGGCCCTCCGACTCGAGAACCTCAGGAGAAGGCCGTCCCGGCGGGACAGCGGGTCACCGGGATGCCGCAGGGGAAAGAACGCCGTGAAAAAGAGAATTCAGACCTTCATTTCCATTGCGGGCGTCATTCTTGTCATCGCGGGGCTGTACGTGGTGCTCGGATTCATGGTGCTTCCGAAGGGAAACCTCGTGGCGAAGCAGAACAAAGCCTGGGAGCAGTCGCAGAAAGCGCCGAGCGATCCCACGGTCTTCCCGACCGTCAAGGGCAAGGTTATCCCGGGACTCAACCTGGAAGATGCGCTCGAATCCTCACCCAAGGCCCTGGCCGAGGGTAAGAAACTGTTCGATGCAGACTGCGCGGCCTGTCACGGGCAGAACGGCGAGGGCGACGGCCCGGCCGCCGTGGCGCTGACCCCGAAGCCAAGAAACTTTACGAGCGCGAAAGGCTGGACCAACGGCTACACGCTCGTGGACATCTTTCGCACCTTGAGCGTGGGGGTGAAGGGCACGGCCATGGGGGACTACAACACGCTCACCCCCCGGCAGCGCTTCGATCTGGCCCACTACGTACGGTCCTTCGGCAAGTTCGACCACGGCAAAGCCGGCAAGGCTCAGATCGCGGCCCTGAACAAGCAGTTTCACCTGACGGAGGGCGTCCACCAGCCCAACAGGGTTGCGGTGCCGACGATCATGCAGCACATGGAAGCGGAGTACAAGGGCCGCGAGCCAGTCTCCGGGCCCTCGGTGAGCGACACGAGCGAGGGTGCCGAGCTCTACCGGAGGGTCGTCAAGAACCCCAGGCGGGTCGCGATCATTCTTGCAGAGGTTCCGGATTGGAGGACGAATCTCCAGAATTTCATCAACGGCGTATCGGCCGTGACGCCCTCGAGCGGTTTCAGCGCAAGCGTCGATACGCTCAGTATGAAGCAATGGCAGACATTGCAGGCGGAGCTGGCCGGTTTGATCCCGCTAGCCCCGGACAAGATGGGCGACTCGTGATCACGGCGGGGCGGCCCACAATTCTTCCGGATTCTGTCGGTGGCGGACGGAAGGCGCACAGCCGCGGCCGCAGGCCGGCGGGCCCCGGTTCGGGCCGGCTGAAAAGCCACATCGAGGTTATCAAAATGAACTTAGAGGGATTCATGAAAAGAAAGAAGCTGTTTTCGTTTTCCGCCCGCAGGTTGGTGCTGATGGCGGCCTTCCTCCTGCCGGTACTCCTGGCGGTGCCGGCGGTTTCCACCAGGGCGCAGACCAGGAAGCACGTGACCGTCGAGGGGATCACCGAACACCTCGGCGGGCAAATGCCCATGGACGCCACGTTCAAAGATTCCCAGGGCAACACGGTGACGCTCGGACAGATCGTAAAGAAGCCGACGGTCCTGGCCTTCTTCTACTGCCGCTGCGCCGGCATCTGCCCGCGCCTCCTCTCCGGGATCGCCGACGTGGTGAACCGCATGCCGCTCTCCCCCGGAAAGGACTACCAGATCGTGACCATAAGTTTCGATCCCACCGACACGCCGAAGATGGCCGCCGACAAGAAAGCGAATTACCTGAATCTCGTCCAGAAGAAGATGCCGGCGAAGGACTGGCTTTTCCTCACCGGCGACGAGGCGAACATACGAAAGGCGACGGACGCCGCCGGTTTTTCCTATCAGAAGGCCGGCAAGATGTACGTCCACCCGACGACGCTGATCGTGCTGTCGCCCAAGGGAAAGATCACGCAGTACCTCTACGGCGTGAGCTACGTGCCGAGCGCCCTCCAGCTGGCCATCACGGATGCGGCCCAGGGCAAGGTGGGCGGCAAGATCATCAACACGCTGCTGCCGTGCTTCAGCACCCAGGCGAAGGGCAACAAGATCGTGACGTACGTGATGGCGGGTACGGGGATCGCCGTTCTCCTCATGGCCGCGGCATTCATTTCGTGGCTGGTGTTTACGGACCCGAAACGCAAGAGTAGACATAACGAGCAGATGAGGTCCTGACTATGACGAACCTAGAGGCCGCGGGCCCCGCGCAGGCGGGGACCAGTTACCTGAACGCAAAGGGGCGATACCCCGGAATCCTCGGCTGGCTCACCTCAACCGACCACAAGCGCATCGGGCTGCTGTACCTTATAGCCACGACGTTCTTCTTCCTGGTGGGCATGACCCTCGGGTTCATCATGCGGACGCAGATGCTCTCGCCGCATGGTGCGCTGTTCAAGAACGCGGAATACTACAACGCCCTGTTCACGCTGCACGGCGTGATCATGATCTTCCTCTTCGTCATACCGGTCGTGCCCGGGTCGCTGGGCAACTTCTTCCTGCCGATCATGATCGGGGCCGAGGACGTAGCGTTCCCGAGGATAAACCTGCTCTCGTGGTACCTGTACATCATCGGGTCGATCATTGCGCTGGCTTCGCTTTTCGGGGCAGGCCTTCCCGACACGGGGTGGACCTTCTATGCGCCATACAGCCTCCAGACCCACGCGAACGTGCCCATGGCTGTCCTCGGCGTCTTCATCGTAGGGTTCTCGTCGATTCTCACCGGCGTGAACTTCATCACCACCATCCACCGCATGCGCGCGCCCGGCATGAAGTGGATGAAGATGCCGCTGTTCCCGTGGGCGCTCTACGCCACGTCATGGGTACAAGTGCTGGCGACCCCGGTCCTCGGGATCACCATGCTGCTCATTTTCGCGGAGAGGATCTTCCACGTGGGGATCTTCAACCCGGCCATGGGCGGGGACCCGCTGCTCTACCAGCACCTCTTCTGGATGTACTCGCACCCGGCCGTCTACATCATGATTCTGCCCGCCATGGGGATCATCTCCGAGGTCATCCCCACCTTCGCCAGGCGGACCATCTTCGGGTACACGGCGATCGTCTGGTCGACCATCGCCATAGCCGCGCTGGGTTCTCTCGTATGGGCCCACCACATGTTCACGACGGGGATCAGCGATTTTGCCGCGACGGTCTTTTCGCTCCTGACCATGCTGGTCGCCGTGCCGAGCGCCATAAAGGTCTTCAACTGGACGGCGACGCTCTACAAGGGTTCCATCGCTCTCGAGCCGCCGATGCTTTTCGCGCTGAGCTTCATTTTTCTCTTCAGCATCGGCGGCCTGACGGGCCTCATGCTCGGGACGCTCTCGCTCAACGTCGTCCTTCACAACACCTATTTCGTCGTCGGCCACTTCCATTACGTGATTTTCGGCGGGACAGTATTTGCCCTGTTCTCGGCCCTTCACTACTGGTTCCCGAAGATGTTCGGGAAGATGTACAACAAGGCGGCGGCGTACATAGCCTGGGCGCTCATGTTTGTCGGCTTCAACCTGTTCTACTTCACCTTCCTGATCCTCGGGGTGATGGGCATGCCCCGGAGGTACGCCTTTTACCTGCCTAAATTCCAGACCCCCCAGGTCATCGCCACGGTGGGCGCCTGGATCCTGGTCACGGGTCTGCTCATCATGTTCGGCAACCTGATCGTGGCGCTGTTCAGGGGCGAAAAGGCCGAGATGAACCCGTGGGGAGGGATAACGCCGGAGTGGCAGGTTCCGTCCCCGCCGCCGACGGAGAACTTCCTCGAGCCCTACGTGGTACCCGAAGACCCCTACGACTTTGAAGGAGCATTTGCGCAATGAGTGACCTGGCTGGAGAACGCGTGACGAGCATGGAAGAGTCCCGCGAACACGAGCCGCACCGGGACTACACGGGCTCGAAGATCGGCATGTGGCTCTTTCTCTTTTCGGAGTGCATGCTGTTCGGCGGCCTGTTCGTGCTGTACGCCATGTACAGGGCCGATTTCACTTCGGCCTTCCTGGCGGGAGGCAAGGACATGAACACGTTTATTGGCGTGTTCAACACGATCGTACTGCTCACCGGCAGCTGGACCGTGGCCATGTCCATAACCGCCGTCCAGCGCAACCAGAAGAAGCTCGCCATCGGCCTGATTTCCACGACCATCGTCCTCGGGTGCGCTCTTCATGGTCCTCAAGCTCATGGAGTGGAGCGACCACATCCATCACGGACTCTACCCGTCTTCGAGTGCGCTGGCCGGCAAGCACGGGCTGCAGATCTTCTTCTCCATGTACTACGTGATGACCGGGCTTCACGGCCTGCACGTGATCGCGGGCATGACCGTTCTCATCGTCATGCTGATCATGCTCATCAGGGGGAAGATCACGGCCGAACATTCCGTGGCGCTCGAAAACGCGGCCCTGTACTGGCACCTGGTGGACATCATCTGGATCTTCCTGCTTCCCCTGTTCTACCTGGCGGCGTAAGGAGATTTATCTATGGAACGAGAGGTTGCTGGATTGGAAGAAGACATACACGATGTCAGCTATACGACCTATACGCTCGTATGGGGGGCGCTGGTGATACTGACCCTGCTGCTTTCCGCCGTGTCGGTCTTCCACTTCAAAGAACTGCCCTTCCTGACCCCCTCGCTCGCGGCTTTCATCATAAGCCCGATCAAGGCGGCGCTGGTCGTGTTCTATTTCATGCATCTCAAATATGAAAAAAATAACATTTACAAGATCATGCTCATGGTGACTCTCTCAATCCTGATCATCTTCCTGGGCCTGACTTGGATTGACGTGGCACTGAGGTGAGGGATCAATGAACAGTTCTACGACAACCCTGACGGGAGGCGCGGCCGACGTATTCATCTACATCGTGGCGGTATGTGCGGCTGTGCTGGTCCTGATCACGTTTCTGATCGTGTTCTTCGTGATCAAGTACAACCGCAAGAGCAACCCCCATCCCAAGGATATTCACGGGAACGTGCCGCTGGAGATCGTCTGGACCGTCATCCCGACCATTCTATTCCTGTCGTTCTTCTACTTCGGATGGACGAACTGGGAGAAGATGCGCAGCGTGCCGCACGACGCGATGAAGGTGAACGTCATCGCACGACAGTGGTCGTGGAGCTTCAAGTACGCGAACGGAAAGGAGTCCGACGTCCTGAGGCTCCCGGTCAACCACGCGGTCCGGTGCAACCTGCATTCGCTCGACGTCATCCACGGCTTCTTCATCCCGGCCTTCCAGGTGAAGGAGGACGTCGTACCCGGACTCCACAACTACGCGTGGTTCGAACCGACGGATCATAGGGTCTTACGACCTGCTCTGCTCGTCCTATTGCGGCCAGGGCCACCCGCTCATGATTACCAAGGTCATCGTGATGAAGGACGCGGACTTCACGACCTGGTACAACAAGAAAGAGGCCCAGGGCGGCGCGGCGCGGGGCAAGATGCTCTACGAGACCAAGGGCTGCAAGGGGTGCCACACCACCAACGGGACTGAAACTGGTGGGCCCGACCTGGAAAGACCTCTACGGGTCCAAGGTCACGGTAACGACTAATGGCAAGGTGCGGGTCGTGACGGCGGACGACGCCTACATCAAGCAGTCCATCCTCGAGCCCAACCACGACTTCGTCAAGGGCTTCAACGCCGGCATCATGCCCCCGGAAACGAGCCTGAGCGCCAAGGACATCAAGGACATCACCGACTACATCAAGACGTTGAAGTAGGGACGGGAGCATCGACCGGGAGAGCGGACCATGAGCATCGACGCAAAAATCCAGAGAAGGCCGCACTCCAGGCCTGTCTTCCCGTTTCCCGCGGAGGATGGGGCATACGCCTCGTCTGCATCCCCGGGATCCGGTGCCGCCGTTCCCGAGCGCCCGCGACGCGCGGGATCGCGTCATGTCGGGTGTTCTGCTCGGGACCCGCCTCGCGGCGCTGATCAGGATGCTGCTCGTCCTCACGAAGGTGAACATCAGCCTGCTATCGATGGCGTCCGCGGCCGCAGGGTATTTTCTCGCGGCGGGCGGCGTGGGCGACGGGATCCTCGTCGCGCTGGCTGGGACCTTCGTGCTGGCCTGCGGGTCGGCCGCCATGAACGAGGTCCAGGAGTGGCGGCTAGACGCATTGATGGACCGCACGAAGAAGCGCCCCATACCGGCCGGCCGGTTGAGCCCGCTCGCCGGGTTCCTCATTGCGGCGGGCCTCATGGCTGCCGGCGCTACAATTCTGTTCGCCGGGGTGGGCTTGGAAGCGGGCCTGCTGGGCCTCGGCGCCCTGTTTTCCTACAACCTCGTGTACACCCCTCTCAAACGGGTAACGGCCTTCGCAGTCATCCCCGGCTCGATCATCGGCGCGATCCCGCCGGCCATCGGCTGGGTGGCGGCCGGCGGGCGGCTTGCCGATCCAAGGATCCTCGCCCTGAGCTTCTTTTTCTTCATTTGGCAGGTGCCCCACTTCTGGCTGCTGCTGCTCAAGTACGGCAAGGATTACGAGCGGGCCGGGTTCCCCGTCCTTACCGGAATTTTCAGCATCCCCCAGCTGGCGAGGCTGACCTTCGTATGGATCCTCGCCACTGCCGGGGCGGCGGTCCTCCTGCCCCTGTTTCACGCCCTCACGTCGGGCGTGCTGATCGTCCTCCTCTTCTCGGCCTGCCTCTGGCTGTGCTGGAAGACGAAGGTCCTTCTCGGCGTTCGCGGCGGGGGCTTCTCTCCCTGGCCCGCCTTCATGCAGATCAACCTGTTCGCGCTGGTGGTCATGGCGCTCGTGTCGGCGGAGGGGTTCCTGCGCTGAGGCGCGGCTCCCGCTCTTTCTGCCCTTCTAAAACGCCACTCAGTGCAGGTTGAATCTGATCACCACCGTGACGTAGCACGCGACAGTCTGACCGTCCCTGTTCACGGGCCTCGTGAAGAGCCACTGCGCGACGGCCTTCCGGGCGGCGTCCTCGAAGATAGGGCTGGAGGACTGGATCACGTCGGCGCTCTCCACCCGGCCCTTTTCGTTCACGACGAGCTGGAGAACGACCCGGCCAGTCAGCCCCATGGCGGCCGCAGCGGGCGGGTAGGCGGGCTCGACGCGCTTGAGCAGCCTCGGCGGCGTGATGTCGTACCCATTCAGGATGACTCGCTTCGCGGGCTTCAGGATGGGCCCCGTCCCACTCTGGCCGGTGCCGGTGTCTATCATGCCGGGAATCGGTGTGAAATCGTCCGCCGGGAAGGTCCCGCCCGCTTGCAACGGCAGAGGCTCCCTTTCCGACGGGGATGGTGTCCTGGACGTTCGATGGCAGCGTGATCTCCGACAGCTCCTCGACGTCGCTCTTCTTGACAAGGATGACCTTGTGTACGGCCGCCCTGCTCGGAGGGAGGTTCACCTGCGGGGGCTGGCTCCAGAGGCTGCCGGACGCCAGGTCCGGGGGGTTGAGCGCATCCGGCCCGTACACGGCCTGAAGGAGGAGCACGGCCGCGAGGGCGAGGTGGACCGTGACCGCGATGGGAAGTGCGAGCCGCCTGGACCTTGCGGCCTGGGGGGTCAGCGTCTGGGCGAGGTCTTCGAACATGTCGGGCCTCCTTTCTCGATCTCTTGTAATGTGAGACCGCGATGAGGCCGCTTTTGTTCCGCGTGCGCCCGCCCGAGCGGGCGGCACGTCATGGGACCTTCAGCCGTCCTTGTCGGTCACGATGACCTTTGCGCCTTCGTGGAAGAAACTGCCAATGCTGGTGCGCTTTCCGTTGTCCGGGTCCGTGACCGACCGCCGGATCTTCTTCGGATCGACGAGGACCGTGCAGGCCTTTCGGCCGTCCGCACCTATCACCGTGCCTATCACCGGGCGGAAGTAAGCGGTGCCGATCCAGAACGCGAGATGGACGCTCTGCCCCGCCTTGACGACGAGGTGGGTGTCCTGCAGCGAATAGACCGTATCGCCGTTCGCATCCTTGTACTCGTAGTAGCCGGTGCCCGAACGTCCCCTGTAGCTGTCCTCGTGCTCCACGTCACCGGGCAGGGGTTTGAGATCGACCACGGCTGTTATGCGGCCTTCGTCCCGTTCGATCCGGGCGATGGTTCCTTGCCTGTAGGGCAGTTCCTCGGTTGCTAGAATTGTGAGGCCGGCGGCGGCCAGTATGAACATGACAGGTAATACACTTTTGTACTTCATGGCGTGGACTCCCGTAAAACGAGGCGCCTTCTCCGGCCCGGGCTTTCGAGACCTGCCCGGGCCGGGGCATCCTGTCACCTTAAACAAACGCTTGAAGCAGACTATGCCCCGAGGGTATCCTGCAGCTTGGCTGAGATCATTTTATTAGACCAGTATTCGGGCCTCGGCGGAGGACAGCGGATCCTCATGGACCTGGCGCGCGCCTTCCGGAACGGCGGGCACAGCGTGCGCGTGCTCGCTCCCGGCATGGGAAAGGCCGGACGGAGCCTTGCGGACGAGGGCTTTACCGTTCTCCCTCTGCCCCTGCCGGACATGACCGCGGGGCGAAAGACGCTCTTCGAAAAGGCGGCCTATCCCCTCCACGCGCGGCGGGCGGCGAAGAGCATCGAAGCGGCGATTGCGGACCGGAACGCCGACCTCATCTACGCCAACGCCCCCCGCTGTTTTCTTCCGGCGGTACTGGCCGCCCGGCGGACCGGCGTGCCCGTCGCGTGCGCGCTCCACCTCATCTTTACGGGGGGCATGGAGCACCGCCTGATCCGCTGGTGTTTCAGGCAGCCGGAGGTCAAACGGGTCATTTTCTGTTCGTCGTCCGTTGCCGCGCCCTTCGCCGAGTCGGCCGGATCGAAGGCCGAAAAACTCCACTACTGGGTGAGTCCGGCCTTCCTCGAGGCAGAAAAGGACAGAGCCGCGGCGCGGGAGGCCCTCGGACTGCGGGGGTTCGATGTCGCCGTGGGCGTATTGGGGCGGATTTCCAGGACCAAGGGACAACGGATGTTCCTCGAGGCTCTGGTGCCACTGTTGGACAGCCATCCCCGCCTGAAGCTCTTCGTCGCAGGGGCGGCTGATTTCGAGGATCCCGGCGAAGATGAGATCGTGCGCGCCCTCTCCGAGCGCGCCGCCGACCGGGACCGGGTGGTCGTAACGGGTACCATGGTCGAGTCCATGCCCTTTCTGGACGCCCTGGACGTGCTGGTGGTACCTTCTCTCTGGGAGGAGCCCTTCGGGCTCGTGGCGGTGGAAGGGATGGCCAGGAGGTTGCCCGTGGTCGTCACCAGGAGCGGAGGACTCACCGAGATCGTGGAGCACGGCGTGACGGGACTGCACGTCGACAAGACGGCGGCGGCGCTGCGGGCCGCCGTGGCGTCCCTCGTCGAAGACCCCGTCCTGAGGGCGAGCATGGGCGACGCCGGCCGGGCGCGCGTGGAGGCCATGTTCAACCCGTCCAGGCAGATCGCGCTGCTCATGGAGAAGAGCCTTGGCTGAAACCAGTGTGGCCTTAGTTCAGGACTGGCTGGTGGACTTCGGCGGCGCCGAGAGGTGCCTCGAGGCAATGTGCGAGGTCTACCCGCGCGCTCCCATACACGCGCTGTTTTACGATCCCCGGCAGTTCGAGTCGTCGGCGATCGCCGCGCGGGCCATACACACCACCTTCATGGACCGGCCCCTTTTCAGGAACCGCTACCGCAAATTCCTCGCGCTCTATCCCTTCGCCGTCGAGCAACTGAACGTGGGGACGCCCGACGTCGTGTTGTCCTTCTCGCACAGCGTCGCGCACGGCGTTCTGACCCATTCGGACTCTCTCCACGTCTGCTACTGCCACACGCCCGTCCGCTACGCCTGGGACCTCTACCACTCCTACCTGAAGTGGGGCGGACTCGAGCGGGGGCCGAAATCGTGGCTTGCGAGGGCCATCCTGCACTACATAAGGTTGTGGGACGCGGCGGCCGCCGGGCGCGTGGACCACTACGTGGCCAACTCCAAAAACGTGGCGCGGCGAATCGCGAGGATCTACGGACGAGAAGCGGCGGTCATCTATCCGCCCGTTGAGACGGCGCGCTTCGCGCCCGCCGCGAAGAGATGTGACGCCTACCTGGCAGCCGGACGCATGGTTCCGTACAAACGCATGGACCTGGCGGTCGTGGCCTGCACGCGCCTGGGATTGCCGCTTCGGGTTGTGGGCGACGGGCCCGAGTTCCAGAAACTCCGGCGAATGGCGGGCCCCAGCGTCACTTTCCTCGGCAGGATTTCCGATGAGGCGGTGGCAGAAGAGATGGCGCGGGCCCGCGCCTTCCTGTTCTGCGGCGAGGAGGATTTCGGCATAACGCCCGTCGAGGTCCAGGCCGCGGGAACACCCGTCATCGCCTTCGGCAGGGGCGGCGCAAAGGAAACGGTCATCCCGCCGGACGGGGAGGACTACGGCGGGGCGACGGGCCTCTTCTTCGACAAACCCACCGCCGAGTCGCTGGCGGAGGTCCTCGCCCTCTTCGACCGCAGGTCGCACCTCTTCAGGCCGGAGGCCGGCGTGGAAAACGCGCGACGGTTCTCCGCGGGCAGGTATGCATCCGAGATGACCGCTTTCATCGAAGATAAGCTGGAGGCCCTGCGTGGCAGGGATTGAACTTTTCTTCTTCTACCTTCTGGGGGCCTCGTCCTCCCTCAGCCTTGCCGCGATCAACGCCGCCCAGGTCGGGCTTACGCTCTTCTTCCTGTGGCGCTTGGTCCGGCTCAAGTACAGGCCCGGCATCCCGGAAGCCGCGCTGCTCGTCTTCTTCGGCTGGAACGTGGTGGCCGCCC
Organism: uncultured Acidobacteriota bacterium; assembly: GCA_963724125.1. Taxonomy (GTDB): domain Bacteria; phylum Acidobacteriota; class UBA4820; order UBA4820; family DSQY01; genus CAVRTJ01. The sequence goes on from CAVRTJ010000032.1 coordinate 39,236, forward strand.
TGTTCAGCCCGTACGTGCCCGACGCGCTCAACGGGGTCCTGAACTATTGGTCGTGGACGGCGCTTCTCGTGGGGGCCGGCCTGCCGTGGGTCGTGCGGAAGCACGTCAAGACCTACGCCTTTTTTCTGGCCGTCTCGGCGGCCCTCACCGTTCCCATTAGCGCGCTGACCTTTTTCATCGGAACCGACTTCCACAACGAACACCTCTACACGAAGCTGCCCATGGGCGCTACCGCCGCGTACGGCTACTTTTCCCACCACCTGACCTACGCCGGCGTGATGCTGGCGGCCGCGTGTTTTCTGGGTGCTCGCGCCATCTACGGGCGGGAAGGAAAGAAGGCCGGATGGTGGGCGGCATCGGCCCTCGCCGGACTGGGGCTCTTTTTCAGCCTCGCGAGGACCTACTACCTTGCGGCGGTGCCCTCTGCCGCCGTACTCCTGTGGAAGAAAGGCAAGAAGTGGCTGATCGGTGGCTTCCTGGCGGCGGCCGTGCTCGGCGGTATGGCGATAGCCTTCGGCCCCGCCAGCTTCCGGCAGCGCATAGAGAACACCTGGAACATGAACAACCCCAGCAACGCCGAGCGCATCTACCTGTGGGTCTCGGGCTTTCACATGTGGGAGACACATCCCGTGGTCGGCTGGGGCCCCGGTATATACGAGCAGGTCGCGGGCCCCTACAAGGCGCCCTACGCGTCGCGGATCCACTACCCGACGTTTACCGGGTACCTCACCAGGAGCCACTGCCACAACCTCTACCTGATGATCGCCATCGAAACAGGCGCCATCGGCCTGGTCCTCTTCCTGGCCTTCGTGGTCCTCGCGTTCAGGGGGATGCGGAACCAGGTCGACCCCGTGCTCAGGTACGGCGCCATGGCGGCCTTCACGGCCTTCCTCTTCGGCGGGCTCTTCGAGTTCAACGGGGGAGACGCGGAGGTGGCGACGCTCGTCTTCTTCCTGGTGGGGCTCGCCCTGAACCACCGCTACGGCGAAGCCTGAGGCGGGGGTGACCGCCGCCCGCTGTCCTTTTGCGCCGTTCTGTGGTTCGATACTTCCATGCCGGCGCTGACCTCCGAAGCCTACGTCCTGGTCCGCCATCCGCTCACCGAATCCTCTTGGATCGTGAGCTTCTTCACGCGCGATTCGGGCGTCGTGAGGGCCGTCGCCAAGGGCGCCAAACGCGTGAAATCGCCCTTCCGCGGTGCGCTCGAAACCATGAACCGCGTCCGGGCCGAACTCGTCGTCCGCGAAGGGCGCGGCCTCGGATCGGTGAGGAGCGTGGACGTGGAGGAGAGCGCCCTCGACCTCTTCGGAAACTGGCCCAGGGCCTCCGTCCTGATGGCCGTGGCCGAGGTCCTCGAGAGGGGATTGCCCGAGCACAGCGAGGAGGCTGAGACCTACCGGCTCACCGGGGCCCTTCTCGACGGCCTGCGGGCGGGCGCGCCACCGCCGCTGGCGTGGGCGTACTTCCAGACGTGGTTTCTCAAACTGCACGGCATGTTTCCGAGACCCGAGCACTGCGCCGGCTGCGGCCGCGATCCCCACCCCCTCCACTTCGACTGGTCGGCCGGCGACTGGCTCTGCCCCGCCTGCCGGGAAACACATGGCACCGGCGGGGTGTCACTCGGCCGCGGCGGCGAAGACCTCCTTCGCGCCATGATGGCCCGGTCCCTCAAGGACCTTGCAGGCGCGTCCTTTCCCGCCGGTGACGTCAAGGCCCTCTCCGCCCTCGTCTCCAGAACCCTCGCCGACTACCTCGGAGGCCCCCTCGCGTCGGCTCCTACGGTTTAGTCTCACAATGAGGCGGTGAGAGGGACGGGAAGGAACTCCGTCTTCTTCCAAAGGCTAAAGCCTAAGGGCAAAGGGTAAAGGTCGAAACGGAGGGGGACGGGCCTGCGGAGTCAGTCAAACGCTGGACTCACCTAATCCCCTACTCACGGACTCACGGCGCCGCCAGGCGCGAACCGCCAAGGCAGGGATTCTGTGCCGCGATATGATAAAATGACACCATGAAAGTGATTCGCACGGAAGCCAGGTTGATAAAGGCCGCCGAAGAAGACGAGGCCTATGTGAAGGCTTCTCCCGCAGAGCGGGTTTCTTTTATGTGGGAACTCACCGCTGAAATATGGTCACTGAGGGGTTCCGAGTATGTTGAACGACGATTACCGAGAAATGTTACAAATCTTACTCGGAAATAGGGTCCGCTTCCTCGTCGTCGGGGCCTATGCGCTGGGGGCGTACGGCTATCCCCGTGCTACGGGTGATTTCGACATATGGGTAGAACCCTCCCCGGAAAATTCCAAGAGGATTTACGCTTCGCTTGCCGAATTTGGCGCCCCTCTGTCCGATATTTCCGAATCGACCTTTTCAGAAGAAGGCGTCACCTTTCAAATAGGCGTCGCCCCCCGGCGCATCGATATCCTCACCGGTATAGATGCCGTAGAGTTTCCGTCGGCCTTCAAGCATAAGCTGGATATCGAGGTCGATGGACTCAAGCTCCCTTTTCTCTCGAAGAGTGATCTTATCAAGAACAAGCGGGCCACAGGTCGTCCGAGAGATTCGCTGGATGCAGACAATCTGTCCAGGAACCAGGATACCTGACCGGGCATTCCTGCGGCCCCTGGCATTTGGCGCAGACCAGGTCAGAGGGAAGAGGGGAAAGGTCGGGGCGGCGGGGAACAGGCCGTCGAAGGGCCTACCCCCGACTTAATTACTGGAACACTTCTGTTTGCACAGGGAGGATGGGAGGAAGGGAGGAAGGATTTGGGGGTAAGGACTATCGCTGAAGGCTAAGGCCGAAGGGCTAAGGGCTAAGGGCTAAAGTGGGAACGGCGGGGGACAGGCCTTCGAAGGACCGCAGCCGACCGATTCCGTCATTCCCGCGAAGGCGGGAATCCACGCCCGCGAAGGCCTTCGCCCGACTATTCATTGGATCACTCGATCACTGCGCCGAAGGCGCACAAGGCGCGGAGGCGCGGAGAAAGAAGCTGTATTTTACAGTGAGGCAGTGAGGCGGTGAGAATTCAGCAGAGAGCAGTCATTGCGAGGGCACCGTCGAAGGGCATCCACGAAGCAATCTTTCTCTTTGAACAACCGGCTTGGGGGAAAAGTGAAGAGGTGGAATCAGCTGGGGATCGGCCTTCGAAGGACTTCCCAGAACTAGATCACTTGGTCACTCGATCACTCGATCACTGAGCTCATGGCGCCCCACCCTTGACCTGCCACGAGCAAGGGCGAGACAATATCTCTATCATCAGGGGAGTCAGGGGACATGCGCAAGAATCCGTACAGCGTTCACGCGGAAGAATCGTTCTCACCTTTTGCCTATCTGGTGTACCGCCCGGACGGCGCGCGGCTGATTTTCATGCAGGCCCCGCCGTGGTTCATAGCCCCATGTTCGGGCTCCTCGCCGGAACGGAAGGGTCTTATGCCGATCCGCATAAGACGCCATGATAAGGAAGCCGCCCAAATGAAACGTTTTGCTTTATCAAGGGTTAGAGCCGCTGGGAGACACGAGCCACCGGTGTGTTATCAGGACAGAAAACCGAATCGCCGCATCTTATGCGGATCCGTATAATCCATGTTAGCCGGAGAAAGAAATGATCCGAATCAATCGAGATACTGGTTATGCAGATAGGCTTCGAGCATACAAAGTTGTCCTAGATGGTAATGTCATTGGGGAAATCAGAAATGGTCAACAAGTCGAATTCGATGTTGGATCAGGCAAACATCAGTTGAACTTGAAGATCGATTGGTGTCGCAGCAACATGGTTGATTTTGAAATGAATCAGGACTCCGTTCAATTCGAATGCGGAAGCAACTTGCGGGGCTTCAAGATTCTGCTGGCAATCTTTTACGTGATATTCCTTCGCAGCAAGTACATATGGCTGAAAATGAGATAACTATATCGGCTAACAATGCGCTGCACTGGACGGGGATTCCGCTGCGCTCCATCCCCGCCAGTGAGCTTGGTCGTTAGAGGTCAACAAGATAATTACGAAGGCCGAAGCAACCAACACGTGGGTTTTTCTTTCTGTTGCACGTAGTGACGGCGCATCGCTTTATCATTTCTTCGCAGCAGCAGATCACATTAATTGTGCAATTCCGACCGACCAAGAAATTGAAAGTGCCATTAATTATCTACGTTCTGGCGAACTTGTTGATGTGTTTCGTGGAAATTTTCAGCTTACGACAAAGGGCAGTGAGCTATTTGAGAGTGTCGGCGGGCTTCAAGCACTCCCACGACCACAACTTGAATCGATCAAACCACTATTGATAAAAGCCATGCAGTCTGTCGCAGTCAAGTCAGAGTGGCATGTTAACCCTGCCGATACGGTTGCAGCAGTGGGAGAGTATTCAAAACTTGCAGGAAAGGTCACAGCTAACATCGCACAGCAGAAGGAGAATAAGAACAGAAAATAGGGACAGCCACCTATTTTCCACGTTGCGAGTTATGATCCAATCATTCTCTTCTCTTCGTGAGGATGGAAAACAGTGAAAAGTATGCTGCATGATGCATTCGTCTCGACATCCAGGGTGAGGGCGTTCGTTCGGGATGTGCTGAAGTGCGGGTGCCCGGAGAGCGTCTTCGACGACGTGCGGATCGGCCTGCCGAGTTTGTATGGCACGCACCGGGTGGCGGGCGGCCTGGAGATCCTGGTGGGCAGGCGGCTTCTCGTCGCGATCGTTCCGTTCGAGGACGTCGGGGACCCGGAATCGGATATTCCGAAGATGCTGAAGGAAGGGCGCCGGGCCCGGGACGACAACGGGTTCAACCGGGTCAGGCTCGTCCTGGTCGGAAGCTTCGACGCCGCCCAGCGCGCGCGGTTGGAAGCCCAAACCGCCGCACTCGACGACAGAATGCACATCCATCTCGTGGAGGAGCGCCAATTCGTGGCGATTGGAAACTAGGAGGGACAGGCACCTATTTCTTGCGCAAGTGATCATGTGATTGTGCGCATGACGGCGCGGTGAGGGGGTTAAGAGTTAAGAGTGAAGAGTAAAGGTGTCGACCGGCTCCCGCTGGCCGCCACAACGGACCCCCGTTCGCCATCGTTCCTTTAGCCCTCTGGAAAAAAGTACATCAACTCAACACCCAACACCCAGAACTCATAACCAGCTGTTTTCTCCGCGCCTCCGCGTCTCTGCGGTGAGATCCCTTTCTTCGAAGATCTCCCGTAAGCCGCAGTCAAATCCCAAATTTCCCTCCTCCCCGCCTCTAACCGACGGGTTTTAAGATAAAATTGAGCCGATATTCGCGGCGTCCGCTGGCGGATGTGGATCACCCGAAGTGCCGGGGCGCGCCGCCGCCCAATGGGAATAGGAATCGAGGCAGGTGCGGTTTATTGGGGTAATGGGAGGTGGCTCATGAGACTCGGGATGCGCGGAGCGTTATGCGGCTTGCTTTTCGCCATGCTACTGATGACGGTCTCACTGGTGGCGGCCCAGACACCGCCTACCAGGCCGATCAACCTCGTGGCCGTGGGGGCCGGAACCCTGCTGGTCGAAGAACCGCACTCCTACGGCAATGACCCTGGCAACTGGTCACCGATGGCCTTGCAGGACGAGGATCCCAACACCGGCTGGGCATCGCCCAAGGGCGACCTCAAGCCGAAGACGTTTGTGTTCGAACTTGCCGAGCGCAGTCGAATCGACAGCCTGACCTTCGACACGGCCCGTACCGAGAATCCGGAGCGATCCGCCAAGCACGTGCGCGTCGAGATTTCCGAAAGAAAGGATGCGGGCTATGTCCCCGTTTTGAACGCCGCGCTGGAAAAGCAGAAGGGCAACCAGAAGTTCTCGCTGAAGACGCCGGCCACCGGCCGGTATCTGCGCCTCACGCTGGTCGATAACTGGGGTGATCCGCAATACAACGAACTGATGGAGTTCTCGGCGTGGGGCAGGCAACTCACGCACACGCCGCCGCCCGACAACTCGGGTACGTTCGACACCAACTATGGCGTGTTCCACATGCTGCAGACCGGGGCGACGGTGACCGGCTGCTACGAGCACGACGAGGGCCTGATCCAGAACGGCGGCTTCGACGGCCGCGTCCTGCGTTTCACGTGGCGCCAGGGCGAGGCTGGCCACTACTCGAGCGGGCCGGCCATCCTCATGTTTGCGGCCGACGGACAATCCTTCCGCGGTTTCTGGGCCTACAAAGGCGGAAAAGGCTTCTCCGGCGTCTGGAACGGCAAGCGCGTGTCGCGCAAAGTCGGCGCCTGCCCGAATTGGAAGCCCGGCGGCAACGCCGTCGAGCAACAGCTCGCCAGCGAGGGACGCGTGCGCCTGTACGGCATCCTGTTCGACACGGACTCCGCCCGCCTCAAGGACGAATCGAAGACCGCGCTCGACCAGTTGGTGGCCACGGCCAAGGCTCGGCCTTCGTGGAAGTTCCTGATCGAGGGACATACGGACAACAGCGGCGGATCGGCCCACAATCAGGAGCTTTCCGAGAAGCGCGCGACCGCGGTGAAGGACTACCTGACCAAGGCCGGCATCGACGCGGCGCGCCTACGCACGAAGGGCTTCGGAGCCAGCCGCCCGGTCGCCAGCAACGACACCGCGGCCGGTCGATCGCAGAACCGGCGCGTAGAGGTGGTCCGCGAGTAAGAAATAGCGTTCCCGCATTTCACCTCGGGTGCAGAATACAGGGACAGCGGCCTATTTTGTTAGGTGATCCAGCGATTGTGCGCCTTCGGCGCGGTAAAGGGGTTAAGAGTTAGAGCGAAGGCGCGTGTAGGCCTTCGAAGGCCGCCTGGCTGCCGCGGTCAAATCCTCAATCCAAAAATTTCTTCCTCCCGTCCTCCCATGCTCCCTGTGCGAGCAGAAGTGATCAAGTGATCGAGTAATCAAGTGATCAAGTCGCAGGAGAACCTTCGAGGGCCTGTCTTCTGCCGTTTCGACCTTTACCCTTTCTCCTCCACCACCAGCGGCCGCCCTCCCGTGGTCAGCTCCCCGAAGGCCCGCCCCCAGCCGTATCGAGTCCTTCCTTTAGCCCTTGGCCCTTCGGCCTTAGGCCTTGGGAGACAGATTGCCCAAGGCTTTCCACCCGCCTTCCTCCCATCCCCCCATCCTCCCTGTTCATTCTTGCTTCGTAGGCCCGTCCCGGGCCGTGCTATCTCAGCGCCTCACTGCCTCACTTTGAATGAAATTGTTTCTCTGTGTCCTCTGTGTGCTCTGCGGTTAATGTCGTTTTGGGGTTCCAAATCAGGCCCCGAACTGGGTACAATACCTCTTCGCGATGATGCAGTGATTTCAAGGACATCGGAGATAGAGAATGCTGACGATGCAGTCGCTGATTGAAAAGATGAAGCACTTCTGGGCGGGGGAGGGTTGCCTGATCGCCGAGCCCTACGACCTCGAGAAGGGCGCGGGGACCATGAACCCGGAGACTTTCCTGCGCGTACTGGGGCCGCGGCCCTACGCGAGCGCCTACGTGGAGCCATGCCGGCGGCCGCGCGACGGACGGTACGGGGAGAACCCGCAGCGCGTGGAGAAGCACCACCAGTTCCAGGTCATCATGAAGCCGACCCCGGACGACATCCAGGAGCGCTACCTCAGGAGCCTGGAGACCTTCGGCATCGACCTGAAGGCCCACGACCTCCGCTTCGAGGAGGACAACTGGGAAGCGCCGACGCTGGGCGCCTGGGGCGTGGGGTGGCAGGTCATGCTGGACGGGACGGAGATCACGCAGTTCACGTACTTCCAGCAGGCCGGGGGCTTCGAGCTGAAGCCCATCACGGTCGAGATCACCTACGGCATCGAGCGCCTGTGCATGTTCCTGAACGGCATCGGCGACGTCTACGACATACCGTGGAACGAGCACTTCACCTACGGCGACATGCGCCGCGAGGCCGAGCGGCAGTTCTCGGTCTACGATTTCGAAGAGGCCGACGCCGGCATGACCGCCCGCTGGTTCGACGAGTACGAGTCCGAGAGCAACAGGCTGCTGGAAAAGGGCCTCTACCTGCCGGCGTACGACTTCTGCCTCAAGGCCAGCCACGCCTTCAACATCCTGGACGCGCGGGGCGCCATCTCGGTGGCCGCCCGGGCGGACTACGTCAAGCGGGTGAGGCGGCTGGCGTGCGCCGCGGCGGCGGTCTACATGAAGCAGTTCGAAGTCGAGGGGGAGGCCGACCATGCCTGACTTTCTTCTTGAGATCGGCACCGAGGAGATCCCGGCGGGCATGATTGCCGGCCTCTTTACGGAACTGGCCCAGCGCGTGGAAGACGGGCTGAAGGCGGCCGGGCTGGACTTCGGTTCGGTCAGGGCCTTCGGCGCGCCCAGGCGGATCGGGTTCCTCATCGACGGCCTTCCGGCGAAACAGCCGGACCGCATGGAGAAGGTGACCGGGCCGCCCATCAAAATCGCCAGGGACGCGGAGGGCAACTGGACGAAGGCCGCCGAGGGCTTCGCGCGCAAGCAGGGCGTGGACGTGGGCGAGCTTCGCGAGGTCGAGGGCGCCAAGGGCCCCTGCGCGGGCTTCGAGCGCGAGGTCAAGGGCCGTCCCGCGGGCGACATCCTGGCCGAAATCATCCCGCCCGCCGTGGACGCGCTGCACCTGCCCAAGACCATGCGGTGGGGCGCGGGCGAGCAGTTCTTCGTGCGGCCCGTGCGCTGGGTCGTCGCCCTGCTGGACGACGCCGTCGTGCCCATGACGATCAAGGGCGCGGCTTCGGGGCGAACG
>CAVRTJ010000033.1:0-33215 GCA_963724125.1 uncultured Acidobacteriota bacterium
GTCGCAAGGAGGGCTCGGGCCACGTCGGCGCGCCCGGCGGCGAGTTCGTAGTGGGCGCGCTCTCCGGCCAGGAGGGGCCACGCGCGCCCTACCCCCGTGCCGTCGAAGGGCGAGCCGTCCTCGTGTTCTCCGTAGCCGTCGTCGTTGTATCGGTGCCAGCACGGGCCGGAAGGCGTATCCACCTTGAGCAGGGAATCGATGACCTTGATCGTGTTTACGATGTGGGGATCGTCCGGGGCCCTCAGGCCGAAGCGGACGAGGGCCAGGGCGTCCGGGCTCACGATGTGCGCGGCCTCCTCGAGGCTCTGGCCGGGGGGACGGTTCTTGATGGCGACGAACCCCTCCGCGGTGGAGCAGGCCTCGGAAGTCTCGGGCGGCGCGATGCGCACGTAGTAGCCGTCCACGCCGGCCTTCTCGGCGAGTTCTGTTCCCCGAACGTAGATCCACCGTTCGATCGACGCGTTCCAGTTGTCCGCGGTCTCTCTCAGGTAGGCAGCCGCCTGCGGTTCGCCCGCGGCATCGGCCATGTCGGCCGCGGCCAGCAGGGCGGCGATCTCCACCGCAAGGGTGAAGGGCGAATAGCCGGGGTCCTCCTCCCAGCGGTCCTGCTGGGTCACGGGGCCGTTCTGAACCACGAAGGACGCGGCCGCCTTCGCCATGTCCCAGTAGCGCGCGCCGTCGCCCTCGCCGAGCAGTCCCTCCCGCCTCGCCATGTCGGCCAGCAGGATCGGAAAGGCCGTCTCGTCAAGCTGGACGCCTCCCCAGTAGGGTGATCCGTCCATCCACATGTTCTGGGCCCAGTGGCCGTCCGCTTCCTGGGTGGCCCTGAGGTACTCGAGGACCCGGCGCGCGTCCTCGCCGGCACCGGCGGCGAGGAGTCCGCCGGCCGTCTCCACGAGGTCGCGCGGCCAGACCAGATGGTAGCCGCCCAGGTCGTCGTCACCCTTGGAGAAGCCCCATGGGATGGACAGGCTCGCGATGATGCCCCCGGGGAAGCGCTTGGACTCGTGGGTCCTGAGCACCATGGCGCTGACGTGATAGGGATCGGCGGCGGTCTCGCCGGCGTCCCTGGCCTCCTCCAGGTGAAGGATGCCTTCCTGCCAGTTCCGCCAGGCTCCTGTGTAAGCCCGCATCGCCGAATCAAAACCCTGCAGCAGGCTAGCTCTGGCCCTCTGGCCGGCTTCCGCGGGAGTCTGCCCGAAGCCGAGCGCCAGGACGAAATCGCCATCGCAGTCCGCCAGGTCGACCTGGCCCGTCAGGGCCACGTTGCCGTCTTCCGCTCGCTTATAGATCCCCGCCAGCTCCCCGTCCCGCCTGAGCTGCTGCCACCCGTCCGAGACGCCGACGAAACCGGCCGACCGCGCGAGCCAATGCGCCGAACAGGCAAGCGCCAGGGCGCTGCCGCCCCGCTCGGCGAAGAGCATTGGAACACCCTTATAGTCGCCCACCCACGCCGTGTTGTGGCCGCCGCCGTTGCCGACGTGGGGCGAAAGCAGAACGTAAAGGCGGTAAATCTCAAGGGCGCCACTGAGGGCCGTGAAGCGGGTCCGCTGGAGCACGACGTCGCGGCAGGGATCGGCGATGATTTCCTTTTCGATCCGGTAGCGGCCTCGCGCGCAGGTGTTCACGAGGCGGTAGGCGGGAACCCCGGGTGCGATGTACCTCACCACGCTGGCGGCGTGGCGCTTCTCTTCCGAGAAGAAGCCGTCGGCCGTGACCACGAGACCCATGTCGCGCGTGCAAGCCTGGTCCACCCTCGGGAAGAACACCTCGTTGAGGATGCCGTGGCTCAGCGTGAACCAAACGCGGCTGACACCCGACAGGGCCGTCCCCACACCGCTCTTGGCGCTGGACGTCCACCTGGGTTCGATGCCCGGCGCGCCGGGTGCAAAGTCCTTCGTTTCGGACACCAGGACCTCCTTGGCAGCGGAAGCGACTCGCTCAGGCGCGGGGCTTCGCCTCGCTCCATTCCAGAACCACCTTGATCTCGTCCGCCCCGTGATGCTGCAGGGCGCCCGGGAAGTCATCGTAAGCATGCCTGTGGGTGATCAAGCCCTCCACGTGGCGGCCCCACTTGAGGCGGGCCCGGTCGAGGTCATCCACGGCGGCCTGGAAATGGTCTCGGGCCGCGTTCACGCTGCCCACCATGGCCTGGTTGCCCAGCACCAGCGCCCGGATGAGACCGGCCCCGCCGAGCTGAATGGGCCGGTCGCCTCCCGGCACACCCGTGAGCACGTAGACACCGTTCACCGCCAGGGCGTCCAGGAGGTCGAATTCGAGGGACGGGATGCCCGTCGCCTCCACCACGAGGTCCATGGGACCCAGCACGTCGTCCACCTTGTCGGCGGGAACCGTGCGGCCGTTCACGTAGCGCCCTCCGATGCCCGCCAGCCAGGCGGGGCGGGCGCTGTCCTCGTCCACGATGTCCAGGCCGTACACTTCGGCGCCCCTCAGCCTGAGGGCGAGGGCGGCCAGGAGCCCGATGGGGCCCAGCCCGGCCACCAGGCAGCGCCGGCCGAAGAGCCAGTTGGGGGTGGCCGAGGCGTCCGGCAGGCGCGCCGTCTGGAGCCGCACGGCCTCGTCCACGGCCTTTTCGGCCACCGAGAGGGGCTCTGCAAGAACGCCCACGGCCTCAAGTTCTTCGGGCACGCGGACCACGTACTGTTCGTCGTCCACTACGAAGGCCGTCTGGTAGCCGTCCAGGCCCTTGATGCCCCGCTCCAGGTAGTCGCCCGAGCGGCACATGTCCGAGCGGTTCATGAGGCACGGCAGGCACTTCCCGCACCCGCGCCGGACGGTGAAGACCGCCAGGTCGCCCGGCTTGACGCGCGTGACGGTGTCTCCGGTCTCCACGACCTGCCCGAACATCTCGTGGCCGATGACGAGGCTCTCCCTGCCATCGGGCGCCTGGGCCCGGCCTCCGGCGGCTTCCTCGCGGTCGGTGCCGCAGATGCCCACGCGCAGCACGCGCATCTTGATCTGTCCGGGGGCGGAAACGGCAGGCTCGGGCCGCTCTTCCAACTTGAGGTCGGTCGTCCCCGGAACGAGCGCTATGGCTTTCATCGCATCGTCCTCCGTGTCGTCAGAGCGGCCCTCGCCAACGGGACCGCCCGCTCCCCCATAAACCTGGCGCCCCGGGACTTTGTTCCTCAGATAAGGGTTATCGGAGCGTCGAACCGGTCGTGCGGAACCGCTTCAGAGCCAGCGGCGGCGTCTGCCGTCGCGCGGACGGAAGACGCCGTGGGGATCGTGCGCGAAGTGGTAGACCTTGGCCACGTCTTCTTCGAGTCGCCTCAGGGGACGGAAGCGCAGGACTGCGAGCGCCAGCACCGTACCGACGACCGGTCCGACCCAGTAGATCCACCAGCCGCCCCACGCTCCCGAAACCAGGGCGGGCCCCAGCGTGAGGGCCGGGTTCGTGCTCGTGCCCGAGACGGGTGCCTCGAGCCAGGCCATGAGGGCGTAGAGAGGCGCGAAGAGCGCCGGCGTCCAGGGCCTGAGCCGCGCGTGACCGAAGAGAAAGAGTCCGCCGACGAGGCACGCCGTGGTGGCCGTCTCTCCGAGGAAGGCCGCCCAGACGCCCCAGGCCGGACCGGGCACCGTCGCCCCGTAAAAGACCGAAGCCCCCGTGGCGCCTCACAGGAGCAGCGGCAGGGCGGCCGCGTAGCCGGCCGCGTGTCCCGGCCCCATTTTGCCCCTCATCCAGAAGGCCAGGGTCACCGCCGGGTTGATGTGGGCGCCGGAGATCTTCCCCACCGGCGAGAGCGCGATCAGCCCGCCCACCGCGCCGAAGAGGAACCCCGTCAGCGCACGCCTGGCGCCGGCGTCCGGTATGGCGCGCGCCACCGGGCTACCCGTCCCGAAGTCCAGGATCACCACTGACACACCGACGGCCACGAGCAGCGCCGTCCCCACGAACTCCGAGACATAGAGGCTCCAAGGGACCTTTGCTCTCGCGACGCGCCTCTGTTCCGTTATGCGTCGGGACATTCACCAACCCTCGGCTACCGTTTCTTCAACGGCTCCCCTCCGCACCCGAAGGTCAGCACACACGCACACACCAGCGACGTCAACGTTCCCACAACCTGTTGTAGTCTCATGGCCGACCTCCGCGTGATCTTTATAGTATGATGTCTGCCTCCCCGGACGAAGAGAGTGGGCAGCAGGCGCCAGCGCAGCTCATGGTCGGGCTATTGACGTCCGCCCTGAGGCGGGTCTATCTTCTTTCTCAGAATCGCCCCAACGGCCATCTAGCTCGCACAACCCAATGTACCAGCCGCTGCTCGGCCGATTCGGTGGAGGGGGTCGAAATGGCGAGCCACGTCAAGAAGCTGGCGGCGCTGTCGGTGTTGGTGTGTGCGGTTTTGGCGGCGTCTCATACGTTCTCCGGGGAGCCCGAGGCGAGGCTGAAAGCTTTCCGCAAGGAGCTTTCACAGAAGGGCTTCGTGGTCCAGGACGGCATCCTGGACTTTCCGGACGTGCTGGGCATGTGCTGCACGTGCAGGCTCCCGTCGTGCTTCGCGAACAACCCCTCGAGCCCGTACGGGCTGGGCGTTCTCCCGCCGGCGCCCGACCAGTCCCCGTCGATTCCCAACCCCTATTCGGAGTGGTTCACCGAGAACCACACCTATCCTGACGGCTTCAGCTGGTTCTGGCGTCTGCGGCCCGACGAGGCCGTGGTCTTCATCGGCACCACGCCGCCGAAAATGAAGTACTTCGGCTTCACGGCCTACCTCTACGACCGTTACCATCCGCTTCCTCAGCCGCCCCCGGCGTGCCAGGCCGATACGTTCGTGCGGCCCGCCCCGCTCTCCTCCTACAACCGCATCCCGCTCTTCGCGAGCCTCGGCGACACGGTGAACCACGTGACGGTTCGCACCAGCGGGGACGCGTCGAGTCCATTCGGCAGGAACGTGGTCTTTATCCTCGCCGCGGACAAAATAATCGAGGCCAAAGTCCGGCGCGCGCTGCTGGACGCGGGCTACCCCAAGTCCATCCTCAACGCGGTCGTGATCCCCTCGGACATCGCGCGGCTCGGCGTCGAGAGTGAGAACGACACGCTGGCTTTCGTGCTGAGGATGGCTACAGACCAGAACCTGGACGACTACATCAAGGCACCCAGGGCCCTGCTGCGAATCTCCCCCGCCACGCCCGTTCCCGCGTCGGCCCTCGTCCCGCTGGAGACGCCCAGGCTGCGCGTACGGGGCACCGGCAAGACAGAGACCGACCTGCTGCCCACGGTGGACGCCCTCGGCCGGGCCATCGTGGCGGCCTACCCCGGCTGCGACGCAAAGCCGATCTACACCACCAACTGGTACGAGGGCTACAACTGCATCGAGAACGGCCAGAACTGCCTGGGCGACAATCGCGACACGCCTTATATCCCGCCCAGCTTCAACCCCGTCACGGCCAGGCTCACCCAGGAAAACGACATGATCCTGCAGCCCGGAGAGTTCCTCGTGGCCTATGGCGTTAATCACGTCGCCACCAGGAAGGCAGTCTACGCGAACATCGCCGTCCTCGGATGGGCACACAAGGCGAGCCCCGCCGTTATCGACGACTCGGAAATGGCCGGCACCGCCCAGTACTTTCTGGGCGCCGGCGTGGACCCGGCCACGGCGGACATGCTCTACGCATGGAAAATCACGCGCCCCGGGGGCTGCACGGGGGATGACACGCCGAATTGCAGGGAGATAGACACCACCTGCCTGCACGGTGTGGGCGCCGACGAGCCCATGGCCATCGTCTTCCGGGCCTACCTGGAAAAGAAGACGAAGGTCGGCGCCGCCTACGGCGAGATCGTCATCGACCGCATCCTCAAGTTCACGCCGAAGACGCAGTGAGGCGCACGGCTTCTATCTTCTAGGGAAGGGTGATCGAGTCCGACCTCGGAATTCCTACCGGCTCTTCGTTGGGATGGGCCTTGTGCCATTCCTCGATGAGGGGTTCGGCGAGGGCGACTACCCGGGCGTTGAACCGCTTCCTGTACCGCCGGAGCACTTCGTAAGCGGGACCGACGTCGCGGTCTCGCGCAATACCCAGCCAGAAGTAGGCTTTGACCAGGTCCTTCTTCGTTCCGATGCCCTTCATGTAGTAGTAACCCACTTTGACTTGCGCGAACACGTTGCCTTGTTTCGCGGCCGCCAAGTACCACTTAAAGGCTTTCGGGTAGTCCGAGTACTTGACCTCGAAGTTTCCCCACGAACATGAGGCGTAATCCTCGGCGAGGCGATACTGAGCCCATTCGTAGCCGTTCTCCGCCGACTTTTTCATCCACTTGTGGTAGGCGCTGTACAACATGTGGACGCCCCTTCCGGTTAAGTACAGGTCCGCGAGACGGAACTGCGCCTCTCTCTGCCCCTGCTTCGCGGCCAGCGTGTACCATTTCGCCGCTTTCTTGAAGTGGTCTTTCGATGTGTCTCTGAATTGGCACCACTTCCCCACCAGATACTGCGCTTCCGCGTTTCCGGCCTCAGCCGATTTTATGCACGCCTTCAAGTCGGCGCACTTCTCCTTGATGGCTGTTGCCGTGTCTTTCTGGGCCGAAACGCTCAGCGAGGTCACAAGCAGGAGACCACAAAGAGCAACGAGTGGAACGCGCATTCTCATCTCACTTCTCCTCCGCGTACCCGTTCATTTCGCGCCGGACGGAAAGGCGGCAAGTTCCAGCAGCGCATTGCAGCACCGTGCGAAACAGGTTTCCCTCTCCGGCGAGCGTATCACCGTGTGGTAGAGGCCCCCGGCCCTGCCTTCCAGAATGTAGGCCGGTCCCTCATCGGGCGGGCCCGTTGAGAACCGGCTGCGGCGCGAGAGGTCCCAGAAGCCCGCTCGCCGCAACGCCTCACGAACTTGAGCCCATTCCTTCTTTGTAAGCATCCGTCGTTTGGTGCGAAGAGCACTCCCACTGAAATACCTGAACTCCACCGTGCAGACTTCTCCGTCCTTCCGAAAGATGCCGATCCTAGGTTGGTCGAATTCCCCCCAATACAGGACCTGGTAGCACTCGCCGGCGCAGGCATCGCCGTAACCGAGAGAGAGGACGTCGAGCAGGGCCAGGTTACGGTCGACCAGCGGCTTTTCCGGGTGCTGTTCCGATCCGTTCGCAAAGATCGGCATGGCTAGGACGGCGCGGCCCAGGTCGACGATCGGAGCGCCCAGAGGCTTGATCGAGGGTGGAGCCGCATCGCGAAAGCCGGGCGGCAACACCGGAGCTCGAGCGCGAACCGGGACGCCCCATACATTCACAATGAGCAGCGGGAACAAGAGAACAGCGATCCGCCTCAGCAGTTTCATTCTCGCGCCCTCCATGGTATGTGCCGCTGGCGGAGGAGCCATTCTGGAGGATAGTGCACCACCGCGTCTCCTCTTCGCCGTCACCGCGTGAAGGGATATCCTGTCGAAGTTCCCCCATCGGGGTTGACGACGGTGATCGTCACGGTCTGTCCCTTGGGCACCATGGCCTTGAGCATCCGGCCCTTCTTGGCGACCAGCTTGCCGTCGTTCTTGAATTTCGTCTGCGGCACGGCTTGCCCGTCGATCTTCACCACGCACCCTGCCAGGAAGTGGCTGCCCAGGACCTTCAGGCGGAAGGGTGAACCGGCTTTGCTTACGCTGGTTATCACGGGGGCCTGCAGGACGGTGATCGTCACGGGCGCACTCGGGGCCGTGTGGCCGGAGCCGTCGCTCACCGTCTGCGTGGCCTGGTAGGTGCCCGGCTGGTTGTAGGTGTGCGGCCCATACCCGCTCGTGCCGTCCCCATAGTAGATGGGGCCGAAAGTATAGTCGCCGTCTCCGTCCGACGCCGCTCCGGTGAAGTGAACTTCGAGAGGTGCCGTCCCTGAGGACGGGTGGGCGGTCAGGTGGAAGGTCAGCGGTCCGTAGACGTTAACGTGGATGTGGTCGTCCACCGCGGTCTGGGTCGCCGAATCCGTCACGGTCAGCGTCACCGTGTAGACACCGGCCGATTCGAACACGTGCGCAGGGCTGGGATTCGTCGCATGCGCGGTCCCGTCCCCGAAGTTCCAATCGTAGGTGTAGGGCGGCGTGCCTCCGTGCGGCGCGCACGCGAACATGGCCGACAGGGGCGCCGACCCGCTCGTCGTCGTCGCCGTAGCGGAGACGGTGAGCGGCGGCGGCGTTGCGGTAATGACGATCGGATCGCTCGTCACGGAGTGCCCGGCCCCATCTGTGACGGTCTGTGTGACGATGTACGTGCCGGAGATGGCGTAGGTGTAGGGCCCGAATCCCCGCTGTCCGTCTCCGTAGTCCATGGGATGGTAGGCGTAGGTGCCGTCACCGCCGGAGACCGTCCCGTTGAAGTCCACCTTAAGGGGAACGGAGCCGGACGTCGGGTCGGCTGAGAGGTTGTATGTCAGCGGCCCATATGCGTGAATTCTGATGTGGTTGTCCATCGCGGTCTCGGACGTCGAGTCGGTCACGGTCAACGTCACCATGTAAGTGCCCGGCGTGCTGAAGATGTGCTGCACGTCGGCCTCCTTACCGTGCGGAGTCCCATCGTCGAAGTCCCAGTCGTAGGCATAGGGGGGCGTTCCCGAAAGCACCTCGCCGGAAAAGTCGATCGTCAGGGGCACGACGCCTCCATTCGTGGATGCCGACGCGACGGCAGCCAGCGCCGGAGCACCGATTCTTATCTCTGCCGCCTCGCTGTTCGTTTGGCCGCAGCCGTCAGACACCCTCACCCAGTAAGAAGCAGAGGACGTCATCGGGCCTGTATCGTAGGCGTTCGTGCCGTCCCCTACAGGCGTTGTCGTCACACCAGCTGACCCCTCGTACCACTGGTAGACGAGCGGCCCCCGGCCAGTTGCACTCACGGAGAGGACGGCTCTCTCTCCGTAGCTGATCGCCTGGCTTGCCGGCTGATCGTTGACACTGGGCGGCGAGCAATCCCAGGTCCTTTGCCACACGCTGCCATCCGCGAATCCAGCGTACAGGGTGACAGGTCCTTTCGGATCCAGGGCTAATGTACGCGCGCTCAAATTGGGTAATCCCGAATCGATCTCCGTCCAGGTTGCTCCCGTGTCCATCGACTCGAATATCCCGCCGTTCAGAGCCAAGCCCGCATAAATCGTCGAAGGGGCGTAGGGATCGATCACAAGGGCATCGATGCTATTGTCTGCCCCGCCCAAGCTCCCGGAAGGAAACCAGCTTGCGGCTGCGTCGGTCGACTTAAAGAGTCCGTGCGCCGTTCCGGCATAGACCGTCGTGTGGGTCTGCGGGTCGACTGCGATTGCCCATACTGAGGCTGTATGAGACATTCCAGTTCCGACCGGGGCCCAGGTCTGGCCTCCATCATTTGATTTGAATGCGCCCCCGCCGAAACTCCCGGCATAGAGCGTGTTCAGTGTCTTCGGATCGATTGCGAGGGACATGATATTGAGGTTCGTCAGGTTCGTGCTGGCCTGCATCCAGCTTACACCCGAATCTGTGGACTTGAACACCCCGCCCCCGAAAGTGCCGGCGTAGAGCGTGGATGGAGTCGCCGGATCCATGGCCAAAACCCAGACGTTCAGATTCGTGAGTCCCTGATTGATGGACCGCCACGATCGGCCCCCATCGAAAGATTTGTACGCCCCCCCGAAGTACGTCCCCGCATAGAGCGTGGTCGGATCGGCCGGGTCGACCACAACAGACAGGACATCTTGTCCCCACAGGCTTGTATCCCCAGGTTTCCACGATGTTCCCCCGTCCATGGACATGAACAGGCCGTTTCCCCATGTTCCGGCGTATACCGTGGAAGGAATTTCGGGATTTACTGTGAGGCACCGCAGAGGCTGGTTCGTCAGCCCTGCGTTGGACGCGGACCAGGTTCCGCCTCCGTTGGTGGTCTTGAAAACACCGCCGTAATTGGTTCCCGCGTAGACCATCGACGGGCTGACAGGATCTACTACGAGTGCCGGCAACACGTCCAGATCGGTCAGTCCCTCACCGGCTACGGTCCAAGTGGCACCGGCGTCCGTGGATTTGAAAATCCCGCCATCGCCCTTAAACGTACCTGCATATAACGTTGAAGGCGTCGAAGGATCGATCGCTATCACGTATACGTGGAGATTGGACAGGCCGACATTGGCGACCGTCCAGCTTCCTCCCGCATTCGTGGATTTGAATATTCCTTCATCGTATGTCGCAGCATACAAGGTTGAGGGTGCCGATCGATCGATCGCCACATGTGTAATAGTGAGGGCGGTGATCCCGTTGCTCGAAGACACCCAAGAATTACCGCCGTCTGATGACTTATAGATCCCATGGTTGGTGCCTGCGTAGAGCGTAGCGTGGTTCATGGGATCTATCGCAAGCGAGTCTACTTCCTTGCTCATCATGTCCGTACCGTCGGCCGCCCACGTAGAACCAGCATCGATCGACTTGAAGACGCCATGGTTTGTTCCCGCGTAGAGAGTCTTAGGCTCTCCTGGATCGATGGCAAGAGTCAGAACAAGCATATTTTCGATTCCGGAGATGGATGCCTCCCAGTGTTCTCCTGCATCGGTGGACTTGAACACTCCTCCCGGCCCCATGGCCACTCCAGCGTAAATCGTGTTTGGAGCCGACGGATCGATCGCAAGCGCCCAGACATCCAGGTTCGTCAAGCCACTATTCTTGGGGATCCATGTGGCTCCGGCGTCGTCGGACTTGAAGACGCCGCCGTTTATCGCTCCAGCATAGAGTATGGCATCGTTCGAGGGATCCATGACCATCACGTAGACCGCCCCCCCGTATGGGCCGCCACTTGTCCATGCAGCAGCCGGACTCGCCGATGCAATGCTGTCGGACAGGTTGCGATTTTCGCCGCACGCGTGGGGAAAAGTGCGTTTCGAAACACCCGAGGTAAAGGGAACGGCGGCTTCGATTTTACCGGGCCGCGCCGGATAACCTCTCAATGTCTTCTCTGCGGGCCGGGCGTACTGCGCAGATACCGCAACGCACAAGAGCGAGGCCCCAATCACAAATGCCGTCAAGGTAAATTGCTTTCTCGCCTTCATAACTGACCCCCGAGTTTTTCACGTGCGGCTTCCCCGCCGCGCTGTTAATCCAGGACGCCCCAAGGTCCGCTTGGTGCATCGGTTTGCTTTCGCAAGGCATGCGCGCATCAATTCTCCACATACAGTCCGAAAATGACAGCCGAACCGCGTCCCGGAGGTCAAGGTCCAGGGCCATGCTCCTCACCGCGTGAACGGGAAGCCCGCCGAACCGGCACCATCCGGGTTGACGACGGTGATCGTCACGGTCTGTCCCTTGGGCACCATGGCCTTGAGCATCCGGCCCTTCTTGGCGACCAGCTTGCCGTCGTTCTTGAATTTCGTCTGCGGCACGGCTTGCCCGTCGATCTTCACCACGCACCCTGCCAGGAAGTGGCTGCCCAGGACCTTCAGGCGGAAGGGTGAACCGGCTTTGCTTACGCTGGTTATCACGGGGGCCTGCAGGACGGTGATCGTCACGGGCGCACTCGGGGCCGTGTGGCCGGAGCCGTCGCTCACCGTCTGCGTGGCCTGGTAGGTGCCCGGCTGGTTGTAGGTGTGCGGCCCATACCCGCTCGTGCCGTCCCCATAGTAGATGGGGCCGAAAGTATAGTCGCCGTCTCCGTCCGACGCCGCTCCGGTGAAGTGAACTTCGAGAGGTGCCGTCCCTGAGGACGGGTGGGCGGTCAGGTGGAAGGTCAGCGGTCCGTAGACGTTAACGTGGATGTGGTCGTCCACCGCGGTCTGGGTCGCCGAATCCGTCACGGTCAGCGTCACCGTGTAGACACCGGCCGATTCGAACACGTGCGCAGGGCTGGGATTCGTCGCATGCGCGGTCCCGTCCCCGAAGTTCCAATCGTAGGTGTAGGGCGGCGTGCCTCCGTGCGGCGCGCACGCGAACATGGCCGACAGGGGCGCCGACCCGCTCGTCGTCGTCGCCGTAGCGGAGACGGTGAGCGGCGTCTGTCCGACGCTTATGGTGACGGGATCGGTCGTGGCCATGTGCCCCGAGCCGTCGGTAACGACGACGGCCGCCTGGTAGATCCCCGGCTGGTCGTAGGTGTAGTCGAAGGTGCCAGATAGGGCGGGACTGCCGTTCTCGACGGTTATCGAGAACGAGTGGCCGTCACCGGGCATGATATTGAGCCAGTAGTGCCCGTCGCCGACCGACGCGTTCAGGGTGAACGTAACGTCGAGCGGCGCGGTCCCGGAGTCCGGGTAGGCGGACAGCGTCGCCGTAAAGGTCGAGTCGTCCTGGGAAAAGGTGTAGCCCTGCGCCAGCGTAACCGGCGTACCATCCGGGTTGACCACGCTCACGTCGACCGGGCCGATGGACCCGGCCGGCGTCACGGCGGTAAGGGTGGAATCGTCTACAAAATGAACGTCCGTCGCGGGTTCACTGCCGAAGTACACGCTCGCTCCGTCCTGGAAGTTGGCGCCGCTGATCGTCACTGTCGTGCCCCCGAAAGAGGGGCCCACCGACGGGGAAAGCCTTGCAAAGACGAGATTGCACGTGCTGTACTGGATATCGTCCGCCGCCCCGACCGCAACGGTCGTCCCATTTGCCTCGCAGACCGAGGAAACCGTATTGGCTGTCCTGGTGTGGTATGCGGTCCAATTGACGCCGTCAGCGCTGCTGAAGACCGTTCCGTCGTTGGAAGAGACTAAAAATCGATCGCCCGTGAAATTGACATCCCATAACCAGGTAATCGAGATCCTTTGCGGAGGGGACCAGGTCTCCCCGTCAGAGCTGGTCCGGACCGCGCCGTCTTGCCCGACCGCAGCGAAAACACCGTTGCCGTATGCGACTGCCATCAGATTCGTGTCCGTTCCTGATGAGACCGACGTCCATGATGCGCCGTCGGGACTGGTATAGATGACGCCGCCGTAGCCTACGGCTACGAACCTTCCCGCACCAAAAGCGACGCTCACGAGCTCCGGTGACCCGTCAATAGGGTGAGGTGTCCATGACACCGCGTCCGGACTCGTGAAGACGGTTCCGTCAAAGGTCACTGCAACCCAGAGAGAACCCGCGTGCGCAACTCCTGTAAAGAACTCGCTGGTCCCTGACTGCCTTTGCGTCCAGGCAGCTCCATCTGGACTGGTAAGGATAGTGCCGCGTTCTCCCACGGCCAGAAAGTGCCCGTCTGCCCAGGCGACTGCCCAAAGGGTATTGGCTATTCCGGCGAAGTGGTACGCCCAGTGCACGCCGTCGGAACTCGACGCGGTCATGCCAACGCTTCCGACGGCCACGAAGCGCCCCTGCACACCTCCTCCAAACCGGATCCGGATAAAGCTATTCCCCCCCTGCCACCCGGTGATGTCGTCGACGATTTCGCGCAGCGAGTTGAGGTCGGGGCCAACCAGGAGGCTGACCACACCGGTTACCAAATACCGCCTTCCCAGGTAAGCAACACCGTAGGTAACGGAGTATCCACCGAGACGGTCACCCTGCGTCCACGTCATGCCATCGGGACTGGTGTAGACCAGGCCGTAGCACGTGATGGCCACGAAACGGTTGCCATCCCAGGTGGAAGCGAAGATATTCTCCGACGTCGGCAGGGTGTGCGTAGTCCAATTCACGCCATCCGGGCTCGTCCAGAGGTGGTCTGGCGATCCGCAGACGAGAAACTGCCCGCCTCCGTAGATGATCCGCTCGCAGGGGACCGAGAGCGTCGCGGGCTGCTGGGTCCACTGAGCGGCGTCGGGACTGGTCCACACGCTCCCGAAGTAGCCCACCGCAACGTACACGCCGTTTCCGTAGGCGACGCTGTTGATTTGGAGGTCAGGAGCGATGGAAATCGGTTCGGTCCAGTGAACACCGTCGGTGCTGGTACTGACGTTGCCCTGTCCTCCGACCGCCACGAATCGTCCATTACCGTAAATGACATCCCAAATTCCGGGCAGGAATTGGTCTGACTCAACCCTCGTCCAGTTCAGACCGTCCTGCGATTTCCATATTGCACCGTGATTGGTCCCACATACAAAGCCGTCCGGTCCAACGGCCAAACTGACTGGAAGTTCGTTTTTTCCTATACACTGATAATCCCAATGAGAGCCATCTGTGCTGGTCATCACAGTGCCCCATGCGCCCACCACAACATACATTGTTCCGTCGTAGGCCGCCGCTGTGAGACCGTTGCCCATCGGAAGCGGATTCGCCCAGTGCCACGAATCCAGGCATGCCGGATCCGCCTGCTGGCTTTGAGCTGACAACCCTACTGCGAATGCAGACAGAAACAGGACGGCAAGTGCGGTACGCGTAAGCATGGAGCGAGCAGTCATGGCCTTTCCCCCTGATCGTGGTGATGATCCCGAACCATCTAAGAATCCCCCGAACTTCCCCGCTGAGGCCATGGACCGAACGGCTGCGATGTGATGGAGTTGTTCGTCAAGGTAATTGTAACACAGTCAACGGCCTGTCAGCACGCAGCAGGCTGCGCACACGATCAGAGGTAGGACAGCAAGGCTGACAGGGCATACGAGACCCGCTCGGCCCTTTCTCTGAGTGCCCCTGCTATCGACACGAAGATGGTAATAGCGGACAACGGCACAACCACGATGCCAATGAGTGCGCCTGTCGGCACACTCGTTGGGTGATCAAATTATTGACTACTCAAGTGAATGGCCGTGCGCAGACCAGCGAAGGCCCACTGCCGTCGTCTTTCTCAAGGCCTCATTGCCTCACTGTGCACTCGGTGAATTTCTCCGCGCCTCCGCGGTTGGATTCAGTGTTTTATGGCTTGTGTCTGGTGTTTATGAAGGCCCCGCCCATGCCGTGTCCGTCTTTTCTTAGCCCTTAGTCTTTCGGCCTTAGGCCTTTGAAGATAGCCCCATTCTTATTTTGTTGCCGCCTTTCAAAACCCAAATCGTGGTCCTCCCATCCTCCCTGTTCAATATTATGTCGGAGGTCCACCCCCTGCCGCTTCCCAAATCCCAAACCCCAAATGCCCCTCGCAAGTGGCCCACAAAGGTATTATTCCGCCTTGTGCAGATGCACGTCCCGCTGGGGGAAGGGGATGCTGATGCCCTCGGCGTCGAAGCGCTTCTTGATGCTTTCCTGGGTCGCGAAAAAGACGTTCCAGTAGTCCGGGGTTTTCACCCACGGCCGCACGGCGAAGTTCACACTGCTGTCGGCCAGTTCGAGCACGCCGATGGTCGGGGCCGGGTCCTTAAGGATGCGTTCGTCCTTCGACAGGATGTCCTCCAGCACCTTCCTGACCTTGTCGAGGTCGTCCCCGTAGCTCACCCCGGCGACCAGATCTATGCGCCGGACTTCTTCGGCCGTGTAGTTGACGATGTTGTCCCCCATCATCTTCCCGTTGGGCACGATGATCTTCCTGTTGTCGACCGACCTCAGTTCCGTCGTGAATATCCCTATCGCCTTCACGACGCCCGCGACGCCTCCGCCCTCGATGTAATCGCCCGCCTTGAAAGGCCGGAAGATGATCATCAGCACGCCGGCGGCGAAATTCGACAGCGCCCCCTGGAGCGCCAAACCGATCGCCAGCCCTGCGGCGCCCAGAACGACGACGAACGACGCGGTCGCGACGCCCAGCTTTCCCAGAGCCGCGATGATGACAAACGCCATGATGCCGACGTAACAAAGGCTTGCCACGAACGACACCAGTGTGGCGTCCGCATTGGCCTTCCTGAGCATCCGCCTGATGATCGCACGTACGCCCCTGGCGGCGAACCAGCCCAGGACCAGGATGGCGACGGCACCGATCACCCTGATCCCGTACAGCACGGTCCACTCCTGCACCCTGGCTATTACCTGGTCCATTTGCCTGCTCCTTTCGGCAATCCGTTTCTTGCCAGATTCCTCTCCTATCCACTACCGGTCTGCCGCGACACGATGCGTCACGCGGAATCACCGAAGCCGCCATTGTTCGCCGGTGTGGGTTAGCATCCCGTGGATCCCCTTGCGGGGGTTCCTACGGCGAATGATCCACTCCGCTGCCGATTCCAAGGTAGTTGCATTATAAGTCGCTCGCCTCGACTTGTCGCGTAGATAGAAAAAGTGATCAAGTCGGGGAGGGGCCTTCGAAGAGATCGTGATTAAGAAAGCAGGGAAATAGGTGGGTAAGGCGTTTGTCGTCCTTCGAAGGCCCGTCCAAGGCCGTTCCTGGTCTTTCCTTTGGACCTTAGCCCTTCGGCCTCAGGCTTTGGGAAAGGACAATTGCCGCAGTTCCTTCTCGTTTCCCAAATACCAAACCTCCCCCTCGCCCCCCCGAAGACCGTCAATACACCACGATGACCTTGTACTTGATCTTGACGGTGACGGTGTTGGACACGAGCGTGCCCTTGAGCGCGCGCCGGTCGGTACCAGGGGCCGGCGCCTGGTAGGCGTTGTCAAGCAGACAGTAAATCCTGAGCGGGTATTCGCCGTGGATAAACTCCTTCCGCTCGGGCCGGAGGACGACGGTGCGCAGCCAGTGTCCGCCGGGCTCCAGCGGCAGGATCGTCTCCTTGGACGGCGGTCCTTCGGCGGCCGAGGAATCCTCGACCTGAGGAAATGTCATGGGTTTGCCGTCCACGGTGAAGACGCCGACCAGGGGGGCCGTCCTTTGAAAAGTGACCGTCCGGCTTCCCCGGTTGGTGAAGGTGAGGTAGACCTTGATCGGCTGGCCTGGACCGTAGTGGGCGTAGGGAATGGTGGCCCAGAGCGTGAGGCCGTGCAGGTTATCGACGGCGTCCTTGACGTCGAGCCCGGCCGGCACGGGCGCTGCCAGGGCCGTGCACAGGCACGCCGCCAGCAGGGCGGCGAAAAGAAAACGTAGCACTCCCCGCCCTTGCCCGTTCGAGTTCAAATAGCCATCTTGCCCGGATGTCATCGGTCCCCGCTCCCCCCGTTTCGGCGACAGGATTTTTCGCCGGCCCGTCATGCCCCCCGGAAGTCTTCGCCGACGCAGTCCCTCAAGCGCGTGCGTGAAGGCCGGCGTAGCGCCGCAGACGATGGTCCGGCCGAAGAGGAAGTCCTCCCCGCCCGTGAAGTCCATGACGCCGCCGCCCGCGGCGAGCAGGATGGCCGTTGCGGCGGCCACGTCCCACGGCCAGAGGCCGCGTTCCCAGAAGCCGTCGAACCGGCCCGCCGCCGTCCAGCAGATGTCCAGCGCGGCGGAGCCGCAGCGCCTCAGCCCCCCGGTGGACCCGACCGCCTTCCGGAACCCCGCGACGTAGTGCTCCAGGTGGTCCAGCTCCTTGAAGGGAAAACCCGTGGCCACGAAGGAGCCGTCCATGACCGCCCGGCCCGACGTCTGCATGGGCTTGCCGTTCAGGGCCGCGGGGATCTCCCGGCCGCCCGTGTACAGCTCGTCGTGGACGGGGTCGTAGACGGCGCCCAGGACGGGGCGGCCCTCCTCGATGAGGCCCACGGAGACACAGTAGACGGGGATGCCGTGGACGAAGTTGTTGGTGCCGTCCAACGGGTCCACGCAGAAGAACCGGCCCTCGATGCCCGAGGCCGTGCCCGAACCCTCCTCGGCCAGGAGCGGGATGTCGGGGAAGCCCTCGGCCAGGATGGACTTGACGGCGGCCTCGGACTCCTTGTCGGCCGCCGTGACATAGTCGTTCCTGCCCTTCTCCTCGACCCATTCCAAGCCGTTGGCACGGGCTTCTTTGAGAATGTCTCCGCCCTTGAGGGCGGCCCGGATCATTACGTCGAGCATGTGCTGCATGGTCTACTCCCGATCTTCGTCATCCTTGCCGCGCCGGTGGGCGCGGGGGTGGGCCGAGTCGTATACGGCCTTGAGCTGGGCCGTCGCTACGTGCGTGTACTTCTGGGTCGTGGACAGGCTGGCATGGCCGAGGAGTTCCTGGATGGTCCTGAGGTCGGCGCCCCGCGACAGGAGGTGCGTGGCGAAGGAGTGGCGCAGGGTGTGCGGCGAGGCGTCCTTGTCCGTGGGGATGGCCGGCAGATACTTTTCCACGATGCGCTGGAGCGACCGCGAGGTGAGCCGTCCACCCTTCAGGTTGACAAACACGGGGTCCCCAGGCCGGGCCGGGAACCGGCTGTTGCGCTCTGCCAGGTACGCCGCCAGTGCGCGAGCGGCCGGTTCGCCGAAAGGTACGATGCGCTCCTTGCGCCCCTTGCCGATGACGCGAACGAGATATTCTCCGACGTGCACGCGGTCGAAATCCAGACCGACGACCTCGGACGCGCGCAGGCCCGTGGCGTAGAGGAGCTCGAGCAGCGCGTGGTCCCTGAGGCCGCCGAGGCTCCCGGCATCGGGAGCGGGCACGCCTTCCACGAGCGCCGCGGCCTCGTCCTCCGTGAGCACCCGCGGGCACCTTCTTGAGCTGCCTGGGCGTGTGGAGCGCCCTGGCGGGGTTGGAGGCGACCGTGCCTTCGCGGTGGAGAAAGCGGAAGAAGCTCCGGAGCGTGGCGAGCTTGCGCATTACCGTAGACTTGCTCAGGCCCTTCTGGTGCAGGTGCCCCAGGTAGGCTCTGAGCGTGAGCGTGTCGATGTCCGCAGGAGCCACGTTGTCACCGAAAAGCTTCTTGAGAAAGGCCTGGAACTGTGCGAGGTCCGAGAGGTAGTTGCGCAGGGTGTGGTCCGAGACTCTCTTCTCGTCCCGCAGGTAGCGCTCGAACTGCTTCACGAACTTCTGCATCGAAGCCTCCGATGGACGGACCCTACGATCCCAGAACCTCTTCGAGGTGGCTCCTGAGGGCCTGTATGGCGCGGCCGCGGTGGCTGAAGCGGTCCTTGTCCGCCTGGCTCACGCACCCGAAGGTCCTGCCAAGCTCCTCGTGGAAGAAGACAGGGTCGTAGCCGAATCCGCCGTTCCCTTCGGGTTTTTCGGCGATGAGGCCGTCAACCCGGCCCCGGAAAACGGTTTCCCCGCCGGTCGGGTCGATGAGGACCACCACGGCCTCGTAGTAGGCGGCCCGGTCCTCGCCCTCGAAGGCCTTCATGCGCTCGAGCAGGAGCACGTTGTGGGCGTCGTTTTCCCGCGTGCCGCCGTAGCGGGCAGAGTAGACGCCCGGCTCGCCGCCGAGGGCGGGTACCACAATGCCCGAATCCTCCGCCGCCACGTATGCGCCCGGCAGAAGGGAGGCGTAGCCCCTGGCCTTCATGCCTCGCGTTCTCCTCGAACGTGGTGCCCGTCTCTTCGACCTCAGGCGGGTCGCCCAGGTCCTGGAGGAAGAGGATCTCGATCGGGAGGCCTTCGAGGAGCCCCCTGATTTCTCTCTGTTTACCGGGGTTTCCGGTTCCGAAAAGGATCTTCGCGCGTTCGGTCATACAGGCTTCCTATCTATCTCTCGTCCGGGCCCGCGGCCGGCCGGCCGCCGGCCGCCGTCGGTCCCGGATATGCGGTACCCCGCGCCCGGGCGGTTTATTCCTTGACGCGCCGGACGCGACCGCCGAGGGCCCGCAGACTCTTCTCGAGGCTCTCGTACCCCCGGTCCAGGTGGTAGATGCGCCGGATCTCCGTCACGCCGCCCGCGCACAGCCCCGCGAGGACAAGGCAGGCCGAGGCGCGCAGGTCGCTGGCCATGACAGGCGCTCCGCTCAGCGGGCGAGGGCCCGCGATCACGGCCAGGTTGCCTTCGATCCGGATGTCCGCACCCATGCGCACGAGTTCAGGCACGTGCATGAAGCGGTTCTCAAAGATGGTCTCCTTCACCGTTCCCGTCCCTTTCGCCTGGCTCAGCAGGGCCATGAACTGCGCCTGCAGGTCCGTGGGGAAGCCGGGAAAGGGCTGGGTTACGATGTCCGTGCTGACCAGCTTCCTCGGGGCAGCCACGCGGACCCCGCTCTCGCCCGCGTCCACCTTCGCGCCCATGCTTCTCAGCTTGAGCAGGAGGGCCTCCAGGTGTTCGGGCTCCACGTCCGTGCACGTGACGTCGCCCCCCGTGATGGCGCCCGCGATGAGCAGCGTGCCCGCCACGATGCGGTCGGGGATGCACGTGTGCGTCACGCCGTGCAGTTCCCTGACGCCTTCCACGCGGATCGTGTCCGTCCCGGCGCCCCGGACGTGCGCGCCCATACCGGTGAGCATCCGGGCGAGGTCCACGATCTCCGGCTCGCGGGCGGCGTTTCGCACGATCGTCTCGCCCTCGGCCAGGACGGCAGCCATAAGGATGTTCTCGGTACCGCCCACGGTGGTCTTGTCGAAGACCACCTCGGCGCCCTTGAGCTTCTTCGCCGTCGTTTCCACGTACCCGTGCTCGACACGGATGTCCGCGCCGAGCCTAGCCAGCGCTTTGAGATGCAGATCGATGGGGCGGGCCCCGATGGCACAGCCGCCCGGCAGGGAGACGCGCGCCCGTTGGTACCGGGCGAGCATGGGCCCCAGCACGAGCACGCTTGCGCGCATCTTCCTTACCAGGTCGTAGGGCGCTTCGAGGTCGCCGTGGCCGTTGGCGGCGCGGACGGACAACCTGCCGCCGGGCTTGCCTTCCACGTCGGCGCCCAGGTGCTCCAGCACGCTGAGCATGGAAACGATGTCCATGTGCCGGGCGGAACTCGTAAAGCGGACCTGCTCGGTGGTGAGAAGCGACGCCGCCATGCACGGCAGGAGCGCGTTCTTCGCGGGCCGGACCGCAACAGTCCCCTTCAGCGGAACGCCGCCTTTGATGATGAATTTGTCCATGCTGCCTCCTGCAGGAGGACAGTATACAGGGTTCTTTGATTTGGGAATTGGGATTTGGGATTGCGGATTTGAACGACGGTGAAGGACGGGCCCTCGAAGGCCCGCCTGAACCTTCGAGCCCCAACAGAAGGATCCTAACCGGCTCGCCTCAGGCATTCGGACGCCGAACGGCCGATGCACAAGCATCGGCCGCCCCCAACGGCAAACCCTCTGCCGGTACAGGTTCAACACATAGGTAACGGTTTGGGCGAAGCTGGTCCTTCCGAAACGGGAGGATCGAGGATGCCGTGGAAGGAGACCGATGTGATGGACCTGCGATTGGAATTCGTCATGAAGGCGTTGAGCGAAAAGGTACCGTTTGTAGAGTTATGCCGTGAGTACGGGATAGCCCCGAAGACGGGCTACAAATGGAAAGAGCGATTCTTGCGAGGCGGCACGCCGGCGCTTTCGGATCGCTCTCGGCGCGTAGGCATGCGCGCGGCGAGCTGAGCGAAGCGGTCGTGTGCGAAATGATCCGACTGAAAACGGCGCACATGCATTGGGGGCCTTACAAGATACGAGAGGTCTACGCCAGATTGCATCGTGGCGAGAAGGTCCCGTCGGATACGTCCTTCAAGCGGGTACTGGATAAAGCAGGCCTGGTGAAAAGAAGAAAGAAGCGGCGGAGCAAAGAGGTCGGACGGATCGAGAATAGAATGGAGGCCAAGGAGCCCAACGAGGTCTGGACTGTGGATTTCAAGGGCTGGTGGCGCACGTCGGATGGCGAGCGGTGCGAGCCTCTGACGGTGCGGGACGACTACAGCCGCTATATTCTGTGTGCCCTTGTGCCTCAAGACGCGAAAACCGGAACGATCCGCCGAATCTTTGAAGGGCTCTTCACATTGTACGGGTTGCCCTGCTGCATACGGAGCGACAATGGGACCCCCTTCGCATGCAGGCAGGCGCTCCTGGGCCTGACGGTCTTATCGGCCTGGTGGCTGGCCCTGGGGATCGATGTGGATCGCATCGCGCCCGGATGTCCGTCCCAGAACGGTGCGCACGAGCGGATGCACCGGGACATCGCATGTGAAGTCGAGCGACACGCACGAGGTACTCTCAACCACCAGATGGCCGCACTGGAAGTGTGGCGGCAAACCTTCAACCAGCAAAGGCCGCACGAGAGCCTTGGGATGGGCTTGCCGTGCGAGGTCTACAAACGCTCAGAGCGCCCGTACCGAGGGACGCCGGATCGGATCGAATATCCGCTTGGGTGCCTGACGCGTCTTGTATCCAAGACAGGGCATATCCGCTTCAAGAGCACACTCGTCTTCATCACATCAGCCCTTCGGGGCTGGCACGTCGGGCTGAAGCCGGACGGGTCAAACGGCTTCACGGTCTACTTCGGCCGGCTGTGCCTGGGCACTCTGGACCCTTCTATCGCTTCCTTTCAACCAACGCCCGGTGCCCTGAGGAGAAAAGAATGATCCGCGCTGTGGATCTGTCGCGTCCATGGAAAAGCCTCAGAATGCCGCTGGAAGTCCACGCTTTCCCACAGACGCTTGGAAAACGCCCGCGTTTCCCACAGATCCACCGCGCCTACTGCGGAGGTATGGACAGGAAATCAGGAAAAGTGTTACCTATGTATTGACCTAAAAGTGTTACCCATGTGTTGGTCGTGCCGCCGTGTTTCAAATCCTAAATCCAAAATCCCAAATCCGAAATGTCTCTACTCCCCGTGCGTCCCCTCGACGAGGGCCTGGTCGACGGGGCCGGTCTCGACGAGGGCGTGGACGCCGTATTCGTGGACGAGGAGCCCTCCGTTGTGGGCCGTATTCGTCAGGACCACGGATCCTGCCAGATACAAGAGGAGAAAGACGAGGGTTAGGACGGCGCTGGGCACCCGGTCCAGTTCCTTGCGGAGGAGCCGCGGCCCGAAGAGGATCACGGCGAAGACGACCGTGAGGATGCTGAAGATGACCCTCGTGGTCTCTGCGAGTTCCTCGTGGTGCTCCAGCACCTTGCTTACGGCGGGCGTGCGTTCGGCAAGTTCGCCGGCGGCCTCGCCCGTGGACACGGCGATGAAGGTGGACGCCGTGCCAAGGGCCATGACGACGAGCGCCGCCATGGCGAAGGAGCGCCCGCTCTTTTTCATGAACAGGCCGAGCACGATGAGCACGGGCGCCACCAAAAGGAGCCCGATGGGAAAGTGGATGATGAGCGGATGGAGCGCGTCCCAGCTCGGGATGGGCGGAAATTCGATCATGGCCAGCCCCCTTCTGTCAGACCTGGGTCTCGGGACCCGCCGCCGCGAAGGGCGGCGGGCCGTTCGGGGTTACGGAGAGCGTCAGTCGACGGTGATGTACTTGTCGATGGGATTGAAACAGGACGGGCACTTGTCGAAATCGATCTTGGTGGTCGTGTAGCCGCACACCGTGCAGACGTAGTACGTCTTCTTGCTGCTGCCCTTGAGGCCGTCGAGGCCGTTCAGGGCCTGCGTGTACATTTTTGCGTGCTCGGTCTCGGCGGTCTTGGCGTAGTTGAAGGTCTTGATGGCAGCCTTGTTGCGCTCCCGGCGGGCCTGTTTGAGAAAGTCCGGGTACATGGTGTCGCGCTCGTAGGATTCGCCCTCGATGGCGGCCTGGAGGTTCTCGCGCGTGGACTTCACGTCCGGGGTCTTGACGTCGGCGGCGGGCGTGCCGCCCATGGCCTTGATCACCTCGGCGTGGTTGGCCGCGTGGAACTTTTCGGCGCGGGCCGCCGCCCTGAAGAGGCTGGCCACCTGGCCGTAGCCCTCCTGGTCGGCCTTCTGGGCGAAGGCGAGGTAGCGGGCGTGGGCGTTGCTTTCGCCGTTGAAGGCGGTCTGCAGGTTTTCGAGAGACTTCGTGGGCGCCTGCGCGGCCTTCGGTGCGGTGGCGAGCAGGGAACCGGCGAGAATCCCCACGGTCAGGACGGAAGCGGCAAGGATTGCGAAGCGGCGGTTTCTGTTCTTGTTCATGGACCTTTCCTCCTTGATTGATCACCCGATTTGGAGCACCGCGCCGTGCGGTGCCGGCGTCCTTGTAAGAGCAACCAACGTGCCAGAGAGGTCGGTCGGCATGAATCGCGTTGTATTCGTTGATTAAGTGATGATTCCTGGAAGCGGCCGGAGCGTCGCGGCGTGGGAATCTTCGAACGATTTCGGACGGCGCGTCAAAAAATCTGAACGAGATCGGGACGCCTCAGCGCCTGCCCGATTCAAGGCCGAATTTCTTCAGCTTGTAGGCCATGTCGCTGCGCGAAATGCCGAGCCGCCGAGCCGCTTCTGCCTGCACGCCGTTCGCGACCTCCAGCGCCTTGACCAGAAGCCGGCGCTCCACACTCTCGAGCGCCCGGCGAAGGTCCATCCCTTCCGGAATCGTATCGACGCCCTGAGCTGGGGCGGCGCCTGCCGACCTGGTCGACGGGAACGCATCGGGCGTGAGGTCGCCTTCTCCCGAGAGGATGTAGGCGCGTTCGATGAGGTTCCTGAGTTCGCGGACGTTGCCGGGGAAGGCGTAGTGAACGAGCCCGTCGAGCGCCGCAGGAGGGTGGTGGGGGTGGGTGGGGGGGTGGGGGGTGGGGGAGCGGTGAGGGAGGTGAGGGGGGGAGGATGGGAAAGTGGATGATGAGCGGATGGAGCGCGTCCAGCTCGGGATGGGCGGAAATTCGATCATGGCCAGCCCTTCTGTCAGACCTGGGTCTCGGGACCCGCCGCCGCGAGGGCGGCGGGCCGTTCGGGGTTACGGAGAGCTTCAGTCGACGGTGATGTACTTGTCGATGGGATTGAAACAGGACGGGCACTTGTCGAAATCGATCTTGGTGGTCGTGAGCCGCACACGTGCAGACGTAGTACGTCTCTTGCTGCTGCCCTTGAGGCCGTCGAGGTTGTTCAGGGCCTGGGTGTACATTTTGGCGTGCTCGGTCTCGGCGGTCTTGGCGTAGTTGAAGGTCTTGATGGCAGCCTTGTTGCGCTCCCGGCGGGCCTGTTTGAGGAAGTCGGGGTACATGGTGTCGCGCTCGTAGGATTCGCCCTCGATGGCGGCTTGGAGGTTCTCGCGCGTGGACTTCACGTCCGGGGTCTTGACGTCGGCGGCGGGCGTGCCGCCCATGGCCTTGATCACCTCGGCATGGTTGGCCGCGTGGAACTTTTCGGCGCGGGCCGCCGCCCTGAAGAGGCTGGCCACCTGGCCGTAGCCTTCCTGGTCGGCCTTCTGCGCGAAGGCGAGGTAGCGGGCGTGGGCGTTGCTTTCGCCGTTGAAGGCGGTCTGCAGGTTTTCGAGAGACTTCGTGGGCGCCTGCGCCGCATTCGGTGCGGTGGCGAGCAGGGAACCGGCGAGAATCCCCACGGTCAGGACGGAAGCGGCAAGGATTGCGAAGCGGCGGTTTCTGTTCTTGTTCATGGACCTTTCCTCCTTGATTGATCACCCGATTTGGAGCACCGCGCCGTGCGGTGCCGGCGTCCCTGTAAGAGCAACCAACGTGCCAGAGAGGTCGGTCGGCATGAATCGCGTTGTATTCGTTGATTAAGTGATGATTCCTGGAAGCGGCCGGAGCGTCGCGGCGTGGGAATCTTCGAACGATTTCGGACGGCGCGTCAAAAAATCTGAACGAGATCGGGACGCCTCAGCGCCTGCCCGATTCAAGGCCGAATTTCTTCAGCTTGTAGGCCATGTCGCTGCGCGAGATGCCGAGCCGCCGAGCCGCTTCTGCCTGCACGCCGTTCGCGACCTCCAGCGCCTTGACCAGAAGCCGGCGCTCGACGCTCTCGAGCGTCCGGCGGAGGTCCGTGCCTTCGGGGACGGTTTCGCCCGGCAGCTGGGGCCGCGCCTTCCGACCCTGTATGGAGGGAAACGCGTCGGGCGTGAGGTCGCCGTCGCCCGACAGGATGTAGGCGCGTTCGATGAGGTTCCTGAGTTCGCGGACGTTGCCGGGGAAGGCGTAGTGAACGAGCCCGTCGAGCGCCGCAGGATCGATCCGGCGCCTGGGCACTTTGAGGTCCCTGGCCACCTGCTCGAGGAAGTGGTCCACCAGGAGGGGGATGTCCGCCACGCGCTCCCTCAGCGGCGGTATCTCAAGGGGGACCACCGCCAGCCGGTAGTACAGGTCCTGCCGGAAGAGCCCTTCCTCGACCCGCCGGGGCAGGTCCCTGTGCGTGGCCACAAGGATCCGGACATCCACCTTGCGGGCGGCCGTGCTGCCA
This sequence comes from uncultured Acidobacteriota bacterium, assembly GCA_963724125.1. GTDB lineage: Bacteria > Acidobacteriota > UBA4820 > UBA4820 > DSQY01 > CAVRTJ01. The sequence continues at coordinate 25,774 of CAVRTJ010000033.1, forward strand.
ACGCGGACTACCTCGCCATCCATCAGGACGCGCAGGAGCTTCGCCTGGAGGGGGAGGGACATCTCGCCGGCTTCGTCCAGGAAAAGGGTCCCCTGGTGCGCGGCCTCGAAGAGGCCCTGGCGGGTCCGGTCCGCGCCGGTGAAGGCCCCGCGCTCGTGACCGAAGAGTTCGCTGTCCAGCAGGTTCTCGGCGAAGGCGGCGCAGTTGACGGCCAGGAAGGGTTTGGCGGCGCGCCGGCTACGGCGGTGGATGGCCCTGGCCACGAGTTCCTTGCCCGTGCCCGTCTCGCCCGTGATCAGGACCGTCGTACCGGTGGGCGCCACCTTGGCCACCGTCTTCCTGACGCGTTCCAGAGCGAGGCTGGCGCCTACCAGGTCGTCATGGACACCCATCCGGAGCACCTGCTCGCGGAGCAGTTCGTTCTCCCGGACCAGGGCCGCCCGCTCGCAGGCCCGGCCGACCACGGCCCTGACCTGCTCAGGCTGGAACGGCTTGGGCAGGAAGTCGAACGCCCCCTGCCGCATGGCCTCCACCGCGAGTTCCACGGTGGCGTAGGCCGTGATGAAGACGACCGGGAGGGACGGGTCGGCTTCGCGGCAGACCTCAAGCACGTCCAGGCCCTGTCCGTCCTTCATCTTCTGGTCCGTGAGCGCGCACTCGAAGGACCCCGATTCGATCAGGGCCTTCGCCTCGGAGAGGCCCGAAGCCTCGCTCACCGCGTGGTCATCTTCCTTGAGGATGGATGCCAGGATGCGGCGCATGTTGATCTCGTCGTCAACGACCAGAATTCTCGCCATCGTCCCTCCGGGGTTCATCAGGCGCAGGTATGAGCATTTCGAAGCGGACGCGCCCGGGCTCGTTGACCGCCAGGTCCAGGCTTCCACCGTGCGCCCTCGCGATGTTTCGCGCGATGGAGAGGCCCAGCCCCGTACCCTTGTCCTTCGTGCTGTAAAAGGGCTCGAAGATATTGCCCGCCACGCTGTTCGGGATGGGCCCAGCGCCGTTTTCCACGAAAAAGCGCACACCACCGTCCGGACTCCGGCCAGCCCCTACGGTCACGGATGCTCCGGACGGAGTGGCCTCGATGCCGTTCAGGACGAGGTTGAGGAGCGCCTGGTGGACCTGGAAGGGGTCGAAGGACGCCGAGGCGCCTTCGGGAGCGTCCGTTTCGATGGCGATGCCCGCCTCTTCGGCCCTCGCCTTTGCGATGCCGCCCACGTAGCCGACGGTCGTTTCGAGGCTCGTTTCCCGGGCGTCCGGAGGCTTGACGCGCGCGTATTCCAGAAATTCCGTGGTCAGCTTTTCCAACCTTTCGGCTTCCGAAACGACGATGTCGCACATGCCCTCTTTCTCGAAGCGCTCCATCTCCCCCCTGCGGGCGAGCGAAAGGGAGCTGACGATCATGGCCACGGGATTTCTTATCTCGTGGGCCATGGCCCCTGCCAGGCGCCCCACGGCGGCGAGCTTCTCCTTCTCCACGAGGCGGTCTCTCGTCCTCCCGAGTTCCTCGAGGCTGGCCGCCAGCCGGGATTGCTCCTGCCGCAGGTGCTGGACGAGGTACCACACGACCAGGGCCGCGACGAGGTAGAAGACGGCTACGTTGGCAGCTTCGAAGTATTCGCTCACCGACGCCGGCGGGTTCCACCGGAAATAGAGCCAGACTTCCAGCTCCGTCAAAACGCCGGCCGCGACCGCCACCACCCCGACTCCGACGAGGGTGAAGCGAAAAGCGGCCGCCACGATCGGCACCACCATGAGGACGACGTAGTGGCTGTCCTCCAATCCGCTCAGGGCGCCCATCACGGAGATCAGGAAGGCGAAGGCCACGTTGAGCCAGACCGACAGGCGGGAGTAGGCCAGAAGGAACCTGCCGCTGGCTGGAAAACGAAGGCCGTTGAGGACGATCAGTTCAACGGTCTGCATGAGAAAGCGGGCGCTCAGCACCAAAAAGAAAAGCCGCGACGGGTGGCCGAGCGCGGGCATGAGGAGGGCGTGGACCAGGATGATGCCGGCAAGGATGGCGAGGTTCAGGAGGATGAGGGCGGACTCCTGGCGCCTCAGGTTTTCGAGTTCGCCGTCCTGCGGCGCTTTTCCCGGCGTGGCCGCGGTGATCGCCAGCCTTCTGTGGTCGGCCCTGAACACGTCCCCTCCCCGCGTCTCGTCAAGCCGGCTGAATCAGGCTTCGCTTTCCCCGCCCGGCGGCGATTCACCGGGACTGGCCGGGCCTCCGAAAGGGACGGGAAGATCTCCGTCCGGTAGACCCGAAAAACCTCCAGCGCGATGGTGAACATGAGCGGCCCCACGATGATCCCGAGGAACCCGATGGTGGCCAGCCCCCCCAGCACGCCGAGCAGGATGACCAGCAGCGGCATCCTGGACCTGCCGCTGATAAAATAGGGCCGGATGAAATTGTCGATCGAGGAGACCACGGCGATGCACCAGATGGCCAGGATGGCGGCCTTTCCGTATTCCCCCATGGCCATGAGGTAGAGGGCGCCCGGCACCCACACGAGCGCCGTGCCGACGACAGGGATGAAGGCGGCCACGACCATGACCGCCCCGAAGAAAGCGGGCGACGGAAGGCCCACGATGGCGAAGCCGATACCGCCCAGGATGCCCTGTACGATGCACGTCAGAACGATCCCGTACAGCACGGCCGAGACCACCCGCCTGACGGCGTCGTTGATGATCGCCTTGTCCTCGTCCTTGAGAGGCACGATGTCCCAGAAGGCCGCCGTCATCTTGTGCCCGTCGCGGAAGGCGAAGAAGAGCACGGCGACCATGATGAAGAACTTGAAAATGGCCCCGAAGGCGCCGACGAGGAACTTCTTCGAGGCGCCCACAAAGATGCCCGCCAGGCCATTCATGGCGTTCAGCAGCGTGGGCTTGAGGTCCAGGTTGCTGACGTACGGATCGAGCTTGTGCATGACTGCGGCGATGGTCGGGTTCGACAGGAGTTCCTGCCGCCCTGGGATGTGGCCGGTGGATGCGTACTTCTGAAGGGCGACCACCACCTCGGTGGCCTGGCTCGCAAAGAGGACCATGAGTACGACGAGGGGAATGACGATCAACAGCGTCACGACGGCCGTGGCCACGAAGGCGCCGAGGTTTTCCCTCCCCCGGCACCGCCTGCAGCACCAGTTTCGAAGAGGATAGGTCCCAAGGGCGATGACGCCGGCCCAGGCCAGCGAGGACAGGAACGGCGAGAGCAGGAGCACCATGAGCACGACCACCGCGGCCAGCGCCGAGAAGTAGACGAGTGCCATGAACACGCCCTTGTTCATTCCGTACCTCCGCGAAAGGTGCCGCGCACAGTATACGGTAAAGACCCGCGGCGGTGAAGGTCCGGCTCAGAGGCGCATGCGCCGACGGTCGTATGTTAAGATAACTTGCCAACAAGCTATCGGAGCACCAAAGGAGGTTTTGAATGCGCGTAAAGAAAGCCGTCATCCCTGCCGCCGGGCTCGGTACGCGGTTTCTTCCGGCCACCAAGGCGTCCCCCAAGGAGATGCTCCCCGTGGTCGACAAGCCGGTGATTCAGTACGTCGTGGAGGAAGCCGTCTCAGCCGGCATCGAATCGATCCTCATCATCACGGGCCGCGGCAAGGAAGCCATCGAGAACCACTTCGACGTCTCCTATGAGCTGGAGCGCTTCCTGGAAGACCGCGGGAAACTCAACGAACTGAGCATCGTGCAGGCCATCGCGTCCATGGTCGAGGTGACCTACCTCCGCCAGAAGGAGGCCCTGGGGCTGGGCCATGCGGTGCTGTGCGCAAAAACCTGGGCCGGCCACGAACCCTTCGCCGTCTTTCTCGGCGACGACATCGTGGTCTCCGAAACCCCGTGTATGCAGCAGATGATCGAGGTGTTCGACCGCACCGAATCGAGCGTCCTCGGCGTCATGGACGTGCCCAGGGACCAGACCTACAAGTACGGCATCGTCTCCGGCACGACCGTCGACGACCGCCTGATCGACGTGGACGACATCGTGGAGAAGCCCAAACCAGATGTAGCGCCGTCCACAACCGCCGTGGTCGGCCGCTACATCTTCACCCCCGCCATATTCGAGGAACTCGAGAAGACGGAAAAGGACGCGGGCGGCGAGATCCAGCTCACTAACGCCATCCGCACGCTGCTTTTGCGCGAAAAAGTCCACGCCTACCGATTCGAGGGACGGCGCTACGACACGGGCGACCGCCTGGGCTTCCTCAAGGCGACGGTCGAGATCGCCCTCGACCGCCCCGATCTGTCGGAGACCTTCGGGGACTATCTCGCCGATCTCGTGGCCCGGCGGGCAAAGAAATAGACTCGCCCCCCTCAATCGTTCTTGGAACGGGAGGTTGCAGCGTGCGCTCATACCTTCGCACATTCGGCGTCCTCGCCGCCGCTTTCGCCTGCCTGGCGACGCTCCTTGCGGGCCTTCCGGCCCCCCGCGCCGCGGCCTCGAAGGACGGCCTGCTATGGCCCCTTCCCATGAGGGAGGGGTGCACATCAAGCTTCGGGGAGTACCGCAGAACGCATTTCCACGGCGGCGTCGACATGCGGACAAGCCAGAGCATCGGATGGCCGTGCTACGCGGTTGCCGACGGGGCCGTCGTGCGCATCCGCCGCGAGGCGGGAGGCTACGGCCGGGTCCTCTACCTTCAGCTCGACGACGGACGGACCGCCGTCTACGGCCACCTGTGCCGCTACGAGAGCAAGAAGCTCGGGCTGGAGGACGCGCTCCTCAGGGCCTGCGAGAAGGCGGGAAAGTCTTTTCCGGGCACCATCACCCTGGATCCGCCGCGCCGCGTGAAGGCGGGAGATATCGTCGCCTACTCGGGCGACCTGGGCGTGGGAAGCCCGCACCTCCACTTCGAAGTGCGCCGCGGCGAGCGGTTGTGCGATCCGTTCAGGGAAGGCCTGCCGCTGCCCGCCGGGGTGACGCCGCCCGTGATCCGGGGCGTGCGGTTCGTCCCTCTCGAAGCGAACGCCTCGGTGAACGGAAGCCTCCAACCGGTCCTGGTCAGGGCCGTGGTGCTGGGCAATCACCGTTACAAACTGGACCGCGGCGTCTCGATCAGCGGCCGGGTGGACGTCGAGGCGGTGGTCACGGACCACCTCGGGATCCCGGGGAACAACACGGGCATCACGGAATTGCGGGGCTTCGCGGACAAACGCCCCTTCTTCGACATGGACCTCACCTGCATCAGCCTCGAACGCTACAAGGAATCGCCCAATCTCTTCGATCCTGGAGGCGATCTTCCGGGCAGCACGGCCTACCGCCTGCGAAAGCTGCCGGCCATGCACGTCCATGGGATCCGGGGGACGGGCTTTCCTTCGGGTCTCGGCGAAGGCCCGCACGAGTTGAAGATCGTGGCCGCGAACAGCGCGGGGCAACCGTGCGAACTTACGGGCACCGTCAGGGTGGCGCCGGATCCTGTGGACTCGCGCCTTTCCCTGCCCGGCGCCGGGTACGCTCTGCACAGCCTCGAGATTCTTCCGGCCGGCATCCTGCTCGAACTGACGCGCACCGGCGAGAAAGGCGTGACGCCCGTCACGGTGGGCGGCGAGCCGATGCTTCATCTGCGCGTCAGGATGCTCGGCGGGGGAAAAATCAACGTGCTTCTACCCGTCGCGGACCTGCCACGCACGGGAGGCGCCCTGGTTCTGGGGAAGGACAGGACGCCGTGGCTCCTGGCCTCCGGTCCCGGTGACGTGGCCGACGGTGGTTTCCACCTGTCCGTTCCCGCGGGGGCCAGCGCCGCCGTCAAGGCGGTTCCGGCAGGCTCCTTTGAGAGCGGCTCGGCGTACTACTGCGAACTCGGTCCCTACGAACGGACCTTCGATGCTGACGTCACCTTCCCGGGCTTCACGCCCCGGCCGAAGCTCGGCGTCTACCTCCGCGAACGCCACGCCTTCCTGGATAACTGGACGGGGAAGCCGGTCCCCTTCTTCCGGGACGGGACCTACGGCCTCGTAAAAGACGTAACGTCTCCGTATTGGGGGCATCCCAGGATCGTAACCATCCCGCACCTGAGCATCCCCGAGCTGCGCATCCGCCTGAGGGACCACGGAAGCGGCCCCGATTTGCGCACTTTGCGGCTGGCCCTCGACGGCAGGACGGCGTTCGCCGACTGGGACCCGGACACCGGCCAGGTCCGCATCGACCTGAGCGGGCTCAAGGCTGGACGCCACACGCTCTCGGGGACCTGCAGCGACTTTGCCGGTAACGAGGCAAGGCTCCCAGCCCGCACGTTTACGCTGCATCGGCAGGAAGGTCGGCGATAGTCAGACCGCCCGGTGGAGCATCCTCTCCCGGAAGAGCCGCCCGAACTCAATGAAGGCCCTCGGTTTCTCGTAGCCCATCAGCCACCGGAGGATCTCGTAGCACACCCAGGCAAGATACAGGAAGGCCACTTCCTCGCGGGTCGTGGGAACGAAGAACTGCGTCGCGAAGAGCGCGAACAGCGCGATCGCCTCGTACCAGGCAAAGGAGAGGTTCGCCAGGAGGCAGGCACCCAGGGCCGATTGCGAGATGGTCAGGAAGATCTCCAGCTTCTGCTCGTGATCGAAAACGATGGGCGAAACGTGACCGGCCGAAAACGCGTAGACGATGGGGATCATGGCGGCCAGCATGGTCCACTGGTTGATGTTGGACGAGACCATGTTCATGAGCGCCATGGGGGCGCCGGTCACCTTCCGGGCCCAGTAGAGGGCCGAGACCTTTTCGGGGAATTCGCTCAGGAGCGGCGCGATCCACTGGATGAAGACGTACTGTGAAATCCCGAGGGTGACCGCCAGGGCCATAAGCGAGTGGAGAAAGGGTGCGGCCGTGTAATAGATGATTACGGCCCCGCCTATGAACAGGCCGCCGATCGTGAGGTTGCGCTGTGCCGTAGGAAGCTGGATGATCTTCCGGACCGGCCATTCCTCTTCGTCGGGGTTCTCGAGTTCCTTGGGCGGAATGCGGTTCAAGATAAAGACGTAGATCGCGTAGATGACCATCAGCACAGCGCTGTCCCAGATGCTTAGGGTTCCCTTGATGCAGACGACGCAGAAGTAGAGGATCGAGACGATGAGCCCCATCACTTCCACGCTGTGCTCGGCATCGAGCCTGATGCGGGACATTCTTCGCCCGTGCTTGCGGCGGTGAAACCAGGCCGCCGTCAGGTAGATGAGCGGCCATCCGAGGCCCACCAGAAGGCGGAGGGATCCCGTAAAATTCGCGGAGACGAGGGCTGTGCCGTGGGGCGAAGTGGGGGCCTGCCAGGCGATGACGGCCTCGACGGCAAATTCCGGCAGGGTCTGTACCCACGCCAGGATGGCCAGCGAAAGCCCCTGGGACATGAAAAACTGGGCCGATTCGGCGGCCCAGGCGATCATGAATGCGCTGCCCACTATGGCGGGGAACGTCCAGAGCAAATGGAGAACGCTCCCCTTTGCCGCCGCTCCCGCGGCGC
>CAVRTJ010000034.1:0-92434 GCA_963724125.1 uncultured Acidobacteriota bacterium
GTGCCGAAAGGCGGCTAAACACTAAACACAAAACACTGGACACGAAACACTGCGCCGCAGGCGCAAGGGATTTGGGAATTGGGATTTAAAAGCGGCGAAGGACGGGCCGCTGTAGCGGCCGATGCTTGCATCGGCCGAACGGCCTTTGGCGAGCAAAGGCCGCTACGTAAAGCGGCAGTGGGGGTGCCTTCGGAGGCGAAGCAGTCGGTGGTCGGCGGTCCGCGGTCAGCAGTCGGCAAAGGGCCGGGGTGCGCGAATGCGAAAGATTGCTTCAGAGGGGCCCTTCGACGGAGCCCTCGCAATGACAGCAACCTGGGGGCGAAAGGCGGCTAAACACTAAACACCAAACACTGGACACTGAACACTGCGCCGCCGGCGGCCGTGCCGCCTTCGACCTATGGGCGGGAGTGTGCTTTGGTTGACGACCTGTCCTTGTCGATCATCGATGCCACGCGGTCCATGTCGGGAACGCACGCCACCCTGGAGACCTTGAACGTCGTCAGCGAGCGGGCCAGGCCGACGAACACGCCGACCAGCTTGCCGTCTCGGGATATGACCGCGGCTCCGCTGTCCCCTTTCCACAGGGGGAGATCCATCTCGAGAACGGATAGTTCCCGGCCGGGAGCGGGATCGGGGCGGTGGAGGATCTTTCCTTCGACGACGATGATGCGGAGTTTGGGATGCCGGTCGCAGGCAAAGGCGTAAACCCGGTCGGAGGTCGCGTCCAAGGCGCCCAGGGGAATCGGAGAATCCAGATGCCGGTCCACGTGGAGAATGGCCAGTTCCTGGCCGAATTCGCGGCCCAGCTCCCTGTAGACCAGACGGGCCTTTGCGACCCGCTGCCGGCCGTTCATCCAGCCGACGACGTAGCAGTACTTCTTGAAAACGTGAGCCGCCGTCAGGAGATAGCCGTCGCTGGAAACGGCCGTGGCCAGACCGGATATCAGCTTGGCGTTTTTGAACGAGAGATCGATCGTATCGCCGTGCTCGGCGAGATCGAACGAAGCCGGGCTGTCGCTCGCGAAGACCAGGTAGGTCACCTTCTCCAGTTCGCCGCGATGGGCTGCGAGAGCCCTGGCCCCCCGTGCAAACGACTCGTCCCGGTCGACCTGGTCCGGCTTGGCCAGAGACATGCACCCGGTCAGCAACACCACGGAGGACAGGAGGAGGGCGGGCGCGCGTAAACGCGCTGTGATGCGCCGGACACCGCACGAACTGAAACGGAACCCGTGGTTCGAATGAAGCGCTTCGGTCATACCCCCCCTCGAGTCTCATCGGACGTCGCGTCAAACCCGGCCCCATCGGGACGGCCGGAATCAGCGAACTCCTCTTTTATCATTCCCGGGGTGCATAAGGAAGCGCCCCGCCACCGGTCGCCCTCGCCTGCGCAGCTTGGCGCACGGTCACCGGGCGAGAAGCGCGCAGCGCCCGGTTCCTACCTGCCGAGGACCGGTCGCAAGGATGCGGCCGCTACAAAGGAACGCCCCGGGCGCCTTTACCCTCACCTTTTACCCTTTGCCTTTTGCCCTTTACCGCGCCGAAGGCGGAATTCGTAAGGCGGACGCCGGACTCCCCTACTCACCTACTCCCCCACTGTCGGCGCCGACAGGTGCACTCGATCACTGGATCACTTAATGAAATACCCGACAGGCTCGGATTCCCGCCTGCGCGGGAATGGCTGGTGGTGGGGACGAAATATATTCTGCGGACCGTCCGTTATCCCGTGTGGGAGAACGGATGGCGAGAGACCGGGTGCAGAGGGCCCGTACATTTTTGCTGGTTCTGACCTTGATCGCTTTCGCGCTGTCGAACGCGGCGCGGTCCCGCGGCCCTTTCTCCTCCGGCCTAACGAACAGCGCGGATGGACCGTCGCGCTCTCGTCTTCGGCCGGGACACAACGAGCCGCGCGGGCCCGGCGCGGCGTGGGCCGAAGCGGACGAAATGGAAGACGGGAGCCGTCTGAAATTCGATGCCCGGCTTGATCCCTTCCCCTCCGGGACCGCTCTTCCCAGGATCGCTGAGGCTTTCGCCGACTTCCGAGACAGGGCCCGGGTCACTTTTCGAACACACCTTCCGGCACCCGATCATGCGGGTGCTCCGCCGCCTGCAAGGTCTATCACCAACCCCCCCAAAATCCGACGATTCCCACCCCGCGGCGTGAGCGTTCCGGCGCCGGCAGGGCCGGGCCGCGCGGTTCCGCGTGCGCGCCCCATTTCCATTTCCCTGCCGGGCACCGGTGCACAAGGCGGCGGCGTGTTGGTTCATGGAACCTGCATTGAGGAGGGCCCGGCCAGGGACCGGGCGAACGATCACGGGTATGTAGAATGAGGCGACCGATTAAAAAAGGGGCTGGAACCGATGGCTTCAGAGGCCTTCGCATTCAGGATAAAAGACGAATTGGAGCGTACACAATGAAGAAGAGGCATTATTTCGTATCGTCCACTTTGTGGGCAACCCTCGCGCTGCTGCTGACGTGGGGCGTTGCCCTGCCCGCCATGGCCTACAACTCTCACGGCTGGGTGCGCCCGCGTGCCAACGGGGGCACCGTCGTAGCTTGGGGGGCCGACCTCAACGGTCAAACCAACGCTCCCACAGGCCTGACGGATGTCGTGGCCATCGCCGCGGGTCAATTCCACACGGTGGCCCTCAAGGCCGACGGCACCGTCGTCGCATGGGGGTACAACGGGTATGGTCAAACGGACGTTCCCGCCGACCTGACCGGCGTCGTGGCCATTGCCGCGGGTGCAAACCACACGGTGGCGCTCAGGGCAGACGGCACCGTCGTCGCCTGGGGGGACAACAACTACGGTCAGACCAACGTTCCGGCCGGCCTGACGGATGTCGTGGCAATCGCCGCGGGACAATACCACTCCGTGGCGCTCAAGGCCGACGGCACCGTCGTCGCTTGGGGCTGGGACTACTACGGTCAAACCAACGCTCCCACAGGCCTGACGGATGTCGTGGCCATCGCCGCGGGTCAAGTCCACACGGTGGCGCTCAAGGCCGACGGCACCGTCGTCGCCTGGGGGAACAACGGGTATCATCAAACGGAGGTTCCCGCCGGCCTGACCGGCGTCGTGGCCATTGCCGCGGGTGCAAACCACACGGTGGCGCTCAGGGCCGACGGCACCGTCGTAGCTTGGGGGGACAACGCCGACGGTGAGACCAACGTTCCTGCCGGTCTGACCGGCGTCGTGGCCGTCGCCGCGGGTCAACTCCACACGGTGGCGCTCAAGGCCGACGGCACCGTCGTCGCCTGGGGGTACGACGGGTCTGGTCAGACGGACGTTCCCCACGGCCTGACCGGCGTCGTGGCCATCGCTGCAGGTAATTACCACACGGTGGCGCTCAAGGTCTGTCCCGAGCCGCCTATCGCTTGGGGCGACGACACAGATGGTCAGTCGGACGTGCCGGCCGGCTTGAAGGATGTCTCGGCCGTCGCGGCGGGGCAATACCACTCCGTGGCGCTCAAGGCCGACGGCACCGTCGTCGCCTGGGGCGAAGACAGCGATGGCCAGACGAATGTGCCGACAGCCCTTCAGGAAGCGACCACCGCTCACGTGGTGGCCATCTCCGCGGGATATTACCATTCGGTGGCGCTCAAGGCCGACGGCACCGTCGTCGCTTGGGGAGACAACAGCGTAGGCCAGACCAACGTGCCGACCGACCTGACCGGTGTCGTGGCCATCGCCGCGGGGGCATTCCACACGCTCGCGCTCAAGGCCGACGGCACCGTCGTCGCTTGGGGGACAACAGCGGCGGTGAGACGAACGTTCCCGCCCGCCTGACGGATGTCGTCGCCATTGCGGCAGGACAGTCCGACTCAATGGCGCTCAAAGCGGACGGCACGGTCGTCACATGGGGCTACAACCGCTCCGGCGATACGGACGTTCCGCTTGGGTTGGCCAACGTCTTGGCGATCAGTGCGGGGTACGATCACACGGTGGCCCTCAAGGCCGACGGCACCGTCGTCGTGTGGGGCAGCATGGACGCACTTTCCGGGTTGAAAGGCGTCGTGGCCGTCTCCGCGGGATCGTTCTTCTCGGTGGCCCTCAAAGCGGATGGCACCGTCGCCGCATGGGGGTCAGACAACGACGGCGATACACAGGTGCCGTCCGGACTGGGGGCGGTCTCAGCCGTTTCCGCCAACTCTCTCCACTCGCTGGCATTAGCGGGAATAACCGTATCTCCCGACTCGCTGGCGCCCGGGACGGCGGGGGTCTCGCACCCCGACGTGACCTTCACGGAAGCCGGCGGCTCCGGAACCATCACCTGGTCCAGAACAGGGAGCCTGCCCTCGGGAATGTCCTTCACGGACAACGGCGACGGCACGGCCACGCTTTCGGGTACGCCTACCCAGGCCGGTACCTTCGGCTTTACCGTGAAGGCAGCGGACGCCCTGGGCGGGGTCGGGACCCGGAACTACGCGCTCACCGTCTTCAGCGTGAGTTATCGCGACGACTCGGGAAGGTCTGTCCTCTGCGTGGATACCACGACGGGGGCCTACCGGTGGGCGGTCCTTTCGGGCATCCATGCGGGTAAGGTCTACACCGGCACGCTGCACGTCTACAACAGAGGAACCCTCTTTTGGAGCCAGGGCGGGCCGGGCCCCACCATCATCATCAACTACTTTCCTTCCAGCCACGTGGTGTGGGGTTTCCTCTACGATTCCTCAACCCCCGTCTATTCGAGGCTCTACGACTCGAACACGCTTGACGATCCATCCGGTTGCGGCGCCCTGCCGCCCGTCTTACCGGTAGGCTGACAACAGCCGCACACAGGCGCGGGGCCTCGGCCCCGCGCTTTTTTGTGCGCTGAATCTTCGACGGCCCCCCGGCCGTCTTTGCCTTTACCCTTTACTCTTTACCCTTTACTCTTTACCCTTCACCCTTTACCGCGCCAGGAGATTGGCAGTTCAATGGCCGAACAGCAGGCTGTGACCCCATTTCTGCTTAAGCATCTGCAGGGAGCACCGATGAAACCACGATGCGATCGCGACCCGCCTCCTTGGCCTGGTACATCGCGGCGTCCACTGCATTGATCAACTCATCCTGCGTCTTTCCATTCTCAGGAAAGGCCGCTATGCCGAAGGAGGCGGTGACCTGTATAACGGCTGTTCCCAGCGTTATCCGTTTCGCCGCAAGTTCCGTACGCAATTGCTCGGCGCGCTGATACACAACAGCAGGCGGCATATCCGGAAGAAACATCACAAACTCCTCTCCGCCGAAGCGACAAACGATATCGCTTGCGCGCGCACATTTTTTCAGGAGAGCGGCAAACACCCTTAATACTTCGTCTCCGGCCAAATGGCCGTGTTCGTCGTTGATGAGTTTGAAGTGATCGAGGTCGCACATCACGATCCCGACCGGCTGCTTGTAGCGCGTCGCGCGGGCCAGTTCGCGTCTTATCGTTTCGTCGAGATAGCGGCGATTGTAAAGACCGGTCAGCGGATCGTGCAGGGCCTGTTCGCGCAGTTGTTCCTGCAATTTCTTCAGTTTCGCCTCGGCGAGCTTGCGCTTGGTGATGTCGCGCACGATGCTCAGCATGTAAGGTTTTTCGATTTCGACCATTTTTGCTCTGACTTCTACCGGGTAGGTAGTATCGTCCTTGCGTCGATGCGTACTTTCAAATTGTCCCTCTCCGTTTTCTTGGATCTGTGCGTTGAACTCTATTACCTGTTTTTCGGTAAATTCCGCTTCGATGTCCTTAATGCTCATGGTCAGCAGTTCTTCCCGGCTGTAACCCAGATTGAGACATTCTGACTGGTTTACGTCCAAGAAACGCATGGTGACTGGATCGATCACTTCGATACCATCTCTGGTATTGTCGAGGAGGCTTCGAAACAGCTTGAGTTTGATTTCGTCCTGCTTGTGCTCCGTGATATCAAAGATCACGCCATCGATGTAGAGTGGCGAGCCATCCGTGCTGTACACAGGCATGCCGCGTTCTTCCATCCAGCGTATGCCGGCGTCCTTGCGCTTCAGTCGGTACTCCACCGCGAAGGCGCGTGTCTCTGCAATCGCGTTCGTGACTGCCTCCTCCACGCCGGGGCGATCTTCGTCCAGAATCAGCGGCTCGATGGAGCATACCTTGCCGGTTCTCAGTTCATCCGCTGTGTAGCCTGTTATTCGAACGGGCATATCGTTATAGAACTGCATCCGCCCGTTCTCGCGGAGATGCACACGGTAGACCATGCCGGGCAGGTTCCCCGATAAGGTACGATACGCGAGTTCGCTTTCAAGCAGCTCGATTTCCATTTGTTTGCGTTCGGTGATATCGGTACCGATACCGACCAGATGCTTGCCCTTGGCGGTATCCGCAATCGCAGCACTGAGCACATAGTTTCGGATGCCCATCTTTGTGATGATGCGCGCTTCGATGGTTGCAGCACCCTGCTCAACAGCTTCCTGGATTTTTTGGACGACCAGCGTACGATCCGCATCGTGAATAATATCCAGTGCATTGGCTGCCGCAATCTGTGAGTCGGAGTGGCCGAATACAACCCTCAACCTGTCGTTCCAGCGGATAAACCGCCCGTCCTGATCCAGCACAAAGAACAAATCAGGCTGGCTTGCGATCAGCGTGTTTGAGAATGTCCTTTCGTCCAGGGCCGTCTGCTCGGACTGTTTGCGTTCGGTGATATCGACACCAAAGCCGATGAGATTTACCCCGAGCTTGGTTTCGACCCGTGTTGCCGTCAGCAGATAATCCCGAACGCCTTGAGCCAGGAGGACGCGGGATTCCAACGAAGCCGAGCCGGCTTCAAAGGCTTGCTGGATCGCCTCGATGGCGCGCGGCCTGTCATTCTCGTGACTAATTGCCAATACGTTAATCCTCGATACTTCTTCCGGCGACAATCCCAGCAGTACCTCAAACTGCTTGTTCCATCGCAGCAGGCGGCCATCATGATCGATTAGAAACACGATATCCGGAAGGCTATGGATCAGTGTGTCTGAGAAATTCCTTTCGTCAATGGCCGTCTGTTCAGCCAGCTTGCGCTCGGTGATGTCCTGCAACGTCCCCACCATGCTTATGGGTTGCCCGTCATTACCCTGCATGACTTCGGCCTGCCCGTGCACATGACGCAGTGTGCCGTCCGGCTGCAGGATGCGGTGCTCTATGCTGTATGTATGCTGCCGCGCCAAAGCATCGCGCACGGTGTCGTCCACCAACTGACGGTCTTCCGGATGCACCGCGTTCAGGAAAGCCTCGTAGTTCGCGTCGATCTGCTTCGGCGCGTAGCCGAAGATTCGATAGATTTCATCCGACCAGCTCGTACGTATTATTGATCACATCCCATTCCCAGTTGCCGAGATGGCCGATGCGCTGTGCTTCCGTAAGACTGGTGGTACGCTGGGCCACTTCCTGTTCCAGGTCTGCGCGGTGCTTTTCCAGTTCTTCCTGGGTTGCCAGCAGTTGCTGCACCTTTGCTTCCAGCGCCTGGTTCAATTCCCGGATTTTCTTTTCCGCACGCTTGCGCTCGGTGATATCAATGAAGCTTTCGAGGAGGTGCAGCTTCCCGCCAAGCCGTATTGTGGTCACGGTCTTGATGATCTCGCGCTCTTCGCCGGCAGCCGTCAGCAGCACGCGTTCCGAATTGTCGATGGTCTGATGAAGATCGGTGAGCGGACATTTGTCCCGTTCTGCCGGGCAGATGAACATATTGCATTCCGCGCCGATAATGCGCTCCTTCGACGCGCCGATCATGCGGGCGGCAAAGGGATTTACATCTACTATCCTGTGTATTTCCGGGTCTATGATGACGATGCCCGCTTGCACCGACTCCAGGATAGACCTCGTCCTGTTCTCACTTTCGATCGCCGCATCTGCCATCCGCCTGCGCTCGGTGATGTCGCGCACGCGCAGCACGGCGCCGACAATTTCCCCTGCTGGTCCCCGCAATGGCGCCATGACGGACTCGAAGAATCGCTCCGTGTCCTCTCCGGGGATGCAGTATGCGACCTCCCTGGGCCCGATGCTTTTCCCTTCGAGGCCTGCCCTGATCCTGTCACCTTCGCCCGTTACCTTCATGAACGGGATCTCGGCCAGATCCTGTCCGATTTCCTGTTCCCGGCTCTTTCCGCACATCTGCTCCATGAGCAGATTCCATTCCGTGATCCGGAGATCGAGATCCACGGCGATGACGCCGTCCGGGCTCGATCGGATCAGCGTGTTGGCGTACTCGAGCGCCTGCGCAAGTCTCGAATCTTCAGTGCCTTTGAGCTTGCCGCTCATTCGATATACTCCTTCGGCCGCACCGGCTCGATGCCCGAAGCGCATCGGATCCGGGTGGGATCCCCGTGCGCTATTCGTGCTCTCAGCTATGATCCCGTTGTGCTCTTTCGCCTTTCCGCTCGGCAAAAGAGGCCCTCCTTTCCTGCGTTGTGCAGGACCGAGCGGGGGTCGTTTCCCCGGCAGGGTCTTGCTTGCGTACGTGCATTATTGATGTTGCCTGCTAATGGCGTACGCCAGAGGCGCACCAGTTTTGCCGTTGTGCGTGGCTGACCCCACTTCCGCACGGCAGGCGGGGCCGCGCCCCGGCAACCCTCCGGGCGCGAGGGATCGGGGGTCATCTGCGCTGATGCGGCTCCCGAAAAGGGGGGCCATATTCCCCGTGGTGGGTGCCGGAAGAGGCAATCCTCGGCGCACACTGCCTCTCCAGTCCCCCCGGGTATCTACCTATCTTTCTATCTCATCCTCAATCTAAGTACCTGCTACCGATCCGTGGAGAGCACTTTCTACGTAGCCCGCACTTTTTCGCCTAGTAGTAAATACTGTTAGTTTTGAGCGTAGGAACGGGGGGCGGGGTTTGACTGTCAGCGTCTGATGCGAATGACGCTCACGCTTTTCGACGGGGGCCTTGCTGCGCAGTGATCGAGTGATTGTGCGCCTGGGGGGCAGTGATCGAGTTGCGGGCGAGTCTTCGAAGCGGTCCCCGGATAGATGCTGGAAGCGAGATGAAATGGGGACACGCGAATCGATACCGATCCCGATAGCGATGGCGATTTTGAAACGGCTCTTGGCGCAGTGTTCAGAGTTTGGTGTTTAGCCGCCTCTCGCCTCGTCCCCCGGAGACCTTCCCGCTGCCGCTTTGCGTAGCGGCCGATGGCAATCGGCCGAATCCCTTCTACGAAGTCCCGACTTTCGCCTTTTGCCTTAGCCCTTCAGCGCTGGCCGCCCCTCCCCCGAAGGCCTTCCCGCTGCCGTTCTGCGTAGCGGCCTTTGCCCGCCAAAGGCCGCTCGGGCGATGCAAACACCGGCCGCCCCAACGGCACGTCCCTCGCCGTTCTTACATCCCATTTCCCAAATCCAGAATCCCAAATTCGCCACCTGTCTTCGTCCTGAAATATACAGGATGACAAGGCGGTTCAAAACAGATGGAGAACGGGATGGAAGAACCCTCATCATTTGCATCCAGAGAGGTATTCACAGCGGCGCCCGCGTACTGCGCCTTTTCAGACGGCACCCGGCTGGCCGGCCGGTGCCTTGCGACGATACCGCCGAACCAACTTCCAACGGCATTCACGGAATGAACCGGATGCCGGACGTCTTGACGCACATTTCTCACGGAGATAAGGAGCCGCAGACCGGCGGCTGTTCGACCGCGGGTCATCTGGCGAAGGGCCTTCGCTTCTTCACGGCGGGCACCTTGGAGGATGTAGGATGAAGATGGAAAGAAAAGTCTCGTTCCGAACGCGCCTGCCGATGGCGGCCCTCGCGCTGGCCCTGGCCCTCGCGGTTGCGTTGCCGGCCATGGCGTTCAATGCTCACGGCTGGGCGCGCCCGCGTGCCAACGGGGGCACCGTCGTCGCTTGGGGGGCCAACATCGGCGGTGAGACCAGCGTTCCGACCGGCCTGACCGACGTCGTGGCCATCGCCGCGGGAGAATACCATACGGTGGCGCTCAAGGCAGACGGCACCGTCGTCGCTTGGGGCAGCGACGGCTTTGGTCAGACGAATGTGCCTGCAGCCCTTCAGGTGGCGACAAGCGCGCACGTGGTGGCCATCGCCGCGGGATTTTACCATTCGGTGGCGCTCAAGGCAGACGGCACCGTCGTCGCCTGGGGGGACAACAACTACGGTCAGACCAGCGTTCCGACCGGCCTGACCGGCGTCGTGGCCATCGCCGCGGGAGAATACCACACGGTGGCGCTCAAGGCAGACGGCACCGTCGTCGCTTGGGGGTACGACGGGTTTGGTCAGACGGACGTTCCCCACGGCCTGACCCGCGTCGTGGCCGTCGCTGCGGGTGCATACCACACGGTGGCGCTCAAGGCAGACGGCACCGTCGTCGCTTGGGGGGACAACAGTGTAGGCCAGACCATCGTGCCACCCGACCTCTGGGAGACGACCACCGCTCACGTTGTGGCCATCTCCGCGGAAGAATACCACACGGTGGCGCTCAAGGCAGACGGCACCGTCGTCGCTTGGGGGAACAACACGTTTGGTCAGACGGACGTTCCCGCCGACCTGTCGAACGTCGTTTCCGTCGCTGCGGGTGCATACCACACGGTGGCGCTCAAGGCAGACGGCACCATCGTGGCATGGGGAAATGACGACAACGGCCAGACGGACGTGCCGCAGGGTCTTCAGAATCCGTCCACCGCGCACGTCGTGGCCATCGCCGCGGGTGGATTTCACACGGTGGCGCTCAAGGTCCGTCCCGAGCCGCCCATCGGTTGGGGCGACGATACCTACCAAGAGACCGACTTCCCGGCCGACCTGAAGGATGTCTCCGCCATCGCCGCGGGTGGATACCACATGGTGGCGCTGAAGGCCGACGGCACCGTCGCCGCCTGGGGGCGTGACAACCACGGCCAGACGGAGGTTTCACAGGATCTCCAGAATCCAGCTACCGCGCACGTCGCCGCCGTTGCCGCAGGATTCGACTACTCGGTGGCGCTCAAGGCCGACGGCACCGTCGTCGCATGGGGGCACGACAACAACGGCCAGACAGACGTGCCGCAGGGTCTTCAGAATCCAGCTACCGCGCACGTCGTCGCCATCGCCGCGGGATACTTTCACACGGCGGCGCTCAAAGCCGACGGCACCGTCGTCGCGTGGGGAAGCGACTCCGACGGCCAGACGAATGTCCCCGACGGGCTAGCAGGCGTCGTGGCCGTCGCGACCGACGGGTTCCACACGCTGGCGCTCAAGGCAGATGGCACCGTCGCCGCATGGGGGGACGACTCTTACCACCAGACGGACGTCCCCGCCGGGCTGTCGGACGTCGTCGCCATTGCGGCCGGCGGGTACCACTCGCTTGCCCTCAAGGCCGACGGTACCGTGGTCGCCTGGGGGTGGAACGGTGACGGCCAGAGGATTGTGCCGACAGACCTGCAGAATCCCGCCAGCGCTCACGCAATAGCTTTGGCGGCCGGCTCCTACTGTTCGGCCGCGCTTACCGCCGGCGGCACCGTGATCCAATGGGGGATGCTCGACGGTCAGAGAACAGGGGTTCCGACGGGTTTGACGGACGTTTCGGCCATGACCACCGGCAATTTCTTCAGCGTTGCGCTTTCGGGAATTGGTGTCCTCCCGCTTTCTCTGAGCCAGGGGACAGTGAACATCGCCTATCCGGACGTGTCCTTTACGGAGATAGGAGGCGGCGGCGCCATCACATGGTCCAGAACCGGGACCCTGCCCCCGGGAATGTCCTTCACGGACAACGGCGACGGCACGGCGACGCTTTCGGGTACGCCCACCCAGGCCGGTACCTTCGCCTTTACCGTGAAGGCCGCGGACGCCCTGGGCGGGGTCGGGAGCCGGAGCTACGCGCTCACCGTCTTCAGCGTGAGTTATCGCGACGACTCGGGAAGGTCGGTCCTCTGCGTGGATACCACGACGGGGGCCTACCGGTGGGCGGTCCTTTCGGGCATCCATGCGGGTCAGGTCTACACCGGCACACTGCTTGTCTACAACAGAGGCACCCTCTTTTGGAGCCAGGGCGGGCCGGGCCCCACCATCATCATCAACTACTTTCCTTCAAGCCACGTGGCGTGGGGTTTCTTCTACGATTCCTCGACCCCCGTCTATTCGAGGCTCTACGACTCGAACACGCTTGACGATCCATCCGGTTGCGGCGCCCTGCCGCCCGTCTGACCGGTAGGCTGACAACATCAACATACAGGCGCGGGGCTTCGGCCCCGCGCTTTTTGTGAATTGAGGACGGGCTGAAATATCCGTCATCTCCTGACGTTCTTCGAGTCGGGAGAACTGGATGGAGAGAGAAACCCCGTTGGCAACCGGAGAACCGGAGTCCGCGTTGTCACTCGCGGTTTCCGCCCTTCCAGGAACAGGCTTGTCCTCTGCCTGCCGGACCTCCGGTGCCCGCCCGTCCATGGTGCATTCCGTCAAGCCGCCCGGCGACGAGTCGCCGCTTCGCAACGTTATCGGGAAATTCAGGGAAAAGAAGGACCAGGACTGTAAACGGAACCCATGTGGAGAAGGAGAGAAGAAGAGATGATGCAACTTTTTGAGAAGTTCCGATCCATCCGAAGCGGTATGCTCGCCGTGTGTGCCGCGGGTGCGCTCATCGGCTTTCTCTTCGCCGTGCCGGCACAGGCCGCGGTGCACTTCGTGAACCTGGGCACGGCGGCACCCCCGACCTCGCGGACTCATATATCCGTTAATGCACTTGCGCAGGCCTGCCCCCATTTCTTTACATCGGCACGCCCCAAAACCCTGATAGCCGTCCGTCCCCGTCACCAGTCCTCGGCATCCATTGGCAGGAATACTCGGATCGTGGCCTTCGTTAATGGCAGTGGTACATTAGCGATGGTCTTCTAGCGGGGATAGTTAACGATTTTCAGCTAAGCTCAGGTTTTTCTTGTACGCCGTGGGTTTCGTCCGTTTGTTTCTTGCCGAAAGGAGACGGGTATGAGGGTCATTCTCAAGAAGTTTGGGATCACGCTGGTCGGGTTGTTCCTGGTGGGAGGGTTGGTCTGGGCGGCGACGCCTGGTCAGGTCCGGTCGCTCAGCGACAGCGGGCTGCCGGTCGGGCACCTGACCGCTCCGGCCTCGGCTGCCGCACCTGCCACGGCTCTGACTCTTCCGGTTTATCCTCCGGGAACACAGAGCATCACCACCATGTTAGCCGCCAATAATAGCTTCTCCGGAAACATGTTCGACGTAACGGCGATCCAGCCCATCACCATTCAGGGGTTCGATTTCAACATCGAAGGGGGCGTGTCCACGACGGCCTTCGTCTACTACAGGGTCGGGACCTACGTGGGCCACGACTCCGATCCTACGGGCTGGGTCCTGCTCGGAACGGCCTCCGTGACGGGTCAGGGATTCGACACCCCTACGCCCGTGCCCATCGGGGGCCTCACCATCCCGGCCGGACAAACCTACGGTCTATACGTCGGCGTCGATGCATGGGGCGCTCTCGATTACACCGACGGCAACAATGTTTACTCCAACGGCGACCTGACGCTGACACTCGGGATCGGCAAGGGTGTGGGCATCACGAGCGAAACGTTCAGCCCGCGCACGTGGAACGGGACCATCTATTACACGATCGCCTTCGACCTGAGCTATCGCGACGACTCGGGAAGGTCGGTCCTCTGCGTGGATACCACGACGGGGGCCTACCGGTGGGCGGTCCTTTCGGGCATCCATGCGGGTCAGGTCTACACCGGCACACTGCTTGTCTACAACAGAGGCACCCTCTTTTGGAGCCAGGGCGGGCCGGGCCCCACCATCATCATCAACTACTTTCCTTCAAGCCACGTGGCGTGGGGTTTCTTCTACGATTCCTCGACCCCCGTCTATTCGAGGCTCTACGACTCGAACACGCTTGACGATCCATCCGGTTGCGGCGCCCTGCCGCCCGTCTGACCGGAAGGCTGACAACAGCCGCACACAGGCGCGGGGCTCCGGCCCCGCGCTTTTTGTGAATTGAGGACGGGCTGAAATATCCGTCATCTCCTGACGTTCTTCGAGTCGGGAGAACTGGATGGAGAGAGAAACCCCGTTGGCAACCGGAGAACCGGAGTCCGCGTTGTCACTCGCGGTTTCCGCCCTTCCAGGAACAGGCTTGCCCTCTGCCTGCCGGACCTCCGGTGCCCGCCCGTCCATGGTGCATTCCGTCAAGCCGCCCGGCGACGAGTCGCCGCTTCGCAACGTTATCGGGAAATTCAGGGAAAAGAAGGACCAGGACTGTAAACGGAACCCATGTGGAGAAGGAGAGAAGAAGAGATGATGCAACTTTTTGAGAAGTTCCGATCCATCCGAAGCGGCATGCTCGCGGCATGTACCGCGGGTGCGCTCATCGGCTTTCTCTTCGCCGTGCCGGCACAGGCCGCGGTGCACTTCGTGAACCTGGGCACGGCGGCACCGCCGGGCACGGTGGGCGGCATCGCCGTGATACCGTTCAACGAAGCAGCACAATCGGCAATTCCCGATTTCACAAACGTTACGACCATACCAGGCTGTCCGATTCCGGGAAGCCTGACTTCCACCCCCGACCTCACGAAACGTGACCTTCAAAACTCCTATAACTCAAACTGGGGACACGGTTACCACGGGCCAATCTTTTTGACCGCCTCTACTTCGAATTCGGCCACCTTCACGCTTCCGGCCGGCACTAAGGCAGTTTACTTCTATGCGCAACCGGCCCAGGGCGGCACCCATACGATAACGGCCGTCACGGGCTCGGGCACCAGTTCCGGCCCGATCGCTGTGACAACTTACGGCGCAGGAGTCCCCGGCAGTGCCGCCAACGGATTCGGTTTTTATGCGGACGGCGGCGACTCGATTGCGACGATTACTATTTCGACCAATTCGATTGCCGGATTGGCCTTCGGCGAGTTCGGGATTTCCGCCGGCCCCGGCTGGGCGGTCGTGGCGAACGACGCGGACAACGACATCGTGACGTACGACATGAGCACGGACCCGCCCACGAAGCACGGTCCTTTCCTCCAGGGGCAGTTGGGAAGCGGCGGCAGCCTTGATGAGGCGGCCGTGTCTCCGGATGGCCATACTGCACTCCTGTCGAATTTCCTCGATAATCGCGTCTACCGGATCGACCTGTCGAACCCCGCCGCACCCGCGGCGGAGTGCAGCGTCAGCCTTCCGCTGGAACCCGAGGACATCGCCTTCTCTCCCGACGGGAGCTACGCCATGGTCACGGACGGAGGAGGGAGCAACCAAATCGCCGTCATCGACATGGCCGACTTTAGCCTGAAGACGACCTACACCCTCCAGACCGGTGGGGCAACGGCAGTGGCGGTGGCCGTCGCCGCGGACAACTCGACATGGGTAGCAGTTGATTCTGCTAACAACCGGATCCTTTACGGCACGTATTCGCTCGCTTCGGGCTTCTCCGGCGAGCAGTCGCTTCCTTCAGGTACGGGTCCCGCCAACGTGGCCATCTCGCCCGACGGCCAAACGGTTCTCGTGGCCGACTCGTACAGCACGGAGGCGAGCGTCTACCGGATCACCGGTCCGGGGACCCTCGCCGCGGAACCGGCGGTGACGGGCCTGCCCTCCTACTGCCAGTCCATCGCCTTCTCGCCCGACGGAAGCCGCGCCTACGTCCTCTCCGCCGGAGTGCCTCCGACGTTGTCCTGGATCTCGATCACGGGACCCGGAACCGCGTCGCTGGGAGGAGCCAACGTGGCGTCTCTTCCCCTTCCGGGAGGTTTTATCTACTACGGCGTGGATCAGCTCGCCGTGAGCGCCGACGGTAAGACCGCTATCGCCGCTAATCCCACCGGGGCCGGAAGCACGGACATCGTCCTCGTGGACACGTCCACCTTCGCCGTGAGCACCGTGGACACGGGGAGTTCAGTCCCCAAAAGCGTGGGCACCTTCCTGTCGGCCCACTGCCCGCCCATCTCGCTTGTCTCCTCGCCTTCGCCTCTGCCGGACCCCTTGACGGGAAAGAGCTACGGGCCCTACACCATTACGGCCTCGGGCGGAACGGGGCCGTACACCTATTCCTTCTCCTGCGACTCGTCAATCCCGCCAGGGCTGACTCTGAGTTCCGACGGGACGATTTCGGGCACCCCCACGGCCACGGGCACGTACACCTTCACGATCGTGGCCACGGACAGCGACGGATGTCACGGCCGCTTGACCATATCGCTCGCCGTCTTCGACCTGAGCTATCACGACGACTCGGGAAGGTCGGTCCTCTGCGTGGATACCACGACGGGGGCCTACCGGTGGGCGGTCCTTTCGGGCATCCATGCGGGTCAGGTCTACACCGGCACACTGCACGTCTACAACAGAGGAACCCTCTTTTGGAGCCAGGGCGGGCCGGGCCCCACCATCATCATCAACTACTTTCCTTCCAGCCACGTGGCGTGGGGTTTCTTCTACGATTCCTCGAACCCCGTCTATTCGAGGCTCTACGACTCGAACACACTTGACGATCCATCCGGTTGCGGCGCCCTGCCGCCCGTCTGACCGGAAGGCTGACAACAGCCGCACACAGGCGCGGGGCTTCGGCCCCGCGCTTTTTGTGCGCTGAATCTTCGACGGCCCCCAGGCCGTCTTTGCATTTACCCTGTACCCATTACCGCGCCGCCAGGCGCACGTCGGACTCCCCTACTCACCTGTTCCCCTACTGTCGACGCCGGCAGGCTCGGATTCGCGCCTGCGCGAGATGGCGGGGCGTGGGGGCGAAATATATTCTGCGGAAAGTCCGTTACTCCGGGTGGGAGAAACGGATGGAGAGAGACCGGGAGCGGAGGGCCCGTACATTCCTGCTGGTTCTTGCGCTGATCGCTTTCGCGCTGTCGAGCGCGGGGCAAGGCCGCGGCCTCTTCTCCACCGGCCTGACGAACAGCGCGGCTGGCCCGTCGAGTCCTCGTCTCCATCCGGGGCGCAACGAGCCGATCGGACCCGGCGCGGCGTGGGCCGAAGCGGGCGAAATGGAAGACGCGAGCCGTCTGAAATTAGGCGTCCGGCTTGATCCCCTCCCCTCGGGGACCGTTTTTCCAGCGTCGCCGAGGCTCTCGCCGACCTCCGAGACGGAGCCCGGATCACGTTTCGAACACACATTGCAGCACCCGATCATGCGGGTGCTCCGCCACCCGCAAGGCCCATCACCAAGTCCCCCAAAGTCCGACGATTCGCACCCCGCGGCGTGAGCGCACCGGCACCGGCGGGGCCGGGCCGCGCGGTTCCGCCTGCGCGCCCCATTTCCATTTCCCTGCCTGGAACCGGTGCGCAGGGCGGCGGCGTGTTGGTTCATGGAACCTGCACCCAGAAGGACCCGGCCAGGAACCGGGCGAACGATCACAGGGCAGAAAAAGGAGAATGACCGTATGACATCACCTACGTGGAGCAAACGGCTGCTCACAACAACGGCCGTGATTCTGACGACCCTTGCGCTGGCGGTGGCGGGAACCGGGACTCGAGCCGCCCAGCCGACGATGAACCCGACACGGGTTATTCCTTCCCCGGTCAATCACCCCATTACCGGTCAGTCGTTATCGGTTCGCTTCGCTGCGACAATTACCAAGGTCGTGACGACCACGGCGGACTCGGGCCCCGGTTCATTGAGGGACGCCATCAACACGGCCAACGGGGACACGGCCAACAACTACGTGATCAGCTTCAATCTCTCTTACCCGGCCACGATCACTCTCACGACCGGCGCGTTGGCCGTCACGGGTAACGTGGATGTCCAGGGGCCCGGCGCCAGCAAACTTACTGTGTCCGGAAACAACGCTTCCATGGTCTTCTGGTTCAGCGGTGGAACCTCTACGCTCTCTGGCCTGACTGTCTCGGACGGGAAAGGCTCCGTCCATGACGGAGGAGGCATAAAAGTCGACGCGGGCGCGACTCTGGACTTGCAGGAGTGCACGGTCCAGAACAGTTCGGGCACTTGGGGAGGAGGCGTTTTTTGTAACGGAGGCGTCCTTGCAGCCCATGAGTGCACGTTCTCTGGCAATTCTGCCACCAATTACGGAGGTGGTGTGTACATTACCTCTTCCGGAGGACATCTCTTGAGCGGCTGCACCTTCGTGGGGAACACGGGCTCCCTCGGCGGCGGTGCGATTGGAATGCAGGACGTCACCTCGGCGACGGTGGTCAATTGTACGCTTCAGGGCAATGTACCCACGGCGGCGAACCCATACGGCAGTCTCGACCTCGCCCTTGCCTATGCAGTGACCGATATGCAAATCTCGGTCACAAACTGCACGATTACGCAGGGCTACGAGGGGGGGGATGCAGGCAAGGGCGTCAGCGTAGATCTCTTGAACGGAAACACCCATCAGATCACGGTGAACATGCACAATACGATCGTGTGGGCTAGCCAGAGTGATTTTGTCAAGAACGGAGGCGGTACCTTCGTCGATGACGGCCACAACTTCGACAGCGACGGGACGAGCGGGTTTACCAACGGCGTGAACGGCGACATCGTGGGCACGGCGGGTTCGCCGCTGAATCCCGGGATCCGCCCGCTGGCCGATAACGGCGGTCCGGTCAAAACCCAGGCCCTCCTGCCCGGCAGCGCGTGCATGGACGCCGGCGACCCGACTTTCTCCAATTCGGCGCCCACCGTGGACGCGCGCGGTGCCACCCGCTCGGGCCCCGACGCTGACGGCAACGGGGACGGCACCTCCGCTCCGGACATCGGCGCCTACGAGTACCAGCGCTACGTGGTGGTCAACACGAACGACAGCGGAGCCGGATCCCTGCGCGACGCCATCGACCACTCGAACACCTACGGCGGCGAGGTGGCCTTCGCCATCCTGCCCGTCGGCACCGGTACAGGCCATCAGTCCGGCGTCGCCGCTTCCCACTATTTCTCTGCCGACCTTCGTGGACGGCTGGAGCCAGGGCGGGACCGGCTACAAGGGGCCGCCGCTGGTGCGTGTAGACGGGACCTCCGCAGGGCACGGCGCCGTCTGTCTGAACGTTGAGGCGCCGTACACCACCGTGCGGGGCGTGGACGCCACTGCGTTCGGCATCGGCATTGAAATTTCGGGAAGCGCCCACGACGTCTGGATCTACGGGTGCTACGTCGGCGTGGAAATGGACGGCACGACCGCGGCCGGCAATCTGGAGATCGGCGTCTTTGAACTGCCCGGACCCTCGCAGGTCCTCATCGGGACCAACGCGGACGGCGTGGACGACGCGGCCGAGCGCAACGTCATCGCGGGCAACGGCATCGGCACCGGCTTCGAAAACGTCCTGCTCAGGGGATCGAGCACGACCGTGGCCGGGAACTACATCGGCCTGGGCGCCGACGGGACCACGGCCCTCGGCGACGGCACCGGCGTCACCGTGCTGACTCCGGGGAACATCATCGGCGGGACCGCCCCCCACGCGGGAAACGTCATTTCGGGTAACCACAACGAGGGCGTGGGCATCCTCACCGATCACACCACCGTTCAGGGCAACCTCATCGGGACTACGGCGGACGGCCTCTCGCCCCTGGGGAACGGGGGCGCCGGCGTCGTCATCTACAACTACCACGGGAAGGACACCCACAACCTCATCGGCGGCTCGTCGTCCTCCGCGCGCAACGTGATCTGCTACAACAGCACCGACGGCGTCTCGCTGTACAACGGCGCCTCGAACGAGACGGTCCAGGGGAACTACATCGGCGTCGGCTCGGACGGCGTCACCCTCATGGGCAACCATTACCAGGGCGTGTACGTGACTGGATCCGATAACACCGTCTCCGGCAACGTGCTCTCCGGAAATGGCGACTCCGGCGTCACTCTCACAGGCACCGGCGCCACCGGCAACGTCGTGGCCGGCAACCTGATCGGCGTGGACGCCACGGGTCTGGTCGACGTGGGCAACGTGGGACCCGGGGTGCGTATCAGCAACGGCGCCAACCACAACCGAATCGGGACCGATTCCGGCGCAGCGAACAGCGATGACCGCAACGTGATCGCATGCAACAACCGCGACGGCGGCGGCATCTACTACGACAACGCGAATGTTCTCCTTAAGGACTCCGGCACGGACTCCAACACGATCAGCGGAAACTGGATCGGGCTCGACAAGACCGGCGCGGCGACCTTCTCTCCCAACGGCGGGCCACGCGGGATCATATTGGTCGCCGGTCCCTCGAACAACACCATCGGGGGCACGACGGTCTACACGCGCAACGTCATCTCGGGCAACCAGCACACGGGCGTCGAAATCGTCGGATCGGGCACAAACGCCAACGTGATCGAAGGCAACTACGTGGGCACCGACTTCACCGGCACGAAAGCGATCGGCAACAACCACGGGATCCAGACGTACTACACGGGCAATGCCGGCACCCGGATCGGCGGGACGGCCGCAGGCGAGGGCAACCTCATCTCCGGCAACCACTACAACGGCATCAACTTCGACGATAACACGACCCAGGGCACGCTCGTCGAAGGCAACCTCATCGGTACGGCCGCCGACGGCACGTCGGCCCTGGGCAACTCCGCCAACGGTCTGGCCTTTTACGGCGCGTCCGGCTGCACCGTGGGCGGATTCGACGCCGCCGACGCCAACGTGATCGCCGCCAACGGACAGGCGGGCATCGCGGTCTACTACGGCACCGGCGACACGTTCGAGGGCAACAGCATCCACGACAACGGCGGCCTGGGCATCGACCTGGGCGGCAACGGCGTCACGCCGAACCAGGGTTGTCAGCCGAGCGGGCCGAACCACTGGCAGGCCTACCCTGTCCTGTCCGTCACGCCCACCGAGGTGAACGGAACCCTCTCCAGTTGTCCCAACGCCGACTACAGGATCGAATTCTTCGCGAGCCCGTCGCCCGATCCCTCGGGGTACGGCGAGGGGCAGACCTTCCTGGGCGCCATCCCCGTCACGACCGACGGCGCGGGCAACGCCTCCTTCAGCTACGCCTACACCTCGGGCACGCCCGCGCCGGCCATCACGGCTACGGCCACCCTGCTCGACACCGGCGACACGTCCGAGTTCTCGGCGGCGTGCGGGGTCGTGAGCCTCGGGCCGTCCGCCCTCAAGACCGCCACGGCCAGCCTGCCCTACACCCAGCAGCTCACGGCCTCCATGGCCATCCCCGGCGGCTCGGGCTTCACCTTCGCCCTGGCACCGGGCAGCCAGTTGCCGGCGGGTCTTTCGCTTTCGACCGGCGGCCTCATCACCGGCACGCCCACCGTGGTCGGCGACTTTTCCTTCACCGTCGTGGCCACCGAAATCACCGCCGGCCACGACCCCTGCTCAGGCAGCCGGAAATTCTCGCTCAGCGTCGTCTGTCCGACCATCCTGATCACCCCGGCCACCCTGCCCGCGGGCGTCAAGGGCCAGAGCTATACCGTGAAGCTCACCCCCTCGGCCGGCGTCCCGCCCTTCGATTTCCAACTGAAGTCGGGCAACCTGCCTCAGGGTTTGACGCTTGCCTCCGACGGCACCATCAGCGGGGCGTATGCCGGCACCGGCACGACCGCCTTCACGATCGAGGTCACCGACAAAAACGGGTGCACGGGACAGCAGTCGTACACGGTCAGCGTCTTCAACCTGAGCTATCACGACGACTCGGGAAGGTCGGTCCTCTGCGTGGATACCACGACGGGGGCCTACCGGTGGGCGGTCCTTTCGGGCATCCATGCGGGTAAGGTCTACACCGGCACGCTGCACGTCTACAACAGAGGAACCCTCTTTTGGAGCCAGGGCGGGCCGGGCCCGACCATCATCTTCAACTACTTTCCTTCAAGCCACGTGGCGTGGGGTTTCCTCTACGATTCCTCGACCCCCGTCTATTCGAGGCTCCACGACTCGAACACGCTTAACGATCCATCCGGTTGCGGCGCCCTGCCGCCCGTCTGACCGGAAGGCCGACAACATCCACACACCGGCGCGGGGCTTCGGCCCCGCGCTTTTTCGTGCGGTGCTTCTTCGACGGCCCCCCGGCCTTTTCCAACTTTGGCCTTTACCCTTCCCCTCTTTGCCGCGCCGAGATCCGAAAGGGATTGGGGCCGCCCGCTTTCTTGCTTCTCGAAGACGACGGATGGGCACCGCCTCCCAAGCGGCGTCGCGCATTAGTTTCCTATAGCTCTTGCGTGTAGGGCGAGCCCCACACGTGTTCATCAGCAGTCTGTTATCCCCGTCCGTTGTCCCTTTTCTCTGGCGCTCGGGCCGCGACTTTTCGGTTGCCTCCATCGTGATCCGGCCTTAAATTGCAGACAAAGCAATGAGGAGGTTCGTCATGAAACGGGACAGGGCATGTAAGAGGTGGACCTGTGTCTCCGTGATCCTCGTGGCACTGGGGCTGGGGCTCAGCCTCGGTACCCAGGCCCAGGATTACGGTACGCCCATGGCATGGGGGAACAACGGAGCAGGACAACTTGGCGACGGAACAACCGCCGGCAGTAACCTCGCCGTGCAGACATCGGGTCTCACCCACGTTTCCGCGGTCACAGGAGGCGGCCACCACTCGTTGGCACTCCGGGCGGACGGCACCGTCTGGGCCTGGGGAATCAACAATCAGGGGCAACTCGGCAACGGGACGACGACGGGCTCTACGGTCCCCGTGCAGGTCCTCGGTCTTACAGACATCAAGGCCATCGCGGCAGGGTACAACCATTCTCTCGTCATAGGGGCCGACGGCACGATCTGGGCCTGGGGCTGTAACAGCAGCGGCCAGCTCGGCACAGGCGACGACACCCTCCGCCTTAGCCCGATTCAGGTTCCGGGCCTCACCGAAGTTGTGGCTGTTGCGGCGGGCAAGGAGCACTCCCTCGCCGTCAGGGCGAACGGCACCGTCTGGGCC
Organism: uncultured Acidobacteriota bacterium; assembly: GCA_963724125.1. Classification (GTDB taxonomy): domain Bacteria; phylum Acidobacteriota; class UBA4820; order UBA4820; family DSQY01; genus CAVRTJ01. The sequence goes on from CAVRTJ010000034.1 coordinate 22,709, forward strand.
TGGGGAGCCAACGGTTCCGGGCAGCTCGGCGATGGGACGATAACCGAAAGGTACGCGCCCGTGCAGGTGACCGGGCTCTCGGAGATCACCGGCGTCGCTGCCGGCAAATACCACTCCCTCGCCGTCATGGCCGACGGCACGATCTGGGCCTGGGGCTATAACGCGAGCGGCCAGCTGGGCAACGGCGGCAACATGGACAGCCACGTGCCGGTGCAGGTCTCCGGCCTGTCGGGCGTCGCGGCCGCAACGGCCGGCGATTCCCATTCCATGGCCCTATCAGGCGACGGTACCGTCTGGACTTGGGGGGCTAACGACAGGGGCCAGCTCGGCGACGGGACCATGGCCGACAGCAACCTGCCCATGCAGGTTACCGGCCTTACCGGGGTCACCGCCCTCGAGGGTGGTTACTGCCATTCCCTCGCCCTAAAGACCAACGGGCGGGTCATGGGCTGGGGCGGCAACGATATCGGGCAGCTCGGCGACGGGACGAATACCGACAGGCACGTGCCCGTACAGGTTTCCGGCCTCGAGGGCGTTACGGCCATCGCTGCGGGCTGGGAGCATTCGCTCTCGGTCAACAACGCGCCGCCGGCCTGGGCATGGGGTCGAAACGACTACGGCCAGCTCGGCGACTCGGACACGACAGATGCCAGCGTCGCCGTCCAGGTGTCCGGCCTCGTCCTTTCGACCGTAGCGGGGGGATACTTTCACGGTCTCGCACTGGAGCCCAACGGCATGGCGTGGGCCTGGGGACGAAACATCTACGGACAACTGGGAACCGGCGACTTCATCAATACTTCCTACCCCGTTCCGGTGACGAGCCTCACGGAAGCCCGGGCCCTGTCGTCGGGCGCGAACCACTCGCTGGCCATAGAGTACGACGGAACCCTCTGGGCGTGGGGGGCCAACGGCAGCGGCCAGCTCGGCGACGGGACGCTCGCGGACCGCGCAGTGCCCATAAGGGTTCCTGGGCTGTCGGGCGTTAAGGCCGCCGGCGAAGGCTGGGCCAACACGCTGGCGCTTCTGAGCGACGGCACAGTGTGGGCGTGGGGAATGAACTCTTCCGGCGAACTCGGCGACGGAACAACCGTCGACAAGACCTCTCCCGTTCAGGTGCCGGGCTTGACCGGTATCAAGACCATGGGATCGGGCATGGGATTCGGCTTCGCCATCAGGGCCGACGGCACCCTCTGGACGTGGGGGGCTAACGACCACGGTCAGCTCGGCGACGGGACGACCACCAACCGCACCTCTCCTATCCAGGTTCCGGGCCTCGTGAACGTTACGGCGGCAGCGGGCGGCCGGTACCATGCGCTGGCCTTGAAGAGCGACGGTACGGCTTGGACGTGGGGGTCGAACGAGTACGGCCAGCTCGGCCTGGGCGACACAATCGACCGCTCCGGCCCGGTTCAGATCTCGAGCCTCACGGGCATTGTAGCCATCGCGGCAGGCCGGTATCATTGCCTCGCCCTCCGGGCCGACGGGACGGTATGGGCCTGGGGATACAACTTCTACGGCGGTCTTGGAATCGGGACGAGCGGGCCGAACGCGCACAGCTCTGTACCCATTCAGGTTCTCGACGTCGAAGACGCCACGGCCATTTCGGGAGGCGCGTTTCACTCCTTCGCCATCGCGCCCAGGCCGCCTTGCACGATCACATGTACAGCCACGGCATCGGCCTCCTCCGGCACGGCGCCGCTGAAGGTGTCCTTCACGGCGACGGCCACCCCGTCGAACTGCACGGGCGATCCGGCGTACGCCTGGGACTTCACGACCGACGGCGCGACCGACGACACCGCGCAGAATCCGGTCCACACCTACGACACACCGGGGACCTTCACGTGGACCATGACTGTCACGGCATACGGCGCGATGTGCACCAAGATCGGTACGATCACCGTCACCACCGACGATACGCCCCCCGAAACGTCGATGGCGTCGGGCCAGTGCGGGACGACCATCGACTCGACCTCTACGACTTTCTCCTGGGCAGGGACAGACAACGCCACGCCCGCTGGTAGCCTCGTCTACGCATACCGGCTGGACGGCGATTCATGGTCGGTGTTCGGCCCGGACACGGCCAAAACATACACCGGGCTTACCAACGGAACCCACAGTTTTAGCGTTAAGGCCAAGGACCTCGCGGGCAACGAAGACCCAAGCCCGGCGACGTGCGCCGTCGAGGTGAATCACGACCCGCCCGTCGTTTCGTTCATGCACAAGGTGGGCTCGCCCTTCCGGATCAAGGTTATGGGCAGCAACTTGCAGGACGGTATCCAGGTTTTCATCAACGGGGAATTCTGGGGTGATACCAGCAACCGATACCTCGTCAAGTGGAAGAACACCGGCAAGATCGTCGTGAAGAAGGGCTCGGCCCTAAAGGCTGCCGTGCCCAAGCACACCACGACGACCTTTCGCTTCGTGAACCCAGGCGGCGGCTGGGCCACTATGGACTTCACCTGGCCGTGATCGGTTACGGCAAACGGGGCCCTCTCGAGCCCTCCTGACTCTTCGCGACCGGGCGGGCAGGTTCCCGCCGGCCGAAAGCCCAAGTCGAGGACTCAGACCAGCAGGGTCCCGGCCGGCGCTGGGCGCGTGCTATGCAGCGAAGGATCACTGGTCCTGTGGGATCGGATACCCATGCGCCTTTCGGCACGGTGACCCAGCCAGCAAGCGATCGCGTCGGGAGCGGGCCTTTTAAGCACACCCGAAACCCTCAGCCCTCCCAATGATTGCATCCTGGGGTGGCGGGGGGTTGACGATCTATGGTCCATGGACGGCCGTAGACGGCCCCGCGCGGGGGCGGCGGGGGCAGCCGGATGCCGCCCTAGGGCCGGCTCTCGTGCGGCCCGTGGCCCGACAGGCCGCGGTTCGCACCGCGGCGGAGGACGTTGTACACGAAGTGCCGCGCCCGGCTGGATGGCTGGTGCGCCGAACGCCTGGCGATGGAGCCGAGCCGGTAGAACTCTCTTCGCGCCCAGAGGAACCCCTCCCACAACTGCTCGGGCGTCATGTGCGCCGGCCGGATGACCACCCTGTCCTGCGTGTACCGGTCCCAGTCGCGGGTGAGGATCCGGCCTTCGCCGGCCAGGCGCTCGTGCAGGCGGGTGCCGGGGTAAGGCGTGAGGAGCTGGAAGGTGCCGGTGCTCAGGTTGACGGACTGGGCCCACGCGACGGTTTTCTCGAAAACGTCGGGCGTGTCCTCGTCCAGGCCGAAGATGAAAGAGCCCTCCACGGCGATCCCGTGGTCCTGCAGGCGGCGCACGCCATCCTCGGGCGGGCCCGCCGCGCCGAGCTTGCGGAAACGCTCCGGCCCGCTCCTGCCGATCGTCTCCAGGCCCAACAGCAGGCCCATGCAGCCGCTCTTCCGCGCAAGGTCCATCAGCCCGGCGTCTTTGGCGATGCTGAGGGAGGCCTGGGAAACCCACCGCTTCCCCATGGGCGCCAGGCCCGCCAGCAGCTCGGCGCAGTAGGCCGGGCTCGCGTTGATGTTGTCGTCGAGAAAGAGCACGAACCGCCCGGGCAGCGCCTCGACCTGCTCGAGCACGTCGCGCAGCGGCCGGTGCCGGAACCGCCGCCCGAACACTGGCACGACGGAGCAGAAGTCGCAGTCCCAGGGACAGCCCCGCGCCGTCTGCACGAGGTTCCGCGTGAGGTACCGGATGCCGTTCCCGGCGTCCGTCCGGGGCGGCGGCACGCCGTCGAGCGGGAAGTTCTCTGGGGCCGCGTACCTGGGCTGGAGGGCCTTCTTCTCGAAGTCGGCCAGGAGCCGGGGCAGGACCGGTTCGGCCTCCCCCACCACCACGGCGTCGGCGTGGGCGGCGGCCTCGTCCGGCAGCGTGGACGGGTGGATGCCGCCCAGCACCACGGGGACGCCGGCCGCCCGGGCGCGATCCGCGAGCGCGTAGGCGCACCCCGCCTGGGCGGTCATGGCCGTGATGCCCACTAGGTCGGCCTCGAAGGGTCCGGGGAAGACGCCCTGCGCGTTCTCGTCCCACAGAACCACGTCCCAGTGGGCGGGGGCCAGCGCGGCCACCTGGAAGAGGCTGACCGGCGGCAACTGGAAGAACCGGATCCAGTTGGACGTGTTTTTCCACGGGTTGATCAGCAACAGCTTCGGCATTCGCGCCCTCCGTTCCGTCTTCACGGCCCGTCTGTCCCTCCGATCCCTTCGTTCTTCCCGTTTCTGTATCATGTCCTTGATATCGTGCAACTCCTTCGACAAATCCCTGGCGGCCACGCTGTTCTTGTAGGCCATCACGATCAGTTTTACCGACACGAGAAGGACACCGGCCTCCAACAGCAGATCGTGCGTCAGGCCCTTGGCGAACAGCGCCAACCCGAATAGGCCGAAGGTGACGACGATGATCACGAGCGACCCGGCGTCGAAGTGCTCACGCATTCCCGCTCCTGTCCGCGCCGTGCGCCGGCCGGAGCATGAGGCAGGCGACGTCAGCAAGAAGCGCCGCGACGCCCGCCACCACGAGGGATGCGCCCGTCTCCCCGAACGCAGGCCCGGTCAGAATGTTTGAACCCATTCGTGCCTCCATTCGGCTGTCGCGGGCACACCCGGCGCCCTCTCGGCGTTCGAGGCGTCCCCGAATCGACCGTTGGCAAGCCTGATCATTTGTCACCTGTGTTCAGTATACCGTATTTCGCCGCGGACCCGGCCATGTCCCCGGGCCTGAAATAGCCTGGGCGGTTCACGGGTTTCCTAAGACGACGCATGTGGACGAAGGCGTGGTCCGGGAATGGGCGCGCCTCTTGACCCGTATAGGAAGGAGACCTAGTGAGACATTCGACACTCAGGCACATCGTACTGGCAATCGGCATAACGGCCATGGTCGGCGCGGCGGCGCTCGCCGCCGAACCAGCCACGCAGAACTACAAGATAGACCCCGCCAATTCGTCGGTCGGCTTCAGCATCCGCCACCTCGTTTCCAGGGTGCAGGGCCAGTTCGACGCCTTCTCGGGTGAAGTGCGCGTCGACGCCGCGGACTCCGCCGCCTCGTCCGTCTCGTTCACCATCCAGACGGCCTCCATCGACACGCACGTCGCCATGCGCGACAAGGACCTGCGGTCGGCCAACTTCTTCGACGCCGCGAAGTTCCCCACGATCACGTTTAAGAGCACGAAGATGGTCGAAAAGGGGAAGGACCGCTACGACGTCTACGGCACGCTGACCATGCACGGCGTCGCAAAGGACGTTGTTCTGCCCGTCGTCTACACCGGCAGGATCAAGGACCCGTGGGGCAACGAGCGGTTGGGCTTCACCATCGAGACGACGCTCGACCGCAAGGACTACGGGATCGTCTGGAACAAGGTGCTCGACGACGGGAGCGTCTTACTGGGCAACGACGTGGCCGTTACCATCCACATCGAGGCGGTCAGGCCGCTGCACCCCCGCAAGAAGTCAAAGTAGGCAACTCGTTTCAGCGTTCGGCAGGGATCGCCGCGAGAGCGCTTTCGGAGAATCCCATCCGTTCGCCGAGTTCTCTGAAGCGGGCCGTCCATGTTGCGGCCTCGCGGTCCTCCTGGCCTGCACGGCGCGCGTGCGCGGACAGCTCCAGGCGTTTCATCGCGTCGTAGTCGTTCTGCACGGTCCAGAGCTTGACGGGGAAGGGCAGGCCTTCCACGACCTGCATGAGATTGAACATGCGCTCCATGTGCCCGGCGTCGTCGGGCTTCGCTCGCAGCTTCGCCATGGACGATTCCAGAGTCCCGCGCAGGGCGAATTCGAGCAGCTCGGTTTCGAGCCCGACCTTCAGTTCGTCGACCTGGCGCATGATGGCCTCGACGCGGCCGGGGGACGGGTCCTCCGACAGGAATTCCCGCCTCAGGTCGAGGTTGATGATGTACTCCGCGGCGTTCTGGAAAGACCGCGGCAGGGACACGCCGATGTGCGGGAGAAACCGCATCATGGCGGCGTGCTCCTCGTAGATGCGCCTGTAGGAATTCTCGATCTCCTGGAGCGTGGGCTCCATGATCCTGTGAACGATCTGGCGCTGTTCGCGCCTGAAGAGGTCCTTCAGGGAGTAGATCGATTTTCCGAAGTGCTTGTCGAGAAGGCGTATGACGTCGGCGAAGTCGCTGATGTGGAACGCCTCCCCCACTTCCCTGCGCAACTCTTTGAACTCCTGTTCCGAAATGAACGGCCGCACGCCGCAGTAGAGCACCTGGTCGCCGAGGTGGAGGGCGCCAAAGCTGATCAGGCTCGTCTCGCCCGTGATGCGCGAGGTCAGCCGCACGCGGCCGACGGCCATGGATGTCTTTCCCGTCTGCGCCGTCTCGAAAGTGTCGAGATCGGCGTCGAAGCAATAGATCTGCGCCTTCCTGTCGTAGGCCTGGAAGAGCGAGCTGACGGCGTAGTGCGCGCCGACCCGCACGAGGTCGAGGGCGGCCGGACGGACGAAGCGCTCGTAGAGGCGCCGGCCGTCGCCGTATTCGGGCAGGTTGGACGCGGCCCCTTCGAGCCTCTGCAGGAAGCCGGGCTCCAGGTTCTTTTCGAAAAGCTCGCCGACGAGCTGGATGACCCTGCCGGCGTACTGCAGGATCTGCACCGTGCTGATGTCCGACACGTCGTCGAAGAACCACCCACAGCTCGTGAACATGAGCATGGCGTGGCGCTGCATCTCCAGGAGCTTGAGAACGTGGACGCTCCGCCTCCCGCCCGTCTTTAGGTGCTTCTTGCAGAACGCGTCGACCGCCACGGCATTCCGGTTGAGGATGACCGAGATGTAGTCGTCGCGCGCCCGCCACGGGTCCTCGAACAGCTCGGCCCCCTCCTTCTCGTAGAGCGCCGCCGCCTCGTCGCGAAGCCAGTCCAGCGCTGCCCTGAGCGGGGCGCGCCAGGCCTGATTCCACCCGCCGTGCCAGCCCGTGCTGCAGCCGCAGTCGGCCCGCCAGCGCTCGACCCCGTGGACGCAGCTCCAGGAGCTGCTCTCGACGATTTGGACCTCGTATTCGGGCGGGTGCTTCTCCAGGTACTCGCCGTAGTTGGTGAGGCGGGCGATCTTCTTTTCCTCGATGTAGCGGAGCGCGTACGCGAGCGCCATGTCCCCGAACCGGTGGTGGTGCCCGTAGGTCTCTCCGTCCGTGGCGACGTGAACGAGCTGTGGCCAGTGCCTGTCGTTCGAGAAGGCTCCGGCCAGGCGGACCGCAAAGGCCTCGCCCGAGTCGAGGAGATTGTCGAAGGCCACGGACCTGGCGACGGGCCCGTCGTAAAAGAAGAGGTCGATGGCCGCTCCCGACGGCAGCGGGCACCTGTAGGCCCTCGCCGGATCGATGTGCGTGCCGTTGACCGCCTGCCAGGCGCTCTCGCCGGTCCGCCTCACGGCCGCGGCCTGGTGGGGAGCGAGAACCGTAAAGGCTATTCCGTGCCGGACGAGGGTTTCGAGGGTTTCGGTGTCCACGGCCGTCTCCGCCAGCCACATGCCTTCGGGCTTCCGGCCGAAGCGGTGCTCGAAGTCCCGGATTCCCCACAGAACCTGCGTCTCCTTGTCCCGCGCATTGGCCAGGGGCATGATGACGTGGTTGTAGACCTGCGCGAGGGCCGAGCCGTGGCCCGAGAAGCGTAGCCTGCTCTCGCGATCGCCCGACGAGGACGCCTTCGTACGTATCCCGGGCATGTTCTTCCAGCCAGCTGAGCAGGGTCGGGCCGAAGTTGAAGCTCATCTGCGCGTAGTTGTTCGATATGCCGGCGATGTGCCCCTTCTCGTCGAGGATGCGCGACGTCGCGTTGGGCTGGTAGCATTCGGCGGTGATCCGCTCGTTCCAGTCGTGGTACGGCTGGGCGGACTGCTGGTACTCGACCCGCTCCAGCCACGGGTTCTCCCGCGGGGGTTGGTAGAAGTGTCCGTGAATGCAGATGTAGCGTTCGTCGCTCATGACCCGTGCTCAGGCCTGAGGAAGACGGCCGCCAGGGGCGGGAGCGTGAGCTGAAGGGTGAAGGGCCGCCCGTGCCGGGACTCGGACGTGGCGGTCACGGCACCCAGGTTGCCCATGCCGCTCCCTCCGTATTCGGGCGCATCGCCGTTGAACACTTCGAGCCATCGCCCGTCCAGGTCCACGCCCACCTTGTAGGCGAGCCGCGGGACGGGCGTGAAGTTGCAGGCCACCACCATCCGGTCCTCCCGCTTCTCGCCCCTTCTCTCGAAGACGAGAATGCTGTTCTCGGAGTCGTTGCAGTCGATCCACTCGAAGCCGCCCTCCCCGCAGTCGCGCTCGTGCAGGGCCGGCTCGTTCCGGTAAAGCCAGTTGAGCCGCTGGACCGCGAGCCTGACGCCGCGGTGCATGGGGCTGTCGAGCAGGTGCCAGTCCAGGCTCCGCTCGTGCGACCATTCCTGCCGCTGGCCGAACTCGCACCCCATGAAGAGGAGCTTCTTGCCCGTCTGCGCGTACATGTACGCCAGGAGCAGCCGGAGGTTCGCGAACCGCTGCCACTCGTCGCCGGGCATCTTGTTCAAGAGGGAGCCCTTTCCGTAGACCACCTCGTCGTGCGACAGGGACAGCACGAAATTCTCGAACCCCGCGTACATGGTGCGAAAGGTCAGCTGGTTGTGATGGAACCGTCGGTGCACGGGGTCGTGCCTGAAGTATTCGAGCGTGTCGTGCATCCAGCCCATGTCCCACTTGAGGCCGAAGCCGAGGCCGCCCACGTAGATCGGCCGGGAGACCATCGGCCAGGACGTGGACTCCTCGGCGATCGTCTGCACGTCGGGGTAGGCCTGGTACACTTCGGCGTTCAGGCGCCGCACGAAGTCGACGGCTTCGAGGTTCTCCCGGCCGCCGAACCGGTTCGGAATCCACTGGCCGTCCTCCCGGGCGTAGTCCAGGTAGAGCATGGACGCCACGCCGTCCACCCGCAGGCCGTCGGCGTGGTAGGCGTCCAGCCAGAAGAGGGCGCCGCTGACGAGGAAGCTCCTGACCTCGTCGCGCCCGTAGTTGAAAATCGCGCTCTTCCACTCAGGATGGAGGCCCTGCCGGGGGTCCGCGTGCTCGTAGAGGTGCGTTCCGTCGAAGTAGGCCAGGCCGTGCTCGTCCGTGGGGAAGTGGGACGGGACCCAGTCCAGGATTACCCCGATCCCGTTCTGGTGCAGGACGTCGATCATGGCCATGAAGTCGGCGGGGCTGCCGTACCGGCTGGTCGGCGCGAAGAAGCCCGTGCACTGGTAGCCCCACGATCCGTAGAAGGGATGTTCCATGACCGGCAGAAACTCGACGTGGGTGAATCCCATCTCCTTCACGTAGGCGGCCAGCCGCGGGCCTAGTTCCCTGTAGCTGAGCATGCGGTTGCCGTCTTCCGGCACGCGCATCCAGGACCCCATGTGGACCTCGTAGATGGACATCGGCGAGTCGAGGCCCTGCTTCCGCCCCCTTTCCGACATCCAGGCACCGTCCTTCCACGCGTGGGCCAGCTTCCGGATCATTGATGCCGTCTTGGGCGGAAGTTCGGCCGAGAACGCGAACGGATCGGCCTTCTCCACGGTGTATCCGTTAGTGCTGGACGCGATCCTGTACTTGTAGCGGTGCCCGTCGAGCGCGCCCGGAACGAAGCCCGCCCATATGCCCGAACTGCCACGCGCATCCAGCGGGTCGGCCGTCCGATTCCACCCGTTGAAGTCCCCGACCACGTGGACGGATCGTGCGTTGGGCGCCCACACCGCGAAGTGCGTCCCCGCCACGCCGTCCCTGGCGCAGCAATGCGCCCCGAGCTTCCGGTAGAGGCGGAAATGGGACCCCTCGTTGAACAGAAAGAGGTCCTCCCCGGTCAGTTCGAATTCGGAGGCGTCGGGCGTGCGCTCAGTTCCTGCTTCCAATGAGAAGGTCCTTTCTGCGAGGTCTCGACCGCCGCGACGGGCGGCTCGGCATCGCGCGCCTCGCCGCCCGTCCGGCCCGTCAAGTGGTGCAGGGCGCGCTGCACGGCCGCGTTGGCGCCGGCCTCCCGGAGCCCCATGTGGAGCTTGCGCCGCCAGCTCGGCCTCGCCTCGCCCACGCCCGGCCAGTTCTGCTGCCTCGTCTCCCCCCAGAGATCCTCGAGCGACGCTACGAGGTAACCCGCCCTGCTCGTGCGCAGGTCGTCGAAAAGCCTGCACAGCACCTCGTGCACCTCCTGGCCCGGGTCGCCCCCCGTCCCGATGTCCAGGCGTTCCCTTACGTTGTCCCTCATGGCCTTGCGTCCGGCCGTTCCGGCCTCGTAGTCCCCGTCCCCCAGCAGGCCGAGTTCCTGCCGTTCCGCAAGGTCAAGTCCCCGCCAGAAGGCGGCGAACGAGGGGAGGTCGTGCGTGCCGAGTTCGGCCAGGCTCCCCTGCGGAACCGATTCGGACGGGCGCCCGGTCGAGGAACCGGCCTCGAACTGCATGACCCACATCCGGCTCACGCCGTTGCTGTCCATGGCCCTCCGGACCGCGCGGGGAACCGTGCCGAGGTCCTCGCCCACCAGCGCGGTGCGGTGCCGGTGCGACTCGAGGCGGAGGACGGCGTACAGGGCGTCCGCCGGGTAGCCGACGTAGGCCCCCTCCGTGGGCTTGAGCCCGGAGGGCACCCAGAAGAGCCGGTGCAAACCCATGATGTGGTCGATCCTCAGGACGTCGGCGTACGCCATCGAGCTCGAGAGCGTGGCCCTGAAATGCTCGAGGCCGTCCGCCAGCATGCCTTCGGGCGACATGGGCGGGAAACCCCAGTCCTGTCCGGCGGCGAAGAAATCGTCGGGCGGCGCGCCGACCGAGACACCCTGGACGTAAAGGTCGGGGCGGCGCCACGTGTCGAAGCCGTCCGGGTGGACCCCCAGCGGGTGGTCCAGGTTGAGGCGCACGTTCAGCTCTTCCGCCTTGCGCCGGACGTGCGCCAGCTGTTCGTGGGCGACGAATTGCGCGTACAGATGGTAGCGTGCGGCCTCCGGGTCATAGTCCGCCGGTGTCACCTCGCCGCCCCTCAGCGGAGCAGGCCATTGACGCCACCCCGCGCCCTGCCGCTCCGTCACGGCGCGGAATTCGGCGTACGCCTCCAGGTCCGGCGTGGCCCGCAGGAAGGTCTCCATGGCGTTCCTGCGGGCCTCCGGCCCGAGGTCGATTTCGCGGGCGAGCCTCTCCAGAACTTCTCGCTTGACGGCCATCGCGGTCCGGTAGTCCACGAACTCCTCGCCGGCGAGCCTCTTCAGCGCCTCCCGCGTCTCCTCTCCGTCGAGAAAGGACCGTGCGTCCGTCGACCGGTCGAACTCGGGCAGGGCCTCCACGGCCACGTAGAACTCGTTCAGGAACCGCTGGCTGACCGGCGAGTAGGGACTCGGCGAGTCGTTTTCCGCCAGGAACGCGGCGTGGAGGGGCAGGGTCGAGGCAATCCGGCCCCCGTTGTAGGCGACGAACTTCACAAACGCCTCGAACGAGCCGAAATCTCCCGAGGGAAAGGCGCCGGATCCACTGAGCCCGTAAAGGGGCGCGAACAACCCGACCTGGGGCCCGTCGCCCCCCGCGGGGTGGACGAAGGCCTTCTCGGGGGCGCCTATCAGCCTGCTTCGTCCCGTGCGCCCGGCCGCCTCGAGTTCGATGGTGTGATAGCCGGGCGGAACGTCCCCGGGAAGCGCCACCCGGACGCGGTGGAACGCGTCTTTTCCAAGACTTTCGGTTTCGCACGGGCGAGGCGTCGGACGTTTCGATCCAGCCCTTCCTGCCTTCGCCGGATTCCATGGCCAGTTCGTATCGAATCCGCCTGCCGGCGAGCTTCTCCGGCACAATGAGCCGAAGAAAGGCCCGCCTGCCGGGGGTGACCACGGCGACCGGGTCGATGAGGCGGCTCAGGGCGTCCGCCCTTCGTTCGCGCAGGCGTTTCTCGGCGCCTGACAGGCCGCCCGTCAGCGCCCCAAGGCTTTCGAGGATGGCCAGGACCGCGTCCGGCGAAGCCGTGTGCATCTTTCCGTCGAGGCCCTTGTAGCGCACCTGAACGCCGCAGGCCGCGGCCACCTTTTCGAGCACCTTCGGGAAGGGCTTCTTCATGGTTCCGTTTCCACGAGCCAGAGGATGCCGGTCAGCGGGATGTCCACCCAGGCCGGCCTGTTGTTGAGCTCATAGCCGAGTTCGTACACGGCCTTGTCGAGGAGATAGGCGCCCAGGAGCAGACCGGCGGTCGCTTCGCTGACCGCCAGCACGGGCGATTCGCCCGCCGTCTCCATGTAGCTCCGGAGGAATTCGCCGCTCACCGTGGTGTACCAGAAGTCCGCCCATGCTTTCGCGGGTTCCTCCTGGCCCCTCTTGATCATGCCGATCTCCACCTGGTGCTTGAAGGCCTGGTAGGCCGCGTAGTGAAAAGAGCGCAGCATGCCGGCCACGTCTCGGAAAGGCGACCTCTTGAGCTGGCGTTCCGCCAGGCTCCTCGCGGGCTCCCCCTCGAAGTCTATGACCGCGAAATCTTTGCCGGTATTGAGAACCTGCCCGAGATGAAAATCCCCGTGGCAGCGGATCCTGTTGGCGTCCAGCTTCCTGCCTAGGAGGCGCTTGAAGCGCTCGTTCACGGCCTTGTCGTTCGCCAGGACGCGCCGGACTAAATCGGCCTTCGATTGCGGCACCGCGCCCCTCCTTTCGGAGAGCAGGTCCAGCGTCTGGCGCGCCAGGTTGCGCATGGACTGGTAGAGCGACCGCTGGTAGAGGGTGGTGAAGAGTTCGGGCGAAAACCGCGGGTCTTCGCTCCTGGACGCCAGCGCAATGTGCATCTCCGCCGTCCGGATGCCGAGCAGGCGGGCCGATTCCACGTAGGCGCCGACCAGGTCCACGCCTTCCTGGTTGATCTCTCCCGCGCTCCTCTCGAGGAGCGGCCTCCTGTCGAGGTACTCTTCCGGGGGTCCCGACGCAAAGGTAGCGTGCGTAAGGATTCTATCGAAGAAATGGGACAGCACGTTGAGCGTGTACGTCCACGCGTCCCCGTGGTTCTCGACGTACCTGTGGAGAACGCCAAGGGTCATGGGCGCCTGCTTGCGCACCTCGTAACTGATGTGCCCGGCCAGCTGCGGCGCGTGGGGAAAGCCGGCGCTCTCCGTCAGGAACCGGCCGATTTCCAGCTCGGGGTTCTCCCCTCTCTCGAGCTTCCGGTAGAGCTTGAGAACGAAGGCCTCGTCGTAGATGATGGACGTGTTGCTCTGCTCGGCCCCCACGACCTCGGCCTGGAGATCTTCGGCCGCCTTTCGGACGCCTCCGTTGATCTTTGCGTTCCTGTGTGTCGCCAGCACGCCGTGCCCGGCTTCGACCTGCCGCCTCCGTGCGAACAGGTCGAGCAGGCGCCTGGGCAGCATCTGGCTGTACACGGCGTCGTAAAGCAGCCCTCTTCCGCCCCTCCCGGACAGATCCAGCCAGCATATCGCCGCCGCGGGGTGCGCCTCGAGCAGGGCCTGGCCTTCCTGGCCCTGCATGAAGGCGACGGGGAGCAGGTACGTTTCGGCATCGCCTTCCTGGTAGGCCACATCCAGGAGCACGAGCGCCGCCCTGTCGCCCCTGGCGCGCCCCTGCATCCAGATCACGTCCAGGACTTCGACGCCGGAGATGGTGCGGGACTTGCCTCCGAACCACCGGCTGCCCAGCAGGTAGCGGGGCAGCGCTCTTTCCAGCCTGCGAACGTTCCTACCCTTCAAGATGGAATCCCACCCGTTCCTGGGAACGGAGAGCACGGGAAGTTCCCCTTCCGCCTGCCTGTGGGCGATGGCGTCCTCGTGGACCGGCGCCTCGAGCTCGAACCAGTAGAACCCGTAAGGGTTGAGCGCGAGGCAGTACGGGCAGTCGCGCACTTTTCCGAAACGCGTTCTACCAAAAAGCTCGACCGGCGTGTACCCCTCGAAGCCCTCGAGTTCTATCTCAGCCTGCTGCGCGTGTCTCGACAGGTTGGCCACCACGAGGATAACCCCGCCCTCGTGGCGCCGCAGGTACGCCAGGACCTTGTTGTTCTGCGGATAGACGAACTCGAACGACCCCCAGCCGAAGGCGCGGTGCTGGTTTCTCATGGCGATCAGTCTTTTCATCAGCCACCACAGGGAGTTCGGGTTGCCCTGCTGGGTCTCCACGTTGACCGCCGCGTAGTGGTAGCTCTGGTCGAGGATGAGCGGAAGGTAGAGCCGCTGGGGATTGGTGTTCGAGAAGCCCCCATTCCTGTCGGAACTCCACTGCATGGGCGTGCGCACGCCGTCTCGATCGCCGAGGAAGATATTGTCGCCCATGCCTATCTCGTCGCCGTAATAGAGAACCGGCGTCCCCGGAAGCGACAGCAGCAGGGCGTTGAGCAGTTCGATTTTCCGGCGGTCGTTCCCGAGGAGCGGCGCGAGCCTGCGCCGTATGCCGATGTTGATCCGGGCCTGCGGGTCCGCCGCATAGGCCCTGTACATGTGGCTGCGCTCCTCGTCCGTGACCATTTCGAGCGTCAGCTCGTCGTGGTTCCGCAGGAAGATCGCCCACTGGCACGACTCGGGAATCCGGGGCGTCTGCTGGAGTATGTCGACCAGGGGGAACCGGTCTTCCGCGCTCAGGGACATGAATAGCCTCGGCATGAGCGGGAAGTGGAAGTTCATGTGGCATTCGTCCCCCTCGCCGAAGTACGCCGCCGCATCCTCCGACCACTGGTTGGCCTCGGCGAGAAGCATCTTGTCCTTGAACCGGGCGTCGACGTGCGCCCTCAACTCCTTGAGGAAGACGTGCGTTTCAGGCAGATTCTCGCAGTTGGTCCCCTCGCGCTCGAAGAGGTAGGGCACGGCGTCGAGGCGCATGCCGTCCACGCCCATGCCGAACCAGAAATCGACGACCTTCAGAATCGCCCGGCGGACGTCCGGGTTGTCGAAATTGAGGTCGGGCTGATGGCTGTAGAACCTGTGCCAGTAGTAGGCCTTTGCCACGGGATCCCAGGCCCAGTTCGAGTTCTCGAAATCCGGAAAGATGATGCGGGTTCCCGCGTACCGATCCCGCGTTTCGCTCCACACGTAGAACCTGCGCGCCCGGCTGCCGGCGGGTGCCCTGCGCGCCCGCTGAAACCACGGGTGCTGGTCGGAGGTGTGGTTGATGACCATTTCGGTGATCACCTTCAACCCCCGATTGTGCGCTTCATTGAGGAAGCGCTTGAAGTCCTTCACCGTCCCGTAGTCCGGGTTGACGCTGCAGTAATCGGCGATGTCGTACCCGCCGTCCCTCAGCGGCGACGGGTAAAACGGCAGGAGCCACAGCGCCGTGACACCCAGGTCGCTCAGGTAATCGAGTTTCTCCGTCAGGCCGGCGAAATCTCCCGACCCGTCGCCATCCGAGTCCTTGAAGGCGCGGACGTGAAGCTCGTAGATGACGGCGTCCTTGTACCACCGGGGGTGTCCTTCCTGTCCCTGTGCACGCGATGTCTTCGGCTTCGTCATGGGTTCTTTCCGCATCAGCGCCGCGAGGGTCGCACGCCCCGTCTCCCGCTGTTCTTGACCAGCAGAATGTGGGCGGGCTGCTTCTGCGGGGCCAGTTCGACGAAGTTCCTCGCCCCGTTCCAGGCGTAGGTCTCCCCGCCCAGCAGGTCCTCCACGCTGAATGCCGCCCCGTCGACCGCCAGGTCCTCGAGCTTCAGGTTCGTCCATCCCGACTGTCGATTGCGCGGATCGAGGTTCACCACCGTCAGGATGACGTTCGTCCCGTCCTCGGTGCGCTTGCTGTAGGCGAGGAGCTGGGGATTGTCGGTGTCGTGAAAGACCAGGCCGTCGTTGGCCTGCAGGGCGGGGTTGTCCCGCCGGATGCCGTTCACCCTTGCGATCAGCTCCCGCAGGCTGTCCGGGCGGTCCCTGTCCCAGTGCCTGATCTCGTATTTCTCCGAGTTCCGGTATTCTTCGCTCCCCGGCCGCCGCGGCGTGCCGACGCAGAGCTCGAACGCGGGACCGTAAATGCCGTAACTGGCGCCCAGGGTGGCCGCGAGCACAAGCCTGACGGCGAACGCGGGCCGGCCGCCCGTCTGCAGGTATTCGTGGAGAATGTCCGGCGTGTTCGCGAAGAAGTTGGGCCTGAAGAAATCCCTGACCGGCGGGCGGGTCAGTTCGGTCAGGTACTCCCTGAGTTCCCACCCCTGGTTTCGCCACGTGAAGTAGGTGTAGGACTGCGTGAATCCGATCATGGCCAGATGATACATCACCTTCGGACGCGTGAAGGCTTCCGACAGGAAGATCGTGCCCGGATGCGCGCGCTTGATGCCCCCGATGCACCATTCCCAGAATCGAAAGGCCTTCGTGTGCGGGTTGTCCACGCGGAAGATCCCTACCCCGTTGTCGATCCAGAACTCGAACACGCTCCTGAGTTCCTTCCAGAGCGCTTTCCAGTCCCGGCATTCCAGGTCCAGGGGGTAGATGTCCTCGTACTTCTTAGGTGGGTTCTCGGCGAAGCGGATCGACCCGTCCGGCCGGCTCTTGAACCAGTCCGGATGATCCTTGACGTACGGGTGGTCCGGTGAGCACTGGAATGCCACGTCCAGGGCGATCTCCAATCCGTGCTCGCGCGCCGCTTCCACCAGCGTCCTGAAATCTTCGAGCGTGCCCAGCTCCGGATGGATCGCCTTGAATCCGCCGAGTTCGCTCCCGATGGCCCACGGGCTGCCCGGGTCTCCGGGGCGGCACTCGAGGGCGTTGTTCGCCCCCTTCCTGTTCGTGACGCCTATGGGGTGAATGGGGGGCAGGTACAGCACGTCGAAGCCCATGGATGCGACGTAGGGAAGGACGTCCACACAATCCATGAAGGTCCCGTGCCTGCCGGGTTTGGAGGAACACGACCGCGGAAACATTTCGTACCAGGAGCCGAAACGGGCCCGCGGCCTGTCGACGGTTGCGCGAAGAACGCGCGGATAAACGGACGCGTTTTTCCGCTCGTCGAGCGACAACATGAGGCCCGCCGTACGGGGCTCCGCCGCCCTCTCGAAGCGCTTTTCCGGGGCCGCATCGCCCGTCATGAAATCCGCGATCGTCTCCAGATATTTACGGTCCGGTGCCGAGGCCCGTCCCGACGCTTCGCGCAGAAGGGAGGCGCCCTCGAGGAACTCCGGATCGACGTCCATGCCCGCCTCGATCTTCTTTGCCGTGTGGCCGCACCACGTCCGGAAGCGGTCGATCCAGGCGAGGACCGTGTATTCGTAGGGAGCCAGTTCCGTGACCTGAAAACGTCCGGTCCACCGGTCGTTCACAATCGGCTCCATCCGAACCTCGGTCCACTTTCTCCGTCCCCTGCGCCTGTACCGGAGCAGGCACGTGATGACGTCGTATCCGTCGGCGAACACGTCCGCCTCCACGACCATCCACTCGCCCACCACGCGCTTGGCCGGATAGAGCCCCCCTTCGACCTCGGGGCTGACGTTCTTGATGACGACCCTCTTCATAGCGTCTTCCATTGCCGGTTTCTCCGATGAGGTGTTCCCGGCCGGTCTTTTCCGGCCATCCGGCCGCCCGCCGCCCTCCGACCAGTGAAAACGCCGCCGCATGGGGGGAATTCCGCCGTTGCGGCCTCCGGGGAGCCGCGGCTCTCAACCTTGCCCCTCCGAACCTTCCGCCAGACGGGTGTTAGGGCTTGTCTACCGTTGGAGTCTAACCGCGCGCTTCTTTTCCTGTCAATCGCGAGCCGCGGAATCCAGGGCCGCTCCGTTCGTGGACTGCGCCCGGACGCGCCCCGTTCGGCCGCAGCCGGAGCCCAGGGGCTTCCGCAACGGCCTATTCGCCGTGAGCCGGCGGCTCGAGCTTGCCCTCCGCGACGTAGGCCAGGGTCATTTTTCTGACCACGCCGGTGAGCAGCAGGATCGCGATGAGGTTGGGAACGGCCATGAAAGCGAGCGCGATGTCGCTGAAGGTCCACACCAGCTCGAGCGAATAGACCGCGCCGATGAACTGCATGGCGCAGAATAGAATTCTGTACGGCAGTATCCAGCGGTCGCCGAAGAGATACTGCGTGGCCCTGTCGCCGTAATAGGAGGCGCTGATGGCCGTCGACAGGGCGAAGAGAAAGACCGCGATGGTCACCAGGAAATTGCCGTGATTGCCCGCCAGGCGACCGAGCCCCTTCTGGAAGGCCCAGGAGGTCAGCGGGGACCCGTTCTGCAGGGCCTTGCCCTCGATCCAGACCCGGGAGGCGTCCACGCGACGGCCCTTTTCGTTCCGGAAGGCGGACAGGGCGAAATCCCCTTGGGCGTCCGCCGGTATCCTGACCGTCCCCGTGAACGGTGCGGAACCCGAGGTATCGAGCCCATGCGCTCCGACGAGGATCTTCATGCCGTCGACGGTGCCGTTTTCCCTGACGAGGCCGAAGCCCACCGGCCGCCCGGCCGCCACCTTGAAAGTGCCCGATGCTATGTCTCCCCGCCTGACGACGCCGTCCCTGTGCACGGTGGCCCCGGCGACGACGGCCGTGAGAGAGGATTGTTCGGTCACGGCCAGTTTCTGCGCCTGCTTCTGGGTCCAGACGCCCGTCGTCAGTATGACCAGTCCCGTAATGGTGCACACCACCAATGTATCGACGAAGGGGCCGAGCATCGCCACGACGCCTTCCCGCACGGGCTCGTCCGTCCTGGCCGCGGCGTGGACGATGGGCGCCGACCCGAGGCCGGACTCGTTGGAAAACAGTCCCCGCTTGACGCCCCAGGTCAGCAGAAAGACGAAACCTCCGCCGGCGAACCCTCCGACCTCTGCGGCCGGCCGGAAGGCCGACACCACGATCAGCCTGAGCGTGGGTAGGATCTGGCCGGCGTTGAGCACGAGCACGGCCAACCCCGCTACGACGTAGAGGAGGCACATGAAAGGGACAAGCTTCGAGGTGACCTTGCCTATGCGGCGGATCCCGCCGAGAATGACCGCCGCGACCAGGACCGTCATGACCAGACCGGTGAGAATGGTGGGAATCCTGAGATCCTGGCGGAACTGGTCGGCGACCGTGAAGGATTGGACCGCATCCCCCATACCCAGGGGCGTGATGGCCGTGGCCACGGCGAAAGCAACTGCCATGGGCTTCCAGTTCTTACCCAGACCTCTCTCGATGTAGTACATGGGACCGCCCGAGGCCTCCCCCTTGGGGGATATCTTCCTGAAGCGCTGGGCGAGGGTACACTCCGTGAACTTCAGCGCCATGCCGAGAACGGCCGTCACCCACATCCAGAAGAGCGTACCGGGACCGCCGTAGTGAATCGCGGTCGCCACACCCGCGATATTGGCGATGCCGATGGTCGCGGACAGAGCCGTGGAGAGAGCCTGGAAGTGCGTCAGGTCGCCCTCGTGGTGAGGGTCGTCGTAGTCGCCCTTCAGGACCCGGATCCCGTGCCAGAAGCGCCTGATCTGGATGCCGCGCAGCCTTATGGTCGTGATGATGCCCGTGCCGACGAGAAGCAGAACCATGAGGGGCATGGCGGAGGGCCAATCCCACACGTAGCGGTTCAGGCCGAAAAGGAACGTCTTCAGAGCGTCGATCAGACCAGCAAATACGGGCACGGCACCTCGCGGCGTTGCTTAATTGACTGGGCGACTCGACGGAGCCGTTGTGAACGTTGAATTGTAATTATGAGCCGGATCGGGAGTGCCTGTCAAATATGCTTTTCAAAGGCGTTCTGCATCTGGGATTGAGCCGGCGCAAGCCTTACGAGCGATCGGACTTCTTGAAGACCGTCACGATACCGAGCGGCTCGCCCTTTTCGTTCCGGATCGCGCCGATGCTGCACCCGATCGTCAGTATCCGCCTGTTCCGCCTCAGCTTGTACCACTGGAAGCCGAATCCGATGGCCTCTTCCTTGAGATAGCGGGCCCAGTAGTTCTCGACCGGCTCGCACGTCTCGCTGTCCAGCAGGGGTATGACCTGCTGTATGTCCTGGCCCACGGCCTGTTCGTGGCGCCACCCCGTGAGAGCTTCCGCCATCGCGCTCATGAACTTCACCCGCCCCCGCGTATCGGTCGCGATGACGGCCTCTGAGATGCTCCGCAGCGTGGCCATAAGCCACTGCTGGCTTTCGATCAGCTTCCTCGCGAAGGCGTGCCTGTCGAGGGCCACCTCGATGGCCGCCTGCAGGTCCCTGTCTCTTATGGGCTTGTACACATAGCCGTAAAGGGCCGCGCCCTTGCTCTTCTTGAGGATCTTCTCGTCCGTGTGCGCCGTCATGTAGATGACGGGGATGTCGTTGCGGGACATGATCTGTTCGGCCGCTGTGATGCCGTCCATGAGGCCCGCGAGGACGATGTCCATAATCACCAGGGCGGGGCCGAGTTCACCCGCTCTCCTGACGGCCTCCTCGCCCGTGGTCACGTGCCCGGCCACCGTGTAGCCCAATCTGTTGAGCGTCTCCACGATCAGCTTGGCGCTGAGCTTGTCGTCTTCCACGACGAGAATGGAACAGGGCGTCATGCTCGTTCTCCATTTCTGCCAGTGGAGGCAGGGCAATAGGGTGATCGACCTGATGGCATACTCTGGAATCTATTATAACCCCTTCTTAGAAAAACACGAAATGCAGTTCTACCGCCCGGCCCGGGCGGGGGCCGGCGGGGCCGCCCCCTGGACGGACCGTCTGTGCGTGGCGCGGAATGGTTCGGACGAGGGGGGGTGCTCAGCTGCCGAGGATCCGGGCCACGAGAAGGGTCATGTCGTCGGTCTGTGGGGCGTCCTCCATGAACGCCTGCACGTCCTGGAACACGGCTCGCCGGAGCGCCTCGGCCGTCCCGCCGCTCAGGGTCGCCAGAACGCCCGTAAGTCGTGCCTCTCCGTATTCCTCCCCACTGGGGCTCTGTGCTTCCGTGATCCCGTCGGTGAAGACGACAAGGGTATCTCCGGGCTGCAGGGGCAGGACCGCCTTCGAGTATTCCGCCTGCGGCGACACGCCGAGTACCATCCCGGTAGGCTTTAGCCGGTGTACTTCGTAGGTGGTTTCGGCCTCGCCGTCAACTTTCAGCGCCTCGCCTCCCAGGCTCCTGGCCTCGACGGGCCTGAGCAACATGGGGGGATTGTGGCCCGCGTTGACGTAGGTGAGCGTCCTCGCAAGCCCGTCGTAAAGTCCGAAGAAGAAGGTGGCGAAACGGTTGGTGTCCGTGATCTCGCACAGCAGCCGGTTGATGTCCTGCGCCAGCAGGTCCACGTTGTCCCCGTGCACGTCGGCATGGATTCGGAGCATGGTCTGCAGGCTCGCCATGAGGAGCGCAGCCGGCACGCCTTTTCCGCATACGTCGCCCACCGCCATCCCCAGGCGTTCCGGCCCGACCCGGATGAAGTCGTAGCTGTCTCCTCCGACGCCCCGGGCCGGCATGCAGGCGCCGACATAGTCCAGGCCGGCTATCTCCGGAGGGTTCTGCGGCAAGAGTCTCGTTTGCACGTTCCTCGCGATGGCGATGTCGTGCCGGAGCTTGAGCTGCTCGGCCTCCTGCTGGATCGAGGCCGCATAGGCCAGAGTGGATGCCAGTTGCCGTCCGACGCCGAGAAGCAGGTCCTTGTCTTCCCGGGTGTACGGTTCCTCGGATCTCTTTTCGCCCAGGGTCAGAAAGCCTATCAGGCGCCTGTGCGCGACGAGAGGGACAAGCAGGCTGGCGTTGTAGCGTCTGAACAGATCTCTTTCGGTCGAGGGCTCGGGGTGGTAGCTGCGGAGGAACCTCGGTCCGTTCTCCTTCCCGTCCGGGTCATGGGGAGCGACGCCCAATACGCAGGGCGTGGAGTCGGCCATAGCCTCCAGGCGGCGGCCCGTCTGCGATTCCGCCGGCAGGATTTCGGGCGCGCATTCTCCGGCGACACCGTCTATATCTTCGTCGTCCGACCTCAGGTGCCGCCAGAAGCAGACGAAGTCGTCCGTGGGGCCTTCCAGCCGGCCCAGAACCCGGCGCTCGTGCTCGCTTTTGCCGGGCAGTCTGACGATTTCCGTACCGCGGACAAAGACACCTATCTGGTCCGGGTGCAAAGAGTCCATGATTTTGCTCGCCGCCATCTGGACGACCCATCCGGGACGCGTGGCGAAGCGTTCGAGATTCTGCCCCAGGTCCATAAGTATGCGACGGGCGTCGTAAGCCTCTCTGAAAAAGCGCCTGTCGAGGGCCTGCATGACAGCCTTGTTCATCCGCCGCAGGATGAGCACGAAGACCATCGTGACCAGGGCCGTGGCCAGGGCCAGCGCCCCGGTGTGCTCGGAAGCGTGGAGGTTCGCCGAGAATGGGGTCCGCCAGATAGAAGATCGCCAGAGAACAGCCCCGCGCCTTCAAGAAACAGGAACCCCCTGGAAAGAAAGGCGTACTGGAGTCCCCTTCTCAGGATCAGACGAACGCCTAACACTCTGTGCCGGACAACGGCGTATGCGAAACATACGGGGAAGAGCGCCACGCCCGTTCCGGCCGCGAGGTAGGCCCACTCGGGAATCGCGACCGACCCTGAGTACGACCCGGCAGGAATAGAGTATGAGCGCCGGCAGGATGCCGAGCGACCCCGCCAGGAGTATGACCAGCCTTCTCCTTTCGTCCTGCGCGGCCGCCCTGGCGGACATTGAAGGATAAGCGAAACGAAGCCGAGCGCAAACAAGGCGATGAAGACCACGTCGAGTATTATGTCCAGCCAGCCCAGGGAGGCATCGAGAGCGTGAGAGGCGGCGAAGGATAGTCCCTGGCTGTAGGCCCACATGATGTTCCAGACGGCGAAGACAAAGGGGAAAACCACAAGGCGGCTCTTGAGTCGCGGAAATCGGCGGTCTATGGGGGAGGGCGAAGGGTAGACCAGGAAGAAACGCATGAAAAGGTACGACCAGAAGGAAAACAGCGTGGCAGCGACGACCAGGTTTACCTCTCTCAGCCCAGCCGGAAATGAAGCGTAAGCTCCGGCCGGTGAAGCGTTTGCGAATGCGAAGAACAGGAGGGCCGCGAAAAAGGCCTTCTCGTCCTCGAGTTTCGCCAGTCCGATGAACACTCCGGTCAGGAGGCACAGAAGGGGCAGTCCGACGCGGAGGGCAAGCGATCCGAGAGGCACGCCCCGGGGTTGTTCGAGGCGGCAGGGCGGAACCTCGACCCTCAGGGCCTGGGTCCGCCCATCCTCCGCATCACGCTCTATCAGCGCCTGCCAGGGCTTGGCAAAATCAAGTTCCCGCCGCACCGCGAACAGATCGAAGAGGCCCTGAACCTGGACTATCCTCCCGTCGCCGTCCCAGACGGCCACAATTCGATCCCCTTTTCGAAGACCCGCTTCAAAGGCCGGCGAGGGCACACCCCGGGGGCCGGCCTCCCTCACGGACGACACCGTCAGGGCGTCTCCCGACGTATTCAGAGCCATGCCGACATCCACGAAGGAAGGCGACGACCGGCTCTTGAGGACGAAGTTGAATTCGAGACCTTGAAAAAGGAGGATGATGCCGGAGAGTACAGCTATACACCAGAACCTTCGACTTCGGGCATAGTCAGCAAGGCGCATCCGTACCCCGCCTTCCCCCGGCGGGCAGGCCGCGGATCCCCTTGAACATTACTCTTAGGTGGTCCTCCCGCGGTGTCCGAGACGGACCCGCGCGGGAAGGGACGACGCACATCACGTTGCAAATGACGACCACGCTCTATCAAACGCAGGCGGATCGCCTTTTGTTTCATTCTTTTACTTTTACTTCAGGTTACGCCGATGCGCCGGAGGAAGCCTGAAGAAGTGCGCCCGCCTGGACCGGCATCCTCTTTGCGGCGGGGTCCCGGCCCCGGGGAGAACGGCGCAATTCGCGCGTCACCGGTCCAGATCCTCCAGGATTTCGACCGCGGAGGCGACGAAATGAGGGCACACGGAGCCGAAGATCCCGTGCTCCCTGGCGGCCTGGTAGTCCACCGGGTCCTTCAGGTCATATCCGATCAGTTTTCGGCATACCACCGAACCGTGGCGCGCCTTGAATCTCTCCTGGAAAATCCGTGCGGCGTCGTAGGTTTTGTCGCGCGAGACCTCCTTGCCTTCAGAAGGGTCCGCGTGACGAAGTCCCGTCACCATGAGCGCCCCGCTCACGGCTCCGCACGTCTCTCCCAGCCGGCAGATTCCGGCGCCGAAGGCGCAGGCCACGCGGAGGGCGGCGTCGCGTTCGAGGCCCAATCCCGGTGCAAAGGCCGCCAGGACGGCCTGCGCACAGTTACAGCCGTTTTCGAAGTCCTGCACCGCTCTTTCGGACAGCGTACTCATGGGATGTGTCCCTCCCGGGACAGTCTAACGCCGGCCGGCGTCCGGGCGCACGGCCGAATACCTTCGGGATGGACGATGTTACTCTTAGGGACAGAGAAATGATGTTCCGTTACCCGGAGAGGGAGGCGAATGATGGCGTCGAACATGGACGATCCGCTCGAGAAGAGCGACGAGGAGTGGAGACGGATACTCGGCCCGGAGGCCTTCGAGGTCTGCCGCCGGAAGGGTACCGAGCGGCCCTTCACCGGACGGTACTGGAATTTCTGGGAACCGGGCGCTTACCGGTGCGCCTGCTGCGGCAACGAGCTCTTTTCCTCGGAGACCAAGTTCGATGCGGGGTGCGGATGGCCGAGTTTCCGGGAGGCCCTTTCGCCGGACGCGGTCACGCTCACCCCGGACCTCAGTCACGGCATGCGGCGGACGGAGGTAACGTGCTCCCGGTGCGGCGCGCACCTCGGGCACGTTTTCGACGATGGCCCCGGGCCCTCCGGAACCCGCTACTGCATAAACTCCCTGTCCGTGCGTCATGAATCCGAGGAAGAAGGCGGGTCATGAGCCGGCGGGACTTTGATTCGCCTCGATTACCGGCCGGACGTAATCGTTAGGAGCAAGCATGAAGTTTCGAATGAAACCCTTCAACGTGTTTCTGATTGTCCTGTTCGCTTCCATGGCGGGGCTGCTGCTCTGGAGCGGGGGGGCGGTCGGCGTCGGGAAGTCCGCGCCCGAGTTCCCAAAGGCCCGGTGGCTGAACAGTAAGCCCCTGACCACGAAAGAACTCAAGGGAAAGGTCGTGCTCGTGGATTTCTGGGAATACACGTGCATCAACTGCATCCGGACGCTTCCGTACCTCAAGGAATGGAATAAGCGGTACGCCCCATACGGATTGGTCATAATCGGCGTTCACACCCCCGAGTTCGATTCTTCCGCCAAACCCGCCAACGTGGCGGCAGCCGTCAAGCGCTTCGGCATAACCTACCCCGTCCTTCTTGATGACCAATACAAGACATGGAACGCCTATGCGAACCTCTACTGGCCCCGCGAGTACATGATCGACCGGAAGGGCATCATCCGGTACGACCACGTGGGCGAGGGCGAGTACGGCAGGACCGAGGCCGAAATCCAGAAACTGCTCCGCGAGGGGGGGACCTGCCCGGACATCCCCCTCATGAAACCCGTCCGGGCGATGGACAGCCCGGGCGCCGTCTGCTATCGCACGACCGCCGAGACCTACATCGGCTCGAAACGCGGACATCTGGCGAATACGGGCGGATACGGCGGTGCGAAAGTCAACCACTACATCGCTCCCGCCGGTCGCGCCCTCGGCGACGGCCTCCCGGCCCTCTCGGGATCATGGTCCACCTACCCGGAATACTGCGAATCGAAAAGCCCCTATTCTGCGCTTTACCTCCGCTACCATGCCGCAGGGTGCTACGTGGTCGCAGACGCCGGCGAGAAGAGGTCGGAAAGCACGATGGTCGTTCTGCTCGACGGAAAGCCCGTGCCGCAGGCCCTCAGAGGCAAAGACGTCGTCGAGAGAGACGGCAAGACCGTGGTCCGGCTTGAAAGGACCCGCCTCTACCGCCTCGTGGACGGGAACGTCTTCGGACGGCACGTCGTCGAACTCCAGCCCGAGCCGGGCGCCAGGTTCTACTCCTTCACATTCGGGACCTGCACGCATTGACGGACACGGTTCGCATTTGCCTTTGCAGTCGACCCCGTTCCGCCCCTGGATCTTGTCTGTCATCATAAAAGGGTGTATCATACAGTTTGAGGTGTAATTGATGCTGCTTGATCCCTTTACAGACGCCTCCCTCCCGGTATCCGGGCCCCCGACCTATGATCGTCCGACTTAAACTAGATGACATAATTTGCCGCCATAGTCCTCCCGGCGGCCATCGGCAACCTGGCGAGATCAGAAACTTGAATATTGGAGGAATCACAAGTGAGAAGAGATACGCAATCGCAGACCGCGAGCGGCAAACTCACGGACTGGGAAGACGGGCAGAACCGGCGTCCATTGAGTGGCCGCCTTCGCCGTACTGGCCGTGATGGCGGCGGCAAGCTTGTTTTTCTGCCTGCCGGGCGGCATCCTCAATGCCGCCACCCCGGCAACGTCGAGCTCCGTCCTGAAGACCACGCTGAAGAACGGTCTGCGGGTGGTCATCGTGCGCAACCCGCTCGCCCCGGTCGTAACGACCGAGGTGAATTACCTCGTGGGTTCGAACGAGGCTCCCGACGGTTTCCCTGGGATGGCCCACGCCCAGGAACACATGATGTTCCGGGGGAGCCCGGGCCTCAGCGCCGATCAGCTTGCGGACATCACCGCGGCCATGGGCGGCGACATGAACGCCGACACCCAGCAGACGGTTACGCAGTACTTCTTCACCGTTCCCGCGGAGGACCTGGACGTCGCCCTGCACGTGCAGTCGATCCGCATGAGCGGGGTGCATGGACAGCGACAAGCTCTGGGGTGAGGAACGGGGCGCCATCGAGCAGGAGGTGGCGCAGGACCTGTCAAATCCCCAGTACGTTTTCTTTACCAAGCTGCTCAAGGCCATGTTCAAAGGCACGCCATACGCTCACGATGCGCTCGGAACGCGCCCGTCCTTCGACAAGACCACCGGCGCCATGCTGAAGAAGTTCTACGACACCTGGTATGCGCCCAACAACGCCATCCTCGTGATCGTGGGCGACGTCCAGCCGCAGAAGACCCTCGCGGAGGTGAAGACGCTGTTCGGCTCAATCCCCTCCAAGAAGATTCCCGAGCGGCCGGAGATCAAACTCCAGCCCGTCACGCCCGACACGCTCCACCTCAAGACCGACCTGCCCTACGGGCTCGCCCTCGTCACGTTCCGGATGCCCGGCTCGGACAGCCCGGACTACGCGGCGGCCGAGGTGCTCAGCGACGTGTTGAGCAGCCAGCGGGGATCACTCTTCGGACTCGTGCCCCAGGGTAAGGCCCTCTACGCGGGCTTCTCCACCCAGGCCATGCCAAAGTCCGGCCTCGGCTTCGCCTTTGCGGTATTTCCAAAGGGCGGCGACTCCGCAGGCCTCGTCAAGCAGGTCAATGGAATCCTCGCGGCGGACCTGAAGAACGGCCTCCCCGCCGATCTCGTCGAAGCCACCAAGCGCCGCGTGCTTACACAGGCCGAACTCCAGAAGAATTCGGTGTCCGGTTTGGCCCAGGCCTGGTCCCAGGCCCTGGCCGTGCAGGGCAGGCAGTCGCCCGAGGACAACGTTGCTGCCATCCAGAAGGTCACCGTCGAGGACGTCAACCGCGTGGCCAGAAAATATCTTGATCAGAAACACGCCATCGTGGCAATTCTCACGCCGCAACCTTCGGGCAAGCCCATCTCGTCTAAAGGCTTCGGAGGCAGCGAATCCTTCGCTCCCAAGAACCCCAAGCCGGTCAAACTGCCATCCTGGGCGGAGTCGGCCCTGCGACGCCTGTCAGTTCCCGCATCTGCGGTCAACCCGGTCGTAACCAAGCTTCCCAACGGCATCACCCTCATCGTACAGCCCGAGGCCACGAGCGACACGGTGAGCGTCTATGGCCGGATCCGCAACAACTCAGACATGGAAACACCAAAGGGGCAGGAGGGCGTAGACCAGGTACTGAACAGGCTCTTCTCATTCGGAACCACATCGCTCAATCGCATCGCTTTCCAGAAAGCCCTCGACGACATAGGCGCGTCCGAATCTGCGGGCGCGCATTTCAGCGTTCACGCACTGTCCGGCCATTTCGAGCAGGCCGTCAAGCTCCTCGCCGACAACGAACTGCATCCCGCTCTTCCCGCGCAGGCCTTCAAGATCATGCAGATGCAGACGGCCCGCTCCGTCGCAGGGCTGCTTCAGAGCCCCGACTACCTGTCAGGCCTCGCTCTGGACAAGGCTCTCTATCCGAAAGACGATCCCACGCTTCGCCAGGCGACTCCCAAATCGGTGTCCGCACTGACGCTGAAGGACGTAAAAGCCTACTACGAAAAGGTGTTCCGTCCGGACTTGACGACCATAGTGGTCATCGGCAACATCAAACCGGCCCAGGCCCGATCGACCATCGAGAAGCACTTCGGAGCCTGGAAGGCCGAAGGCCCCAAACCCGTGACCCTCTATCCGGAAGTGCCGCCGAACAAACCGTCAAGCACGGCCGTTCCGGACTCCAGCCGCGTTCAGGACCTGGTCACCCTTTCGGAGACCCTCGGGCTCAAGCGGTCCAATCCGGATTATTACGCCCTCGAACTGGGCAACCACGTGCTCGGCGGCGCGTTCTACGCCACCCGCTACTACCGCGACCTCCGCGAAAAAGCGGGCCTCGTCTACTACGTGAGTTCCTCGTTTGATGTGGGCCGCACGCGATCGACCTACACGGTTCGCTACGCCTGCGATCCGCCCAACGTGACCAAGGCCCAGAACATGGTGGTGAAGGAACTCACGGCGATGACCTCGGCTCCGGTTACCCCCGACGAACTCCAGAAGGCCAAGGCCATTCTCCTGCGGGAAATTCCCCTCCGTGAATCCAGTGAGGGGAGCATTGCCGGAGGCCTGCTCTCAAGGTCCATCCACGACCTTCCGCTGAACGAGCCGACGCTTGCCGCCCGCAAGTACGTCGCGCTGACCGCGGCCCAGGTCAAGACCGCGTTCAAGAAATGGATGCGCCCCGATGCCCTCGTAAGGGTCACCCAGGGACCGAGCCCCAAGTAGCGCACCGGAATACAGGTTTCCCGGCGCCGTTAATGGCGCCAGAAAGGCCCGGGGGGCGGCAATGCCCCCGGGCCTTTTGAAGAGAAAAGGGCTACAATGGGCTATCGAGTTCCCCGGCCGTCCGGCCGCGACGTCCGGAACCTGCGCGTATAGAGGACCGCTTGGAGACCGGCAGGCACCGCCAGACAAGCAAATTCATGATCACCTTCGCCACCATGCTGGCAACCATGATGCAGGCGGTGGACACCTCCGTGGCGAATGTCGCCCTTCCGCACATGCAGGGGGCCTTCTCCGCCGGTGTCGACGAGATCACCTGGGTCCTCACCGCCTACCTGGTGGCCAACGCGGTGATCGTGCCAATGACCGGCTGGATGGGAAATTTCTTCGGCCGTCGCAGGGTCTACATACTGAGCCTGGTCGTCTTCACGCTCTCGTCCCTCGGTTCCGGCGCCGCGCCCACGCTCGCCTTCTGCGTGCTGATGCGGGTCATCCAGGGTCTGTCCGGCGGCGTCATAGTTCCCATGAGCCAGGCCATCCTCCTGGAGGCCTTCCCGGCCGAGGACCGCGGCCGGGCGCTGTCCTACTTCGGCGTCGGCGTGGTTTTCGGACCCATCATCGGCCCCATTCTGGGCGGCTGGATCACCGACCACTGGAGCTGGCGCTGGATCTTCTACATAAACATCCCCATCGGAATCCTTGCCGTCGTTCTCGCCCTTTTGTACGTCTGGGACCCTCCATACATCAAGAAGCCGGAAGGGGGCCTGGATTCCTGGAGCCTCCTGTTCATAATCCTGGGCCTCGGCGGACTCGAAGTCGTTTTGAGCAGGGGCGAGCGCCTGGACTGGTTCCAGAGCCACTTCATTCAGGTCTTCGCACTGGTCGCCGCGCTGGGAATCGTCCTCTTCATCTGGCGGTCGCTCACACATCGCAATCCACTCGTGGACCTCTCCATCCTCAAGAACAAGGAGTTTGCCGCGGGCGTGGGGCTATCCTTTTTTCAGTACTTCGTCCTCTACGCCACGCTCGTGATGTTGCCCCTGTTCGTCCAGCAAATGCTCGGCTACACGTCCACGTGGGCAGGATTGCTCCTGGCGCCGGGCGGAGTGGCCGCACTCCTGGCCATGCTCGTGGGAGGCCAGCTCGTGAGCCGCATAGACGCGCGGTGGCTGCTCCTGGCCGGCGTTCTCATCATGCTCGTTTCGCTGAGAATGCTCTGGAACCTCTCTCTCGGGATCGATTTTACCTACCTGGCCACGGCCCGGTTCATACAGGGGTTCGGCGTCGGCCTGCTCTTCATTTCGGTGGCCGCCGCCGCCTATTCCACCATGCCGGCGGCCAAGATGGGCCACGCGACGGGGTTTTACAACCTGGTACGGAACGAGGGAGGATCCATAGGCATTGCGGTGGCCTCCACGATCCTGGCAAGCCGGGCCCAGTTCCACCAGGCACGTCTGGTGGAACACATGAACCCCTACAATCCCGTCTTTCAGCATCGCGCCGCAGAGGCCGCGCGGGGGCTCATGTCTCACGTCGGAATGGACGGGCACACGACCAGGGCCCTGTCCGAAACCCTGCTTTACCGCCAGGCGCAGGCCCAGGCGATGGTGCTTTCCTACGCGGACATTTTCTGGGTGATCACCTTCGTCCTTCTCGCCTTTCTCCCCCTCATTCCGATCCTGCGCGGCAAGGTCGCCAAGAGGGGCGCCCCGCAGCCCGACTGACCGCCTCCACGCGTCTTCACCGACGCAAAACCGCAATACCTACGCCCGAGCTTGAATTCGACCGCGGGATGTAGTCTATAATCAATGCATTGCATTGAACCGGAAATTGAAGATCACGAATGGGCATCCCGGACCGCGGTGGCCGAGTCCCGGCCCACGCTCACACGCTCCGGACAACTGCTCGAAAGGAGGACCTCCCATGGTAACGGTCGGCATAAACGGTTTCGGACGCATCGGAAAGATGGTCTTTCGCATTCTCCACGAGCGCGGCGTCGAAGTCGCCCTCATCAACGATCTGATCGGAGGCAAGAGCCTGGCCTATCTTCTCAAGTACGACTCGGTCTACGGCCGATTCCCCGGCGAGATCAACTGGACGGACGACCACCTCATCGTGGACGGCAAGAAGATCCTCATCAGCACGGTCCGCGACCCGGCCAAGCTCGAATGGGACCGCGCCGGAGTGGACGTGGTGGTGGAGTCGACGGGCGTGCTCGGCCACAGGCCGGACGCGGAAAAACACCTTCAGGCAGGTGCACGGAAGGTGATCATCACCGCCCACGCCAAAGAGCCGGACATCGAAATCGTACTGGGCGTCAACGAAGACGCGTACGATCCCGAAAAGCACCACATCCTATCGAACGCTTCCTGCACGACGAACTCCGTCGCACCCGTCATGAAGGTGCTGGACGAGGCCTTCGGCGTGGAAGCGGCTCTCCTCACGTCGATCCACTCCTTCACGAGTTCGCAGCGCCTCCTCGACACCACGCACAAGACGGACCCGCGCCGCGGCCGGGCCGCCACGATGAACATCGTTCCCACCACGACGGGCGCCGCCAGGGCCACGGGGGCGGTGCTCCCCCAGTTGAAGGGGATTTTCGAGGGCCTGGCCTTCCGCATCCCGACCCCCACGGGGTCCATCAGCGACATCACGATCAACCTGAAACGGACGGCATCCGTCGACGAAATCAACGCCGTCCTCAAGCGGGCCGCCGAAGAAGGACCGATGAAAGGCATTCTGGCCTACACCGAAGAGCCGATCGTTCTCACGGACATCGTAGGCGATCCCCATTCCGCCATCGTAGACGGCGGCCTGACCAAGACCCTGGGCAGGATGGCCAAGGTCTTCAGCTGGTACGACAACGAGTGGGGGTATTCCAACAGGGTGGCCGATCTCGTTGAACTCGTGGCGGAGGGTCTCTGATCTTCAGCAGGGCGGACCGCGCGAAGACTCAGCGCGAGCGGAGCGTCTCTATGCGGCGGATGAACTCTTCGAGGATGAGCCTGTAGAGCCCGTCGCCCAGGGTCCCATCTTCCACGCCCGCGTCGATGTTGGGGTTGTCGTTGACCTCTATCACGAAAGCCCCCTTGTCCGTCATCTTGACGTCCACACCGTAGAGGCCGTCTCCGATCAGGTTCGCCGACTTGAGGGCCGCCTCCAGCACCTTTGCAGGCACGTCGTCCACGGGAAGGGACTTGAACCCCCCTTCCGTGAATCGGCCCGAAGCGCTGTGCTTGACGATCTGCCAGTGGTACTTCGACATGAAGTACTGGCAGGCATAGATGGGTTGGCGCCTCAGGATCCCGATGCGCCAGTCGTATTCGGTGTACATGAACTCCTGGGCCAGGATAAGGTCCGAATCCGTGAACAGCTTCTTGCAGATGGCCTTCAGTTCGCCGAAGTTGTTGACCTTGTATATCCCTCTGGAGAACGAGCTGTCCGGGATCTTCAGGACCATCGGATAGGGAATGGACTCCTCGAGCTTCTGCAGCGCCTTCGTTCCGACTTCCTGCAGAATCACCGTCTTGGGGGTGGGGACCTTGTGGGCCGCGAGCAACTCGGCCAGGTAGACCTTGTTGGTGCACTTGACGATGGAATCGGGATCGTCGATGACGGCCATGCCCTCGTTCTCGGCCTTCTTCGCGAAACGGTAGGTGTAGTGTTCGATTTCGGTAGTCTCTCTAATGAAGAGCGCATCATACTCGGCCAGCTTCGAGTAGTCCCTCCGCTCGATCAGGTCCACGCTGATACCGAGTTTCTCCCCCGCTTTGACGAACTTCTGAAGGGCTCGCTTGTTGGACGGGGGCAGGCGCTCCGCCGGGTTGTACAGAACGGCCAGGTCGTAACGCATGTGGTTCTTCGTCCTGGGCCGGTGCCATGGTTTGCTGCGGTGGTATTCGAACGCTTCGATGAACTTCTCTTCCTGCTCCTGCGACAGTCCGTGCAGGTGCGCGGCTTTGATGGCCGAGATGTGCCAATTGCCCTGCAGGCGGAATTCGACCTTGAGGAGTGGGCACTGGAAAAGGTCGAATATCTGGCGGGCCAGCTCCGGCAACTGCCCCTGCCTGCATCGTCCGAAAAAAATGTCCATCTCGAAGGCGTTGCGTTGGTCGAGGCCCAGACTTTTTTTCAGGCCCTTTTGAACGGTCTCGTCCAGATCTTCGACGTTGAGACTGTAAATGGCTTTGCTGCTCAGATCGTTGATCGTCCTGACGGTGGGAATGACCTTGTGGCGGCGCGCCTGCGCCAGCAGAGAACAGTAGTACCCGATTGTGAGATAGCCGTAGCTGCGGCACATGTTGACGATCTTCGCGTCCCGGAGCTTGAAATACTGTGACTGGTCCAGGTAGTCCTTTGCCAGAACCACTGTGACATCGGGATAAGAGGTCTTCCAGTCCTTCAGGTTTTCGACCAAGACGATCTGCTGAGACATCTTGACTCCTCACCACTCGGCATTGTGCGCTGCGCCGCCGCCCTTCAATCCCGGCCCTTGTTCCGCCGTACGCCACCACCGCGACCACGTTTTCGGGCCGGTCCGCCGGAAGGACGCCCTTCCGATAAACAATGCGGCCTTCAGCCCTGCTTTGCCATACCTCGCCATGCGTTCGAAGTCCTTCTTCAAGATGGGCATGTTGATGCTGTCGGTGGCCGACTTGTGCGCCTCCAGGTCCACAAAGGAATCGTGAACGTAGATAAAGCGATCATCGAGACCGGTCACCACGACCCAGTGAGGGGAGTTCTCGTGGTATATCCTGCGGGAGCTGATAAGTACAAGCGGGATGAGTTTCGCCTCGACGCGGTCTTGTATGTCGGACATTCCAGGCGTCCCGTAGTGCAGCGCAATGGGATGGTTCCGAATCTCTTCGAGCATGTCTTCCTGAACCAGGCGAATGACTTCCTTCTTTTCCTCGCTGCGGACGCTCCTGGTGAACAGGGCGCCTTCATCGTTGATGAAGATCTCCACGCTGAAACCGCGATGGAAGGCCGACAGCGCAAGACCGTACGGACCACAGCCGCCATGGCCAGCGGTCATGAAAATGCTGGTCGACTCGCGCCATATTCTCAGTTCGAGTTTTCTGTTCAGGTCCACCTGCGGATCGAGCGCCTTCATGGCCATCATCAGAGCCGAAGGCCCGCACGTGAAATCCAACGTCTGCATATAGAAAGGCACGCTCACGAGGTTCGGTTCGAGGTGGGG
Source organism: uncultured Acidobacteriota bacterium (assembly GCA_963724125.1). GTDB lineage: Bacteria > Acidobacteriota > UBA4820 > UBA4820 > DSQY01 > CAVRTJ01. The sequence continues at coordinate 56,711 of CAVRTJ010000034.1, forward strand.
AATGAGGAACTTCTCGAATCGCAGGGCCGCCTGATGGTCCTCGTAGTAATCCTCGATTACGCCGAAACGACGGTAGCCGCTCTTGTCGTAGAGCCGGATGGCAGCCTCGTTATCGCTCCTCACCTCGAGCCTCATGCTGACGCAATCGTGCTCTCTCGCGGCCTCTTCCGAAGCGCCGAGCAGCACGGCACCGATCCCGAGGCCGCGGCTCGCCGGATCAACCGCCACCGAGTACAGGCGTGCCAGGGACGTTCCGGTGTTGAACAGGAGCATGGCGTAGCCGCACATCCTGCCGCCTTCCAAGGCAACGAGCGTGAGTGCGTTTGCCCGGCTGAGAAGATATCGAAAATTCCGCCGCGATAAACGGTCCAGCTCGAAACAGCGCGCTTCCAAAGCGACCAGTCCTTCCAGATCATCGAGTCCGCCCCGCCGTATGTCCATTACCGTACTCCAGCGGCGCCGCACGACGCTTGCAGCCGGCGGCGCCTTCGCGATCTATTATGAGCGCATGGAGCAAAAAATAAAGCCCCGCGAAGCGCGCGCATATCCCGTCTCGGCGCACCCGCAAGTCGGTTAGAGACGATTCGCGGCCAAGGCACTATAATGGGACCGCATCAGTTTCTGGGCCGCCGAGCGGCGTCCGCAAACGTAGATACATTCATGAATGGGTGAGGGCATGGAAAAGAAAGCAAGCGTCGCCCCGGGGCACCTGGTTACGATCGAATACACGCTCTACGACGAAGACGGAAAGACCATCGATTCCACCGAAGGCGAAGAGCCTTACACCTATATCCAGGGATACGGGCAGGTCGTACCCGGACTGGAGAAGGCGCTCGCCGGCCTGAAGCCTGGCGACCGGCGGAAGGTCACGGTGAATCCGGAAGAGGGATTCGGCCTCCACGATCCGGCAAAGGTGTTCAAGGAGACTCGTGAGAAGCTGGATGCGGACGTACAGGTCGGCCACGTGCTCGAGGTGGAGGTGGACGAGGACCACAGTTCCGAACTGCTGGTGATTTCGGTCGACGACAATGCCGTCATTCTCGACGGAAACCACCCCCTCGCAGGCAGAAGGCTCGTATTCGACGTCAGGGTGGTCGGTGTGAGGCCGGCCACGCTCAAAGAACTGAACAAGATCGGTAAAGCCGATTGAAAGAACGGTGCGTCAGAACCGGACCAATCGTCAGGAAGCGGCCACAGAAGGGATGGCTCGGTCCGATCGGGATGCGTAACCTTCTGGTTACACCCATGTTCGCAAATGGAAGCACCAAGCGCTCCATAATCTATGCAAGAACTTGAACTTTTCTTTGATTCCGCATTATTTATTATAGTTTTTCTGCACATTGTGTCGAACGCATACCCTAGTGGCAGGCTTCTTGCTTTTGAGATCTCACTCAAGAGACTGCCGATCTTGTATGGAGCATTCGAGATTGAGTTCGACTGACTCGAGAAGCATCGGGCGGAGGCGAAGTTGGTTGGAAAGATCACAAAGAAATTCCTCGAAGTCGTTCTGAGGCACTTGCCCCACGCGGTATGCGTGCTGGCCGAGGACGGGCGGTTACGCTACGCGAACGACGCGGCGATTTCTGTGCTCGGCTGCGAGCAAAGCGACATGGCCGGCATTGGATTTTTTCGAGCGGGTGCATCCCGACGACGTGTCCAACCTGAAGGCCCGTCTTGAACGGGCGGAAGACGGGCAGTACGCGTCGTGTTCGGTCATCATCCGGGTCCTCCAAGGGCGGCGACCGGTGGACCACCATGGAGGCCTTCGTCACACATGCGGACGGCGAGGCCGGTTCTCCTCTCCTCCTGATCTACTTGAGCGATACGTCCGGGAGGCTCGAAACGGAGGGGCGCCTCAAGAAGCTCTCGAGCGCCGTCGAGCATATAGATGAATCCGTCGTGATCACCAACAGGGATGGCGTCATCGAATACGTGAACAACGCCTTCGAGAGAACGACCGGCTACACAAAGGACGAGGTCATCGGCAAGACCCCAGCCATCCTGAAATCCGGCAAACACGACCAGGCCTTTTACAAGTGGATGTGGGACACGATCCTGTCGGGCGAATCCTTCCACGGCACCGTCATCAACAAGAGAAAAGACGGCACGCTCTATTATGAGGAAAAAACGATTTCACCCCTTATTGATGCGGATGGAGTCGTGACCCACCACGTGGCGACCGGCATGGACGTCACACACAAGAAACTCGCCGAAGAGCGTCTCAGGGCGGGAGTCGAACGCTATGCACTCTCCGTGAGAGGCGCCAACGACGGGCTGTGGGACTGGGATTTCCGGACGGGCCACATCCACCTTTCCGACCGCTGGAAAACCATGCTGGGCTTCTCGAGGGACGAAGTTGGCAGTACCATCGACGAGTGGTTCCGTCTCGTCCATCCAGACGACCTCGCCGAATTGAAAACGCTCATGAAGGCCCACATCGAAGGTACGACCTCCCACTTCGAGCACGAACACCGGATGCGCCACAAGGACGGAGGGTACTGCTGGGTCCTGTCCCGCGGGCTGGTCGTGCGGGACGACGACGCCAAGGCTTACAGGATGGCGGGCTCACAGACGGACATTACGGACAGAAAGATGGCCGAGGAGCAGCTTCAGCACGACGCACTCCACGACGCCCTGACGGGGCTTCCCAACCGGACCCTTTTCATGGACAGGCTCGGTCTGGCCATCGCCAGGGCCAAGCGGAGCGAGACGTGCCACTTTGCGGTCATGTTCATGGACCTCGATCGCTTCAAGATCATCAACGACAGCCTCGGCCACCTGGCCGGGGACCAGTTGCTCATCGAGCTGGCCAAGCAGGGTCAAGGGGTGTCTTCGAGCATCGGATACGGTTGCCCGCCTGGGCGGAGACGAATTCGCCATGCTTCTCGAAAACGCACAGAGCGACAAAGAGATAACGCTCTTCGCCGAGAGGGTTCAGGCCTGTATCGCCGAGCCCTTCCGGATCGGATCGCGCGACGTGTTCACGTCCGCGAGTATCGGAATTGCCCAATACGAGGACGGGTACGAGCGGCCGGAGGACATGGTCCGGGACGCCGACACCGCCATGTACCACGCCAAGAATCACGGGAGGGCCCACTATACGGTCTTCTCGCCCAGCATGCGTTCGAGGGCGCTCCAGATCCTCGACATGGAAACGGGCCTGAGGCGGGCCATAGAATCCCAGCAACTGACGGTCCATTACCAGCCCATCGTGTCCCTGAAGTCCGGCCGAATAGCCGGATTCGAGGCCCTCTCCCGCTGGCCGCACCCCGAGCGCGGCTTCATCTCGCCGGTGGAATTCATTCCCCTTGCGGAGGAAACAGGCCTCATTAACACCATCGGCCTGCTCGTTCTGCGAAAGGCCTGCCTCTATCTCAAGGCCATCCAGGGCCGGTTCCGTACCCATCCGCCGCTTACCATGAGCGTGAACCTCTCGGGCATCCAGTTCATGCGCCCGGAACTCCTGGGCCAGCTGGACCTCATGCTGAGGGAGTACGGGTTGGACCCCCGGACCCTCAAGCTGGAGATCACCGAAAGCGTCATCATCGACCACGCCGAGTACGCGCGCGAAATGATCGACCAGATGAAGGCCCAGAATATTCGCCTAAGCATCGACGACTTCGGAACGGGGTATTCTTCCCTCCGCAGCCTCAGGCAGTACCCCATCGACACGGTCAAGATAGATCAGTCCTTCGTCGCCACCATGTGCGAGAACGAAGAGAGCCTCGAGATCGTTCGGACCACCGTATCCATGGCCCACAAGCTCCGAATGGAGGTGATTGCGGAGGGCGTGGAAGCGAAGAAGCAGATGGACCTCCTTGCATCCATGGACTGCGACTTCGGACAGGGCTTTTACTTCGCCCGGCCGATGGAACAGGATGCCGCCGACGCCATGCTGGCGCGCCAGAGCCATTGGTGGCAGGGGGAACCGATCGACGCTGACGCCTGAGAGCGGCGGTCGGCGCGGCGCGGGCCACGCCGGGCAGGCAGCACCCGTCCCGGGCACGCCCCGCGGCCGCCCTCTGGGTCAAATACCCTGAATCAATACGCGAACAACAGGGAAAGCAACTTTCTCGCCGGTCCTGCGTATGGGCACAATGAGTACCATGAGCAGCCGGTCTGTGGGGACAGAGCCGGCGTGTCTCTTTCACTGGGTTGGGCAGGGGAAACGCTGTGCCAGCGGCTCTCCAAGGGTATTTGTATCCTCACTGAAAAGGAGGAAAAAGGAATGAGGGAATTGACTCGGAAGTGCTGTACGGTTCTCGCGGCCACTGTCATGGCGGCCGCCTCCGTTCTGGCGGCCGACAGGGCCGATATTCCGGAGAAATACACCTGGAACCTCGCCGACATCTACCCGTCCGTCACGGCCTGGTCCCAGGCCAGGGCCGACGTCGAGAAAAAGATCGGCGAACTCACTCCCTTCAGGGGGCACATGGGTGACTCGGGCCAGACGCTCCTCAAGGCCCTCCGGACGCAGGAACGCCTCGAAAAGGAACTCTACCGGGTCTACGCCTACGCCAGCATGCTCAGCGACCAGGACACGAGGAATTCAGAGCACATGGCCATGAAGCAGAGCGTGCAGGAACTCGCGACGACCTACGGTGCGGCCGCCTCGTTCATCGAACCGGAAATCCTCTCGCTGGACGCCGACACCGTCCGGGGATTCATGGCGGCAGAGCCGGGCCTGTCCACCTATAAACCTTACCTGGACAATATCCTCCGCATGAAAGCGCACACGCTGACCCCGGACGAGGAACAGATCGTAGCTCGGGCGGGCGCCGTGGCCGTCTCCCCCGGTTCGATTTACGGGATCTTCACGGCCGCCGACATGCCTCGTCCTGAAATCACCCTCTCGACCGGGGAGAAGGTCCGCCTCGACGCCGCGGGCTACGCCAAGTTCCGTTCTTCGAGCAGCCGTGAGGACCGCGATGCGGTCTTCAAGGCCTTCTGGAAGAGCTACGACGAATTCAAGCGCACCCTGGGCATGACCCTCTACTCGCACGTGAAGGCCCACATCTTCAACAAGGACGTCCGGCACTACGACAGTTCCCTTGCCGCGTCCCTGGATGCCAACAACATTCCGACGGCGGTCTACACACAGCTCATCGCGGACGTCCACCAGAACCTGCCCACCCTGCACCGCTATCTCAAACTCCGCAAGCGCATGATGGGCGTCGACCGCCTGAGGTACGAGGACCTCTACGCGCCTATCGTGAAGGAAGTCGACATTTCCTACACGCCTGACCAGGCCATGGCCCTCGTCCTCGAGGCCGTATCCCCTCTCGGCCCGGCCTACGGGAGGGAACTCAAGACCGGTTTCGAGAGCAGGTGGATCGACTTCTACCCGAGCACCGGCAAGAGATCCGGCGCCTACAGCAGCGGCGCGGTCTACGACGTCCATCCCTATCAACTCCTGAACTTCAACGGCCGCTACGACGACGTTTCCACGCTGGCCCACGAGTCCGGCCACTCCATGCACAGCTACCTTTCCAACAAGAGCCAGACCTTCGCCAACGCGCACTATGCGACCTTTGTGGCCGAGGTGGCGTCGACCCTCAACGAAAACCTCCTGTTCCATTACACGATGGACCACACGAAGGACGACGCCACCAGGCTCTACATCCTGGGAGAACACCTCGAGGGCTACAGGCAGACGCTCTTCCGCCAGACCCTGTTCGCCGAGTTCGAGATGCGCATCCACGAGATGGCCGAGAAGGGACAGCCGCTCACGGGCGATTCCATGAGCGGGCTCTATCTGGACCTGCTCAGGAAGTACTACGGCCACGACGAGGGCGTCTGCACGATCGACGAGCTGTACGGCAACGAATGGGCCTACATACCCCATTTCTACCGGAACTTCTACGTCTACCAGTACGCCACCAGCCTCACGGCCTCCACCGCGCTGGCCAACCGGATTCGTTCCGAAATGCCTGCCACCGCAGCCCGCGACGCTTACCTGAAGATGCTCTCCTCGGGATCGACAAGCTATCCGGTGGACCTGCTCAAGGACGCAGGGGTTGACATGACCACGAGCGCACCGTTCGACGAGGCCATCAAGGACATGAACGAGACCATGGATCAAATCGAGGCGATTCTGGACGAGAAGGCCTGATTCTCCTCGTTGCAAAGCAAATGCAAGGGGCCCCACGGGGCCCCTTTTTTCAATCCCGGCCCGCGGCACCCGGGCCGTGACCTCTCACGCCGCCACGATCGTGCGCCTCTCAGAGAAACGCACCTGCACTTCGGGCCGCGCCAGTTTTGAGTCCGCTCACAGAGTAGAGAGCGGCCCTCCGTTCCTCCCTCTCAAAATCTCTTCCCCAACCCGAACTCCAATGACCATATCCTTCTCTTCCCGTTTTCCTTCCCGTGAAGACGCACCGCATAAGGTCCCTCCGACGCCAAGGCTTCCTTGCCGGACGGACCCGCAGGGGCTACCATGTACGCTCAAGATTGGCAGGCACGATGAACGAGCGACTTCGGCGATTCCTCTTTCCTTCGATCACACCCGCCTTCCTGATCCGGGTGGTCTTGGTGGCGGTCTGTGCCTACGTCTTCTTCGGATTTGTCTGCACCCCTTTCGTGGTCAGGGGACGAAGCATGGTGCCGACTTACCACGACGGGGCTTTTGACTTTCTCTGGAAACCGAGGTTCCTGTTTTCCGGCCCGGAGCGCGGAGACGTAGTCGCCATAAGCCTTGCGGGTGACAGCGTGGTCTACCTGAAGCGCGTGGTTGCCTTGGGCGGCGATACAGTTTCCTTCAAGGAAGGCGTCCTTTACGTGGACGGCAAGGCGGTAGATGAACCCTACGTCAGGGGCCCGTGTCACTGGAACCTCCCCCCGCGCAAAGTTGAACCCGGCAGGGTCTACGTCGTGGGCGACAATAGGAGCATGCCGATGGAACAGCACGACTTCGGACAGGTCTCGGTCAGGCGCATCGTCGGGAGCCCGGTATGGTGACCTGGAAACGCCTCGGCGCCGTTCTGGCCGTGATTCTTGCGGCTTGGGCGATCTACTACTTCTTCCCATCACGCACGCGGCAGGTCAAGCGCCGTTTCAAGGCCATATCGGAATGGGTGGACAAAACCGGCCCGGAGGGCAACCTGACGATGGCCAGGGAGGCCTCGGAGGCGGCCGATTTCTTCGCGCCCCAGTGCACGTGGGATGCGCAGTCCTACGACCTCAACGGCTCCTTCACGCCTCGCGACGCCGCGCGCTATTACTTCGCGGGCCGCGAGCGTTTTTCAAGTCTTTCGCTCAAGTTCTACGATGTGGGGGTCGGCTTTCCCGAGAAGCACAAGGCGGACGTCACGGCGACGGCCCGGATTACGGGTACGACGAGGGAAGGCGAGAAGGTGAGCGAAACGCACGAAGTCCAATGCTCCCTCAGGAAGACCGACGGCACGTGGCGACTGACCCACGTGACCGTCGTGCAGGTGCTCCAGAGATAATAGAATCGGATTTCCCGGTAATGCTACCTGTTCCCGGGGTTGAGGTGTGCTACGACGAGGGCGCGCGAGCCGGTGAATCCTCTCACAGCCCGTCAGTAAGCGATGGGCGGATCCTTCGACGCGCTCTGAAAGGAAAGCGCAAGGACGACGTTGTCGTCCTTGATGGTGCTGTACGTGACGACGGCGTCCACGTACCCGTTCGAAAATGTGCACACGACGTGTATGTGCCACTCGATGCCGTCCACTTCCGTGGCCTTCACCTCGGAGCCCTGGAAGGGACCGAACCGGTCCAGGAGAGACTGCCACTCCCTCTGGAGCTTCTCCGCCGTCAGGGTCTTTGCCAGTTCCGGCGAAAACCTGGCCACGGCCTGGTCGTAGGTGCCGGCACTGATCAGACTCACGACGTAGCTCGCCTCGTCCGTAGGCGCCGCACCCAGCGCGTCGCCCGAGCCGAGGTACTGCGCGGGCGCCACCAGGCAGACGGACATGAGCAGGGCCAGGATCAGAAGCTTCTTCATGATAGGCGTCTCCTTGATGCGGCCCGGCCCACACATGGGCCGGATACCGGAATGCTATCGCCTGTGCCTTCCCGCGGCCCCCGCGTGCCCGCCCCTGGAGGGCATCGGGGACGGCATGGGCATGGGCATCGGCCTGGGGCTGAAGCGGGGGCGGCCGCGCGGCACACGCACGGGAGGCGCCGTGTTCACCGGCGGGCGCCTTCGGTGACGGACGCGGTCGGCCGAGGAACCGCCCCTGCGAGGATTCTCGTTCCGGATGACGACGGGCTTCGGAGCCGGATGCGAGTGCGGGTGCCCGTGCCGGGAACGATGCCGGTACATCCATGGATCAGGCAGAAAACCCCGGTAGAGGCTGTACCAACCCGTCCAGAGGTACATGCCGCCGTAGTAGCCGTACCAGTTGTACGGGTTGCTCCAGCCGTACCAGTCGTACCAGCCGCCACCCAACATCCAGTTCATGTACGACTGCGGCCCCCATCCCGGCCAGTCCCAGGGCGCCCACTCCGCGCTGAAATAGTCGGGCGTCCAGTCGTATCCGTACCAGTTCCCGCAGTTCCATGCCGAAACCGGGCCTCCCGCGGATACGGTCATGACCGAGAAAGGTCGGACGGGGAAAACGGGCTCGGCCGCCGAGTGCGAGACCGGCACGGCGAGGCACACTATTGCGAGGGTCGCGGCGACCAGGATTGCCTTGTGCTTCATCATTTCAAACCTCCCAAGCGCGGGTTTCATGGCATATCCCCTTCTCTCCGCGGCCTGGAGGCCGCATGATCTGAGCGTCCCTGGACTCGATCCGATGACGACGCAACACATCATGCAAGCCCGCTGCCAATGACAATATAGGGTGCAAACCCGCCGCGTGCACGGGCTTCGCGCGGCTGCCGGGTCCCGGCCTGTTCTCGACCTCGTATTTAGTCCGAAAAACCGGACACTCTTGCGGCGGCCGGTGCGATGACCCGGCGATCGACGGAACACGGGCCTTAAGTGAGGCGTTCTTCGAAGACCTCGCTCCACCCGTCTTCGGCGCGTCGCGTAAGGCGGGAAAAGTTTTCAGGAGCTTCCCTTCCCCCGCCTTCCGGTTCCGAGATTCAAAAGTTTCCGCCCTTACTTCATACGCTTCAGGTAGCGGTAGAGCTCCGAGTCCGTCGAAAGGATCATGACGCCTTTACCATCCATCGTCTTCCCATAGGTTTTTAGCGTTTCGACGAAACGGTAGAGGTTCGGGTCCTGCTGATAGGCCTCGGCGTAGATCTTCGTGGACTGCGCTTCCCCGTCGCCGAGGATTTCCTGCGCCTTCCGATAGGCCTCCGACTGGATGCGCTTGGACTCCTCCGTGACCTGCCCGGCAATCTCGGCCTTCTTGCCCTGCCCGAGCGCCCTGTATTTTTCCGCGATCCTCAGCTGCTGGCTGATCATCCGGTCGTAGACCTTGCGCAAGCACCTTCTGGGTGTAGTCGAGGCGCTTGATCTCCAGATCCACGAGGTCTATCCCGAGGTTGAGCTCCTTAAGGCGCTTCTTTGCCGCGTTCGTGATTTCCGTTGTCAGTTCTTCCCGCAGTCCCCTCACGGGCTCCTGGGCATCCTTGGAGTCCGAGCCGCCCGACATGCGGCCCTCGGATGCCTCGATGGCCTCCTCCCCCAGGTCCATGTGCCTGTTCGAGGATCGAACGACTTCGAGAAGCGTATGCGCCGATAGAGTGTCCCTCACGAGTCCGTCGAGAATGTCGTCGAGCCGACCCTGGCCGCCCTCCTGGTTGGTCACCTTCTTGTAGAAGGTCAGGGCGTTCGAAATGCGCCACCTGGCGAAGGAGTCCACGAAAATGAACTTGGAGTCCTTGGTCGGGATCACTTCGGGATCGCCGTCCCACTCCAATATCCGCTTGTCAAAATAGTGGACATCCTGTACGAGCGGGATCTTCCAGTGCAGACCGGCTTGCGTGACCGGCTGCCCCACCGGGGAGCCGAGCTGGACGACGACCGCCTGCTCGTACTCCGGGACGGTGAAGAGGAACATCTTGCCCAGGATTATGAGGACGACCACGAGGACGACGCCCGCAATGATCTTTCTCATTGGGCACCTCCCTTCTTCTCGGTCATCCCCGCCGACCGGAAATCGAGGAGAGGCATCATGTTCTTAAGCGATTCATCCACCACGTAGACCTGGCGGAGGCGCGGCAGGGCCTGTCCGCATGGTCTCCAGGAAGAGACGGCGGCGGGTCACCTCCGGCGCCTTTCGATACTCGCGCATGAGCTTCGTAAAGCGCGCCGCGTCGCCCTTCGCGCGGTTGATTCTCTCCACCCGGGTTCCTTCGGCCTCCTTGACGGTCTGTTCGGCCTCGCCCTTGACCCTGTAAATGACCTTGTTGTACTCCTGGTAGGCCTGGTTGATGGCCTGGTCCATTTCCTGGCGCGCCCGGTTGACCTCGTCGAACGAGTCCTTGACCGGGGCCGGGGGATGCACGTCCTGGAGCTGGACCAGCTTGATATCCACGCCGCAGTTATACAGATCGAGCATCTTCTGCATCCTGTCCTTGACGGCCAGTTCGATGGCCTGCCGCTTCAGGCGGATGACCTCGTTGAAGGACTCGTCCCCGACCACGGCCCGCATGGTGGCTTCGGAAACGTCCCTGATTGTGCCCGGAACGTCCCTGACGGCGAAGAGATACTTTCTGGGATCGCGGATGCGATATTGAACCACCCACGTCACCGTGGCGATATTCTGATCCCCGGTGAGCATGTCCGATTCTTTCGTGTAGTCCTCTTCGGAGTAGTGCGACCGCACTCCGGCCCTATCGGTTCGGAAGCCGAATTCTTCCTTGAACTGGTAGTCGGTCTTGACCAGGTAGACCTTGTCCACGCCAAATGCGATCTTGAGGTGCGGCCCCGGTTTGGCCGATTTGATGTAGCGCCCGAAGCGCAGGACCACCCCCGTCTCGTTCGGTTCCACCTGGTAGTAGGACGTCACGGCCAGCACGATCAGCACGATCACCGCCAAGCCCCCGGCTATCGCCCTCATCGTGTCCTTCGGGGACAGCCCTCGTTTCAGGTTGTCCACTGCGTCTTTGAACTTGTCGTCCATTCTTCCTCCCTCCCCGATGCGTACACTGAGCACGAAATCACGTAGCCGCGGCTGCGACCGGCGGCTCCTCCGCGGGCGATCGTCTCGTCGGCCCTGCCTGGCGGTCCTCCATGCTGCTTCTTTTTCAATGTTACCAGCCGGTGCGCATCGGGACAAATACCCCGGCAACCGTCACGACTGCCCCACCTGCCATCGGGTCCGGGTCCCCGTGACGGCCGTCACGCTTGACGCTAACGCCTCTACCGAGGCTATTGCAAAATAATTTGAAAGGGTGTATCAGGTCTTATGGCCCTCGGTTCCAAGAGGTATGACGATCCGTGTTGGCCTGATCCCAGAGGGGCATGGCCGTTTTGCCGGTGGGCGGCCTGCCGTTTCCCACGCCGGCAGATGGGCCGGTTCGGCCGGCCGGAAGGAAGCACGGATGAAGTTATACGTCGGGAACCTGTCGTACGAGACCAGTGAAGACGACCTGAAAGACCTCTTCGCCGCCTACGGCGAACCAAGTTCGATCAGGATTATCACGGACCGTGTCACCAGGCGTTCAAAGGGCTTTGGATTCGTCGAGTATGAAGATGACGACCAGGCCCGCGCCGCGATGAGCGCCCTGAACGGCAAGGAAGTTGCCGGCAGGGCTTTGACGGTCAACGAAGCCCGCCCACAGACGCAGAGTGGTGGACCGGGTGGCGGCCGCGGTCCCGGCCGCGGCGGGCGCGGTCCCGGCCGCGGCGGTTTCGGTGGCGGCCGAGGCGGATTTGGAGGCGGAGGCGACCGCTACTGAAGTTCCTTCGGCTCCGCCCACCGGGGGCGGATTCCCGAACACGAGAGAGGGAGGGGCACCTCTGGGCCCCTCCCTTTTTCATTGCGCCGCGGTGCCGGAGCGGTTCTCCGGATGTCGTCCCTTTTCAGGACCGCCCTCCTCATGCGCCTCCGCTTTCCTTCGGCTGCGCGTAAAGCTCCTCGATGTCCCGTGCATACAGTTCGTTGATGACGCGCCTCTTGACCTTCATGGTCGGCGTGAGTTCTCCCGCTTCCTGCGTGAGTTCCCGGATCAGAATCCTGCAGCGCTTGACCTGCTCGTATCTCGATAACCTGCTGTTTACCCTCTCCAGCACTCCGGCGAACAGGTGCATGACCACCGGGTGGTCTCTCAGGACCGCGGGGTCCTTCTCGGCCATGCCCTGACTCTTGGCGTAGTCCAGGACATTTGCCCAGTTGGGAACTATGAGCGCGGCTATGTACGGCCGCTTGTCGCCGATGAGGACGGTCTGGCTCACGTACTTGTTCGTCTTGAACGCATTCTCGATGGGTTGAGGCGCCACGTTCTTTCCGCCGGCCGTGACGATGAGTTCCTTCTTCCTGTCCGTAATGTAGACAAAACCTTCCTCGTCGATCTGAGCGATGTCGCCCGTCGCGAACCAGCCGTCGTCCGACAGGACCTCTGCGGTTTCTTCGGGCATCTTGTAGTAGCCCTTCATGACGTTCGGCCCGCGGACGAAAAGCTCCCCATCCTCGGCGGTCCTTACTTCCACTTTCGAAATGACCTTGCCGACGGACCCGTATCGCATTGCGCCGGGTTTGTTCACGGTGACCACGGGCGTCGTCTCGCTCAGGCCGTAACCTTCCAGGATGTTGAGTCCCGCCCCGAAAAAGAAGAGGCCGAGGTCCCTTGCCAGCGGCGCCCCCCCTGATACCATGAGACGCAGGCGCCCGCCTGTCTTCTCACGCAGCTTCTTGTAGACGAGCCTGTCGGCGATACCGTGTTTGAAAGACAGCGCCGCTCCCACCCTGCCTTCCTCGAGCGTCGCGCATGCCCACTCCTGCGCCACCTTCACGCTCCAGTGGATGAGTTTCTTCTTCAATCCCGAGGCGTGCGCCGCCTGTTCCATGAGACGGGCGTAGACCTTCTCATAGAGACGCGGGACGGAGACCATGAGCGTGGGGCGCACTTCCTGGAGGTTCTCGCCCACCTTCTCGACGCTTTCGGCGTAGGCCATGCTGCAGCCCCGCCAGAAGAAGCAGTAGTCCGCCATCCGCTCCAGGCTGTGGCTGAGGGGCAGAAAGACGAGCACCCTGTCCGAGGGGCCCGCATCCACCTCTTCCAACGTGGCCTTGCAGTTCTCGATGAAATTGGAATGCGTGAGCATGACCCCCTTCGGAACACCCGTCGTCCCGGACGTGTATATGATGGTCGCGAGGTCGTCCGGCTTCACCGTGGCAGCCGTCTTCCGGTGAATTCCGGGGTTTTCCGCGCTGTAGGCCCTTCCCTTCTCGAGCGTTCCCTCCCACGTGGCGAGGTCGCCCCTGCCTTCCGGCGGCGGGTCCATGATGATGATCCGCTTGATGCTGGGCAGGGCGGAACGCTGCGACAGGAGTTTGTTGGCCTGGTCCTGGTCGGAGACAATGGCGATGGCTGCATCGCTGTCATTTGCGATGTAGGCAGTTTCTTCCGCGTTCAGGGTCGGATAGATGGGAACCGTCACGGCCGCCGCCGTCAGAATCGCAAAATCCGCCATGGCCCATTCCGGTCTGTCTTCAGAGAGCAGCACGACTTTCTCGCCGGGTTTGACCCCCAGCGCCATCAGGCCGCACGCCAGAGCCTCCACGTTCTCGGCGGCGGACTGTGTAGACCGTTCCCACCATTGCCCGCCCTGTTTCCAGAGGAACATGTCGGGCCTTTTCAGCGTGTCCACGTTATGGAAATAGAGATCACAAAGAGTACGAACCTCTCCCATCTTCCCCTCCTCCGCTCGCAGCGCCTGCCGTTAAATATAATTCTAATGTCCCAGAGTGCAAAGAAAAAGGGCGGGGAAACCGTCCCCGCCCGATTCTGCAAAACTCACCGGCACTGCCGGAGGCCCCGCTACTTGGCCGCCGCCGTGAGTTCCCCGGCGACCCGGCTTGCGCCGTACAGTTTGTTCAGCGCTTGGAGAATGGCGGGCGTATCCACCGCCACGCATCGCGCGACCTTTTCTGAATACACGAAGGTGTTGGGATTGCTCTGTGGGTTTCCGTCGAAAACCAGTCCCACCAGTTTGCCTTCCCTATCGACGATCGGGCTGCCCGAATTGCCGCCCGTGATATCTCCCGTGCACACGAAGTCCATGGGCGTCTTGAGGTCGAGTTCGTCCCGCCGCAGTTCTTCCATCTTGCTGAGCTGGAAGTCTCCCCTGTTGTCGAAGGAATAGGCACGGTTATAAAGGCCGTAGAAGGTCGTTTTGTACGGCACTTCACTCGTGTCGAAGGCGTAGCCTTTCACGACGCCGAAAGCCAGCCGGAGCGTACCCGTCGCGTCGGGATACACGTCATCGCCGTACACTGCGAACTGCGCATTGGCGATCTGCGTCAAGGCCGGCTGAACAACGGCCTCCACATGGTCTTTCACGGCTCTGTGCACGCGCCTGAGAGTCGGATCCATAAGCCGGACAAAAGCGATGAGCGGATCCTTGCACGATTTCACGGCGGCACCCTTGCTCACGAGAAGGGAAGCGCGGTAGGATGCGTCGTCCAGCCGCGTTCCTCCCATCACTTCCTCGGCCCGCCGGGCCGGCGTCTTCCCGTCAAGAAGCGCTTTCACATATGCGTTCACGGCGCCGAGCTTGTCCCGCAATACCGTCAGGTCGTAGGCGAGAAGGGCCGCATCCATGCCCTTGTAATAGGGCCGATCGGCCTTGAGGCGCCGCATGAGACCCGGGATCTGGGCGTCGTGGTAACCATCCAGCCGTTGGCCGTCAGGCTTGTTCGCTTCTTCTGAATACCGAAGGATTCTCAGCGCGACCCCGGTCAGTCCATACGCACCGGGGGCCCTGCCTTCGTAGGTTAATTCCTTGAAGTGCTCCCGTTCCCAGTTCACGGATTTCTCGATCTGTTTCCAGGCATTCTCGTAGTGTGTCAGTTCGGGTTCCGGCGATGGCGTCCCGGAGATTCTTCTCCTGCCGTGCTTTCTTCGCCATCAATGCGGGATTCTTGAGGCCGTCGTATTCGCCCGTCAGGGCCTTGATGCTGTTGTGGACGAAGAAGATGATCGACTGGGCTTCCTGTGCCTGTTCGGGGCCCTTCTTGCTATAGACGGTCAACACTTCGTCCATCCCCTTGAGCCTTTCGAGAATGGCCGGATAGCTCACATCTCTGAAATATTCGAGCTGGGCCAGCGTGTCCAGTCGGTCCGTCCTTCCCGGGTGGCCCGAAACGAAGATCGGCATGCCGTCCGTGACGCCCGCCGGGTCCACCTTCAAGTAGTCCGGCGTATGCGCGGGCTTGCCGTTTTCGTAGACGCGGAGGAAGCTGAAGTCCAGGTCGTACCGGGGATAGTAGAAATTGTCCGCGTCGCCGCCGAAGTAGGCCGCCTTTTCTTCCGGCGCCATAACGATGCGCACATCGGTGTACTCCTTGTAGCGGTAGAGCATGTAGCGGGCCCCGCCGTAGAGCTTGACGACGTTTCCGCGCAGACCCGTCTCTTCCCGGCAGGCCTTCTCCATGTTCGCGATCTTCGCCTCGCGCGCCTGCTGCGCCTGCACCGCCGTATCTCCGGCCTTGACGGCGGAATCCACCTCGTCGGTGACGTCCTCCATGGAACGCAGCACTTCGATCATGGCGCCCGGCACCATGAGTTCATCGGCCTGTGACCTGGCGTAGAACCCGTCGTCCACGTAGTTATGCTCGGGCGTAGAGAGCTGCTGGAGATACATGCGTGCCACGTGATGGTTCGTCAGGATAAGGCCGTCGGGGGATACGAACGACCCGCTGCCGCCCCCGATCCCGACGGACGACAGGCGGAGGTGGTCGAGCCACGCCTGCGAAGGCGTGAATCCGTAGCGTTTCTGGATGAGCTTAGTGGGGGGGTGGCTGTAGGTCCACATGCCCTCGTCGGCGCGCGACGCCGTCGACAAGCCGAACGCGCACGCAGCGGCCACCGCAAGTGCTGCAAAACTCCTTAGGACATTTCTCTGATGGGTCATGATGCCTCCTGAATGTATGCTGGACACAAAAATAGCGAAGAGAGATATACGCGGGTGACGCGGACTTTGTTTCAACCGTCTTTCCGATCACTCCGGGGTTTGGCACAGGTCATGCTGTCCCGTCGTGAATCGACGGGTGCGGGCTCAGTCCGCAGACCTCGCCAGGGTTCGCGGGTCCCTGTCCCCCGCGAGAATCAACCGCCAGAGGTCGGCCAGGGTTCCCTGGCCGAAGAGGTTCCCTGATTCCGCCGGCCTGGGTTCGTCCTCCGGCGCGACCCACCACCCTCTGATCCCGAGCTTTGAAGCGTTTTCCATATCCCAGACCCAGTCGTCGCCCACCATGAGACATGCCTCCGGAGAGCACCCGATGCGATCGAGAATCTCACGGTAGTAGGCCGGATTCTCCTTGGATGCGTGCATGTTCTCGTAGGTCGTGACCAGCGCGTAGGGATGGGCGTCGACACCGACACCCGCCCACTCCAGGCGCTGTTCAATGGCCGTCCTCGGAAACAGCGGATTCGTCGCGACGACCACCTTAAGGCCGCACTCAAAGGCCCAGCGGACGAGTTTCGGCGCCTCGGGCACCGCCTGCGTGAACCGGCGCAACCCGGGGAATTCCTCCGAGTAAAACCGCATGAACAGCGGTTCGAGCTCGGCGCGGTCAACGCCGACCGCCGGATAGAACGTCGCCGCAAACACTTCCTCGTTCGTGGCGCCGTCTCCGCCATTCGCGGCCATGATTTTCGTTGCGCGCAGAAGCTCCCTTATGAGTCTTTCGGGCGCGATGCGGTTTCCAAGAAAACGCCCTGCGGCCTCCAGATAGGCTGGAACGAACTGTTCCATGTCGTTCCGGAGGAGAGTGCCGTCCAGATCCAGAAGGAGGGCTTTGATCGTCGCCTGCGGTTTCACGCATCCCCCATGGGCTCGCCCCGGACCCTCGCACGGGGTGGCGGCCAAGACATCAGATTATACCCCAAGAAGGCCTCGGGACCTTTGCCGGCGCGTCAGAGCCGTCCGTATGTCCCCCCTATCAGCTTTCTTCCGGCGTGTACCAGTCCCTGCGTGTGAGCGGAAATCCGCTTCGGCCGTTCTCTCCGGTCTTGATGAGAAGGCTCTGATAGACGTTCAGCCGCCCACGCGTGAATCCGTAGGCCGATCCGGCCATGAAGAGCCGCCAGACGCGGTAGGTCGGTTCGTCCACGCATTGGAGCGCCTTTTCCCGTCGACTCTCCAGCCTGCGAACCCACCGGCGGAGGGTCAGCGCGTAGTGTTCGCGGAGGCTCTCCACGTCCCTCACTTCAAAGCCGACCTCCTCGGCGGCGCGAAGCGTGACGTGGATGGGCACCAGTTCGCCGTCCGGGAACACGTAGACGTCGCTGAATGAGGGTCCGCGCGTCGCTTCGTCCGTGGCGCGGCTCGCGATGCCGTGGTTCAGGAAAACCCCGCCGGGATTGAGCAGGCGCAGTGCCCGGTCGAAGTAAGTCGCCAGCAGCTTCTCACCCACGTGTTCGAACATGCCTATGCTGGCGATGGCGTCGTATCCCCGATCGTCTTCCACCTCGCGGTAGTCCCTGACCTCGACGCGGCATCGGTCGGAGAGTCCGGCGGCTGCGATTCGCTCGTTCGCCAACTCGGCCTGCGGCTCGCTCAGGGTTATACCGGTCGCGTCGACGCCGTAGCGCTTCGCCGCATAAATTGCCAGCCCGCCCCATCCGCAGCCCAGGTCCAGAAATCTCTGGCCCGGGTTGAGGCGAAGTTTGCGGCATACCAGGTCCAGTTTGCGCTCCTGGGCCTCGTCCAGCGTTTCCTCCGGCGAATGAAAGTACGCACAGGAATACACCATGTGCCGGTCGAGCCACAGGGCGTAGAACTCGTTGGAGACGTCGTAATGGTAGCTGATGGCCTGCCGGTCGCGTTCCACCGAATGGCGCTTGCCGGAGAGCCTGGCCGGCCCTCGGGCACCGACTGGGTGGTCCTTTCCTGCCGGAAGACGCAAGAGGTCCTTCGCCGCGAGCAGCTTGGTGCGCCAGCCGCCCGTCTTTTCTCCCAGAAAGTCCGCAAGCGCGAACACCGATTCGACGTCGCCTTCGATGTCCACCTCGCCGTACAGGAAGGCCTCGGCCAGCCCCACTTCGCTGCCGGCGAGCAACATGGCCCGAAGCGACCCCGGATGCTTCAGGATGATCGTGGTGCGGGAGACCGGATCCTCGGGCCACACGCTCCCGTCCCACAGTCGAAAGCCTGCCCCGATGGCCGGCGCGCCTCCGAAGAGATCCTGCAGAATCTTCAATGTCAGGCGCTTTGCTTGTCCGGATGAGGAATGAGCCTTTTCCGACATGCCGTCCTCCTTGTGGTGCGGTGCTTTTCCCTGTTCGAATCCTCCTTCCTTGTCCACATCGATACTAACGTCTCACCCAGAGATTGCAACCCAGTCAATTGCCCTCAACGTCATGCACAAAAAGAAAGGGCGGGCCGGCCGACCGCCCTCCTTCTCACGACGTTTCACGGCGCTTCAGCCGTTTTTCTTCACGAACTCCTCCATGAAACCGCAGAGGGTTTCAACCTGGTCCACGGTCACGGCGTTGTACATGGACACACGGATGCCGCCCATGGTCCTGTAGCCCTTGAGGCCGACCATTCCCGCGGCCTTGGCTTCCGCCACGAACCTCGCGTCCAGGTCTTCGCTCGGAAGGTTGAAATCCACGTTCATGAAGGACCGGTCGTCTTTCACCTTCACGTAACCCTTGTAGAATTCGGGGTACTTGTCGATGACGCCGTAGAGCAGTTCGCCCTTCTTCAGGTTGTTCCTGTAGATGGCGTCCAGGCCGCCGATGGACTTGTTGTAGGCGAGGACGTTCCTGAGGATGTAGACCGAGAAGCAGGGCGGCGTGTTGAAGAGGCTGTTCTTCGCGGCCTGCACTTTGTACTGCAGCATGTTGGGCAGGTTCTCGGCGCACATCTCGAGGAAGTCGTCGCGGATCAGCGCCACCACCAGGCCCGACGGGCCGAGGTTCTTCTGGGCGCCCGGCGTAGATGAAGCCGAAAGGGCTTCACGTCGAAGGGCCGCCACATCATGTCGGAGGACATGTCGGCCACCAGCGGAACGCCGCCGGTCTGCGGGAAGTCTTTCCACTGCGTGCCGTAGATCGTATTGTTGGAACAGAAGTGCACGTAGGCCGCAGTCGGGGTTGACATGGATCTCGTCGGGCCTCGGCAGGCGGTTGAACTTCTCTTCTTCCGTGGATACGATTGCCCTCGCGGCGTCTCCCGCTACGGTTTTCGCCTCCTTGAAGGCCTTCTTCGCCCAGTTTCCAGTCACGATGTAATCGGCCTTGCGCCCCGAATGGAGAATGTTCATGGGAAGCATGGCGAACTGGAGATTTCCGCCGCCCTGCAGCAGGAGCACCTTGTAGTTGTCGGGGACGTTCAGGAGCTCCTTCACGAGTGCGATGGCCTCGTTGTGCACCGCATCGTATTCCTTGGACCGGTGGGAGATCTCCATGACGGACATTCCCGTTCCTTCGAAATCCAGCAGTTCCGCCTTCGCCCGCTCGAGAGCCTGCACCGGAAGCCCGGCGGGGCCGGCGTAGAAATTGATAACCCGATTAACCATGACCTTCTCCTCTTTTCCTATTTTCCGAAGCCGGAAATGATATCCACGATGATGTCCCCGATTCGCAAGAGGTTCTCCTTGCTCGACGCGCCGATGTGGGGCGTCATCAGGACGTTCGGCGCACGCAGGAGCGGGCTCGACGGATCGGGAGGATCGGAGTACCACACGTCCGTCGCGTAGGCCCTCACCTTCCCGGACTCCAGCGCTTCCGCCAGGTCCGCCTCGTTAACGACCTTGCCCCGGCCCGTGTTCACCAGGATGACCCCGTCCTTCATCTCTGGCGATCATGGCCCGGTTCACCATGCCCTTCGTTTCGTCGGTGAGCGGCGTGTGCATGCTGATGTAGTCCGCCGAGGCCAGCACGTCGCCCTCTTCCTTCATCTCGGCCACGGGATGGCTCTGGACGAAGGGGTCGTAAGCCACCACCTTCATGCCGAAGGCGGCGGCCCTCTTGGCCACTTCGGTGCCGATGAGGCCTACGCCCAGGAGGCCGAGCGTCTTCTGGTAGAGCTCAGTGCGCTTGAGTTCCTTCTTGATCCACTTGCCTTCCTTCATGCTGGTATGGCCCTCGACGATGCGGTTCGGCACGGCCAGCATGAGCGCCATGGTCAGCTCGGCCACGGCCACGGACGAGGCCTGGGGGGTATTCCGTAACCTCTATTCCACGGCTCTTGCACGTCTCCCGGTCCACGTTGTCCAGGCCCACGCCGCCGCGAATGACCAGCTTGAGGTTCGGGGCGCCTTCCAGGAACTCCCTGGTTACCTTGGTCTTGGAGCGGATGAGCAGGACATCCGCCTCGGAGAGTCTGCCCATGTCTTCGTAAACGTCGCCGAAGGTCTTCAGACGGCCCGGAAGCGACGCGTCAAATGCATCCGCGATCAGGATCTTCATTTTTATCCTCCCGTTTATCCTAGAGGCGGGAAGGGGGCGGCATCCCCGGTAGAAGCTGGCCGTCCGTACCCCGCAGACTCGTGGAAATCAATCTTCTATCAGCCTCACGATCAGCCCGGAACGAAGTTTCGGTTCGAACCAGGTGGACTTGGGCGGCATGACATGGCCGGAGTCCGCCACGGACATGAGCTGTTCGAGCGACGTCGGGTACAGGGAAAAGGCGACGGCCCACCCCTCCCCGACCCGCTTCTCCAGCTCCTCGGTGCCCCGGATTCCGCCTATAAAATCAATACGCTCGTCGGTCCGCGGATCCTCGATGCCCAGGATCGGTGTCAGCAGGTTCTCCTGAAGGATAGAGACGTCCAGACTCTTTACCGGGTCGTTCGCCGGAAAGGTCCCCTCCTTTGCGCGAAGGCTGTACCATCGGCCGCCGAGGAACATGCCGAATCGCCTGGGCGCGCCGGGCCTTGGATCCGAAGCCGGCGACAGGTCGAAACGTCTCCTTGACCTTGTCCGCGAAGAGCTCCGGCGCCAGACCGTTCAGGTCCTTGACCACGCGGTTGTAGTCCAGGATCTGCAGCTGATCGTGGGGGAAGACCACGGCCATGAAGTACTCGAAGGGCTCCTCGCCAGTGTGGGTCGCGCTCTTTGCGCGGAGAGCCTGACCGGTTCTCACGGCGGCCGCCGTCCGGTGATGCCCGTCGGCGACGTAGAGCGCGGGCACCGCGGCAAAGTGGCGCTCGAGGTCCGCTATGTCTTCGTCGTCCGCCACGACCCAAACCGTGTGTCCGATGCCGTCCTCCGTTACCAGGTCGTAGACCGGGTCGCAGCTGCGGGCCCTTTCGACGATCTCATCGATGGCCGACCTGGACCGGTAGGTGAGAAAGACGGGTTCCGCGTTGGCGTTCTGCTCGGTCACGTGGCGCGTGCGGTCGTCTTCTTTGGTCTTTCGGGTGAACTCGTGTTTCTTGATCAGGCCGTCCTCGTACTCCTTCACGGAGCAGAGACAGACGATCCCCGCCTGAACGTGTTCTCCCATCTTCTGCTGGTAGACGTACAGGCAGGGCTGTGACTCCTTGACGAGGGTTCCTTCGGAGATGAAGCGCCTCAGGTTTTCCACGCCCTTGGCGTAGACCCTGTCGTCGTAGAGCGAGATCGACGGTTCGAGGTCGATTTCGGGCTTGCCCACATGTAAAAAAGACAAGGGATTGCCATCGGCGATTTCCCTGGCCTCCTCCGAGCTGATCACGTCGTACGGGAAGCTGGCGATTTTGTCCGCGAGTTCAGGCTTTGGCCTGTAACCCCGAAAAGGCTTGATGCGAGACATAGTAACCCCCTGGCGGGCTGGTTTCCTCTGAAGTTTTCACCATGCACACCCCGGCTACGCCCGCAACTTGGTGCCGGGGATGCGAGACGCCAGCATAGAACACGCCTGCAGTACGTTCAAGATAGGCCCTGGACGATTACCGGACCAAGGTGTCAAGTCGCCCACGGCCGCGGAGGTTTCCGTGGGCCGGCTTTGGCCCGAAGCCTTATCCTCCCCAGGGTGGCGATGTGCCCTCGGCGGCCCTGGGGCCTTGGAGCGGCTGTCCGGCCTCTCTTTGCGCCAAAAGGCCCGTAAGGACCCTGGTCGCTGACCGTTTCTGATGCAGAATACCCGTTCTGCGGTGTATACTCCCGTACTTGGGGTTCACCGGGTCCGCATCTTCATGGGAGGAATGAGATCATGTCCATGCTCGCCGTGAGAAAAGCCGTCGCCAATTCGATACCCGGCAGGCTCGTCCGGGTATTCGCTTCGCCCTACGTCTCCGGGGACTCGCTCGAAAAGGGGCTCGCCTTCGCCGACGCCCTGTACAAAGAACAGGGCATCGAGGCGACCATGGACGTGCTGGGCGAGGCCGAAAAGACCCGGGAAAAGGTACGCGGCGCGGTCGAACTCTACCTGAGTACCCTCGATGCGATCAAGGAGCGTCAGTACTGCTCCATTTCGGTCAAACCGGGCCATTTCGGCTACTACGTCGACCCCGACTTCTGCAGGAAGAACCTCGAAGAACTGGCATCTGCCTGCCAGTCGGCCGGACGCGGTCTCACCATCGACATGGAGGACACGGATCTCACGGATTTCACGCTGCAGCTCTACAAGGAACTGAAGCCGAAATACCCCGTGCTGGGCACCGTTCTCCAATCCCGCCTCTACCGGACCGAAGCCGACATCGATCGGCTGGACGGTCTCAACGCCCACGTGCGCGCCTGCATAGGTATTTACAACGTACCGGCGGACAAGGCCTACCAGAACAAGCGCGACATGAAGGAAAACCTCCTCAAAATCATCGAAAAGCTCTTCGACAGAGGTCACTACGTCTGCGTCGCCACGCACGACCTCGAATATCTCGAAAAGGCGCGAGCGCTCATCGCCCGCAAGAAAGTCCCCAGGGACCGCTACGAATTCCAGATGCTCGTCGGTGTCCCCCGGGACCGCGTGCAGAAAGAACTCGTGGAGACCGGCGAGAAGGTGAGGCTCTACGTCCCCTTCGCGGTTGATTGGGACGATGCGATCGCCTATCTACGGCGACGCATGATCGAGAGCCCTTCCATGACCGGCCTCGTGCTCAAAAACCTCGTCAAGCGGGGCTGAACGTCTCCGCCTTCACGACCGCTTCTGCCGTTTCAAAGGCGCATTATCCGCGCCCGTCGAGGCACGCGCTGTCCTTCCCCTTCCTGAGGTCCTCCGCCCCTTGACCCCTCCATCTTTCTAAAGCTTGACCTCGTGGTATCGGGCATTTAAGTTCTATAGGGGAGATCGTCACATTCGGTGCGGTCACAGGGAGTCCTGAAACCCGGGGAGGCGGACCTAACTTATTCGCAGTAAAGCGCAGGCCTGAAGACCGGGAGGCGCCGCATCGCTCTCTCGATTGAAAGCGCATCAGGAAGCGATCAGGGCAGCGATTCAAACCGCGGCATTTTCCCGAAACAGCTAACGAACGGCTCTCTGTGCAGGTGAATGCCTGTGTCCACTAAGGTGGTGTGCCCGACACGGATGCCGTTCTCGCCCCCGCCTTATCTACCCGGATACCATAGTGGGGAGAAAGAAGCGATGAGCAAGAAATTCGTCATTACGGTATGTGCACTCGCGGCCTTCCTCCTTGCCGTCGACGCCCGTGCCTTCACACCCGAACCGGTACTCCTGCTCGAATGCCCTCCCGGCATGACTTTTACCGAATGGACGGCAAACATGGCGAGCCGGGGGATTCACCTCAACCACGCTTTTCCGCCTGTCGGCGGCCTCCTTGTCCTTGCGCCCACGCAGGGGCTCTACGCGACGATCGCCGACCTTCCCGCCGGAACGCTCACTTTCGAAGAGAGCCCGAGTGGAAAGGACGCGGACAGGCTGACCGCGACCTTCGAGGGCAGACTGCTGTGGCACGCCCAGCGCGCCCTTCTCGGGCTGGAGGGGCCGTCTGCGGGAGAATTCCAGTTACCCGGGCGCCCTCTCGATCACGACGTTTTGGAGCCTCTCGCCTACCTCGGTCCGGAGGGCGCGTGCTCGGCTTACTCCCTCTACCGAACGACGTCCGAGTACATGCTCGGCACCGTATCTGTCAGCGTGATTCTGCCCGAGAGCACCGGTGCCGCCAGTACGGAGGACTGGACGCCGACGCTCGAAACCAACGTATCCAACGGCATCGTCCAGGGCCTCAACGATCTCTCCAATTACTACATCACGCTCTTTTCTCTCCCCTCCTCCCTCAAGCCGACGTGGACCTACCACTACTATTTCGGGCGGACGGACGCGCGAGCCCAGGTCACCGTGGAGCCGATCAGCAATCCGGGTCCCACTGCCTCCAACCCCCAGTGGGTCAACACGATTTACGACAACCTGGGATATACCTCGGACTCCACGATGTGGGACAAGGGTCGCCATTTCAACGGCGACCAGCGGGCCGGAGACGGAACGGACTGGGCTTACACCATATTCGTGGCCAACAGCCTCAACGACGCCGACGGGATGTTCAGCGACAGCAGCTTCGCCTACGCCTACCTGGGCGGTCCGTTCTGCGTCATGACCTACG
This sequence comes from uncultured Acidobacteriota bacterium, assembly GCA_963724125.1. GTDB lineage: Bacteria > Acidobacteriota > UBA4820 > UBA4820 > DSQY01 > CAVRTJ01. The sequence goes on from CAVRTJ010000034.1 coordinate 81,286, forward strand.
ACAACGACGGATGGACCATCAGCCAGATGAACGCGGTGGCACGCCACGAGTCCAGTCACATCTTTTACGCGCTGGACGAGTACAGCTCCTCCCCGTGCTACTGCACGCAGACGAGCGGTTACGTGAACTATCAGGACCAGAACTGCAACAAGTCCTGCCTTATCAATGTGCCCTGCATCATGAACGAGTCCTACCGGCAGTACAACGTCTGCTTCTACACGGCGGGCCAGATCGGTTGGGGCGACTCGGACGCGGACGGCGTACCCGACCCCGTGGACATCGACCCGGACACCGCTCTCACCGCCTACGCCCCCGACCCCACGACGAACACGACCCTGACCTACACCGGCACCGCGACGATCCAGACGAACTCCAACCAGAACATCTACCACTACATGTGCGACATGAACATCCTGACCATCGGCAACGTGCAGTACAGGGTCGACGGTGGCGCCTGGCAGAACGCGACGGCCTCCGACGGCGCCTTCGACAGCGGCACGGAAAACTACACCTTCACCGCCACGGTCACATCCGGCACCCACACCTTCGACACGAGAGCGATAGACGAGCTCGGACAGACGGACGCCAGCCCGGCCACGGATACCGTCACGGTGACGGCTACCTGTACCGATTCCTACGAACCCAACGACACGTGCGCTACCGCCTATCTCCTCTCCTGCGGAGCAAGCATCAACGACGCGAAACTCTGCAGCGCTTCGGACCTGGATTACTTCGCCGTGACACCCGCGAGCACAGGCACCCTGGCGGTTTCCATGACGCCGCCTTCCGGGCGGGACTACGACCTCATCCTCTATTCAAACGACTGCGGCACCACCCTGTGCGCGCCCGGCGTGCGGGGGAGCGGAACGGAGACCTGCAACATCTCCGTGGTCGGTGGAACCACCTATAAGGTCCTGGTCGCTGGGTACGGTGGTGCCTACGACGCGGCCACTCCCTACCAGCTGAGCCTCACCTGCAGCTGCAGCGCGCCGGTGTGTGCTTCATCGCCCAGTCCTGCAGATACGGCCACAGGTGTCTTTACGTCCCCGACTTTGTCCTGGAGCGCCGTGAGCGGCGCAACCTCGTACGACATCTACTTCGGTACCGCTGCGTCGCCACCTTTCGTGACAAACTCGAGCACGCTTTCGTTCGCCCCTGGAACGCTGGCGATAAACACGACCTACAAATGGAAAATCGTCCCGAAAAACGCCTGCGCACCCGCGACAGGCTGTACAACGTGGTCTTTCACGACTTGCGCCCTGCCGGCCTGCCCCGCCGGTCCCTCCCCCGCCGATGCGGCGACGGGCGTCTCCACGTCCCCCACCCTGACCTGGAGCGCCGTGAGCGGCGTCGCGTCGTACGATATTTACTTCGGCACGGCTTCGCCGCCCCCCCTCGTTTCCAACGTGAGCGCTCCCTCCTACGCACCCGGGTCGCTGGCCGTCGGCACGACCTATCACTGGAAGGTCGTTTCAAAGAGTGCCTGCGGGCCGGCGACGGGCTGCGTGGAATGGTCCTTTACCACGTGCACATTGCCCGTCTGTCCCACGGGGCCTTCCCCCCCCGATGCGGCGACCGACGTCTCCACGTCCCCTACCATGACCTGGAGCGCCGTGAACGGCGCGGCCTCATACGACGTCTATTTCGGGACGGCTTCGCCACCGCCCCTCGTTTCGAACGTGAGTGTGCCCTCGTATACGCCGGGAGCGCTGGCCGCCAACACGACCTATCGCTGGAAGGTCGTTTCAAAGAGTGCCTGCGGGCCGGCGACGGGCTGCGTGGAATGGTCCTTTACCACGTGCACATTGCCCGTCTGTCCCACGGGGCCTTCCCCCCCCGATGCGGCGACCGGCGTTTTCACCACGCCCACCCTGACATGGGGCGCCGTGAGCGGCGCGGCATCCTATGAGCTCTACTTCGGTACGACCTCGCCGGCCCCTTTCGTGGCCAACTTGAGCACCCCCTCCTACGCACCGGGCACGCTGTCCGCCAGTACGACCTATTACTGGAAAATCGTCCCGAAGAGCGCCTGCGGACCCGCGGCAGGCTGCACAACGTGGTCTTTCACGACATGCGCCCTGCCGTCCTGCCCCGCCGGTCCTGCCCCCCCCGATGCGGCGATGGGTGTCTCGACGTCCGCCACCCTGACCTGGAGCGCCGTGAGCGGCGCGTCCTCCTACGACCTCTACTTCGGTGCAACCTCGCCGCCTCCCCTTGCGTCAAACGTGAGCACCCCCTCCTACGCACCGGGCACGCTGTCCGCCAGTACGACCTATTACTGGAAAATCGTCCCGAAGAGCGCCTGCGGTGACGCTGCCGGCTGCGTGGAATGGTCCTTCACCACCTGCGCGCCCCCCCCATGTGCCTCCGCCCCGTCGCCGGCTGACGCATCAACCGGCGTTTCCACCACCCCCACGCTCACCTGGGGACCCATCGGCGGCGCGTCCTCCTACGACGTGTACTTCGGAACCGCGCCAAATCCACCCCTCGCGGTCAACATGCCGACCCCGGGCTACACGCCGGCCGCGCTGGCCAACGGAACCGTCTACTATTGGCGGGTCTCCCCGAGGAACAGCTGCGGGACGGCTCCCGCCTGCCAGGAATGGAGCTTCACAACGGCCGTACCGCCCCCGAACATCAGCCTGGTCGCCAAGGCCGGAACCCCCTTCCGCATCAAGGTTTACGGAAGCAACCTGCAAGACGGTCTGCGGATTTACATAAACGGCGCACCGTGGGGCGACACCACAAATCGAACGCTCGTCAAATGGAAGAACGACGGGTACATCGTGATCAAGAAGGGAGCCTCCTTGAAGACGCTCTTCCCAACGTACGTTTTCGTCCCTATCAGAATCGTCAACCCGGACGGCGGATCGGTGACCGTCGAATTCGATCGGAAGACGAAGGTCTGGCGTGTCTTCCCGTAGGTGAGCCGCAAAGAATGTCTCGAGGGGACCGCAGGGTCCCCATTTTTTGCGCTCTCACCGCCGGCGTGGAATCACCCGGCCGCCGGGTGCTACACTAGTTCTGACGCCGACCCGCATTAGGGCCGGCATAGCCCGTCACAGAGCTTTGTAAGCCGGTCCCGGGTTCATGATCCACCGGGACCGTAACAGGTACATATAAGGAGTCTGATCATGGCAAAGGACCTCGCTTCAAAAGACATCATCGCCCAGAAGCTGCCGCAGGCGGCGGCCAAGCTCGGCGCGCTAGGCATCGACGCGTGGGTGACCTTCGTCCAGGAAACCAGTTCGGGCGCGGAGCGCGTCTTTTCGTTCATCTCCCCGGGCCACCTCACTTGGGAGAGCGCCGTCGTGGTGACCCGGTCGGGGGAGAAGTACGTCATCCTCGGCAAGTTCGACCAGCAGGTCTTCGAGGCCTCGGGCCTCTTCACCGAGGTCATCACTTACGTACAGGACTTCAAGGAACCCTTCCAGGCCTTGCTCAAGAAGATTTCCCCCTCGAAGGTCGCGGTCAATTTCTCCCTCAACGACGCCATGGCGGACGGCATCCCCCACGGACGCTTTTTGCAGCTCGAAGACCTGCTGAAGGAGACCCTCCCAGGCGTACAAATCGTTTCCGCCGAGGACGTCATCTCCAGCCTGATCTCCAACAAGACGCCCCTCGAACGCGGCTTCATTCAGGAAGCCGTAGACGTCACGGTCAAGATCTTCGAGGAGATTTCTGCTTATCTGAAACCGGGCTTGACTGAAAAGCAGGTCTTCGACTTCATCAACGGCCGCATCGCCCAGCGCGGACTCGCCCCGAGTTTCGAGACCCTCGTCTTCTCGGGCGACAGGGGCGCGGGCATGGGACACGGCGAGGCCACCGATAACGACCTGCGGCCCGGCGACCTGGTTCACGTGGACATGGGCGTCTTCGTAAAAGGGTACGCCTCCGATATGCAGCGGACGTGGTACATCCTGAAGCCGGGAGAAAGCGCCGCTCCTGACGCTGCGCAAAAAGGCTTCGACACCATCGTCCGGTCCATCGAGACGTCGGGCAAGGCCCTCAAGCCCGGCGCGAAGGGCATCGACATAGACACGATCGCCCGGAAGGTCGTCACCGACGCGGGCTTTCCCGAATACCCGCACGCCCTCGGCCACCAGGTCGGGCGCAACGTGCACGACGGCGGTTGCCTGCTCGGTCCCGCCTGGGCCAGGTACAGGACCACGCCGTTCATGCCCCTCGAGGAGAGTCAGGTCTTCACGCTCGAACCCTCGCTCAACGTGCCCGGTTTCGGCGCCATAGGCCTGGAGGACGACGTGGTGGTCACGCCGGACGGCGCCGAATACCTGACCAAGCCCCAGAAGGAGCTCTGGTACATTCGGTCATAGCGGTCGTCTAACCGGTTACCGGTCGGGGGGGCTTCGTTCCAAGCGCACCCCCCTGCCTTCAAAGGGAGGTGGAGTATGGTTCGTCTGCTGTCGAGCGTCTTGGCCTTCGCTTTGCTGTTCTCTCTGTGCGCCTGCGGCCCGTCGGCAAAGGAAAAGGCCGCGCGAAAGGCCGCCGCCCAGCAGGCAGCCCTGGCCGCCAGGGTCAAGGCCTACGAAGAGGCCAGCAAGCCGCCCGTCCTGACCGACAAGGACGTCATTCAGAAAGGCCAGGAGGGCCTTGAGTACGTCGACATGAAGGTCGGCACAGGCCGGGAGGCCGTCAAGGGCGGAACGGTCACCGTCGAGTTCATCGGCTGGATGGACGGCAGAAAGATCGACAGCTCGGCCGACCGCGGAAAACCCTTCTCCTTCATTCTCGGATCGAACAGCGTGATCAAAGGATGGAACCTCGGCATCGTCGGCATGAAGCAGGGCGGCGTGCGGCTCCTGATCGTCCCTCCCAACCTGGCATACGGAAAAGAGGGCCTCGCCGGATCCGTCGGCCCGGACAAGACCCTCTGGTACAAGATCACGCTCGTCAAGGCCTACGAGCCTTATTAGATCAGTGATCGAGTGATCTGTCGAGAAAAGGGGGCGCCATCTGCGCCCTCTTTTCGTCTCTTCGGCCACGCCGTCGGCACGGTTGGCCGCCCTTCCTCCCGGCCCCCGGTTCGTACGTCCGCAACCTCCCGTTGACCCTCGGGCGCCGTATCGTTAGAATGTCATCGTATTAATCTTTCGAGTCTGGGGGACAAGGAACCGCCACAAGGGGGGAATCGTACAGGAGGCCCAGATGGACAGGGTGGACAGGCTATTGGATGAGAAGGGAACAGACGTCTTTTCCGTTTCCCCCGAGACGACCGTATTCGAGGCGGCCAGTACAATGGCGGACAGGCACATCGGCGCCCTGCTCGTGCTCGATGGCGGCAAACCGGTGGGCATCTTCACCGAGCGGGACATCCTCGCAAGGGTCCTTCTGGTGAACGCGGACCCGCGCGCGATGAGGGTCGCCGAAGCAATGACCAAGGACCCCGTGGTCATCGCCCGTGACACGTCCGTCAAGGAAGCCATGGCCATCATGACCGAACGCCGGTGCCGCCACCTTCCGGTCATCGAAAACGAGAAGTTGGTCGGGCTCGTCTCCATCGGGGACTGTACCCGCTGGGTGTCGAGGGACCAGAACTACACGATCAAACATCTCACGGACTACATCCACGGAAACTACCCCGTATAACCCCCCACGCCGGGTGCGGCAGCGCCCGCTTGTCCCCCCGCGGCATGGACGTGAGATCAAGACTTCGCTTCGAGCGCGTCCCCCAGACAGTGTCCGAGTGTTTGGCGCCGTGCGTTCCAGGCGGGCTGGGGCAACTGTGCCAGCGCTGCCAATGATCGAAGGGATGGACGATGCGCCTGCTGACGACCGAAACCGGTATGCTCATCAAGATCCCCGACGTCCAATCATTGACGGACACCGGGCAGGGCTGAGGACCTTCGGATTTGGAATTTGAAAAACGGCTGGCGAAGGACCTTCGAAGACCGCCCCGCGACTCGATCACTTGATCACTAGGTCACTCGATCACCGCGCCGCCAGGCGCGGAAGGGGCCGAAGCCCCTTCCGGCGGAAGTGGTCAGTAACTGTGTTCGTCGAGGGTAACCTTGCCCCTGAAGACCCAGTAGATGCTTGCAGTGTAGGCCAGGACCAGCGGGACCCCGATGATGGCGATGATGAGCATGATGCCGAGCGTCTTGTGCGAGGACGCGGCGTTGTAAATGTCCAGGCTGAACTGCGGGTTCGGCGTTGAATAGACCATGTCGGGGAACATCCCGATGCCGAAGAGCGCCATGGTCAGGAGCATGGCGGCGCACGAGGAGAGGAAGGCCTTGAAGTCCCGGCCGTGGTGGATTTCGCGCGGGATGTTGGCGATGGCGAGCATGTTCAGAAGCGGAACCAGGAAGAGAACGGGATGCGCCTTGATGGTCTGCGTCATGTGCGGGATGTAGAGGAGTGTGGCGAGGGTCGTGCTCACGTAGCAGATGATGAAGAAGATGATCGAGTTGTTGACCCAGCCGCGCACCTTGTCGTGCATCGCCCCTTCTGTCTTGAGCACCATGTAGATCGCGCCGTGCATCATGAAGAGCGCGACCGTGGTGATGCCCACGAGCAGTGGGAAGGGCTGGAGCAGGCGCAGGAAATCGCCCGCGTACTCTCCGTTCGCGGTCAGCGGCACACCCAGCGCGATGTTCCCGAGGGCGGCGCCGAGCAGAAGGCTCGACAGGATGCTGCTCACGGAGAAGCTCACGTCCCACATGTTGCGCCACCACTGCTGGGGCTGTTTGCTCCTGAACTCGATGGCCACGGCCCTGAAAATAAGCCCGACCAGCAGCAGCACGAGCGCCATGTAGAAGCCGGAAAAGACCGTGGCGTAAACCATCGGGAAGGCCGCGAAGAGGGCGCCCCCGCCGGTCACCAGCCAGACTTCGTTGCCGTCCCATACGGGGCCGATGGCGTTGATCATGGTCCGGCGTTCCTCGTCGCTCCTGGTCAGGAGGTGCAGGGCGCCGACGCCGAGATCGAAGCCGTCGAGAATGGCGTAGCCCGTAAAGAGCACGCCGACCAGAATGAACCATATGACGTTCAGATCGATAGTCATGCCCTGTGGCCCTCCCCAAGCATGTCCACGTCCACGGGTCCTTCCTTGATCTTGTGGTCGAGGAGATAGATGAACAGCACGAAGAGGAGCAAATAGATGAGCGTGAACAGGATCAGCGACGTGAGGGTCTGGCCGGCCGTCACAACCGGGGACAGGGCGTCCCTTGTGCGGAGCAGGCCGTAGACGATCCACGGCTGGCGGCCCACCTCCGCGGACATCCAGCCCAACTGGTTCGCAAGCTCGGGCAGCACCACGGCTACTACGAGGATCTTGAGGAACCATCGCTTATCGAAGAGCGTCTTGCGCCACCAGAACAGGACCCCCAGCAGGCTGATGCCGATGAGCGCCATGCCGATGGCCACCATGGCGTGGTAGGTCTGGAAGACCAGGTTCACCGGCGGACGGTTCTCCGGCTTGAAGGCGTCCAGGCCTTTCACGGGCGTCGTCGTATTACCGTGCACGAGCCAGCTCAGCATGCCCGGCAGCGCAACCCCGAATTCCACCTTCTCCTTCTTCTCGTTCACCCAGCCGAAGAGGTGCATGGGCGCGGGTGCGAAGGCCGTGTAGACGCCTTCGTAGGCGGCGAGCTTGGCGGGCTGGTACTTGGCCACCTCCACGCCGCTGGCGTGGCCGCTGACGAGTTGGAGGATGGAGGCGAAGACCGCCACGACCAGCGCGATCTTGATGGAGGCCTTCGCGAAGTCCTGGTGGCGCTTCTTGATGAGGTAGTAGGCAGCGACGCTCAGCACCAGGAAGGCGCCCGTCTGGAAAGCCGCCACGAGTACGTGGCTCAGCCTGTCCAGCGTGGACGGGTTGAAGACCACCTGCCAGAAGTTCGTCACCTCGGCGCGGGCCCTGATGCCTTCGCCGACGATGTGGAAGCCGGCGGGCGTCTGCTGCCAGGAGTTGGCGACGATGATCCAGAGGGCGCTGAAGATGGAGCCCAGGGAGACCATCACCGTGGAGAAGAAGTGCATCTTAGGGCCTACCTTGTTCCAGCCGAAGAGGAGGATGGCGAGGAAGCCCGATTCCAGGAAGAAGGCGAAGATGCCCTCCGCCGCCAGCGCGCTCCCGAACACGTCGCCCACGAACCGCGAGTAGGCGGCCCAGTTGGTGCCGAACTGGAATTCCATGACGATCCCAGAGGCGACCCCGATGGCAAAGATCAGGCCGAAGATGCGCACCCAGAAGCGCGTCATGGCGTGGTAGAGGGGCTTCTTGGTCTTGAGGTACATCCCTTCCATGATCACGAGGATCAACCCCAGACCGATGGTCAGGGGCGGAAAGATGTAGTGGAAGGCGATCGTCCAGGCGAACTGGATGCGCCCCAGCAACAATGCATCCATTAATCCCTCCTACAAGAATTCTCGATCTGCTTTGTTTTAATGCCTTTACGAACCTGTCCTGCGGTTCCCCGCCTTAGGGGCGGTTTTCCTCTTTCGTTCCGAACGGCCTCCCTCGATCTTCGCGGCAAGCGCGTCGAAGCGGACGTCATCGAGAAAATCAGCGAGGTTCTGCGTGGCAGAATACCACACGGCCTGTACCGGGCACAGGTCGGTCAGCGGGCAGGCCTTCTCCTCGGTGAGGCACGCGTTCAGTACAATCGGACCCTCGATGGCCTCGATGACCTCGCGGAGGCTGATCTCGGAGGACTTCTTCGCAAGCGACACGCCGCCCTTGTTGCCGCGCACCGTGTCCAGGATGCCCGCCGCCGAGAGTCGGCTGACGATCCGGCGGATGAACGCGGGCGGGATCAGGCGCTTGCCCGCGATCTCGCTCGCGGTGACCCGGGTCCCCTCGTCGAGGCCCGCCAGGTACAGGACCGTCCTTGCCGCGTAGTCTGCTTGTCGACCTATGGTTATCAAGGGCTCCCCCCAAATGATACCAAGGGAGTAATATTACTCGGCGGGTATCATTTGTCAAGTCCCCAGGCGCAGCACTATGAAAATGCTAATCAACCACAGAGCACACAGAGGGCACAGAGAAAAGACGGGATCTTACAACGAGGAGGTGAGGAGGTGAGGAGGGAAATTTGGGAATTGGGATTTTGGATTTGGGAACGGCGAGGGACGAGCCGTTGTAGCGGCCGATTCCCATCGGCCGATTCGGCCACAAGGATGCGGCCGCTACAGCGGCAAACCATCCGCCATTCTTTCTTTCTTTAGCCTTTAGGCCTTCGGCCTTAGCCCTTGCGCCTATCGGCGCGGTGAAGGAGTTAAGAGTTAAGGGTAAAGGCGCTTCCTTCGCCGTCGTGCAAGTCATAATTTTTTTTATTTTCTCTGCCTGCTCCGCGCCTCCGCGGTTCGCGACTGGCGGCGCCGGGAGTCCGTGATTAGGGGATTCCGGGAGTAGGGTGCGTGTAGGCCTTCGAAGACCTCCCGTCTGCCGCACCGAAATCCCAAATCCCAAATTGTCTTCCTCCCGTCCTCCCGTCCTCCCATCCTCCCTGTTCATTCCTGCTTTGAAGGCCTGTCCCCCGCCGTCTTTCTCACAACCACACAGACTCATTGTGAGGTCCCTTATTTCCTCTGTGGGCTCTGTGCGCTCTGTGGTTCAACCCCGGTATTGCCAATCCGGAATCCCGGGCTCACGCCCCGCGGGGGACGATCTCCGAGAAATCGGCGATGCGGTTGAAGAGCGCCACGAGCCTTTGCATGAGGGCCAGGCGGTTCTGCTGGAGGGCGGTCTTTTCGGGGTCCTTGCCCTCGGGGTCGCACATGACCAGCACGTCGTCGAAGAATGTGTCCACGGCGGGGCGCACCTTGGACAGCACGCGCAGGGCCTCGGCGTAGGCGCCCTGCCCCAGCAGTTCGCCGGCCCTGTCCTTCACGGACTCGTAGGCCGCGTACAGCGCCCGCTCGCCCGCGCCTTCCTTGTCCGACTCGGGCAGGAACCGTTCGGGCTTCAGCGGGTACTCGGGGATGCCCTTGAGGATGTTCTTCACGCGCTTGAAGGCCACGGAGAGGGCGTCGAAGTCGTCGCTGAACTCGTTGCGCACGGTGTGCACGGCGTCCAGCTTGCGGTTTAGCTCGGCCGGTTCGGTCATGCCAAAGGCCAGGACGGCGTTGATCTCGTCGTAGGCGAAGCCCTTCTCCTCCCACAGGAACCGCAGGCGGCCGGCCAGGAAGTCGACCAGCCCGCCGGGCACGTCGCCCTGCCCGGCCAGGAACGCCTGCACGTCCAGGCCCCCGATGTCCCCGTGCTCCATGAGGATGCGCAGGAGGCCCATGGCGGCCCGGCGCAGGGCGAAGGGGTCCTTGGAGCCGGAGGGCACCAGGCCGATGCGGAACATCTCGCGCAGGGTGTCGAGCTTGTCGGCCGCGGCCACGCACGCGCCCACGCCGTTCCTCGGCAGGTCGTCGTCGGTCGAGGCCGGCCGGTAGTGGTCGTAGAGGGCCTGCCACTCCTCGTCGGCGCGGCCCTGGGCCTTCGCGTAGAGCCCGCCCGCGACGCCCTGCAGGCTCGTAAACTCCTTTTCCTCCACGAGCAGGGACACCAGGTCGCCCTTGCAGTTGCGCGCGGCCCAGGCCGTCTTCTCCTCGTCGATCCCCCACGTCGCGGCCAGCTTCCGCGCGATGGCCTCCAGGCGGGTGGCCTTGTCGTAATACGTTCCCAGCTTCGGGTGGAAGACCACGCCCTTCAGCGCGTCGAGGCGGGTCTCGAAGGTGACGGCCCTGTCGTGCTCGTAGAAGAACCGGGCGTCGGCGAGCCGTGAGCGGGATACGTTTTCGAGGCCCTTGCGGATGAGCCCCTGCGGGTCGGCGGGCGAATCCATGACGGCCAGGAAGTGCGGCATGGCCTTGCCCTCGCCGTCGCGCACCACGAAGAAGTTCTGGTGCTCCCTGAGGCAGGTCACCAGGATCTCGGTGGGCAGTTCGAGGTACTCCGCGGCGATGGCGCCGGTCAGCACCGTGGGGAATTCGCAGAGGTACGCCAAGCGGTCGAGGAGTTCGGGGTCGGGTTCGACGGACCCGCCGAGTTTGCCGGCCAGCCTCTCCAGCTCCGATTCGATCCTGTCCCTGCGCTCGACCGGATCGGCGAGGACGTGTTCCCCTCGGAGGGTGTCCGAATATGTCGTCGCGTCCCGAATCTCGACGCTCGCCGAACCGTGGAAACGGTGCCCCG
>CAVRTJ010000035.1:0-145348 GCA_963724125.1 uncultured Acidobacteriota bacterium
CGTGGAGTCCGTCGTAGCGGACCTCGTCCGTTTTCTTGAGACCTCGGGGCTCCGGGAAGCCGAGAGAACGGACAGTCGGTTTATCGTCTTCACGACGCTGGGCGCCAACCGCTCCGGCATCGTCTTTGCTTTTTCCTCCGTTCTGGCCGACCTGAGAATCGACATAGTAGATATCAACCAGACGATCGTACACGGCAATTTCGCGATGATGATGATCCTGGACCCCACAGGCAGCGATGCTTCTTTCGCGGACCTCAAGAGCGCCTTGAAAAAGCGGGGGGAGGAGCTCGGCGTCCAGGTCTACGTGCAGTACGAAGACATGATGCGGGCGGTCAACCGCGTCTGATCCCCGCCACTCTAGAGAAAAATCGAGATGACGTACACGCGACGGGAAATATTGGAAACGCTCCGCATGACGGAGCTCGAGCACTTCGACATACGCACCGTGACCATGGGCATCAACCTGCTCGACTGCGCGCACGACGATCCGGAGGAAGCTGGCCGTCGCGTCTACGAGAAGCTCAAACGCAACGCGTCCAGGCTGCCAGAGGTGCTCAGCGAGACGGCGGAGGCGCTGGGAGTCCGCGTGGCCAACCGAAGGATCGCCATAACGCCGGTCGCGCTCATCGCGACCCGCCCCGAGCCGGAGTCCTACGTGGCCATCGCCCACCAGATAGACAGGGCGGCGCGGGAAATGGGCTTCGACTTCGTCGGCGGCTACTCGGCGCTCGTCCACGCCGGCTTCACCGAGGCCGACAGGGCGCTTATCTCGTCCATCCCTGAGGCGCTGAGCACAACGGAACGTCTCTGCTCTTCGGTGAACGCGGGTAGCAGCCGTACGGGGCTTAACATCGACGCGGTCCGCCTGGTCTCCCACGCCCTGAAGGAGACGGCCTACAAGACCCGAGAGAAGGGCAGCATAGGCTGCGCGAAGTTCGTGATCTTTGCCAACGCCGTGGAGGACAACCCCTTCATGGCCGGTGCTTTCCACGGCGTCGGACTTCCGGAGGTGGTCATCCACAGCGGCGTGAGCGGCCCGGGCGTTGTGTGCCAGTCCATCAGGCGGGCCGGCAACTGCGACCTGCGGCAGATGGCCGAAGTGGTCAAGCAGGCGGCCTTCAAGATCACGAGGGTCGGTGAACTCATCGGCCGCGAGGTGGCGGCCCAGCTCGGGGTGCCGTTCGGCATCGTGGACCTTTCGCTTGCTCCGACGCCCCAGCTCGGCGATTCGGTGGGAGAGGTCCTGGAGGCCATGGGCCTGGAGCGCACGGGCGCCTGTGGAACGACGGCGGCCCTGGCGCTTCTGACGGACGCAGTGAAGAAGGGCGGGGCCATGGCAACCTCCGCCGTGGGCGGTCTGTCGGGGGCGTTCATACCGGTCAGCGAGGACGCCAGCATGATAGCCGCCGTTCGCGAGGGCGCGCTCAGCCTGGAAAAACTCGAGGCCATGACCAGCGTCTGCTCGGTGGGTCTGGACATGGTGGCGGTTCCGGGCGACACGCCGGAGGATACGCTCTCGGGCTTCATCGCGGACGAACTGGCGATCGGCGTCATGAACCACAAGACCACGGCCGTCCGCGTCATTCCAGCCTACGGGAAGAAGGTGGGAGAGACCGTTTCCTTCGGGGGGCTGCTTGGCGAGGCCCCCGTCATGGATTTGAGAACGCTCTCCTGTTCGGGTTTTATCGGCCGGGGGGGGCAGATGCCCGCCCCGATAACGTCACTAAGGAACTGAGGAGGCATCATGAAGGGACGCAAGATTGTGCTCGTGGCGGCCTCGCTACTGCTTACGCTGGGCGCGGCCGCTTCCTCCTACTTTCCTGAGTTTTTTCACGACTTTCACCCCGTGGTGGGCGGCTGGAGCACCTACCACATGGAGGACGCCCGAGGCGAACAGTCCAAGCTCACCTTCGCCATCGTGGACAAGGACCCGCAGGGTTACTGGCTGGAGCTTCGGACGCCCGGCGATGGCGGTGAAGCCGTCGCGGCCTTCCTGATCAAGGGGGACCCCACGGACGACGCCAATGTTCTCATGGTCCGCACCGAGGATCCCGGTTCGCCCGCGCTGGAGATCGACAAGGACACCCTCATCAAGCTGAGGACAGAAGGGAACAAAGCCTTCGGAGGCCAGGCCTCCTCAATCGGGCCCACCGTCGGCAAACTTGCGGGAATGCCGAAAGAGACGATCGAAGTGAACGGAAGGAAACTCACCTGCCGGCACCTCAAAGTTCTGGGGCCTCACGGCCAGGAAGCCGAGGTGTGGATGAACGACCAGGTCGTCCCGTTCGGCGTGGTCAAGCTGGTGAGCGGCAAGGAATCCATCGTTCTGGAAGATTTCGGCAAGGGAGCGAAACCCGTGCTCAAAGGCCCGTACAAGAAACTGGAAGTTCCGTGAGCCAAGGAGTCAGTTATGGAAAAGAGCGCCGTCAACACCAATAAAGCGCCCCAGGCCATCGGGCCCTACTCCCAGGCCATCAAGGTCGGGAACCTGGTTTTCTGCTCGGGCCAGATACCGCTCGATCCCGAGACCGGGGCGGTCGTGGAGGGCGACGTGGCCGTCCAAACCCGCCGCGTGCTCAAGAATCTCAAGGCGGTCCTGGACGCCGCGGGAGCGTCGCTGGAGCACATTGTCAAGACGACCGTCTACTTGAAGGACATGAACGACTTCGTCGCCATGAACGGAATTTATGCGGAATTCTTCAGGAGCGTGCCGCCCGCCCGCGCGGCGGTGGAAGTGTCGCGGCTGCCGAAGGACGTGGCGGTGGAGATCGAGGCCGTCGCTTTCCTCGACTGAACCCGCATCCGCAGGACTCCCGGACTGACTACCCGGTACAACCCGCCGTTTTGAGCCCTCGAGGGGCAGGGAACGCCATGGAACTGTCGAGCATCAGAAATTTCAGCATCATCGCCCACATCGACCACGGCAAAACCACGCTCAGCGACCGCCTCCTGGAGGTCACCCATGCCGTGAGCGAACGGGAGATGGTCAGTCAGTTCCTGGACGGGATGGATCTCGAGAGGGAACGGGGCATCACCATCAAGGCCCACGCGGTCAGCCTGCGGTACACCGCCAAGGACGGAAAGGAGTACCAGCTCAACCTCATAGACACACCGGGCCACGTTGACTTCAACTACGAGGTCTCGCGTGCCCTCGCCGCCTGCGAAGGCGCTCTTCTCGTGGTGGACGCCAGCCAGGGCGTGGAGGCCCAGACCCTCGCCAACGCCTACCTGGCCGTCGAGGAGGATCTGGAGATCGTGCCCGTCATCAACAAGATCGACTTGCCCTCCGCCCAGCCCGAGAAGGTGGCCGAGGAGATCGAGGAGGTCGTGGGCCTTGACACCACGGGCGTCATTCTCGCGTCGGCCAAGGAACGCATAGGAATCGAAGAGATCCTCGAGGCCGTGGTCCACCGCCTGCCGCCGCCGAAGGGGAACCGCGAGGCGCCCCTCAAGGCCATGGTCTTCGACTCGTGGTACGACAGCTACCGCGGTGTCGTCATGCTCGTGCGGGTGATCGACGGCAGGCTGGCCGTGAAGGACACCGTGCAGTTTATGAATTCGGGCCGGACCCACGATATCGAGGCACTTGGCATCTTCACGCCCAAGCCCCTGGCCGTGAAGGTGCTCGAGGCGGGAGAGGTTGGTTTCGTCATCGCGGGCATCAAGGAGGTCCTCGAGGTCAACATCGGCGATACGCTGACACATCCGAACAACCCTGCCGCGGAGGCCTTCGCGGGTTTCCGTAAGGTCAAGCCCATGGTCTATTCGGGGCTCTATCCCGTGGACCCCTCGGACTATCCCGACCTCAGGGAGGCGCTCGAGAAGCTCAGGCTCAACGACAGCTCCTTCGTCTTCGAACCGGAAACCAGCGAGGCCCTGGGTTTCGGTTTTCGATGCGGCTTCCTCGGCTTTCTCCACCTGGAGATCATCCAGGAGCGGCTCGAGAGGGAATTCAACCTCGACCTGATCACTACCTCGCCAAACGTTCGCTACCAGGTGCTCACGAAAAAGCAGGAGATCCGGGATGTGGAGAACCCATCCAGCCTGCCCTCGCCCATGGAGACCGAGGAGGTCCGGGAGCCCTACGCCTCCGTCACGGTGCTTACCAGGAGCGAGTTCATCGGTAACCTGTTGAAGCTCTTCGAAGAGAGACGCGGTACCCAGAGTGCATTTCAGTACGTCTCGAAGGAGACCGTCCTTCTGCGCTACGACATGCCCCTGGCGGAAATCATCGTGGATTTCTACGACAAGCTGAAGTCCATGTCCCGAGGATACGCGTCCATGGACTACCAGGTGGAGGGCTACCGGGCCGGCGACCTCGTGAAGCTGGACATCCTCGTCAACGGCAAGCCCGTGGACGCCCTGTCCTTCATCGTTCACAGGGAGCAGGCCGAGATACGCGGGCGGGCGATCGCCCAGCGCCTCAAGGAGGCGATTCCCCGGCAGCTTTTCGAGGTAGTCATCCAGGCGGCCCTGGGCAGCCGCATTGTCTGCCGGACGGTGGTCAAGGCCCTCCGCAAGAACGTCCTCGCCAAATGCTACGGCGGCGACATCAGCCGGAAACGCAAGCTCCTCGAGAAACAGAAAGAGGGCAAGAAGCGCATGAAGCAGGTCGGCGAGGTGCAGATTCCGCAGGAAGCCTTCCTCTCGGTCCTCCGCGTTCAGGGCGGGGACGAACAGTAAAGACAATTTGGGAATTGGGATTTGGGATTGCGGATTTAGAGGCGGCGGGGGACGGGCCGTTGGAAAGCCGGAAATCGGAAGGTGGAAGGCGGAAATGAAAGCGGGTTGGGTTCTGTCTCCCGAGGGCTACGAGCTATAGCAAAGAACGACGGGGGGAGGCCTTCGGCGGATGCCTTTGGGGGAAGTTCTCTGGCGGTATGCGGGTCTTCGCTAGGAGGGATTCAAACCTACCCTCCCTGGAAGCCTCGCTCGCAGAACTCGCTGTGTTTCAAGGGAGGCTACGGTTTCCGGGGCGGGGCCTCTTCCGGGTTTTCTTGCGTCTCGGCGCCAAGCAGTTGGCGCCGTCGCCTTGAAAACCACGGAAAACCCCGTCCTTCGAATCCCTCACGGGGGGAGGCCTTCGGCGGATGCCTTTGGGGGAAGTTCTCTGGCGGTATGCGGGTCTTCGCTAGGAGGGATTCAAACCTACCCTCCCTGGAAGCCTCGCTCGCAGAACTCGCTGTGTTTCAAGGGAGGTTACGGTTTCCGGGGCGGGGCCTCTTCCGGGTTTTCTTACGTCTCGGCGCCAAGCAGTTGGCGCCGTCGCCTTGAAAACCACGGAAAACCCCGTCCTTCGAATCCCTCACGGGGCGAGGCCTTCGGCGGATGCCTTTGGGGGAAGTTCTCTGGCGGAGAGTGAGGGATTCGAACCCCCGGGCCCTTGCGGGCCAATGGTTTTCAAGACCATCGCCTTCGACCACTCGGCCAACTCTCCGCGTGAACTAGAATAGGGCCCGGATGGGCACAGGTCAAGGCTGTGGGGGCGTTCAGTAGAACATGCGGCGTCTGAGGCTGATGCCTTCAAAGAAGCGCTTCGCCCTGCCGACATCCTCGCCGATGGCCTCGGTGAGGGCCGCGACGGATTCGAACTTCTTCTCCGGCCGGAGGAACTCGAAGAAGAGGACGCGGATCCTTTCCCCGTAGAGCTCTCGCGCGCCCTCGAGTATGTGGACCTCGACGGCCACCTCGTCTTTGCCGAACGTGGGCCGGTTGCCGAGGTTCGCGACGGCGGGGAGGAGCAGGGAATCGCCCACGTCCACGGCGACGACGTAGACGCCGTGGGCCGGGATGAGCTCGTTTTCTATGGAGAGGTTGGCGGTGGGGAACCCGATGGTCTTTCCGCGTCCGTCGCCGTGTTCGACCACGCCTTCGATGATGTAGGGGCGGCCCAGGAGGCGCACGGCCTTTTCCATCTCGCCCTTGATGAGAAGCTGGCGGATGAGCGTGGACGACACGACGTCGCCGTCGACCTTGAGCTTTTTGAAGGCCGTGGCGGTGTATCCGTAGTGGTCCTGAAGCCCCTGGAGGAAGGCGATGTTGCCGTCCCGGTTGTGGCCGAAGCGGAAATCCTCCCCGATGTAAATCTCCCTGGGTCGGATGCGCTCGGTGAGCATCCGGATGAAATCGTCCGCGCTGACCTCTCCGAATTCCCGCGTGAAGGGGACCTCCAGAAGGGCCTGGATGCCCAGGTGGGAGAGGATGTCTCTCTTCTGGCTGAGGGTTTGGATGAGCTGGGGGGCGCGGTCGGGGTAGAGCACCTTGAGGGGGTGCGGCTCGAAGGTCACCACCATGCTCGTTCCGCCCTCTTCCCGGCTCCTGGAGATGACCTTCCTGAGGATCCGCTTGTGCCCCCTGTGCAGGCCGTCGAAGTTGCCGATGGTGATGATCACGGGAGGTGAGAGTTCGGGAATGTGGTCGAAGTCGGTCAGGAGAATCATACGAGCCTCATCACGAATATGGACAACAGCCCGGCGAGCACGCCGGCGAGAAGGTCATCGAGCATGACGCCCCACGTCCCGGGGAAGAGCTCCATCCGGTTGATGGGAAAGGGTTTGAAGATGTCGAGGAGCCGGAAAAAGCCGAAGGCCAGCAGCATGTAGACGAAATTGGGCGACAAAAAGGCCAGCGCCACGAGCATCCCCGCGACCTCGTCGATGATGACGAAGGACGGGTCCGTGATGCCGCTCGCCTTGAGCACGCGCGGAACCGCAAAGGCCGCGAGCACGAGCACGAGGAAGAGTTCCGAGATGGAGAGGAAGAAGCCCCACTTTTCGGGCATGACGAAGGCCGGGACGTAGAGGAAGAGCCCCGCCGCGGCGCCGATCGTCCCCGGCATGCGGGGCGTATAGCCCAATCCGAGTACCGTTGCAATGGCCTGTGCCCAAAGCGGTCCATTCTTACGCACCGGTCGTTTTTCCCGATCCAATGATCTCCCCCACCAAGTCATAGGGATGGGCGTCCGTGATCCTCACGTCGGCAAAGGTTCCGGGTGAGGCGAAGCCGTCGTTGATGAGAACCCGACCATCGATGTCCGGGGCCTGGGTCGCCAGCCGGCCCTGGAGAAGGTGCTCGGTCTCGTCGCAGACGCCCTCCACAAGTACCGTTTGTGTCGTTCCCACTCTCTGCTTGTTCTTTGCATAGGAAATGGCCTGCTGGGTCTCCAACAGTCTCTCCTGGCGCCGTGCCTTCGTGCGCTTGTCCACGGGGTCTCCCAGGGGGAAGGCCGCAGTACCGTCCTCCCTCGAATAGGTAAAAGCGCCGACGTGATCCATTTCGGCTTCGCGCAGGAAGTCCAGAAGGGTCTGGAAGTGCTCCCGTTTCTCGCCGGGGAAGCCGACGATGAAGGTGGAGCGCACGGCCAGGCCTTTCACGGCGGACCGCGCTCTTTCCAGCAGCCGCAGGAAGATCTCGCCCGATCCGCCCCTCTTCATCGCCCTCAGGACGTCCGGGTGCGCGTGCTGGAGCGGGAGGTCCAGGTAAGGCACGAGCCGCGAACAGCCGGCCATGGCCTCGAGCATGGGTTCCGTCAGGTGGTTCGGGTAGGCGTAGAGGAGGCGGATCCACGGGGCGTCCGTCCTTTCGTCCAGGGCCTTGAGCAACCGGGGAAGGCCGTCCTTCATGCCGATGTCCCGTCCGTAGTCGGTCGAGTCCTGAGCCACGAGCACGATTTCCTTCACGCCCTGCTCGACGAGCCGCTGGACTTCTTCCACGAGTCCGTCTATGGGCCGGGACTGCAGCCGCCCCCTGAAGGTGGGGATGGGGCAGAAGGAGCACGGGTTGTCACAGCCTTCGGCGATCTTGACGTAGGCCAGGTACCGCGGGGTGGAGAGGATCCTGGGCGCCAGCCCGTCGTAGATGGGGATGTCCATCGTTGGCGTAGCGTCGATCGCCGGGCCGGCGAGCAGTTCGGACACCTGTGCAGCGGCGCTCAGGGGGATGAAGCCGTCGATCTCGGGTATGGTCCTCCTGAGGTCGTCCTTGTACCGTTGAACGAGGCATCCGGCAACGATGAGACGCCGGACGGCGCCCTGCTTCTTCCTCTCGGCCACCTCGAGAATGACGTTGATCGATTCTTCCTTGGCGGCGTCGATGAATCCGCAGGTATTGACGATGACGACCTCTGCATCGGGGTCGTTGGTGACTTCGTGTCCGGCTTCGCGGGCCTGCCCGAGCATCCACTCGCCGTCAACCCAGTTTTTCGGGCACCCCAGTTGTATCATGGCGACGCGCATTCAGCCTCCGTAACTGTGCAAAAATAGCATGGACTTCGTTGCCTTTCAAATGCAGCGCTCTCCGGTGGATCACCTTCAGAGTCTGTCCAAACAACCCGGATGACGATTTTATTGGCCGGGCGATAGACCACAGAGCACCCAGAGGGCCTGGCGCGGCATGGGCCGCCATAGAAGGAAGAGGGGAAAGGGAAGAGGCAGTAAGGCAGGAGTAAGAGGGTAGTCGGGGGGCCTGCGAAGGTCCGCACCCGACTTGATAACCAGATCACCAGATCACTTGATCACCGCGCCGAAAGGCCCATTGGGCAGGCTCCGAAGGGCCGGAGAGGCCCGGGATCGTGAGCGTCGAATCTTGAGCGCAGGCGGATCGAGTCGACGCATCGGCTACTCTCTTCCCTCAGCAGATGTTGCTCCCACTACGCCCGCAGGGGAAATCCGCGTCCGCTGATGCCGGCCCGCACCCAGCTCACGTCATCCTGAAACCTCCTGCCAAACCCTTCGGAACCTGACTCCACGGCGGCCTCCTGAAATCGGCCGCCGGTCATTTAATCACCAGATCACTTGATCACTCTATCTAATACGTAATGACTATCTTGCCGCCGCTCTTGGTCACCCTGAGCGTGTCGCCCGAGTTGCCGGACAACTCGTAGAAGACGAGCGGGGGCGACCCCGCCTGCATGTCCGTGCTCTCGTGCGGGAAGGACGCGCCCGAGACGAAGCCCGATACCTCCAGGTCACGCGAGGGGTCGAGGGCTGGGTCGCTGGGGTACTGCTGTACGAAAATGCTGCCGGCGGAGGGCGCCAGGGGCGAGAGCGACGTGACGCCGCCGTATCTCAGGAGGCTCACGGGCGGGTTGACCGTCAGCGGAGCGCTGGGGGAGGACGTGGCGGAGCCTACCTGCACGATGGCCGTGAGCTGATCGCCGGCTGTGAAGGCGATGCTCGAGGTGATCGTGAAGGTCCCGCCTGCCTGTACGCTGGCTGTTCCTACCGGGGCGCCGTTGTCGTAGAGCGTAACGAGCGACCCCACCGGGGCTGAAGAAGTACCCGAAACCGTCGTGTCGCCGTCGAGGGCGGGGCCGATCAGCGCCGGTGCGCTGAGGGTCACGTCGAAGGCATGCACGGTCAGCATGGACGGGTCGCTTGCGCTGAAGACGGACGGGACGGCCGCGCCGGCGGGATAGACCACGGCATGATAGGTGCCCAGGGCGGACAGCGTCTGGGTGTCCACGCTCCAGTCGAGAAGACCGGACGAGTCGGAGGTCGAGGTCGAGGTCGTCATGAGTGCGCCCGAAGGGCCGTAGAGCGCGACGGTGTAGGACGTCGAACCCCCGTACCCCTGGCCCTCCAGGTAGGCGACGGCGGGCACTTCGAAGGACGCCGACGGCGACGTGTGCCCGGCGTCCGCGTAGGAGGTCCAGGAGACAACGTACAGGTTGGTACAGGATGCGGCGAGGTCGTCCGCGGTCGAAGAATCGGAGCCGCAGGGGGATTCCCACGTGGCGCAGAGGGAGTAGACGCCGTAGCCGGGGAAAGTGACGGAAGGGGCGGAGAACGTATCGTCCACCGAGGCGCCGGGGCCGACGTCGGTCAGCGAATGGCTGGACGTCAGGCTGCCCGTCGAATAGGCGGACCAGGTCCCGTCGGACTTCAGATACTGCGTTCCGTCTGGACTCTTCACCACGTAAGTCACCCGGCTGCCCGAGTAGGTGGAGATCGAGTTCGAGTTGGACAGGTGGGCGTTTGCTACGACCGGGGCCGCCGCCAGGGGCAGGCCGGAGGCCGCCGGCTGGAGGGTCACGGCGGCGTTACGCTGGATTGTGAGGGTCACCGAATCCAGGTTGTTGCCGCCGGCGTCCTGCAGGACCACCATCCAGGTCCCGGACGCCGCGGCGGGGAACGTGTAGGTGTCCGAAAGCGTCCCGTTGGTGTCCGCAAGGAGGTTTTCCGTCCTCACCACCGAACCGGCGCTGTTCTTGTACACGAGGTAATAGTAGGTGTCGGCTATGAGGTTGTACCCGCCCATGTAGACCGTTTCGCAGGGGGCGAACGCGCTCCGCTGAACCGCGTGGATGGGGTCCATGAAAGGCACGATGTAGGAGACCATGGTCTCGTCGGTCACCGAGGCCTTTACCGTGGTGTCGGACGTGGTGCAGCCCGTGTCGGCGCAGCGCACCGCGGTGACGACGGTGCTGTCGGTGGCCGGAGGAAGAATGTTGGACGGCACGTCCACCTCGACGATGAAATGGAAAACGCCGCCGTTGGCCGCCACGGGGCCCGTCGAGGAGTATCGGGGACCCGTCGGAGGGGTTCCCGTCGCCGTTGGGATCGCTCAGGATCGTCACCGTGTAACCGGCGCTGCTGCTCGGCACATAACCCGGCGCATAGAAGTTGAAGGTGTCGGCCGTGGGCGCCGAGTTCACCAGCGTGTGGCTGAAGTACACGGGGTAGCCCGCCCCGGAATAGAGGTTGGTGCCGTCGCTGATGAGGTACGAGGGCGAAACGGTCAGCCGCTGCTTGACCGTCGTGATGTCCGTCACGGAGGCGGATCCGCCGCCGGTCGCACCGGCCGCGCTCAGCGTCACGGTGTCCGTCGCGTTGACGGGCGTTCCCGCGGGCGGTGTCACGGCCAGGGTGATCGGCCGGGACGCGCCGTTGGCCACCGCCAGGTCGGGCAGCCCGTTTCCGTCCGTGTCGTACCCCGTCGCGATGCTGTCCCACGTCCCGTCGCCGTTGAGGTCGGTCGCGATGAGGGTGGAGCCCGCGTAGAGATCCAGGCGCCATCCGGCACTACCGCTGACCGAGAAATTGAACGTGTCCGAGGCCAGCAGGTTGGTGAGCGTGTGCGAATAGCTCGCCGCCATGCCCGGAACGGCGGTCGCGTTCCCGTTTGGCGCCAGGCTGACCGTGCCTACGTAGGTCGTGTCCGTTGCGCTGACCGTGGTCCCATCGCCTGCGGACGAAGCGGAGATGGTCGTCGTATCGACGGCCGAGGTCGGCGAGGCCGTCGTCGCGACGTCCACCCGGATGGTGGCCGAGGCGCCGGCGTCGAGCGCGACGGTCGCGGGCGGCGTTACGGACGAGCCGTTGACGTAGAGGCTCAGCGGGTATCCGATGGAGGAACTCGCGCCAATCGTGTACGTGTCGGGGAACGTACCGTTATTGCTCAGCGTGTGCGTGTAGGACACGGTTCCGCCCGGGGCCGTCGAACCTGGGTTGTCGGGCGAGATCGTGTGCTGGTAGTACCCGAAGGCCCCCAGGCCGCCGCCGGGCCCTCCCAGGTTGTCCTGGGCGGTGCTCAGCTTGGTGTTGTTGCTCGAGGACACGTGGTAGTAGATTGGCGTGCCGTAGGGAACGCTGATGGCCGACCACGGCACGTAGGTCTCCATTTCCTGGCCGGAGGTGCTGCCGCCGGACTTCGTGTAATCGGACCAGACCAGGGTTCCGATGGATCCTGGCAGGCTGTAGCCGTCGGCGAAGCCGGAGGCGTCCACGAGGGAGTCCCCGTTGACCGAATCGGCCGGCTGGTAGGTATAAAGCTCGATGCCCGTGCTCCGGTTGCTGCCCTGCCAGCTGACCACCAGGACGTAGTCGGAGGCGTCCATGTACTTGTTCTGGTTCACGTCCATGGCGAAGAAGAAGGTCTGGCTGTTGCTGCTGCTTCCCACACGCTTGACGTAGAGGTAGATGTTGCTGGCGTCGTACGTCCACGCGAACTTCACCATGTCGCGGCCGGTGGACTGCACCGGGCAGTCTCTGTCCACGGGCGTGCTCGCGCTGCACGGCGAGGCCGTGGCCCCGTCCACGGTAACCTGTATGGAATTGGCGAGGACCGGCGCCCAGTCCGACATGTCCCCGTCGACGGTTATGGTCTTGAGGGTGGGCGCGGCCGCGAAGACGAGGAGCCCGAAAGAAAGAAATAGAAGGAACCCGACTGCTTTTTTCTTCATCTGTTGCCCTAACCCCACATCCAATGCGATATAATGAGATTCGGGAACTCTACTTGCAACCGGCATGCCAGCCTGCGCCACGCACCCGCGTGGAGGCGGAACTTGGCCTTGAAACGTGATCCTGCAGAGTGTTCCATGGCGATCTCGATACCGCGCGCCCGGTCTCCCCCGGTCTCCATAGCCCGAAAATTGTGAAACCTGGTCGTGACAGGGCGTTACCGCTTGGTATCACTTCTTCCTTTCCCTCTCTCCGCTTCTCCCGGCAATCCGCAAGAGCGCCCTCGGAGACGGCCATCCTTCTGCAGAATATGAGCGTTACCTCCCCGAGCGCCGATGCCGCCCCGCCTATTTTTCAGGCCTGGTCTGTGCGTTAACGGTGACACGCCCTTTCGGGGCAGGATTGCCCCCCGGCGGGGCGATGCGAGGGGGCCTCCGGACGCGGCGGCCTTTTACTTCTGTCCGAAAAGCCTTTAAACTGGCCACCATCGAGCATTCGGCCCGGGATCTTAACGTATTACGCCCGCAAGGAGCGACGCGCCCATGCAGTTCGTCGAGCAGTGGATACACGACTCGCTGGGGATAAGCCTGGTGGTCCAGGAGAAGATCCTCTTGTCCCTCCTGGTGATCTTCCTGGTGTGGTTCGTCCGGCGGCTCGTCCTGCGCGCCGTCTTCGCCCGCCTCGAGGACATCCGCGCGCGCTACCAGTGGCAGAAGAACAGCTCCTACGTCGCCGCGCTCCTCGTCCTGCTGGTCATCGGCCGCGTCTGGTTCGAAGGCTTCCAGTCCATCGCCACCTACCTGGGGCTCCTCTCCGCCGGCTTGGCCATCGCCCTGAAGGACTTGGTGGCCGATCTGGCAGGGTGGATGTTCATCATGTGGCGCAGGCCCTTCGAGGTCGGTGATCGGATCGAGATCGGCGACCGCTCGGGCGACGTCATCGACATCCGCATCTTCCAGTTCACGCTTATGGAGATCGGGAACTGGGTCGCGGCGGACCAAAGCACCGGCAGGGTCATTCACGTCCCCAACTGGAAGGTCTTCAGCGAGTCCCTCGCCAACTACAGCAAGGGCTTCCAGTACATCTGGGACGAGATCCCCGTCCTGCTCACCTTCGAAAGCGACTGGAAGAAGGGCAAATCGATCCTCGACGAGATCGCCAGGAAGCATGCCGAACACCTGACCGAAGGCGCGTCGCGAAAGGTCCGGGAGGCCTCCAGCAAGTTCATGATCTTTTACTCCACGCTGACCCCGAAGGTCTACACCTCCGTCCAGGACAGCGGCGTGTTGCTCACGCTGCGCTTTTTGTGCAACCCGCGCCTGCGCCGGGGCACCGAAGAAGCCATCTGGGAGGACATCCTGGACGCCTTTGCCGCCACGCCGGAGATCGACTTCGCCTACCCCACCCAGCGCTTCTACGACAACCGCGCGGAAGGCAAGCCCGGCGCCGGAGGCGCCCCGGAAAATGACGGGAGTAAGTGAGCGGTGCGCGAATCGCGCCCGGTGAATGGTGATCAAGTAATCGAGTGATCAGTGCGCCTTGCCGTCGCCGTTAGTAAGTGAGTAGGGAATTAGGAGAGTAGGGTGTTTGCCTGCCTTCGAAGGCTCGGCCCCCGCCGGCTCCTCTTTAGCCCTTAGCCTTTCGCCCTTAGCCCTTGGGAGACAACCACTTCCTTAATCATCCCTACTTCCCGAAGATCAGCCCGTACCCGACGACCATGATGCCCAGGTCCACGATCGGTGTGGCTGAGCCACGCGCCCGTCAGCGTCCCCTGGCGGTCGTAGAGCAGACTCCAGACGATCCCGCCGACCCCCACCATCGCGCCCAGCACGAGGCCCCAGCCAAGCGAGAAGAAGACCGCCACGACCACCACGTGGTGCAGGGCGAAGGCCGCGCCGGCCATCAGGTGCGCGGCCGGGCGCGGCACCACGGCCCTCAGCTTCCCGAAGACGAACCACCGCCAGTAGAATTCCTCGAGAAGGGAATGCAGGACCGACAGCGTGACGGCGAAGAGCCAGTAGTGGTCCAGAATGCCGAACTCCGCGGCCTTAGCGCGGATTTCGGCCGCGTGGGCGGCGACCATGGGGCCCAGGGGGCCGTGCAGGAGGCCGAGCATGAGCAGGACGGCGCCCGCGCCCGTGACCAGCCCCAGGGGGAGAGCCTTCAGGTGCCGCACGTCGAGGAGGCGGGGGACCGGCAGCCGGCCGTGCAGGATCCACTGCACGGCGAAGACCGGCCAGAAGACCATGAAGACCTTCGTGCCGGCGTACAGGACCCGCGCCCTGTGGTCTCCCGACAGAACGACGAAGTACATGAGGGCCGCGAGGAAGGGCAGCACCATGGCCGGGGCCAGCGCCGTCCACAGCCGCCAGGGCGCGATGCTGTCCTCACTCATCGCGCGCCCCCCGTCGCGGCCGCGTCCGCAGGTAGCAGGTGGGCGATGGAGTTGGCGTAGTAGCGCAGGAGCGGAAGTTCGGCCTCCCGTGCGACGTAGAGGCCGTCCGTCTTCTCCACGAGCCGCCTGAGCGCGAGCATCCGCAGGCCCACGGCGACGGCGTAGTCGCGGTCGCTGCGCGGGATGTAGACGTGCGCTCCTTCCGCCTCGAGGCGCACGATCAGGCCGTGCACGCGGGCCTTCAGCCCCAGTTCGCTCACTGGCTTTCGCGCGCTCTCCAGAAGGACCGTGGCCACGAGCGCCACGGGCAGGACGGGCACCACGCGCCCCACGGCCGCCATGAGGTCCGTGCCCAAGGCCTCCACGCAGGCGCGGCGCCGGTCCCTCGGCAGGCGGCGGAAGTCGAGGCCCTTCTCCCCGCAGTAGTCGCGCATGGAGATGGGCGGGCCGAAGTTGACGCAGGCGTAGCCGAAGCGGTGCCACCTGTTGCGCGCCATCAGCGCGAGGTTGTGCGCCACGAAGCGGAAGACCGTCCGGATCGCCTTCCCGCGGCCCGGCGCCGGCCGCGGCGTCTCCTGCTCCGCGTCGAGCAGAAGCGTGCGGTCCTCGAGGGTCCGGTCGTAGTTCACGCCCACGGGGACGAAGACGAGGTCCCTCTCGCCCTCGGGGTCGAAGCCGCGCAGCATGTAGTCGAGCAGGCCGAACTTGGGTTCCCTGAGGCCGCCGTTGCGGCTCAGCCCGCCCTCCGGGTAGACGGCCTGGGTGACGCCGCCCTCCGTGGCCATGCAGACGTAACGTTCCAGGACGCGCCGGTAGAGGGCGTCGCGCGAGTGCCGCCGCACGAAGTAGGCCCCCATGGACCGGATCAGGGCCCTGAGCGGCCAGATCCTGGCCCACTCGCCCACGGCGTAGCTCAGCGCCGCGCGGTCCGCCGCCAGATAGCCCACGATGACGTAGTCCATGTTGCTGCGGTGGTTCATGACGAAGACGACGGTCGACCCGCGTGGGATGGCGGCCAGGCCCTCCTCGTCCGAGTAGCCCATCCGCACGCGGTACAGCATCTGGGCGATGCGGCGCCCCGCCCAGTAGCCGAACCGGAAGTAGAGGTAGGCGTTGAAGGCGGGGACGATCTCTCGGGCGTACCGGCGAACGGTGGCCATCACCAGCTCGCGGGGCAATCCGTGCTCCCGGGCATGGGCCTCGGCCGCCTCCTGCACCTTCGGGTCGAAGATGAGCCTGTCTACCAGAACGGCGCGCCTGGTGCGCTGGAAGGGCTGGATTTCGAGCCTCAGCCTGCGGCCCAGCTCGTCGAGCAGGCGGTCGGTCCTCTGGCGGAAGAACCAGCGCACGCTCGGTAGCAGGAACCACTCCAAAACCGCCGCCGCAGCGAGAAGCAACAGCAGCAGGAACGCCCACACGGGCACCGCCACGTTCGCCGCCATACCCCGGTCCTCCGTCCGTCGCGGGCGCCCGCCCCGCACCCGCCGCCAATCGTTGTCACTGAGATAATTGTATCAGATGACGCCGGTGACGATCTAAGGGACTTGGACCAACGCGAGGGCGCGCCGAGACGCGGAGGATTTGCATGTAACAAGAGTGAGGCAATGAAGGACAGACATTTGGGATTTGGGAATGGGGATTTGCAATTTAAAGGCGGCTGGGGGACGGGTCTTCGAAGGCTTTCCTCAGCCGTTCCAGGTTTCTTCTTTAGCCCTTAGAATTTGGCCTTTAGCCCTTGTCTGAATCACTTTGCGATTCAGACAAGGTAGTCCCTCGCGATGCGCCAGCCGAAGTATATCCCGATGGCGCTGCCGAGAACGGTGGCCATGACGGCCGTGGCAAAGCCCACGATGTCGCCGATGTACCACCCAACGGTGCCTCCGATGAACGAGCCGAGAAAGGTGCAGAGCCTGTACATGGATGCGGCCTCCTGATGTCGGTGTCCCGCACGGGAAAGGACCGGCCCCGTCCCGCACTCCCAAGAAACGTTCCATTGCGTCCCAGGTTCGCCTCCGCAGAAAGAGAAACAGGCTGGAAGGCGGAAAATGCCTTTGGACGATTTTACGCCCGGCGGCGCACGGATGCCAAACGGGGGAGGCTCTGCGTTCGAGGGGACGGGTGGGGCCGGGCGGGAAGCCGCGAAGGCTCGCCGCCCGGGGGGCATCACTTTCGCCTGGGCGGACGCCTTCTGCGCGAGTCGGACCGGTCGCCGCCGCGGTCGTGGTCCTGCCGCGGGGGCCGTGACGGCCGCGCCGGCCTTGAGGACCGGCGGTCCTCTTCGGGGTCGGTGACCTGGGGCGCTCTGTTGAGCGATCTTCTGGTAGTAGTCGTCCAGCAGCATGGCCACGAGCCCGGACTCGTCCTCGATCTGTCCGAGGCTCCTGGCGAGGGGTACGAAGCGGCGCATGCGCTCCACGTGCAGGGTGTCGCGGCCGCGGAGTTCGGCTTCCAGCATGGCTGTCACGCGCTGGGCCACGATGTTCGCCACGTCATCGTCGGTGGGCAGGGGCCGCTCCTGCAGGTCGATGGTGTACTGGGACGCGACCTCCTTGAGCTTGATCTCCTCCAGACCGGCCACCAGCGTGATCGCGGTGCCTCCGGCCCCGGCGCGGCCCGTGCGGCCGGCACGGTGGATGTAGGACTCGGGGTCCTCGCCAGGCTCGTACTGGATTACGTGCGACAGGTCGGGGATGTCGATACCCCGCGCCGCCACGTCCGTGGCCACCAGGAAGCGAAGCTCGCCCTTCTTGATCCGGGCCATGACGTGCTCCCTCGCCGCCTGGGTGAGGTCGGCGCTCAGCTCGTCCGCGTCGTAGCCGAAGCGCTGGAGCACCACCGACACGTAGTGGACGGTGGACTTCATGTTGCAGAAGATCAGGGCAGAGACAGGGTTCTCCGCCTCGATGATCTTCACCAGGCTCCGGTCCTTCTTCATGGGCGGGACGATATAGTAGACGTGCTCCATGCCCGATACGTGCACGCGGTCCCGGCTCAGGCTCAGGAATTCCGGCTTCTGCAGGAAGAGGCCCGAAAGCCGCATGACGTGCGGCCGGGAAGGTGGCTGAGAACATGTAGCCGTTGACGGGCCGCTTCGGCATGAAGGCCTGGATGCGCCGCATGTCGGGGTAGAAACCCATGGAGAGCATGCGGTCCGCCTCGTCCAGGACGAGGATCCTGATCTTGTTGAGGTTCAGGGTGCCCTTGATGAGGTGGTCCAGGATGCGCCCCGGCGTGCCCACCACGATGTGCGCGCCCTTCTTCAGGGCGTCGATCTGCGGGCCGTAGGCCGCGCCGCCGTAAACCGAGACGGAGCGGAACCCGCTGTCGCCCCCGCAAACCGTGGCGGCCTCCTTCGTGACCTGGTGCGCCAGCTCGCGAGTGGGTACGAGGACCAACGCCTGGCAGGCCGCGAGGTTCGGGTCCAGCCGTTCCAGCATGGGCAGGAGGTACGCGCCCGTCTTGCCGCTGCCCGTCCGTGACTGGATCATCAGGTCGCGCTTCGCCAGCATGTAAGGGATGGCCTTGGACTGGACCGGCATCAGGGACGTCCAGCCGGCCCGGCCACGCCCTGGCGCAGCCTCTCAGGGACGGCGTCCAGGCCGACCTCGGGCAGGGCGTTTTCGGGCTCCACGACGTGCTCTTCCGCGTTCGGAGGGAGGTCCGTCTCGCGGGCGTCCTGGGCCTGCGGGGCGGTGTTTTCGATGGTGTGTCCGTTGTTCTCGTCGTTCATGTGTTCTTCTAGTCCTTTCTTCGTGCGGGCCGCGTCCGCTTTCTGGCCCGCGTAGCGCTCGATCCTCCGTATACTCGAGACATTATAGCAGGAAAAAACAATCGGACATTTGGGATTTGGGAGATGGGAAAGTCGGGAATTGGGAATTGGGATTGCGGATTTGAAAAGCGGCTCGGGGACGAGCCGTTGGGAAGGCGGAAATCGGAAGGCGGAAGGGAAAGCGGAGGGAGGATTGTCTCCCAAAGGCTAAGGGCTAAGGCCGAAAGGCTAAAGGAAGCGCGGCAGCAGGGATGCCGTTGTAGCGGTCGGTTCCCAGCGGCTGAAAGATCTCACAGTGATAGCGTGAGTCGATGAGTAGGCTAGCTCGTCATTCCCGCGCAGGAGGGAATCCAGACGCCAGAAAGCCTGCCCGTGACTGATTACTCGATCACTCAGAGAAGCAGTCATTGCGAGGCCGAAGGCCGCGGCAATCCCAAGGTGAAGCACGAGAATTTATTTCACAGGGAGGATGGGAGGAAGAGAGGAATACGATTTGTAGATTGCGATTGGGATTGCAGATCTGCAGGATGGCGCAGGGGGGCCGGGAATAACTTTATGATCCGGACGGTCCTACCAGCAGGAGGATCTCCAAAATGAGAGAGCGCGTACCCAGGGTCAACCCCGCGGAAGAGGTCATTGCGATCGGTCCCCTTCGGATCAGGTTCCTGCTCGCATCCGAGGACTCGGCCGGCAGCGCGTCTATTTTCGAGGTCTTTGTCCCTGCCGGCCAGAAGCTGGCCGCACCGGCCCACAAGAACGACGCCTACGAAGAGGTCCTCTACGGCATCCAGGGCGTCCTGACCTGGGTGGTCGACGGCGTGCCTAACGACGTCGGGCCCGGGCAGGCGCTGTGCATTCCCCGCGGCGCCGTGCACCGCTTCGAGAACAACGGCAGCGAGGATGCGAAGCAGCTTTGCGTCATAACCCCCGCGATCATGGGGCCCGCTTACTTCCGCGAGGCGGCCGAGGTGATCGCCGCCGCGGCGGGCGGTCCGCCGGACCGCGAGAAGATGACGGAGGTGTTCCGGCGCCACGGCATGACGCTGGCCACCCCCCCACCCGAAGAATAACCGCCACGGCTCTGTCTCCACCTCGAAAGGCGCATTAACCACAGAGCACACAGAGACCGCAGAGGCTTTGGGGGCAGACAGGTTAGAAGGAAGAGGGAAAAGGGAAGAGGCAGGACGGTAGCAGGCGGGCCTTCTTAAGGATTGCCCGCGACTCGATCACTCGGTCACTCGATCACTGGATCACTCCCAAAAGGCAGTCATTGCGAGGGCCTCTTTCACCGCTGTGAAAAGTAGCGGCCGATTCCTATCGGTCGAAAGTCTACATGAACGCGGCCGCGGAGGTGCCTGCGGCACCTTTCGGGCGGCCAAACCGTGGCAGCCCGTGAAGCCCTCGGAGAGATGACCTTTGGGGCGGCTTCCCGGTTGCCCCGGCTATGGCGGCCCGACGCTTTGCGCACCGCGGCCTTTTGCCATCACTCCGTGGTGCAGTCCCCCATCCTCTGAAAGAAGCATCGACGGGAGCGGACCATCCGCTTTGGCGGCCTACGCCGTCCGCATCCTCGACGTACAGAAGTACGACTGCGGTGCGGCCGGCTTGCCCTTCGCGCGCCTGGCCCACTCGCGTCGAGATGGGGTCTTTCGGGCGACCTGCGGTCTGCCCGAAAGGCCATGCGGGGGATGGGCCTTCGAAGTGCAGAATCCTAACCAAACGTCCAAAGCAAAACACTCAACACGACCCGCCATTGGCGGCCCGCTGGCGGCCTGGGGCTGGAGGGCAGATCGGTTTGGGAGTATTATGTAAACGTTCTAAGGAAACAGCAGCCGAGACTAACAACCATGGGGGCATAGAATTTAATTATAGGCAAGAATGGTTGTGGCAAACAGATGTGAGTAGGCTGAGATCCTAAAGATCAAAAATTAATGATGAGCAGATTGGCAATGTGTTCTACGAAGCCTGTTATTCTGGCTAACCACCGGATATTGAATGACAGAAGAAGAGCGCTGGGAACACCTGAAGTCACTTGATGATGCTTTGTTAATGGGTGGCGTCATTTTGTCCGGATGGTGCACATTCATAGTCCAGGAAGCGGATATAGCCTTTGCCAAGGGGGCATACTTAGCTTCAATACTGACCTCAGTAGCCGGAATTGAAACGTACCTTCGTTCAGAGTATTCCTCAAAAACCAAGCAAACCTTGTTCTCTCTCATTGAGGATGCCCCTATAGACTCATCGTTAAAAAAAGATCTGCATACTCTTCGCATTTATAGGAATAATTGGGTCCACGTTGATGAGCCTTGGCATGATAGAGAGCTAGAAAGATCATCGGAACCTCTTATGAACGAGCTAGAGGAAATGGCCATGTTTGCCGTTGAGGTGCTTCGCCGTACGATATATGAGAATCAATGGATATGAGGCGGTTCCAGAGCACGGCAAAGAGGTAGGTAGGCTGTGGAGTCAGGTCTTGCCTTTTAGCCTTCAAAGAGCTAGTCATGAAGCTTCGGGCACA
The DNA here is from genome assembly GCA_963724125.1 of uncultured Acidobacteriota bacterium. Taxonomy (GTDB): domain Bacteria; phylum Acidobacteriota; class UBA4820; order UBA4820; family DSQY01; genus CAVRTJ01. Next base: position 20,862 of record CAVRTJ010000035.1, read on the forward strand.
TATGAGTTAAGAACGGCAGGTGTTGGATGAACGCTTCTCTTCTTGTGACGCTGGAGATCCTCGCGGTTGTGGTGACGCCGTTGCTGGTGCTGTATCTGCGGGGGGAGTGGCTGCTGCGGCGGACGGTGCCGTGCATGGTGGGCATTCCGGTGCTGTGGTACTTCACGTATGCGCCGCTGCACGAGCTGAGCCACGTGGCGGGGACGTATCTGGCGGGCGGCAGGGTCACGTACGTGAGGCTGATCCCGCCCTTCTGGACTGGGCAGTTCGGCCACGCGTGGATCACACCGGTGGGCCTGCAGGCGGGCTGGCAGTGGCTGGTCATGACGTCGGCCCCGTACGTCCTGGACGTTGTCTGCGTCGTCGCAGGTTACCTTCTTCTGCGGAAGCGCTTCTTCACGCGTCCTTTCGTCCTGGGCTTCACGTTCATGCTCCTGTGTCTGCGGCCGGCCTTCGACCTCGTCTGCGAGACGGTGGCTCTGGGCATGGGCTTGCGGGGCGATCTCTACCACCTTGAGAAGACGATCGGCGGCTTCGCGATCTGGTCCCTGCTGAGCGTGTCCATCGCGATCTCCGCATTCGCGATCGTGGCGGTCTTGAGGCGATATGGCAAGGTTTCCGGGGACGCCCAAGCAGTTCGCGTCTGAAGAATCCCTGGCTTAAGGGAGAAATCTGGATTTGCGGGCGGGCGGCAGGTCGCCTACCATAGGCCGGAGTCCAATGGACGGGAGCCGATGCAGGACCGGTACGCTGAACTGAAGGAACTGGGCTGGAGCGAGTGGTTCGAGGCGAGGGCGGACTGCGCGCCGGGGGACACGGTGGCCCGGGTGGCGGCGGTGGACCGGGAGCTGTTACTGCTGGTGGACGGGGCGGGCGCGTTCAGGGCGACGCTGGCGGGGCGGTATCTCTACCGCCACGAGCTGTCGCACGAGCTGCCGTGCGTGGGCGACTGGGTGTGCGTGGAGAAACAGCCGGGAGGCGCCGCCGGGGTGGTCCACGCGCTGCTGGAGCGCAGGAGTTCCCTGCGCAGAAAGTCGTCGGGGAAAGCCGTCGAGGTCCAGATGATCGCGGCGAACGTGGACGTCGCGATGATCGTCCAGTCGTGCCACTACGACTTCAACGTGAACCGGCTCGAGCGCTACCTGGTGATGGCGGCGGAGGGCGGGGCGGAGCCCCGCGTCCTGCTCACGAAGACGGACCTGGTGGATCCGGCCGTTCTGGCCGCGCAGGTTGCGGAGATTCGCGCGGCCGGCATCACCGCGCCGGTAGAGGCGCTCAGCAACGTGACGGGGGCCGGTGTGGACGAGCTGGAGCGGAGCCTCCAGCCCGGGACGACGTACTGCTTCGCCGGGTCGTCCGGCGTCGGCAAGAGCACCCTGATCAACCGCCTGCTGGGTCGCGAAGCCCTGGACACCCAAGCGGTCAGCGGGACGGGCGAAGGGCGGCACACCACCGTGCGCCGGGAGCTGTTCCGCCTCCGGGGCGGCGCCCTGGTGATCGACAACCCCGGGATGCGCGAATTCGGAATCCTCGGCGCAGGCGACGGCATCGACGGCGGGTATCCTGACATCACTGCCCTGTCGGCCGGGTGCCGATACCGGGACTGCACCCACACGGGCGAGCCGGGTTGCGCCGTGCTCGAGGCCGTGCGCTCCGGCGATCTGGCCCGTGAGCACTACGACAACTACGTCAAGCTCAGGGGCGAGTCCGAGTTTTATAACATGTCATACACCGAGAAGCGCAAAAAGGACCGTGCCTTCGGCCGGTTCATCAAGTCCGCCAAGAAGGACTTTAGGCTTGACTAGCGTGTACACGGTCGAGCAAGAGGGATAGAACGATGGGCTTCTTTGACTTACAGGGTAGTCGACTGGGCAAACGCAAAAAGAAGAAGCGGTGGCATTACCTGGACCTGTTCTTCGCGGTGCTGTTCGCCTTCGACGTGGTGCGGCGCAACCTGATGGGCTCGGGCGGCGACGGGTACGGGCGCGCGGCCGTGCCCTGGATCCTGCTGGGAATGGCGGCCGCGGCGCTGATCGGCTCTGCGTATTTCCTGCGCGGCAGGAGCAAGTCCTCGGCCGAACTGGGCTCCCAGGAACAGGAATCCATCGCCAGGCACCTCGAGGGAAAGAAGAAGATAGGCTGACGGAAGACAGGGCGGGAGGAGCCGAGGACCCTCCCGCCCTGAGGGTCGAACGGTGTCAGCGCTCCAGGGGCACGGCGCTCGGGCGCCGGACGGGAGGCCTGTAAAGGGGCAGCAGGGTGAAGGTCAGGTCGCCGGCCCTCGGATCGTCGGTCTTCACGACGATCTTCGTGCCGCGGGGAGGCGGCGTGAAGTCGCCGGGCGCTTCGACTTGGAGCTGGAAGATGCGGCCCGGCTCGAGCTCTTTCACCGTCGCCTTGACCTGAGGGGCGGCGGCCTTCGCCGAGATTACCTTGACGGGGTTCCGTCCGTTGTTGATCAGGCGTGCAAAGGCGCGGAACGGTTGGCCGGGGGGAACGGGGCGCATTCTCGTCACGGTGGGCTCCAGCCTGATCTGCTGCACCACCCTGCCTCTGACCCCGACCTGGACGGTCTTCTGCATGGGGTTGTCCGTGGTGAGGCGGATGTACTGGAAGAACGGCCCGGCCCTGTACGGTGTGGCAAGCCGGATCACCAGGTCGTAAGCGCGTCCGGGCTTATCGGTTTCGAGCGAATACGTCACGGGATCGGTGGGTCTCTTCGGGGGCAGGGTGAGGTGAACCGGCTTCTCGGTCTCCACCGAAAGGTGCACGCGCCGCTCCGGAGAGTGGGAGCCCTCTGTCACGTCGCCGAAGCTGACGAAGGACGGGGACGCCTCGACGGCCACCAGGCCCTGTCCCTTCAGGATGAGAACCAGGCGCGGTCTGGCGGGATCGTTGGTCGTAATGGTGATGCCCTTGGAAAACTTCCCATGTGCGTGGTCTGGACTGAGCGAGAACGGAAGCTCGCCCGAAGCGCCGGGTGCTAGTTCGTGCGGGTAACTACCCGCGACGGTGCACCCTCAGCCAGGTTGGACGTGGAGGATTTTCAACTCCGCGTCTCCCGTGTTGGTCAGCTTGAAGGTGTGCCGGAGATTCTCTTTTGTGGGCCACACCTTGCCGAAATCGAACGTCTCGCTGCCGGCCACGACCAGAGCGGGGCCGTGGGCCGCCGCATGCTTCGTGGCAGGTGTGGCCGCACTGCCAGCGCTCGAGCCGGCGGCGGGAACCGACGCAGGCGCCTTGAGGCCCGCCCTGTCCGGCCGTGCCGTACCGGTGCAGGCGAGCGTCAGTACGAACACCACCAACGCGGCCATCGTGAGTGCGGTTCTTGTGAAAGCGCCGCTCCAATACCTGTGCCGTCTGGTCCCGATTGGGTTTCTGGAGGATCCAGCCTGTTCGTCCGTCATTCGTTCTCCTCGGGCCTGGTCAGCCTGTCAATGCTTAGCGGGTGCTGCCCATTCAGCGGTGGTACCCCATCGTTTGAACGGCGAATTTTTGAATCCTCGCCACGTCATACTTTGATGCAGCCGTGACCGCTCTGTCAAGAATGACGCGCGGGAGGACGCCTCGCCGGGGCTGTCTTTCCCGCGCGGGATTAATGCGGCTCCTGCCAAAGTCCGCGCAGCGGCGGCGCATTGCAGTACACCAGCAGGCTGATGGCGAACCCGCGTGGGACGCGCGCAAGGCAGTCAAGCTAAACCGCCACGGCGACGAATAGGCGCCCGAGGCCTACGAGCCGGTCCTGAAAAAGGGCGAAGCCTTGGACAAAAAGCCGGAGGCCCTCATGGAGTCGGTGTACAACACCAGAATCCAGCGGGCCATGGAAGAGGACGACATCCACTACCTCTCACGCCTGCACGCGGTGGCGAGCAGCCTCGAGAGGATGGTGGGCGAACCCTGCGACGTCGCGGCCTACAACAAGGCGGCCGCCGGAACCGTGAGTTGTCCACAGGCATCTACAACTCTGGTTGGAGGACAAGCAAAACAAAAGGTACTATAGTTATGTCTACGGTCATTAAGAGGAGGGGATTCTTTATGGCACAACCCGTTGAACCATCGGTCTTTCGCACCACGCTGATCGTTGCCGGGGCCGTCGTGCTGCCGCTCGTCTTCGTCGCGGCGGGACTGCTTCTTCTGAGGGGCGCCAGGTGGATGCAGGCGAAGGCCTACGCCATCGCCGTGGTGGGCGTGGTAGCGCTCGTGGCCTACGGTTTCATGGCCGTGAACGCGTGGCGCGAAGGGCGGAGTGCGGTGGCCGTTGCAGGGTACGCCGCGCTGGGCGTCGTCTGGCTCCTCTTTGGCTTTTGGCAGTACCGGGCGCGAAAGAAGGCGCCGGAACGGGCGTCGTAGCCTTCACTGTTCCGGCTGTATTGGCCATAATCAGGCGGTCCGGTTTCGCGCCGTCGTACCGTCACGCCCGCAGCGTGCAGCCCCCTTTCCCGACGTCCCAGACGGTGCTACTCTGGCGCCCGGCCGGGGGGCGGAACTGCCCGCGCTCTTCTGGCCGCGCATCCTGCGGGGGGGCAATCGCATGTCGATGCAATCGTGGATCGTCTATCTGACCCTGGTTCTAGCAGCGACCGGGACGCCCGGTCCCGCGGTTCTTTTCATCATGACGAACTCGTCCCTGCACGGGTGGAGAAAGGCGGTCTTCGCCGCGCTCGGGAACATCACCGGCCTTCTTATCCTGGGTACGGTGGCCATCACTGGGCTGGGGGCCGTCATCAAGACATCGGAGGCCCTCTTCGACGTCATCAAGTACGCGGGCGCGGTCTACCTCGTGTACCTCGGGTTCAAGATGTTCTTCAAGAAGACTTCGGGACTCTCGGACGCGGACGAGCGCCCGGCCTTAGGGACCATGCCGTCGCGGCGGCTCTTCCTCCAGGCGCTTGGCGTAGCGCTGAGCAACCCGAAAGCGATTCTCTTCCTGACCGCACTGCTGCCGCAGTTCGTGAATCTGAGACGGCCGCTGCTGCCGCAGTTCTCGGTGCTCATGGCCACGCTGATGCTCTTTTCCTTCTCGTTCCTGACGGCCTACGCCCTGCTGGCGGACAGGATAAGGGGATGGCTCACCAGGCCGGCCAGGATCAAGGCCTTCAACCGGACAAGCGGGTCGCTCTTCGTGGGGTTCGGCCTCCTGCTGGCCGCGGCTAGGAATAGATAGCAGGTCCGACAAGGAACCTGAGGAATTCGGTACCGTACCCCTCAACCCCTCTCCGACACTATCCTCCTCCTCGTCATTATTCAGGCGCTAGTTGCTTCATGGATGTCATGTGCGCCCCGGTGAGAGCCGGGAATCGCGTGTCCCGGTCCAGCGTTTCTCAAGAGTGTAGACGCACGCCTCAGCCAGACTCCGGCGGACGGGAGGGAACGGTCCGTCCCAGAAACCGTTTCTGCGTGGCGAGTACTCCGGGAGGTGAGACGATGTCCGAGATGCGCGCAGGTCCTTCGCCCGTTCCTTTGGGTGGGGATATTTACTCCTCGGCCGAGGGCGCCGATCCGCGGAGTTTCTTGACCTGTCCGCGGTGCTTCTTGGCATCGATGCGGCGCTGTCTTGCCGCTTTCGAAGGCCTTGTGGGACGTCGGGGCGGCGGAGCGTACGCGGCTTTTTGAATCAGCGCGACGAGCCTGGAGAGTGCGTCCTTGCGGTTGCTCTCCTGCGTGCGGAAGCGCCTGGCTTCGATGAGGATCACGCCGTCGACCGTCACCCGCCCGCCGGCCAGTTCGAGAAGCCGTTCCCGCACGTCTTCCGGAAGGGACGGGGAATGGGCGGCGTCGAACCTGAGCTGGACGGCCGTGGCGACCTTGTTGACGTTCTGCCCGCCCGGTCCCGAGGAGCGGACGAAAGCCTCCGACAGTTCGCTCTCATCGATGTGGATGCGGTCCGTGATCTTGATCATGGGACAAGTGTACAGGAATTGGCTCCTTCAGGCAGTGCGCCGGATGAGGATGAGCGACAGGTCGTCGAAGGGACGCTCCTCGCCCACGAAGCGGTCCACCTCTTCGAGAATCAGGGCGCCGGCCTGTTCGGGGCTGAGGCCTTCGAGCCGGGGCAGGAGGGCCTCGAAAAGACCGTCGCCGTAGAATTCCATCTTCGCGTTGCGCGCTTCGGTCAGGCCGTCGGAGTAGGCGATCAGCATGCCCCCCGGTTCGATTTCTATCCGCTGTTCCTTGTAAACGGCATCCGGGAAAATGCCTACGGGAAGGGCGACGGAGGGCGGCGTCTCGCGGCTCCCGCCCTGCAGAAGGATCGGCGGCGGATGGCCGGCGTTCAGGAGCCTGACGGTGCCGCTCCCGGGTTCCAGGAGCATGTAGACCATGGTCGCGAAGCGGCCTGGGATGCCGTCGCGGCAGAAGATGATGTTGGTCTTCTCGCCCAGGTCGGAGAGCGTCTCGCAGTCCGGGGCGAGCGCGCGCATGGTGGACTGGAGCTTGGCCATGAGAAGGGCGGCGCCCAGGCCCTTGCCGGACACGTCGCCCAGCACCAGACCGAGGTTGTCATGGTGGTCCTCCAGGTAGTCGACGAGGTCTCCGCCGACGTCGTTGGCCGGGCGGGTGAAGAGCCAGATGTCCCAGCCTTCGAGCTTCGGGTTCCGGGTGGGCATGAGGGCGAGCTGGACGGCCCGCCCCACCTCCAGTTCGTCCCGGGCGAGCAGCTTGTCCTTGAGCTCCAGCATGAGGATGACGAGCAGGAGGACGAAACTGACGATGCTCATGTGGAAATCGAACTGAAAGTTGCGCGTGCTGAAGGAGAAGTTGCCGTAGAACAGCATAAACAGGCAGACCAGGAGAAGAAAGCGCCTCGAGGGCGGGAGCCTGAGAATCAGCTTCTTCAGGAGCCAGAACGTTACGTGGAACCATCGGTGCAGGCGTCTCATGGAGGCGAGGCGCGCCCGCTCCGGATCGTCCAGATAGAACTGGTAGAGCTCCCTGAAATCGCGTCGGATCGAGCTTCTCAGGTCGCCCCGCTTGAAGTCGCTGATGACCGTCCGGCCCACGTGTCCCTCGTCGGCCGATTTCCTTTTCCGCGAATAACCGTCAGAAGCCATGGACTCTCGATCCCCATATCGTGCTCATCAAGGATTATAGCCGAATTCCCAGCGAAGCCGGGAAAACACGCACGCCTCGGGCGCTGATCGTCCGGGACGTTTCCTGATAATGATCTACGCAACCGGACGTGTGAAGTTACTCCTCACGGATATCGCATGTCGCGGCGCCGTCGAACCCGGGGTGTTCGCGCCTGGTTTTGTGCGTATACTATGCACAGAAGAAAGTGACTGCGCGATCGGAGGCGCCGGAGAGGCGGGAATTGTGCGCCGTGAAAGCGACCGCCTGTCTGGCGATTCTTTCCAGCGCGGATCTGGGAGGTTAGCATGAGCGTCCAAAGACAGACCTATATCGTGCTCGGGGTTCTCGTTCTGGCGGGGCTCGCCCTCGGCATCCGGGTTTCGCCGTGGTGGTTCGTCCTGCCCGCACTGGGCGGGCTCGGCATGACCGTGGCCGGCCTCATCGGCGTGTGCACGCTGAACAAGGTGCTCTCCAGGCTTCCGTGGAACAAGCCGGATTCTGGAAGGATCTGAGGCGTTTCAGGCCGCGTCGTGCATCAGCGCGCGATCCGTCTGCGCGCCACCGTTTCCGGCACCCATCGGACCACCACCCAGGCGCCCGCCAGGCACATGGCGGCGCCCACCAGGAAGGGCAGCTCGAAAGAAAAGACGTCCAGGGCGCCGGCCATGAGTGGCCCCAAGGCGATACCCAGGCCGAAGCCCATGGTGATGATGCTCATCTGCCGGCCCTCGCCGCCCGCCTTGGCGATATCGGCGGCCAATGCGAAGGCCGGGGCCGCGATGGCCGCCGCCGCTATGCCCTGAAGCAGGCGGAGGCCCGTAAGCTGGGCCGTGGTCGCCACCACGCCCAGAAGGGCCGTGGCCGGGGCCATGAAAACGAGACCGGCTATGATGAGGGGCTTGCGTCCCACCTTGTCCGACAGCCTGCCGAGCGGGATCTGGAAGATGAGCCGGCTGATCATGACCGCACTGAAAGCTATGCTGAAACCGATGGCCGTCTGGTGGAGGCGCTCGTTGAACTGCCTTTCGAGGGTGGTCATCATGGAGAAGGCGCCGGCCATGACGAAGGTGGCGATGCTGAGGGCGATCAGGCTGGGGGTGTAGATCTCCCTGTCCCAGAACTTGGAGGATCGCGCGGCGGCGCCTGGTGCGCTCACGGGCACGTCGCGCACCCACATCTGGACGAGACCCATACCGACAAAAATGAGCGTGCCGCCGGCCACGAAAGCTGTGTTGAACCCGAAATGCACGACGATGATACCTCCGAGGAGCGGTCCGATGGCGAAGCCGACCATCCTCATCGTGGTGTACACTCCCATGGACCCGCCCCGGGTCTGTTTCGTTGTCACCGCCGCCATGATGGCCATCGACGCGGGGATGGTCAGCGCTACGCCGATGCCCTGCATGGCTCTCAGCAGCAGGAGGTCCGTGAACCTGGCTGCGAACATGAATGCGAGGGTCCCGATTCCCATGATGAGAAGGCCAGCCTGGATGATGATCTTGCGCCTGCCCAGCCTGTCGCTGAGCGCCCCCATGACCGGCTGGAACATGGCGGACGTGAGGCCGAACAGGGAGAGCAGAATGCCGACCCTCACGGGCTCCGGAAAAGGGAACCAGGGCGCGGACAGTTGGGCCACGTAGAGGGGCAGGACGATGAAGAGGATGCTGTTGCCCATGGCGTCGGCCAGCCTGGCGAAGGAAAGCGCCATGACGGGCCGGTTGACGCCGATGCTCTCGAGCAGAGTCATGCGGATCTCCATCGGGAACGGAGTCCGCGGCGCGGTTCTCTCGATTAAATATCCGGGCGGTACTCCGCCTTCCATATGGCCGCGCGCCGGGCGTCCGGCCGGCTATCTTACCACCTTTTTCCTGTGGCGAGGACGGCGCCGGGCGAGGAAGCCCCGAGGGTGGGGTGGGGCCTCAGGGGGTTTTGCCCGTGGGGCGGGGAGGGAACGGACCTCCCCGTTGCGGGTGACGTTTCTTTTCTTCCGTGAACCGCGGGCATGGCCGAAGTTGGGATGATTCGATCATGGATCTTGGGAATGTGGAGAAGCCTTGCGCGGCGCAAATACGTTCTGGTATAGTCGGCCGCGGGTGGAGGGACGCAGATGTCGTTCAGACTGCCGATTCACATAAATAAGGGAGGCGCACCATGACCGTCAATGTGCTTGGTATGCTCTTCGGACGATCGCCTTTCGGGCCGCTGCAGGCGCACATGGCGAAGGTCCAGGAGTGCGCTTCACACCTGCGGCCTTTTTTCGAGAACATGATCGCAGGTAATCAGGAAGCGGCGGACGCGGAGCGGAAGAACATCCTCTTTCTCGAACACGAGGCCGACAAGGTTAAGAACGGCATCCGAGACAACCTCCCGAGAACGGTGTTTCTGCCGGTCGACCGGCGCGACCTTCTCGAGCTTCTGAGCATCATGGACCGGATCGCCGATTCGGCGGAAGACGCCGTCATCGTGGCCTCGCTGAAAACTCTGCCCTGTCCCGCCTCCATCTGTGATCCCTTCCTGGAATTTCTGGACACCGTGGAAAAGACGGTGCTCGCGGCGGGCGAGGTCTTCGAGTCGCTTGATCAACTGGTGGAGGCGGCCTTCAGCGGGCCGACGGCCCGGAAGGTCCACGAAACGATCAGCGAGATCAACCGCCTCGAATGGGAATCGGACAAAACGCAGTACAGGTTCGGCAAACTCGTTCTTCAGCACGAAGAGGAGCTGGGTCCGGTGAACACGATCATGTGGATGCGGCTGACGCAGCGCGTGGCGGATCTGGCGAATGCGTCGGAGAAGGCCTGCGACCGTCTCCGCCTTCTTCTCCTGGTCTAATTTATGGTCCTGTTTCTATTAGCCATCGCCATTCTCGCCGGGCTCTACATGGCCTGGAACATCGGGGCCAACGACGTGGCCAACGCCATGGCGACCTCCGTCGGATCCAAGGCGCTGACCCTGAAGCAGGCCCTCATCGTGGCGGCCATATTCGAATTCGCGGGCGCCATCCTGGCCGGCAGCCACGTGGCCGAAACGGTGCGGCAGGGCATCGTTGAAACCGACGCGTTTCCGAATTACCACCTGCTCATGCTGGGCATGCTCGGTTCGTTGCTGGCGGCGGGAATCTGGCTGCACGTCTGTACCCTGTTCGGTCTCCCGGTGTCCACCACGCATTCCATCGTGGGCGCCGTGGTCGGCTTCGCCCTGGTCCAGTTGGGCGCCTCGGGCCTTCACTGGGACAAGGTGGCGACGATCACCGTCTCGTGGATCATCTCGCCGATTCTGGGCGCCCTCATCGCCTTCATCACCTTCTGGTTCATCCTCAAGGTCATCTTAGACAGCCGCCATCCGAGGTTGAGGGTCCGCGTCCTCGCGCCGTTTCTCATCGGTCTCGTGGCCTTCATCCTGACACTGTCCATGGTATTCAAGGGATTGAAGAACCTGCACCTGGATCTCGGGCTCTGGCAGGCGATCCTGGTGGCGCTGGGTGTGGCAGCGGTCTGCATTCTCATTTCCGCGTTCGGCCTGGGGCGCATCAAGATCGGGGTCAAGAACAGCCACTTCGGGTACGTGGAGCGCAACTTCCGTTACCTGCAGATCGTGACTGCCTGCTACGTGGCCTTTGCCCACGGCGCCAACGATAACGCCAACGCCGTCGGCCCCATGGCCTCCGTGATTTCTCTGTGGCGAACGCACGAGGTGATGTCCAAGGTGCCCATTCCCGTATGGGTCCTCGCCCTCGGCGGCGTCGGCATCGTGATCGGGCTGGCGACGCTGGGGTACAAGGTCATGGCGACGGTGGGCGAGAAAATCACCGAACTCACGCCTTCGCGGGGTTTTTCGGCCGAGTTCGGCGCGGCGACCACGGTGCTCCTGGCCAGCAAGATGGGTCTCCCTATCAGCACGACGCACACGCTCGTGGGCGCCGTCATCGGAGTCGGTCTGGCGAGAGGACTCGGGCTTCTCAACCTGCGCATCCTCAGAGACATCGTGGTTTCGTGGTTCCTGACGCTGCCCATGGCGGCCCTGATCAGCGCGGGAATCTATCTCCTCTTGCGAGCCATCTTCTGACACCTTCCTGAGACGTTCTGATCCGCCTGCCTTCCGGATATACTATCGGCCACAGAGAAAACGAGGTGGGTCCATGACAGATGGAGCAACGCCAGAGTCCGGATGGACCAGGATCATCCTTCACGCCGACATGGACGCCTTCTTCGCGGCCGTCGAGCAGCGGGACAATCCCGAATTGAGGGACAAGCCCGTGCTCGTGGGCGGCACGGGGGCGCGGGGCGTTGTCTCCACCGCCAGCTACGAGGCCCGCCCCTTCGGATGCCACAGCGCCATGCCGATGGCGGAGGCCCGTCGGCGATGCCCTCAGGCCATCGTCCTACCGCCCGATTTTCGGCGCTACAGGGACGCCTCCGAGGTCATCATGGGGGTATTCGATGAATTCTCTCCCTACGTGGAAGCCCTGAGCCTGGACGAGGCCTTCCTGGACATGACCGGCGCGGAGGGCTTGTTTGGCAGCCCCGAGGCCATGGCAAGACGCCTCAAGAAGGCCGTCTGCGAAGCTACTGGCGGCCTGACCGTCTCCGTTGGCGTGGCACCGACAAAATTCGTGGCGAAGGTCGCCAGCGACTACAGGAAACCGGACGGGCTTACGGTGGTCCCTCCAGGAACGGTCGAGGCTTTCTTGTGGCCGCTGGAGGTCTCCAGGCTCTGGGGCGTGGGGCCCCGGATGTACGAACAGCTCGACAAGGTGGGACTCAGGTTGATCGGCGACGTGGCGAGGTCGCCCTTGGTAGCCATGGTCGAGCAGTTTGGGGAGAACGGGCGGCGCATCCACCAGCTGGCGCTGGGCGTCGATCCGCGCGAAGTCGTGCCCCTCCGGGACGCGAAGAGCATAGGGGCGGAGTATACGCTCGAAAGGGACGTGAAGGGCGCCGAAGCCATCTGTCCCCACCTTCACCGGGCCGCTGCGAGGGTCGCGCGGCAGCTGCGCAGGGAAGGCCTGATGGCCTCCGGCATACGGGTCAAGCTCAAGACGAGCGGCTTCAAACTCATGACGAGACAGGCCGCCCTTGCGCCGCCGACGGACTCGGAACGCGACCTCGAAAACGCTGCCACGAAGCTTCTGGAGCAGTTCGACCTGGCAGTCCCCATGCGTCTGGTGGGGATTGCGGGCTTCAACCTCGTGGAAGCGGGACAGCCCGTCCAGGGGGACTTGTTCGGATCGGAGACGAGAAAGAAGGTCCGCCGCCTGGACAAGACGCTGGACGAACTCAAGGGCCGCTTTGGCGAGGACGCCGTCCGCTGGGGGCGGGACGAGGAGTGATGGGGGAGTGATCAAGTGATCCAGTGATCGAGCGAGTAGTTCGTGCAGGCCTTCGAAAGATGCGGCTTCAAGGGGGAGCGGTCACGGCGGTGCCTGCGGCACCCCACGATCGACCACGCCTGGGCAGGTCGTGAAGCTGGATGGGGACATGCCTCTGCGGGCGCTTCCCGCCTGCCCCGGTCATGGCCGATCGGCGCTTCGCGCGCCGCGACCTCGTGCAGGAACGACGGTAGTTCACCCCCCCCACCCTCAAGGAAAGCGCCGACGGGAGCGGACCCTCTCCTTTGTCAGACTTCACGTCCCGGCGCCTCGACGTACAACAGTACGACTCGGCGCCGAACCGCTCGTCTTTCGCGGATAGGGCCCACTCGCGTCGGGACGCAGCTGCCGATGCTTCGCATCGAAAGCCGCCGCTGATGATCCCTTGTGCCATCCATGGGGAAAAATTCCAAACGCAATCTCTTTTCTCGGCCGCGAACCTTCTAAGCAATGACTGCATTTTGGGAGCCATCCAACCTGGATTGGTGGACGCTCGGGCCTGCGGCCCTCGGGTCCACCCTACGGCTTTCGAAGGCCCGTCTCCAACCGTCCTGCAAATCCCAATTCCCAAATCCAAATTCCCACTTTCCTCAAGCCCTTCGGTCTCAGCAGACGCGGCCTGAAACGAGACACGCCGGAACTTCTGACCGGACGGTGTCGTATTGAATTTCCAGGAGGGACCGAGCATGGAGAACAACGAGGAACGAACCGTTCACGAGGCCGAGGTCGTGGGTGGGCATACGGACGAACCCCGCAGGCCCGGGGGAAAACACGGCGGCACGTGGGGCATGCTGTGCCACCTGAGCGCGCTCGCAGGATTCGTCGGCGTTCCGTTCGGCCACATCCTCGGTCCGCTCGTGGTGTGGCTGGTCAAGAAGGACGAATACGCGTTCGTGGACGACCAGGGCAAGGAGGCGCTGAATTTCCAGATATCCATCCTCATTTACACGGTGGTGTCGGCCTTTCTCATCCTCATGTGCCTGGGCATCGTGCTTCTTGTTCTCGTACAGCTATTCAATTTCGTGATGATCATCGTAGCCTCGATCAAGGCCTCGAACGGCGAAAAATTCCGTTATCCGCTCACGATCAGGCTCATCAAGTAGACCGACGGCCTGTCTTCACAACCTGGAACCTGGAACCTTCAACCTGCGGCGATCACTTGACTCGCCCTTTCACCTGCGCCTTCTTGAGGAAGGCCTCGATCCGGGCCATGTCAACGTGCGGGGTCTTGGACACGACTTTCCCGGAACGGTCGATGAGAAGGACGGTGGGAATCCAGTTGATGTCGTAGGCCTTGTCGGCTGTCCCCTTGGCGTCGTAGTACACGGGGTACTTCAGGCCGTTCTCCTCGATGTACCGCCGGACGTTCTCGACGGGATCTTTTCTAGCCACGTCCACCGCCACAAGGTTGAGCCCCTTCTTGGCGTAGCGCTCGAAGGCTTCCTTGACGCGCGGGGTTTCGCGCTTGCAGTCGGGGCACCAGCTTGCCCAGAAAACCAGCATGGTGGGTTTGCCAGCGAAGATCTCGGCGAGGCTCGCGGTCTTTCCGTCTAGCGTCCGTACCTCGATGGCGGATGGCTCGGGGCTCACGGCCGGCGCGCTCATCCTGGGGGCCCTGTCGGTGGCCGGCTTTTCCTTATTTCCCTGCGCGCCGAGGACGGCCGAAGATATGACCAGTGCGGAGGCAGCCAGGATCAGAGAGACATTTTTCAATCGCATGGGGCAGGCTCCTTTTGAGAAGGTCGGAATCAAAGCAGAGAATATAGAACCGCTTGTACCGCCCGGACATTTCATCCGGATGGAGAAAGACCATCCGGGATGGATTTTCTCACGGCCCGGCACCACATTGTGAATACACCGACAAGATTCTCACGGGAGTGTTTATCAGCTCATGTTGTGTTCGGTGGGGAGGTTCGCTATGAACGCCGGTAAGATGTTAAAGGGTCACGACTTGTTCCAGTCCCTGACTTCCGAGGACGTGGCCAGAATCAGCGGGTTTTCAGCGGTAAAATCTCTGGAGGCAGGCGAGAAGGTCTACCAGTGCGAAGATCCTGCGTCGCACGCGTTCGTGCTGCTGGAAGGCAAGGTGAAGCTGAGCCTCTGCGAGTCGAATCGAGAGGCGAGCATCCCGGTGAGCAAGGTCGGCAAGGGCGACCTCTTCGGCATTGCGCCGCTCCTCGGCTCCGAGCGTTATACGACCACGGCCTTCTGCACGGAGAATGCCTCCGTCCTCGCCATCGAGGCCAAGCCGCTGATGGCGGTTCTCAAGGACTACCCCGAAGTCGATCGCGGCGTAATGAGGGCGGTGGCCAAAGCCTACTTCAGTCGCTACATCAAGACGCTCGACCGTCTGCAGACCGTTCTCGACGAAATACTCAGCGAAAAGTGAAGCCGATCACGTCGAGCTTTCCGGCGCGGGGACGCAGGCCGATCTAAGAGCGGCCGGGTTGAACGGAGGGGACTTCGCCGGATTTGGGGACTCACCTCGCGCTACACGGTATACATATCGTGTTAACATGATGGCCATTATCTTGAGCGTGGCAGGTCATAGGAGTAGATAAAGCATTGTGACGAGGAGGACTCTATCGTGAAGAGGACAACGACCACCGCAATGATCGCACTGTTGGCGGCCGGATGGCTGTCCATCTCCGCTTACGCGAATACGCCGGGAACGCTGCTCGTTCAGGTGGGGACGGTTCCGGAGACCTGGCAGGAGGCGGAAAAAGGGTGCGGCGACGAGGCACTCGCAGGCGAGATCAAATCCGAACTCAAGAGCCTGGAAAAGGCCCGGACGGACGTGGCGAGCAAAAGGGGCGAGCCGGGAGGCCCACCGCCGAACCAGCCGAGCAAAGAGGACATGGCCGCCATGCAGGACATGGCCCAGTGGATGATGCATCGGCAGGAAGAGGACTCGGATTTCAACATGGGCGTGAATAAGGTGCAGGAGGCCTTCAAGAGCGAGTCCGAGGGGCTGGAGAAGGATCTCGCGGAGATACGCGCAGACGTCAAAAAGAAGTACGACTGCCGCGAGGGGAAAGGGTTGGCCAAGGTCGCCGCCGACTGCGCGGCCAGACGCAAAGCGGAACTCAAAAAACGGTCACTGGCCGCCGTCGATGCCTACCTCAAGCGTGCCGGTGAAACCTTTGAACAATACAGGGCCCTGGTCAAACAGCACCTGGACGTCGTCCAGCAGAATGTTCCCTCGACGTGCGAAGAGTCGTCCTTCCCGGCCGTGGTCCTCCAGTTGACGACCGTCAAGAGCGACATGTACAAGGCCGTACAGAAGCTGAACGGCGAGCTGGCAAGCATCTGCGAGACGGTGGGCAAAACCGTCAAGCCTTTTGCGGCTGATAAGGGCTGACCGGCTACGGCCCCGGCGCTGTTACTGGGTGCCGACCATCGGCCGAACCGGGCAGGCAGGGCCGTCGTGAACGCACGCAGGTGATGAGAAGAACGCCGGGAATCCGGACCATACAGAATGGGCACGATGGACCGGTAGATGGCCGGCGTGGAGAGAAGCAGGCCGCATGAGAAGGGTCCGATCGTTCATCCTTCCCGGTGGCATTATCGTTCTGGCCGCCGTCATCGCTTCGCTTTTCGACCTTCCCGCCCGGCTGTCGTCGGTCCTCCTTCCCTGGTACGCCTTCGTGCCGATCGGCATGGGCATTCTCCTGGGGATCCGGTTCGGCCAGGGCCGGGCGGTGTGCGCGCTGACGGCGCTCGCCGCGGCGACCTGGGCGTTGACACCCTCGTCCTTGCCGATGGGCGTACCGGGCACCGCCTGGACCACCGCGTACGGCTCTGCCGCCGTCCTCCTGCCGCTCGACATTGCGCTGTTCGCCCTCCTGAGAGAACGTGGGGTGTTGACTGCCGGCGGACTTCTAAGGCTCGCGTTTGTCCTCGTCCAGCCCTTCATCGCTGCCGGCGCCTATCTGCTCTCGCCCCCGGCCTTTGAAGCCGCGCTCGTGCACCGCTTCACTTCTGCGGCTGTCATCGGCCGCCTCGGTGTGCCCCAACCATCGCTCGCGGTCTTCTTCTTCGCACTCGTGATTTGCGGACTCGGCGTCGTGCTGCGGCACGGGCCGGTGGAGAACGGCCTCTTCTGGGCGCTCGTGCCCGTTTTCCTGGCGGTGGCGGCGGGCCGGCGGGGGGCGGGCATGACTTTCTACCTGGCGGTTGCGGGGCTGGTGCTCGCGGTCTCCATTGTTGAGGCGGCCTACGGAATGGCCTTCCGCGACCGTCTGACGGGGCTTCCGTCGCGGAGGTCCCTCGAGGACGAACTCGAGAGGCTGCGCGGCCGTTTTGCGGTGGCCATGGTCGACGTGGACCACTTCAAACGCTTCAACGACCGGCACGGCCACGATGTGGGCGACCAGGTCCTGAGGATGGTGTCTTCGAGACTCGCGTCAGTGGGTGGAGGCGGCAAGGCCTTTCGATACGGCGGCGAGGAGTTCACGGTGATTTTCCCGGGCAGTTCGACCGAAGAGGTGCTGCCGCACCTGGAAGGACTGCGAAAGGCGATCGCGGCTTCCGGTTTCACCGTCAGGGGGCCGAACCGCCCTAGCCGGAAACCGGCGCGCCCGCGAAAGAACGACGGCACTGGGGCCAAGGTCTCCGTTACCGTGAGCATCGGGGCCGCGTGGGCGGAGGCCGGAGGCGCCGGGCCGCCCGCCGTGATCAAGGCCGCCGACAACGCCCTCCTGCGCGCCAAGAAGGCCGGCCGGAACAGGGTGGAAACGTGGAAGGGGAAATGAAATTGGGAATTGGGATTTGGGATTGTTGATTTAAAAAGCGGCTTGGGACGGGCCTTCGAAGGGTCGTTCATGGTCGCTGTCTCAATCTGCAATTCACGATCTCGTCTTTTCCCCTTCGCCTTCTTCGTCCGTTATCGGCCGACCTCTGTCGGCCGCTTCGAAGGTCTACCGCATGCCGCAGTCTAAATTCCAAATCCGCAATCCCAAATCCCAAATCAAAAAAAACGCTGGCTCGCCTCCGCCGGGGACCCTATATTTTGAATAAATCATGAGGGGGTAAACCATGGCACTATGGAAGAAGATTCTGTGTCCCGTCGATCTGTCGGACGTCTCCAAACAGGCCCTGCGCTATGCAGGGCAGGTCTGCCGCGAAATGGAAGCACACCTGCTGGTCCTCTACGTGCTCGAGCCGATGGCCAACCCGGGCAACCTGACCTTCCGCCCGGTGACCATTACGGATCTTGAGACACAGCTCGTCGAGCACGCGAGAAACACGATCGAGGGCCTCGTCGGCGAGTTGGGCCTCGGGCCGGATGCCGTGACGACCGGGGTCCAAAAGGGCGTGGCTTCGGCTGAAATCGTGCGCGCGGCCGAAGAAGAAGGCGTTGACCTGATCATCATGGGAACCCACGGGCTCACGGGAATCAGCCACGTACTGCTAGGGTCCACGGCGGAGCGCGTCGTGAGAAAGGCGCCGTGCCCGGTGCTGACGATCAAAGCGTTCCGGGGAAACGTGAGTGCAGTCTACCTGGCCTTCTTGGCGGCGGCCGCTCCGATCCAATCGTCGATCAGCCGAGGGTGTTGCCGCATCCACGACATGGCCGCGGAGAGAGGCTTCTCTGGGTCGTTTCGGATCATCAACAGCAGGGTGTCGAGTTGCGCTCTATCCAGCCTGAAGCGCTCGAGAAAAGCCGCCGCATCGGGCATGTCCTTCTCAAATCCCAGCCTGGCGACGATGTGGATGTCTTCGGCCCGGCCGTACACGTGCCTGGGATCCTCTAGGAAGCGGAGCTTCCAGCGGGCGAACGTCCAGTGGGGCTCCCAACCGGTCACGACGATGGGCCGCTTCTCCCTGATGGCCGCTTCGAGGGCGGCCGGCATGCCTTGAACGCCTGCGGCCACTAGATGATAGCGAAGTCCGTATGCCCTCATGGCTTTGTGCGTGGTGACCATGATGCCCGCATCGGCGCCGATGCCTACTATCGTGCCGCCGTATTCTCTCCTGAATCTTCCGAGGTCCCCGATGGTTTTTCCGGGAGCGTAGTCGGGAACCAGCAGGCCGATCCGCGCTCCTCTGAAAAGGGTACCCAGGTCGACGAGCCGTGTGCCGTAGCGCTTCGTGAAGGACATGTGGGTGACCGGGAGCCACGCGTCGAGGAACGCGTCGCTACGGCCGTCGGCTACGGACTCGAAGGCGGCGGAAGCCTCGACCATGACCAGTTTTACGTCGTATCCCAGCTTCTGTTCGAGAACGGCCTTGGCGAGGTGTGTCGTCGCGATGGCTTCCGCCGAGTCGACGCAGGCCAGTCTGACAACCGGCTTCGGTTTTTTGTCGCTGGAGGCCTTCCGGACGCACGCCGAGGCGGACGCCAGCATGGCCCCCAGCGCGCACCCCCATAGGAACAGCCGGCAACAGGACCGCAATCTCTTTGAAAACTCGACGTGCATCCTTGTGTCCCCGGATGGAGCCTACCGAAAGGCAAACGCAGCCCTATGAACGGGCGCGTCGGCCGTTTCGGGCTCCGGGAGGTAGGCGAGGGGCAGGGCGCCCCGAACGGCGGACCGGGACATGGCTCCCGGTCCGCCGGCCTGGTTCGGCGAGACGTCTATTCCTCGTTCAGGAACGGATAGGCGAAGTGCGTCGGCGGAACGAAGGTCTCCTTTACGGCGCGCTGGCTGGTCCAGCGAATGAGGTTCAGGAAGGACCCCGCCTTGTCGTTGGTGCCGGAGGCCCTGCCGCCGCCGAAGGGCTGCTGGCCGACAACGGCGCCGGTCGGTTTGTCGTTGATGTAGAAATTGCCCGCCGCGTGCCTGAGGCGGCTCATGATCTTCACGATGGCCTTGCGGTCGTTGGCGAAGACGCCGCCCGTCAATGCGTACGGGCTCGTCGTGTCGCACAGTTCGACCGTTTCATCCAGCTTCTGGTCGTCGTAGACGAAGAGCGTCAGCACCGGGCCGAAGATTTCTTCCTGCATGAGCTTGTGCTTGGGATCGGTGGTTACGACGACGGTGGGTTTTATGAAGTACCCGACCGAATCGTCGCCTTCGCCGCCCGTGAGGATCTCGCACTCGGAGGACTGTCTGGCCGCGTCGATGTAGCCCATGTGGTCGGTGAAGGCCTGCTTGTCGATGACCGCCGTGAAGAAGTTGCGGAAATCGGTGGGCGCGCCCATCTTGATTTCGCTGATCTGGCCCACGAGTTCGTCCTTGAGCCGGGGCCAGATGGACTTGGGAACGTAGGCCCGGGACGCGGCGGAGCATTTCTGCCCTTGGAACTCAAAGGCGCCCCTGACCATTGCGGTTGCGAGGGCCGCGACGTCCGCGCTGGCATGGGCGAAGATGAAGTCCTTTCCGCCCGTTTCGCCCACGATCCGGGGGTAGGCCTTGTAGCCGGCGATGTTGTTGCCGATGGTTTTCCACATGCCCTGGAAGACCGCCGTCGAGCCCGTGAAGTGGACGCCCGCCAGCTCGGGGCTGGCCATCACGGGGTTGCCGACCTGGCTTCCCCGCCCGGGAAGGAAGTTCAGGACGCCGTCTGGGAGTCCCGCCGCCTGCCAGAGCTTCATGATCTGGTAGCCCGAGAAGACCGCCGTCGGACGCGGGTTTCCACAGCACAACGTTGCCCATCAGGGCCGGCGACGTGGGCAGGTTGCCGGCGATCGACGTGAAGTTGAACGGCGTGACCGCGAAGACGAACCCCTCCAGGGGACGGTACTCGACGTAGTCCCAGATGCCCCTGGAACTCGCGGGTTGCTGTTCGTAGAGGAACCGCATGTAGTGGGGATTGAAGCGGTAGAAGTCTATGAGTTCGCACGCCGAGTCGATCTCGGCCTGGTGCACCGTCTTGGACTGGTTGAGCATGGTGGCCGCGTTGGCCGCGTCGCGCCAGGGACCGGCCAGGAGGTCGGCCGCCTTCAGGAAGATCGCCGCACGCGCTTCCCATGGCATCTCGGACCACTCGCGCCAGGCTTCCCGGGCCGCGGCGACGGCCATTTCGACTTCCTTCGGCCCTGCCTGGTGGTAGGTGGCCAGGACGTGACCGTGGTCGTGCGGGCAGACCGCCTTGGCGGTGGTGCCCGAACGCACTTCCTTCCCGCCGATGATCAGCGGGATCTCTATTTCTTCGTTGAGCATCCGGTTCAGCTCTGTCTTGAGCGATGCCTTTTCCGGCGAGCCGGGCGCGTAGCCCCGCACCGGTTCGTTCACCGGCGCCGGAACCGAAATGATGTTGTTGGCCATGAAAACACCTCCAAATTATTGGATTTCAATGTCGCCTGATTCTTATCCCATGCATGCGAGCGGGCCGTCCGGGCGGCTATCCGCTCTGAAAACGCTTTCGGGTGGGCCGGGGCCGGAGCCCCGATCCCAGGTTACACAGTATAAAGACTTCGGCGCCGAATCGCATCCATTGGACGCCGGTTAGAGGGAAGAGGGGAAAGGGAAGAGGCGGGACGGTTGCGGGATGAGCCTTCGAACGGATGCCCGCGACTGGGTCACTTGATCACTTGCTATCCACAGTGAGGCAGTGAGGCGGTGAGAAAGGCGGAAGGCGGAAATGATAGCGGAAGGGAATCTGTTTTCCGAAGGCCAAGGTCTAAAGCCGAAGGGCTAAAGGGAATACGGCAGATGGGGGGCCTTTGAAGTGCCTCTTCCGGCATTCCAGGTCGTTTCTTTGGCCCTTGGTTCTTAGCCCTTAGCCTTTGGCATCTTCGAAGACTTGCAACCGCTCACTGCGCTGCCAGGCGCGCGCCGCGGCGCTGGCTCATGATGCTTTCTATCAGCGCGTCCTTTTCCTGCCAGAGGGTGCGCACCCAGGCCTGGAAGCGCTCGCGCAGTTCCGGGTTGTCTGCGTAGTCGCCGCCGAGAAACTCCTCGGGGATGGACAAGGTCTTCACGCGGACCACGACGCGGCGGAGCTTGCCCGAGAAGAGGTCCCAGAACCGGGCGCGCTGTTCCGGGTAGACGATGGTCACGTCGAGCAGGGTGGAGAGCTTGTCGCCCATGACGCTCAGGGCCGACGCGATGCCGCCCGCCTTCGGACGCAGCAGGTGCCGGTAGGGCGAATCCTGCTTCGCCTGCTTTTCGGGCGTGAAGCGAGTGCCCTCGAGGAAGTTGAGGATGGTTACCGGGCTGTGCCTGTAGCGTTCGCACGCGCGCCTTGTTCTCGCGAGGTCTTCTCCCCGCTTTTCCGGGTGCTTTTTAAGGTAGGCCTTCGAATGGCGCCTCATGAAAGGATAGTCCAGCGCCCACCACGTGCCGCCGAGGACGGGCACCCAGATGAGTTGTTTCTTCAAAAAGAACTTGGGGAAGGGGATCCGCCGGTTGAAAATGCGCTGAAGGACCACGATGTCGATCCACGTCTGATGGTTGCAGCTCACCATGTACCAAGCCTTGCGGCTCAGTCCCTCCACGCCCTGGATGTCCCAGTGGATCCTCTGCGTGAGGTCGAGGCCGAAGTTGTTTCCGCTCGTCCAGAGTTCCGCGATGCGGGTCAAAACCCGTGTGCAGCCGTTTCTCCAGCTCTTCACGGGGACCAGGACCTTCGCAGGGACGACGAGATAGAACATCGTGCACCAGAAGGCCGTGTTAGCGATGAAGATGGCGAACGACAGGGGGCCGAGGACGAAGGACGGAAGGAAGGACAGCACGGATCAGGCTCCTGAAAACACGGCCCTCCGAACCGAAGGAGGGCGACACTGCAAGTTACATGGCGGAAGCCATGCAGTCAAGAAGGAAAGGATTTGGAATTTGAGATTTGGGAATTGGGATTTCGGATTTGAAAAGCGGTTGGGGACGAGCCGTTGTAGCGGCCGATGCTCGTCATCGGCCGAAGGGTTGCACAGTGAGGCAGTGAGGCGGTGAGGGGAAGGCGGAAGGAACAAGATGGCAAGGGGGCCGAGGAGCAAGGGAGCAGGCGGGCTCGAAAGCATGCATTCGAAGGCCCGCCTTTGCCGTCCCGATCTTTATTTTAGCCTTTAGAATTTAGCCCTTAGCCCTTGGCCGCTTCAGAGGGCTGCCTGCGACCCGATCACTTGATCACTAATTACCGCGCCGAGAGGCGCTATTTCTGTGACTATAATTCTGGTTGAAAAGATGGTCACATATGACTATACTTAAAGCAGGCGGCACCCGGAAAACAGCCGCACGGGAGGTTCTCATGTCTTTCGTTCCCCTGATCAATCGCACGGCTTTCACGTTCTACTCCGGGGCCATGTCGCCGGAAGACCTCGCGGCAAGGTGCGCGGAGCTGGGCTACCCGGCCGCGGGCCTGTGCGACCGGGACGGGCTCTACGCGGCCGTGCGCTTCTACAACGCCGCGCGGACCGTCGGAGTGCGACCCGTGCTCGGCGCGGAGATCACGGAACCGGGCGCGGAGAAAGCGGGCGGCGGCGTCCGGAATGCCCCGCTGTACGTCTTTGCGCGGGATCTCGAGGGCTACGCGCGGCTGTGCGGCCTCGTGACCCGCCGCCAGTTGGAACCGGACCGCTTCGACCGGGCGGAAGAGGCGGCGCACGCGACACAAGGCGGGCACGTCGCCCTGCTGGCCTCGGACGTGGCCCTTCTCCACGCCCTCCACAAGGCCGGGGCGGAACCGGGGAGCCTCTTCGCGCGCCTGTCCGGCGACCCGAAGTACGACTCGGATGCCCGGGCCGCGGCGGACTGGCTGAATCTGCCCCTGATCGCCGCGCCGCTGGCGGCCTTCACGGGCCCCGAGGGCCACGCGGTCCACCGGGTGCTCCGGGCGGCCAAGCACAAGAAACCGGAGGTCGGGGCGGCGGCCTACCTGCTTGCCCAACGGGAGGCCGCCGAGCGGTTCCCGCGGGACCCGCGGGCGCTGGCGGCGGCGGGCGAACTGGCGGCCTCCTGCGGCGTGGAGCTTCCGCTGGGCGAGTGGCTCCTGCCGCACCCCCCCGTGCCGCCGGGGGAGACGGAGGCGTCCCGGCTGAGGGCGCTGGCCTACGCGGGGCTCGCCAGGCGCGTGCGGAACGTCTCCATGGCCTACCTCGAGCGGATGGAGCGCGAGCTGGAGGTCATCGTCCGGCTGGGCTTCGCGGGCTACTTCCTGGTGGTGGAGGACATCGCGCGCTACGCCCGCGGGGAGGGCATCCCCAACATCGGGCGGGGCTCGGGCGCGTCGAGCCTGGTGTCCTACTGCCTCTTCCTGACCCACGTGGACCCGGTGACCGAGGGCCTCTACTTCGAGCGCTTCCTGAACCCCGAGCGAAAAAACCCGCCGGACATCGACCTGGACTTCTCCTGGCGCGAGCGCGACCACGTCATCCGCCACGTCTACGACACCTACGGCGACGCCAACGTCTGCATGATCGCCACGCACAACACCTTCTCGGCGCGGTCGGGCTTCCGCGAGGTGGGCAAGGCCATGGGCGTGCCCGAGGAGGAGATCGGCGTCATCGCGCGGGCCGTGCCGCACACGTCCTTCGAGCACTTCACCGAGGCGCTGGCGTCCCGGCCGGAGTCGCGCAGCGCCCCCCTCGGCGAACGCCCCTGGCAGGACCTCCTCTCCGTGGCCCGGTGGATCGACGGCTTCCCGCGCCACCTCTCGGTGCACTGCGGCGGCGTCGTGGTGTCGCCCGTGCCCCTCACGCGGCGGCTGTCGCTCGAAAGGGCCGCCAAGGGCGTGGCCATCACCCAGTGCGACATGTACGACGTGGAGGCCCTCGGCCTGATCAAGATCGACCTCCTGGGCAACCGGTCCCTGGGCGTGCTGACGGACGCCGTGGCCGCCGTCGCGGACCACACGGGGCAGGCGCCGCCCGTCTTCCCGCCCGAGCGGACCTACGGGGATCAGGCGACCAACGACGTCATCTCGGAGGGGCGGAGCATGGGCTGCTTCTACATCGAGTCGCCGGGCATGCGGCTTCTGCTCCAGCGCCTGGGGACGCGGACCTTCCCGGACCTCACGGCGGTGTCCTCCATCATCCGGCCCGGCGTGAGCGAGTCGGGCATGATGGACGCCTACGTGGCCCGGCGGCTGGGCGAGGAGCCCGCGCAGTACGCCGCGCCCGAGCTGGAGCCCATCCTCAGGGACACCTTCGGCGTCATGGTCTACCAGGAGGACGTGATCCGCGTGGCCCACGAGTACGTCGGGCTCACCCTGGGCGAGGCGGACCGCCTGCGCCGCGCCATGAGCGGCAAGTACCGGAGCCGGGAGGAGATGGACGCCCTCACGGCGTCCTTCTTCGCCAAGGGGCGGGACCGGGGCGTCTGCGAGGACGTGCTCGCCGAGCTGTGGGCGCAGATCCGGTCCTTCGCGGGCTACGCCTTCTGCAAGGCCCACTCGGCCTCCTTCGCCCAGCTCTCGTACCAGGTGGCCTACCTCAAGGCGCACCACCCCGCCGAGTTCTTCGCCGCGCTCGTCAACAACCAGGGCGGCTTCTACGGCACCGCCGCCTACCTGGAGGAGGCGAGGCGCTGGGGCCTTTCGCTCCTGCCGCCGGACGTGAACGCGTCGGAGATGGACTTCGCCGGGAAGGGGGACCGCCTGCGGTGCGGCTTCTTCACCCTGCGCGGCCTCCGCCCTTCCGCTCTGGACGCCCTCTTCGAGGAGCGCGGCGAGGGGCCCTACCGCTCCTTCACCGATCTGCGGGCCCGGCTCGGGAAGCGGATCCACGCCGGGGAACTGGAGATCCTGGTGCGTGCCGGCGCCTGCGACGGCTTCGGCCTGCACCGGGGGGGCCTGCTCGCGCTCCTGCGGGCCTCCGGGGGCGACGCGAAGGCCATGCGGCGGGCGGAGACGGACCTCGTGCTCGGGGCCGGCGGCCTGGGCGTGGACGGGAGAACCGCCTTCGACCGGGCCGGGCTCGCCGCGAGCCTGCACAGGCAGGCGAGAGTCTCCGAAGATCCGTGGCGGCCGCTCTCGCTGGCCGAGACGCTCGCCGGCGAGCGCAAGGCGCTGGGGTTCTGCCCCACGGCCCACCCGCTGACGCCCATGCTGGACTGGGCCGCCGGGCTCGGCTACGTGAACGCGGGGTCGGTGGCGGAGCGCGCGGGCTCGACGGTCCGCGTCTGGGGGCAGGTCATCACCTACAAGCGCATCCCCACGCGGAAGACGCACGAGGGCATGGCCTTCGCCAGCCTGGAGGACCCCACGGGGCTGACGGAGCTGGTGTTCTTTCCGAGGGCGTATAGGGCGTTCGGGGAGCTGATCACGGGGGGGCGGCCGCTGGTGGTGGAGGGGAAGGTGGAGGACGACCGGGGCGGGGTGACGCTGACCGTGCAGAAGGCGTGGGGCGTCCGGGGCGTAGTCGTGCCGAGGCCCGTGCGGACCCGCGAAGAAGCCGCCGCCGAAGGCGTGGCGTAAAGAGCCAAATATTCACCACAGAGCACACAGAGGGCACAGAGAAAAAACTGGTCTTCACAATGAGACAGTGAGGCAGTGAGAATTCAGCAGAAAGCTGTCATTGCGAGGCCGGAGGCCGCGGCAATCTCCAGGAGAAGCACGGGGCTGTTTTCACAGGGAGGATGGGAGGACGGGAGGATGAAGATTTGGGAATTTGGATTTGGGATTTCGGATTTGAAAACGGCGTGGGACGGGCCTTCGAAGGACTTCCAACGACTGGATCACTCGATCACCTGATCACTGGATCACTTCCAGAAAGCTGTCATTGCGAGGCCGCCGTCGAAGGGCGTCTGCGAAGCAATCTCTCCGTTTGCGCAACCGGGTTGAGGAAATATTAACTCTCGCCAAGATCGCAAAGAGCGCCAAGGAAGAAAAACGCCTAACATCGTGCAGGGTCCGACCGTTGCCCGTTCCCCGCAGGCCTGCGGCCCGCGGCGTGTCTGCGCCTGACACCACTGGGAAAAGCAAGCTTTCCCCAGCGCTGCCCTGCGCAGCGCCCCCGCGTCGGGGACGCGCGGTGGAACGGGCAACTGGGGTGTGCAAGCTTTAAAGCGCTCCCCCCCACCTCAAGAAATAAAGGGAATGGGGTCAGGCTTGCGCAATTGCGTAAACACTTGTAAGCTTTCTACATGGCAAGGAAGGCGAGGCTGGATAGCGCCGGGTGTTTGCACCATGTGATGGGACGCGGCAACGCGCGGGCGGCGATTTTCATTGATGATGAAGATCGCAGGGAATTTCTTCGGCTTCTGGCGGACGGCGTGGATCGATTCGGACACTCGATTCATGCCTACTGCCTGATGGGCAATCACTTCCACCTGGCGGTTCGAACAGGTGACGTGCCTTTGTCCAAAATCATGCAGAACCTCCTCTTTCGTTTTACACGATACATAAACCGCCGTTACGGACGCGTTGGGCACTTGTTCCAGGGGCGGTTCAAATCCATCTTGGTGGACGAGCAGAGCTACCTGCTGGAGCTGGTGCGCTACATTCACCTGAATCCCGTCCGTGCGAGAATGGTCGAGAGGCCCGACCAGTGGATCTGGAGCGGCCACCGCGCTTATCTTGGCCGGTCGAAGGACGGCTTTCTGGACACAGCGTGGGTGCTGGGCGTTCTGGGAGGAAGACTTCCGACAGCACGGCGGCGGTACGGAGCTTTTGTAAAGGAAGGACTAGAAGAGGGCTGGCGGAAAGAGTTTCACAGAGGCGGCGAGCAGCCGGGGGTTCTTGGGGAAGCGGAGTTCCTTCAAAGGCTGCATTTCCAAAGGAAGAAGGCTGTATACACGGCCCCGAGTCTGGAGTGCGTCATAGCGCGCGTGTGCTTGGCAGAAAATACATCGGAGGAGGCGCTGCGGCGCGTCGGACAGGAGCGGGGTCGCGCACAGGCGCGTGCATTGGTTGCCTTGCTGGCGCAGGATGAGAAGGTGGCGACCATGACGGAAGTGGCCGGGCGATTTGGGCGGGACGTGACGACGCTGAGCCGGTCAGTGACGAATCTGCGGAAACGCCTCCGCAAAGAGGCAGCCCTCGCACAGAAGGTGCGCACTCTGAAGAAGGTCCTAAGCCATGAAAAACACAAAGACGCAATTGCGCAAGCCTGACCCCAATCGCTCACAAAGGACGGATTGGAGCCGCTATGAGGTCAATGGAACCTGTGCTGATTTATACACCAGCGAGGCGGACCAATTTGGCACGCCTCTGGAGGAAGGACGGCTCCACTTTGATGCGGCCCACATAGACGAACGATTCCAGGCCTTTGCCTTTGGCTACAGAAGCTATTCATCGGCGCTGGGGGCAGTCCACATTGCAGGGGGGCTTTTGTCGGGTCAGTACGACCTCAACCTGGGCCTGTTGGGGCAAGTACCTTGGGATTGGGCAAGGCAGTTCCATAGCGGACAGTGGACTGGAGATATGTCCGGACGTTGGGCATTTTGGTATATTATGATGAAAGACATAATGAAATTGCCGACGACCCCGGGTTGGCCAACCCCCCAAAATCCCTAGTTGCTGATTGAAGGAGCTACCTTGAAAGGTACTGCGAAAGGATGCATGACGGTCATTCTGATCGGGCTGGTATTGGTTGTTGGCTTGCTTTCGTTGAGGTACTTCCAGTGGCGTCGCAGCCAGACCCCCTTCCGGGTCTGGGTGAAGGTCGTTGATCAGCAAAACCGTCCAGTTCGAGATTGTGCCATCGGCATATATATGCAGTACGTGCCGTTCTACCCCTCGGTCTTTCCGAAGAGTTGGGGCCATGTCTACGTTACGGACAGGAAGGGCATGGTCTTCTTTGATACAGGACGTCATAGGGGTTATGTTGTTCACGTGACACGAGGTCCAGAGAACGACCCGCGTAACATGAATATTCAGTTTCCTATGAGCGGCGTGCCATACAATCGCCTTGACACACCGGCATCGAGCAACCCGGTAACCATCGTTGCGCGAGATAACCCTCTGATATTGGATGTTGAACGACGTGGAAGGCCTGTACCCTTGATAAAAAGCGAAGTGGAGGCAACGGTAGAACCTTGCGCTGGACAGAAGCTTTCCATCAACATCCTTTCCGGGAGTACCAGACTAAGAAACAGGGGACGGGAATCGCTTGGAATATCGTTTCAGTGTGGAAAGCATTCAAGAGCGAGTGGAGCCTACTCTTCTTCAAGTGCGTTTTGGAGGATCGCCTCCATGACCGTTGTCGCTCCAGAGGGAGGGGGGGTTCAAGCGGTTAAGGATTCTTACAGGATATGGGCACCCGAGCAAGGCTACAAAGGGAGCTATACCTTCCCGGGAAGCGATCTGAACGAGAAGAACTCCTGCGAATTGTACTTCAAATTGCTCAACGGGAGAGTGTTTGGGCACCTATTTCTCAATGTGAGCCCAGGGGGACAAGGAAGGCACGGTAATGATGAGGGGGAAAGTGTATTTGTTGTTGTCCATTACAGTGCCAATCCAGCAGCATCACGAAACCTGTTTTCTACCTATGGACAGAAAATAAATCTTCCAATAACTCTGCAAGACCTTGATAAGTATTCAAGCCCACGTATCTTTGCCACGCGGTAAATGGAGGGCATGGGGTCAGGCTTGCGCAATTGCGTAAATACTTGTAAGCTTGCTGCATGGCAAGGAAGCCGAGGCTGGATAGGGTTGGGTGCCTGCACCATGTGATGGGACGCGGCAACGCGCGGGCGGCGATTTTCATTGATGATGAAGATCGCAGGGAATTTCTTCGGCTTCTGGCGGACGGGGTGGATCGATTCGGACACTCGATTCATGCCTACTGCCTGATGGGCAATCACTTCCACATGGCGGTTCGAACAGGTGACGTGCCTTTGTCCAAAATCATGCAGAACCTCCTCTTTCGTTTTACACGACACGTAAACCGCCGTTATGGGCGCATCGGGCACTTGTTCCAAGGGCGTTTCAAATCCATTTTGGTGGACGAGCAGAGCTACCTGCTGGAGCTGGTACGCTACATCCATCTGAATCCCGTCCGGGCGGGACTGGTCGAGAGGCCCGATCAGTGGATCTGGAGCGGCCACCGCGCTTATCTTGGCCGGTCGAAGGACGGCTTTCTGGACACAGCGTGGGTGCTGGGCGTCCTGGGAGAAAGACTTCCGACAGCACGGCGGCGGTACGAATCTTTTGTAAAGGAAGGACTAGAAGAGGGCTGGCGGAAAGAGTTTCACAGAGGCGGTGAGCAGCCGGGGGTTCTTGGGGAAGCGGAGTTCCTTCAAAGGCTGCATTTCCAAAGGACGAAGGCTGTATACACGGCCCCGAGTCTGGAGTGCGTCATAGCGCGCGTGTGCTTGGCAGAAAATACATCGGAGGAGGCGCTGCGGCGC
This sequence comes from uncultured Acidobacteriota bacterium, assembly GCA_963724125.1. Classification (GTDB taxonomy): domain Bacteria; phylum Acidobacteriota; class UBA4820; order UBA4820; family DSQY01; genus CAVRTJ01. The sequence continues at coordinate 50,466 of CAVRTJ010000035.1, forward strand.
GTCGGACAGGAGCGGGGTCGCGCACAGGCGCGTGCATTGGTTGCCTTGCTGGCGCAGGATGAGAAGGTGGCGACCATGACGGAAGTGGCCGGGCGATTTGGGCGGGACGTGACGACGCTGAGCCGGTCAGTGACGAATCTGCGGAAACGCCTCCGCAAAGAGGCAGCCCTCGCACAGAAGGTGCGCACTCTGAAGAAGGCCCTAAGCCATGAAAAACACAAAGACGCAATTGCGCAAGCCTGACCCCAATCGCCCAGTGCAGGTTCCCGAACAGCACGGGCTAGGGGGCTTCTATTGAGACCCCCCGCTGCGAAGCGCGTTTGTCCTTCTGACTTCGACCAGTCGGCGCGCGTCATTTTTGTTGCATTCTTGCGGAATGGGGCTTGAGACATGGTCACGAACGGAAGATTTACCTTCAAGTCACGCACTGATATCGAGGCAGTCAAGAAAAAGCGCGAGCGAATCAATGTTCGCTACGCACTGGTCGGATTGGGAATAGGTGTGGTCATGCTTGTCCCTGACATAATAGGCGCAATCATATGGGGAAAGACGCCGGTGATGACCTTCATGGAGTCCAAGTATCGCTGGGACTTCTTAATAATACTTGGTTTGGTTTCCGCTGTTTGCTTTTATTGCTATGACAAAACCAAGATGAAGCAACGGGAGCGCGAGATTTGGCGCGCCGCCCGCGCGGCCGACGCCTTTGCAAGGGCCGAGTTATTGCTAGACTCCGGACTGAACCAAGGGTCGGTCAGGATGGTCCGGAAGGCACTGGAAAAGCTCGACACCATCAGAGAATCCTTTGCCGAAATGGAGGAGTACCGAGAACTCGTTTCAAATGGCAGGGCGTGGCTGAGAGAGCACGAAGGAGACTAGAGGTGGGTGAGCATTCATGCCCTGCGCTTTTCTGTAACCCGCAGCAATCTTATTCCCTCGACATCGCGCGAGCCGGCACGAAGGGATCGGTGCCGGGGCTTGTTTCTTGAATTGAGGCTGGAAGCCCCGCCGCAAGCGGTCCCCCTGACTTGCCGCTGGGGGGATGGCCTCCTCGCCGTGTAGGGCATGGGGTCAGGCTTGCGCAATTGCGTAAACACTTGTAAGCTTGCTGCATGGCAAGGAAGCCGAGGCTGGATAGGGTTAGGTGCCTGCACCATGTGATGGGACGCGGCAACGCGCGGGCGGCGATTTTCATTGATGATGAAGATCGCAGGGAATTTCTTCGGCTTCTGGCGGACGGCGTGGATCGATTCGGACACTCGATTCATGCCTACTGCCTGATAGGCAATCACTTCCACCTGGCGGTTCGAACAGGTGACGTGCCTTTGTCCAAAATCATGCAGAACCTCCTCTTTCGTTTTACGCGGTACATGAACCGCCGTTACGGGCGAGCCGGGCACTTGTTCCAGGGACGCTTCAAGTCCGTCCTGGTGGACGAACAGAGCTACCTGCTGGAGCTGGTACGCTACATCCATCTGAATCCCGTCCGGGCGGGACTGGTCGAGAGGCCCGATCAGTGGATCTGGAGCGGCCACCGCGCTTATCTTGGCCGGTCGAAGGACGGCTTTCTGGACACAGCGTGGGTGCTGGGCGTTCTGGGAGGAAGACTTCCGACAGCACGGCGGAGGTACGCGGTTTTCGTGCGGCAGGGGATGGAAGAAGGGCGACGAGACGAGTTTAACAAGGGCGGTGAGCAACCGGGGGTTCTTGGGGAAGCGGAGTTCCTTCAAAGGCTGCATTTCCAAAGGAAGAAGGCTGTATACACGGCCCCGAGTCTGGAGTGCGTCATAGCGCGCGTGTGCTTGGCAGAAAATACATCGGAGGAGGCGCTGCGGCGCGTCGGACAGGAGCGGGGTCGCGCACAGGCGCGTGCATTGGTTGCCTTGCTGGCGCAGGATGAGAAAGTGGCGACCATGATGGAAGTGGCCGGCCGATTTGGGCGGGACGTGACGACGCTGAGCCGGTCAGTGACGAATCTGCGGAAACGCCTCCGCAAGGAGGCAGCCCTCGCACAGAAGGTGCGCACTCTGAAGAAGGTCCTAAGCCATGAAAAACACAAAGACGCAATTGCGCAAGCCTGACCCCAATCGCTCACAATCGCTCAGGTGGCTGTCCCTAATTTCTTAAAGGGAAGTTACATCGTTGCACGCTGGAGGTTTTCGAAGACGGGATTGCCAGGCGCAACCCTCTTTACGAGGCCAAAGTAAATGGGACAGATACCGCGCTTTCTGTTGCTCGCCGGGGCTGCTGCCGCGACTGTTGGCGTTGTCCTGGCGTTGGAGAACGGACAGTTCCTCGCCATGGGCATTCTCGCAGTCCTGGTCTGCCTTATGGTTGTGGCGACGTGCCTGCATCATGGAGCTGCAGTCGCAATGAAGGAGTTCATGGAGCAGCCGTTGCATGTCGAGGTATGGGGCGATCCTCTTTGTGGCGAGGCGGGTCAGGTTTATCGGCTGGAGAAAGTGCAAACGTTCGGTGCAGGGCTTCTCATCTGGGTGAAATCCAACGCTAACGGACAGGGTGTCTTCATCAAAGTCGCACAGCCACGCGACGTTCAGCAGCGGGAGAACGGGGTGGCGATCGGCCGCGCGAAATACGCGCAGGTCAACAAGTCGACCGTAAAGATGGCGCCCGGATTTCCAGCAATATCCCTCTCGCGTTCGGCACAGACTGAAGAGCTGGGATCAATTCCTGAGGGTTAGTCTTTTGATCCGACCAAACAGTTAAGTCAAAAAGCAGGAGGTCGTCCCTGTTTTGCTGTGAATCGTGGTCGCCGGGGGGCCTTTCCTGCCGGATTGGAACCACATGACAGACAGGGAGCGCGCTGCGGGTGAAACTTTTTGATTTGCGGTGGCGTTAGAGGAGCTATGGACCTGGTACTGGACGCGCAACACCTGGTGAAAAGCTACGGAGATCTAAAAGCCGTCGAAGACGTATCCCTTCGACTGGACGCGGGAGAGATCGTGGGCCTGCTGGGCCCCAACGGCGCCGGCAAGACGACGACGGTGTCGATGATCGCCGGCCTGATCGCGCCCGACAGCGGCGACGTTTCCCTGATGGGGCGCCCGGCCTCCTCCAACGGCGAGGTGAAGCGCGCCCTCGGGCTGGTGCCCCAGGATCTCGCCCTTTACGACGGACTCACCGCGGAGGCCAACCTCAGGCTCTTCGGCTCCCTCTACGGGCTCGGAGGCTCCAGGCTCAAGAAGGCCGTGGCGGAAGGGCTCGAATTCGTCGGCCTTTCCGAACGGGCGTCCAGCCGGGTCAAGACCTTCAGCGGCGGCATGAAGCGCCGGCTGAACCTCGCCGCCGGGCTCCTCCACAACCCATCCATCCTGCTTCTCGACGAGCCGACGGTCGGCGTGGATCCTCAGAGCCGGAACGCCATCTTCGACATGCTGGAAGTGCTTCGGTCGCAGGGGAAGGCCATTCTGTACACCACGCATTACATGGAAGAAGCCGAGCGCCTGTGCTCGCGGATCGTCATCGTAGACCACGGCCGCGTGCTGGCGGAAGGCACGACCCGGGAGCTGGCCGCCGGCCTGCCGCAGCCCAGGCGGCTGGCGGCTAGAGGTCCGCGAACCGGACGGCGAAGACGGCGCATGGCTCGACGGCGTGCGCGCCCTGCCGGGCTTCAGCGAGGTGTCGTTCAAGGCCGGCACTCTGTCCGCCACGGTGGAGGACCTGACCTCGGGCGCGTCGGCCATGCTCGCCTATCTTGAGGCGCACGGACTGGAGGTCTCGGGCCTTCAGACGGAGCGCCCGGACCTGGAGACGATCTTTCTCGCGCTGACCGGACGCGGGTTGAGGGACGACGGATGATCAAGGCGATGAAGGCCCTGGTGGGCAAGGATCTGAGCCTGTTCTTCTCGGACCGCCGGGCGGTCGTGCTCTCCTTCGCCGCGCCGATCGTCATCGCCACCTTTTTCGGATTTCTCTTCGCGGGCAACAGCAGCGACCGGGGGAAGATCGCCGTCCGCGTTGCGGATCTCGACCACAGCGCCGTGTCGCGGTCCATCACCGAAGCGCTTGCCAAGGACCCGAACCTGGACGTGAAGCCGGCGGCCACGGCGGCGCAGGCCCGCGAACTGGTCCGGAAGGGCAAGGCCGCGGCGGCGGTGGTTTTTCCGGAACACTTCGGCCGCGACGCGGTGGACGCCTTTTTCCGCCAGCAGAACAAGCCGGCGCTGACGCTCCTGGAAGATCCTTCGCACGGCGCCGAAGCGGGCATGCTGGGCGGCATTCTCACCGAGCACGTGATGCAAGTGGTCAGCAAGGAGGCTTTCACGGGCGCCGCCGGGATGCGCAGCGTCCGCCGGTCCCTCGGGGAGATCGAGAAGGACAAGAGCCATGGCGCCTTCGAGCAGGAAGGACCTGACCGCCATTCTGCAGGGCGTCTTGAACCTCAACGAGCGCGACGCGCAGGCGGGAGACACTGGCCCGGCGATGCGGGGAGGCATCGGCATTCCCTACGTCACCAAGGCGGAGGCGGTCACGGCGCGCAAGGGCGTGGCCTACAACTCCTATTCCCACTCCTTCGGCGGGATGGCCCTGCAGTTCATCCTGATGGCGGCCATCGAGTTCGGCATGGCGATTCTGCTGGAGCGCCGCATGGGCATATGGAAGCGGCTCCTGGCGGCCCCGTTGCGCCGCTCCACGCTGCTTGTGGCCCGCGGCGTCAGCGGCGCGGTGATATCCCTCTGTATCTTCCTGGTGTGCATGGGCTTCGGCATGGTGGTCTTCGGCATCCGCATCCAGGGAAGCTGGGCCGGGTTCCTGCTGCTTGCCGTCGCGTACTCCCTGATGGCCTCGGCCTTCGGCCTCTTTCTCGCGGCCCTGGGCCGCACGCCGGAGGCGACGCGGGGCCTGGCGGTCTTCGCCGTCCTGATTCTCGTCATGCTGGGCGGCGCCTGGGTGCCGGCCTTCGTCTTTCCCGCCTGGCTCCAGAAGGCCACGCTCCTCCTTCCCACACGCTGGGCCATGGACGCCCTCGACGCCGTCACCTGGCGCGGGCTCGGCATCGCATCGGCGCTGCCCGCCGTGGCCATCGTCCTGGCTTTCACCCTCCTTTTCTCCCTGGTCGCCATCTGGAAGTTCCCCGCGGAAGAGAGCTGAACCGGCTGCGGAAAATAGCGTGTCGGCAGAGTTCCGGGAACACAATACCTGGCGATTGACGTGGGCGGGGCTGGAAACCGGGCTTTTTGCATGGAAAGAATTGCTCGGGTTTTGCGCCTCGGTACTCTCGTCATCCGAGCGCGTGCCGCTTCATCCGGGCCGGCGGGACAGCGAAGGGCCCGAGCCGGTGAACGAAGAGCTTGAATTAGGTGAGAGCGGTCAGAATCTGGAAAAGAGACCCGACACCCTTTTTTGCAGGAGCGAGCGCATGAGCCTCACCCATACTCCTGACAGGTCCGGGTCCCAGGCCGCAATGGCCGCCGGGGCGGCTCTCCCGCCGGAGATCGCGATCGTGGGGATGGCAAGCCACGACAGCAGCCTCTGCTTCATCGTCCCCGACAGCCCGGTGGGCGCGGCCGGGAACACCGTGGTGCACGAGACGCCGTCGCGGACCTGCATCGCCCGCCCGTGATCTCCTGTTCGCCGTTGGCCTTCTTGGCCTGCTACCGGACAGAGGGCGGGGGCCATCGAACGCGCCCGTGGTAGAATCAGCGCCAGCAGAGTAGAAGCCATGAGCGGTTCTGGCAGGTGAGACCGGCGAGCTGGTTTCGATAGCTTCCCTGTCACCAGAAATGTCCTAGTGGGGGATATCATGAATCCGACGAAAAAAACGGCGAGGTTGGTCGGGGCCCTTTACCTGCTTCTGGCCATATCCGGGATCTTCGGCTTGATTTATGTCCCGGGGAAGCTGTTCGTGCAGGGTGATGCCGCCGGCACCGTCAAAAACATTCTGGCATCTCAGGTCTTGTTCCGCCTTTACATCATGAACGGAGTCATGTCCGCCGTGCTGTTCATGTTCTTGGTGTTCGCACTCTACCGACTCTTCAAAGATGTCGATCGTACCCAGGCAAGGCTCATGCTGATATTTGTTGTGATCCAGGTCCCAATGGCACTTGTCAGTACTCTGAGCCAGGTTGCAACTCTCGAATGCGCGCGCGGCGCCGGCTACCTGTCCGTCTTTTCCAGAGCCCAATTGGATGGGCTGGCCATGTTGTTCATCCACATGGATAGCCAGTTGACGATCGGGTTTGAATTCTTCTGGGGGCTGTGGCTCTTCCCACTGGGGTGGCTGGTGATCAAGTCCAGATACCTGCCCCGCTTTGCAGGCATCTGGTTGATCCTCAATGGGGCCGCATACGTCGTATCTTACCTTGTTGGGACCTTGTGGCCGGAGTACGTGGATATGACCGGCAAGGCCGTGACTCCGTTTCTTATGGGCGAGCTGGTGTTTATGCTGTGGCTGCTGATAATGGGAATCAGGCCGCCGAAGGAAGGCGGTCCGATACCTTCCTCCGCTCCATGAAGCACACCGGCGGACGCTTTGACGGGGCAATGAACGGGGTCAGGCCTGCATAGTTGCATACTATTTCTCTTCACCGCGCAAATCCCGTTGCAAGGCGCGCACCTTTTGCGCGAAAGATTTTTCTTCCCGGATGCGCAAGCGAAGACTTCTTACGCTACATCCGCTTCGCGCCGGAGCCGGAGCCCTGAGGTCGAGGGAGGCCCTCGCGGCCTCCGCGCGCCGCCGGGGATGGCGCCCGGCCGAGGCTCACGCGGGACTCTCCGCTCTGCCCGAGGCATCCAGCGGCGACCACCGGCTGCCGCCGAGCGGCAGCTTGTCGGCAAGGAACACGGCGGGGCTGTTCAGGTGGTACTCGTCGGGCCGTGTTGGCCCGACCAGCACGACGGGGCAGGCGAAGGCTGAGGCGAAGGCGGTCAAGGGCCTGCCCGCGAAATGCGCATCGTCGCTGGGATAGGGTAGAACCAACAGCTGGAACTCTTGCTTGCACATGCAGTGGTGCAGCTCGGTCCATCCTTCACCTTCGCACAGGCGGAATCCCGCCTCGAGGTAATCGCCCAACTTGTCCTCATAGTAGAAGCGGAGTTCCCTCTCCCGCTCGATGACCGCCTGCTCGCGCTCGGGCTCCGCCAATCCGGTCGCGGCGGCTTCTTCTTCCGCGTAGGGGTCGGCAAGAAAATGGAAGATGTTGAGTTGCACCCGCTGGCTGCGGGCAAGATCCAGGGCGAACCGGAATGCCCAATCTCCCTGCGGGGAGTAGTGGGCGCACAATCCGACGGCCTTGAACGCTGGGGTTGTCATGGCTCCTCCTCGGAACCTCCCGTGGGAGAGGCTCTCTCGCGAAATCGGAACGACCCTTCACCACGGGGGGACGGCACCTTCACGCACCGGGCCGACTTCCACCCGACACTCCCCTCCGCCATGGCTGCTCTCCTCTATTCCTTTCATAATATCACTACTGTCCGGCTATAAGTAGAATGGGAGCAGTGGGTTAGCCGACATTTCCCATGGGGCTTAGGAAGCAGACGCCTTCTTATGAAAGTGAATTCTGGGAGGATGGGTACTTCGCGCGAACAGTCGGTGACCGGATGACCAAAGAGATCATCGAAAAGTACGTCCGTCATCAGAGAACTGAAAAGCAAGCGCCTACCCAACTCGATCTCGAGTTGGGTTGAAAATGCCCCGCCCCTTGAGGTGGGGATATTTACTCGATCACCAAAAAAAGAGGCGGGAGTCAACGCTCCCGCCTTTGAGGGGTTAGGGCATATCGCAAAGCCGGTGTTCACGTTCTCGTCTGTGCCACCTGGTTTCTCTGTCGGTTCGTATTTCGTCGTACGTCGGTCCCTCTCGCCCCCGCGGGGTTCGCGCCGTCCGAAGTGATTGTTTTCGATGAATTGTCCATAAGAATCGGATCCCCTAACCGAAATCGATGCAATGCGGGTCCTCGCCGAGGCGGCCCATAAGGGCCCCTTAAGAGCAATATCCCTGCCACGCCCTGCCGGGGAGGGACAGGTGGGCGCAACACCTTGAAAACAAACTGGATCAGGGTTTTGAAGGGGTGGGGCGGGTCAGGGCGATGTGTAACCGTGTGGTGTCTGCGGTGTCCCGAACGGGTTACGCCGGTGGGGACCGGAAAGCGCCGGGAATCCGGCCGTTCGCGGCCGCCGGAGTGAATCGGATGCGCCGAGTCGGATGACGATGGGGCGGGGGCTCTGGTGCAATATTCCCTGTCTGTATGCGCGTCAGAACAGACTGCGCTGGAAGACGGTGTTACTGATCCGTTCCAACTCGGGATAGGTCTCGATCAGGCCATCGGGCACGGGCTGCCTTTCCCCCGAGAGCGCAAAGCGGGCCTGGAAGGCGTTGGCCGGAGCCTTTCCCCTGAAGTGGTTGTTGAAGATCATGACGACCTCGCGCGCACAGGGCGCGGCCTCCCGGACCGATTCGATCCAGGGCGCCAGTTCGGATTCAGAATAAAGATAGTTGTAGCGCTCGTCGCGTCCCGCACCCTCCGTGAACCACGCGGTGGCGTTGCGGCCGTGGAAGCGGAAATAGGCCAGGTCCGAGGTTATGGCGTTGGTCGGGCCGAGGCTGTGGGCAAGCGCGGGCTGGTCGATGTTGCAGAAGGCCACGTTGCGCTCGCGGAGCATCCCGAGGACGTCCCTGGACGCCCACGACGCATGCCTGACCTCGACGGCGAGGGGGTAGGCGGAGAAACGGCCGGTCAGGTCCAGCAGGGTGCGGCGGTTCTCTGGCGTGTTTTTGAAGGACCACGGCCACTGGATGAGCACGGCCCCGAGGCGGTCGAAGCGCACCATGGGCTCGAGGGCCTTGTGGAAGGCGCGCTCGTCGACGAGCGAGGCCTTCCGGGTATGGGTGAAACCCTGAAAGAGCTTCACGGTAAAACGGAACTCCGGGAAGTCGGAAATCCTCCGGACCCATTCGCCGGTCCTCAGGGGAGGTGGAATCCGATAGAAAGTGCTGTCCACCTCAAGCACGTCGAAATAGCGGGCCAGGTAGGCCAGCGGGTCGAAGGCCCTCCCGGCCTTGTCCGGGTAGACGATGCCCTTCCAGTCCGGGTAGGACCAGCCCGCCGTGCCGATTCGAATAGCGGTGCGCGTCGTCTTCCTGGTCATCGGGCGTCCGTCCATTTCTTTCTCTCGATCACTTGATCACTATTCACTCGATCTCTCACCCGGCACCCGTCCGGTTGCATGGTCCGCGATCTTATTTTTCTTTTACCCAAACGATCTTGTAGGCGAAGCGCACCTCGTGGGGTTCGACCACGACCGGCGGGTAGAGGGGGTTGACCGACTCCAGGATGACCCGTCCCCCGGCTTCCCGGAAGCGCTTGACGTACTTGTCGCCGTTCATGAGGCCGATGACCGCGTAGTCTCCGCTGACGGGCTTCTTTCGCGTGTCCACGAGGACGACCTGGCCGTCTTCGTACTTGGGAATCATGCTGTCGCCCGAAACCTCTACGCCGAAACCGTTGGGATCGGTGAACTGGGGCGGACGCGGCAGGAAGTACATGCCTGCGCCGGCCGGGTACCCCTGGTCCGTGAATTCGACGCCGGGGCCGGCCGAGGCGAAGGCCACGACGGGCACTTCAGGGGACATGACGCTTTCGGTCGCGAGATCCGAGATGGGAACCTCCAGTGCCTCGGCGATGGCTTCAAGGGACTTCAGCGAGGGGGTGATGCGTCCCTTCTCGATGCGGGCGTAGTTCGGCGGGCTCCAGCGCAGGCGCCGGGCCACCTCCGCCTGGGTCAATCCGCGGGACATGCGTATCGACGCGATCCGTTTTCCGTAATCCATGACCATCCTCCATGGGATAAATATAGTCAGTAATGACCATGAAGTCAAGTCCGCCGTTTGTGACGCGGATCACGGCGCGGAATCGATGGAGGGTTTATAAAGTGAAACATCATGTTCGGGGGGACGATTCGATCCCTGGGAGTCCAACGATCCCTTCTTCATACATAGGCAGGTAGAACAACAGATTTTGACGGGCCGCGATACCCCGTTCCGGGACACGCCATACCCGTCAGGAGGGTTTAGGACATGAAACAAACTCATGGTGGAAAACGGTGGAAAAGATGGACGGCGGGCCTGGCGGCGGCCCTGGTCGTCGTCGCCCTGGCCTCCGCACCACGCATCCTCCGGAGCCAGTCCGGCTGGACGCTCATCGGCTGGAACAACCTGGGTATGCACTGCGAGGACGCGGATTTCAGCGTCTTTGCGATTCTTCCGCCCTACAACGTCGTCGATGCCCAGCTCGTCGATCCGTCGGGAAGCGTCGTCACGAACGCCTCGGGCATCACAGTAACCTACAAAGCGATCGCCGATCCCACGGGATCCATCAATACGACGTCCACGGGCAAAACCAATTTCTGGCAGAACGTCCAGGCGCTCTTCGGCGTGTCCCTGCCCGTGGATGCGGGGCTTGCGGGACAGGATATGCCGGGCCCTTCCAACACCCCGCAACCCATGAAGTTCGTGAGTTCTGAAAACTGGTTCGAAGCGGAGGGTATCCCCATGACGCCCTACGACGACAGCCACGTCAAGAATTACTATCCCCTCATGCGCCTGACCGCGAAAGACGCCTCCGGGACGGTGCTGGCGACGACCGACGTGGTTCTGCCCGTTTCGGACGAGATGGATTGCTCGGCGTGCCACGCCTCGGGATCGGGTCCCGATGCCCGACCGGCGGCCGGCTGGGTCAACGACCCCGATCCACAGAGAGATTACCGCCTCAATATCCTTCGCTTGCACGATGAGGAGCAGGCCGGAAACGCCACCTATGCGGCCGCCCTGGCCGCCAAAGGTTACAACGCCGGCGGCCTGTACGACAGCGTCACGGTGGACGGAAAGGCCGTTCTCTGCTACGGCTGCCACTACACCAATGCGCTCTCCGGGACGGGCTACCAGGGTATCATGCCGCTTACCGAGGCGATGCACACGCTTCACACCACCGTCATCGACCCCACCAACGGCATGACGCTCGACGCGAGTACCAACAGAACGGCCTGCTACCGGTGCCACCCGGGCTCCGACACGCGCTGTCTGCGCGGGGCCATGGGCAGCGCGGTGGCCTCCGACGGCAGTCTGGAAATGCAGTGCCAGAGCTGTCACGGGCGCATCAGCGCCGTGGGTTCTCCGACCCGCCAGGGCTGGCTGGACGAGCCGAACTGCCAGGCCTGCCACACGGGTACCGCCACGCACAACAGCGGGCAGATCCGCTACACGTCAGCCCTGGACGCTTCGGGCCAGCTCAGGCAGCCCGCGGACGCGACCTTCGCCACCAACGCGAACACGCCGGCCAGCGGTTTTTCTCTCTATCGCTATTCCACGGGCCACGGCGGACTTCAGTGTTCGGCCTGCCACGGGGCGACCCACGCCATCTACCCGACATCGCACGTGAACGACAACCTCCAGAGCCAGGCCCTGCAAGGCCACGAGGGGCCGGTGGCGGAGTGCACCGCCTGCCATGCCTCCATGCCATCCACGATCAACGGCGGCCCGCACGGCATGCACCCCGCCGGACAGAGCTGGGTCTCCGGGCACGAGAGTGCGGTCGAGAGGGGGGGCTCAGCCCAGTGCCAGGCCTGCCACGGAACGGATTACCGCGGTACGGTACTGTCGCGCTCCTTCGCCAACCGGAGCATCAGCACGGAATTCGGCACGAAGAACTTCTGGCGGGGTTTCCAGATCGGCTGCTACACCTGCCACAACGGGCCGAGCAGCGACAGCCGCAACTCCAACCAGGCACCCGTCGTCTCGAACCTCTCCGCATCGACGACCGCCGGTTCTCCCGTCTCGATACCTCTCCAGGCGTCGGATGCGGACGGGAACACGCTCACGCTGAGGATCGTCTCCCAGCCCGCCAACGGCACGGTGGGGCTCTCCGGAACGACGGCGACCTTCTACCCCTTCGACGGATTCACGGGCAACGACAGCTTCACCTACGCCGCCTGGGACGGCATGACGGACTCCAACCTGGGCACGGTCTCGGTGACCGTGGCCGGGGGATCCTGCACGCTGACGTGTTCCGCGACGGTGCCGGCCTCGGCCAACGTAGGAGATTCCGTTTCCTTCCTGGCCAACGCGACACCGAGCGGCTGCTCAGGGAGCCTCGGCTTCGAATGGAACTTCGGCGACGGAACGCCGCATTCCAACCAGCAGAATCCATCGCACACCTACTCCGCTGCCGGCACCTACCACTGGACAATGACCGCTTCGATCGCGGGCGTCACGTGCCAGAAAGCCGGCGATATCACGATCAACGCCATATCCTCCTGCACCGTGTCCTGCTCGGCCACCGTGCCCTCTACCGGGACGGCCGGCTCTCCGGTCGCGTTCCAGGGGACGGCCACGACGAGCAATTGCGGGAGCGCAGGTGTTCAGTACGTCTGGAACTTCGGCGACGGCACGGCGACGTCCTCCGAACAGAGTCCCTCGCACGCCTATGCGTCGTCGGGGACCTATCACTGGACGATGACGGCTTCGGCTTCGGGGTCCACCTGCGAGAAATCCGGTGACATCACCATCTCCGCGGCCCCATCGTGCACGCTGTCCTGCTCGGCCACCGTGCCCTCCACGGGGACGGCCGGGACGCCGATCGCCTTCCAGGGTTCGGCCACCACCAGCAACTGCGGCGAGGACGGCGTCCAGTACGCGTGGAACTTCGGCGACGGAAGCGATCCCGTCTACACCCGAAACGCCAGCCACACCTACACGAACGCCGGCACCTATACGTGGAGCTTTGCGGCGACGGTGCAGGATCAGACCTGCCAGAAGACTGGAACCCTGACCATTACAGAACCGCAAATCCAGCCGCCGACCGTCGACGGGGTGAACGAACTTCGCAACCCGTTCCGCCTGCAGATCCTCGGGGGCAATTTCGAGCCCGGCATAAAAGTCTACATAGGATCCAGCGAGGATCCCTGGGCGGATACCAGCTACGCCAGCGGTTCGGAATTGGTCCTTGGCCGTGGCCGCCGGCTCAAACGCCAGTTCCCGAAGGGCGTGCGTGTGACCATCCGACTGGTCAACCCGGACGGCGGTTCCGTCACGACCAGTTATCAAAGGGGAGGGCAGTCCGCACAGAGAGAGATGATCTCATGATGCGAGGAGGCCGTCCCCGCACATACGAAGGGGACGTCTTCAAATCGCATTGAATTCACGAGCCCCGGGGAGGACCTCCCCGGGGTTTTCTTTTTGGGTCTTGTCCGCCTTGCACTTCCTCGTTATCGATGTATCTTGTAGTAGAGGCAGACGAAGGAGGCGGAATGATCAATCCACAGGACGACCACCAGTTGGGAGACTTTATAAAGGGCCGGCTGCTCTTCATCGAGGATTACTGCCGCAAGCACGGCCTCGACAAGGACAAGGCCATGGAGGACTTGAAGCGCGAGGCGCTCAGGATCGCCGACGATCCCGAAAAGAAGGATTTCCTGGAAAATCGCCTCTTCTCCGGAGTCATTCTCTCCAGTTCGCACCTGCCGGACTGGGTCGACAAGGTCTTTCTGGAAGCCATGACCATCGCCCTCAAGGGACCGGGCGCAGCCCTCTACACCACCACGTCCAAAATGCCCTGCATCACGTTCGAGGCGGGCCGCTTCAACGCCCACCGCCAGGCGGAGTCCGTTTTCCGCGTCTACTTTCAGGGCAAGAGGCCCGAGGACTGGCTCAAGAAGACCTTCATCACGATCTACAGGAGCTGCTACGGCGATGCCGCGGCGGACCGATTCAGGGTCGAAGAGGTATCCCCGAAGAAATTCAACGTCATCGTGGACAACCAGGGCCTCGAGAAAGCCAGCCGCACGGACTGTTCGACCGGCGTCGGCTACCTCTACGGCGCCATGGAAAAACTCGGCGCCGACGATCCCGTGGTCACCCACGACAGGTGCGGTGCGATTCCCGGCGCCGGCAACAGGCCGTGCGTGTTCGAGGTGAGCTGGAAGTAGCAATCCGAGCGGGATGGGGTTGGCCCCTTCCCGCTCGGTGCCCGGCTCGGCAAAGCCGGCCGCGGCAAGGCCTGATTGTACGAAAGCGCCGCGACCTCGGCTTCTCTGCTCACCCATCCCCACTTTGAAGACGCCCGCTGCCGTGTGTCAAGCATACCTCCACCGGTGTTTTAAGGAAGGACCTGATGACCTACCGGCGGAGCCGAGGCACGTCCGATCAAACCGATTATGTCACCCAGAACTTCCACCAAGACGGGCCGTTTCCGGCCCCCGCTCGTCAGGTAGGCCCCGGCCGCGAAAGCTCTCAAACCATCCAGTAGCTGTCTGGCCAGTTCTACGCCGTAAGCCATCTGGTCCTCCCGCCGATCGTATTTTTCGAGCTGGGCGATGACGTTGTCCGGGACGAGCATGCCGGGTACCTCGTTGCGCAGATAGAGGGCCTGTTTGAGGCTCGCAATGGGCAGTATGCCCGGGAGAACGTGCACCGGAAGCCCCTGCAGTCGGTCCATGAAGCGCCTGGCCGCGTCCAGCTCGAAGATGGGCTGGCTGAGAGCGAAGGCTGCTCCCGCATCCAGGCGTTCCTGGAGCTTCCTGTATTCCTTTTCCGGATCGCCGGGCGTCAGGCTGACGCCCACGCCCACGGCGAATTGGGTTGGCTTGCCGGTGGCGTTGTCCGAGAAGTCGAGGCCCCGGTTGAGAGAGCGGATGATCTTGACCAGCCCCACGACATTCACGTCGTTCACCGTGGTGGCCGTCGGGAAATCGCCGATCGTGGCCGGATCTCCGCTCAGGGCGAGAACGCCGTCCACGCCGAGCAGGGAGGCGCCGAGCAGTTCGGACTGCAGGCCGAGGAGGTTCCTGTCGCGGCAGGTCATGTGGAGTATGGTGGAGAGCCCGGTTTCACGCTGGATGAAATGGGCCAGGGCCATGGGTGAGAGCCGGACCCGCGCCATCGGATTTTCGGCGATATTGACGGCGTCGGCGCCTGCCTGTTTGAGCAGTCGCGCCATTTCAACGGCGCCGTTCGCGTCCGGCCCCCTGGGGGGCTCGATTTCGCACGTGACGGTGAAGGACCGTCCCAGCTTCTGGAAGAAGCCGTCCAGCGCCTCTTCCGGGGGAACGTCCGCCGCAGATTGAATCTCCTCCGTCACCAGCCAGCCGTTCGAGGCGACCTGGCGCTTGACGGGCCGCAGGCCTTTAATGGCTTTCGCGATCGCCCGGACGGTATCCGGGGTCGTACCGCAGCACCCGCCCACGACGTTAACCCCCAGGTCGACGTATTTCTTGACGTAGTCGGCGACGTATTCCGGGTTGGAGAGATAGACGATCTTCCCTTCGATCTGCGTGGGATACCCCGCGTTGGGCATGGCCACGAGCGGGCAGTCCACGTGCCTCGCCACCTCCTCCACGAGCGGAAGGGTGTCCGCGGGTCCCACCGAACAGTTGATGCCCACCACGTCAGCGCCCTGTGCGGCCAGCCTTCTGCATCCTTCCACCGGCGTGTCGCCAAAGAAAGTGCGTCCCTCTCGGTTGAAGGTGAGCGAGGCGAGAACGGGAACGTCGGGCGCCACCTCCCTGCAGGCGTCCATGAAGAAGAGCGTCTCCAGGACCGATTGCTGGGTCTCGAGGATGAAGAGATCCGGTCCCGCGTCGGCCAGTGCCGCTACGTGCTCGCGACAGACGTCCCTAGCTTCGGACTCGTCCATGTCTCCGTACGGCTTCAGCATGACCTTGAGAGGGCCCACCGACGCACCGACCCAGACCGGCGTCCCGTGGGCGGCGCGGCGCGCGAGCTCGACACCACGCGCGTTGATGTCCTTAAGCGCGCCCTCCAGCTTGAAAGAGGCGAGATTGAGCCGGTTGGCCTTGAAGGTGTTCGTGGTCAGAATCTGCGCCCCCGCGTTAACGTACTCTTTGTGGAGGGCCAGCACGAGGTCCGGGCGGCTCAGGTTGGCCTCTTCCTGACAGTGTTCCTGCGCGAGC
The DNA here is from genome assembly GCA_963724125.1 of uncultured Acidobacteriota bacterium. Lineage (GTDB taxonomy): Bacteria > Acidobacteriota > UBA4820 > UBA4820 > DSQY01 > CAVRTJ01. The sequence continues at coordinate 66,387 of CAVRTJ010000035.1, forward strand.
CCCCTGGATCGCAAGACGGTGCCCACGGCCCCGTCTGCCACGACGACGGAATCCTTCATCCAGCTCAGGAGCGAAGTACGGTTGGACATTTCAAGCCTCCAGGTCAGACCGCAAAGTAGTGCGCTTGCGGGTGGTGGACGACCAGTGCCGAGACGGAAGCCTCGGGGTCCATCATGTATCCTTCGGTCAGCCGGACCCCTATGCGCTCCGGACGCAGCAGTCCGAAAAGGGCTTCCTGGTGGGCGAGGTCTGGGCAGGCGGGGTAGCCGAAACTGTACCGGGCGCCCCGGTAGCGCGCCTGGAACCGGGCGAGCATGGTCATGTCTTCCGGATCAGGGAAACCCCATTCCTCGCGGATTCTTCTGTGCAGCCATTCGGCGGCCGCTTCGGCGGTTTCGAGCGCGAGGGCCTGCAGGGCGTGGCAGAGGAGGTATTCGCCGCGCCGCTTGAGAGATTCCGCCCGGCTCCGGACGCCCTCGCCCGCGGTGACGACAAACAGGGCGACTGAATCCTCCAGTTTATCGGACGCAGGTCTCACGAAGTCCGATATGCAGAAGAAGCCTCCGCTTCGCTGCCTCGGGAAGCGGAAGTCGACCGGCTGGACATTTTCGCCCGCGAGCCGGAGGGTGTTTCCATCCGAGCCGGCCCTGAAGAACTTGTAGAGGGCCTTTCCCTTGAGCCAGCCGGCTTCCTGGATGCCGCGGATCACGGCTTCCAGCTCGAGGGCCTTGGGGTTTCCGGCCTCCCTGAGCTTCAAGAAGCTTCCTCTCAAGCCCAGGTGCTTTCCGTACAACATCTGCGGGTTGAGGTAGGGCCAGACGGCCTCGAGATCGACCTCCTCGAGCACGTGCTCGTCCGTGTCCGGCGGGGCCAGGCCGGGGACGATCTCCACGCGGGGGCTGCGGACGGTGGGGGCCTCGGGCGCGGCGGGTTTGGCCGTTTCCCGGCTCTCGGCCAGGGTCGAGCGCCGCGCCGCGGTTTCCGTCCGAAGAGCGCGTCCGGCCTCCGGGTCGGAGAGCCGGTTCAGAAGATCGAGTCCGGCCATGGCGTCCCGGGCGTAGGCGACAAACCCGCCGTAGGCCGGGGCGATCCTGACGTCCGTGAACTTCTCGGTGAGCGCCGCGCCTCCCACCAGAAGAGGAGGCGTCACGCCCGCCGACGTAAGGTCGTCGGCCGTCGTGACCATCTGCAGGGCGCTCTTCACGAGCAGACCGGAAAGGCCTATGTAATCGGGGCTGTGTTCGGTGCAGGCCTGGATCAATTTTTCCGACGGCACCTTGATGCCAAGGTTGACGACCTCGTATCCGTTGTTGGACAGCACGATGTCGACGAGGTTCTTGCCGATGTCGTGGACGTCCCCTTTGACGGTGGCCAGGAGGATCTTTCCGCGGCTGCGGCGGTCCGTTTTCTTCATGAACTTCTCGAGGTGGGAGACGGCGGCCTTCATGGCCGCCGCCGACTGGAGCACCTCGGCCACGATGAGCTCGTTTGCGGCGAAAAGGCGCCCGACCTCGGCCATGCCTCCCATCAAGGGGCCGTTGATGATGTCGAGCGGGGTCATGCCGCCGGCCCTGAGTTCGTCGAGATCCGAGATGAGGCCCGCCTTCGTGCCCTCGATGATGCAGCGCTCTGTCCTCTCCATGGGGGTGCCGGCCCGCGCCCGGGTCGCCGGACCCGCAGATTTCCTGCCCTTGAAGTGGTCGTTGAAGGCCCCGATCGGGTCCGTTCCCCGGTTGAACAGAAGGTCTTCGGACAGCGCGCGCTCCCCGGGCGGGATGGAGGGGTAGCGGACGATGCGCTCCGCGTTGACGATGGCCATGTCCAGGCCCGCCCGGGTGCAATGGTAGAGAAACACCGAATTCAAAACGCTTCTGCCGGCCGCGGGAAGGCCGAAGCTCACGTTGGATATCCCTGCGATGGTCTTGCACACGGGGAACTCGGCCTTGATGGCCCGAACGCCCTCGATGGTCTCTCCCGCGCTGCCCGCGTAGGCCTCGTCTCCCGTGCCGCATGGAAAGACGAGCGGATCGAAGATGATGTCTTCGGCCGGTACGCCGTATTTCGTGGTGAGCAGCTCGAAGGATCGCCTGGCAACCGACAGCTTCTTCTCTCGTGTAACGGCCATACCGCCCGCAGGATCGTCGTCGATAGTCTGCACCACGAGCGTCGAGCCGTAGGTTCGCGCAAGGGGCACCACGCGTTGAAAGCGCGCCTCCCCGTCCTCGAGATTCACCGAGTTGATGACCGACCTGCCCTGGCAGAAGGTGAGCGCCCGTTCGATGACCGAGGCGTCCGTGCTGTCTATCATGAACGGCGCCCTCACCATGCGGCCGGCCTTTTCCAGGAATGACTCCATGTCGGCCATTTCGTCGCGATCCGGATCCTGAAGGCAGATGTCCACAACCTGCGCACCGGCCTTCACCTGGTCGCGGGCGATCTCGGCGGCTTCCTCGATACGGCCGGCCGAAATCAGGTCCCTGAAGGCCTTGCTGCCCAGGACGTTCGTCCGCTCGCCCACCAGGACGGGCCTGTTGTCCTCTTCCAGCTCGAGGAAGTCGATGCCGGACAGGAACGTCCGTCTGGTAATCGGGGACCCGCCTCGGAGGCACGCCGCGAACGGCTTCGGCAAGGGCGCGGATGTGGTCCGGCGTCGTGCCGCAGCACCCGCCCACGATGTTGACCCAGCCCTCCCGGGCGAAGCGGCCGACCTGGGCGGCCATGTTCTCCGGCGTGAGGGCGTATCGGCCGTCCTCGTCCGGCAGTCCCGCGTTGGGGTGGCACGAGATCCTCGTTCTGGCCAGGGCCGACAGCGTCCGAAGGTGACTGGCCATGAAATCGGGGCCCGTCGCGCAGTTGAGCCCTACCGAGAGCAGCGGCGCGTGCATCACGGAGGCGTAGAAGGCCTCCACGTCCTGGCCGGCCAGCATCGTGCCCATGGGTTCGATGGTTGCGGAGACCATGACGGGCAGGTCGATGCCGGCCTCATCCATGGCCCGCCGGATACCGAGAAGTCCGGCCTTCACGTTGAGCGAATCCTGCGACGTTTCGAGGAGCAGCACGTCGGCGCCGCCGGCCATGAGAGCCGCCGCCTGAACGCGGTAGCTCTCCGAAAGGTCCTCGAAGGTGGTGCCCCCGGTCACGCTCAGGGACTTGGTGGTAGGTCCCATGGAGCCTGCGACGAACCTCGGGCCGGAAGGGGTGGAGAACCGGTCGCAGACTTCCCGCGCGATTTCTGCGGCGCGCCTGTTGATCTCCAGGGCCTCGCCCTGCAGGCCGTACTCCTGAAGAACGAGAGGCGTGGCGCCGAAGGTGTCCGTCTCCACGAGATTCGATCCGGCTTCCAGGTAGCTCTCGTGGACCCAGCGAATAATGTCGGGGCGCGTCATCACCAGGTAGTCGAAGCAGCCTTCCTTGTCGGGGCCGCCGAAGTCCTTCGCGGCGAGATTTCTCGACTGGAGCATGGTTCCCGTGGCCCCGTCGAGCAGCAGGATCCGCTCGTCCAGCATGGCCAGCAGCTGTTCGGTACGTCCGTTCATGAGAGGCCTTTCCCGGGGCACCGCCCCGATCGTCGGCATCCTGGTGTCGTCTCTTCAGTGCAAGAGCCGGAGATCATTATACATCTGTAACACCGGCGGACCTTCCGGTCATCCAGGTCGGGGGAGGGGAGGGGGGATTTGGGAAGGGTGGGATTTGAAAGACGGCAAGGAACCGAGGTACGAGACTTTTCGCGAGGGCTAAGGGCTAAGGCCGAAAGCATAAAGGAAAGACAGGAATCGGCAGGCGGGCGGCCTTAGAAGGGGGGCGGCCGGCTGTCGAATTTCCCCCGAAGGCCATCCCTCGTCCTCCTCACCGAATCCCTGACTCACGGACTCACGTCCTCCCGCCCTATTGCAAGGCAGGGGGAATTTTGGTATAAAGAACGTTTGTGGAAGGAGTTTTCACCATGGCCAAGGTTTGCGAGATCTGCGGAAAAAAGCCGAGCGTTGGGAACAACGTGAGCCACGCCCACAACCTCACCAAGAGGCGCTGGCTTCCCAACCTCCAATCCGTCAGGGCCAACGTCAACGGACAGACCAAGACGATGCGCGTGTGCACCAAGTGCATCAAAGCCGGCAAGGTTCAGAAGGCCGTCTGACGTTCCTTGAGGAAAATTAGAAGTTCTTGAGCGGCTCGGGCGGAGGCGTTGCCTTCGCCCAGCTTGTTTCTTATCTCCCCGGCGATGGCTTCCGCCCTTCGCCGACTCCCATCTGAATCGGTCAGCATGGCATCCAGCGCCGCGGCGACGCGGGCGCCCGTAAAGTTCCCCTGTATGAATTCCTGAATGGCCATCCGGCCAAGGACGACGTTCGGCAATCCGACCCAGGGAAGCTTGACGAGCCTCCGCCCTATGGCGTAGGTCACGGCCTTCACGCGATAGACGATAATCTGCGGGATGCCCATGATCGCGGCCTCCAGCGTCGCGGTCCCGGACGCCGTCGCCGCGGCCTGGGCGTGACCGAGCACGTCCCGGTATTCCCCTTTGATCCAGTGGATGCGGGGGGCATTGAAGGCCCGGCGCATGTCTTCCGGCAGGCCATCGGCCCATGGGACCAGCACGTCGATGTCATCGTGGGCGGCCGTGAGCCTCTCGGCGGCGTCCATGAGGGGCGGCAGGTTGCGCTTCACTTCCGAGCTGCGGCTTCCGGGCAGAAGGGCAAGCCTCCTGTTCCGCGAGGATAAGCCGTTTCGTTCAAGGAAAGCCCCAAGGGCAGAGTCGATCCTCGCCGTGTCCACCAGGGGATGGCCCACGAAGCGGGCTTCCACGCCACGCTCTTCCAGAAAGGTCTTTTCGAAGGGAAAGATGACCAGAGCCCTGTCGACGTAGCGCTTGAGAAACTCGGTGCGTTTCTGCCGCCAGGCCCACACCTGCGGCGTGATGTAGTAAACAACGGGAATGCCCATGCCGTGGGCCGTGCGCGCTAGCCTGAAGTTGAAATCGGGAAAGTCCACGAGCACGATCGCATCCGGCCTCCTGTCGGTCAGGGCCTTTTTCAGCCTTGCCATTTCCCGCCACAGATCGGGGAGGTGGGACACCACCTCGCCTATGCCTACGACGGCCAGTTTGTCCATGGGGACGAGGAGCTCGACGCCCGCCGAAGCCAGGGTCGCTCCGCCCGCGCCGAACCACCGGGCCGCGGGCTGCAGCTTGTCGAAGGCCTTGACGAGGTTCCCCCCGTGTGCGTCCCCGGAATGTTCTCCGGCCACGATGGCCAGCGTCAGGTCCGACGGCATGTGCCCTCCATCGCGCATTGTAGCCCAAGTGGGAGGGGAAATGGATTTCGACCCCGGGATTCGCGATCGCGGATTTGAAGGCCGGCCGGCCGACTGGCTTCGAAGCTGAATGCCCCGGCTGCCGGTCGCTTTCGGCCCTTTTCTCCGGTTTCTCCGGCAGAGGGGGTCACGTCGAAACGAACGTCCCTTTATACTTCGAGTCACTTGCTGTTACCATAACCACATGGTGGTCAGCTGGATTCGACAGCATGTGCCCTCCCGGCTCGGCGTGAAGACGAGCCCAGAAACAGACTCCATTCGTGCATTGGAACCTACCCCCTGTTTCGGGCGCCGCGGTGCGGGCGCCCCCCGACACCAGGAGTACGGACCATGGCAGATCACTCGGGCGGCGCGGGACACTTTAAGAAGGACCTGAGCTGGTTTTCACTGCTGACAATGAGCCTCGGGACCGTGATCGGTTCGGGCTGGCTCATGCTGCCGGGCGTCGTCGCTTCCAAGGCGGGCCCGGCGGGCATCGTGGATTGGCTCGTCGGCGGCGCGGGCATGCTCGTGGTGGCCCTGGTCTTCTGCGAGCTCGGCGCAGCCTGGCCTGCGGCGGGCGCCGTCGCCAAGTACCCCTACCTCTCCCACGGGAGCTTCGTGGGGCACCTCGCGGGTTGGGCCGCGCTGATCTCGTACGTCATCATCCCCCCCGCAGAGGCCGTGGCGGTCACGCGGTACGCGGGAACCTTCTTTCCCAGCTTTCTGACGCCGAAGGAGAACCTCAGCCTGGTCGGGCTGACGGTGGGTACGATCATTCTCATACTCATTGCCCTGCTGAACTACTTCGGCGTTAAATACCTGGGCTACTTTCAGAACGTGGTGACTACGGTCAAGTACATCCCCATCATCATCTTCGTCGGAGGCATGGGCTTTCTCGCCTTCCACGCGAAGAACTTCACGGCGTTCCACGGCTTCGCGCCAACCGGCTCTTCGGGGCTCATGCTCGGGGCAGCCGCAACGCTCTTTGCCTACACGGGTTTCCGCCAGGCCCTGGATTTCGGCGCGGAGGCCAGGAACCCCGGACGGGATCTTCCTATCGCGCTGATCCTGACCCTCGTGATCGGGACGGTCACCTACTTCCTGATAGCCGTGGTCTTCACCGGGGGCATAAACTGGACGCACCTAGCCAGGTTCGGCGTACACACCGGCGACTGGGCATCCCTTGCCAATCTACCCGCGCCTCTCTACAACGTCACGGCCGCCGCCGGGCTGGCCGTCATCGCCGCGATCATCTTCTGGGACGGCATCGTCTCGCCCAACGGCCCCAACGCCACCAACGTGGGGTCCGTACCTCGCGTGGGATACACGATGGCCGAGGGCGGCACCATGCCGAAGTTCTTCATGAAACTGCATCCCCGCTACGGAACGCCGGGGTGGGGGCTCTTCGCGTGCTTCCTGCTCGAGGAGTTCTTCCTGCTCGTGACCAACGGGGGGTACGGTGAACTGGTTTCGGAAGTGGGCGTTGCCTTCATGGTGAGCTATGCCATAGGGCCCGTATCCATGGTGGTTCTGCGCGACGTCGCGCCCGATGTGCCGCGCCCGTTCCACCTGCGCTGGGCGGCCGTGTTGTCGCCGGCCGCGTTCATCATCTCGTCTCTGCTCCTGTACTGGAGCGCCTGGCCGGCGACCGGTCTGACGCTCGCGGTTCTCTTCGGCGGCGTGGTGATTTACCTGGTCTACGCGTCACGCAGAGGCGGCCTCATCGCTTCGATGAAGTACGGGAGCTGGTTCATCGTCTATCTGCTGGCCATGGCGGCTCTCTCCTTCGCCGGGGACAAACACTTCGGCGGCAGGGGCCTCATTCCCTTCGGCTGGGACGTGGTCGCCGTCGCCGTGACTTCCCTCGTCCTCTATTACTGGGGGCTCCGACAGGGACGCGCCTATCACCGCGAGGTGAAGCCGGTGGTGGCGTAGGGGCGGTCCTTCACAGAGTTGAGGGCGAAAGCCTGAGGCCGAAGGGCTAAGGCGAAAACAATGCAACGACAGGGGACGGGCCTTCGAGACAATTCTCCAGCCGTACCGGGGCTCTTCTTCGACCCGCAGATTTTAGGCCTTGGCTCTTCCTCCACTGATGGAGTCGCGGGAAAGCCTTCGGCGGCATGGATTGCCGTCTCAGCTGGAATGACGGATCGGTCTTTCCTTCGAGGATCAGTCTTCCGCGTTCTCAGATCCCAAATCGTTACGCCCCCGTCCTCCCATCCTCCCTGTTCATCTCCGGTGCGAAGCTCTTCCCCCTGCCGTCTTCAAACCCGATACCCCGATTCCCAAATCCCAAATCCAGTGTGGTATGGTTGTGTACCGGCGGCCGGACCGCCACCGGCGACCGGAAACGGGGCATCCAGAGCCTTGCCCGAATCGCTGAAATGCTGTAATATAAGGTCTTTGCGAGTGGAGGATCGGCTTTATGAACGTTCTCAAGCGCATGCGCAGCATGCAGGTACTCAAACTACTCCTCTGGGTCGTGGTTCTGTCCTTCATCCTGGCCATGTTCACCGTCTGGGGCGGCGGCAAGGATATGGAAAAGGGCGGCAATTCCCTTCTCGGTCGGGACTTTGCCGTTAAGGTCGGGAGCGACAGCCTTCCGCCGGGGGCCTATCGCCTCCAGTACAGGTTCTACACCGAGCAAATCAAGAGCATGCTGGGCAAGAACTTCAAGCAGAGTTTCCTGAAGGGTGCACCGCAGCGAATCGCCTCGCAGATGGCCGATCAGATCATGCTGGGCCAGCTTGCCGAGAAGTACGGTCTGACCGTCAGTGATCAAGAGGTCGCCCGGACGATAGAGCGCATCTACCACTTCAAGAATCCCAAGAGCGAATATCCCGTCATGCTTTCCAGGTTGGGGGTGTCCGCGCAGGATTATCAGGCCATGGTCCGCAGCGAGCTCCTTGTCCAGAAACTCCGCGACCTGCTGTCTGATACGGCCTATATTCCGGACAGCGAACTCCAGCACCTCTACAAAGACAAAATACAAAGTTCAACGCCATGGTGGCGGTCGCTCAGACGGCTTACTTCATGGGCAAGATCGGACCCATCTCTGCAACGGAACTCAAGGCCCGGTACGAGAAAGAGAAGAAGAACCTCGAAACGCCGGAAAAGCGGAAGGTGGAATACGTCGAGGTGACCCCGGATGCCATCCGCAAGAACATCAACGTGAGCGACGCGCAGGTCAAGGCCTATTACGGGGACCACATCAAGGAGTTCTCCATTCCGGCGGACCAGCGCCGGGCCAGCCACATCCTGATCAAGGTCGCCGAAGACGCAAAACCGGCGGTCGTCGCGGCCGCCAAGAAGAAGGCGGAAGAGATATACAGGAAGGCCAAGGCAGGCGAGGACTTTGCAAAACTCGCAAAGGAATATTCCGAAGGGCCGACCTCGTCGAGAGGCGGAGACCTCGGGCTGGTTCGGCCGGAAGAGCATGGTCAAACCCTTTGCGGACGCCGTCTTCGACCAGTGCAAGGCCGTGGGTGATATCGTGGGTCCCGTCAGGAGCCAGTTCGGTTTCCACGTCATCAAGCTGACTGGAATCGGGGGCCAGGCCAAGCCCTTCAACGAAGTCAAGGATCAGGTCCGCCAGACCATGCTCCTGTCGGACCCGGTCTACTCCAGCCAGGCCACGAAGCTCGAGAATGAAGCGGAGAAAGCCCTCGGCGAGGCGAAAGACGACGCGGCGATGCAGGCGGCGGCAAAGAAATTCGGGCTCGAGGTCCACAAAGTCAGGTGCCCGTCGCCAAGACGGACTCCATCGGGCCGCTCGGCAAAGACGAGTCGCTGGCGGATGCCGTGTTCAAGGCGATGCCCGACCAGTGGAGCGATCCTCTCACGGTGAGGAAGAACTGGGTGCGCTTCAAGGTCACAAAGGTCCTCCCCGCCCATCCTGCGACGTTCGTCGAGGCTGAGCCGCAGCTTGAGAAGGAACTCAGGAACGAGAAGGCCGACGAACTCGCCCGCAAGGCGGCGGACACCCTGGCGAAGGACGGCAAGGACGCCAAAACGCTCGAAGCGGAGGCCAAGAAGTTGGGGCTTCAGGCCAGGGAGACGGGGCTCCAGAATGCCAAGGGTTACGTCGCCGGCGTAGGCCGGGACAGGGACCTGAGCAAGGCTCTTCTCGCGGCCAAGGTCGGGGAGCGGGTCGGTCCTCTCAAGGTCAAGAATGGCTGGGTCGTGGCGGTGGTCACGGATCACCAGGACGCCGATATGAAGAAATTCGAGGCTGACCGGGCCGACTTCGCGAGGACCCAACGGGGCCAGATCGCGAGCGGCATCATGCAGGACTATATCGCTCAGCGCACGAAGGAACTCGAGAAAGAAAAAGCGATCCACTACAACATGAGCCTGATCAAGCAGATGGAGACGGCATCCTAGGGCGCGACACGGGTTCCTGCGCCCGGCGGCTTTTTCCTTTTGCCTGATCGTTCCGCGACGAATCTGCCGCCTACCTCCGGAGAAGGCGCCATGCGCACGAGAAGCGGACTCTTTGCTGCCATCGCACTGGGTTTGGTGGCGGGACTCGCGTCGTTCTCCGCTGAGCCCGCAGCCATGGGCCTGCCGCTGGACATCCGGGTGGATTGGGCCCCGGTCCTTTGCGGCGGGAATCTCTATCTCTTTTCCTCCGGCGGTCGAAACCAGATCATGGGCCCTGGGGACCCGGCGCCCAACTGCGATCCCGTTCACATGGCGCCGCTGCTCCAACCGGTCTGTGGAGGGGGCGGGACGTGGGTCCTGGACCAGAAGGGCACGCTCTGGGAACTGGGGCGGGGGATACCGACGCAGGTTGCCGCCGACCTGGGGGGCGCCGTGGCGCTGGTGCCTGATCCGGCCGTGCCTGTCGTGTTCTTCCCTCACGGGCTCAGGCTTCCTGACGGTACGCACAAGAACCTGAAATTGGACATCTCCCATGCCATGGCCATGGGGCAGGACGGCTTCTGGGTGTGGGGCCCACAGGAGGCGGCAAGGCTAGACGCTTCGGGCTCCATTCTCTGGACGTGGAAGCCGGAAAGAGGACGGCCGGGGCCCGCGACCCTCGCCGGGGCGACCGTATTCTCGGGCACCTCCGCAGGGGACCTCGTCGCTCTCAAGTCCGGTAAATGGACGCGTGCGCTTCACGTACCGGGGCGGGGGGGAAGTCGTCTCGGTCCCGCTCGTACTAGGCAATAAGGTCGTTTACGCGTCATTGGACCACTTCATCCGGGCGGTCAAGATCCGGGACGGTCAGCTCGCGTGGCAGTTCCGGGCCGAGGGGAGGCCGTCCTTCGGCCCCTTCAAGGTCGGGGCTGGAATCCTGTTCGCGGAGTCGGCCGGTTCCAGGCTCGTCATTCTGGACCCGGAGGACGGGCACGCCGGGTGGACGTGGAAGGTGCCGGAGGGCTCGATTCTGAAATGTCCGGCTGTCTCATCGACCAACGCGGTGGTTCTGGCGTGGACATCGGGTCCAAATCCGGTCATGTACCGCGTTGCTCTGCCCTCCAGCCTCCCGAAACAGAAGCGCCCCAAATCCGCGCCGGCACACCGCCGGAGGGGCTCGGGGAAATGAAAACGTTCCCCATCTGGATCACGCTCGACGGATTCGCTCCCGGCCCGGAAGTCCAGCGCTTCCTCCGCGACGCCTGCCCGCTGGGCGTCATTCTCTTCGCCCGTCACCTGAGGTCGGAGAACCAGGTCCGGGAGCTGTGCCAGTGCATCCATGAAGCACGTCCGGATTCCCCTCCTCTTATAGGCCTCGACCAGGAAGGCGGACGGGTCGACAGGCTGTCGGCCCTAGGGTACCGCTTTCCTTCGGCGGAGGGGATGGGAGGCGATGCCGGGCGGGTCCGGTCTCTTGCGGGTGAGATGGGCGGCATCATGCGCTTTCTCGGATTCGACGTGGACTTCGCCCCCGTCGCCGATCTCGGTCCCGCCTTTGACGGGACGGGACTGGAGAGCAGGGTTTACGGCTCCGACCCTCTGGTTGTAGCCGAGTGCTGCGAGGCCTTTCTCGATGGCCTCGACGCGGCGGGTATGGCCGGCTGCCTCAAGCACTTTCCGGGCCTTGGAGGCTCCAGGGTGGACAGCCACAAGAGCCTGCCCCGGATCGGGGGCACCGCTCGAAGAGAGAGCGCCCCACCTGGAACCCTATATCAGGCTTGCCGGGCGCGTTCCTTACGTCATGGTAGCCCATGCCGACTACTTCGAGGTCGGAGCAGGGACGCCCTCCTCCCTGGACCCGCGCGTATACGAACGGCTCAGGCAAACCGGGTTCGGGGGATCGAGCTTGACGGACGACCTGTCGATGGGCGCGGTGGCCGGGCGGGACAAATTGACGGAACTGGTTAAACAGTGTCTGGAGGCCGGCGCGGATATTGCTCTGTGGGTATCAAACCAGGAAGAGACGTTGAGGGTCGTGGAAAGTCTCGGCGCGCCGTCGTTCTAGCTTGCATCTCCCAGGTGTTGTGCTTCAAACTAAAAGGGAGAGGGGACATTCAGTGGCCGGTATGCCTGTCGCCCACATCCTGATTGTCGACGATTCTCGCTCGTTGAGAGAAGAGATCAAGCGAGCGCTCGTATTTCCCGACATGGAGGTCCGATTCTACGAGGCCGAAAACGGGCTGGACGGTTTCAAGATCCTTATGGACGAGCGGGTCGACCTGGTGCTCTGCGATCTCGTGATGCCGGAGATGGACGGCTTCTCGTTCCTCAAAATGCGTGCCTCAAGACCGGAGATGGAGACCATTCCCGTGCTCATGCTGACGGCCGTCGACGAGACGGACCAGAAGGTCAAGCTCCTCACCTCCGGCGCAGGGGATTACATCGTAAAACCCTTTCACCCCGGAGAGCTTCTGGCCCGGGCGAACGTCCACCTGAGGAGAAAACTCCTGCAGGACGAACTCAGGCAGAAGAACGAACTGTTGACCGAACTCTCCATAAAAGACGGTCTGACCAAGATCTACAACCGGCGGCATTTCCTCGAAGTGGCGGACGCCGAAGTGTCACGAAGCCGCCGGCTGGGACTTGCGGTGTCCGTCATGCTGATGGATGTGGACCGCTTCAAAACAATCAACGATACCTACGGTCACGACGCCGGAGATTCGGTCCTGGTCACCTTCTGCGCGGCGTCCGGAAGGAGCTTAGAGGATACGATATCCTGGGCCGGTACGGCGGAGACGAATTCATCGTTCTTTTTCCGCAGACCGAACTGGATGAGGCAATGGAGGTGGCCGCCAGGACCGAGTCGGCCATTAAGGCCGTTAATATACCGGATTTGCCCGGCGTGAAACATCAGTTTCAGCGGCGGCGTGGCTGCGCGCTCTTCGCAGGCGGAAGACCTCGAATCCATGATCAAGATGGCGGACCAGGCGCTCTATCAGGCCAAGACCAGCGGCAGGGCCTGCGTGACGTGCCTCTGAATAAGGACCCTCCTGCAAACGTCGGTAATCCGTTCGAGCCAGGCCCTGCCACGGCGGCTTTCAGTCCCTCGCCGACGGGATTGGGCGTCCCGATATCGTAGCAGTCGCGTCCCTTGGCGGACAGCATGGCCACCAGGACGACGATATCGAGCGCGTAAACCAGAACGGAAAATATGGCCAGGATCTTTATGCCCATAAGATGCGTCGGCGGGAGGTGGTCCGATAGCCAGTACCAGGACCGCCCCGGCAGTTCGCCGATGCCGAGGATGGTCTTGGCCGCCACGATCGACGAGACATAGACCAATCCGATCCACCAGCCTGCGGGGTGGCGTATCCTGACGACGATGCCGAGGGTCCAGAGCAGAACGGAAGGAACCGCGAACATGAGGAGGAAGAAAGCCGACAGTCTCAACGGCCCCGCATCCTCAAGGGTGCCGCCAGCCAGAGCGGCGTAGAGTAGTATTGCTCCGACGACCGCCCAGGTAAGGCCCTTGAACTTGAAATATCCGCCCAGAGCCCTGGACCGCGCCGTGGGCGTCCTGTCCGCATCCATGGACATTCCCTCGCACCCCAGTGCCGCCGGCAGCGCAGGCCGGCGGTCTTTTCAGCCTCAGGCCACCAGCGCCTTCAGCGCCGCCTGGATGAAAGGATCGAGATCACCATCCAGGACTGCGTCCGCATTTCCAATTTCCGTGTCGGTCCTGTGATCTTTGACGAGTCTGTAGGGATGGAGAACGTAGGATCGGATCTGGCTGCCCCACGCGATATCCATCTTGCTGTCCTCGAGAGCCTGTCTTTCCTTGTTCCTCTTTTCAAGTTCCAGCTGATAAAGTCGCGATTTGAGGACCTTCCATGCCGTTTCCCGGTTCTGGAGCTGGCTTCGCTCGTTCTGGCAGCTGACCACGACGCCCGAGGGAAAGTGGGTCAGCCGAACGGCGGAGGAGACCTTGTTCACGTTCTGACCGCCGTGACCGCCCGCTCTGAAAGTGTCCACCCGGACGTCCTTCTCGTCGATTTCGATCTCGATGTCGTCGCTCACTTCGGGCGAAACGAAGACGGATGTGAACGAGGTGTGTCGCCGCGATGCGGCGTCGAAAGGCGAGATGCGGACGAGTCTGTGCACGCCGCTCTCGGTTTTCAGATAGCCGTAGGCGTAGTCGCCCTTGATCAGAATGGTGGCAGATTTTATCCCGGCCGTGTCCCCGTCCTGGTAGTCCAGTATTTCGACGCTGTATCCCTGTCTTTCCGCCCAGCGAACGTACATGCGGTAGAGCATGAGGGCCCAGTCCTGGCTCTCCGTTCCGCCCGCGCCGGGGTGAATGGTCAGTATGGCATTGTTGATGTCGAGGGAACTCGAGAGAAGCGCCTTGATCTCAATGTCGGCAAAAAAAGCCTGGAAATCGGTGAAAAGTTCTCCGAAGTCTCCGCCCACGTCCTCGCCCTCGGATTCGAGTTCCATGAATGCGTCGAGATCATCGACGAACCGGGCGAGTTTATGGATGGACTCGATCCTGGTTTCTAGAGAACTTTTTTCTTTGAGGAGCGGTGCGGCCTTCTGGGGGTCGTTCCAGAAGTCGGGGGCGGTCGACGCACGGTCGATTTCGCTCAGGCGGCTCAGGAGGCCTTCTTCGTCAAAGACAACTCCTGAGTTCTGCGGCCTTGTCCTTGAGCAGTCTGTATTCCTGCTTGCTTTCTTCCGGTATCATTAGAATTCCTCTTTCATGTAGTTCGGGGCTTCCTTGGTAATGACGACGTCGTGTGCGTGGCTCTCTCTGAGGCCGGCCACGGTGACGCGCATGAAGCGTGCCTTGGTGCGCAGTTCGCTGATCGTCGCGCTTCCGGTCAGTCCCATGCCGGAGCGAAGTCCGCCGATGAGCTGGGTCACCACGCTCTCGAGGCTCCCTTTGAAGGCCACCATGCCTTCGATACCTTCGGGAACGAGCTTGGAGAGAGGCATTGCGCCTTCCTGGAAATACCTGTCCGCCGACCCTGCCTTCATTGCGCTCAGGGAACCCATGCCTCTGTATGCCTTGAAGGTCCGGCCCTGGTAGAGAATCGTCTCGCCGGGCGCTTCTTCGGTGCCGGCGAAGAGTGAGCCTATCATGACCGAATTGGCCCCTGCGGCGATGGCCTTGACGATCTCGCCGGAGAAACGTACGCCACCGTCTGCTATCACCGGAATGCCCTTTTCGGCCGCAACGCGGGCGCACTGCGCGATGGCGGTGACCTGCGGGACACCCGCACCTGTGACGATCCGAGTGGTGCAGATGGAACCGGGCCCTATTCCGATTTTCACGGCGTCGGCCCCGCGCTCGATGAGAGCCTTCGTGCCCTCTGCGGTGGCCACGTTTCCGACGATGAGCTGGGCCTCCGGATATCTTTCTTTGATGCGCGCCGCCGCATCGAGCACGGCCTGGGAATGGCCGTGGGAGGAATCGAGCACCAGAACGTCCACGTTGACGTCGAGCAGGGCTTTCGCCCTGTCGAGGACGTCCCCGCCGACACCCAGGGCCGCGCCTGCTCTGAGCCTCCCCATTTCGTCTTTGCATGCGCTGGGGAACTTGATCTTCTTCTGTATGTCCTTGACGGTGATCAGTCCTTTGAGGTGATAGTGGTCGTCCACGACAAGGAGCTTCTCGATCTTGAACTTCTGGAGGAGCTGCTTGGCCTCCTCGAGGGTCGTGCCCACGGGCACCGTCTTGAGGTTTTCTTTGGTCATGAGTTCGCTGACGGGCAGGTCGGTCCGGTCTTCAAATCTCAGGTCCCGGTTGGTAAGGATGCCCAGCAGACGCCCGTCCGGTGCCGTGACCGGGACGCCGGAAATGCGGAATTTGCGCATCATGTCCAGGGCTTCGTAGACCTTCTGTTCGGGCCGGATCGTGATGGGATTGGTGATCATCCCCGCTTCCGAGCGCTTCACCCTGTCCACTTCCTCGACCTGTTGATCGAGGCTCATGTTCTTGTGGATGATGCCGATTCCGCCCTGCCTCGCGATAGCAATGGCGAGGTTGCCTTCGGTCACCGTGTCCATCGCCGCCGAGACAAGCGGGATGTTCAGGGCGATCTTATTGGTCAGATGGGATGTCGTGTCCACGTTCTGGGGATGGACCCTGGAGTGTGCGGGCACGAAGCGTCACGTCGTCGAAAGTCAGGGCGATCGGGGGGATTTCTTCCAACATTCACATGCTCCTCATAAGGAGTTTCATTATAATCGAGTAACGGCGGCGGCGCCAATATGCTTTTGCAACGGGATGGCTCGCCGCGCTTCCGGGCTGCGCCGTTGAGATGCACGTTTGAACGTCGGCCGTTTCCCGTTTACCATGGGTGAGCCAGGGAGGCCGAATGGGACTGCAGGGCAATCTGAAGACCATCGTTCTGTCCGACGTGCTCCAGTGGATTTCCACGAGCCGAAAGACGGGCATCCTGCACATCAGAGGGACGAACGGTGTCACGAAGAGGATATTCTTTCGCGGCGGTATGATCTGTTCTACCGCTTCCTCCGACCCCCGCGAATACCTCGGCCATTTTCTGATAAGTCGCGGGTACCTCACGGAAGACCAGCTAAACAAGGCCATGGAAACGCAGATCCAGACGGGAATCAAGCTGGGGAAGGTGCTCGTCATGGTCGGAATCATCGAGGAAGACCAACTGATGGGCATGTTGAAGCTCAAGGCCGAAGAAAACCTGTACGGGCTCTTCCTCTGGGACGAGGGCGAATTCACGTTCGAGGATCTCCAGGAAATAGACGAGGACATGATTCACATGGCCCTGGATGTGACGTCGCTCATCATGGAAGGCATACGGAGGATGGACGAGTGGGGACGGATCAGAAAGGTGATCCGAAACGACGGCATTGTCTTCAGGAAAGTGAGCGGGAAGGGCAATGACTCCGGTCCCGTCCTCAAAGGCTTCGAGCAGAGGGCCCTTGCCCTCTTCGACGGATCACGGAGCCTGGCCGAGGTCGCCCTCGAACTCCACGCCACCGAGTTTCAATCATCTCCTCGGTCGCCCATAAGCTCGTCGAAACGGGACTCCTGGAATCGGCAGGAGAGAAGGAAGGCGCCGAGGAAGCCGCCTACACGGATATTCAACGCAAACTGCTGGAAGAGGCGAGAAAGCGCGCTCGAAGACAAACGGTTCGAGGAAGCGGTCAACCTCTACGGTTACCTGTTCAAATACCTCCCGAAGGACGAAGAGGTGACGAGGGGGCTGGCGATGGCGGAGGAGGGGTCCTGCCAGCTCTACTTCAAGGAAACGGTTCCGCTTTCCGCCGTCCTCGAACTGGCGGTGCCGCTCCAGAAGTTGGCGAAGGAGAACATCTCGCCCCACGAAGGGTTTCTGGCCTCGCGAGTGAACGGGACGTGGGATATCTCGTCCATACTGAAGGTTTCGCCCATGGCCGAGCGGCAAGCCCTCAAGGCCATCAGGAAGCTCCTCGACAAGGGCATACTCCGCGTCAAGGCCGGATAAAAATTCCCCGCCCTTTCAGGCGGGGAGTTTTGCCGTCACTGCTTCAGGCTGACGAGTTGCTTGTCCCAGTCTTTCCAGTTCCAGTTGGGGATCTGTCCCGGGAAGGTGGCATCGACGCTCAGGCCCGTCATGCCCGAATGCCAGATAACCTGGGTGAAGACGTCGCTCTGCTGGGACCACAGGGCAGGGATCCACGACAGCCACCCCGTTAGCCTTCTCCCTGATTCCCGCAAATTTCTCGTATGCCTTGCCGGGTTCACCGCCCGTGGAAAGGGCCCACTGCGGATCGTTGGTTAGTATGGCCATCCCTCCGGACAGCACCAGGCTGGGCCTGTCCCCGGTCGCACCCTCCCTGCCGAATGTCCAGACCTCCGCGCCCTTGTAGGTCTGCTGTTGCAGATGGACCTGGGGGGCGATCTTGTTCTTCAGCAGGTCTTCGAACCGCCTGCTGTCGCGAAGTATCAGGAATAGGCCCCTGCGCTTGGCGTGGCCGGTTCCGTCCGAGTCCCTCGTGGATACAAAGCACCACTGGTCGCCGAGCGCGGGCAGCAGATCGTTGGCGAAAGAGAGCCCGAGCTTGCCTTCGGCCGCCCCGATACCGGCTCGAATCCAGCCCATCTGGTCTGGAGGGAGGTCTTTCTGGAGTTCGTCCAGCGAGAGTTGGTAGATGCGGGCAGGGTCTTTCCCGCCCGACCACAGGTAAACCTGGCCGTCCTTGGGCAGTCGGCTGGCCATATCGGGATAGGAAGGCGAGCCTTCCGCGGCGATCCGCCAGACGCCTTTCGGGGGGTCGTTGAATCCGATCCAGAACCGGGTTCGCCAACCTTCCTGACCGGCCGTCGGCGGAAGCGTCCAGAAGCCGAGGGCGTTGATCGTATCCAACGACAGTATGGGCTTGATCGCAGGCTTCAGGTCCGAAAAAGAGAACTGCGGCGTGCTCGGCGACGACGGTCCTTCGTGGGGCTTGTCCGTAGCCGTGACACCGGGGGCAGGTTCCGCCCTCTCCTTGTCCTCGGACTCCCTGTCCTCGACCTTGCGGAAAGCCTTGTGGTGTTCCCGTATCATGCTCGTGAGGAAACTTCCCTTAACGAAGAGAAGTGCGCCCTTGCCGGCCGGGAACTTATGGACCGTGGATAGGAAATCGACGTCTTTCCCGAGAGACTTGTCGGCCGTTGTCCCCAGGACGTCCCTGGCGACCTGAGGGCTGGAAGCCATGACCACCAGGGAATCGGAAACGCCCCAGACAAAATCGTGGGTGCCCTCGTGGTCTCCCAGCGCGGGAGCCTTGTACAGTGCGATCCCGTCAACGGTTACGTTGGCCGGCTCTTTACCCAGCTTCTCGGCCAGAAACTTCTCCACCTGGTCCGCCTGTCCCGGACCCAGGCGAATGAGGCCAGCGCCCCTGTAGCTGCCGGACGCTATCCAGAGGCCGATACCCATGGGCTGGTTCCTGAGAAGGTCCGGCAGTTCGGCCGGCCTGACGGGTTGGGCGGCCCAGACCTGGCCGAGAACCTGCAACATCGGGTCTGTTCCGCGGCTGGTCCGGGCGGGAGCAGGCCCACCCTGACCCGCGGTCTGCGGCGACATCCATTGGCCAAGTTTGTGGATTTCTACGAAGACGCTGGTCTGGTCGGGAAAGCGGTTGGCCAGGCCTTCATAGGCCTGAGACCCTCTCTGGGACCACCAGAACCCCCCGACGGCGACCACAATTGCCGTCGCCACGACTGCTATGGCCAGAGTGAACCTTTTCATGGTCACCTCCTCATACACGGCATGATACGACTTGTCGCTGACAAAGGTTTATGAGAGCGACGGCGATAGAGTGATCCTGGGATCGAGTGATTGAGTGAGGTGGTGAGATGGAAAATAGCAGGGAAAAGAAGCGGCGATCTCTGCGTGCGCAAGTCCAGAGCCGGCGACAGCCGCCGCCCTCTCGCAGCCCGGTCACCGGGGAGGTCCCGTCCGGTTCTGAAAGCGACAATCGGCGTCAATGGCGTTATCATGTGGTCTCGACAGGGAGGTGGAATCTTGAGAAAAAGAGCTGCGGCGGCATGCTTGTTGCTGATCCTCGGCGTTTCCGCCTGGGCTTCCAGAAAGGTTTACATCCTGGAGCATCTTTCGCCGGACGCAAAAAAGAAGCAATCAAAAGAATACACCATAGAAGGCAGCGGGTTCCACTTTCGGGACAAGAACCTGGACGTGAGGGTGGAACCCATAACAGGAGAGGATCTGAAGGCTTATTACAAGGCACAAGGCGTTATTGATCCCTTCGCCGATTTTCCGCCGGAGGCCAACTATGTTTTCTTCAAGCTCCGCATAGAAAACCTGGGAAAGTCCGAGGATCTGACCTTTTCGCCGCAGGGGACCATGTTCGGCAGCGACGGAGCCCTCGACGACATAGGTCTCTACCAGCTTTTCTACAAGGAAAACGACGGCGAACGCAGGCTGACCGCCGCGGGCAAGACCCTCTTTCTGAAAAACCTCTACCTGCCGGCAGGCTACTGGATCGAGCGCCTCCTCGTCTTTCAGTACGAGAATCCCTACCCTACGAAGAAGATATCGCTAATTCTCAGCAACATACTGATGGGGAAGGAGGGCCTGGACCTTGAATTTCCATTCAGGGCAGACTTCAGGAAGGAGAAAGTCAGATGACCGCACGCGTCATGGATGGAAAGAAGACAGGCGCCGACATCAGGCAGGAAGTGGCCGAAGGGGTGAAAGCAATGGTGGAAGGTGGCCTGCGGCCACCGGGTCTTGCCGTGGTTCTGGTCGGTGAAAATCCGGCGAGCCGCGTTTACGTGAACTCCAAGGTCAAAGCCTGTGCGGAGGCGGGCGTGCATTCCGAGAAGATGGAGATGCCGGCCGACACGACCACCCGCGACGTTCTGAAGGTCGTTCACGACCTGAACGCGCGGTCGGACATCGACGGAATCCTCGTGCAGCTTCCTCTCCCGCCGCAGGTGGACGAGGGCGCCGTGCTTCTGGCCATCGATCCCGAGAAGGACGTGGACGGATTCCACCCCGTCAACATGGGAAAACTCGTGCTGGACCAGCCCGCATTCGAGCCCTGTACGCCCGCGGGCATCATGGAGCTGCTGCGGCGCTATGGCGTGGAACTCCGAGGGCAGGAGCGCCGTCGTCGTCGGCCGCTCGCACATCGTCGGAAAGCCCATGGCGCTCATGCTTTTGAGGGAACACGCGACGGTCACCATCTGCCATTCGCGAACGAAGGATCTTGCCGCCGTTTGCAGGGAGGCGGATGTCTTGGTCGCCGCGGTTGGCAGGAAGGGGCTCATCACGGAAGACCACATCAAGCCGGGAGCCGTGGTGGTGGACGTGGGCATGAACCGGATCACTGACCTCGAGGAGGCCGGGCGCTTCTTCAACAACGACCCCGGCCGCCTGCGAATAGTCAGGGAAAAGGGCGGGACCCTGGTCGGCGACGTCGTTCCGGCGGCCATGTGGGAGAAGGCGTCCCTCTATACGCCCGTCCCCGGCGGTGTGGGGCCGCTCACCATCGCCATGCTCCTGGCCAATACGCTGAGGTCGGCGCGGACCCGCCTTGGAGTTGGATCGTGAAGATTCCCGCACCGATTTGGATTTCGAGTCGGCCGGTTGTCCCGGCGAATCCTCGTGCAGCGATGGGACCTGGGACACTTGGCGGGAACTCGAAAGTCCGTCATTATTTTCACGCGGGAAGATGGTCATGTTCCATGTGGGCCTGACCGGCGGGATAGGGTCGGGAAAGAGCTCTGTGGCCGCCATGTTCGGCGACCTCGGCGCCGTGGTACTGGACGCAGACCGGATCGTGCGGGACCTGCTTTCGGCCGATGGAAGGGCCGCAGGCCCTGTGGTGGAAGCCTTCGGAGAGGACGTCCTCGAACCGTCGGGCGGCGTGAACCGCAAAGCTCTCGCCGCCGTCGTGTTTAACGATCCCGGAGCGCGGCGGAGGCTGGAGGCCATTCTTCATCCGCTCGTTCTCGACGAAAGAAGGCGGATGCTCTTGGAGATAAAAAGGGAGAAGGGCGGTGGGACCGTCGTGGTGACGGAGGCTTCCTTGATATTCGAAGCGCACACGGAGGCCGAATTCGACGCGGTGATTCTCGTAACGGCGCCGGAACCGGTCCGCAAAGCGCGACTGATGGATGCCGGCTGGGATGCCGGGGAAGTGGAGCGCAGGATGGCGGCCCAATGGCCTGATTCCGCCAAGGTTCCGCTGGCCGATTACGTCATCGAGAACGGGGGAAGCCCTTCGGGCGCGCGCTGCTCGAGTCGAGGCCCTGTGGCAGGAGTTGAAGGAGCGGTCCCGTGCTGCTCGATAAGAATCTGCTGGAGGAGGTGCTTGGAACCCTCATATCGACGGGGGCGGACTATGCCGAGGTCTTCGTGACAGCGGAGCAGCTTTACGACCATGAGCCGGAAGGACGGCAAGACGGGGCAGATCAACGGCGGAGAAATGCAGGGCGTGGGGATTCGTCTGGTGGCCGATGACGTCACCTGCTTTGCGTCCATTTCCGGCCTCGACCTGAAGGACCTGGTGGCCGAAGCCACACGCCTGGCCCGTTCCTTCTCCTGGGGGCCGCGCTGCACGCTGGCCCCGCTTGAAGTGCAGCCCTCCCGCCATCTCAACCTGTCGCTCGTCCCCCACGACATCGTGCCCTTCCAGTGGAAGGAGGCCCAGCTCGTATCGGGGGAATCGGCGGCACTGAACATGGACGGCAGGGTGGAGGCCTACTATGGCCTGTATACGGACTCGAGCAGCGAGGTGCTGGTGGCCAACTCTCTCGGCGCGCTGGTGGAGGAGACCAGGAGCTACGTAACCCTGTACCAGCAGGTGAGAGTCCGGGAAAACGGACGGTCGTTCGTTGGGGCGCAGGTGAGGAGCGCAGCCAGCGGTTACGAGCTGGCCAAGGATGTCGGTCCGAAGGCCGCTGCGGGAGAAGCCGTTCGTACGGCTCTCTTCCAGCTCGAAGCGCGGCCCGCGCCCTCCGGCGTTCTGCCTGTCGTTCTGGCTCCAAGAGCTTCCGGTTTCTTCGTTCACGAGACCGTGGGGCGATGCCTGGAGGGCGACCTGGTCGCGGGACGACTTTCTCCTTACTGGAAGAGCCGGGGCGAGCGCGTCGCGCCGCCCGGATTCAACCTGTGCGACGACGGGGCGGCGCCCGGAAAAAGAGGCACGAGCGACTATGATGACGAGGGCACGCCCACAAGCCGCGCGATGCTCATCGAGGACGGCATACTCAGGGGATTACTTCTGGACAGAACTTCCGCGAAGAAGCTCAACCTCCTGCCGTCGGGTCACGGTAGGCGGGAGAGCTATCGCTACATCCCTTCACCTCGCATGCGCAATCTTCAGGTGCAGGCAGGCTCCTTCAACCGACAGGAGCTTATTGGAGGCGTGGACTTCGGCCTGTACGTGGTCCAGATGGGCGGAGGGAATATGGACGCCGCGTCCGGCGACTTCGTTTTCGACGTGACCGAAGGGTACCTCATCAGGGGTGGCAAGATCGCCGAGCCGGTGCGGGGCGGACGCGTTTCAGGGAACGCGCCGTCGGTCCTCCTGGCCGTGAACGGAGTCGGGGACGATGTTGGATACAGCGTCGGGACCTGTGTGAAATCAGGGCAGCGCGTGCCCGTCAGTGATTCAGTCCCCTCCCTGCGCATGCAGAGGCTGCACGTGATAGGGGCTGGATTAATGGGGATGAAAGCACTCCTTGTGGTAAGGGATGCCGAGTCCGCCGAGACCCTCAGAAACTGCCTTTCGCTGCAGTGGACCGCAGAGATGGCGCCATCGGCCGAGGATGCCATGGCTCGCCTCGCTTCGGGGGGCGTAGATGTGATATTCGCGGACCTCGAGGAAACGGGGATGGAGGATGGGGGGGTCATTACACAGTTCCGAACTTTGGCCCCCTGGACGCCCATCATCCTCCTGCTTTCCATGGGGCGACGCGAGGAAGTTCCGGCTTTCATCGCTCAGGGTGCCACGGACTTCGCCCTCAAGCCCCTGATACCGACCATCGTTCGCATCCGTCTCGAGGCGGCCATCGGGCGTTCTCCGCGCAAAGCCTCCACGCCCATGGCCAAGTCCGAGGAGGCCATCCTCATGGGCCAGTCGCCCGCCATGCTGGGCGCGAGGGAACAGGCCGCCATCGTGGCGCCCACGGAGATCCCCGTGCTGATCCTGGGCGAGTCCGGGACCGGCAGGGGCGTCATCGCCAGGCAGATCCACTACCAGAGCTTGAGGGCGGACGGTCCCTTCGTGGTGGTCAACTGCCTTGGTCCGTCCGAAGATCTTCTGGACGGCGGGTTCTTTGGAAGAGAGGAAGCCGGCGGACGGGTTCCAGGTCAGATCGAAGAAGCGGCCGGCGGGTCCTTGTTTTTCGACGAGGTCGCCGACCTGCCCCTCTCTTTCCAGGTCAAGCTGCTCAGAATCTTGAAGGAAAGGACCTTCGCGAGGATAGGCGATGCCACGCCCAGGCAGACGAACGTGCGCTTCATCTTCTCCTCGTCGCGAGACCTCGCCGAAGAGGTGTCGGCCAAGCGCTTTCGGGAGGACCTGTACTATAGGATCCAGACCTTTCCGCTCAGGGTGCCTCCGCTGAGAGAGCGGACGGAGGACATCCCCGTTCTGGCGCGCACCTTTCTTCAGAGCTATTGTAGGGAATTGGGGAAGCCCTTCGAAGGCTTCACCGGCGAGGCCATGGAGTGTCTGCTGTGGTATCCTTGGCCGGGTAACGTGCGCGAGCTGCAGACACGCATGCGTTTCTGTGCACTCTACCTCAGGGGCGCCGTGCTCAAGCGGGACGACCTGCCCTTCGAGCTGCAGGGTTATACGGGCAGGGGCGTCGGCAGCTACGCGCACGCGAGGTTGCAGTTTGAACGGGAGTACTTGACGCGCCTCTTGAGAAAACACAGGGGCAATGTGAACCAGATGGCGAAGGAAGCGGGCAAGCAGAGAGTCGAAGTTTACAGGATGCTCAAGAGATGCGGATTGGATCCTACAAAATTCAGGGTGTGACCTCCCGGAAAAGGCCTACCTTCTATTTCTTCGGGCCCGGCCTGCTCATTCTCTACCTGGCCGTCCATGCCCTTCTTTCGCCGAGATCGCAGTTCTGCGGTCCGGCCTTCACCCATGGAAACCGCCACGGCGACGACGTGGCGCTCACATTCGACGACGGCCCCAACGAACCCTACACGGACCAGATCCTGGCAATCCTCGAAGACAGAGGCGTCAAGGCGACGTTCTTCGTCGTCGGAGAGAATGCGCTGCGTTATCCTGATGCCCTCCGCCGTGAGGTCAGGGACGGGATGGAGATAGGCAACCACAGCTACAGCCATCCCTACATGATCCCGGAGAAGAGCTCCACCATGTTCTGGCAGATCCAGAAGACGCAGGCCATCATCGAGCAGATAGCCGACATCAGGCCGGAGTGGTTCCGCCCTCCCCACGGATTCAGGGATCCCAGGCTCTTCCGGCAGACTCGAAGGCTCGATCTTACGGTGGTGGAGTGGAGCAATATGCCCCGCGACTGGACTCGGCCGGGCGTCGACGTGATCATCCAGCGTACGCTCAACAATCTCAGACCGGGCGACATCATTCTCCTTCACGACGGCGATAACGTCATCCACGGCGGCGACAGAAGCCAGACCGTGGCCGCCTTGCCGTTCATTCTGGACGGTCTCAAGGCCAGAGGGCTCCGTCCCGTGACCCTCTCCCAGCTCGCAGGGGGCGGCGGAAGGGGATTGAGGGACTACCGGAAGTTTCAGTCCGAGGGACCCTAGCCCCGCCCCGGATCCGGTCCGCTATGGAGACAAACCATGGGATTCAGAGACCTCAGAGATTTCGTTTCCGCCCTCGAGAAGGACGGGGAACTCCTCCGCGTCGCGGAGGAGGTGGATCCCTGTCTGGAAATCACCGAAATCCTGGACAGAGCGGTCAAGGAGGGCGGTCCGGCGGTGCTCTTCGAGAACGTCAAGGGTCACGACGTGCCCGTTTTGGGCAACGTGTTGGGAACGCACGGGCGGATGCTCAAGGCGCTGGGGATCGAGAGCTACGAGGACGTGGACCGGCGAATCAACGCGTTCTTCGACGTCAAGCAGCCGCAGGGACTTCTGGACAAGATCCGCATGTTGCCCCAGCTCGCAGAGCTGGCCTCCTATATGCCGAAAACCGTCAGATCGGGGCCCTGCAAGGAAGTCGTCCTTGGAAAGGGACGGTTTTCACTGAAGGAACTGCCCGTCTGCACCTGTTGGCCGGAGGACGGAGGCCCTTTCATTACTCTCCCTATGGTTTTTACGAAAGACCGCTTCTCGGGAAAGCGCAACTGCGGTATGTACCGAATGCAGGTCTTCGACGAAACCACGACCGGCATGCACTGGCAGCTCCACAAGCACGGGGCGAAACACGCGCGGCAGGCCCTCAGAAAGGGCGAGAAGATCGAGGTAGCAGTGGCCATCGGCTCCGATCCGGCGACCTATTTCGCCGGAGCCATGCCCCTGCCCGACGACGTCGACGAGATGCTCCTGGCTGGTTTCATCCGGAAGGAGGCCGTCGAAATGGTCCGCTGCGAGACGGTCGATCTCGAAGTACCCGCCAACTCCGAGATCGTCCTGGAGGGCTGGGTGGATCCTTCTGAGCTGAGACGCGAAGGTCCCTTCGGAGACCACACGGGCTACTACTCGCTGGCCGACGACTATCCCGTCTTTCACGTGGAGTGCGTCACCCGGCGGAAGAAGCCCCTCTACGTCCATACCATAGTCGGGCCTCCGCCCATGGAAGACGCATTCATGGGGTATGCGATCGAGCGCATCACCCTTCCCATCATGAAGCGGCAGCTTCCGGAAGTGCTGGACATGCACATGCCGCCGGAAGGGGTCTTCCACAACCTCATGATCCTGTCCATCGATAAGCAGTACCCCGGGCACGCGAGGAAGGTCATGCACGCGATATGGGGGCTCGGCCAGGCCATGTTCACCAAGGTCATCATCGTGGTGGACGGCGACGTGGACGTTCAGAACATGAGCGAGGTGGCCTGGCGGGTCCTGGCCAACATCGACCCCGGACGGGACCTGGAACTGGCCAGCGGCCCCATGGATGTTCTGGAGCACGCCTCACAGCGTTTCGCCTTCGGAGGCAAGGTCGGCATCGATGCCACGAAGAAATGGCCTGGCGAAGGCTTCGAGAGGGTATGGCCCGGAGTGATTGCCATGGACCCTGACGTGAAGGCTCGCATGGGCGATCTCTGGGAAAACCTCAGACGGCGGGACAAGTCCTCGTCCTGACCCCGAAGGACCCTCCTCCTGAAGATCGCTCGACCTCCGCGCTCCCGGCGTCCCGGGGCATCGACCAGTTTATCCCTCAGAACAGGGGCTCGGATTCTGGCTCCCCCGCAGGTCGGAAACGATCCGCACCGAGGTTGCGTAGAAGATACTGACGATGCCCCAACGTTGCCGGACCCACCCTTCGGGATATACTATTTCTAAGCAGACATCTATAGGTCACAGGCATCGGGGCCACCGAGAGCTTTCCGGAGGCGCGAGTGCGCCCCGGGTCAGACACCCTGGAGGTCGCTATCATGACAGCCAAAAGGACACGCCGGCTCATGCTCCTGGTCCTGGCCGCGGGCATCCTTCTGTCTCAGGGCGCCATCCTGTACTACCGCGTTTTCTTCACGAGCCCGCTCACCGCCCCGCAATCCCGGTGGTACCTGTCCTGGAACGGCCCTGGGTACAAGCTCCTGGAATCCCACGGCGAGGTCTGGACCAAGGCCGGCCTCCGGAAGGGCGACGTGATCGTCGCCATCGCGAACGCGCAAGGCTTCGAGCGCAGGCTCACCGGCGAGTATGCCCTTGCGGACTGCGTGAGAGACATCCCCTTCGGGGAGCCCTTCACCCTCCGGGTGGATCGCAAGGCCCCCGACGGTGCCATGAAACAGCTGCGCCTCGGCATTCCGGCCCAGCCCAGGCTTCAGAGCCTGTGGCGCGAGCGGTTGCCCCGTTACGCCTTTAGCCTGTTCTTTACCGCCATATGCCTGGCGGCGGGCCTTTTTATCGGTTTTGCCAGGACCGAAAACGACAACGCCTTCACGGCAAGCCTTCTCTTTCTGAGCCTGCAAAGCCTTACCTGGGGACTGTCACAGGCCCTCTTCCCCCCGGTGCTGCGGGTTTTCGGGCTGGCCCTCTTCATTCTCCTCCTGTCCTTCATGACGGCCCTGTTCATGCGGTTTTTCCTCCTCTTCCCGACGCCGTCTTTCCTGGACAGGCGGCTGCCCTGGCTCAAGCACGCCGGGCTGGTTTTCGGCGGAACGTTCACGGCGTGGAACTTCAGTATTCACTATCTGCAGGCGTCCGATACGGCGGCCTTCTATCGCTTCTTAGCCGGTTACCGGTGGGTGGACATCATTCTCGACGTCGTTTACTGCCTGCTCTTCGTTCTGGGGCTCGTCGCGCTCGTCGGGAACCTCCTTCACGTCAAGCAGCCCGGTGAACGAAACAGGCTGATGATCCTCCTCATAGGAGCACTTTGCATTCTGCCCTGGCTGGGGATCTATCTTTACCAGGTAACGATCGGCGGCCTCAGGTTCTCTTCGTGGTTCTGGATCGTCATATATGCGCTCATGATCTGTTTTCCTCTTGCCTTCGTCTACGCCGTGGTCAAGCACAGGATCTTCGGCATCCGCGTCATCCTCAGGCGTGGGCTCCGCTTCGCGTTGCTGCACAGGGGTGTCATCTTTCTGGAGGGGATCCTTATCTTCGTCGGCTTCTACTACTTTACGGACCCGTATGTTTCCAGGGTGCTCGGTGAGCCGGGGCGGGGCATGCTGGCCATCATGACCGCGGGCGCGACCGCTGGGATCGTCCTCGGCGTCTGGCAGGTCAACAGAAAAGTCATGCCGCGCATCGAAAGACAGTTCTTCCGCGAAGCCTACGACACGCGCCGCGTTCTCACGAACCTCTCCCTCAAAATCCGCAGGCTCGTCGCCGATCCGAACGCGCTCGTCGCTACCATCACGGGAACCGTCTTTGAAGCCCTCCATCCGGATAACGCGGCGATTTTTCTGCGCGCCGCCGAGATCGCCTCCCTGCCCCTTGCGAACGGCGAGCGCGTGCGCTTCAGAGACGTTTCGGCAGGCAAGCGGCAGGAGGATTTCTTCTGCTGGTGGCACAGATCCCGAATCGCCCCCGGGGAGGAAGCGCCTCTCGAGGAATGCAATCCGCCCCGCATCCTCTCGGCCGACTCCCTCGTGGTGCGTCTCATGGAGAGAGACCTGCGCGAAGAACTGAAAGGCCTGGACGTTGACCCACAGTCGAGCCGGTCCCGCGCCGAACTGGTCCGCCTGCAGGGGACGAAGGAGGAAAATGATTTTCTCCTCCGCACGAATGCCAGGCTCCTGATCCCACTCTCGGCGGACAACCGGCTCATGGGCTTCCTCAGCCTTGGGGAGAAGCTCTCGGAGGAACCCTATTCAAGAGAGGACGAGGATCTCCTGCTGGCGGTCGCCCAGCAGGCGGCCGACACCCTCGACCACGCGCGTCTTCTCCACGAGGGCCATGAGCAGACGCAACTCAAGCGTGAGGTCGAGATCGCCAGACAGGTGCAGGAAAACCTCCTGCCGCAGATCGTCATTCCCGTTCCTAATCTGGAGTACGCCGGCACGTGCAGACCAGCGCGTTACGTCGGCGGCGATTACTTCGATTTCATCCGCGGCCGGAACGGAAGCCTAGGCCTGGCCCTTGGCGACATTTCGGGCAAGGGTGTTTCGGCCGCGCTACTGATGGCGGCGTTGCAGGCCACGCTCAGGGTGCAGGTGGACACGCACGGCGGCCACGTTGGAGAGATGGTGGAAGGTATCAACAGGCGGATGTGCACCGCGACGAGCGAAACGCGCTTCGCGACCCTCTTTCTCGGTTTCTTCGATTCGGCGAATAGGGAAATGAGCTATGTAAATGCCGGCCACAACCCGCCCATGGTGTTCAGGAAGGACGGGGCGGATCTGGGTGTGCGGCGGCTCGAGTCTACGGGGACGATCCTGGGCGTCTTTCCAGACGCGACCTTCGAACAGCAGAGCTTCGAGTTCTCGCCCGGGGACCTCCTGGTGGTCTACAGTGACGGCGTCACCGAAGCGGTCAACGAGTCCAACGATTTTTTTGATGACGACCGGCTCGAGGATGTCATCAAATGTAATGCCCATCTGCCCGCTCAGGCCATCGTCGACAGGGTGCTTCAGGATGTGTCCGAATTTGCCGGAGGACGGCCGCAAAACGACGACATCACCCTGATCGTCGCTAAGGTCACGTGAAGTCCGGACGCGGGCGTATTACAATAAAAAAACGGGGAGAAGAAGGGACAAAAGAAGTGGAAGGCGAGGGCCGCGAGGGAACGCTGTTGCCGGCACCCGGATCGTCCGGAGTCCACCGATACGCAAAGGCATGGATGTCCCCTTCCAAGAACGCGGGCACGGTTCCCGGCCTCGCGCTGAAGGGGCGCGGCCGGGGTATCCGCAGGAGGTCTCTCAATTGGATAGGATGAAAATAGAGGTTCTTCTTCTCGCAGTGGTGGCTCTTTGTCTGACGGGGTGCGCGTCCAGCCTTTCGAGCCAGTCTTACTCGCGGAGCGAGGCTCTGCAGCCCATGTCCGTTCAGTACGGCGTCGTCCAGAGCGTCCAGGCCGCGAAGATCGAGGGCACCAAGTCCGGCGTCGGCGCCATGGCCGGGGCCGTGGCGGGCGGCGCGGCCGGCAGCGCCGTGGGCGGCGGGCGCGGCAGCGTCGTGGCCACCGTGGCGGGTGCCGTACTCGGTGGACTTGCGGGAGCGGCAGGCGAAGAAGGCATCACGCGGAAGGATGCGCAGCAGATAACGGTCAAGCTCGACGACGGGCGGCTGTTTGCCATCGTCCAGGCCGGCAAAACACCGTTTGAAGCGGGGGAGCGGGTGCAGGTCCTCACGAGTCCGGACGGCACTATGCGAATCGAACCGACCGTCTCCCAGGCGGGCCCCGGACCTGCTCGGCCGGCCCGGGAAGAAAACGGGGCCGTCAATCCAGGAGTTCCCCGCGCAGGACCGTGACGGCCTGCCCCGCGATCATCACGCGGTCACCGGCCGTGCGCACCCTGACAAGCCCGCCTCGTGCCGAGGCCTGGTAGCCGACCATCTCCTTCTTCCCGAAGCCGCTCGCCCCAGAAGGGCGCCAGGCAGCAGTGGGCCGATCCCGTCACGGGATCTTCGTCGACACCGACCGCCGGTGCGAAGAAGCGGGACACGAAATCGAACCTCGCCGAGTCGGAAGGAGCTGTAACGATCACGCCGCGTACCGGCAGGGCGCGCAGGGCCGTGAAATCCGGCGCGAGATCGCGGACGGCGGCCTCGTCCTCGAAAAGCGCGATGTAGTCGAACTCGTTCCGTCCCACGTAGACGGGCTTTGCGCCGAGCGATTCGGCGAGCCTTTCCGGGCCCTCGGTCTTCTCTTCGGGCTTTGCGGGGAAGTCCATCTCGATCCAGCCGCCGGAGCGGGATGCGGTCAGGAGGCCGCTCTTGGTGTGGAACCTCGCCGTCTCGTCAGGGGCCAGCAGACCCTCTTCCCACAGGGCGTGGGCGGTGCCCAGCGTCGCGTGTCCGCACAGGTCGACTTCGGCGGCCGGCGTGAACCAGCGCAGGCCATATCCGTCCGCCCTCTTGACGGGAAAGGCGGTCTCGGAGAGGTTCATCTCGCGGGCCACGGCCTGCATCCAGGCCTCGTCGGCTTCAGACTCCAGGAGGCATACGGCGGCCGGGTTGCCCTTGAACGGTTCTGCGGTAAAAGCGTCGACCTGGATGATTTTCGTCGTCCTGCTCATCGTGTTCTCCTTCCTGTCTCCCGGGACATCCCGCCCCCTGCCGAAAGCATAGGGAAGGCTCTTGAGGGAGGCAAGCTCGGGGCAGGCATCCGCCGAGCCGGCGGAGTCCGGTCGCAACCGATCGGGTCAATCGCCGCGGGGCGATAGGAGCCCGGCACGGAGCGGAAGCTGACGGCCATGCGGTTCCAGCCGTTGATGGCCACGACGGCCAGCGTCAGATCAACCAGCTCCTTTTCTGAATTGGGCTCCTCGCCTGCTCGTAGACCTCGTCCGGCACGTGCGTTTGCCCCACCATCGTCACGGCTTCGGTCCAGGCGAGCGCTGCGCGTTCGCGTTCGGTGAAGAAGGGGGTCTCGCGCCAGGCAGACAGGGCGTAGAGGCGCTGTTCGGTTTCGCCCGCGCGCGGGCGTCCTTGCTGTGCATGTCCAGGCAAAAGGCGCAGCCGTTGATCTGCGACGCCCGCAGTTTCACCAGTTCCCGGAGCGGCTTTTCGAGACCGCACTCGCTCAGGTACGACTCGAGGCCCGCCATCGCCTTGTAGGCACCCGGGGCAACGCTCTTGTAGTGGATTCGGGGTTCCATGGTTTCCTCCTCGCTTTAAAACCAGTTTGGCGGTGTGTCCGCACGCCGTCGTGTGATCTAACGTTGCCAGGACGGTTCCCATTCCCCGGGCGGCTTGCACGCAATGCAGCCGGGGCGGTATCTTGGTGCCTTCGAACCGTCGTCCCTGCCGGTGCCGGCCTTCCGGCTCATCCACCGCGGAGAGAACGTTCTCGGGCGAAACGCGGGAGACAGGGCGCCGGAGCACTCAAGGAGGTTCCCGTGAAGCGCGCCCTCATCCTCTCATTTCTTGTTACGGTCGGTTTGGCAGCCGTGGCGCAGGGGGTTCCCCGACGCCTTTATGACGCGATGTCCTGGCGCTTCGCGGGACCCTTCCGCGGCGGCCGGGTGCTGGCGGTGGCGGGCATCCCGGCAAACCCTTCACGTATTATTTCGGCGCGGTGGACGGCGGCGTCTTCAAAACCACGGACGGCGGCACGACGTGGACGCCGCTCTTCCAGCACGAGCCCACGGCCTCCATCGGCGCGCTGGCGGTGGCGCCCTCCAACCCGAAGATCATCTACGTGGGAACGGGAGAATGCGCGATCCGTTCCGACATCACCTACGGCGACGGCATGTACCGTTCGGACGACGGCGGGAGGACCTGGCGGCACATCGGCCTGACCGACACCCGGCACATCGGGAGCATCCTCGTTCTTCCCACGGACCCCGACACCGTGCTCGTCGCCGCCCTCGGACACGCCTACGGCCCCAATTCCGAGCGCGGCGTCTACCTCACCACCGACGGCGGGAAGACCTGGAAGCACACCCTCTTCGTCGACGCGGATACGGGCTGCGTGGACCTGGCCCGCGATCCGGGCCGGCCGGACCTCGTGTACGCCGTGGCATGGAACACCCACCGGACGCCCTGGTTCCAGTACGCACCCGTCGAGGGGACCGGTAGCGCGATCTACCGCTCGGGGGACGGCGGGAGGACGTGGGAGAAGCTGCCCATGACCGGGCTGCCGGAAAAAGGACTGGGCCGCATGGGTATCGCCGTGGCGGCCGGAACGCCCGGACCGCGCCTCTACGCGATCGTGAGTGCGGGCAAAAAGGGCGGCGTCTACCGGTCGGACGACGGGGGCGAAACCTGGCGGCGCACGTCGGGAGACAGCCGTTTGCTTTCCCGGGGGTGGTACTTCGGCCGGATCGTCGTGGACCCGAAGAACCCCGACGTCGTCTACGTGCCCCACATCTCCCTGTACAAGTCCACGGACGGGGGCGCCCACTTCAAAGTGATCAAGGGGTCGCCGGGCGGCGACGACTTCCACGCGCTGTGGATCGACCCCGACGATCCCTCGCGGATGGTTCTCGGGTCCGACCAGGGCGCGGCCGTGTCGGTGGACGGGGGCGACCACTGGACCACGTGGTACAACCAGCCCACCGCGCAGATCTACCACCTGGCCACGGACGACGCCTTCCCCTACCGGATCTACGCGAGCCAGCAGGACTCGGGCGCCTTCGCCATCGTGTCCCGCTCCTACACCGGCCGAATCACCAACTGCGCCTGGGAGACGACGGGAGGCGGGGAGTCCGGGTACGTGATCCCCAGGCCGGGCGATCCGGACATCGTGTACGGATCGAGCGCGGGCGGTCACATCTCGCGCTTCGACGCAAGGACCCATCAGTCCGTGAACATCTCGCCTTCCCTGTTCAACAGCTTCTGGCAAAAGCCGTCGGAGGTGTCCTACAACTACCCCTGGAACACGGCGCTGGCCGTCTCGCCCTTCGATCCAGAGACGCTTTACGTGGGGGCGCAGGTGGTCTTCAGGAGCACCGACATGGGCGATCACTGGTCGATCATCAGCCCCACCCTGAGCGGACGGAAGAAGAACGCCGAGTGCGCGGGCGAGCCCACGCCCGCCACGGCGGCCGCCTGCGGATACGGGTGCATTTCGGCCCTGGCCGCCTCCCCGAAAGCCAGAGGGCAGGTCTGGGCCGGGACAACGGACAGCCGCCTCTGGGTGACTGCGGACGCCGGCGTTCACTGGCGCAACGCCACGCCGCCCGGGCTCGGGCCGTGGAGCCGCATCGAGCGCCTGGAGCCCTCGCCCTTCGACGGCAAAGCGCTCTACGTGGCTGTGGACCGGCACAGGATGGACGACTTCAAGCCGTACATCTACGTGACGTGCGACATGGGCAAGACCTGGCGCGAAATCGACTCGGGCATCCCCGACGGTGCTTACGTGCGTGTTGTGCGCGCCGATCCGGTCCGGCGCGGGCTTCTGTACGCCGGGACGGAGAAGGGCGCGTACGTCTCGTTTGACGACGGCGCGCACTGGCAGTCCCTCCAGCTCAACCTGCCGACGGCCTCCGTCCGCGACCTGGCGGTGCACGGCGACGACCTGATAGCGGGAACGCACGGCCGCGGCCTGTGGGTGCTGGACGACGTGACGCCGCTCAGACAGGCCTCGGCCGCCGTGGCCGCCGAGGCGGTGTATCTCTACGCGCCGGCGCCGGCCTATCGCCTGAGGGTCAGCCTCTACCACGGCGAGCCCGTCCCGCCCGACGAACCCTTCGCAAAGAATCCGCCCACGGGCGCCGTCATCGACTACGTCCTGGCGCGCAAGCCGAAGACGCCCGTGACGCTGACCCTGTACGATGCTGCGGGAAAGCTCGTTCGACGGTTCTCCAACGACGACATCCCCCCCGAGATGCCCGAACCGCACTTCATGGACGTTTGGAAATCTCCGCCCGACATCCTCCCGGCCCGCGCCGGACACAACCGTTTCGTCTGGGACCTGCGATACACGCCGCCCCGGACGCTGCGTCCCGAGTGGGGCTGGGCCACCGTCCCGGGTGAAGCGCCGCGCGGTGAACAGGCCCCCCTCGTCCTGCCCGGCCGCTACCGGTTGGTGCTGACCGTCAACGGGCACGACTATCCCGCCAACCTGACGGTGAAGGCCGATCCCGATGTGAAGACGCCCTTGCCGGTCCTCGAGGAGCAGGTAAGGTTGGGGCTCGCCATGCGCGACGCCGCGGACCGGGCCCTTTCCCTCATCGCACAAAGCGAAACGTCCGTCGATGCCGCAGAGAAGGCAGGACGCGGCACGCGCGCACGGAGAATCCTGGATGTTCTCGAACGCCATAAACTGGAGCAGACCCGGAAAAGGCTCTTGAGGCTGATAGGGACGGTAGGGAGTGCCGACACGGCCCCCCCGGCTCCCGTTCATTCCGCCGCCTTGGACCTGATTCACCGCGTCGAAGAAACCGGGGACGCCCTGAAGTCCCTCCTGCGGACCGCGGCGGAACCGGGCGTGCCGCAGGATCAGCGTGATCGAGGGCCCTGAGGCCCGAAGGGGCGTCTTGGTCACACATGTTTCATGAAGGATGCGAAGTTCCGCACGGTGATGCAGGCGGCGTTCATCGAATTGCCCTCAATGGAGGGCGAGAGCGGGGCCCCGCGCGGCGTTTGCGGGGGACGTCCCGCTAGGTGGAAGCCGCCTCAGGTTCCATCCGGACATCGAGAACGTCGCCAGGGCGAAGCCGACCGGTCAGTTCGGGAACGAGGTGTTCGAACTCCAGGGCAGCATGGTACGCGCGGACTCTGTCCGCCTCGTAGTTCGTATCGAAACCAACGAGCTCGCAACGTTCGACGGTTCCTGAACGGCGATCTCCGTGCCGGGAAAAGCCAACTGCATCGCGTAGACTGCTCCCACGGCGAGACGTTTCTGGACCCGTATCAAGAGCCCCTCGGCGGAGACGTCCACCACCTTACCGGGCACAAACGCGCGTACTTTGGCCGCAACCGGCTTGTCCGGCTTGAGCCGATCGAACTTTCTGCGCTCTTCCTCCATGGCCAGCATCCCCCGCAAAAAGACCGGCCCCATGATCGGGGTGGGGCCTCGTAGATACCCTCGCCTCAGCCGCCGCCTCTGCCTATGGCTTTAAATATTGTATCACGGTCCGCTGTCCGTGAGGCTGTCGGATACGCCGAGTATAAGGAAGGCGCCTCGAGCGCAGCCGTCGCAATACCCTTCAACATACCCCGGAACACGAGCTGGTGCACCGGGAACAGCGCGTACCAGTACGCCTGCCCGAACAGACCCACGGGATCGAATACGGCCGTCTGGCGCACGGTCGAAGAATCTTCGTCCCCGGTGACTTCGAATTCGAGCCAGGCCCGTCCCGGGACCTTCATCTCGGCAAAGAGACGAAGGAGATGGTCCGGGACGAAGGCCTCGACCCTCCAGAATCGACGGCGTCACCCGGACGGAGGCCGTCGGAATCCGGCCGGCCGCGGCGCATGCCAACCCCCCCGCCAGCAGGTCCATGGCCCCGCGCAGCTTCCAGAGCCAGTTCAATGCGTACCAGCCGGTCCCGCCACCGATGCGCCGGATCGGTCTGAATGCGGCCTCGGGCGGCCTCGGGATCTTTATCGTGCGCGAGTCGACGAGCCGCCGGCCGAAACGCACCCCGCCCCAGGAGCGGACCTCCCGAAGAGGAAAGGGCGTCCGACCAGCGGGTTTCGGCGAATTCGCGGTCCTCGTTGGCCAGGGCGTGTGCGATGGCCGCGTCGATGCCCATGGGGCGGATGTCGAAGGTGCGGAGCGCTGCGTCGTCTCGGACCACCGTGGAGTGCACGATGCTCTCGATGAGCTTCGGCCTATGCGGGCGTACAGCGGCGTCACGAGTCCCAGCCAGAGACTGGAAAGGTACGGCGTCAGAACGGGCACCTGGAGCATGACGAGGCGCATGGACCGGCACCGCGCGTATGCGCGCATGATGTCCGCGTAGGAGACCCGGTCGGCTCCGCCGATCTCGAAGATGCGGGAACCCGGTCCGGCAGATCGAGGGCTGCGGTGAGGTAGGCGACGAGGTCTTCGACGGCGATGGGCTGGGCGGGTACGGAGACCCACTTCGGGGTGATCATGACGGGCAGGCGCTCCACGAGGGAGCGGATCATCTCGAAGGAAAGACTGCCCGACCCGATGACGATGGAGGCGCGGAATTCGGTGACCGGCACGCCGGAGGCCCGCAGGATCTCGCCGACCTCCTGGCGGCTGCGCAGGTGGGCCGAGAGTGCCTCCCGCTCGTTCCCCAGTCCGCCCAGGTAGACGATGCGCTCGACCCCGGCCGCCGCGGCCGCCTCGCCGAAGTTCCTGGCCGCCCGGCGGTCCTCCTCCTCGAAGGACCGGGCCGAGCCCATGGAGTGGATGAGGTAGTAGGCGGTCGTGACGCCCTGGAGGGCGCCGTCCAGGCTGTTCCGGTCCAGCGCGTCTCCCGGCACGACTTCCGTCGAGGGCGACACCCTGGGCTGGAGAAACTCGGGCCTGCGGGCCATGCATCGCACCCGCCGCCCCCCGTTTTCGAGTGCCTTCAGCAGGCGTCCGCCCACGTAGCCCGTGGCGCCCGTGACCAGGATCAGCGGCTTCCGGTTCCGCCCATTAGCCGTCATGTCACGCGCCTCCCATGACGCCCGCGGGAACGAGATAGGACTGGGTGGTGTATCGGCTGGGGGGACAGTGCCCGGTCCTGTCAAGTTCCGGCAGGCGCTTCTTCCTTCTTTAACAGCCGAACATCATGAATACGATAGCCTCCAAAATGCAGTGCGATCATAAGGAGAAGGGTATCACGCCGGAGTGCCGGCCCGGCATGAAATCGAAATCGGCATGGGTATTGACATCGGTATCGAAAGCGAAGCCGGGTCCGTGGCGCGCGGTCCGGCGGTCAGGCTCGGATAGGCGATCACCGCTGTTACTTCGGCACGACATATAATTTAGGAGGACGTGGCGGACACGAAAACCGTTCCGGCACCCGAAGAATGGAGGTGACGATGTCCGGCGAGATCACGGTCTGTGTGAACTGCGGCGCGAAGAACCGCCTGAGGGTCCCGCCGCCCGGAAAGACGCCCGTCTGCGGGCAGTGCCGTTCGGCCCTTCCGTGGCTCGTCCACGCCACGGACGCCGACTTCAGGGACGCCGTCGCGGCGCCGGTTCCGGTTCTGGTGGACTTCTGGGCGGCGTGGTGCGGCCCGTGCCGCGCGATCGCGCCCGTGCTCGAGGAACTGGCCCGCGAGCAGGCCGGACACGTGAAAGTGGTCAAGCTGAACGTGGACGATAACCCTGGGACGGCGTCGGAATTCAGATCACCAGCATCCCGACCATGATCCTCTTCAAGGGCGGACGGCCCGTCGAGACCGTGGTGGGGGCGGTGGCCAAGCCGGCGCTGCTCGTGCAGATCCTGCCCCACCTGCCGAAATGACACGGTGTTGGCAGGCTGGCGATGGGGGCAGGAATAAGGGGTCGGGGTGGGTGTTCACAAAGCAGGAAAGGTGAGGAGGCGCCAACGACGAGCAGCGTTTTCTAAGGAGGATGCCATGAAACGCAAGCTCTTGACTCTGCCTCTGGTTACAGCCGCCCTCATGACGGTAGCAACGGCCGCCATGGCCATGATGCCGCGTGTTGCCGCCGGTGCAATCCGGCGGTTCACAAATGGTCCCATCGGCATGGCCGCCGGCGGGATTCACGCCCATGGCCAGCGAGACCCTGCTGGGCGTGGTGGAATCCCACAGCCAGTTCTCGACCTTCGCGCGGGCCGTCAAGACGGCGGGCTTGGCGCAGACCCTCAAAAACCGGTCTCCAAAAACGGTCTTCGTGCCCACGAACGAAGCCTTCAACCGCCTGCCCGCGGAGACGCTGAACGCGCTCTTCAAGCACCCCGCCAGGCTGAAGGCGGTTCTGTTGAACACGATGGTGAACGGGGACCTGTATTACGCAGCCACCGGCCGCCGCGGCGCAGCCATCGACCTCAATCGCAGCATTACGTCCGGACGCGGGATGACGTGCGTCTGCCCGTCGTGACACGAGGGGCGCAACGTGATCGTCGGTGGGGCGGACGTAGTCGAGGCCAACCTGACAGCCTCAAACGGCGTCATTCAAGTGGTCAACAGGGTTCTCCTGCCTCCCAGCAAGACGTGATGTTCTTCGCCGGACGTTGCCCCGTATGGGGTGAGAGAACCGAACTGAAAGAAGAAACAGCTCGTTGAGGCGCCTCTGCAGGCCCGGAGTTCCAGAGAGGCTCCGGGCCTCTCTCTGCGCCCCTTCCGGGCGGCCGAAGAGACGGGGTCGGTTCAGGCTGTGTGTGCAACCATCCTGCGCAGGGCGCCGAAGCCGACCATCCGTTGCGTTTCCTCGTCCCAGAGGTGCAGGCGGAGAGATTTCATGCTGGTCCACAGGGTGAGCGGTCTGACCTTCCCGAGCGCCGCGAAGTGATCGTGGCAGCGCTGGAGGTTGTAGTTCGGAATGCGCGGCCGCGCATGGTGGACGTGGTGCAGGCCTATGTTGCCGGTGAACCACTGGAGCACCTTCGGCAGTTTGTAGTAGGAACTTCCCTCCAACGACGCTCGCAGCGGGTCCCAGGTGTCGTGGCGCGCCCAGTAGTCTTTCTCGAACTGGTGCTGGACGTAAAAGAGCCAGACCCCGGCGGCGGCTCCTATCATGAAAGTGGGAAGTTGCACCGCCAGGAAGGTTTTCAATCCTATCGTCCAGGCTGCAAGCGCCACGATGGATACGAGCGCGAGGTCGGTGGTCAACACGCTCAGGCGCTCGG
Organism: uncultured Acidobacteriota bacterium; assembly: GCA_963724125.1. GTDB lineage: Bacteria > Acidobacteriota > UBA4820 > UBA4820 > DSQY01 > CAVRTJ01. The sequence goes on from CAVRTJ010000035.1 coordinate 105,532, forward strand.
GCCGTCCGGCCTTCTTTGGAAAGAACCGGAACCTGATCAGAAATACCCATACGGGCCCAAGGATGAACAGGATGAGGGGGTTGCGGTAGGCCCTGTAAGCCAGCCGTTTCCACCACGGGGCCGAGCGATACTCCGCCACCGTCAGCGTCGTGATGTCGCCGATTCCCCTCCGGTCGAGGTCAGACGACGTGGCATGGTGCGCGTTGTGCTCGCTGCGCCACCCTTTATACGGCGTGCAGGTCAGGACTCCGGCGATCGTCCCCAGGGTGAGGTTGGCCTTCCTGGAAGCGAAGAACGATCCGTGACAGCAGTCGTGGAAGAGGATGAATATGCGAATCTGCAACCCCGCCGCAAGGATCGACAGCAGAAGGATGATCCAGTAAGGAGCGCCGATCCGGAACAGGATAACCATGAAAATCCACAGGGCGAGGTAGGGGACGAAGGTATCGAGCATCTGCCACAGGGCTCTTTTCAAACTCGGCGCCTCGAATGTTCTCATCTCCCAAAACCATGCCGGCATGGTTTTCCTGTTCGACGTGCGGAGAGGCCTGGCTTCGTTTCCTCCGGGACACAACGCTTTGCTTTGCTGCGCCATCTGCTGGCTCCTCCTCATCTTGCGCTTGAATCAGGGTCCCGATTCCCTCCCCACAGGCATAATAAAGAACGCCTTGCGGAGCTTATTATTTCTGCAGGACCTTGTGCTCGATGTCTGCAGTCCGCCGGAGCCCGAGCCAGATCGAAGCGAGCGCCAGGCAGGCCACGCCGAGAATCGTCGGGCCCCTGGTCCCTGTTCAGGCATGTGTCCTTGATGAGCCATTGAACGCATCGCGTGCGCTGCAAGAAGAGGGCTGCGAGTACGGTGAGAGCGTCTGCAAGGCATCGTCGCGGGCCGGGCTCGCCAGGCGGCTGAAAAACACGGAAGCCGGCGGTGTGACGCCGGCTTCCGTTCTTCGCTCTTTCGTGGCTCTTTCGTGCGGGTCAGTCCTGGTCGTCGAGCCACCGTTTGCAGTCGAGGGCGGCCATGCAGCCGGAGCCCGCCGCCGTGATGGCCTGGCGGTAGACCCTGTCCTGGACGTCTCCGGCGGCGAAAACGCCCTCGAGTGACGTGTAGGTGGACTTGTTCCTGGTCACCAGGTACCCGGTTTCGTCCATCTCCAGCTGGCCCTTGAAGAGGCTCGTGTTTGGCGTGTGGCCGATGGCGTAAAAGAGGCCGCCCGCCGGTACCTTTTTCGTTTCGTCCGTCTTCACGTTGCGGACGACGACGCCCTCGACGGATTTCTCGCCGTACGCATCTTCGAGCACGCTGTCCCATATCACTTGGACCTTGGGGTGTTCGAGGACCTTCTTCTGCATGGCCTCCGAGGCGCGGAACTCGTCGCGCCGGTGTACGATCACGACTTTGGAGGCGTAGTGGGTCAAGTAGGTCGCCTCCTCCATGGCCGTGTCGCCCCCGCCGACGACCACCAGGACCTTGTCGCGGAAAATGGGCAGGGCCCCGTCGCACACGGCGCAGGCCGAGATGCCCCGGTTCCAGAGACGGTCCTCCGAAGGCAGGTGCAGGCGTTTGGCCGTGGCGCCGGTGGCGATGATGAGACTCTCCGTCTCCACGGTCTGATCCCCGGAGACGACCACGAAAGGCCGCTTGTTCAGGTCGACCGACTCGACGTCCTCCGTGACGATCCGCGTGCCGAATCGTTCGCTCTGATCGCGCATCTTCTGCATGAGGTCGGGGCCGCTCACGCCCTCGGGAAAGCCGGGATAATTCTCCACCTCGGTGGTGGTCATCAGCTGGCCCCCGGCCACGCCTCCCTGGATGAAGCCTTCGAACATAAGGGGTTCGAGTCCCGCCCGGGCGGCGTAAATGGCCGCGGCGTGGCCCGCCGGCCCGGAACCGATGATGACGACTTTTTCTGCCATTCCGTAGCTCCTTATTTCAAGTTCCCTTAGATTCCAAGTATAGCCGAACATAACAGCCCGGGGCCAGAAAGATTTCACGCCGGGAGGGGACGGGGCTCTTGGCCCTGTCGGGCTTGATCGGGCTATACTTCACCCTGATTCGTTACGTGCTTCCGGTTCCGGCGGGGGCAGGTTCAGGCCGGCGACCGGCCGGCGGGCACGAGGGACCGGCCAGGCCGGGACCGTATTTTGAGGAGGGATTCATGGTGCGCTTATCTCGCCCGCTATACAGCCGGGTTTCGGCGGTCCTGTTCTTCTGTGTCCTGTTTTTGTTCCCCCGGGCGGCGGGGGCCTGCACTACCGCCGTCATTTCGGGCCGGGCAACCCTTGACGGCCGGCCGATCCTCTGGAAGAACCGGGATTCTGAGAACAAACACAACCAGGTCGTCTTCCGGGACGACGGCAAGTATCCCTATGTGGGAATCGTCAACCAGGGCGACCTTGGAGGGCTACAGATCTGGGCCGGCGTCAACGCGAAAGGCTTTGCGATCATGAACGCGGCTTCCTACAACCTGAAGGGCGGGGCGGATACGGAGGGCGAGGGGCGGTTCATGAAGCTGGCCCTTCAGTCCTGCGCGAGCGTTCAGGACTTCCAGTCCCTCCTGGAAAAAACGGGATTCGTAAAGCGGGACGTGTCCGCAAATTTCGGCGTGATCGACGCGACGGGCGGCGCGGCCTACTTCGAGGTCGGACCGAAGGGTTACAGACGCTTCAACGCGAGCGACCCCGCCATTGCGCCAAGGGGCTACATCGTTCGCACGAACTACAGCCGGTCGGGGGAGGCCGGGAAGGGCACGGGCTTCCTGCGGGAGAAGCGTGCGGTCGCGCTGATCGAAATGGCCATAGCGGATAAGAGCCTGGATGCACGATCGCTCCTGTCGGGCGTCTGCCGGGACCTGGCCAACGAGCGCCTCGGTTCGTTCCCGGAAAAGCACCGGTTCCGCAAGCCTAGCTGGGCCTACACCGGCGACAGCATCTGCCGGTTCGACACGGCCTCGACCTTTGTGTTGTCGGGCGTGCGCCCGGGCGAGGACCCCCTCTTGAGTACGGCTTGGGTCATCCTGTGCGAGCCCGTGACCGGCGCGGCCGTCCCCGTGTGGGTCGGTGCGCGCGGCGTACCCGTGGAGTTGGCCGCGGCGAAGGGACCCGCTCCCCTCAACGTCGCGTGCGACCGCATCCGAGATGTTTTGTACCCGGACCGGCGAGGGGATATGTCCAAGTACATCGACGTCCAAGCCCTGCTGGGACAGGAGAAAAAGGTCCTGAGCTCGCTGCTGGGAATCGAGGCCGACAATTTCAGAACGGTCGATACCGCCCTGGCAGAATGGGGGCGGACGGCGCCTTCGGCGGACACGATGGCCGGCCTGCAGAACCGTATCGCCAAAAAGACTCTGGACGAAATAGACGGACTGGGTGAAGCTGGAAACGCCAGGTAAGCCTGGTCCTGTCTTGAAGGCTGCGCACGAAACTTTCCCGCCCGCCCTTCGATTCCATGCACAAGAAGGCCGCCGAAGCGGCCTTCGAAGGAATCCGATGGCGGAGGTGCATGGGAATCGAACCTACCCTCCCTGGAAGCCTCGCGCCCCGAGGGCGCTGCGTTTCAAGGGAGGCTACGGTTCCCGGGGCGGGTCCCCCTCCGGGTTTTCCAGAGGCACGTCGCCAAGCAGTTGGCGCCGGTGCCCGGAAAACCACGGACGCTCCCCCGCCCTTCGATTCCATGCAGAAGAAGGCCGCCGAAGCGGCCTTCGAAGGAGTCCGATGGCGGAGGTGCATGGGAATCGAACCTACCCTCCCTGGAAGCCTCGCGCCCCGAGGGCGCTGCGTTTCAAGGGAGGCTACGGTTCCCGGGGCGGGTCCCCCTCCGGGTTTTCCAGCGGCACGTCGCCAAGCAGTTGGCGCCGGTGCCCGGAAAACCACGGACGCTCCCCCGCCCTTCGATTCCATGCACAAGAAGGCCGCCGAAGCGGCCTTCGAAGGAGTCCGATGGCGGAGGTGCATGGGAATCGAACCTACCCTCCCTGGAAGCCTCGCGCCCGGAGGGCGCTGCGTTTCAAGGGAGGCTACGGTTCCCGGGGCGGGTCCCCATCCGGGTTTTCCAGAGGCACGTCGCCAAGCAGTTGGCGCCGGTGCCCGGAAAACCACGGACGCTCCCCCGCCCTTCGATTCCATGCACAAGAAGGCCGCCGAAGCGGCCTTCGAAGGAGTCCGATGGCGGAGGTGCATGGGAATCGAACCCACCCGCCGAGGGGTTAGCCCCGGTACAACGGGTTTGAAGCCCGCGCGAGGCACCAGCCCCGAAGCACCTCCACGTCAAGAGTAGGACAGGCATACGTCGGGGTCAAGTTCCGTGTGCCGGGAGGGCGGATCACCGGGAGCCGCTCGTGCGCTCAGGCTTTCAGGAGCGAGCGTGCGATGACGATGCGCTGGACCTCGCTGGTTCCCTCGTAGATGGTCGTGACGCGGACATCGCGGTAGAAACGCTCGACCGGATACTCGCGGCTGTAGCCGTAGGACCCGTGGATCTGTACGGCGGTGTCGCACACGGCCTTTGCCGCCTCGCTCGCGAAAAGCTTGGCCATGCTGGAGGCCCTGGCGAGGCCCGGCGAACTGGCGTCGCGCATGGCCGCGGCCTTGCGCGTCATGAGTCGCGCGGCTTCTATGGACGCCGCCGAATCGGCCAGCATGGCCTGGATGGCGCCGTGCTGGGCGATGGGTTTGCCGAAGGTCTCGCGGCCCTTGGCGTACTTGACGGCTTCTTCAAAGGCGCCCTGAGCGATGCCGAGGGCCTGGGCCGCGATGCCGATGCGGGAGACTTCCAGCGTGGCGAGGGCGATCTTCAGGCCCATGCCTTCCTGTCCGAGGAGGTTTTCTGCGGGAACGCGGCAGTCGTCGAAGGCTATGCCCGAGGTGATCGAGGCCCGGAGGCCCATCTTCTTCTCGTGGGGCATGAAGGCGAATCCGGGCATGTCGGGCGTGACGATGAAGGCCGAGATGCCCCTGGTGCCGGCGGAGGGATCGGTCACGGCCATGACCACGAAGACCTTGCCCACGTGCGTGTTGGTGATCCAGGCCTTGGAACCGTTGATCACGTAGGCGTCGCCGTCTTTCACGGCCCGGGTTCTGAGCGCCACCGCGTCCGAGCCCGCGCCGGGCTCGGTCAGGCCGAAGCCTCCGATCATTTCGCCTCTCGCAAGCGGAGGGAGGAACTTCTGCTTCTGGGCCTCACTGCCGAAACGGAGGATAGGGTCCTGGCACACGGAGTTTGTGACGGAGACGGTGACGGCCGTCGAAGGGCACACACGGGCGAGTTCCTCGATGGCGATGGCGTAGGACACGCTGTCCAGGCCCGATCCGCCGTACTGTTCCGGCGTGACCATGCCCAGGAGGCCCAACTCGGCGAGGCCGGGGAGGAGATCGTCGATGAACCGTTCCTCGGCGTCGCGCGCGGCCACGCCCGGACGGATCTTTTCTTCCGCGAAGTCGCGGACCATGGATGCGATCATGTGCTGGTCTTCGTTCAGTTCAAAATCCATCTGCGTACTCCCTCGGGCGTCACTCTCGGTTCGGGGCGAACAGGGCCCGCCTTTTCTCAAGAAAGGCGGCAATGCCTTCGGCGGGATCGCCGGAGGCGAAGGCCAAGGCGAAGGAAGCCCTCTCCAGGGCCTGCGCCTGGTGCAGCGGCAGGCCGGTTTCACGATACAGCAGTTCCCGCAGGAGGGAAAGGGCGCTGCGCGAAAGCCCCGCGTGACGTCGCCTTGCCGATTCCAGGGCACGGACGTAGTCCGCGGCGGGAAGGGCCCACCCCGAACGGACGGCTTCGGCCCTCTTCAAAACGCCGCCCGAGAACCAGACGCGGGCGGCGGCGGCCGGGCCGACGCGCATCGAAAGAAGCGTGACCTCCCCGCGGCCCGCAGGCTCCAGGCGAAGGCGCCCGTTTCTACACCAGAAGACCTCGTCGCACGCCAGCAGGGAGAACCGCCGCGAAGCCGCTCGCTTCGCCCGCGATCACGCCGGTGACGGGCAGGGGACGGGACAGCAGGGCCGACAGGAGTTCGTGCGCGCCGGCTTCTTCGGCCGCCTTTCCTTGCGACGCCAGCACCAGAGGCTCCGCGGCCGCGGCCGCCGTCTTCAGGGCGGCCGGCCACGCCAGAAGGTCCAGGTCGACGCTAAGGGCCTCCTCCGTGCCTGTCATGAGCGCAGCCACTCCCACAGCACGTACTCCGTTTCCGGTCCGAGTTCCACGATCTCGTCACCTTCCCGTACGACGGTCTGGCAGCACAGGGCGGATTCCACGGCGCCGTTCCTGCGCAGGCGCACCTCGCAATTGTGGCAGTCGGCGTTCCAGCAGAAGTTGCCGAAGGGGACCGTCTGGGGGCTGATGAACTGGAGGCATCGGAGCAGGATGTTGTTTTCGGGCACCTCGGCGATCCTGCCGAGGATCTTGATCGTCACCAGCCTGTCGTAGGGTTCGTAAATGTCGGCGTCGGTCATGAAACAGCTCCGAAACGTCGTGCTGCCCTACGAGCGCGGGCCAGCGGGCGGCTCCGTCCGAAGCCGCAGGACCGGGTTCAGTGAAAGAACTTGGCCGTGTCGACGAACATGATGGCGAGGAAGAAGCAGGATAACCAGCGAAAAGCCGATCATGATGATCCGCTCCTTCACGACCATCGGCAGGTCCCGCCGAATCGGACCCTTCGATCAGCAGAATCAGCAACTGGCCGCCGTCGAGGCCCGGGATGGGCAGCAGGTTGAAGAAAGCCAGCTGGGCCGAGATCATGGCAACGAACAGGAGCAGGCTGACGACGCCAGCCCGGGCGAATTTCCCCGTCATGTAGACGATCGAGACGGGTCCACCGATGGCGCTCAGCGACAGTGTCCTCTCGATCAACCCCCTCACGACCCTGAAGGCCAGGGTGAACTGCTCCAGAGTCATGCGGAAGCCCTTGGCGAGGTTGGAGGGGAACGGATAGCGCACGATCGGAAGGGGGTTGATCGAAGAAATCCCGATGAGATACCGCTTTGCATCCTTGTTCCATTCGGGCGTTATGGTCAGGTCGAGGGTCTTCCCGTCCCTTTCGACGACGAATTTCTGCGGGCGTCCCTTCCCGGCGGCCACGAGCGGGGCGAGCTGGAAGAAAGAACTGATGGGACGTCCATCCAGCGAAACGATCTTGTCGCCGGGCCGCATGCCCCCGTCGAAGGCCGGAGAGGGTTTTTCCATCGCCCCCACGACCGGCGGAATGGAGCTGATGACCCCGATGTAGCCTGTGGGCTGGTGGTAGAACTTCATGATCTCCGGCGTGACGTGGAACGTGAGGCGTTTGCCGTTCCTCTCCACCGTCAGGTGGTACGGCTCTTGGTTCAGGACGATGTCCTGCTCGGCCTGGTTCCAGTCGGAGACGGGACGTCCCGCGATATTCACGATCACGTCGCCGGGCTTGATACCGGCCCTCGCCGCCGGGGAATTCGGAGCGACTACGCCGACGTTCGCTGGCTGGTTGCGCGAAGTCGCCTCTACGAGGCCCCTGGTCGCGATGCCGGTAAAGATGCAGTAGGCGAGGATCACGTTGAAGGTCACGCCCATGATCATGACGAGGAAGCGCTGCCACCGCTTCTTTTCCATGAACGGCCGACCGGGGCCGGGCGGGGCCTGGGGCTGGGGCTCTCCCTCCGGCTGCTCGTCCTCGCCCGTCTCGCCGTAGAACTTGACGTAGCCGCCCAGAAGGATCCACCGGAACTGCCACAGGTTGTATGTGCCCTTGATCTCGAAGATCTTGGGTCCGAAACCCACCGAGAAGGCCTCGATGGCAAAGCCCTGCAGGCGGCCTGCGATGTAGTGGCCGAACTCGTGGACGATGACGATGAAGCCGAGGACGACCACGAAGGCCGCCAGCGAAAAGAGGACGTTCAGCACAAAACTCAAGGGTTATGCTCCATGGAGGAAAGGAATTTCCTGGCCATCGACCGCCCCGAGGCGTTCAGGGCGAGCACCTGCTCCAGGGACCCTGGCGTGGCCTGGACGGTGGCGTCCATGACCTTCCGGATGGTCGTGTGTATGGACCCGAAGGGGATCCTGCCGCCGAGGAAGGCCGCGACGACTTCTTCGTTGGCCGCGTTCATGACGATCATGTGGGCCTCGGAGGTTTTTGCCGCCTGGCGAGCCAGATCAAGGCAGGGGTAGCGTTCCGGCTCGGGGCTGGAGAAGGTCAGCGTCTCCAGGTCCGCCAGGTTGAGGAAGGGCATGGGGCCGTTGCGTCGGGCCGGATACGTGAGGGCATACTGCACCGGGAGAATCATGTCCGCGTCGGCGAGTTGGGCGACGATGGAACCGTCCACGAACTCCACCATGGAGTGTACGATGCTCTCCCTGTGCATGAGCACCGAGATGTTGTCCACGGGCACGCCGAAGAGGTAATGGGCCTCGATGATCTCGAGCCCCTTGTTCATCATGGTCGCGGAATCCACGGTGATCTTGCGGCCCATTTTCCAGGTCGGGTGGGCCAGGACCTTGTCGACCGGCGCGCTTTCGACCTCGTCCATGCGGCACGTCCCTGAGGGCACCGCCCGAGGCCGTAAGCACCAGCCTGCGGATGTGTTTCGGGCTCTCTCCTCGCATGCACTGGAAGACGGCGCAGTGTTCGCTGTCCACCGGGAGGATTTCGGCGCCCGAGCGGCGGGCGGCCTCCATGACGAGACGTCCGGCCATAACCAGGGATTCTTTGTTGGCCAGGGCCACCCGCTTGCCCCGCTTGACGGCCTTGAAGGTGGGCGCCAGTCCGTCCGATCCCACGATGGCCGCAACCACCGTGTCTGCGCCGTCGGCTTCGGCTACGGCCAGCGCGCCGTGTGGACCGTAGTGGATGTCGAGTCCCGGAAACGCTTTGGAGACGGTTCGCGCGTCCTCTTCGCTGACGACGGACACGACCCGGGGGGAGAATTCGCGGATCTCCTCCATGAGGATATCCACCCGGCGTCCCGCCGCGAGGCCGACGACGTGGAAGGCCTCGGGCATGTGACGGATCACCTTGAGCGTGGTCTGTCCCACGCTTCCCGTTGATCCCAGTATGGTTATGCCTCTGCTCATTTCATGAAAACCTGATGATAATAAAAGAGGAGCGGCCCGTTAAAGAGCACGCTGTCCAACCGGTCGAGAAGCCCGCCGTGGCCGGGAAGAAGCGACGAAGAATCCTTGACGCCGGCTCCCCGCTTGAGCATGGACTCGAACAGGTCTCCCATGATGCCCACTACCGCCAGGAGCACCCCGAGGGCCACGACATCACCAACACTCAGAGAGGGTAGAAAAGTCCACCTCGCGGCGGCGACGCCCAGTATGCTCCCCAGCACGTTCGCCGCGGCGCCTTCCCACGTCTTCTTGGGGGAGAGACGGGTGTTGAGTTTGTGGCGGCCGAGCGACTTCCCCACGTAGTAGGCTGCAGAATCGCCGGCCCAGACGCCCAGGCACATGAGGAAGATCAGGCGGGCGCCGAGTGCGTCGTCCGTCTGGCGCAAGGCGATCATGAAGCTCAGGAGAAAGCCCACGTAGAGGACGCCGAAAAGGGTCCCCGCCACGGAGGCGAGGGCCTTCTTCACGCTGGCCCGGCGGATGAGGCCCGCCGCCAGCAGGCAGAAGAAGAGAGCGGCCAGGACCCTTTGCAGAGTGAAAATTGAGGGCCATACGAGCGTCGCAAGGAAGGCGAGTGTAAAGGGGTAGAGGAGCACGTTGAAGGGAACGGCGCCGGAAGCCTTGGCAATACCCGAGTATTCGGACGCGCACAGGACGGCGGCGAGCGCAACCAGCCCGTAGAAGTAGACGGGATTCGGAGCGAGGACGCAGAGGATGAAGATCGGCAGAAGAACGACGGCCGTGAGAACGCGTTTCACGTGGCGTACCTCGTCTTCCCCGGGCCCGAGGCTCCCTTGGCGGCCGGGACGCCGCCGTATCGCCTCTCGCGCCTCTGGTAGTCGAGGACGGCTTCGAAAAAGTGCTGCTCTCCGAAGTCCGGCCACAGGACGTCCTGGATGACCATTTCCGTGTAGGCGATCTGCCACAGGAAGAAGTTGCTGATCCGGTGTTCGCCGCTCGTCCGTATGAGAAGGTCGGGGTCTGGCAGGGCGGGCGCGTAGAGGTGCCTGGCCACGTCCTCCGCGGTTATCCGCGGGCTCTTTCCCCGCGCGAGGGCCTCCTTGACGAGTGCGTCGCACGCGTCGGCGATCTCCGTTCGCCCGCCGTAGGACAGGGCCAGCGTGAGGGTCCACTCGCCGTCGCGGGTCTTTTCCTCCAGCTTCCTGATGAGCTGCTGGTTCTTCCTGGGCAGATCCTCGATCCGACCGATGGTTCGGAACCGGATGCGGTTCTCGATAATGCTGTCGGCCTCGGAGGAGAGGAAGCGCTGGAGAAGGCTGAAGAGCGCCTGGACCTCCATCTTGGGCCTTTTCCAGTTCTCCATGGAGAAGGCGTAGAGGGTGAGGTTCTTGACCCCGAGGTCGGAAGCGGCGGAAACCGCCCGCCTGACGGCTTCGATGCCGGCCTTGTGCCCCTCTATCCGGGGGAGGCCGCGGGACGTGGCCCAACGCCCGTTGCCGTCCATGATGATGGCCACGTGCTCCGGGATTCGCTGGCGGTCAACCAGTCGCAGAAGGGGATGCGGCTCCTTGTCCTCGTGCGGCGCTCGATCCTTCATCAACAGTTCCTTCTAAAGCAACAAAGATAACACGCCTGGGCGCCTCTGACAATGAGAAATGACATGGGGACAGGGCTTCGCGGCCCACTCCCGGCAGGCCTTTTCGAGCAAACGCGATCGCTCCCCGCCTCGGATCACTCGTCCTCCTTTTTCTTCCAGCCCGTCTTCCATGAAGACGATTCTGGACCGCAGGGCCGAGGCCTCCCGGGCGAGGGTCTCCAGGCGGCGGGTGAAATCTTCCACGGAAAGCCGCATCAGCTTCAGTTCTTCCCTGATGTTGTCGAGCAGTCTCGTCGGTCGACTCGCCGTCGCCCGCAGGGCCGGCAGTCATATCTTCCGAAGGGCTCTCCTCCGCCGTTCGTCTCTTCGGGCCCATGTCGGACGGGTTCCAGGATTTCTTCGCTGCCGGACTCCCCGGCATCCTCAATGGGGGCCGGCTCGTCGTCGAGGGCATCGAGATCGAGGATCTCGGATTCCTTGAATTCACCGGACGCGCCCGCCGGAGCCGCGGTCCGATCGGATTCGTCCGGGTGTGCACCGGATGCCTCGCTCTCGGATTGATCGGCGAAGGGGGCCTCTTCGATCTCTTCCGACTCATCGGGAAGGGGGGCCTCCTCCACGATTTCCGGTCCCGGAGGGTTCCTCGACGGGCTTCGCTTCGACCGGAGATTCTGTGGAAAGGACCTCATCGGGTTCCGGGAGGTTTTCGGGCGCGGTGATTCCGGGGCCGGGGCCGGAGGCTTCTGCATAGGCCCTTCGGGCGTCCGTGTCCGCCACGACCTCCGAGAAGGGGGAGGTCTTCTCGCCGCACGCCGCCTCGACCGCAGTCGGACCGAAACCCTCGTGTGCGGACACGCGCTTGTCGCCGACGGCCTTTCTCAGCGCGACGTCCTTTTCGTGGAGGCTGCGGATCACCTCCTCGATGATCTTCCGGAGGGTTTCGTTGACGCCCTGTCCGACGGTCGCCACCGAGGGAAAGGAGGGGACGCTCCGCCAGTTGAGCTTCTCTTCCATGTCCTCGAAGGGGGAGAGGCCGCGAAGGTCCTGCTTGTTGTACTGAAAGACGAGCGGAACGGAATCGGGGTCCAGGCCGTTGAGCCGGAGATTCGTCTTGAGATTTTGAATGCTCTCCATGTTGGCTTCCACCATCACGCTCTGCGAGTCGGCCACGAACACCACGCCGTCGCTTCCGCGCAGGACGATGCGCCGGGTGGCGTCGTAGAACACCTGGCCGGGGACGGTGTAGAGCTGGACGCGGACCTTCATCCCGCGCATGGTGCCAAGTTCTACGGGCAAAAAGTCGAAGAAGAGGGTGCGGTCCGTCTCCGTGGTGACGCTGAGGAGTTTGCCCCGCCTGGCGGGATTGGCCTTGGAGTAGATATACTCCAGATTCGTTGTCTTTCCGCACAAACCGGGGCCGTAGTAGACGATCTTGAGCGTGATTTCCTTGGTGGCGCGATTAATCATGACCATGGTCGTTCTCCTTCTGGAGTCCAACACTCGCCATCCGGCGGTACAAATGCCGGCGCTCGATTTGAAGCTCCTCGGCCGTTTTGGAGATGTTGCCGCCATGACGGGCCAGGGCCTTGCGGATGAACTCGCGCTCGAAGGTCTCCCTGGCTTCCTTGAGCGGGCCCGTCCATATCAAGTCGTCTCTACGCCCGGATTCCCGGTGCTCCTGCAGAAGGAGGTCGGGGGCGCGTATTTCGTCGGAAGGCACCATTATCACGAGGCGCTCCATCAGGTTCTTGAGTTCTCGGACGTTGCCGGGCCAGTGATAGCTGCCCAGGGCCTTCAATGCGTCCTGCGCAAGTTTCTTTGGCTGGCGCCCGTACTGCGTGGTGAACAGACTCAGAAAGTGGTCGCAGAGATCGGGCATGTCTTCCAATCGGTCCCTCAGGGGGGGCACCGTGATAGGGATGACGTTGAGGCGATAGAAGAGGTCCTCCCGGAATGTCTCCCGGTCGATCTCGTCCTGCAGCCTCTTGTTGGTTGCGGCGATGACCCGTACGTCCACGCGGACGGTGTCCGTTCCGCCCACGGGTTCGAAGGTCTGTTCCTGCAGGACGCGAAGAACCTTGGCCTGGGTCGTCAGGCTCATGTCGCCCACTTCGTCCAGGAAAAGCGTTCCGCCGTCCGCGAGGAGGAACTTGCCCTTTTTGTTGTCGATGGCCCCCGTGAACGAGCCCTTCCGATGCCCGAAGAGTTCGCTCTCTATCAGCTCCGTGGGGATCGCCGCGCAGTTGACTTCGACGAAGGCCTCGTCCCGGCGGTCGCTGTAGCTGTGGATGAGCCTGGCCACGAGTTCCTTGCCGGTTCCGTTTTCGCCGAAGATCATCACCCGGCCCTGGGTGGGCGCGGCCCTGCGGATCTGTTCCTTGAGCGAGCGGATGAGCGGGCTCTCTCCGATGAGGGTGATCTCTCGCCGCATCTGGTCCTGGAGGAGGAGATTCCGTTCCTCCAGGCGATGTTTCTTGAGGGCGTTCGACACGGTGACCAGGACCCGCTCCAGCGAGAGGGGCTTCTCGATGAAGTCGAAAGCACCCAGCCTGGTGGCCTTGACGGCCGTCTCGATGGTGCCGTGGCCCGAGATAACCAGTACCTCGACCGAACGGCCTTCGGACTTGATCTGCTCAAGGACCTGCAGGCCGTCCATGCCGGGCATCCAGACGTCCAGGAGGAGCAGGTCGTAGTCGATGCTCGCCACCAGGGTGAGGGCGCGCTCACCCGTTTCGGCCTCCTCCACCTGGTACCCTTCGTCCTCTAGGATCTGGCGCAGGGTGTCCCGGATGCCCTGTTCGTCGTCTACAACCAGTATTCGTCCGCGCGCCATGTCGCCTCCTTAGATCGGCAGGGTCACGATGAAGCCTGCCCCGTCCGTGTAGTCCTCGTCCACGCGGACGGCGCCGCCGTGCTCCTCCAGGATCCTCGCCACGATGGCGAGGCCGAGTCCCGTGCCTTTCCGCTTCGTCGAGAAGTACGGCGCGAAGAGGCGGGACCTGTTTTCGGGCGGGATCCCCGGACCCGTGTCCCTTATGGAAAGGACCGCATGCCCCTCGTTCTCGCGCAGGGTAATGAAGATGTCGCCCCTCTCTTCCATGACCTGAACGGCGTTTTCGAGCAGATTCTTGACTGCGCGGCCCATCTGCTCGGCGTCGAGACGGACGGGGGGGAAGTTGGCCGGCAAGTCGAGGTGGATCTCGGCCGCCGCCCTGTATGGTGTGACGATGGACCGGATGAGGGCCGGCAGGGAGGCGGGTTTGAGGCGTATCTCCGGAAGGCGCGCGAAGCGCGAGAATTCGTTCACCATGGTCATCATCGTCTGGACTTCGCGTTCGATGGTCGTGCATCCCTCCAGGAGGGCGTCGCCGAGGTCTGGCGCCTTTTCCATCGCTTTTTTCCTGATCCGCTGGGCGGAAAGCCGGATGGGTGTGAGTGGGTTCTTTATTTCGTGCGCCATGCGCCGGGCCGCTTCCTGCCACGCGGCGATGCGCTGTGCCCGCGAGAGGTCGCTGATGTCCTCCAGGATGACGAGGTCGCCGAACACCGTGCCGACCGGGTCCTTCAAGAGGGTCGCCGAAACGGAGAGGATGATCTGTCCGTTGCCGGTGCTCAGCGTGATCTCCCTGTTGACCACGGGCCGCTTCGGAAGACCCGTGAGAACGGCGGCGATGGGATTCCACTCCGGCCTCGTCAGCACGTTGCGCACGGGCTCTCCGGGCTGGAGTCCCAGGATGTCCCTCGCCCTGGAATTGATGGTCCGGATTCGGCCCTCGGAATCGGTCGAAATGACGCCTATGTTCAGGGTTTCGAGCAACGTCTCGATATAGCGGCGCCTTCTTTCGAGCGATTCGGACGTGGTTCTGAGCTCCTCGTTGCTGCGTTCGAGTTCGAGCTTGCTGGTCTCAACCTCCTGGGTCATCCGGTTGAAGGAGTCCACGACCAGGCCTATCTCGTCGCGGGCGTCGTAATCGATCCTGTGGGAGAGGTTGCCCCGGGAAACCTCCTGCGTACCTTCCAGGAGGAGCTGAAGGGGGATGCTGATCTCACGTGAAAGATGGGTGCCTATCCAGACCGCCGCGAAGGTCACAAGCAGGGTGAGCGCCAGGAACGAGGAGATCATTGAAATCTTGAGTATCTGCTGGCGGCTCCGGATCTGCAGGTAGGCCTTGTTGTTCTCCGAAATGTACCGCGCCTGCTTGAAAAGGTCCTGAGGTAGAAACTGCTCCAACCGCTATGCCCATGTTCTTGTCTATGGCGACGCCGCTGACCACCGTGGGCTCCGGCGTCAGGTCTATCCAGCCGACCAGTCCCTGGGGGCTGAAGATCTTGGCCAGCTTGTAGTCGTTGGGCGTCGGGAAGCTCGCGGGTTCCCTCGCCAGCACCTTGCCGTCCGCGGTGACGACGGCGAATGCGTCCAGGTCGCCTCCGCCGTACAGGTGTATGGCGAGCGACGGCCTCATGGGCGGCGAGACTTGTCTGAGCTGCCAGGCGAACGCCTTCGCCTTGCGGTAGCTCTCCTGGCGCGCCATGTCCATGGACTTGTCGACGAGAGTCTGGCTGGCCGTGACCAGGGAGTTGACGGGGGAACGGAACCAGCGGTCGACCGTTGACCCTATGAGAAAGATCGCGCTGATGAAGAGCAGGAGGGAAGGTAGCAGGCCAAGGAGGACGAATGCGGTCAACAGGCGCGTCCTGAACCTCGCGCCTTCTCTCTGCCGCCTCCAGGCCAGGAACCCCTTGACGAGCTCCCTGAAGAGGACGAACAGGAGGACCATCATCAGGAGCACGTTGAGGAAGGCCAGGCCCGTCAGCAGAAAGCTCCCCGCGGAGGTCACGACGGCGGCCTCCTGCTCCTTGCGGATCACCAGGAGAAAACCGCCGACCATGAGCAGGCCCATGCAGGCGATGAGGATCATGAAATTCCGGGGCGTCAGTCTCAGCTTCATGGCGTCGAGAGGGTCTGGCTGACCCAGGGTGTCTGGACATCCCAGGGGATGATCCAGAGAATGAAGTTCGACATCACGTGGACGCGTACGCGCAGGCTGTAGCCGCCTTCCGAAGGCTGCAGGTTGGCCACGGATGTCACGTGAAGGTCACGGATATTCTCCATGTATTGCGCCATTTCTTCCCACGTCGCGACCGTGCTCTTATCCGTCACGTCTCCGTTCACCTTTGTTTCGACCGTGTACTGGCGGGTCAGGTTGTCGTAGCGAACGGTGTGCACGATGACCTCGTGGGTGATCACCTTGTCCTTCCAGAGGGTCCTGTGCTTGACGACTTCGGCGGTAAAGGTCAGGCTGACGGGGCGGGTGGACATGATGGCTTCTTTCATGTCGGGACGGTCGAGGGCGTCCCCGACGCCGAAACTGGTGACGAGGTCCCTGTCCTGATAGCTCCAGACGAGGCCTTTGACGTACGGTCCCGCCGCCTGCGCAGACGCGCCAAGGACAAGCATGAACGCGGAAAGGACGATGACCCTCATGACTTTCATTTTCACGACGCTTCCGTCCTTCCGCCTGCTTTTGCGGGCCTACAATACGTTTGCGGCGATTTCGGCCAGGCTCGAGCGTTCGCCCCGGGTCAGGGTGACGTGTCCGGCTTCCTTGTAGTCCTTGAACCGTTCGACGACGTAGGTCAGCCCGTTCGACGAGGTGTCGATGTAGGGATTGTCAATCTGGTATGGATCGCCGGTAAGAACGAGCTTGGTGTGTTCCCCCGCGCGGGTGATGATGGTCTTGACTTCGTGGGGCGTCAGGTTCTGGGCTTCGTCCACGATCATGAACTGATGGGGGATGGACCGGCCGCGGATATAGGTCAGGGCCTCGATCTGGAGAATGTGCTGATCGACCAGTTCCCGGTAGGCGTCGTGGCCCCTGTTGCTGTAGGAGAGGTTCAGCAGCAGTTCCAGGTTATCGAAGATGGGCTGCATCCACGGTTTAAGCTTCTCCTCCAGCTCTCCCGGAAGGTAGCCGATATCTCGCCCCAACGGGAAGATCGGCCTGGTGACCAGGAGTCTCTGGTAGTCCTGCTGGTCGGCGACCTTGTGCAAGCCCGCAGCCAGCGCCAGCAACGTTTTTCCGGTGCCGGCCTTTCCGACGAGGGTGACCAGGGGGATGTTGTCGTTAAGAAGGAGGTCGAGGGCGAAGCGCTGTTCCTTGTTCCTCGGAGAGATGCCCCAGAGCGGCTTGACCTCCTCCAGCGGAACGAGGGCCTTTTCCAAAGGGTTGTGCTTGGCAAGGGCCGTGTGGGACGCGTTCTCCTCGTCCACGAGGAGAACCATCTCGTTGGGGTGGAGTTCTTCGCCGCAGGTGATGCGCCGGTTCGTAAAGAGCTCGTCGAGCGTTTTCTTCGGAACGGTGATCGAGCGGGAGCCCGAATAGAGTTCGTCAATACTCACCTTGTCGGTCTCGTAGTCCTCGGCCACCACTCCGAATGCGTCCGCCTTGATCCTGAGGTTCGTGTCCTTTGTGACCAGGACGACGTCGGCTCCCTCGCGCTTCAGCGACAGCGCGACGCCGAGGATGAGGTTGTCCGCGCTACCTTCGTGGATGGAGGGGGGCATGACGTCTTTCGCGCGCTCTACCACCACGCGCAGGCAACCGCCCCCGTCCAGCTCGACCCCCCTGGGGAGAGAACCCATCTGCCTTAGCTTGTCCAGTTCCCGCGACACTTCGCGTGCGTTCCGGCCCACTTCGGTGACCTCTCTCTTGAAGCGGTCCACCTCTTCGATAACCCAGATGGGGATGACCACGTCGTTTTCCATGAACCTGTAGATGCTGTGCGGGTCGTGGAGCAGCACGTTGGTGTCCAGAACGTAGGTCCGGGTCATACAATCTCCTTTAGAAGTCTTGAAACTTCCGCCAGGTCGGCAGGCCGTTCGCTTTTCTTCTTGCTCAGGCACCTCATCACGAGGTTTTCCAGGCTCGGAGGGAGCCGGGTGTACTGGGTGGGCGGCGGCGGCATCTCCTTGAGCTGCTTCAGCAGAATGAGGGTGGACTTGTCGCCCCTGAAAGCGTCCTGCCCGGCCAGCACGAAGTAGGCGAGCAAGCCGAACGAGTAGATATCCGACTGCATGGTAAGGGGCTGCCCCTGGATCTGTTCGGGGGACACGTACTTCGGAGAACCGACGAAGTGCCCATCCTGCGTCAGGTCGACGGTGTCGCCCACCTGCGTGAAAGCGATTCCGAAATCCAGGAGCTTGGGTATGCCGCGCGGCGTCAGTATGACGTTCTGCGGCTTGAGGTCCCTGTGGATGATGCCCAGCTTGTGCGCTTCCTGGAGCCCGGCCGCGATACCGCGCAGTATCTCGACCTTCTGCCTGAGGTTGCACTTCTTTTCGTCGCCGTCGCGGACCCACTGGCTCAAGGTTTTCCCCGGGATGTACTCCATGGTCAGGAATGTGATCTCGCCCCACGACCCGAAATCGAAGACCCGGACCACGTTTGGATGGGTTATCTTCCGGCTGAGCTTGATCTCCCTGAGAAAGCGCGCCCTGCCTTCGGTTGTGAGGTCGGCACGTTTTCGCAGGGTCTTGAGGGCGACAACTTCGTCCAGGCTCCTGTCCTTGACACGGAAGACCTGTCCCATGCCGCCGCGCCCCAGCTCCTCGACGATTTCATAGCGGCCCGCGATGATGGCACCGGGCGGAAACTCCTGCGCCGAAAGATCGGCCAGGGCGTCCTCCGCACTGAGATAACGCCCTTTGGGATCCAGAGAGACGAGTTTTTCCACAATTTCTTTGAGACCCTCGGGGAACCCGAGTCCCTTGATGACCGGGGCTATGTCGGGGCCGCGGCCCGAGTCGTCGCCGGCAAGGACAGGCGGCTCGCCGATGAGTAGCTGAAGGAAAAGAACCCCCGCGCCGTATAGATCGCGCTGGGCCGGAGAGAAGGACTCGTCGTAACGGGGAGCCGGGAGGATAGGGCCTGCAGGCGTCTCCCGCCGGAGAGGGTTCCATATCCGAGAAATGCACGATGATGCCGAGACCCTGGACGATGACCTTGCCCTCCGCGTCCATCCAGACCGATGCCGGGGAAAGATGGGCGTGAAACAGCTCCCGTTTGTGGCTCTCGGACAAGGCGGAGAGAACCTGGCGGAGCTTCTCCAGCGCCCCGTAGAGGGACGGTCGGTAGCCTTCCTTCAACCACTGGGTCAGGGGCCTTCCGTCGAAATCTTCGTAAACGAGCGTCAGGTGCCCATCCGAGACCGCGACGTCCTGAAGCCGGAGCAGGCCCGGGTGGGTCAGCCCCATCCGCCTCTGGAAACGATCCTGATGGGACATCGGGCTCGTCCTGTCCTCCACGCGGCGCTCGAGCCGATGCAGCAAAACGGCCATTCCGCTGGTCGAATCCTCGGCTTTGAACCAGGGTCCGAGGGCGTCCTCCTCGAGAGACCGCGACGGAATATACCGCTCCTTCTTAACAGCCTGGGCTTCATCCTGATGCGTCAAGCCGTCCAGCCTAGAGCGCGCGTCCAGGAATGTCATATCGAGGGCCAGTACCCGGCTGTACATTTCCGCGGCATCCGTCGTCCGCCCCACCGCCTCATTTGTGCGGCCGAGGAGGTAGAGTCGCCAGGACTCGTCGTCGCCGCGAGACGGGGAAAGCCCGTCCAGGCAGGTCATCGCCACTTTGTATTGGCCCAGGTCGACGAAGAGTCTGGCCTTCAAAACCGCCAGGCTGGTCCTGTCCGAGGGATTGTCCGGCAAGGCCTGAATGCGGGCCAGGAGCCGTTCCCGCTCCTCGGAGTCCGGGGCGAGGTCGACGGCTTCCTCCCAGTTGCCGGACTCAAACGACATGCGGGAGGCCATGCGATTGTCTCCTGCCTTCAGGAAGCACTGCTTGGCCATAGCGTAGAGGTGCCCCTCCTGGAAACATTCGGCGGCCGGGAGGTAGGCCTGAACCCTGAAAAAGAGATTCCCGGCGAGCTCGAAGTCGCCCATTTCGCGCCGCAGCTCCGCGGCACCCGCCATGTTCCCCGATTCCTCCAGGAGAGACGCCGCCCTGTCCTTGAGCCCGGTCCGCGCCAGAAGCCTGGCCGCCTCCTCAAGTTCTCCCTTGGCGGCCAGGGCCTCCGCCTGGACTTCCACGGATGCCCGTGCGGCGTGCTCGGTGAGGGCGCTGACCCTGTCCAGTGCCCCGACCTGCTTGTAGAGAGGAAGCGCCTTCTCGTATTGTCCTGCCGCTTCCCAGCACTGGGCGGCCTGGAAGGGGTTGTTGAGGTTCTCGTGAATCTCGGCCGCCCTGTCGTAGGCCTCTCCCCTCTCGAAATAGTGGGCGATTTCTATGAACTTCTCCCTGTTCTGCAACTGGTCCGAGGGTGTTAGGGCTTCGGTGCTGGGCAGTTGCTTGAGGGCCTTTTCGAAGAGCAGAAGCGCTTTGCCCACGTTGCCCTGTTCGAAGCTCAGGCGGCCGGCTTCCATGAATCGTCCGGATTGTTCGTAGTAGTGGCTTGCCAGCGGGACGTTCCCGCCCTTGAGAGCCATGGCGGCGGCCTGCACCTTGTTGCCCGCATCCCCGTAGATCTGTGCGGATCGTGTGAACTGCCCGTGGCGCCCCAGGATCTGGGCAGCAGAGTTCGGATCGCCGACTCTCAGGAGGAGATCTACCGCGCTGGAAACCCTGCCCAGTGCTTCCTCCATCTCGGCGGCGGCGCGGTATTCCTGGGCCTTGATGTACATCTTGGAGGCCTTCTCCAGTTCGCCTGCGGTTTTGTATAGATCGCCCGCGCGAAGATAGTCCCCCTTGAAGTAGGCCTTCCAGGCTTCCCGTCTCGTGCTCGCCACGAATCCTCCAACGCGTTCAGATTATCAACGCCCGGGGGGTGTGTCAATTGTGTCCCAGTCCAGGCCTGGAGGGCATTTTAGCGATGAAATCTGGAAAAAAGAGGGCCGCGGGCTCTTGTAACGCCCACCCTTGTGAGGTCGCTCACTTGACGCCCATCCTCTGTGGGCTCTAGTATATATTCGTGAAAGGGGGCTAGCCCATGAAGCGTTTAGTTGTCGTGACAGTGATCGCGCTTGCGGCCAGCATCGCGGCGGGCGCCGCCTACAAGATCCAGCTGAAAGACGGCAAGGTCATCAAGGCTGATGCCAAACCGATCATTCATAACGATTTCGCCTACTTCGACAAGCTGGGCCTGTATCTGTACATTCCGGTTTCGCAGATAGACATGGCCAAGACGGAAGAGCTCAACAAGGCACCCGAAGAGGTCTCTGAATCGCTGGAGGTGGAGAAGACCGAGGACCTCCGTCCCGAGGTCAAGGCCAAGACGGTCAAGCCGGTTTTCATCGACGACGAAGAGCTCCAGATCATCAAGAAACGGAGCCGGCTGGCCAACGAAGGGGAGCTGACGGACTTGCCCGACCAGACCGCCTCTCCTAGCGCCGGGTCGAGGCCCGGTCAGGCGGCCGGCCCTGACATGTCTCCCCAGCCTTCGGGGGACCGGGTGGATCAGCTTCGCACCCAGATGAGTTCCCTTCTGGACGACAGGGCCGTCGAGCAGAACCGCCTCACCGACCTGAAAGCCAAGCTCAGCAAACTTCAGAATGACTACAACTTCAGCGTCATGGAGACGGATCAGGCCCGGATTCAGCAGCAGATAGACTCGACCAAGGCGAGCTGACAAGCATCCAGTCGCGTCTGTCGGACCTCGACAGCCAGATCCAGTCCCTGCAGCAGCAGATCGCGAGTGCGCCCGTCGTCGTCCAGACCGAGGCGCCGCGTGAAAGGAATCCGCAGAACGACTAGTGAAGCGGTGGCCTTTGAGAATACGTGAAGAAGGGGAAAGCGATTTCCCCTTCTTTTTTTGTCCGACGGAAAAGGGGGCGCGCCGTTTCGGAGGCGCTCGGCAGGACGCGCGCCATCGCCGGAGAACCGCTGGCTGGGTCCACTGTCCGGAATGGTGGACACTTCACGAAAAACGCAACATGTCCTTCATTCCTCAATCCGTGCAACGGCGTGGATAATAGAGGACTTTGGAATCTCCGGCGATGGCATCGCCCTTGCTGTTAAGAGGAAGCGAACGGAGGTGCGCCATGCGCAAGAGCCCATTCTTCCTGATCATCGGACTGGCCCTCCTGCCGGTTTTCCCGTCCATCGCCGTGCGGGCGGACGAGTACGCGGTCGTTCGAAACATCACGGGTAACGCGCACGTCCAGGGCGACGACCAGAACGGCCGACCTCAGACGCTGACGCTGAACATGCCGATCATGCAAGACGACAGCATCTGGACCGACAACAGCGGTCAGATGGCCGTCATGCTGCAGGACGGCAACTATGTATGGGTGGATTACAACACCCGCATGGAGGTGGACCAGCTTCCCGAGGAGGACCCCCGGGCGGGCGTTCCCCTCCGCCTCAAGCTCTGGAAAGGAGCCGTGCTCCTCGACCTCAGAAACTGGAATCCTGGCATGGCGTCCTACGTGTTGAGCACACCGTCCGCCTCGCTGAATCCTACGAGCGGGGGCCTTTACCTCGTGGAAGTGGAAAGCGTGGACAGGAGCCGCATCACGTGCATGGGAGGCTCGTGCATGGTCTCCAGCGCTGGTTCTTCCATCGAACTCGCAAGCCGGCAGATGACCTATGCCGATTACGGGTATCCGCCTCTGGCCCCCATGGCCGAGTCCATCTCGTACTCGTCCCTCCTGAACTATCGTAAAGCCAACACCGCCCGGCCCTCCGACGGTGTGTCCGAACGCTACCTCCCGTCTTCGCTGTCTGCTTATTCCGCGGACTTCGACAACTACGGACGCTGGGTCAGCACCGACGACTACGGTTACATCTGGTGTCCGAGCGGCGTCGGTCCGGATTGGAACCCCTACATGGATGGCCGGTGGTGGTGGGGCCCCTGGGGAATGACCTGGATTCCCGCCGAGGTCTGGGGATGGGTGCCTTTCCATTACGGCCGCTGGACTTTCGTCGCCGGCCTCGGCTGGGGATGGATCCCCATGCCGGGTTTCGCGCCTGCATGGGTCTCCTTCTACTGGGGCGACGGCGGCTGGTTGGGCTGGTGCCCGCTCGGATACTACGGCCTTCCATACTGGCACCATTGCGGCTGGTACAGCGTCCCCGTCGGCTATGTCTACCGCCGCCACCTGGGGGGCTACATCGTCCATCACAGGACTTCTCCGCCGCCCAGGCCCATCTACCCGAGGGCGCGGGGCAACCCCGCGCACCTGAGAAAGAACGGACCTCCGGGCAGGGGCGGGACGGGCATGCACGTTTCGCCGGTGAATCTGCCCCCGAACCGAATCCGCGGGTACAGAAACGGACGGCGTTGGCCTGCGGGACCTCCGGGCGCACCTCAGGGACCCTGTTTCTGTCCGATCAGGCCGTAACTTCCCATCCGTCCGTCCCTCCCGGGGGCGCAGCCGATGGACGGAACCGTCGAGAAGGGACGGACGGGAGAGGCTCGCCGGTGGACGGGGCGGAGCCGCGGCAATCCCGCGCAGACGGCCCGGAGAGGGTAGCGGACGTGTCGAACCTCGAAGGCTTCCTCCGGTCCGCGAAGGTTTCGGGGGCGAGTCGGGCGGCCGGATCCGTCCAGGAGGATGCCTATTCACCGCCCGCAAACAGCGGCGGCAGGTACGATCGAAGGCCTCCCCAGCGGGAGAGGCCGCCCGTCACGCGCGAACCAGGACCGAAGGTGACCCGGACGCCGGGAAGCAGGCCGGGCTACCGGCAAACGCCTCCCCGTTGTGGAGCGTCGGCGGGCCATGCCTCCCGCGCGGCCGAGGGTCAGCGAGCGGCCGCGGTACATTCCCAGCAGGCCATCGACGGGCATGAGGCCTTCCAGGCCCAGCCGCGGCGGAGGTACAACGAGGTCCGGCGGAGGCGGTCGCCACCGCCGCTAGCAGGCCGCTCGACGGTCAGGCGTAGACCTGCCTGATGTTGTACGTCGAATCCCGCTCGATGGGTGTTCGTCCCGCCCGGCGGATGAGGTGCAGCAGGTCTTCAAGCCTCGCGCCCTTCGGCGTCTTGGCTCCCGCATCGTGGGTAATGCGCTCCTCCACGACGGTCCCGTCGATGTCGTCGGCGCCGTACCACAGTGCGGCCTGGGCCATCTTGAGCCCTACCATGATCCAGTACACCTTGACGTGGTCGATGTTGTCGAAGAGCAGGCGCGAGACCGCGAGCGTCTTCAGATTGTCGTCGCCCGTCACTTCCGGCAGGTCCGCGTAGATGGTGTTCTCCTTGTTGAACTGCAGGGGGATGAAAGCCATGAAGCCACCCGTCTCGTCCTGAAGGTCCCGCAGGCGAAGGACGTGGTCGACGCGATCTTCGATACTTTCGATGTGCCCGTAGAGCATGGTGCAGTTGCTTCTGATACCCATGCGGTGGGCGATGCCGGCGAGTTCCAGCCATCGCTCTCCGCTGATCTTGTAGGGGCAGATCTTCTTTCGAAGGTCCTCGGCGATGATTTCGGCGCCGCCGCCGGGCAGCGAGCCCATGCCGGCGTCGCGAAGGGCCGCCAGGATCTCCTCCGGGCTCTTGCGCTCCCGCCGGGCGTAATAGTCGACCTCCACGAGAGTGAGGGTCTTGAGGTGCACGTTCGGGTTGACGGCCTTGATACCGCGGAGCATGTTGAGGCAATCCTCGAAAGTGAAACCCGGGTCGAGGCCGCCCACGATATGGATTTCCTCCCACCGCTGGCCGGGACCGGGCACGGCCTTCTGGACGATTTCGTCGATACTCATGCGGTGGGCCCCGTCCTCCTTCGGCTTCTTGGCGAAGGCGCAGAAGGTGCATCCCGTCACGCAGATATTTGTGTGGTTAATGTGCCTGTTGACGTTGAAGTAGGCGGCGTTGCCGTTCTTCGCTTCGCGGACTCGGTTTGCGAGCATGCCGATAGTCTGAAGATCGTGGGATCTGAACAGCGTGACGCCGTCCTCGAAGCCGAGCCGCTCTCCGTTTTCCAACTTCTCTACAACGGGAAAGAGCGCGGAGTCCGTCACTCTGTCGCGCCTGATCCAAGGGCCGGACTCGGGGCGGCCCGCGCTCCACCGGTACAGCCTGCGGCGTCGTCACGACGTGTCTCCTTCTATCTTCTATGGTCAGCCGGCGTATTCCACGGCTTTCATCTCTCGGATAACGGTCAGCCGGATGCGTCCGGGGTAGTCCATCTCTTCCTGAATTTTCTTGCTCATGTCGGACGTGAGGAAGGGCAGGCGGTCGTCGTCCACTTGGTCCGTCTTGACGACCACGCGAACCTCGCGTCCGGCCTGGATGGCGAAACACTGTTCCACGCCCTCGAAGGACTTCACGATGTTCTCAAGCGTCTCGATGCGGCGGAGGTAGTCCGTGAGCGACGCGCGCCGGGCGCCCGGCCTGGAACCGGAGATGGCGTCGCATACCGCGACCAGAATCGAGATCGGGTGGATCACCTCCACGTCCTCGTGGTGGCTCTCGATCGCGTTGACCACGACCTCGTGCTCGCCGTATTTCCGCCCCGCTTCGCCGCCCAGCTCGGGGTGCGTACCCTCGCGCTCGACGTCGATGGCCTTGCCGATGTCGTGCAGGAGGCCGGCGCGTTTGGCCAGGTCGACGTCCAGGCCCAGTTCCGCCGCCATTCCGGCGCAGAGTTCGGCCACCTCTATGGAGTGGTTGAGCACGTTCTGTCCGTAGGATGTCCTGTACTTGAGCTTGCCCACAAGCTTAAGAATCTCCGGATGAGGCGGCGCCATCTGGAGGTGCTTGAACGCCTCCTCTCCCGCCTGGTTGATCTCCCTGTTGACTTTCTTGCGGGACTTGGCGACCACCTCCTGGATCTTCCTGGGGTGGATCTTCCCGCCCTGCAGCAGCCTGTCCAGCGACTGGCGGGCGATCTCCCTGGCTACGGGGTTAAAGCCCGAGATGATCACCGTATTGGGATCCTCGTTGTTGATCAGAAGCTGCATGCCCGTCTGGTCCTCGAAGAACTTGATGTTTCGTCCTTCGTGGCCGATCAGGCGCCCCTTGACGCTTTCGTCGGGCAGCTTGAACTGCGATGTTGTGCGTTCGACAACCTGGTCCACCGCCACGCGTTCGATGGCCAGCGTGACGATCTTCTGGGCCTCGAGTTCGGCGGTGCGCTGGGCGTCTTCCTTGATCTGTCGGATGAGATTGGCCGCTTCGTGCTCCGCTTCGCCCTGCATGTTGGCCAGGAGATGCTTCTTGGCTTCTTCCACGCTCATGCCGGACACGCGTTCCAGCCGGTTGATGAACTCGACGTGGAGGTCCTTCAGCTTCTCCTCCTCGTCCTGCAGCGCGAGCCGATCCTGTTCGAGCTTGTCCTTTTCGCCCTCGAGGTCCTTGGCCTTACGTTTGAGCTCGCGGTCGGTCTGCTGAAGGTGCGCGTCCCGGCGGTTCATGGCCCGCTCGATGTTCTTCACGGACTCGAAACGCTTCTGGTAGTCCTCCTCGGCGGCCGCGCGTTCCTGCTGGAACTGTTCGCGCGCCTTGGCGAGCTGCAGTTTCTTCATCTTGTCGGCCTGCGTATTGGCGTCATCCAGCAGCCGTTGGACCTCCTCCCGTGCCCTGGCGATGGAGTTCTTGCCCATCTTGTTGCTCAGGAGCCAGCCGAGCAGTACTCCCAGGCCCAATCCAACGAGGGTTATTAAAACAGTGAGTACGTAATGGCCTGTCATGGCCTTGATCCTCCGTTTCCAATTTCCAATACCGCCGGTTTCAGGCGAAAACGAGTGCCTCTGAGCCGGTGGTACGCCTTACCCGCCTGGCGATGGCCTCCAGGACCGTCTTCGAAACCGGCCGCAGATCGCGATCCGCAGGGCCACGGTCCAAGGTGTATATCTGAACCTGGCGGGGGTTGATTTCTTTGACCAGAGCCAGCCAGGCATCCACTTCTTCTTCGGTAGTGTTGTCTACCCGGCCGGTCACGAAAAGTGCCTGCAGAACGGCATCACCGTTCATGAGGGTCAGTCCCTCCACGATATCTCTAAACGGACGCCCCTCGCGGGGCCGTTCAGTTTGATGAAAGTCTCTTCGCACCCCACATCCAGCTTGAGGATGGGGTCGTCGAGAAGCCTGAGGACATTCCTTATCTCTTCGCGGTGGACCGTCGTGCTGTTGGACAGGATGGCCGTCCGGCAGTCCGGGGCGTAGCGGTCGCGGAGCTTCACCACGTCTTCCACGATGAAGGGAAACTCGGGGTGAATCGTCGCCTCCCCGTTTCCCGAAAAAGTCAGCGTATCAGGAGGCGTGCCGGCCTGCTTCAGCTCCTGAAGCTGGGCTTCGAGCGCCAGCCGGACTTCCTCCCTGCTGGGCAGAAAGCGGGCGAACATCTCCGGCCTTGCGGACAGCATGCCCGTCCAGGAATACTGGCAGTAGCGGCAGTTGAGGGAACAGACTTTGATCTCGTCCGGGCAGATGTTGAGACCGAGGGACAGCCCCAGTCGCCTCGACTGGACCGGTCCGTAAATTACGCCTTGCTGCAGCGGGATCGTCTCTCTTATGGTCTCAGTCCGCATGGGACGCGATCGCCTTGACGAAAGGGTTGTGGCGCTTTTCGAACCCGATGAGGGTGGATGGACCGTGCCCCGGGAGAACTTCGGTGCTGTCCGGCAGCTTGTAGAGCTGACGCCGGATGGACATGACCAGCGTGTCGTAGTCTCCGCCCGGCAAGTCGGTCCGGCCGATGGACTGGGCGAACAGCGTGTCGCCCACCATGACGAACCCGGCGCCCGCCAGGCAGACCCCCCCCGGGGAGTGGCCGGGCGTATGAAGGACCGTAAGCTCGTGGTTGCCCACTCGAATGGCCTGGTTGTCCTCGAGAAAGGCCGACGGGTCCGGGCTCTGCTTGACCGAATAGCCGAACAGCGCGGCGTGCCTCGGCATGTCCCGCAACAGATCGAGGTCGTCCTTGTGGATCCACACGGGGCAACCGAATGCCTTGACGAAATAGGCGTTGTTGTAGAGGTGATCGAAGTGGCCGTGCGTGTTTACGATAGCGAGGAGCTTTACGTCCAGGCTCCGGATGCGGTCTTCGACGGTCTCCGACCCTATGCCCGGGTCGACGAGAATGGCCTCGCCGGCCTCGTGATCGACCACGAGGTAGGCGTTGTTTTCCAAGGGACCGACTTCGTACGTTTCTACTTTCAGCGCCTGCGACATAGAGCTCTTTTCCCAGTACAGTTGTGGAACAGCCGACAACCTCCGCCAATTCCCCCGGATAGGGTCCCGGCGAAGGCGGCACTTAGAGAACCGATAATAACACAACCCCAGGCAAACACAGAAGAATCGGGGATTCTCACGTCTAGCCACGTCGACGAGTCAAAGCGGATCGGCAGGTAAACGAACGGCGGAATGGCCGCTTTTCAGCCCGGGAGGCCAGCCGAAGGGCCTCCCGCCCATCAGGTGGAAATGGATGTGAAAGACCGACTGTCCCGCCGATTCGAGGCAGTTTGCCGTCAGCCGGTACCCCTTGGCCTCCAGGCCCTTGTCCTTCGCGATCCGCCGCGTGACCATGAACATCTTTCCCATGAGTTCCGCGTCGTCCTCGCCCACGTCGTTGAGGGTGGCGAAGTGCTTGCGGGGAATGACGAGGATGTGCGTCGGCGCCTGGGGGTTGATGTCCTCGAAAGCGTAGAAATCGTCGTCGGCATAGACCTTCCGGCTCGGGATCTCGCCGGCCGCTATCTTACAGAAGAGACAATCGCTCATGATGTCCTCCTACCATTCTCCAGGCCAGTATAGCGCAAAGGAAGGCCCGACGAAGATTCGGGACCTCGGAAACCCGGATGTCGGGTTTGAAGATGGCTGGGTCCGGGCCTTCGTAAATGGGCGATACCCAAGGGCCGACGCCTTCAGTTCCACCCTCTGCGAATATCCTTGCAGGACGCCCCGCCCTCTTGACCGCGCTGTGCCAAGAGTGTACTTTAGTCTCGCGGATGGCCCGTACATCCGTGCTTTGTGGTGAGCGTAGCTCAGATGGTAGAGCACCGGACTGTGGCTCCGGTGGTCGCGGGTTCGATCCCCGTCGCTCACCCCACCATCAGCGCTCGTAGCTCAGTTGGATAGAGCGTCGGCCTCCGGAGCCGAAGGTCGTGGGTTCGAATCCCGCCGAGCGCACCACTTCTTCCCCTTTAATATCAATGAGTTACGATCATCGGCGGAGGGAGCGTCGCTCGTCTCATTATTGGGATTGCAACTTTTTTGCAGGTTTGGTTCGAGGGTGGCCACTGCCGCCTGCAGGTGGGAAGGGGAGAGGTGCGCATAGCGGAGGGTCATGGCGAAATCGCGATGTCCCAGAAGCTCGCGAAGGGCCGCGAGGTCCACGCCGGCCATCGCAAGCCGGGAAGCGAAAGTGTGGCGGAGGTCGTGGAACCTGAAGTCCTCGACTCCCGATTCTTTAAGGGCTGCGCGCCACAGGCGCTCGACGTTCTCGTTGCGGTTTCCCGCCGAGTTGGCGAACACCGGCTCGTTGCGGTCGATGGACTGGGGAAGCTCGCGGAGAATGGACAGCGCAACCGAGTTGAGGGGTACGTGGCGGTCTCTCCTCCCCTTCGCCCTCGCCGCCGGGATCGTAGCCACGGTGTTCCGGAAGTCCACGTCCCTCCACCTGAGCCCCAGGATCTCGCCCCTGCGCATCCCGGTGTGGATCGCGAAGGTGACGATTCGGCGTAGGTAAGGTGAACAGGCATCGAGCAGCTTGGCTTCTTCCTCGTCTGTTAGATAACGGACGCGCTGTTCATCTTCCCGGAAGAGCTTGATCTTGGCTGCGGGATTCTTGGAGCACAGTCCCCAGTCGACGCAGAGGCCGAACATGCGTTTGAGACGGGCGACCGAAATGTCCACGGTCCGCTTCGTCAGGCGCCGGCCTTGCGTCGTAGCCTCGGCGCGCGCGAGACTTGCGGCCATGCTCGACCGGAACCTGGCCGTGGAAGTGGATGACGACTTCTTGAAGTAGGCCTCGAGGACGACTTTGATCTGGTACCCGGAGTACTCTGTAAGGAAGGCCGTCAGCGCCGATTTGACCTCGGCCCGCCGCTCGTTCTTGAGGGTCTTGCCCGTCCGATGCTTGTAGAGCCGGCCGGCCAGGATCATGAGGCCGGAGATCTTCGGCCCCCGGCGGTCCACGTCGTGCAACCGCTCCAGCCGGAACTTCTCCACGTCGCCGGGCGTGATCTTCTCAAGCCTCTTGCCCTTGAAATGAGGCGAGGCGAGCCATACGGGCGCGTTCATGACATCATTCTTGTAGCTCGCCGGGCGCGTGTTCACCTCGCCCCATTCAAGAAACCGTTCGACGGCCTCTTCAAAGCTGGTCTTCCTCTCCTTCTTCTTGTCGAGGTAGCGGCCTTCCCGGATCTGGGTGTGGATCTTTTCCAGGTAGGCGCGCGCCTCGGTCTTTGTGGGCGCTATCCTGCGGTGGTAGCGGCCCTCGTAGCACCACGAGAACTGCCACCGGCCGTCGGGAAGCTGTTTGAGGCCTCGTTCATGCCTGTGTTCCATTCACACCTCCTTTCATACTGTGAGCCGGCTGCCTTCAGTATGAAGCCTCCGGCGGCCCGGGGCTAGTGGATGAGGGGTCTCGTGAGGTCCACGAGGATGGGTTTGTGGCTGTAGCGGCCGAGCTGGAGCCAGGCGCCGCGCTCCAGGCCGCCCGTCAGGGCTATCTCTCGGGGCCTGAGCACGGGGACGAAGTCCTCGCGGGCGCTTACGCCGTCGCTTTCGGCCTGCCGCCGGTGGCCGCGCGAGGTGGAGGCGGAAATGCTCCGCGTCCAGACCCTGCGCTCGCCGAGGCTCTCTGAGAGCCATTTTGCGGTCTGAGCACCGGCTCCGCGCAGAATGTATCGGTCCTGGCAGTTGCTCCAGATGCTCGCCCGAGTGCCGGGATAGAGCTGATCCATGTCCTGCAGGATGATCACGGACACGGCGCCCGCAGAACGCGAAACGCTGATGAAGCGCTCGGTTTGTTTGTGGTCCATGGCCAGCTTGCTGAATTCGTCGAGGATCAGGAAGAGACGGCCACCCCGGTGGCCGTAGCGCCTGTGGAGCTGGTGTTGCATGAGACGAACGGCCATGGCGGCGAGGGTTTCTCCGGCGAGGCCCATGCGCATGGGCGCGGTGAAGACGAGGCAGGACGGCCTCTCCATGAGCCGTTCGAGCGTGAAATCCGAGTCCGCGCTCGTGACCCGCTGGATGGCCGGATGGGCGAAGGCGTCCAGCTTGTTCCGGACGCCCTGGATCCGTTCGGAGAAGGAATACTTGCGGCTGTCCGTGGCGGCCGCGACGTCCGCCTTGATACGGGTGAAGGCCTCCTCGTCGGCATGCTGCTTGATGTTGTCCAGTATCTCCTCCAGGTGTTGCTTGGACAGGAAGAAGTCGTGCAAAGCCTTCAGGCTCGGGGCGTCGATGTGGCACACGGCCCGTATCCCCGCCTTGAGGATGCGCAGATCCAGGAGGTCGAAGTACTGGTAGGCGCCGCCGTTCACCTCGCCGTAGATGGCTTCCGCGATGGCGTCCTGGCTCTCCACGTAATCCGGGGCATCCGGCACCGGCTCCCGCATGGGATTCCAGTGCACGGAACCCCGGCTGAGGGGGTTGAAAACCCAGAGGGGCGGGGCGCCCGGGCCCATGAAGCCGGGCCTGATGTCCTTCGCCATGTCGCCCTTGAAGTCCAGGACGAAGACCGATTGGTCCTTGAAGGGCAGTTCGCGGCTCCAAGGCAGCGCCAAAGACGTGGTCTTTCCCGAGCCCGTCGGGGCGACCACCATGGTCTGCTGGAGCTTGGCGATCGCAGGTGCCACAAAGTAGCCCGTCGGCCGGCCGTTGTCGTGGAGGCGGCCGATGCAGATACGGTCGTGCAATGACTTTGAATCTGCCGCGGGCCAATCCCTCGAACGGACCAGGAGTCCTGATCGCTTTAGGTCCGCGAGCGTCGCCGCGCCCGAAAGATCCATGAGGTCGTAGGCGTGCGGCTGTCGGAGAATGTCCCGCGTGGTCAGCTTCCGGTTCCCCACCCGGAGCGTCCCGATTCCGCACAGCGACAGTGCCGTGGCAAACAGGATCGTGGCCTTCCACCACCACTGGTGGAAAGGGGATAGCGCATCCGGCAAGAGCCAGCCCGGAACGATGAAGGACAGTCCCAAGGCGGTGCCGTAGCCGACAACCCAGAGGGCCGCGTCGTACCGGCTTCGCCAGGTGCGGCGGCTGAAGCCGTAAATCAGGGGAGCGAACGCCGCCGCGCCCGTCCCGAGAAGAAACAGGTGAGGCTTGGTGGAGAAGGGGACCAGCGCAACGCGGGCGAGCGCCCTGTGATCCCACAGCAGAAGTTTGGCCATCATGCCTTGCAGAGAGTGCCGCGATGCGTGGAGAAAGGGTTCGACCCGAATAGCTCCGCCAATCCAGAATGCGAGCATGATGACGCTCACGACAACGACGAATACTATCTGTTCAAAGGAAGCAGCGTTGCGCTGCAAATTTTCACGGTTGCCCATTATCACCATCCCTCCTGAAGATTCTCGTCCCGCCTTCGCTGCCAGCGCATAGCCTCACGGAGGTCCTCGCGCGTGGGCATGCCCTCACCCCCCGGATGAGGATCCCGGCTGGCTCCTTCGACTTCTTTCATGAGCACGGCCACCAGGCCGCCGGCTTCGCGCCCCACGGTCCGGCCGAGCCGAACATTCGAAAATCCCTCCCGGACTCCGCGGTCCGCGTTCTCGCGAAACCGCTCGGCAAAGTCCGGAGGGTGACCTCTGTAAAGGGATTCAGCCGATACCGCGTTGTGCCTCAGGCCGTGCCTGTCCTCAAAGGTGAAGCTGTAGCGCCCCTTATCGTTGGCGTGGACTGTCGCGCCCTGACTAGAGAGCCGGCGGGCGAATCCTTCATGATCTTTTGAAACCTGCAACGCCTCCCGGATCCGTCCGCGCAGGTCCCTCTGCCAGGTATACCGTCCTTCCTCTTCCGCCTTGAGCCGCTTTCTGTAGCCCACCGGGTCCCTGGCGAGTTGTTCCTTCTGCCGCGCGAACTTCTCCAGGAGCGCCGCCCGTTCGTAGTTTTCGCCCAGTCTCTTTTCCCGGGCCGTGCGGCTCTTGCCATGGGTGTCGGTCATCGCGTAGCTGTATTTCTCGCCCCGGATCCGCAACTCGACGCCTCGCTCCTTGAGCCGGGCCTTGAACTCGGCTTCCGAGAAAGCCCGCCGGGCGGCTTCCCTGATGCGGTCCTGCATGTCGAGCTTCCAGGAGTATCGATTCCCGCCGCGCTCCGCCCGCCGTATGAACTTGTCCGACGGCCGGTGGGAATCTCGCACGCGGTCCAGTTCCCGTTGGATGCCGTGCCGTCGTGCAACCCGGTCGTTCACGTCCCGCAGGCGATCAAGGTTGTGCTTGTCGTTGTGGTATTTCCTGCCGTCGAATCCCGTGGCATTCCATATCACGTGGGCGTGTGGGTGCTCCTTCTCCCCGTGGACCACGACGAGGTATTCATGGTGGTCGGCGATGCCGGCTTCCTTCGCCCATTCATCTCCGTAAGCGCTGATCCGGTCGTGGTCCGGACTTCCATCCGGTCGAACCATGTCGCCCAGGTCGTTGCGCTCGAAGCTTAGGGCCACGTGGTAGTACTGGCGCCCGTCTTGTTGCCCGAAGTAATCCCGCGTCTCCTTGAATTCCCGCTCGACCGAGGCGGCGTCCTGGTTAACCACGTTGCCCGCCAGCGCCTGCACTCGGTTCCCCTGTTCGTTCTGATTCAATAGGTAGCTGATCATCTCGGAGCTCCTGTTTCCGAAGGAGATCTTGAGTACGGGCACGCCTCAGCCTTGGATGGCCCTGAGCAATTCCCCGACCTGCTTCCGGACGTCCTCGACATCTCTCTTGTCCACGCGGCCCAAGTTCGCCTGGTGGGCGAGCTGATTGAGGTTTCCTCCGAAGCTCTTAATGGCTCGATGGACGTCTTCGGGCAGTCTGGTGGACGGGCGTAACTGGGCACCGGCCGCGAGGCGCCTGAGCATTTTGGCAGGGCCAAGGTTGGCGATGCGGCATTGTGCGCGAAGATGCCCGTACTCTTCGGGGCTGAATCGAACGTCCACACGGTAAGGTCTCTTCTCTTGTTTTCTCAAAGACTGCTGATCGATTTCACTCATACAGACCTCCTCTTGGGTGCCTGGGGTGTCGGGGCAGAGCCCTGACGTGCGCCCGCAAGGGAGGTGCTTCGCACCCCCCGCGGGCTGCAACGGCGCGCATTCTGGCGCCAGTTGCGTTGCTTGCGCTGCAAACTTCGACGAGTCTCCAGCCAATTGTCGCGTTGCTCCTCCCGTGTTTGATCGGGATTGTTCGCGATCTTCGACGTTCCTGCATGGGGGAGTTTCCCCGGATTTTTGCCGCCACACCCGCCACATCCGCCACATCGCTGATAGGGAAGGACTTAGCGGTGATGTTCATCCGCCACAGTTTCGCGGGCTCATGGGCTGAAAATGCCGTGTAAGTGATTGAGCATGAGGCATGTGGCGCGTGTGGCACGTCCAGAAAAAGCTTGCGGCTGTTCGGTTTCATTCGCCGGCTCCATCGGGTCGAATCTCGAACTTTCGATCCGCCACATCCGCCACCCCGCTGATAACGAAGGACTTATCGCCGTCCCGATCCGCCACACGGGGCTCTTCCGTGGCGGATGCGGATCGGGCGTAACTGCTGTGAACGCAGGCCTGTGGCGAGTGTGGCGCTTCGGAGGGGAGGTACCGGGAAAAGGCGTCCGCGAAGTCCTCCCGCACGTAGCCCCTCAAGATCGCCTTTCCCTGCCGCCACTTCGCTGGTGAGATCCCGAACGGATGAAGGATCCGCGCAAGTTGACGGGCGCTGAGCGGACCGCGGTCCCGCCACTCCGGCCAGGGGCGCTCTTCCATGTGGTGCAGGTGCTGCAGGATCTCTTCCGACGGCAGGCGGGCCTCCTTACGCGTCTCGAAGAGGGCCCGCAGGTCATCCAATAGCGTGATGCCGGAGGAGTTGTCTTCCTTTGAGGTCCTGGACAGACTGCCGGCGCTTTCGCGGGCGCGCCGGGGCCATTCGTCTCCCACAAGATCCGCGATTGCCAGCAGGGGCCGCCAGTTGTCCCTGGCGCGGTCCCGTGTGACCGTGTCCGGAATCTCGGGCTCGCAGAACCGGAGGTCCTCGACGTGGTCGCTGGCCCACCGCGCCGCCATGGAACACAGGTCCTCCATGTCGCTGAGCCGGTGGAGCTGAAGCCGCTCGATATTTTCGCCCTGGCTCCTCCGGCGCATGCGGATGATGACGGACCGGTCGGCGAGCGTGGCCGGCAAGTCCCCGATGAGCGCGATGGCCTTCGGCGTCCACGTGCTGTACATGCACACCTGGTGGTCGTCGCCCGCCACGCGCGTCACGTAAGCTTGACTTCGCATGTGCCCGCTGTTGAGGATGCCCCTCAGCCCTTCCGAGTCCGCGAGAAAGGTGTCCGCCTCGTCCAACAGCAGGCACGGGCGGAAGTAGTCCGTTGCGCGGAATACGGCGGAAGGGGTGATGTTCGCCGACGTGAGCGGTCGTGGTACGAGGGCGCTGAGCAGCGAAAGGGCCGTGCTCTTTCCGCACCCTTTCTCGGGGCTCGTGATGGCCAGGATCGGAGAGATTTCGAAGGCGTCGTGCGCGTGGGCAAAAACGGCCCAGAGAATGAAGGGGACCCGCTGCTCGGGAGCCAGCGCCAGGAAGCGGCCGATGGTGCGCTCGAGGTCGAAGAGCAGCTTGGCGCCGTCCACGGGCTCCGGCCAAAGGTCCGGATCGCTGAGACCCATCCGCCGGGTAGGTCTATTCCCATTGGAATCGGAAGGTCCAGGCAAAGCGGCCTCGACGATGCGCCCGGGACTCGTGAAGCCGAGACTCCGCAGGCGCCGCACGGCGCTTTCGCGCGTCAACTCTTTCGAGACCTCGTCCATGCGCCTGAGCGATTCCTTAAAGTGCTCGAGGGCCGCCCGGACCTGGTCCGTCGAGGGATGTTCCGGAAGTTGATTGAGCAGGGCGAGGGCTTCTTCAGGCAGGGCCGGAGGCTCGCCTTCGGTGGCGGCCAGGGCGGCGAGGTTGCCGAGCTGGGCCGGCATCACCGTCCCTGCCTTCTACGCAGTTCGGCACCGGCTATGGAATCGATGGTCCTCATCATCTCGGCCTCCGTGAGCGGTGGCCGGCAGTTGGCCTCGTTCCAGCTCTTAAGAAGGCCCAGGCTCACGTAGGGATCGACCCGGTGTCGGAAGAGGTGTCCTGCGAGGCGGGCCAGGCTGATGTTTCGCTGGCCCTCGCGAACGCCCACCAGCACCAGGTTGCTGAGCGGCCCCTTGGGAAAGAGGGCCAGCTTGCCCTTTTCGGGCTTCGTGAGGAGGTTTAGGAGCCAATCGGGCAGTATCGCCGGTTCCATGAAGGCCGGGTGGTGCGTGGGATCCCACGTGTATCTACGGCCGCTCTCGTGCAGGGAGGGCGGAGCTACGATGTAGCCCCCGTCCCCCCGCACGTCCAGTCCCGGGCCCAACTGTCCGGCCGAATTCGCGATCCTGGTCCCCGGATACCTGAAGAAGAAGTGCCGGCCGAGGCCGCCCGTCTCGGCCTCGACCGTGTCGGGCAGTTCGCCGAACCGCCCCTGCAGGTCCTCAAGGGTGATGTGCCCGCCGTGCCTCGGGTCCACGTCCAGGACAACGAGTCCGGAGGCCGCGCCGGTGACCAGGCCGATGTTGGCGTCGGGCCACCGGCGCCACCACGCCCGGATGATGGCGGCCGATGCGGTCGCTTTCTCGGGCCAGTTGAGAATCCGCGGATGCTTGCCGGCGGCGTCGCAGGAGGCCCGGCCGCACGAGCACCGGCCTCCCTCCGGAGTGTGGAGCGGAAAGACGGGAAGTCCTTTCCGCCCGTACCACGCCGCCGCCCTGGCCGTTTTCGAGACGTCCACGGCTCACACCGCTTTCTGGGCGTCCGACGGGTCTGCCTCCTCCACGGCCGACCGGTTGGCGGCCAGGAGGCGGTCCAGCTCCGACTTTTTGAACCGGAGCAACCGGCCGAGCCGGGTGCACGGGAGCTGCTTCTTGGAGATGCGGACGTAGAGGCTCCCGATGGGGATCCTCAGATAGTCCGCTGCTTCCTGGGCGGTGAGAAGGGTTGTGTTGGCTGCTGCGACATTCGAGTCTTTCGTCATCGTTGCTCCTCCTTTGGTTTCCTGACTGGATGTGCAGACTATAGCCGTGTGGTTTAAGGATCTTCCAGCGTTTTTACTCCCCCCTTCAGACTCGACTGAATTAAAAAGACGGGCCGGAATGGCCCGTCTAATCGATATCCTGAATTGTCGCCCATCGGAAACTACGGGGGGAAGGGCGTATTACTTGTGGCTTCGGTCTGAAGGATAGAGCACGCAACGAACCCGCTGGCCATAGATGGACTCGACCCACTCCCAGACGGCGTTCTGTTCGGCCCGGCTGGGGTGGAAGCCCTTGCCGCGGCCGCCGGCGGTCTTTGAGAACTTGTGCCTCGAAACGATCCCGAAGAGTTTCCGCCAGTCGTCATCCGCCATGAAGGAGTGTGAGGGACACCACTGCAATCTTTCGGGCACCTGCTTTACGAGTCTCAGGGCCTCCTGGTAGAGGGGCCGCATGTCGAAGATTGGCAGGCCCCGATACGGGGGAGAATAGGGCGAGGTTGTGTCCGGGAGCTTCAAGTGGACCGCGTTGTCGGCGGACCTCTTGACTAACGGCTTCATGGCCACGTGCTTCCGGCAGCGCACGCCGCGTATGTGCTCGCCGTTGCGCTCGCGGTCGTAGGACCAGGCTTTCAGCGAGGGGATGTCGAAGGCCTCCACCGCGCGGTCCATGGCCCTTCGCGCGTCCCTTTTGATCTCGGGAGACTCTCTGTTGTGGGTCCGTAGGTACGACGCCCGCCTGAGGAGTTGAAATTCCAGAGGGCCGAAGATCGTCGAGTACTTTGAGAAACGCAGGAGCATGTAGTGTTCCATTTGTCTCCCGGTGAGTGCCGGCAAGTCGGTCAGGGGGAAGATGGCCTCCTTGAGCAGATCCTTCACGTCCTGGGGCAGTTCGTCGGGACGGCTGGGCAGCCGCATCGGGCACTCGAGGAATCCCTCGGATCTGCACCCCCACACCCCGGAGGTAGGCCCGGCCGGCAGATGCCCGTTGCCGTATGCCGGCATGCACAGAAACCAGGCCAGCGCCTGGAGTGTCACACCGGCGTTGTTCGGATCCACGGCGTGCGTGATCCCGTCCCGCGCCCGGTAGCCGAACTCCGGGCCGGGCAGGTATGCGAACGCGGCGTTGTCTCCATGCCCGTTCTTGAACAGCCACAGCGCCGTGTGAATCGGGAACGTGTCCACCAGACCACGTTCAAGAATCTCCCAAAGATTAGTCGGCCGACTCAACTCCTCCGGTGCGTAGCACCGAAGCTTACGGACTCCTGACATGATTCCCCCTCTACTGTCCCGCGAAGCTAAATACCCTCCTCTGCGCTTCTCGTGATAGAAGCCAAGAGGCATCCGATGCAGTAAATCCCTCATACCTCCTCTGCCACCAGCTGCTTGATGATTTCGTAGATCCACGACGTCACATAGCGAGCCTCCTTGAGCGCGCGCAACCGATCGCGCTTGCTGAGAGCCTTGCGAAGGTGATCGATCACCGCGCTGTCCACGTTCGGCTTACCCAGCGCCTTCAGCGCATGCACAACCAGGGCGGTCTTCGGAGACAATCCCGTGACCTCCTTGTTGGTACGATGCTGCAGGAAGAGAACGCCGCCATCCCAGCGATAGCGCTTGGTGGGCCCGTCGCTGAAGTAGTGCCACTGGGCCGGAACCTGCGTCGAGAGGCCCAGGATATTCAGAGCCATGGCGCCCGACGGAACGATGGTCCACCCGTGCGCTCGTGCGATGGCCTGTGCAATTGCGTCGGGGGCCGGCGGCGTCGGCCCACCCAACAGCCTGCTCGAGGTAGGCCTATCGTAGACCCCCCTTATCAAGCGCCGAATCATGCCGCGCTCGGTCAATCGAGATAGGACCTTGCGGACAGTCTCGTGACTCGAAAGGTCAATGAAATCCTTGGGCGTGAAGACGCTGCCCGTCTTCAATTTGCGAATCCTAGCCGTGATCAAGTCCGTCGAATTCGATTTCATCTGCTGTCCGCCTATGTGTCACTAATAATAATATATTATAGTGACACTTTCAAGCTCCATGAAAAACCGTTTCATTCCTGACTTGCTCGCTATTGGACAGTTGCTGCAATTAAGGTAAGAGTATAATGCAGTATAGTATTCACCCTAAGGGTGAATACTAGTTGACTTTCTGTAGAGGCTAACCTATATTTACCGTAGGAGGCGCGAAAGGTGCCATGACATGAAGTTTCGCTTCGATGACCGAAAGCTTCAGGCCCTCTATCAGAGAGAAGAGGGCGCCAAGAAGTACCCTTTAGAGGTCGTGGACGCTTTTTTTAAGCGCATGGCCAGCATCGAGGCTGCAAAGAATGAGACTGATTTGAGAGCCCTAAAGAGCGCCAGACTTGAGAAACTCAAGGGGCTCAAGGACCGCTACTCTATGAGGCTCAACAAACAGTGGCGGTTGATATTGAGATTCGAGAAGGATGAAGGAGGGAGGGTCGTAGTGGTCCTGGAAATTAGTGATCACTATGGCGACTGAGGAGGTGAGCATGGAAAAGGAAATCCTGCCGGCAAGGGCTATTAAGCCGGGAGACATCCTTCGTGATGAGCTCGAGGCGCGCGAATGGTCGCAGGCTGATCTTGCGAGCATTCTTGGGCGGCCTATACAGGTGGTCAACGAAATACTGCAGGGGCGGAAGGCCATCACTCCCGAAACGGCTATTGGCCTTGCGACAGCCCTCGGGACTTCGCCTGAGTTCTGGCTCAACCTTGAAAGCGCCTATCGCCTTCATATAGCCCGTGATCTAGAGCAAAACGAGACTATAAAGCAGAAGGCGGAGGTGTACAGTCTTGGCCCGATAAAAGAGATGAAAAAGAGAGGTTGGATTAAGGACACGGCAAATCCGGAAGAGCTTCAGGTTGAACTCCAGTCCTTCTATCGCGTTGGGAGTCTCGCAGAAATCCCCAAATTCGAGGC
Organism: uncultured Acidobacteriota bacterium; assembly: GCA_963724125.1. GTDB lineage: Bacteria > Acidobacteriota > UBA4820 > UBA4820 > DSQY01 > CAVRTJ01. Next base: position 145,211 of record CAVRTJ010000035.1, read on the forward strand.
TCGCTTCCGTTTTTCGGCCTCACACGTCCCCGATAGTCCGTCCCTATGGGCATGGCTTGCACGAGCGAGAAACCTAGCTGGGCAGAAGAAAGTCGCCCGATTTTCTTCGACCGTCTTTGCCGAAGAGATTCCCCAGCT
>CAVRTJ010000036.1:0-24359 GCA_963724125.1 uncultured Acidobacteriota bacterium
TGAATCCCTCCTAGCGAAGACCCGCATACCGCCAGAGAACTTCCCCCAAAGGCATCCGCCGAAGGCCTCCCCCCGTGAGGGATTCGAAGGACGGGGTTTTCCGTGGTTTTCAAGGCGACGGCGCCAACTGCTTGGCGCCGAGACGCAAGAAAACCCGGACGAGGGACCCGCCCCGGAAACCGTAGCCTCCCTTGAAACACAGCGAGCTCTGCGAGCGAGGCTTCCAGGGAGGGTAGGTTTGAATCCCTCCTAGCGAAGACCCGCATACCGCCAGAGAACTTCCCCCAAAGGCATCCGCCGAAGGCCTCCCCCCGTCGTTCTTTGCTATAGCTCGTAGCCCTCGGGAGACAGAACCCAACCCACTTTCATTTCCGCCTTCCGATTTCCGGCTTTCCAACGGCCCGTCCCCCGCCGCCTCTAAATCCGCAATCCCAAATCCCAATTCCCAAATTGTCTTTACTGTTCGTCCCCGCCCTGGACGCGGAGGACCGAGAGGAAGGCTTCCTGTGGAATCTGGACCTCGCCGACCTGCTTCATGCGCTTCTTGCCCTCTTTCTGTTTCTCGAGGAGCTTGCGCTTCCGGCTGATGTCGCCGCCGTAGCATTTGGCGAGTACGTTCTTGCGGAGGGCCTTGACCACCGTCCGGCAGACGATGCGGCTGCCCAGGGCCGCCTGGATGACCACCTCGAAAAGCTGCCGGGGAATCGCCTCCTTGAGGCGCTGGGCGATGGCCCGTCCGCGTATCTCGGCCTGCTCCCTGTGAACGATGAAGGACAGTGCATCCACGGGCTTGCCGTTGACGAGGATGTCCAGCTTCACGAGGTCGCCGGCCCGGTAGCCCTCCACCTGGTAGTCCATGGACGCGTATCCCCGGGACATGGACTTCAGCTTGTCGTAGAAATCTACGATGATTTCCGCCAGGGGCATGTCGTAGCGCAGGAGGACGGTTTCCTTCGAGACGTACTGAAATGCACTCTGGGTACCGCGTCTCTCCTCGAAGAGCTTCAACAGGTTGCCGATGAACTCGCTCCTGGTGAGCACCGTGACGGAGGCGTAGGGTTCCCGGACCTCCTCGGTCTCCATGGGCGAGGGCAGGCTGGACGGGTTCTCCACGTCCCGGATCTCCTGCTTCTTCGTGAGCACCTGGTAGCGAACGTTTGGCGAGGTGGTGATGAGGTCGAGGTTGAATTCCCTCTCGAGCCGCTCCTGGATGATTTCGAGGTGGAGAAAGCCGAGGAAGCCGCATCGAAAACCAAAACCCAGGGCCTCGCTGGTTTCCGGTTCGAAGACGAAGGAACTGTCGTTGAGCCTGAGCTTCTCGAGCGCCTCCCTGAGGTCGGGATAGTCCGAGGGGTCCACGGGATAGAGCCCCGAATAGACCATGGGCTTGACCTTGCGAAAACCCGCGAAGGCCTCCGCAGCAGGGTCGTTCGGATGCGTCAGCGTATCGCCGATGTTAACCTCGAGGACCTCCTTGATGCCCGCGATGACGAAGCCGACCTCCCCCGCCTCAAGCACCTTCACGGCCAGGGGCTTGGGCGTGAAGATGCCCAGGGCTTCGATGTCGTGTGTCCGGCCCGAATTCATAAACTGCACGGTGTCCTTCACGGCCAGCCTGCCGTCGATCACCCGCACGAGCATGACGACCCCGCGGTAGCTGTCGTACCACGAGTCGAAGACCATGGCCTTCAGGGGCGCCTCGCGGTTCCCCTTCGGCGGCGGCAGGCGGTGGACCACGGCCTCGAGGATCTCTTCGATTCCGATGCGTTCCTTGGCCGACGCGAGAATGACGCCCGTGGTGTCGAGGCCCACGACCTCCTCGATCTCCTCGGCCACCTTCTCGGGCTGGGCGGAGGGCAGGTCGATCTTGTTGATGACGGGCACGATCTCCAGATCCTCCTCGACGGCCAGGTAGGCGTTGGCGAGGGTCTGGGCCTCCACGCCCTGGCTGGCGTCCACCACCAGAAGGGCGCCTTCGCAGGCGGCGAGGGCGCGCGAGACCTCATAGTTGAAGTCGACGTGGCCAGGTGTGTCGATGAGGTTGAGCTGGTACTCCCTGCCGTCCTTGGCGGTGTACCGCAGGCTGACCGCGTGGGCCTTGATGGTGATGCCCCGTTCCCTCTCCAGATCCATCCCGTCCAGGAACTGACTGACCATCTCCCGTTCGCTCACGGCGTGGGTGACCTCAAGGAGGCGGTCGCTGAGCGTGGTTTTGCCGTGGTCGATGTGGGCGATGATGCTGAAATTTCTGATGCTCGACAGTTCCATGGCGTTCCCTGCCCCTCGGGGGCTCAAAACAGCGGGTTGTACCGGGTAGTCAGTCCGGGCGTCCTGCGGATGCGGGATCAGTCGAGAAAAGCGACGGCCTCGATCTCCACCGCCACGTCCTTCGGCAGGCGCGACACTTCCACCGCCGCGCGGGCGGGCGGCACGCTCCTGAAGAATTCCGCGTAGATTCCGTTCATGGCGACGAAGTCGTTCATGTCCTTCAAGTAGACGGTCGTCTTGACGATGTGTTCCAGCGAAGCTCCCGCGGCGTCCAGGACCGCCTTGAGATTCTTGAGCACGCGGCGGGTCTGGACGGCCACGTCGCCCTCCACGACCGCCCCGGTCTCCGGATCGAGCGGTATCTGGCCCGAGCAGAAAACCAGGTTCCCGACCTTGATGGCCTGGGAGTAGGGCCCGATGGCCTGGGGCGCTTTATTGGTGTTGACGGCGCTCTTTTCCATAACTGACTCCTTGGCTCACGGAACTTCCAGTTTCTTGTACGGGCCTTTGAGCACGGGTTTCGCTCCCTTGCCGAAATCTTCCAGAACGATGGATTCCTTGCCGCTCACCAGCTTGACCACGCCGAACGGGACGACCTGGTCGTTCATCCACACCTCGGCTTCCTGGCCGTGAGGCCCCAGAACTTTGAGGTGCCGGCAGGTGAGTTTCCTTCCGTTCACTTCGATCGTCTCTTTCGGCATTCCCGCAAGTTTGCCGACGGTGGGCCCGATCGAGGAGGCCTGGCCGCCGAAGGCCTCGTTCCCTTCGGTCCTCAGCTTGATGAGGGTGTCCTTGTCGATCTCCAGCGCGGGCGAACCGGGATCCTCGGTGCGGACCATGAGGACGTTGGCGTCGTCCGTGGGGTCCCCCTTGATCAGGAAGGCCGCGACGGCTTCACCGCCATCGCCGGGCGTCCGGAGCTCCAGCCAGTAACCCTGCGGGTCCTTGTCCACGATGGCGAAGGTGAGCTTGGACTGTTCGCCTCGGGCGTCCTCCATGTGGTAGGTGCTCCAGCCGCCCACCACGGGGTGAAAGTCGTGAAAAAACTCAGGAAAGTAGGAGGAAGCGGCCGCGCCCAGCGTAAGCAGTAGCGAGGCCGCCACGAGCACAATCTTGCGTCCCTTCATGATGCCTCCTCAGTTCCTTAGTGACGTTATCGGGGCGGGCATCTGCCCCCCCCGGCCGATAAAACCCGAACAGGAGAGCGTTCTCAAATCCATGACGGGGGCCTCTCCAAGCAGCCCCCCGAAGGAAACGGTCTCTCCCACTTTCTTCCCGTAGGCTGGAATGACGCGGACGGCCGTGGTCTTGTGGTTCATGACGCCGATCGCCAGTTCGTCCGCGATGAAGCCCGAGAGCGTATCCTCCGGCGTGTCGCCCGGAACCGCCACCATGTCCAGACCCACCGAGCAGACGCTGGTCATGGCCTCGAGCTTTTCAAGGCTGAGCGCGCCCTCGCGAACGGCCTCTATCATGCTGGCGTCCTCGCTGACCGGTATGAACGCCCCCGACAGACCGCCCACGGCGGAGGTGGCCATGGCCCCGCCCTTCTTCACTGCGTCCGTCAGAAGCGCCAGGGCCGCCGTCGTTCCACAGGCGCCCGTGCGCTCCAGCCCCATGGCCTCCAGGACCTCGCCCACCGAATCGCCCAGCTGGGGCGTCGGAGCGAGCGACAGGTCCACGATGCCGAACGGCACGCCGAGCTGCGCAGCCACCTCTCGACCTATGAGCTCACCGACCCTGGTGATCTTGAAGGCGGCCTGCTTGACCACCTCGGCCATCTGCCTCAGGTCGCAGCTACCGGCCCTCCGTATGGACTGGCACACGACGCCCGGGCCGCTCACACCGCTGTGGATGACCACTTCCGGAAGTCCGACGCCGTGGAAGGCGCCGGCCATGAAAGGGTTGTCCTCCACGGCGTTGGCGAAGATCACGAACTTCGCGCAGCCGATGCTGCCCTTCTCGCGCGTTTTGTAGGCCGTCTCCTTCAGGGCGTGGGAGACCAGTCGGACCGCGTCGATGTTGAGCCCCGTGCGGCTGCTGCCCGCGTTCACCGAAGAGCAGAGACGTTCCGTGGAGCTCAGCGCCTCCGGGATGGACGCGATCAGCGCCCTGTCGGCCTCGGTGAAGCCGGCATGGACGAGCGCCGAGTAGCCGCCGACGAAATCGAAGCCCATTTCCCGCGCAGCCCTGTCTATCTGGCGGGCGATGGCGACGTAGGACTCCGGTTCGGGGCGGGTCGCGATGAGCGCCACCGGCGTTATGGCGATCCTTCGGTTGGCCACGCGGACGCCCAGCGCCTCGGCCGTCTCGCTGAGCACCTCTGGCAGCCTGGACGCGTTGCGCTTGAGCTTCTCGTAGACGCGACGGCCGGCTTCCTCCGGATCATCGTGCGCGCAGTCGAGCAGGTTGATGCCCATGGTCACGGTGCGTATGTCGAAGTGCTCGAGCTCCGTCATGCGGAGCGTTTCCAATATTTCCCGTCGCGTGTACGTCATCTCGATTTTTCTCTAGAGTGGCGGGGATCAGACGCGGTTGACCGCCCGCATCATGTCTTCGTACTGCACGTAGACCTGGACGCCGAGCTCCTCCCCCCGCTTTTTCAAGGCGCTCTTGAGGTCCGCGAAAGAAGCATCGCTGCCTGTGGGGTCCAGGATCATCATCATCGCGAAATTGCCGTGTACGATCGTCTGGTTGATATCTACTATATCGATTCTCAGGTCGGCCAGAACGGAGGAAAAGGCAAAGACGATGCCGGAGCGGTTGGCGCCCAGCGTCGTGAAGACGATAAACCGACTGTCCGTTCTCTCGGCTTCCCGGAGCCCCGAGGTCTCAAGAAAACGGACGAGGTCCGCTACGACGGACTCCACGGCGTCCGGCCGGGCGGTTTCCGGCAGGTGCTTAAGGAGGATCTCGCTGACGACGACCGCCAATTCTTCCCTGTTCATATCGCCTCCCGGTGTAGAATAGCCGAACGCCCGCCGCCCTGCAAGATCGAGGGTGATCAAGGCATCAGATGAACCGGTGACGGGTGGAGGCGTCGGCCGATGGGGGCCGACAGCTACGGTCACATCCCGTCTGCCGTCTGCCGTCTGCCGTCTTCCCTTCTGCCTTTCGGCCTTAGCCCTCAGCCTTCCCCGAAGGTCGTCAGGAGACCCAGTGATCCAATCAAGGGAATGCCTTCGAGTGCCCTCCCCCGGTCGCCTTCGAATCCGCAATCCAAATTCCCGATTTCCCGAATCTCCCTTTGCTTCTTGCAAAGGCCGCAAACGAACTCTAATATTGTAATCAGCCATGTTCGATGAAAAGGTGGTCGTTCGATTCAAAGATGGGACAACGCTGCGGGGCTTCGGGGACAACTTCATGCCCGGCGATGCGGAGATCCTCGTGCAGGATCTCGATGATCACCTGCACACGGTGGTGCTCGGGGACGTCAAGCTCGTCTGTTTTGTCAGGGAGTTTACCGCCGAGGACCACAACGGCCACGAGACATTCGGGCGGCTGATCTACCAGCCCGTCCCCGGGCGAACCGTGGAGATCACATTCCGCGACGGAGAGAAACTGCAGGGCGTGACGACGCTCAGCACCAAACCCACAAGCGGGTTCTTCGTGACCCCGCTCAATCCGCACTCGAACAACGTCCACATTTTCGCGAATTCGGACGAGATCCTCAGCTTTCGCTTTCTGAACTAAGCCATATCCTGTCCGGGCGCACCATCGGCGGCGTGAGCGACAGCTTCATGCCCGAGATCTCGGGTCTGTGCGGCACGAGACCGCGGCTGTGGTAGAGAACGATGCACGGCGAGTCTTCGATGACGATGTCCTCCGCCCGCTGGTAGATGGCGATGCGCTCTTCGACATCCAGGGTCCGCCTCCCCCTTTCCACCAGTTCGTCCAGTTCCGCGTTCTTGTACTTGAGCTCCAGGGAGTCCCCTCCCTTGGAATAGAACAGGAAGTACAGGAAGGAATCCGGATCCGGATAATCGGCGTACCAGCCGGTCGCATACAGGCCGGGACGGCCGTGCTCGCGTTCCCTGGCGGCGAAAACCTGATGGCTTACGGTCTCGGTCTTGATGCGGATGCCGACCTCGCGGAGCATGTCGACGAGGAGGGCGAATTCCTTGGCCTGGCGTATCCTGCCCGCGTCCACGGTGACGTCGAGGTCGAGCCCGTCGGGGAAACCGGCGCTCTTAAGGAGCCACCTGGCCTTCTCGGGATCGTAGTAGTAGCCCTTGAGGCTGGGCCTGTAGCCGACGATGCCGGGAGGCAGGACACCTCTCGCCGGCGTGGCCTTGCTGTGACGGTACTGGGAGACGAGCCTCTCCCTGTCCACTGCGTAGTTGAACGCCTGCCGGACTTCCTTGATGTTGTAGGGAGCGAGATCGTTGCGGATGCTGATGATGATCGTGCTGAGGAGGACCGTGCTCTCGGTGTTGTTCTGCCAGAACGGGTCGGAGAGGAGGACTTCGATCTGGTCGTTGGAGAAGGTGGACACGTAGTGCACGTCGCCCTTCTCCAGGGCCGACTGGAGGGCTTCTTCGGTCCGGAAGCCCAGGTTGAAGGTGAGCCGGTCCACGTAGGGAATCGCGCTGTCGAAGTACCCACTGAAACGGTCCAGGACGAGTTTTTCCGGTGAGTGCTCGGATACCATGAAGGGACCGCAGCCCAGGGGTTTGATGAGCTTGTCCGTCTTCTCGTCCACGGCTTCCCTCGGGACGACGGTGGCCTCGGGCGTGGTGAGCAGGTAGAGGAAGAAGGCCAGCGGCTCCTTCAGGCGGATTTCGACGGTCCGGTCATCGGGCGTGGAGAGCCCGGAGACCCTGGGGGTTTTTCCCTCGATGAACTCATCGATCCCCTCGACCCACGCGAGAAAGGCCCTGCCCGCCGAATTGAGCTTGGGCGAGAGCGCCCGCTGCCACGAGTAGATCACGTCGCTCGACGTGAGGCGTCGGCCGTTGTGGAAGGTGAGGTTCGGCCGCAGGGTGAAGGTGTAGACCTTGCCGTCCGTACTGAGCTCCCACGATTCGGCCAGGCCCGGGAGAATCTGCGTCCCGTAGCCCAGTTGGATGAGGCCGACGGAGAAGTTGTGGACGAGTTCGCTGTCCCGTATGTTGTTGGCGAAGACGGGATCCAGGTTGAAGTCGTAGTTCACGCATCCCACGCGTATGTGCCCGCCACGGACGGCCTGCGGCAGCGTGAAGGTGTCCAGCTCCTCGACCAGCAGGAGCGCATCCTGCTTGAGGTTGGAGGAGGTTCCGGAGAGGTCTCGGGCGCCGTGCAGGTTCTGCTCGGCGGACCCGCTGATGACGTCGATGGCGGTCATGATCTTCTGGCCCGCCTGCGACATCCTGATGAGTGCCTTCTGGATATCCTCCACCGAGTGCCGCACCTGGTCCATGCCCTCGGCGATGGTATTGCTCCCCTGGGCCTCTTCCTCCATGGCACGGTCCACGCTGCGCGTGAGGTCCTTCATGACCACGGCCTTCTGGTTGATGAGCCGGGACGTCTTGGCCTGTTCGCGGGTGGCGATCGAAATGCGTTCGATACGCTTGGTCATTTCCTCGATGGCATCCGTGACCTGGCGGCTGCCCTTCGCCTGTTCGCTCGCGGCACGGGCGATGTGGCTGATGCTCGTGCCGGCCGTTTCAATGGCCTGGCTGATGTTGGTGAGGTTCTCTTCGGAATCCCGGCCGAGCTTGAGCCCTTCCTCGACCTTGACCATGCCCTCGCGGGCCACCTTTCCTGCCGAATCGACCTCCTTCTGTATCGTCTTGATGATCGCGCCGACCTCGCCGGTGGACGCGGTCGTCCGCTCCGACAGGTCACGGATCTCCTCGGCGACTACGCCGAAGCTGCGGCCGTGTTCGCCCGCCTGCGCGGCGATGATCGCCGCGTTCAGGGCCAGGAGGTTGGTCTGATCGGCGATCTCACGGATCACCTTGAGGATTTTGCCGATGTCCTTGGACCGCTCGCCCAGGGAATCCATGGCCGAGAGGTTCGTCGTCATGGCGTTGTGGATCGTCTCGAGGGCAACCACCGTGTTCCTCACTACCGATACGCCCGTACCGGCCACTTCCTGGACGTGCTGGGACACGACCTCCGTTTCCTTGATGTTCTCTTCAATCTGTCCGATTGTCGCGTCCATCTGGACCATGGCGGACGAGTTCTGGATGGCGAAGGACGACAGGCTCTCTCCGTGGCCCGCCACTTCCTCGACCGACCGGGCCATCTCTTCTATCGATGCGCCGATTTCGTCCACGAAAGACGAAAGGTTGTGCGTTGCATTCACGACTTCCTCGATGGAGGCCCGCATCTCCAGGATGGCGCTGCTGGTCTTCTCGGTGAAGCCGGACAGGGTATCGACCCCCGACACGACGTTTTCGATCTCCCCCTCCAGTTGGGCGATGGAATTCCGGACCTGCCCCACCGACTCAACCTGTTCCTCCGCCCCCGTGAAGAGGGCTTTGGCCTTGGCGGAAATTTTGTTGGAGGCGTTCGAGACGCTGTCGGCCGTGTCCTGGAGGTAACCGATGATGCTCTGGAATGAACGCAGAACCCGCAGAAACCCGGGATACTCGTCCATCACTTCGCGGGTGTGCAGATCCCGACGGATAGCCAGATTGCCGGCTGCCATCTTCCTCAGGAAATCGTCGAGCGTATCCCTGGCCGTGCTCCGCACCGCCCCCGTCGAGAACATCGTCGCGAGAGCGGCCACGGCGCCTGCGATGACCAGGAAGAGCCAGAATCGTCCCGAGAATGTCCCGGAGGGAAGAATCAGCCCCGCCAGCACGGCCAGAATGAAAACGCAAAGGATACCCGCCGACAACGCTTTCCACCAGGCTCGATTCAGCAAAGGCCCCTCCATAAAGGCCTTTTTATAATATCGGCCGGATACCTTTAGTGTCAATGAACAGAGTGATCGAGCGATCCTGTGATCGTGTGACCCGGTAGTCCGGCGATGAAGTGATCGCCGGCGGTGAGCGGTCGGAATCGGAAGTAGGTGCCCCGCGTTGCATAATTTCCAGGCTGGGCCTAATTATATTAGATTAGGACGGTGGTTCGCCGGGATTATCCGGCGGATGGCCTTGGCTTCTGCGGAACGGCTGGTATGATGGGAAAGCCGCCGCACGATGACTACGCGGGGCGCGTCGACTGCCCCGGCCCCGAAGGGTGGACAGCCTTCCGCAGCTTTGGGACGGTGATCCGGATCCGGAACCGCTCGGACTGGCCCCTTGCAATGTCCGGGGGCGAAGGATCCTAAAGGCTGGAACGGACCTTTATGCTTCCTCGAATAGACCGTGTCATCGAAAAGGTAAAGAGCTACAACCCGAGTTCCGACTCCAGGCTCCTCCAGAAGGCCTATCTCTTCTCCGCCATGGCGCACGAAGGTCAGACCCGGGTCTCGGGCGAGCCCTACCTCGTTCATCCCGTGGCTGTCACGGACGTCCTGGCAGACCTCAAGGCCGACGATATCGCCCTCGTGGCCGGCCTCCTGCACGACGTCGTGGAGGACAACCACAGCGTGACGCTCGGAGACATCGAAAAGCGATTCGGGAAAGAGGTCGCCCACATCGTGGACGGCGTGACCAAGATCGAGGAGAAGGTGCCGGTCAAGACCCGCGAGGAACGTGAGTGGGCCTCGTCTGCGGAAGGTCGTTCTGGCCATGGTGGACGACATCCGCGTGGTGCTGGTCAAGCTGGCCGACCGGCTCCACAACCTCCGCACGATGGAGTACCTCCCAGCGCACCGGAGACCATTCAAAGCACTGGAAACGCTGCAGATTTACGCGCCCATCGCCTACCGCCTCGGGCTGGGCAAGCTCAAGATCGAACTCGAGGATCTCGGGTTCAAGTATTCCTACCCCGAGGAATTCGAACACCTCTCGGAAGCCCTCCAGGACAAGCGCTCCTACAGCCAGAACTTCATGAAGGAAACGTCCGAGCAGATCCGGAAGATCCTCGGCTCCCTCGGGCTGCAGGGCGAGGTCTCCGGCCGGGTCAAACACCTCTACAGCATCCACCAGAAGTTGGCCAGGCAAGGAATAGGCGTTGAGCAGGTCTACGACTACATGGCCTTCCGCATCCTGGTCGACACGGTCAAGGACTGCTACGCCGCTCTGGGCGGCATTCACAGCAAATGGAAGCCCATTCCCGGCCGTTTCAAGGACTTCATCGCCATCCCCAAGGAAAACCACTACCGGTCCCTGCACAATTCGGTCATAGGTCCCGACGGCCAGCCCTTCGAGATCCAGATCCGCACCCGCCAGATGCACGACGAGGCGGAAAACGGGATAGCGGCGCACTGGCAGTACAAAGAGGGGAAGCTCTCGCAGGAAGACGAGACGGACACCACGCAGTGGCTGCGCCAGCTCATAGAATGGAAGCAGGACGGCAACACCGACACGGAATTCGTGCAGAACCTGAAGGTCGACCTCTACCCGAAGGAAGTCTACGTCTTCACGCCCAAGGGCCAGGTCCTGTCCTTCCCCCGCGGGGCGACGCCCATCGACTTCGCCTATTCCATCCATACGGACGTGGGGCACCACTGCGTGGGCGCCAAGGTCAACGGAAAGCTCGTACCGCTCAAGACGCCGCTGCAGAGCGGCGACCGCATCGAGATCGTTACAAGTCCGGCGGGCAAGCCCTCGAGGGACTGGCTCAAGTCGGCCATCACCGGCCGCGCCCTCTCGAAGATCAAGAGCTGGCTGAACGCGCAGGAAAAGGCCCGTGCAGTGGAAATAGGAAAGGCGGCCCTCGACCGGGAGTGCAAGCGCCTCAAGGTCAGCATCAGGGGATCCCAGGAGTCGGGCTCCCTGGCAGCGGCGCTCAAGAAGGTCTCCATCTCCGATCTGGATGCGCTGCACGCGGAAATCGGCTACGGAAAGATCTCGGCCAGGGTTTTCGCCAAGAGGCTCGCGGCTCCCGTCGAGGAGGTCGCCGGCCCCTCCCTTTCTGCGGACGACCCCGGGTATCACGAGCCGGCGATTATCGTGCGGGGAGCCACCGACCTCCTCACGACCATAGCCCGGTGTTGCCGGCCCATCCCGGGCGACGAAATCGTCGGGTTCATCTCCAAGGGCCGGGGACTCGTCATCCATCGCGCCGACTGCCCGAACGTCAGCAGGGTCGCCTACAACCAGGACAGGTTCATGGAAGTCCGGTGGAGCGAAAAGGACAAATCCGCCGCGAACCACGAGGTGCACCTCAGACTGATGACGGAAGACAAGGTGGGAATCGTCGCCACCATCACCCAGATCGTGGCCGACGCCAAGGCTCCCTTGAGACATATCGACGCCAACGTCAACGAAAAGGGAAAGGGGCAGGTTCATCTCTCGATCATGATTCGGGACAAGGGACACCTGAACCAGCTTCTCACTAGGATAGGGAAAACGAACGGAATACTGGGCATCCGCCGCGTCAATCGCTGAACCGGAACCCGTTCGCCGCCCCTCATGACCGGGAGGCCGTATGGCACGGGCCATCGTGATGTACAATCCCGCCGCCCGAGGCGCCCCCGATCCGGGTTTGTTCGGCGCCATAACCCACTGCGTGGAGCTCGGCGGATTCACGGTGGAGATGGCCCGGTCGCGCTCGCGCGGGGACCTCACCCGCATCGCCGCGCAGGCGGTCGCGGACGGCGCCGAGCGCGTTGTCGTCTGCGGCGGCGACGGGAGCATTCGCGAGGCCGCGTCCGGACTCGCGGGAACGGACGTGCCGCTGGCCGTCGTGCCCCTGGGTACGGCCAACATACTGGCGCGGGAGATGAACCTGCCACGAAGTCCTCTCGCATGCGCCGGGATCGCCGGGGGAGGAACGGAGGTCCGGATCGGCCTGGGAAGGCTCAACGGCTCCGAGGTGTTCACCTTCTGCGCGTCATGTGGCCCGGACTCCCTCGCCGTGTCGGACATCGATCTCAAAATGAAGCGTGAGACGGGCGCGTGGGCTTATCTCTACGCGGGCCTGCGCGGCATGCTGTCGAGACCGGCGCCTCGCCTCGTCGTGGAATCGGCCGACGGAAGGAGGATTCTCGGCTCGCAGGTTTTTGTGCTGCGGGCCACCCGCTACGGGGCGGGTTTCATCAGGCTGTCCACGCACGTCGACCTTCGCTCGCCGGTCTTCCGCGTTCTCGTTATTCTTCCCCCTCTGGCCCTCCGCCTGCCGCGCCTCTTGGCGGGCCTCATCCGGGGGGAAATCGACGGCGAACCGGGCGTGGATTCCTTCGATGGCACGGAGGTCAGGATTCTCTCCGAGGAACCCATGCCTATCCAGGTGGACGGCGACCGCGGCGGCATAACGCCTGGATCGCTCGTCTTCGAACCCCACGCGCTGAGCCTCGTTTTCCCGGGAGAGGACTGATGGCGGCGGTGCTGAAAACGCCTGCGTATGCTTGGTTCGGCGGGGACGAAAATGCGCGCTGCCACCGCGGCGCCGGACGCCTCGAAGAGGTTGTGCCGTGAAGCCGAGAGTCCCCGTCAACGAGCCCCGGAGATACCCCGCGAACCTGACGTGGTGGCTCGGGTGGCTGAGCCTTGTCCCGCTCGTCGCTCCCGCGGCCTCCGTGCTGGCCTGCCTCAACGCGATCCTGAGCCTCTTTCTCTGCACCCGTTACCCGGAGAAGTTCACGGGCAAGGCGCGCATCTGGATGGGACTCGGCATGTGCGTTCTTGGAATGGCCCTGTTCTTTGCGGAAGCCGGCCTTTTCTTCCAGTGGAAGGTGGACCAGGTGTACGAACAGAAAATGAGCATCAGCCGCTTCAAGCTGACCGCCATATCGGGCGCCCTCGAGCGCTATCGCCAGGAGAACGGCGGGTATCCAGACGTCAGCGGGATAATGAGGCTCAAGGCCCTCCTTGAACCGGACTACATGCCGGAGTGCCCGGTGGTAGACGGCTTCGGCGGAGCCATATCGGTCAGCAGTTCCCGCAAGGGGTTCACCCTGACCTGTTCTCCGCCGGCACCCCCCGGTTCGAAGGAGAAGCCCTCCCCCATCCTGATGGGGGGCCACTTCCAGCCGGGTCCCCTGCCGCCGCCCCCCGCGCCCCCTCCCGAGCGCCGGCGCCGGAAACGCCCTGGAGGGAACCGGAGCGAGCCGGCGGAACGAACGCGCCCCTGCTCCACCGCCGGACAAAGCGCCTGCGGGCACGAAGAGCGCGCCCGCCAAGCCGCTTACGGACGGGACGTCCTCTCCCGAACCCGACTGAAGGCTTCGTCGAGGACGCGCCGTAACTCCTCTCTTTCGCTGACGGGCCTCTCGCACGCCCCCGCCACACAGACGAAGGCCCGGCAGCCCTCATCCGTGTACCGCCCCTCGAAGAGGCCGAAGGCGCCGGCCGATGACCCGTCCATACGCTCCGCCGAAAGGGGCAGCACCAGGAGACCTGGAAATACGACCCGGCGGGCCTCGGCCAGGAGGTCGCGCGCCGCGGGCGTGTCCCGGCCGAATGTCACCACCACGTCCACGTACGGGAGGTGGCGTGAGACGGCGAGTTCGGCCAGCGCGGGGCGGGTGCCGGGGGACGCGGTCAACTGGCCGGATTCAGGCGTGCAGAAGATCGTCGAGCGAGCGCCGCACCTTCTCCTCGCCGGTCAGCCGTTCCCAGTTCCACAGCACGCGGGCCAGCACGCCGACGGGCGAAGGCAGGACCCCGTCATCCCCATCCCTCACGGGTGAGAGCAGGTCTCCCCCTTCGGAGAGGGGGCTGTCGTAGAACAGGCCCGTATTTTCGTCGCGAAAAATCGCGATGGCGCCGGCAAGGAGCGTCCCGACCCGTTCGAGGTGGCCGGGGTCCCAGATCATCTCGTAGGCGCGCCATTCGGCGAGGGCCAAGTAGGCGTAGTCGGAGAGGAGTCCATCGACCTTGGCCTTCTCGCCGTCCCAGACGTGACGCAGCGTCGCCCCGTCCCAGCACCGGCGCCATATCGTCGAAAGCGTGTCGCAGCCCGCTTCGAGAAGGGCCCCGTCGCCGGTGGCGCCGAACCCGTCAAGGAACGCCAGGGCGGCAAGGGCGTTCCAGTCCGTAAGGACTTTGGTGTCCGCTCCGGGATGAGGCCTCAATTCACGGGCGGCCCGGAGTTCACGGAGGCACTGGGCGACCTCCGTTTGAAGGGCCGCCACCTCCATGCCCGTCTGCCCGGCGAACTCCCGGAGGCCCATGATCCGGTGCGGCGTCCGCTCCGCCAGACCGTCCCCTTCCCCGATGCCGTAAAGCCGCGCGATGCACCGCCCCCGTTCCCGCCCAAGAACGGCTTCGATCTCCGGAGGAGACCACAGGTAGAAGAGGCCTTCTCCTCCGCCCGAGTCTGCGTCCAGCGCTGCCATGAACCCTCCGCCTTCGGCGCCCATGCCGGAACGCACGTCGGCGAGGACTTCTTCGGCGACCGCCCTGAACGCCTCGTCGCCTGCCGCGGCGTATGCCCGAAAATAGAGAGAGGCGAGCTGAGCGTTGTCGTAGAGCATTTTCTCGTAGTGGGGCACGCGCCATTTCCCGTCCACCGAGTACCTGTGAAAACCTCCCCCCACCTGGTCGCGGACACCTCCGGCCTCCATCTTCCCCAGCGTGAGAAGGACCTTTTCCATGAGCCCGCGGTCGTGGCTCCTGGCCGCCTCGTCGAGGAGAAAAGACAACAGCGGCGGCTGGGGAAACTTGGGCCCCCGGCCGAAGCCACCCTCCACCGGATCGAGCCTCGCGAGGATGTCCCCGAGCGCCCGGCGAGCGACATCGACTGCGGAAAAGCCGGATGGGGAGGGGCCTGCGAACGACTTGGAGACCGCCGCCAGGACCTTGTCCGCCGAACCTTCCAGGACCCGCCTCTGCTCGTTGAAAGCCTTCACCACGCCCGCCATCAACCTGCATGAAGCCCGGCATGCCGAAGCGCGGCTCCTTCGGGAAATAGGTGCCTCCGTAGAAAGGCTTATGCGAGGGCGTCAGAAAAACGGTCAGGGGCCAGCCGCCCGATCCCGTCATCAGCATCACGGAACGCATGTAGAGGGAGTCAAGATCCGGTCTTTCTTCCCGATCCACCTTGATGCACACGAAGTGCTCGTTGAGGTAGGCGGCGGTCTCGGGATCCTCGAAGCTCTCGTGGGCCATCACGTGGCACCAGTGGCAGGCCGAGTAGCCTATGGAGAGAAAGATGGGCTTGTCTTCTCTCCGGGCCTTCTCCAGGGCGTCTTCCGTTCCAGGGGTACCAGTCCACGGGGTTGTGCAGGTGCTGAAGAAGGTAAGGGCTCGACTCCCCCGCGAGATGATTCTCGAATTCCGCCATTTCCTAACCTCCTCCAGGAAAGCGTCTGCGCGTCCCCCGGGGCGACGCGCCCCGCGTACCACATACAACTTGGCGCCCCGGCCGTTATTCCGCCACTGGAGACCCCGTCGGCGCAGCCCTCGCCGAGGTCCCTCAGCGGCCAAGACACCCCCGCCGAAGGCAAACCACAGCCGGATTGGGTTAGAACTGAACAAAGTCGACATCCATGGGAAACCAGGATGCCGCCGGGAGGATGGCCGTGGCATTCGGCAGGCGCATCAAAGAAAACGAGAAGTCCCTCTGGTTCGTCTTCGGCCTCATCCTGCTCGTGCTGTTGGGCGTTCTGGACTACGTGAGCGGAGTGGCCCTCTCCTTCTCCGTCTTCTACCTGGTACCGATCATCCTTCTTTCGTGGTTCGTCGGACGCTGGGCGGGCCTGGTCGCCGTCGTCCTGAGCGTGCTCGACTGGTACGTGGCGCCTGTTTTGTCCGGTGAGATTTCCCGCAGGGGAAGCCTGGATCACTGGCACGTCGTCCTCGAACTGGTGTTGTTCCTCCTGGCCATCCACCTCACCACCTCGCTTCGCCGAACACTGGAGACGGAGCGGCGCTTCGCGCGAACGGACTACCGCACGGGGGCTTTGAACAGCCGGGCCTTCCAGGAGTACGCCGAAAGGGAGATGGCGAGAGCGGACCGCAACCACAAGCCATTCACCGTGGCCTACGCGGACCTCGACGATTTCAAGGCCATCAACGACCGGCACGGCCACTCGACCGGCGATTCGATCCTCCTGGCTGTGTCAGGGACTATCATAAAGAACGTCCGCGGCAGCGACGTCTTCGCCCGTATAGGAGGAGACGAGTTCGCCCTTCTCCTGCCCGAATGCGGGTCCGATTACGCACCGACAATCCTGGAAAGGATTCGCGGACGGGTCAGGGACAAACTATCGGGCGGGCCCGCACGCGTGACCATGAGCGTGGGGGCCGTCACCTTTCTCGATCCGCCCCCTTCCTACGACGCCATGCTGGAGATCGTCGACGCACTCATGTACGCGGTCAAACGTTCGGGTAAGGACGCATTCCGCCACGAGGTGTACTCGCGAGGCGTCCCAGACCGCGGATGAAGCGGAACGCATCCACGGGGATCGAGCCCGCCTCCCCGGACCTGAAGGAGAACGGGCGCTCGCCCCTTCTCGATAGACGCCGGTCGTTCCCATACGTCTATTAAGGGTGAGTGCGATCCCCCGAGGCGACTTTCGTCTGTCGCACTCACTCTCCCTCTTCCTCCATTCCTCTACCCTGAATTGGCCCACCCTCCTCGGGTGGGCCTCTTTCTTTTTCCCGGGAGGGAAGGGGTTGGCCCTTTCCCTCTAGGCGCGTGACGCGGCCGCGAACCATTTCGATGTTCAAGCCGAGGCGCCGGGCATAGCCGGAGTGGAGCCGGGGAGTGGCGGTCGGGTCGGGAGCGAGCGAACCAATCAGCTGCGGGCCTTCGCAAAGGCCTCCACGCATCGGAGCGCGTCCACGCCCGACGAGACGATGCCGCCGGACCAGCCCGCGCCCTCGCCGACCAGGCACAGTCCGGGAAAACCCCGCGCGCAACCGTCCTCTCCCCTTTCCACCTGGAGGGGGCTGGACGTCCTGGTTTCCGGAGCGAGCATGACGCCGTTCTCGATAAACCCCGGCATTGTGCGGTCGAAGTGGACGAATGCCCGCGCAAGCGGTCCCTCGATCCAGGGAGGGAAAAAGCCCCTGAGGTCCACGGCGCTGACGCCAGGCCTGAACGTGGTTTTCAGCGAAGGCTTCGTCGGAACGGCCGTCGAGAAAGGGCCGGATGCGCTGCGCCGGGGCACGGTAGCCCCCGCCGCCGAGAAGGAAGGCGCGCCTTTCCAGGTCTTCCTGGAAGGCCACACCCCTCAAGGGATCGCCCCCGAAATCCCGAGGTTCCACCGTCACGACGATGCCGGCGTTTGCACGTCCCGAGGCGCGGTGGGACATGCTCATTCCGTTGGTAACGAGGCCGTCGGGTTCCGACGCGGAGTTGACCACCACGCCGCCCGGACACATGCAGAAGGAGTAAACGCCCCTGCCGGTAGGCCCATCCTTGAAGGTCAGAAAGTACTCGGAAGGCGGCAGGTCGGGATGGCCGGCGTACCGGCCGTACTGGCAGGCGTCCGCCCAGGACTGGGGGTGTTCGACGCGGACGCCGACCGCCATGCCCTTGGGCCTGAACGGCACGCCCATGGCCATGAGCGACCTGAACAGCGGGCGCGAGGAGTGCCCTACGGCGAGAAACACGGCGTCCGCACGGGCGCGCCCATCCCCGGTTTCCACCTCGTAGCCGGCGCCCGAACGCCGGACGGACAAGACGGTCCGCCTGAACTGAAAGGCGGTGCCGCAGGTTTCCAGTTGCTCCCGCATGGCCCGCACCACCCGCCTTACGCCGTCCGTCCCGAGGTGGGGATGGGCTTCCGAGAGTATCGTCTCGGGCGCACCTGCACCCACGAACCGGGACAGAACGACGGCCACCAGGGGATCCTTGATGCGCGTGGTGAGCTTACCGTCCGAGAAGGTGCCCGCGCCGCCCTCCCCGAACTGCACGTTGGCGTCTCCGCTGAGGGCTCCGGCGCGCCAGAGATTCCGGACGGCCGACACCCGGTCCTCGAGGGGAGGTCCCTGCTCGAGCACCGTTACCGCCGCGCCGCGCGCCGCCAGGGCCGATGCGGCGAAGAGACCGGCGGGGCCCGTTCCGACAACCGCGGCATCGAGGCCTTCGAGACTCTTGTCTTCAGGAATCGCCGCCCTCCGCATCGCGGGCACCGGTTCCACCCTGACACCGGGCGGGCGGCGCCCGGGCCGGTTCGAAAGCGTGCAGTCGAGGGTGAAGACCCAGCTGGGAGGACGTTTTCGACCGCGCGCGTCGAGCGACTTTCGAACGACGGACAAGCTGCCGATCGCTTCGATTCGTACGCTCGAGCGTTCTGGCAAGCGCCTTTCGCAGGTGCTCGTCGCCGCTCTTTCCGAGGGGAAGCCGGATGCCCCAGACGCGATAGTCGGTCATGTGCCGCTCCGGCCGACGGAACGGCCCCCGGGACTTATCCCCGGTCCGCCTCTCCGAGGGCCTTTATGCCCGCCTCGATGAAATCGTCCAGGCTGCCTGGATCGGACGTTTCGCAGTAGACGCGCAGGCTCGGTTCGGTCCCCGACTGGCGGAACAGAAGCCACGACCCGTCGGTGAAAAAGAGCTTGACTCCGTCGAGCGTATCGACCGATTCCACCTTCAGGCCCATGACGCTCTTCGGCGGATTCTCGGCAAGTCTTGCGACCTGCCGGAGCCCATTCTGCGGCACGACGGGGAAATCGCGCCTGCGGAAGTGGAACTCGCCGAAGCGCTCGTACAGCTCCGTCAGCAGCTCGAGCGACTCTTTGCCGCGCTTGACCATCATCTCCAGCAGGAGAAGGTTGATGAGAACGCCGTCCCGCTCGGGGAGGAAGCCCTGCACGGCGATACCCCCGCTTTCTTCGCCGCCGATGAGCACGTTCTCTTCCTGCATGAGCTGGGCGACGTGTTTGAATCCGACCGGCTTGTTGACGTAAGGCAGGCCGGTGGCCTCGGCGATGCGCTTCAGGTAGAGCGTGTTCGCGTTGGTGGAGGCCAGCACTCCCTTCTGGCCGCGATGCTCCACCAGGTACAGGGCCAGGAGAGCGATCATCTCGAGCGGCGTGAAGATGCTCCCGTCGCGGTGTACGCCCCCGGATCGGTCGCCGTCGCCGTCGGTGGCGAGTCCTACGCAGGCCTTCTCGGAAACCACCGCGGCCCTCAGAAAGTCCAGGTACTCCTCCTTGGGTTCGGGGGCACGCAGGCCGAAGAGCGGGTCGCGCTTGTCCCTGAGCGTCACAACGCGGCACGAGGGACTCGAAACCCACTTGCCCAGCCTGTTTTCGCCGACGCCGTTCATGGAATCGGCCACGACCGTAAGTTTCGCCCTTCGGATGGCATTGATATCCACAATGCTCTCGATCAGGTTGTCGTACCCCTCATCGAGGGGCGTTTCTATGAGTTTTCCGGAGGTCTTCGCCTCCCGCAGCGGCATGCTCTGCACCGGATTTTTGCCCAGCAGTCTTTCGATGCTGCGGGTCGTCTCGGGCAGCGCGCTGCCGCCGAACCGCTCCTTGATTTTGAAGCCGTTGTACTTGTAGGGATTGTGGCTCGCGGTGATGACGACGCCGATGGGCAGGTCGTTCTTCTGCACGAAGTACGAGACGTGTGGGGTCGGGCATGCGCGCGGGCTCAGGTAGACGGTGATGCCGTTGCCCGTGAGCACCTCTGCGACGGTCTTGGCGAAATCCTCCGACATGAAACGGAAGTCGTAGCCGATGGCAACCCGCCTGTCCTCACCCTTCTCTTCGAGGTAGTCCGACAGGGCCTGGGCGACCATCCTCAGATTCTCGAACGTAAAGTCCTCGGCGATGATCCCCCGCCAGCCATCCGTTCCGAACCGGATACTCTGATTCAATTTCTCACCTCGCATCGGTCATCGGGCGGCATGAGAATCGCGTCATTTCTCCATGTCCATCTGCCGGAGGTACATGCTGGCCTCTTCGGCGACCGTGTCCATCATGTCCAATATCTGCGTCGTCGTTCAGGGGCCGCATGCTCATGGCCCGGCGCTCGGGGGCGTCGGCCTTCTTGAATGTCTCCACCAGGGCGTCGGTTTTCACGTCACGGTTCAGGGCCTTGAGGCGCGCAAGGATCTCGGCCGCCCTCGCCCACCAACCCCTCGCAAGGAAGAGCAGCGCCCGCTGGAAGAGCGGTTCCTCGACATCGGGGTAATCGGCGAGGAGCTGGTCCAGCCTGGTTTCGGCTGCGGTGATCTTCTTCTGCTGCAGAAGTGCGTGGGCCTGGAGGAACAGCGGAGCCGGCGCGTGTTCGAGGGTCAGCGCCTTCTCGGCGTTCTCCCGGCACTGTTTCCATTCGCCCTTGAGGCCATGGACAAGGGAGAGCAACGTCCAGGCATCGACGCTTGCCTTTTCCCGTCTGACCACTTTTTGAAGGATTTTTTCGGCCTCTCCCACGTCCCCTTCCATGAGCTTGATCTGCGCGTACGGGATCATGGCTTCCGCCGATTGCCCCTTGAGAGCCATGGACTTGGAGAGACAGTGAACGGCGCTGTCATAATCCTTCAACCCGAGATAGGCATCCCCCAGGTAGTTCAATAACGGACCGTTGTTCGGGTCCAGCGCAAGCGCTTCCTCCAGGCTCGCCACGGCCTCCAGGGGTCTGAAGGCGTACAGTAGATCCTCGGCCTGCAGCACCCGATCCTCGAACCGCCTCCTGTTCCTGCCGGAGAAGGCCCCGAGGATGTGCGGCTTGGCGTCCTGGAACCTCTCCTTCCTGTAGAGCCCCATGAGGTTCGAGAGCGTTCGGTCCCGCCAGCGTCTGTTGAACTCGTAGGGATCCAGAATTCCCTTTTCGCGGAGCATGCGGACCAGCACGTTGGTCCCGGCCCTGTTGACCATGACGTTGCGCTCGAGGAAGTCCACGGCCTGGACGAGGAGGTCTACGTCCTCTGAGGACCGGTGGGCCTGTTTCTCGACATTCGAGATCTTGTCGATGACGTATTCTTCGACGCTGAAGAAGGACTGCATGTCGGCCGCATCGCCCGCGCGTTCCTGCTTGAGGACGAGTAGCGGGGCGCCGCAGAACTTGCAGTTTTCGACCTCCGACTTGTTTTTCTTACCGCAACGCTGGCAATACACGGCTGCTCCTTTACCCTGCAGACGTCAGGGGTTTCAATATGTGTAGAATCCCCGGCCCGTCTTGCGGCCGAGGTATCCCGCGTCCACCATCTTGATCAGCAGCGGACAGGGACGGTACTTGGGGTCGCCCAGTCCCTCGTGAAGCACTTCGAGAATGAAAAGGCAGGTGTCCAGGCCGATGAGGTCCGCGAGCGTCAGGGGACCCATGGGGTGGTTCATGCCCAGCTTCATGACCGTGTCGATCGCCTCCGGCGAGCCGACGCCTTCCATGAGACAGTAGATCGCCTCATTGATCATCGGCATGAGGACGCGGTTGCTCACGAAGCCGGGATAATCGTTCACCTCTACGGGGGTCTTCCCCATCGCCTCGGAGAGCTTCATCACGTCCGCCAGGACGCCGTCCTCGGTGGCGATTCCGCGGATCACCTCCACGAGCTTCATGACCGGGACCGGGTTCATGAAATGCATCCCGATAACCTTTCCCGGCCTCTTGGTGCACGCCCCGAGCTTGGTGATGGAAATGGAAGACGTATTGCTGGCGAGGACCGCATCGGGGCCGCACACACCGTCCAGCGTCTGGAAGACCTTCTTTTTCACGTCGTAGTTCTCGACCACGGCCTCGACGACGATGTCGACGCCAGCCATCTCTTCGAGTTTCGTGGTGGTCCTGATGCGCGCCAGCACGGCATCTTTCTCGTCGGCCGTCATCCGGCCCTTGTCCACGCCGCGCTGGAGATTCTTGTCTATGGTCTTGAGGGCCTTTTCGCAGAGTGCCTCGTTCACCTCGCACAGCAGCACGGGAAAGCCCGCGTTGGCCGCCGCGTGCGCTATGCCGTTACCCATGGTTCCGCCCCCGACCACGCCGAACAGCTTAACGTCCATTTTTTCCAATCCTCCATTCATGTGGTTGTGCTCTTGAATGGCTTTCCGCCTCCCGCACTATACCACCGAACCTCCGGGGGCCGAAGTCTCCGGCGCCCCTTTCAAAACGACGGAAGGCGTCCCGAATTTCAGGTGGACGCGGCCTGTTATTTTTCATTCATTCCAGGGCGAGACCCCCTTTGCGTACCAGGTCCGCCAGTCGGCCTCCGGCGATCCATTCCCCCAGGCTTTCCAATTCCGGCTGAATGAAACGATCCCCGTCCACCGGCGGAAAATCTCTCCTCGCGGCTTTCACTACGGCCCTCAGCGCCCTGGCGGGTTCCATCGGCTCGAGCAGGTAGAAGTCCCTGCAGCGCCGCCCTGGCCTCCACGGCGAAGACCCGCGCCGCATTGGATGCGACCAGCCGTGCTTTTCTGGCCGCCCAGAACCCCATGGACACGTGGTCCTCCTGGCCGGCGGACGTGGGGATCGTGTCCACGCTCGCCGGATGGGCAAGGGTCTTGCACTCCGACACGAGCGCGGCGGCGGTGACCTGCGGCATCATGAAGCCCGAGTTAAGGCCGCCCTGGCGGACCAGAAAATCGGGAAGGCCCGAGAGCCTTCCGTCGACGAGCCTCGCGGTGCGTCTTTCACTCATGCTGGCCAGGTCCGTCAGCGCGATGGCCAAGATGTCCGCAGCGAGGGCGGCGGGAGCGCCGTGGAAGTTTCCGCCCGAAATGATTTCTCCTTCGGAGGCGAAGATCATGGGGTTGTCGGTGGCGGCGTTCATCTCCACCTCCAGCACCTTTTCCACATACGCGAGCGCATCTCTCGCCGTGCCGTGGACCTGGGGCATGCACCGGAGAGAATAGGCGTCCTGGACCTTCTTGCAGTCCTCGTGGCTGCGCATGATGGGACTGTCTTCCAGCAGATTCCAGAGGTTCCGGGCGCTGGCGCACTGGCCGGGATGGGGCCTGTCCGCGTGTATGCGCGGATCGAAGGCTCGCCGCGAGCCCCTGAGGGCCTCCAGGCTCAACGCACCGATCACGTCGGCCTCCCTCAGCAGGCGGCGGCCCGTGGCCGTCGCGAGGGCCAGGAGGGCCGTCATGCCCTGGGTCCCGTTGATGAGCGCAAGGCCTTCCTTCGCGTGGTAGGCCACCGGCTCGAGACCGGCTTCCGCAAGCGCCTTCCCGGCGGGCATCCAGGCGCCGCGGTAAAGGGCCTCTCCCTCTCCCATGAGGCCCAGCGCGACGTGCGCCAGCGGGGCCAGGTCACCGGAAGCGCCCACGCTGCCCTGGGATGGAACCCGGGGCAGGACGCCGGCGTCGAGCATCCGTGCCAGGGCCTCGAGGGTCGACACGCGAACGCCCGAGCGCCCCTTCAGCAGGCAGTTGATGCGAAGCGCTACGAGCGCGCGGACGCACTGTTCGTCGAGTGCGTCCCCCACGCCCACCGCGTGCGACCTCACCAGGTTCTGCTGGAGGGATTCCACCTGTTCGCGGGGAATGGACACGGTTGCGAAGTGTCCGAAGCCCGTCGTGATGCCATACGCAACGCGGCCTTCTTCGACGGCTTCGCGCACGAAGCGTTCGCTCCCGGCCACGGCTTCGAGCGCGGTGCCGTCCAGTTCCACGCCCGCACCGCGGGCCACGGCTTCCAGGCCTTCCAAATCCAGGCTGGTTCCGTCCAATCGTACTCGTTGAGGATCAGGCATGATGCCCCCCGTATGATTTGTCCTTCTCTGGCTGCGGAGTGTTGGAACAGGGCCGGCTCAACCGCCCCTGATAACGATGTCGTCGGGCGTGCCCCACTTTCTGTCGGGACCGGCGGAACTCAGGACGAAGGTCGTGCCTTCGCCGTGATACCGCACCCGTGTGTTCCAGGGATCGATCTGCGGCGCGTCGCGTATCCCCGCCTTCAGGAGGGCGGTCACGTCTTCGCCCTCCGGCACATGGCCGTTTTCGACCGCATAATTTCTGATCTGCGTGGCCACGGCACCAAGGCTCAGTTTGAAGGCGTTCCTAATGGGCGGAATGGGATTTAAGGCGGCCGGCGGTTCGTTGTCCGACTTGCCGCAGGCGGTCAGGAGGGCGATCGCCGAGATCGCCGCCAGGACGACCACGAGAAAGGCTTTCGCCGTCCTTTTTCGATGAGTTTTTTCTCCGGTTCTCTGGGTCATCGCGTCAATCTCCTCGAGGCCAAGAGTCTATCTCACCGCCGCGCCT
>CAVRTJ010000037.1:0-149541 GCA_963724125.1 uncultured Acidobacteriota bacterium
CCGAAAAGGTCCTCAAGGTGCTCGACGCGGTCGTCTCGGGCTGAAGCGGCTTACTGAAGTTTCTTCCTTACATCCGGGGACCTGATGGATCTGTCCAAGTATCTGGACCTTTACCTGACGGAGGGGCGGGAGCACGTCGCGGCCCTGCGTTCGGGTCTGCCCTGCGAAGGCACACCGAACGCGGCCACCGTAAACGAGCTCTTCCGACATGCACACTCTCTCAAGGGGATGGCCGCCTCCATGGGATTCGAGTGCACGAGTTCCCTTTCCCACACCCTCGAATCCCTCCTCGGCCTGTGGCGCCAGGGACGGCCCATAAGAAGGGAGCACATCGAGGTGGTGGTCCGGACCCTGGACGTTCTGGAATCGCTCATGGACTCGGTCCAGAGAGACGGCTCCGACGCTCTGGGGCAAGACGCGGCCGCCGCCGCCGAGGCCAGGCTTAAGGCCCTGATCCCCGAAGAAACCCCGGCAGAGAGCCCGGAAAAGGCCTCGACAGAGCAGACGCCACGTCAGCCTCCGGTCGAAAGTCCCGTGCCGGACGACCTGTCGGCGCGTCTTTCGGTAGGTATCGATCCCGCATCTCCGCTGCCGACCGCCCGCCTTCTCGTGGTTCTCCAGAAAATCAGGGAAAACTGCGGAACGGTCCGCATGGAGCCAGATATCGTCACCTTACAAAGCCGCAACCTCAAGTCGGCCGTCTTCAATATTCAGCCGTCGCCCCGGTTGAAAGACATTGCCCGCTCGCTCAGAGACCTTCCCGAAGTGGTCCAGGTTTCTCTGGACGTTCCGGCCCGGGCCGCGACCACCGGGAGATCCGGGCCGACCCTCGTACCGAGCATTCGCGTCCGTTCCGGAGACCTGGATGCCCTGTTGAACCAGACGGGGGAACTCCTGTACCACCTCAACCAGTTCGAAGCGGGCCTCACGCAACTGGACAAGAGGCGAAATCGTTTCTGGCTTCAAGCGCACCGGAGCCGCATGGACAGGCTTTTCGACCAGGTCCTGTCCATAAGGCTCGTACCGTTCGACGCGCTCGTGGAGCGCCTTGGGCGCACGGTTCGCGAACTCTCCGAACGGCTTTCGAAGCGCGTCCTTCTCAAGGTGGAGGGCGCGGACCAGAAGGTCGATCAGGGGCTCCTCGAAAAGCTCCTCGATCCGCTGACCCACCTGGTCCGGAACGCCATGGACCACGGCATGGAGAGCGCCAAAGAAAGAGCCGCGGCAGGCAAGAACGAAACGGGCCTCATCACGCTGGAGATAAGCCGCGAGGCCGAAGCGTTGATCATCAGGGTCGAAGACGACGGACGGGGGTTGGATCCGGAGGCCATTCGCCAGACGGCGGTCGAACGCGGCCTGGTGACGCCCCAGGACGCCGCGTCCCTGGACCGCGACAAGCTGTTCAGGCTTCTGACCACACCAGCCTTCTCAACCCGGAAGGAAGTCACCGAAGTCAGTGGGCGGGGCGTAGGTCTCGACGTGGTGCGTTCGGCCGTCGAGTCGCTGGGCGGGCACCTCGAAATGGAGAGCACGCTCGGCAAGGGAAGCCGTTTTCTGCTTGTTGTACCGTCCGCCGTGACGCTGACGAGCGTCCTGACTTTCGGCTGGAGGGACAACCCTGCCCGTTTCGGCCTGCCGGCATCGCAGGTCAAGCACATCTACCCCCTATCCAGCCACGCCATGACGTGGTCGGGCGATCGCCGCCTCCTCCAGGTGGGAGACGAACTCGTGCCGGTCATACCATGGCGCCTCGGGCCGGTCGGACGCGAGGGCGTGGGGCTCAGGCTGACCGTCCAGGGCCGGGACCAGATACTGCTTGTATCGGATGTTTTTCAAGGTGAAAATGTCGTCATCCATCCCTGGGGACCCCCGCTCGAGATGGTCCCCGGATGGATGGGGGGCGCACTGCTCTCCACCGGCGAACTTGCCTACGTTCTCGACGGCCGCGTCATCGCCAAATACGACGAGAGGGAAAGCCATGTTCTATCAGATTGAAGAGAAAGACCTCGACGCCCTCAAGGAAGTCAGCAATATCGGCGCGGGGCACGCGGTGACCGCCCTTCACCAGATGACGAAGCGCACTATAACCCTTGAGGTTCCCTGCGTCGATCTCGTGCCTTTCGCCAGGGTTGTCAACGCCCTGGGCGGACCGGAGGAGGAGGTGCTCGGTCTCTTCTTTCGCGTTTTCGGCGCCTCGCGAGGAAACATGCTCGTCGTCATGCCCCGACAGTCGGCGGAGCGCCTCCTCACCATACTGTTCAACGGCGACGGCCCAAAAAAGCCCCTTGGGGAGATGGAAATATCGGCCCTGAAGGAGGTGGGCAACATACTGACGTCCTCCTACCTCAATGCGGTCGGCGGGTTGCTGTCGCTGCCGCTCATCCCGTCCATACCGGCATTTTCCATGGACATGGCCCAGGCCGTCGTGGATCTGCTGCTCATTGAACTCGCCGAAGTCACGCACCAGGCTCTCGTTATCCAGACGGACTTCACGACCCGAGACAAATCCTTTTCGGGGCATTTCTTTCTCCTGCCCGACCCGAAGTCCATCGAGACCATCCTCAAGGCCATCAGGACGATGCGAAAAGAAGCCTAGATTTCCTTCAAGGGGTTGCGCACCTCGAGCCCCTGACCGCACATGACAGCCAACCGGGAGTGCTTCATGTCCCCGAACGCGCCCACACCAAGAACTTTCTCCGCCGTGGATCACGTGCTGTACGCCTTCTGCTGGACGAGTTTCATCGGCATCCTGGCCCTGGCCGCATGGCTGAGACCGTCCCCCGCCGGACTCGGCACCCACACGGAACTTCACCTTCCGCCCTGCGGCTTCTACATGGTCTTCCACAAGCCCTGTCCCTCATGCGGCATGACCACGTCATTCGCCTGGCTCATGCACGGACGTCCCATCAAGGCGGTAAAGACGCAGCCTGCCGGCGTGGCCGTCTTTCTGGCCACTCTGGCGGCATGGCTGTACCTTCCCCGCGCATGGTTCAAGCGCCGCCCTTTCGCACACATATTCGAACTCAGGGCGTTTCTCCCTTCAAGCGTGCTTCTGATCGCGATCATCCTGACCGTATGGGTTTGGCGTCTCATCACGTGATTCAGGCGGTGATCATATGATCGAGTGATCGACTCTCGGGCGGTCCTTCGAAGACCCGTCTCCCGCCGTCGTCAAATTTGAATTCCAAAATCCGAAATCCCACTTCGCCCCCCTTTCCTTGCCCGCTGCGTCTGGGGCATATAGAATGACCGGGTAGCGTAAGCGTGAAGCATGGCATCTGAGTGCGTAGAGGGAGGTGTGAGATGAGTGACGACTATCACGTAGCGGAGCCCGTCCAAGCCCAGCCGGTTCAGGTCGACAAGGCCAGCGGCATGGCGATCGCAGCGCTCGTTCTGGGAATACTGGGTTTTTGCTGCTGCGGATTCATAACAGGCGTCCCCGCATTGATCATCGGATGGATCGAAAACAACAAGATCAACAGGGGCGAGAGCTCCCAGCGCGGCAAGGGATTCGCCATCGCGGGCATCGTTCTGGGCATCATCTCCGTCATTCTGGCCTGCATCACCCTTGCGATGTACGGACTCTACGGAGCGGCTTTCTTTACGAACATGCTGCACCAGATGCGCTGAGTGAGACTCCGTGGGGGAGGGCGGCCGCGCCCTCCCATCTCACGGTGCGTTACGCCCTGGGATGGAACTGCCTGTAGAGGCGCTTGAGACGTTCCTGTTCCACGTGGGTGTAGATCTGCGTCGTCGAAATGTCCGAGTGGCCCAGCAGGATCTGAACGGACCTTAGATCCGCGCCGTGTTCAAGCAGGTGAGTCGCAAAAGAGTGCCTCAGCGTATGGGGACTCATGTTCTTCATGATGCCGGCCGAGGCGGCGTATTTCTTGATCATGGCCCAGACGTTCTGTCTTGTCATCCCCGCGCCTCTCGCCGTGACGAACAAGGCCCTGCACGCGCGCTCCTTGAGCATGAGAGAACGCGACTCCCGTTTATAGCGCGATACCCAGTCCTGGGCCACTTCGCCCAGCGGCACCACGCGTTCCTTTCCCCCCTTGCCCATAACGAGGACGAAGCCAGCTTCGGCGTTCAGCCCGTCCAGGGTCAGCCCCGTAAGTTCCGAAACGCGCAGCCCCGTGGCGTAGAGGACTTCGAGCATGGCCCGATCCCTCAGCCCAACCGGCGTATCGGTCCTCGGCGCACCCAGGAGTCCGTCCACCTCGCCGGTGGTCAGGTAGGATGGAAGGTGCTTGAAGGTGCGGGGCGAATCCACGTTCTCTGTGGGATCCACGCCTACGATCTTCTCGAGCAGGAGAAAACGGTAGAAAGTGCGGAGGGCCACGAGTCGCCGCGCCGCGGTGGAGCCAGACAGGCCCTCGGCCCTCTCCCGCCCCAGAAACCTGCGCACGTCCTCCCTCTTGACGCGGTCGGGCGCCTTTCTGCAGAAACCGAAAAACTTCGAGAGATCGCTGCGGTAGGCTTCGACGGATTTCTGAGATAGCCCCCGCTCCACTGTCAGGTGTTGAAGGAACTGCGCCAGTTCGACGGGCAGGTGCCCCTGCCCTCCCTCTTCCATCATGGCATCGCCGCTTTCGTCGCCCCTCCCAGGGACGCAGAGATACGCTACCAGTATTTCTCCACGTGTATCTGGCCGGGGGTCTTGCGATTATGGGGCTCGAATCCCCCCGTCTGCAGAATGTCCGTCATGGATTCGATCATGCCGGGGTTGCCGCACAGGAACACGTGTGTATCCGATGGAGATGGGTGTCCCCCCCAGGATTTCTGGAGAGTACCGTCCGTCCAGAGGGTCTGGACGAAACCGACGTGACCCGTCCATGGGTTGTCTTCGTCCACCGGGTTCCTGATGGTCGACAAGTAGATGAAATTCTCGTGGTTGTGCTCGAGTGCAACGAGCTCGGACCTGTAACCCAGGTCCCAGGAATGCCTGGCGCCGTGAAGAACGGCGAACCGCCGGTCCTCGTGGGTCAGCATCCGGCTCCTGATCATGCTCATGTAGGGCGCTATCCCGGTGCCCGTGGCTATGAGCACCACGTTGCTGTCGTCGGGCACGTCGTCGAGGGTGAACATCCCCGTTATCCTGGGGGAAAGCCAGACCTTGTCGTCCTTGTCCAGCGCAAACAGGCGGGGCGTCAATGAGCCCGACCTGACGAGGGCGACGTAGAACTCGAGGTACTCACTCTGGACGGATGACGATGCGATGGAATAGGCGCGGCGGATCAGGCGGTCGGAAGCGGGTGAGTCCTCCTCGGTCTCGGACATGGAACAGCGGGGAGCGCTCCCCGGGAGTCCGAGGACGGCGAACTGACCCGCCTTGAAATCCGGCAGTGCCCATCCCTCGGGGGCGACGCGAATAATCATGAGCCCCGGAGCCACTTCCATTTTTTTCTGCACGCGCGCGTTGAGGGTCGTATCAGCCAACTGAAACCTCCAGATCGATCATTCCTTGATGGGTCCTTTTCGAATTATCAGGGTCACTGGTCCGTCGTTCACGAGTTCTACCTCCATCATGGCCCGGAAGACGCCCGTTTGGACGGGAACGCCCGTACCCTTCAAAGAGACAACGAAACGGTCGAAAAGATTCCTTGCCGTGTCCGGCGGCGCCGCCTTGGAAAAGGATGGGCGGGTCCCCTTCCTCAGGTCGCCCACGAGCGTAAACTGGCTGACGGCCAGGACCGCGCCGCCGACGCCGGAGACGGAGAGGTTCATCTTGCCCTCTTTGTCGCCGAAGATCCTCACGTCCGCCACTTTCCTCGCGCACCAGTCGCATTCGCGAAAGCCGTCCCCCTCTTCCACGGCCACGAGGGCGACCAGTCCGGTATCGATCCTGCCCGCGGTGCCGCCTTCCACCCTGACACAGGCGCGGCTGACCCGCTGCAAAACTACGATCATCGTCCTCTGAGCCTCTTCATCAGGATGTCTCCAAAGAAACGAGCCTCTGGAAACCGTAGGACCCAAGCTCCCATAGCATATATCACAACGCCCGCCCCGATGGCCACGAACAGGGAGAAGGCGTTGATGAGCATCCGACCGTGCGGAAGGCTCCGTTCCAGCCACCATGAGGCGAATCCCATGCCCACGGACAGCAGAAGGAT
This sequence comes from uncultured Acidobacteriota bacterium, assembly GCA_963724125.1. Taxonomy (GTDB): domain Bacteria; phylum Acidobacteriota; class UBA4820; order UBA4820; family DSQY01; genus CAVRTJ01. The sequence goes on from CAVRTJ010000037.1 coordinate 6,117, forward strand.
TCTGAAGGCGACGGGTGAGAGAGCGCCGAGGGGCACGCACACGCCGTGCTTCCTGCGCAATCCCACGGCCAGCCAGGCCCCGTTGACCAGGGCTGAAATGGACGATGCCAGAGCGATCCCGGTCGCCCCGGCGGGTCCCATCAGGTAAAGGGCCGATGCGGTGAAGACCGCCAGGCTGGCCACGCCTGCCCACAGAGGGGTAATCATGTCCTGGTGCGCGTGGCACACCCTCACCAGTATGAGCGCCGCCGCCCAGGGCACCATGCCCAGCGCGTAGGCGATCAGCGGACCGACGGTCAGCGCGACGGACTCCGAGGAGAAGCGTCCCGTCCGGAAAAGCACGTTGACGATGGGACCGGACAGGGCCAGTACGCCGGCCGAGGCCGGCAGGATGACGAAGATCACGCCCGAAAGCCCCCTCGAGAGTATGCTCTCGAGGCCCGGCCTGTCGCCGTCGGCCACTTGCCTGGAGAGGCTGGGCAAGATTACGGTGGACAAAGAGACCGCAAACAGCCCGAAGGCGAGTTCCGTCACCCTGTTGGCGTAGTAGAGAGCCGAAACCGCGCCCTCCCCAACCATGTGTGCCAAGGCCGTTCCTACTAGAATGGTGAGTTGTCCGGCTCCCGCGCCCAATATGCCAGGCACCATGAGTTTGAAGACCTTCATGACCCGCTCGTCCCGCAGCGTGAAGGTGGGGCGGAAAGACATGCCTTCCCTCTTCAGCAGCGGGATCTGCACGACGAACTGGATGAGGCCGCCCGTCAGGACCCCGTAGGCCAGAATCTCCGTAGGATTCTTGGAGTGGTACGCCCACACGATGGCGAATACCACGATCGTGGCATTGAGAAACGCCGGCGTCAGGGCAGGCAGTGCGAAAACATCCCTGCAATTGAGGATGCCCATGGCCACGGCCGACAGGGATACCAGAGTGATGTAGGGAAACAAGAGCGCCGTCAGGTGCCTCGTAAGAACGTACACCTGCGGAGCCCTCTGCGCGAGTTCCCAGGCCATCAGCTTGACGATGACCGGAGCGGCCAGCGAACCAACCAGTCCGAAAATGACCAGGAAAGCCCCAAATACGTATAGGAAACGCCTGGCAAACAGCCAGCTCCGTTCCTTGTCATCCGCCTTGAAGGACTCGGACAGCACCGGCACGAGGGCCGCCGTCATGGCGCCTTCGGCAACGAAACGGCGAAAGGTATTGGGGATTCGGAACGCTATGTAGAACGCGTCGGCCCAGTAGGACGTTCCCAGCAGGCCGGCCAGGACCCTGTCCCTGACGTAGCCGAGCAGGCGGCTGACGAGCGTCATGGCGGCCACATTCGCCGTATGTCCGAGAATACGATTGCCGTTTTCCCTCATCGCCGCGAGAATAGCACAAAAGGATTTGGGAATTCGGATTTTGGATTTTGTATTTTGCGAATGACTGCCCTCGAAGCACAGAGCACAGATTCCGGCGGATGGGGTGAGTCCGGCACATCCTCCTTCCGTGCGCTCTTTTTCCAAATCCCAATTCCCAAATCCCAAATGCTTTATGCTATTCTTCGCTTGGGAGGCCTCGCTATGAGCGACAAAAGTTCTTTTACCGTCACGTGCCCGTGCTGCCAGGCCCTCCTGACCATCGACAGGGACGCTGAAGTGGTGGTCAACAGCGAGCCCAGGGAACAGAAAGCGAAGACCAGCTTCGAAGAACGCCTGAAGGTGCTCAACGACGAGAAGCGCCTCGCCGAAGAGAAGTTCAAGGAGTCCGTCCGGGCCGAGGAAAGCAAGAAGGACGTGCTCGAAAAGAAGTTTCAGGACCTATACAAGAAGGCAAAGGAAGGGCCTCAGGGTCCTTTCAAAAGGGACATTGATCTGGATTAGGGCCCGCCGGGCCGAATTTCAAGATTACTTTCGATCGGACATGAGGAGGTTGGCGATGAAGCACTTCCGAGGATTGGCCCTGGCAGGCACCGTCGTCCTGCTTTTTGCGACTCTTGCCTGTTCCAACAAGCCCAAACCGCCCAAGGACGTCGTCGTCTTCCCGTGCAACAGCGCGGACAAGGTCGTGACGCAGGGCGTGGTTACCGAGGACAAGACCGTTTCGGCCGACGGACAGGGGTCGCTGAAGATCTCCACCGAGATGCCGACCACGATCCGCCTCTTTGAAGTCCCCTACCCGCGCGTGGAGGGCTGCAAGGTCTGGTACAAGGCGAAGATCAGGACCGAGCAGTTCGGCGGCTCGGTATACCTCCAGATGGTCGTGCACTTTTCGAGGGGCGGCGAGATCACGGCCCAGAATTACCAGCAGGCCATTCGGGGAAACACGGACTGGAAGGAATCCGTGGCGGACGCGACCGTCCGGAAAGGACAGAAGCCAAGCTCCATCGACCTGAACCTCGTGGTGAACGGGGCCGGCACCATATGGGTCGACGACGTTCACCTAGTGAAGCAGGAACTTGTCTCGGAGTGAGCCGGCTTGCACAATCCGCTCAAAGAGGGCCCGGCCTGCGCGCCGGGCCCTTTTCCTTACCCGGTCAGGGTGCCGGGTAGCGCTGCATGGCCGGCGGCACGATCCTCCGATACTCCTGGCGGCTGATGTCGTTCCGCCAGTGCCCGGTGGCCTTCGCCACTCCGATGCCCCCGAAATAGACGGCGAGCACCACGACTAGAGCGAGGACCGCAAGGCGTCGGCGCGGCCACCGGCGGAGAGGCCCCATCGTCAGCGCCATGTCCTCCGGGCATGCGTCGAGGCACAGCATGCACCCCGTGCACTCCGGCGACCTGACAGTCCCGACCTCGTGTACCTTGAGGTGCATGGGACATACCCTCGAACACGACGTGCACCCCGTGCAGGCCGACTCCAGGCGTCGGACCTTCATCGGGCTGACCAGGCTGGCAAGGCCGAGGAGGGCCCCATAGGGGCACAGGTACCGGCACCAGGCGTTTCGGACTAAGAAAGAGAGGGCGAACAGAAAGGCCAGAACGGCCAGCGTCACGAGGGAGGGATGCTCGAAAAAAGCGAGCATCCGAACGTCGGCCACCCGGTTGTAGGGGCCGTTTATGAATGCCGCCAGGCTTTTCACCGGCATGGAGACTATGAAGAAAGCGAAAAAAAACAGGAGCAAGTACTTCGGCGCCATGAGCAAGGCGTCCAGCCACCTCGGGAGCCCGTGTGCGGGCCACCGAGAGAACGCCCTTGCTCTAAGCCTCCAAAGGGCCTCGGACAAACGTTCCCACGGGACAGATCCACGAACAGAAGCTCTTCTTGAGCACGACGCTTACCAGGACCGCGAGAAGGAGAAGAACGGCCGCCGAGGGCTGCACGGAATCCAGCTTCCCCGTGCTCAGCCAGTGCCTGAGTCCCATGAGCCCCGCAATGGGAAGAAACCCGCCCACGCCCGGTGGACGAGGCACTGCCGTCCTGGCTGGCTCCATGCAGGACTCCACGAAGAGAGAGAATTGAACACCGATAACCAGGACCAGAAGGAAAACGACGATCTGCACACCCCGCCTGAGGCGGGTCGCCTCGAGAAGGCCGCTGAGGAATGCGGCCCGACCGACCGCGGGATAGGATTGGGGAAGACTTGCGCGGCCTTCGAACGACCGGGCCTTCTCGGATGTCTCGTCCCCGGGTTGCGGTGCGCGGTGCATGCGAGCCTCCAGCGAGGCCCTAATATGATACTGAAATTGTCCACTTTCAATGAATTTGTTACACCCCATCGCCGGATGGGGCAAATCACTGCAATGCCCCGTCTGTCGAGGAGAAGGAAGACTAATCCCCGTTCTTCTTTTCGGATGCCGAAAGAAAAACCCGGGCCTGCTCGTTCTTGGGATCGAGGAGCAGCACCCGGTTGGCCGCGTCTCGAGCGGCGGGCTTGTTTCCCAGAGACAGGTAGAACGAAGCCAGCGTAAGATATCCGTTGACGTCGTTCTGGTCAAGCTCCACGGCCTCCCTCGCCTGCAGGACCGCCTCGTCCTTCTCGCCGAGCCCCCACAGGGCACCGGCCAGATTTAGGTGGGCCGCAGCATAGCCGGGCGACCGCTTGAGGGCCTGCTCGAAAAGGGGCTTTGCGCGCCGGTAATCGCCCTCTTTCAGATACAACACGCCCAGATTGTTCAGGACCTCGGCGCGGCCCGGGTCCGCCTTCAACGACCGCAGGTAAAGAGACCTCGGCGTCCTCGAGGCGACCGGCGTTGTATGCCTCGAGCCCCTTCTGGAAAAGAAGTTCCCCTTCTCCACCGGCTTTGCGGGAAGTCTTCGGCGACACCTGCCCCGCCGGTCCCTGCCGATTCCCACCGCCCCTCGCGCCCTCGCCTTCGTGGCCGTCATCCGTGCGCGGCGGCTCGCGGACCGGCGGCCCCAGATACCGCGGGTGATGGCTCTTCGCCTTCCGTCTGGCCGCGGGGCGGATCGGTCCGCTCGCCAGAAGGTCCGCATGGATGCAGGACTCTCACGGGAAACGGCCTGCTCCCCCCCTCCGCGATTCTGATGGACCGGGCGAGCCGATTGAGGGAGGAACGGTCTCTGGCCAGTCCCGCACAGATTCGATAGCACGGCAGGCCTTTGTAGTCGACTTCCTGGATGAAGACGGGCTGAACGAAACGAACGGTTTCTACCTGTCGTAGAAGGTTCTCAGGATGGCACAACAACATCACGCTCAGGGTCCAGAGCGCACCATCGCCGGGCGGTCTGAGCATTCTGCAAAAATCCGCCGTCGCTCCCTTTACGTCCCCGCGCGTGAGTTTCCCCCGCGCAGAGGCGTATACCTCTCTGCTGTAAAGGGGCGTCCCGTTGGCGCCCTGCCGCGCGTACGCGGTCGACGGCGTCAGCAGGGCAAACAGTAGTAAGATTACAGCGACCGGCGCGCTCCGCCAGGACGTCGCGTGGAGACTAGACACGCTGCCCTCCGGATCGTCAACGGCCGTCGACCGCTTTCGCCTCTGCATGAGATAAGAATAGCCGAAGCCTTAATCCCCGCGCAAGCGACGAAGGCCTCTCCCGCATAGGCTCCACCCTGCGAGCTTCGAGACGAACGCACCTTCATGCTATGCTGTACCGAACAAGGTCCATACACCAAGATCAGGCTCACGATTGTGAGGCGGGCTCGACTGAGGGACCCCGCGCAGGGCATACACGTTGACGCACAATGGAGGAGACGTTCCATGGGCATGCAGGAAGAGGGCAAGAAGAAGGAAGCGCAGTGGTTCCATGAGCGGGAGCGCAAAATCATCGATGAGATGAAGGCGAAGCGAGAAGAACGCATTCGGGCCCAGAAACACGAAGAACTGAAAGAACTCCATTGGCTGTGTTGCCCGAAGTGCGGCCATAGCATGAAAGAGAAGGAACTCGGCGGCATCAAGGTGGACGTCTGCACTCTCTGCGAGGGCATCTACTTCGATCGGGGAGAACTTGAAGATCTATTGCTTGTCCATGGCTCCGAGAGTCGCGCGGGATTCTTCAGGCGCCTGTTTGGGCTGAACACCTGACTGGAAAGCACCGACGGCTCTCTCCGCTCCGCAGCGATGGACGACCTCGGCGCCTGCCGGAATCGAGCCGGAGGGAATAGGGTTCCCGCGTCTTACGTTTAACAAATCAGGTGGAATTCCCGTCATTTTTCTCCCTTGCGGAGAGGAGGTTCTCACATGCTTAAGAAGACCTTTGCGGTACTCCTTGTGGTCGCCTCGATGGGACTCGTCGCGATGCCGCTTCTCGCACACGGAAAGCGCTGTTGCTCGGGGGTGAAAACGGCCGACGCAGCCATGAAATCCTGCAAGGCCTGTCCGCACAAGGCGGCCATGAAGAACGGCTTTGCGGCCCTCAGGGAAGACCTTGCTAAAATGGAAAAGGGCGTGCCCGAAGCAGACGTAGCGGTCTTTCTTAAGGCTCATCAGGCCCACCTCGAAAAGGTTCTCGACAACCATCGGGCGTGCATGAAGGACTGCCCCATGACCAAGGCGGCCATGAAGAGCGGCTGCCCATACGCCGAAGCAATGCAGTCCGCGTTCAATGCTCTCGAAAAGGACGAGGCCCAGATCAGAAAAGGCATTCCGAAGGCGGAGCAGGCATCCTTTTTGAAGGCCCACGAGTCCAACCTGAAGAAGCTCCTCGACACCCAGGTCCAGTGCACGAAGAAATGCCCGGTGAAGGGAGCTCGACGCACCGGCGAAAAGGTCTAACGTCGGGCAATTCTCGGCGAACCCGGGCGACAGCCTTGCTGGTTCCCTTCGCCACGACGCGCACGGGCAACCGCGGCATGGGCTCGGCCCTGGCCAGGCATCACGTTAAAGCCCAAGGTGGCATTGTCTCCGCCTCAAACAACCGCCAGAAGCGAGGTACTACCTCCACGGCGCATTTGCCCCTCTCCGAACCGCTGGCGCCGGCCCGACGCGATTCGGTGGAGAACCCACCCGCATAGCGACGTCCGCACGACCGGACGCGTCGCCCGTGTTCTCTCTCACCTGTTGCGCGATCCATCTTGCCGGGACATGAGTCTGCCTGTACACTGTTGCACTTCCAGGACATGCTTCGAAGATACGGCGGCATGGGCCGCCGCTTTTTTGTACAGGGGATCCTCAAATGCCCGAGTCGTCGAGCACCGTCGCCGAACCGGCCATGACGTGGCGCTTTCCGCGCGCCTTCTGGACTGCCAACAGCGTGGAGTTGTTCGAGCGCGCCGCGTACTACGGCACGTTCATCGCCCTCGCTCTTTACCTGACGGACGTGGTCGGGTTCACCGACGTCGAAGCCGGGTGGATCGGCGCGGCGTTCGCCTCGGGCATTTATCTGTTGCCCTTCATTACGGGCGCCGCGGCTGACAGGATAGGTTTCAGGCGCTCTCTCCTGCTGGCTTTCGTCCTCTTGGCAGCGGGCTACGGCTCGCTCGGTCTTTTTCCCCGCAAGGCGCCGGTAATCATGGCGCTCTCCCTCATCGTCGTGGGCGGGTCCTTCGTCAAGCCGATCATCACCGGCACCGTGGCCAAGAGCTCCGACGCCGGCAACCGCGCGCGGGCCTACAGCCTTTTTTACATGATCGTGAACATCGGGTCCTTTACCGGAAAGACCGTGGCCAAGCCGGTCAGGACCATGCTGGGGCTCGATTACGTGCCCCTTTACTCGGCTGGCGCTGCTCTCATCGCCCTGTTGCTGGTCGCCGCATTGTACTGGCCGAAGGAAAACGGCTCGGATCGCCCGCGCAGTACCTCAGACGCTTTCCGCGATCTCTGGACGGTCGTCAAGAATTTCCGTTTTCTGGCGCTGATCCTGATAACGGCGGGTTTTTGGGCCATTCAGGGGCAACTCTACGCATCCATGCCGAAGTACGTGATCCGTCTGCTGGGCGAAAGCGCCAGCCCCGAGTGGTACGCCAACGTCAATCCCCTTGTCGTTGTGCTTCTCGTCGTCCCGATTACTTACCTCGTGAGAAAGCTTAAGCCCGTGACGTCGATCGGCATCGCCCTGGCCCTGATTCCCTTTTCACCCCTGCTCATGGCCTTTTCGGGCCTCATCGGACACAAGGTCCACCTCCTGGGACTCGCTATTCATCCCATCACGCTCATGATGGTTCTAGGTATCGCCCTGCAGGGCGTCTCAGAATGCTTCCTGAGCCCCCGCTACCTGGAGTTCGCCTCCAGGCAGGCCCCCGACGGGCAGGAAGGCCTCTACATGGGCTACGCACACCTCAATACTTTTTTCGCGTGGCTCTTCGGCTTTGCCCTTTCGGGCTATCTTCTCGACGCTTTCTGCCCCGATCCGCACAAACTCAAGGCCATGGGCATGACACCCGGCCAGATCAGCGCGGCCTATGCGCACGCGCCCTATCTCTGGTACACCTTTGCGGGGATAGGATGCGTCGCCTTCGCGGCGCTCCTCATTTTTCTCTTCGTCACGAATCGCCTGGACAGGCGGTCGGATTAGGAACCCCTCGCTTTGCTGGCCGTGAGGACGCGGTTGCGCCCTTCCCGTTTGGCGCGGTAGAGAGCCTCGTCGGCAGCCGCGACGAGCGTTTCAGATGACTCCTTTTCCCGGGGAACGGCGCTGGCCACGCCGATGCTGACGGTCACGCTGGGTGCAACCCCGGAAACGCTCGTCGGAATCTGCAGGTCCTCGACCACCTTCCTCAACCGTTCGGCGACCGAAGCCGCCAGGTCCAGCGTGTGGCCCGGCAGAATGACAACGAATTCCTCGCCGCCGTAGCGCGCCAGAAGATCCCCAGCCCTCTGGAGTCCCTGGGACATGGCCTCGGCCACGCGCTTCAGGCAATCGTCGCCGCGCTGGTGCCCATAGGCATCGTTATAGGGTTTAAAGTGATCGATATCGGCCATGAGGATAGACAGCGGGAGCGCTGCGCGCGCCGCACGGCGCCACTCCGTGTCGAGCACGGTCTCGAAACGGCGACGGTTCGCCACTCCGGTAAGCACATCCCGGTTGGACAGGTCCTGGAGCTTACGATTGGCGGACTCCAGCTGGCGGCTGCGGTCGGCCAGCAGCGCCGTACGCTCGTCCACGAGTCGCGTGAGGCCCGCCTCCCGGCGCCGCGAGGCGCCCAGTCTCAGCGCCACGGCACCGAAGATCGCGGCAGACGCAAGAAGAACGGCCAGCAGGAGAAACCACCACGTCTGGTAGAAATGGGGAAGCTGGACGAATGAAAACGAGGCCCCTTGCTTGTTCCAGATGCCGTCGTTGTTACAGGCAATAACCCTGAATGTGTAGCGGCCCGGCGGCAGGCCCGTGTAAACGGCATCCCTGTGAGTCCCTGCGTCCACCCAGTTTGAATCGTACCCTTCAAGCCTGTAGCGAAAGAGTTCCTTCTCGGGGGCCACAAGGCTGAGCGCCGTGAAACGAAACTCGACGCGATGGCGGCCGGGCGAAAGGCTCAATCCCGGCGAAAGGGACACCGGACGACCGTCGCTGATCATCTGTTCGATGACAACGGGAGGAGGTCTTCGGTTCAGGCGGATGGCGCCCGGGTCGAGCACGGCGAGGCCGCGCACCGTGGCGATGCAGAGCCATCCTCCGCGTGTGCACCAGCCACACGGCTGAACACCGCCGTTGCATTCGCTGCTGCCCATCCCGTCCGACCTGCCATAGGAATCGCAGGACACCTTCCGTGCCTGTCCGTCGGCCACGGCCTCCAGTTGACTCCTGCGGACGCTGAACACGCCCTTGTTGCAGCTCATCCAGAAGCGCCCCCTCCCATCGGGGAGGATGACGAAGACCGTGTCGCTGAAAAGGCCCTGTCTGCGGGTGACGTTCGCGAACCGTCCGTTATGGAGTCGGCTGAGGCCACCCATGGTCCCTATCCAGAGCGTCCCGTCCGGTTCCTGGTACAGGGCGTTGATGTCATCGTTGACCAGCCCCTGCCTGGTGGTGTACGCCTTGATGGCACCGTCCACGTAGTGATCTAGGCCGCCCGCGTCCGTACCCATCCATATTCCGCCGTTCTTGTCCTCCAGGAGGCAGGTCACCGAGTCTCCGGAAAGTCCCTCTTTGCGGGTCAGGAGCTTCGCCTTGCCGTCCCTGATCCGGAAGACACCGTTGGCGCAACCCGCCCACAGGGTTCCGCCGCTGTCCCTCATCAGGCAGGTGATGGCCGTATTGGTGAGGCGTTTATCCGAGGCCATGAACCGGGTGAGCCGTCCCGCCTTCCATTTCACGAGACCGCCCGAATCGAGCCCCATCCAGATGGACCCGTCCTTGTCTTCAAAGAGTGTATCGACCGTGTTGCTCGGCATGCCATCTTTTTTCGTGACGTTGGTGATGCCTCCGGTGGTCCATCGCGCCGCACCACCACCGTCCGTGCCGATCCAGATGCTCCCGTCCCCGGCCTGGAGAACGCAGGTCACCATGCCGTTCAGAAGGCCGTTCCTGGTGCCCAGGCTGAAGAACTTATCGTCTCGGAACCGGTTCAGTCCGTCGGCGGTTCCCACCCACAGGTCGCCTTCCCGATCTCCCGTGATGGACAGCACCTGGTCGTTGGAAAGGCCGTCCGACATGCGGTAGATCTCGAAACGGCCGTGAAGATACCGGCAGAGGCCGCCCTTCGTGCCGATCCACAAGCTCCTGCTGGCGCCATCTTCATAGAGGGTGTAGACCGTCTGGTGGGGCAGTCCGTCCTTCGTGGAAAACCGCTCTACCTTGCCCTCGCTATCGATGCGGAAAAGGCCGCGAAACGTGCCGACCCAGATAGTGCCCTTCGAGTCTCCGGTAATAGCGTAATACCAGTTATGTTCCTTGCCGGGCATGGGAAAGGTCGAGACCTTGCCATCCTTCAAAGTCGCAAGACCGCGGTTCGTACCGATCCACATGGTACCGAGCTTGTCCTGGTAGATCGCATAGGTGACAGGCCCTGGGAGCCCGTCTTTCATGCCGTACCGGGTAACCCTGGAACCATCCAGACACACGACGCCCGAGCTTTCCGTGCCCAGCCACAGTCTGTGCCGCCTGTCCTCCGTGATGCAGAGGATGCGCATACCCTGGAGGCCCTTCGCGATGCCGGACACGGAAAATTTGTCGCCACGCATCCTAAGCAGTCCGCCGGAATCCAGGGCGATCCAGAGGTCCCCCGCATGGTCCTCGCACAGGGCCGTCACGTTGTTCCCCTCCATCCGGCGCGTATTCTCCTTGTCGAAGACCGTAAAGCGCACGCCGTCGAAGCGCACCAGCCCTTCCTGAGTGCCCAGCCAGAGATAGCCGCGAGGAGACTGCACGATCGCTTGGATGGAATTCTGGGGAAGCCCGTCCTTCTCGGCCCACGCGTGGTGGCCGTACTGGACGATGAGCTTGTCCGGGTTCAGCGCCGCCGCCGGAATACACAGCCAGAGCCCCAGCGCGAACAGGACGAGGGCGCCGAGCGGCATCCTACACCGAAAGCCCGTCGCTCGGGCCATCCGAGATGCACTGTCTCTCAGGGACCATTGAAGTGTCTTCATTGCGGCTCACCAACCCGTGTAAGTTTAGGTCCCTATTCCCGAGACCGCAAGTGAAGGACCCGTGCGTGGTACGCCGTTCACACCCGGCGGCATCGATTCACGGCTGCCGCAAAACCGCGCCGCGTGCACATAGATCCGTTTTGCGTTACAAAGAGACCTGTTCGCCTTGCAGGTTCGTCCACTTTAAAGAGGAGACACCCATGACAAAATCGACGTGCTACGCCACCGCCACCGCCACCGCCCTTTGCATTCTCCTGACCGGATTCACATGGGCCGCGGTTCCCAAAACCCGCATCCAGGCCAAGGTCCCCTCCTCACCGACGGAATCATCCATTTCACTGCCTGCCGGAGCGGGAGGCATCGGGTTCGACGATCTTCTATTCTCATCCGCTCTCGACAAAGTCATCGTGCCCGCCGGCCGCACGGGCAGGCTCGACCTCGTTGTGCCCACAACGGGCGCCGTCACGTCGATTCCGGGCTTCAGCACGCATGCGGCAGGCGCCAACCACCGCGGCGAGGGCATCACCTCGGTTGACGAGGGCTCGGGGTACCTTTTCGTGACGGACCGCACGGCCCGGACTGTGGATGTCATAAACCTAAAGGACAACAGGATCGCGGCAACGGCGAAGTTGGCCGGCGGGCCGGACTATGTCCGCTACGTCGCTCCCACCCACGAAATCTGGGTCACGGAGCCACGCCAGGAGCGCATCGAGGTGTTCAGCCTGCCTCCGAAGGGAACACCGACGCCCGTCCACGAGGCCTTCATCCCGGTGCCCGGAGGCCCCGAAGACCTCGTCGTGGACACCGCCAGAGGACGCGCCTACAGCAACCTGTGGAAGACGGAGACGCTCGCCATCGACCTCCACACACACAAGATCCTGGCGAAATGGACCAACGGCTGCGAAGGATCCAGAGGTCTCGTCCTGGACGCAAAGGACGGATGGCTCTTCGTGGGATGCTCCGAAGGAGGCGCATCGGTCCTCGACGTTGCCCAGGGGGGCAAGGTACTCGACCACACCAGGGCCGGGCGTGGGGTCGACATCATCGCCTACTCCCCCGACCTGCGTCACCTTTACGTGCCCGGGGCGCGCAGCGCGACCCTCTCCATATTCGGTGTCGCAAAGACGGGAAAACTGGTCCTTCTGGGAACGGCGCCCACGGCCCGGGGAGCCCACGGCGTGGCCGCCGGTGCGGGCCGGGCTTTCGTCCCGGTGCCCTCCACGGGAACACTGCTCGTGATCAAGGATCCTTACAAGTCTTTCGTGCGGTGACGCGCGGGTCGCGGGAGGCCGGAACAGGACGGGGGCGGACCGGCGGTCCGCCCCCGTCCTGTAATGCTTCTCCAGGCCTACAGACGTGCCTGACTCTGTCTCACTTCCCCCCGAGCCACAGTTCCAGCGGCAGTTTCAAGGTTTCGTTCGTCGAATCCGCGAGGTTCAGGTCGGCCAGCCAGTAAGCCCCCTTGGGCAGCGTCGGCGGAACGGCATCGAGTGACAGATCCAGAGTGCTCTCGTGATCGGGATAGAGCACGATCCTTCCCTCGCCCCCACAGGTTACATTGACCGGAACGGGGTTCGCGTACTCGTGGATCTCGTCCACGTGGAGCGTCCAGGCGGGATCCACGCCGGGATCGGCCGTGGCCGCCGTCACCTTCAATGTGTAGTCTTGCCCGCTCTTTGCGCCCTGCCGGGGGCCGAAGCGTGTCGTCAGCAGCCGGTAGGTCATCCCGTCGGACGCCAACGCCTTCCCCCCGGCGTCCAGCACCTGCACGGCGACGTCGGTGAAAAGTCCGTAGTCCTCAGGCGACATGGACAGGCGGAAGGTCACCCCACTCTCGCCCGGTGCCAAGCTGAAGGTCCTGGTCCACACGGCCTTGGTGAGCTCGACGTCGCTTGAGCTTATGGATCCCGTCACCTCACCCGCGGCCCGCCCGCGGAAACTGTCCGCAAGTGCGGGGACGAGGCGGACTGTTGCCGAAGGCGTCCTGCCTTGCGCATCGCTCACCCGTACTATCCGGCGTGCGGGGCGGACGAGCGGAAAGCCCGTAACCGTCGCTTGAAGAGACGCCGGCGCCTTGTTGGTGTAGTAGCCGTAGAAGTCCACTTCCCACACACCCGGTTCCATCCTGTGAGCGGGAACGGTCGTCTCGAACTCGAGCGACCCCGACCTCATGACGCCGAACGCCGTCTCCCTGCCCTGGGGGTCGAAGAGCCACGCGACCACCACCGCATCGGGCGCATCGTCCATCCTGGCCTTCACCGTGAAGCCGCTGACGCCCGGGCCCGCCTGCACAAACATGCGTCTGACCTTGGCGGCCTTAAGGTTTTCTATCCGGGCGCTGACCTTGTAGTCGCCGGCGGCTTCAAGTGTCTCCGGAACCACGACCGATACGGGAATGGCCCATTCGGGGCCGAGTTTTTCGCGCCCGCCGCGTCCGAGTCCCTTGGCGTAGCCCAGAATCCTCGCCTCGTACAACCCCGGCTTGCGCAGGCGCGCCGCATCGAAGGTCACGGGGACCACGGCAGGCGTCCCGGCCTTCATGAAGGTCGAGCCCTTGTCCACCCTGACCCATGTGGCCGTGCTTTCCAGGTCGAAGGCTTCGTAAAAGCGAGCTTTGGCATCCGCGGACATGCCCTCGGGGAAAACGGGCTTGACGGTCACGGACTGGGGTTTGTGCCGGGGATAGAAGTCGCCGCGCCAGAAAATGGCTGGTCCCTTGTGCGTTCCCATTTCGGGCGATTCGGTTTCGAACCTGAAGCGAACGGGGAGGTCACTGGAACGCGCGGCGAGGGCATTCAGCACGCTCCACGCCTTCGGGACGTTCATCAGTCCCCAACCCTGGTCCACGTGTCCGTAGCCGGGAATAGGCGAAGCGCCGCGCTCCACGGCGGCCGCCACCAGGTCGCGGGTCGCGGAGAGTCCCTGCGCCTTCGCCGCCGATAGGAGAAGCGCGCACCCGCCTGCCGCCTGGGGAGAGGCCATGGACGTGCCGCGAAACACGTTGTGCCCCTTCGAATAGTTCGGCACCGTCGACGCTGAGAAGCCGGGCGCGGCGATGTTCGGTTTATCAAGTTCGGCGCCGCGGTCGGAGAACGAGAAGATCTCGTCCTGTGAAAGCGATACGCCGTAAAGGTCCTTCGCGGAGGCCCTGTTCAGAACGGCCGCGACCGACAGCACGTTTCTCGCGCCCGCAGGCATGCCCACCGTCGACACGCCCGGTCCCTCGTTACCGGCCGATACGGTCGCCACCACGTCCGGGTTCTCGTCCAGCAGCCTGTCGATGAGCTTTTCGGCCACCGCCCGGCCTTCCACCTCCGACCCAACGCCATAGGACATCTGGATGACCAGCGGCATGCCCAGTTCTCGGGCCTTCTTCACCGCGTACCGCCAGGCCTCGAGCATGGAGCCGGGCGTCGTAGCACCGCCGGAGAGTGTGTTGTTGCCGATCTTGAGCGCCAGAATCTGTGCGCCGGGAGCAATACCGTTGTAGCCCTTCTGCCCGTCGATCTCGTAGCCCGCGCAGATCCCCGACACATGCGTGCCGTGTGCGCCGTCCGCCATGTAGAGGGCGGCCTCCTTCTCATCGGGCCACAGGTTCAGGGCGAAGGTCATCACCTTGGCCTGGGCGTGAACATCCCGCCCACGGAGCTGAAAGGTCTCGTGCGTCTCGGAGAAGTCGCCCATGGGCTTCTCGTCGGTCAGATCGCCGTCGCCGTTGGTGTCGAGGCAGGCCGTCCACTTCGCGTCTTTCCCCGCGCCGGTCTTGAAAACAACGAGGCCGTAAACGTCGTCACGGCTGCCATTTCCGTTCAGGTCGCCTCCTTCCGCCTCGCTGTTCTTGAAATCCGCCTCTTTGAAGTACCCAACAAGGACCTTTTCGCCCTTCGCCGGTTTCACGGCCAGCTTGTCCAAGCCGTAGAGCCACTTCCCGTCCTTGCCGTGCCAGGCGGTACCGTGCGCGTCCGTCGAAACCTCTGCGTCCGCCAGCTTGATTTTCCCCTCGTCGCAGAAGACCCGCGCATCGAGTATTTTCGGCTTCCCGTCTGACGTCTTCTGAAGCCCAGGCAGACCGAGATCCACGCCCGAATCGCACACCGCGATGAGCACACCGCGACCGTCCCATTGCGGATGTGCCTCCACAAAGGCCTTCGCGCCGATGTCCGTAGTAGACAGAAATTCCCAGCCGCCCGACGCAGGCGGCGCCCCCGCGGCAACCGCGCACAGCCCAAAGGCAAGCGCCGCCGCAACTAACCCTGCTCTCTTCATGCCTTACCTCCCGTGATTGCAAGACCGGATTCTACCATCGTTTCCGGGCGCCCGAAGGTTTGAAGAAAAGGCCGCCGGGGGTCCGGCGGCCTGCAGTCTTGTCAGAAAGGGTTTGTTAACGGTCGTTAGCCGTGCTTTTCGAAATAGGAGCGGGAGCCCTTCACGTCGCCTTTCATGGTGTCGTCTCCGGGCTTCCAGTTGGCGGGGCAGACCTCGCCGGTGACTTTCACCGTCTGAATGGCCTGCAGCGTGCGAAGCACTTCCTCCACGTTGCGGCCCACGCCGAGCTGGTTGATCGTGGCGTGCTGCACGATGCCGTCCTCGTCGATGATGAACAGGCCCCGCAGGGCGACGCCCGCGGCTTCGGCAAGAACGCCGTAGTCCCTGGCCAGGGTCTTGTTGATGTCGGAGAGATGCGCGAAGGGAACTTTCCCCAGCCCGCCTTCCTTCCGCGGCGTGTTCTGCCAGGCCAGGTGGACGAACTGGCTGTCGATGGACGCTGCGGCCACGTCGGCGTTGAGCTCTTTGAACGCGTCGTAGCTGTCCGCGAAGGCGGTGATCTCCGTGGGACAGACGAACGTGTAATCCAGGGGATAGAAAAACAGCACGAGATATTTGCCCTTGTAATCGTCCAGGCTGACTTTCTTGAATTCTCCGCCCACCACGGCTTCAAGGGTGAAGTCGGGTGCTTTCTGGCCTACTAGACTCATGGAATCCTCCTCACAGTGAATGATCCTGTCCGCTTTGATTGACGTTCAAAAGCCTCGGGGCCGTGGCCCCGATGCCGTCTTCAGCAACCCTGATGCCAACGTCTCGAGGCTTTCGTATATTCCGCCCGCTGGATGCCGGCTTTCCCTTCGCCGCATCCGTCGCGCCAGCGATCCCAATTGTCCCTGCCATGCCCCTCGAAGGCATGCGAATGTTCGGCCGAAGCCCGTTTCTGAGCTGAAACCGAAGCGCCCGACTGTTGCAGGCCGTGAACCGCTGCCGCCTTCGGACATTAGGGGTATACTGTGCCTGACGACACAGAAATGCGGAGCGGGATGACAGGCCTTTCAATGCATTCGGACCGGTCGCGCCATCGATCCCCGGGGGAAGCCCGCCGCCATGGTACGACTCTTGCTCAACGAGGGAAGGAGGCATATCCATGAGAACCTACGTGACCGTAAGAAAACACTTTTCCTCCGCCCACAGGCTGCACAGGGCCGACTGGTCCCTCGCCAAGAACAACGACGTCTTCGGCCTGTGCGCCAATCCCAACGGGCACGGCCACAACTACGAACTCGAAGTCACCGTCGAAGGCGAAATCGATGCTGAAACAGGCATGATCATCGATATGAAAGAACTCAAGACCATCGTCCACGAATCGATCATAAAGGAAGTGGACCATAAAAATCTGAACATGGACGTCCCCTTTCTCGACGGGGTGATCCCCACGGCAGAAAATATCGCCGTGGCCTTTTGGGAGATCCTGGACAGCAGGATTCCCGGTGGGAGACTCTATGAACTCCGACTCCAAGAGACCGAGCGCAACATCGCCGTCGTCCGCCGCTGAGGCTCAGGCCATCGAACACAAATCCCTCGGCGCCGCCTCGGCCCTTCACCTTGCCGATCCCGAACCCGGTCCCGGGACCGTCCCGGTGGACGGCCTGGAGGCGCTGACCCAGGGCGTACTGGAAGAGATCGGCGAAGACCCGGAACGCGAAGGCCTCGTCCAGACGCCGAAGCGGGTGGCCAAAGCCATGCGTTTCCTCACGTCCGGCTACGGCGCCGATATCCAGGACATCGTGAACGGTGCGATTTTTGACGCCGAAGATTACAGCGAGATGGTACTCGTCAAGGACGTAGAGTTCTACTCCCTGTGCGAACACCACATGCTCCCCTTCTTCGGCAGGGCCTCGGTGGCCTACCTGCCCGGCGAAAAGATCATCGGACTCTCGAAGATCCCGCGGCTGGTGGACGTCTACGCCCGACGACTGCAGGTCCAGGAACGCCTGACCATGCAGATATCCAGGGTCCTCGAGGACATTCTCGAGCCGCGGGGCGTGGCGGTCTCGCTCACGGGGTTCCATCTCTGCATGGCCATGAGGGGCGTCGAAAAACAGGCCAGCAAAACGACCAGCACGGCCTTCACCGGCGAGTTCCAGCGCAATCCCGAGCTGAGGCGAGAGTTCATCAGCCTGATCAAGAGCCGGGAGTCCGATCCCGTCTGACGCCGTCTCGGGCGGCCCCACTCCGCGGGCGCCGCCCGGCACCTGCCCCGGACCCGACATCAGCCGGCAATTGTCCCGCCTTCAGCGGACGGCGGAGGACGTGCGACGGCCCTTCGCGACCTCCCCGACAATCAAGAACACACGGACCTCACACATGCACAGCTGGGGCTCCTCACCGGCCCCGTGCTCACGCTTCGGGTACGGACTTGACTTCATTTCGACGGCGTGCTTACCTACCGGTAGGTAGCCTCTTGTAAGAGGGACGCCCGGTTTCCATCGGCTTCACGAGCCGAACGGAGAAGCATATGCGATCGACCGCCACCGGCGCCGCACAGGAAGAAACGGCCGTCAAAAGAGAAACTGCTGAACGCCGCAACGGACCTCTTCACGCGCAGGGGCTACGCCGCCACGAGCGTCCGCGAAATCGTGGCGGCGGCAGGCGTGACCAAGCCCGTACTCTACTACCACTTCGGAAGCAAGGAGGGTATCTACCGGGCGATCATGGACCTGACCCAGGAGGCATTCAACGTGCGTCTCGAAAAGGTGCGCAGGCGCGGCGGGTCGGCCGGCAAGAAATTGCGGAGCCTGCTCGAGGAGGTATTCGACCTCTTTCTCGAGAGACTTTCCGTCGTACGGCTAATATTCGCCATCTACTACGGTCCGCACCAGGGCGCCCCGGATTTCGATTTCAACCAGTTCGACGAGGCTTTCCGCAAGTCCGTGCTGGAGATCGTCAGGGAAGGCGTAAGATCAGGGGAATTCAGAAAGGGACGCGCGGAGGACATGGCCCTCGTGATAATGGGCACGTTCAGCGTGGCCACCGAACTCGAACTCTCGCACGCCGGCCGGGGCATCGGCCGCAATGGACTCGCGAGGCTTCTGCGGCTCGTTCTGAATGGCATAGCTAACCAGGAGGGGAAGGTGAGAGCGCAATGAATGTCCGAACGATCATGATACCGGCGATGATAGGGCTGCTGGCGGTAGCGGGCGGATGCGCTTCGAAGGCGGATAGCGCGGAAGCGGGAAAGCCGGCGGTCGCCGTTGATACCGTCACGGTCGCCCCGGGCTATTTTCGAGAGAGCGTCGAAGTGGTCGGAACCCTGGAAGCGAAAAACGCCGCAGCCGTGAAGAGCGAATACAGCGGCGTCGTCACAGAGGTCGCCGTCACCGAGTGGGTACCTGTTCACAAGGGCCAGGTTCTCGCCAGGATGGACGCGAGAGAGGCGAAATCCGCCCTGCTGCAGGCAAGGGTCCAGGCGGACAGGGACGAGCGCGAGTACGAAAGAGCGCAGAACCTCAAGGCGGCAGGGCTCATGACCGCCCAGGGCCTGGAGGACGCGCGTACTCAGCGCGATTCGTCCCGTGCCCTGCTCGGACTCGCGAAGACACGTATCGACAAGACCGTCATCCGCTCCCCCATGGACGGCGTCGTCGCCTATCGGGGCGTCAGCGTCGGCGACTACGTAGAGAACATGGGCGCGCCGAAGCCCATGTTCCGCATCGTGGACAACCGGCTGTTCGATCTCGAAGTCACCGTTCCGTCCGGCCGGATTCACACCGTGAAAGTCGGCCAGTCCCTCGCGTTCAGCACGGACGCCGTGCCGGGCAAAACGTTCGAAGGAAAGGTCTCCTTCATCAATCCCGCAGCCGACGCTCGCAAGCCGCGCGGTGAAGATCGTGGCGATGGTTCCCAACGCGTCAGGCGAACTTCGCACGGGCACCTTCGTGAAGGGCCGCATCCTGACGCAGAACCGCGCAGACGTGCTGCAGGTGCCAAAAGAGGCCCTCCTGAAGTGGGACGTCCAGTCTAATAAGGCGGAGGTATTCGTCCTCGAAGGCGACACGGTACACGTCCGTTCTATAACCACGGGCGCCGTCTCCGACGCGACCGTCGAAATCGTCAAGGGACTGAGCGCAGGCCAGGAAGTCGTTACCCGCGGGGCCTTCAACCTCGGCGACGGCGACCGGGTAGTGCGGGCGCCGGCAACGGGGGCTTGAGCCATGTTCCTTTCCGACCTGTCCATCAAGCGTCCGGTCTTCGCCACGGTGCTCATGCTCGGGCTGGTGACGCTCGGCATTTTCTCCTATCGCCGCCTTGCCATCGACCTCTACCCCGACGTCGAAATCCCTGTGGTTTCCATCTTCACCGTCTACCCCGGGGCTTCGCCCGAAACCGTTGAGCGCGAGGTGTCGAGGCGCATCGAGGAAGCCGTCAACTCCATTCCCGGGGTAAAGCACGTCTCCTCCGTCTCCCGGGAAGGACTCTCGAGCGTTATGGTGGAGTTCGACCTGAACGTGAAGGTCAACGAGGCGTCCCAGGAGGCCCGGGCCAAAATCAACGCCATCCGCAACGAACTTCCGCAGGGCATCGAGGAACCAACCATCCAGAAGCTCGACTTCCAGGCCATGCCGATCATCTCCCTGGCCATTCGATCCAAGAACCTCTCGCCCAGGGAACTCACGACCCTGGCGGACAGGCGGATCCGCAGGCGGCTGGAGAACATCCCGGGCGTGGGCAAGGCCAAGCTCGTGGGCGAATCCAAGCGGGAAGTCCACGTGAACGTCGACCCGGCCCTCACCGAAGCCATGGGCCTCGGGGTGGACGAGGTCGTGAGCGGCCTTGCCCGCGAGAACGTCAACACGCCCCTGGGGCGCTTGAACCGCGGGCGGACGGAAATGCCCATCCGCGTCTCGGGAAAGCCCGAACTCGTACCGGGGTTCGCATCCATTGTCGTAGCGCAGCGCGGCGGCCATCCCGTCACGCTGGGAGAAGTGGCCGACGTGGCGGACGCCGCCGAGGAACAGCGGTCCCTGGCCCTCATCGACGGCGTTCCGGCGGTGGCCATCGATATCCTCAAGCTATCCAAGGCCAACGTGGTCGCCACGGTCGACGCCGTCAAAAAGGAGGTCGGAAAGCTCGACAAGGAACTGCCGCCCGGCACGGACATCCAGGTCGTCCGCGACAGCTCGACCATGATCCGCGACTCGGTGTCGGACGTCCAGACCACGCTGGTTCTCGGCGGCATCCTCACGATCTTCATCGTCTTTCTCTTCCTGAATTCCTGGCGCTCCACGGTCATCACGGGACTCACCCTGCCCATCTCCGTCATCTCCAGCTTCATCGTCATGTATTTTCTGGACATGACCCTGAACGTCATGACCCTCATGGCCCTCTCGCTGGCCATAGGCCTGCTCATCGACGACGCGATCGTCGTTCGGGAGAACATCGTCCGCCACCTGGAGCGGGGGCAGGACCACATCACCGCCGCGAGGGAGGGTACGGCCGAAATCGGCCTGGCCGTCATGGCCACCACGCTATCCATCGTCGCCGTCTTTCTTCCGGTCGCCTTTATGAAGGGGATCATCGGACGCTTCTTTTTCCAGTTCGGCATCACGGTGACCTTCGCCGTGCTGGTGTCGCTGTTCGTTTCGTTCACGCTGGACCCCATGCTCTCGTCCCGCTGGGTAGACCCGGACATCGAACGCAAGGGCCAGCGCCACCTGCTGGCCCGCGTCCTCGACCGATTCAACGCGTGGTTCGACAGGACGGCGGACCGCTACAAGGCGGTCATAGGCTGGGCCCTCGACCACAGGAAGACCGTGTTCGCCGTGGCCGTCGGCGCCTTCGTCGCGGGCATCGCGGTCTTCTTCTCCCTCCAGGGCGAATTCTTCCCTCCCTTCGACCACGGCGAATTCGTCGTCCGCTTCAAGACGGCGCCCGGCGCGTCCATCGAGGAGGGACGCACTCGCATGGAGGCCGTCCTGGGCGTGCTGAAGAGCTTCCCTGAGGTAGACCACACCTACGGCGCCATCGGCGCCGGAGACACGGACACGGTTCGCGACGCCTACGTCTACATCAAGCTGAAGGACCGATCCGAGCGCAGGAGAAGCCAGGCCCGGATCATGCCGCTCGTTCGCGCCCAGCTCGAACGGGTTCCAGGCATCATCCCTTCGGTTGAGGAAGATCCGGACAGCTTCCAGAAGCCTCTCCAGGTCTACATCAAGGGACAGGACATCCCGAAACTCAAACGATACGCCGCAAAGCTCAAGGCGGCCGCCTACAAGATCCCGGGAGTCGTGGACCTGGACGTCTCCATGGAACAGGACCTCCCGGAGTACAGATTGGTCGTCGACAGGGCCCGAGCCGCCCGGTTGGGGCTGTCAACCGCGGACGTGACCGGCACCCTGACCGCTCTGGTGGGCGGCCGCGTCGTCACGACCTACGAAGACGAGGAGGGCGAGGCCGTGGACGTGCGCGTTCGCCTCCCGGGAAGGCTGCGCAGGGACATCACACAGGTCGGCGACCTTCGGCTCTCCATCCCCGGCGCCGACGGACGCGTCGCCCTGGTGCCCGTCTCGGACCTGGTGAGTTTCCAACGCGCCGTCTCGCCCGCCGAAATCAGCCGCCAGGACCTCAGCCGGCAGGTCGTGCTGAGCGCCAACCTGGACCACCTGCCCCTCGCCACCGCCAGCAGCCGGATCATGGAGGCCGCCTCAAAAATACCCATGGACCCGGGTTACCGCGTGGTCATGTCCGGCGACACCGAGGTCATGATGGAGTCCTTCGGCTACCTCCTTGAGGCCCTCGTTCTGGCCATCATCTTCGTCTACCTCATCCTTGCGGCCCAGTTCGAGTCCTTCATCGACCCGCTTGCCATCATGCTTTCGCTGCCCCTGTCCATCGTGGGCATGGCGGGCATGCTCTTTCTCACGGGCGACACCATAAACATGATGTCTCTGATCGGCCTCATCCTGCTCATGGGGCTGGTCACAAAGAACGCCATTCTTCTCGTCGATTACGCCAAGATACTCCGGCGAGGCGGTATGGAGCGCCGCGAGGCCCTCATCACGGCGGGCCGGACGCGTCTCAGACCCATCATGATGACGACGCTGGCCATGATCTTCGGCATGCTCCCCCTTGCCCTCGCCATCGGCCAGGGCTCGGAGATGAGGGCGCCCATGGCGCGGGCCGTCATCGGCGGCCTGATCACGTCCACTCTTCTGACGCTTCTGATCGTCCCGGTGGTCTATACCCTCCTGGAGGACTTTGGAAACTGGGTGCACCGCAGGTGGGCGGGGGAGGAAGCCCTATGAAGAGAGAAATCCTCACTATGCGAAAGACGCTGCGACGCACGGCCCTCGTTTTCGCTCTTGCGGTCTTCGCCTCCGCCCCCACTTTCGCGCAGACCGAGGGGCCGCAGATCCTCACCCTCGACCGTGCGCTGGACATCGCCATGGACCAGAACCGCGATGTACAGAAAGCGCAGGAGTACCGCAACTGGGTCCAGGGCAAGTACGTGGAGGAGCGGTCCGCGGCGCTGCCGCACATCACGATAACGGCGTCCGGCCAGAGGCTTCACGACGAGAGCCTCCGCGGGCTCTACGGCGAGTACGGCGATCTTTTTCCGGTCCAGCAGGACGTCCGGACGGGCGAAGTCGGACTGACGCAGGCCCTTTACACCTGGGGCCAGGTCGGGGCGGCCATCAAGGCGGCGAAGGTCGGCAGACTCGTGGCGGAAGACCAGCTTCGCAGGTTCCGCCAGGCCGTGCGAAGAGACGTGACGGCCGCCTTCTACGACGTCATCCTGAACAAGAAACTGGTCGCCATCGCGCAGGAGAACCTGGATCAGAAGGCGCGCCACCTGGCGGAGGCGAAGAAGAAGTACGACCTCGGAACGGCGACGGACTACGACGTCCTGGCCGCCGAGGTGGCGGTCAAGAACGCCCGGCCCACGGTCATCCGGACGACCAACGGCGTTCGCATGGCGAGGGAGCGCCTGCGCTTCCTGCTCGCCATGAAGTCAGGCGACTTCGAGGTCCGGGGAAGCCTTGAATCGTCGCGCGTCGCGGTCCCGTCCTACGACGACGCCCTGGCCACGGCCCTCGACAGGAGGCCCGACCTGAAGGACCTCGAGCACAGGGTGGCCATCCAGAGAGAGCTCGTCAGAATCGCGCGGGCGGGCGACAAGCCCCGCCTCGACTTCCGCGCCACCTACGGAAGCACCAAGTATATCGTCGGCGACCTCGATTCTCACGGAAAGACATGGAGTACCGGCATCTTCCTCTCGTTTCCGATCTTCGACGGCATGCGGTCCCGCGGACAGGTCATGCAGACGCGCAGCGACCTCACGAGCCTCGAGATTGAGCGCGCCAAGGCCATCGATTCGGTTTCTCTCGAACTCCACGCGGCCCTCGATGCGGTCGACGAGTCCTACAGGATAGTCGAGGCCCTCGAAGGGACGGTCGAACAGGCCGGCCGCCTGCTCGAGATGGCCGAGAAAGGCTACGAATTCGGCGTCAAGACCAAGCTGGACGTGGATGACGCCCAGCTCAACCTGACGCAGGCGGAGGGCAACCTCGCCCAGGCCCGGCGGGATTACCTCGTGGCGGTTGCGACCTTGCGCTACGCCATGGGCGTCATCGGCGGATCGGCGTGACGGCGACGGCGGAGAACGGATCCAGGCATCGGCGGCACGGGCGCCGGTCTTCCTGCCGGGTGATGCGCGCCAATCCGACTACGTTGGGAACAGGGTTGAGAACAATTGCGTTTCAGCCTACGTAAGATAGTACTCTGAACGCCGGAAGCACCGGGCGTTTGTTTAGGTTCGACCTGTTTTTTTCAGACACTCGCCGCGAGTAGGTCTTTTGGAACATACCAAGCGGAGCAGGAATGACTGACATAAAGGTCCACGACGATTGTTCCCCTGCGGGCGAGATCCCGCGCAGATTCATGGTCGCTGCAACGCGCCTCTTCATGGAGAAGGGCTACGGCCCCACCACCGTCCGCGAGATTATCAAGGCGAGCGGAGAATCGAGGTATGCCTTCTACAGGTATTTCGGCAGCAAGGAAGGCGTCTATCGAAGCATCCTGAACAAGCTTCTGGCCGACTATAACAACCGCATGGCCAAGTGCAGGCGCCAACCCGGCAACGCTTCGGCGAGGCTGTGGTACCTGTGCGACCAAGCGGCCGATTTCTTCCAATCCCACCTGGAAGCAGTCAAACTCTTCTACGGCATCCACTACGGGCCGCCCCAGGGCGTGCCCCATTTCGACTTCTGCCTCTTCCACCGGGCCTTTACCCAGGCCGTCAGGACCATCATTGCCGACGGCATACGTCTCGGGGAATTCAGGGACGGAGGCGTGGACGAGATGACCCTGGCCGTCTACGGCGTCTGCCGGGTTGTCACCGAGCGCCAGCTCACCCCATCGGGCACCCCCTTAGACCGGTCGTACCTTGCACGGACCCTCCGGGTCGTCCTGCAGGGCATGGAGGGCGAACAGTTCTCCGGTCCGAGGAAGTCCGCGTCCGAGGCGCGACAGAGCCTGCGCATCGTAGGAACCAACGAGACCGTTAGACTGTAGTATGCTGGGAGGGTCCTGGACTGGAGGCATTCCCGGCCATGCCCTTCAAGGCGGTTCTGTTCGACCTCGACGGTACGCTCCTCGATTCGCTCAGGGACCTCGCGGACTCCACAAACGCAGCCCTCACCGCCCTGGGCTTTCCCGTCCACCCCGTTGACGCCTACCGGTACTTCGTGGGCGACGGAATCGAGATGCTCATCAGGAGGGCGCTGCCGCCCGACGACGCGGACGCCGCCACCGTGGCCGGATGCATCTCAGACATGCGCGCCCGATACGCCGAGCGCTGGGCCGAACATACGCGCCCGTACGCGGGCGTCGCCGACATGCTCGACCATCTGACCGGAATGAACGTTCCCATGGCCATTCTCTCCAACAAGCCCGACGATTTTACCCACAAGCACGTAACCCACCTGCTCGGACGGTGGCGCTTTCAAACCGTGCTCGGCCAGCGCAGCGGCGTGCCGCCCAAACCGGATCCCGCTGGGGCCTTCGAGGTGGCTCGGACGATGGGATTCGCCCCGGGAGATTTTCTCTACCTCGGCGACACGGCCACCGACATGAAGACCGCCCTGTCCGCGGGCATGTATCCGGTAGGCGCCCTCTGGGGCTTCCGCGAGTCCGCCGAACTCACCGCCGCCGGCGCACGCCACCTCATCGCTTGCCCTCAGGATCTTGTCCCGCTTCTGGGGCCCTGACGCCGTCAACGGCGTGGTGATCTGGTGACCCAGTGATCGAGTCGCAGGCAATCCTTCGAAGCTCCACCGTCTGCCGTCTTGACTTCTTCCTTTAGCCCTTAGCCTTTCGGCCCTAGCCCTTGGGAAAAGACATCCACTTTGTTTCTCTGCCTTTCCTCAAATCCCAATTTCCAAATGTCCTTATCTCACAGCCTCACCGCCTCATTGTGCCCCCCCTTTTCTCTGCGTGCTCTGTGCCCTCTGTGGTGAATACCGTTCCTTCCAAAATCCCAAATCATGCACCCCTAGTGTAGGATGTCTCTTCAGAGGGAGGTCTCATGCCCAGGCTCGAAATCCGCGACCTCGCCTTCAACGGCGGCGCACCGGTGAACCTGACCATCGAACCGGCCGAGTGCGTGGCCCTCTCGGGCCCGTCCGGCGGCGGCAAGACCATGATGCTCCGCGCCGTGGCCGACCTCGACCCGCACGCCGGCGACGTCCTCCTCGACGGCGAGGCCGCCTCGGCCATGCCGGCGCCGATCTGGCGCGGGAGGGTCGGGTTCCTGCCCGCCGACAGCCCCTGGTGGTACGACCGGGTCGGGGACCACTTTCCAACGGTCGACAACTCCGCTCTTCAAACACTGGGCTTCGAAGAGGACGTCCTTAAATGGACTGTGAGAAGGCTCTCCAGCGGCGAAAAGCAGCGTCTTGCCCTCTTGAGGCTCCTCGTCCGAAAGCCGGAAGCACTCCTCCTCGACGAGCCCACGGCCAACCTGGATCCGGACAGCGGAGCACGCGTCGAGCGCCTGCTGGCCGATTACCGGGACGAGTACGCCGCCCCCGTCCTCTGGGTCAGTCATAGCGCGGAACAGGCCGGCCGCGTCGCACGACGCCGGTTCGTCATGAAGGACGGCGAACTGCGGGAGGCTTCGTTTTGACCCAGGCCATCACGCTCACTCCCCTCGATCTCTCCGTCGCCGCCCTGCTCGTCGTCGGCCTCGGCCTACTGGGCCTGCCGCTGAGGCTCAGGCTGACCCGCCAGATCTTCGTCGCGGCGTTGAGGACCACCATCCAGCTCCTCCTCGTGGGCCTCGTCCTCAAGTGGCTTTTCGGCGCCGTCAATCCCTGGTGGCTGCTACTGATCGCGCTCGTGATGGTCCTCGCCGCCGCGCGGGAGGTGGTGAACCGCCAGGAGCGCCGATTCCGCGGCGCGTGGGGCTTCGGCATGGGCGCTTCCGCCATGTTCCTCTCGTCTTTCGCTGTCTGCATCTTCGCGCTCACCATCGTCATCCGGAACCAGCCCTGGTACGATCCGCGCTACGCCATCCCGCTGCTCGGCATGCTCTTGGGCAACACCATGAACGGCATCGCCATCGGCCTGGACAGGCTCACGCAGACCGCCTGGCAACAGCGCGCCATCCTGGAGGCGAGACTATCCCTCGGCGAGACGTGGAGCGAGGCCGTCCGCCAGATCAGGCGCGAGAGCATCCGGGGCGGCATGATCCCCATCATCAACGCCATGGCCGTCGCCGGCATCGTAAGCCTGCCGGGGATGATGACGGGCCAGATCCTAGCGGGCAGCCCGCCCGTGGAGGCCGTCAAGTACCAGATTCTCATCATGTTCCTCATCGCCGCTGGTTCGGGCTTCGGCACCATCGCCGCCGTCTCCGCCGGTTCCCGCCGCCTCTTCGACGAGCGCGAGCGCCTCCGCCTCGATCGCCTGAAAGAAACCTGACGGCTGTGGGCCGTTTCGCTGCGGTTTTTTCCGCGGCACGTGCCCACCGCTCTTCTCCCGTACAAAGACGCGGTCCCCACGTTCCGGAATACGCGCGCCGCCTTTTCCGTTTTCAGAATTGGATACCGGAAAGCGGGAACGCACCCTTGCACCGTACGGAAATGAAATACCGCGTAAGGACAGGATTCCCGCCGCCCCGTCGAGAAGGTCCGCCCGGCGGTCGGCAGACCGCGAGATCACGGGCTAAGGGCAGCGAGCACAGGAGGAGAGAAACAGATGACTTCACTCGCTAAAGGCGATTTTGAAACGTTCCGGCGGAAGGTCGACGACTTGGTGAACTCGCACGAGGTGGTCACGGGTAACCCCTACACCGCGTGGTTCGAGAAGGGCGATCTGACCATGGACGACGTGCGCCGATTCGCCGTTCAGTTTTCGGTTTTCTCCAACCAGTTCCTCATCGCCCAGCTCAAGAAGATGATCAATTCCGAAACGCTGGAATCCATGAGGGAATCAAAAGAGATCCTGGCGAACGAAATCGGCGTTATGTTCAGGAACAATACCGCGCAGCCCTCCCAGCGGGAACTTTCGGACGAGCAGAAGGACCGCCTCGGTGACCCCGACCTCGTGGGCACGGAAGGCTCCGTCGAAGGGGGATCCTTCCACTTCCGGGCAGGCCACTTCGAATGGCTACTCAATTTCGGCAAGCCCCTGGGCCTGACCTTTTCCGACATGGGCAAGCGCAGGCACGGCTGGCCCTCCACCCTCCACTTCTGCGACGAACTGGAACGCATCTACGGCGAGGGCAAGGGCCTGGTGAGCGTGGCCGCCTCCTACGCGGTGGAAAACTGGGCCGCCGCCGGCTTCTGGAAGCAGCTCATCGCGGGCCTGTCGGTCTTCAAGAAACAGCAGTGCCCTGGACTGCCTCTCGCCTTCTTCACCTGGCACGACCGCATCGAAGACAACCACGCCGCTCACACCCTGGACGAACTCAGGGAAGCCTACGAACGCACGGACTTCGACCAGGCCACCTTCCTCAAGGCCGCCGACGAAATGCTCGACGGCGTCAAAGCCTTCTGGTGGGGCCTCGACGAGGAGCGTCTCGGCAGGCACAAGGCGGCGTAGGAAAAGTGCTCGAGTGACCGAGTGATCAAGTGATCCAGTTGCCTGACAGTGCGACTGCAGTTCTGAGACCATTTGGGATTTTGGATTTGGGCGTTGGGATTTTGATAAACGGCCTGGGGTGAGCCTTCGAAGACCGATTCCGCCACGGTTGCTAACCCTTTCTTTAAATCCTTCCTGGTTTCTTGTTCATTTCATCTTCAAAGGCCCGTCCCCGGCTTTGCCATCCTTACCCAAGAGGGCTTCGCAAAAGCCATGTAAAATCCGGCCTTTGGCCGGATTTTAGTGATATAGTAAAAGGCCATGGGAGTCGTCGGGATGGCCGAATTGAACGAGAAAACCCGAGCAACCCGCGTGCCCCTGGTGGGCCTCGATGCGGACGGCATCGCGTCCCTGTGCGAAGGCCTCGCCCTGAAGCCCTACCAGGTGCGCGAGATATACAGCTGGATCTACTCCCGGCGCAGGCCCGACCCACAGGCCTGGACCAACGTCCCCAAGGAGGTCCGCGTGAGCTCTCGCCGAACGCTGCGAACCCGGCCTGCCCGTCGTCGCAGGCGACCAGCTCTCCTCCGATGGCACGCGCAAGTTCCTCCTTCGCCTCGCGGACGGCCAGAACATCGAGGCGGTCTACATCCCAGACGGCACCCGCCGCACTGTCTGTGTCTCCTCTCAGGTCGGGTGCGCCGTAGGCTGTGAGTTCTGTCTGACGGCCAAGCTGGGTTTCATGCGAAACCTGACGCCGGGGGAGATCCTGGGGCAGTTCTTCGTCCTCGAGGCCATGACCGACATCTCCGGCCAACCCTACAACGTCGTCTTCATGGGTATGGGCGAACCCATGGCCAACCGCGCGAGTCTGGAAAAGGCCCTGGCCGTTCTCGAGGACGAAAAAGGCATGAACGTCGCCCGGCGGCGCATCACCGTGTCCACCTCAGGGCTCGCCGACGCCTTCGAACAGTTTGCGAAAAGCCCCGTCTGCCCGCGCCTGTCGCTGTCGCTGAACGCCGCCACCGACGAGTTGCGCGACCGGCTCATGCCCATCAATACCCGCTACCCCCTCAAGCGCCTGCGCACCGTTCTACAGGACCTGTCCAGGAAGGACAGGGAGCGCGTATCTCTCGAATACATCCTCCTGTCCGGCGTGAACGACGGTCCCGACCACGCCCGCGACGTCGCCCGTTTCGCCCGCGGCCTCAAAGTGAAGGTCAACCTCATCCAGTTCAACCCCGCCGAAGGCCTGCCTTTCAAGACCGCCTCCGAGGGAACCGCGAAAGACTTCCAGGCGATTCTGCTGGGTGCGGGCATCCCCACGAGCGTCCGCAAGAGCCGGGGCGTAGACATCCTCGCCGCCTGCGGTCAGCTGGCCCGCCACAACTGGCGGAACGAGGCGGCACCATGAAGACCGGCCGGGCCGCCCTTTTCCTGCTGCTCGCCGTGCTGCTCGCCGTACCGTTCGCCGTCCTCGGCCAGGTCCGCATCGAGCGCGACGCCCAGGGCCACATCACGATTACGAACAAGGGTTCGAAGGAGGCACGCGAAGGGGTCTCCTCCAACAGCCGTCCTTCGCCCGCCGTTCCCACCCGCGAGAGGCTCGAAATCCAGGGCAAGCTCCGCAGGGTCTGCCGGCAGAAGGGCCTGGATTACCAGCTCGTCTCCGCCCTGGTGGAAGCCGAGTCCGGCTACCGGCCGAACGTGCTCTCCAAGAAAGGGGCCATCAGGCCTCATGCAGCTCATGCCCGCCACGGCAAAACGCTTCGGTTGCCGGGACCCGTGGAACCTCGACCAGAACATCGCCGGAGGCACGGCTTACCTGGCCTACCTGCAGAACCTGTTCAGCCACAACACGCCCCTCGTCCTCGCCGCCTACAACGCCGGTGAAAACGCCGTCCAGAAGTATGACAACCGCATCCCACCCTACGCCGAGACCGTCCGCTACGTCTTCAGGATACTCGACGATTACGGCCGCCCGTCGGTCTTCCGAGAGGCCAAAGCCCTGCTGACGCACCCCGGCGACTTCGAGAAGTACTACGTAGAGACCAAAGGCGTCCGTCCCACCTACCACGTCTACTACATGTACGTCGACGCCAAGGGCGTCCGGCACATCTACGACTACCCGCCCTCCGGCGTCGTCACCCAGAAGATTATCTACAAGGAAGAGTAAGAGACATTGGGGAATTGGGATTTGGGATTGCGGATTTGAAGACGAAAAAGAACCAGGGATGTGACTTTTCTCCAGGGCTAAGGCCGAAGGGCTAAGGGTTAAAGGAAGAAGTCAAAACGGCAGACGGTGGAGCTTCGAAGGATTGTCTGCGACTCGATCGCAGGAATACTTGGTCACTCGTTCACCACGCGCGAAGGGCAGTCGCCGGTCAGCGGGCATCCCCGGCGGACAAGCCTCCTCCTACTCCCCTGCTCCCGGAATCTCCTACTCACGCCTTCACCCGGTCGCCTGGTCACTTGGTCAATCGATCACCGCGCGTCTAATCCGCCCCACCGTGGAAAACACTCCCATCCACCCTGTGACGCGGTGTAGTATAGTTGTCGTCAAAGTCACGGATCCCATACCGGGAGGAGGTACGAGCGACATGAGCAGACGAAGCAGGCGGAACAGGTTGGCGGAACCCTGGCGGAGCGTCCACGGTGCGATATGGCTTCTGGGCATCGCTCTCCTCGCGTGGACGGGCTGGTGGTGGCCGGGCATCCTGATCCTCGTTGCCGTCAGCATGGTCGTGGAGGGCATCGCCGCGGCCGCATCCTCCAAGCCGGCCCCGTCCGAACAGCCAGTGCCCGCCCAGCCTGTCCCATCCCCCGCTCAACCCGATCCGCCCGCCCGCCGCATCGACCTGCTGCCCTCCAACTGCCCCAAATGCGCCGGCCCCATCCACGGCAAAGACGTCGCCTGGACCAGCCCCACCACCGCCGACTGCCCCTACTGCGGCACGTCCCTGCCGATGAAGCGGCCGTAGCTACCGAGGGGTCTGCTGCGTTGCCCTCCGGGAATGCCTGCAGACATCTCGCCTGCCTGTTTTCAGCGCCCCAAAACGTTCTCCTTCCCCCCGTTCGATCCCCCCGCTGCGAGCGGACGCACGCAGCCGGGCCGGCGGTTCGAGGAGGGGCGCACTATCTGACACCCGCACGGCGCAGGATCGACGATGCCCCGTCGCTGACACCATGCCCGTCACGCGCGACGGGACGCCCGATCTCGCGTTAGAATTGCCTTTGAAAAGAGCGATCTCAGGACGGACCACTATCATGCATAGCAGGAACACCGAGCTGAACACTATCAGGCCCGCATCCGCTTTCGTCCCCTCCCGGCGGGACCCGATCCACTGGCTCTCGAAGGACCTGAAAGCCATGTTCGGCGGGCCTGTCCGAAAAGCCAACCTGGACGCGGGCTTCACGTGCCCAAACCGGGATGGCACACTCTCCGTCGGAGGGTGCTCCTTCTGCGATCCGGGCGGCTCCGGCCCCGACGACCTCGTTGCGGGCGAGGCCTGGCACGACCGGTTGGTCCGCCTCGCCGGTCGAGCGACGGCGACCGGCTACGCGGGCGTCCTGGCCTACTTCCAGGCCCACACCAACACCTACGGACGCACGCCGGAAGAATTCGCGGCCATGCTCGAACGCACCCTCGCGGTACGGGGCGTCGTCGGTACCATCATCGGCACCCGTCCCGACTGCCTGCCGCGCCGGGTCCTCGACGTGCTCGCCGCCTTCAACCGCCGCAGTCGTCTCTGGGTGGACGTGGGCATGCAGACCGTCCACGACGCCACCCTTTCCGCGGTGAACCGCGGTCACAAGCACGCCGACACGGTGGCGGCCGTGGAAGCCCTTCGGGACCTTGGCATACCCTTCGTCCTGCACGTGATGCTGGGTCTGCCGGGCGAGGACGACGCCATGATGCGCGCAACGCTCGCCGAGGTGATCCGCCTGCGCCCGTGGGGCGTGAAACTCCATCCCCTGCACGTCGTTAACGGTTCCGTACTTGCCGCCCGCTGGAAGGCCGGGGCGTTGCCTCTTCTTGGCCGGGAGGCCTTTGCCGCGCTCGCCGCAGACCTCCTGGAAACCCTGCCGCCCGAAACGACGATTCACCGCCTCACGGGCGAGCGGCCGGAGGGTATCCTCCTGGCGCCCGACTGGTGTCGCGACAAGCGAGGGACCCTCGGCGCCGTCACGCGCGAGCTGGCGCGCAGGGCAAGCTGGCAGGGCAAGCGAGCGGGCTCTTGAGCTGCGGCGGTCGATTCACGGCGTGAAGGGCGACTTCCAGTGGGGGTTCGTCAGGGCCGTCAGAACGTGGTCCTGCCACTTGCCGGCGATGTACAGGTAATCCCTGGCGAAGCCCTCGCGGACGAACCCGAGCTTGTCGAGAAGCCTTGCGCTCCGTGCGTTGTGGGGCATGTAGTTGGCCATGACGCGGTGCAGGTTGAGGTCCTCGAAGGCGTAGCGGATGGCCGCCGACAGCGCCTCGAACATCAGGCCCTGTCCCTGAAAACGGTAATCCATGCTGTACCCGAGGTGGCAGGCCTGGAAGGCCCCCCTCACGACGTTGCGGAAATTGCAGACGCCGATTATGGGGCCCTTCAATTCCTCGCGCCGCAGCAGAACGAGGCGGAAGGACTGCCCCCGCTGGAACTCGGCGCGGGCGGCGGCGAGGTCCTGTTTCCACAGGGCGAGGGTGTAGTAGTAGCCAGGGCGCCTGGGCTCCCATTCCGCGAGGTGTTCCCGGTTCTCGCTGACGTAATCGAGCATGCGCGCGGCGTACTTTGGTCCGGGTACGACGAGGATGAGCCGCTCGGTCACGATCTTGAGGGGATCTTTTGCCAGGATGATGACGGCCTCCCAGGGAGATTGCGCTGATTTACAGCGGCCTTGTGTGCATCTCGTCCATCATGGCCGCAAGCGTTTCCTCGAGGCCCACCCTGAGCGGCCGCACGGAGTAGCCCAGTTCCTTTACGGCCTTGGCGTTGTCGGCGATGTAGGTGGTCCCAGCCGTGACGCGGAGGCTTTCGGACCGGTACGAATCGGGCAGCGGGAGAACGGGCTCGAAAACGGCGGTGATACCCGCCATGAAGCGCAGGCTCCTGGGGCCGAGCCGGATTCGCGGCCCCTTGACGCCCGTAATCTCTTCGGCCATCCGCAGGACGTCTCCCAGCGTCCGGCGCTGCCCAGCCAGGATGTAGGACTCGCCCGGTTTCCCCTTGTCCATGGCAAGCACGTGGCCGTGCGCCACGTCGTCCACGTGGGACCAGCACAATTCCATTCCTTTGGGAACAACGGGCAACCTCTTCCTGAGGTACTGCCTGAAGGCCTCGCCCACGGGGCTCGTGTCTCCTGGACCGTAGACGGCACCGGGCTGGACGATCACGAGCGGCAGGCCGGCCTCGATCATGGGCTGCGCCACCTCGTAGTGCGCGGACCACTTGGTCCGGTCGTACTCGCTCAGGTGCCTGCCGTCGTAGCGGTAGCTCTCGTCCACGAGCCGGCCGGCGGTGTCGGAAAAGACGGCGACCGTGCTGGTGTAGACGCCCTTCCTGATCCCCAGGTCCTTCATGGCTTCCAGGACGTTCCGCGTCCCGTTGACGTTGATGTTTTCTGCAACGCGCCTGTCCCTGGCTCCGACCTTGTACCACGCCGCCAGGTGGAAGACGCCGTCCGCGCCCTCCATGGCTGCGGGCAGGGTGTCCCGCTGGGTGATGTCGCCCTGCGCGAGCGAGGCGCCCATGGCTTCCAGATGCCCCGCCTTTTCGGGATGCCTGACCAGCGCCGTCACGTCGTGGCCCGCTTCCAGCAATTGCCGCGCGAGACGTCCGCCTATGAAGCCCGTGGCCCCCGTAAGGAAGTACTTCATCGGGTCCTCCCGTTCCCCGTGGCGGGGAAAAAGCTGGGCGCCGCCCGGAGCGCCGTATATACGTTGCGGCCTTACGGTCTGAGGATCTTGTCGGCGGCCATCATGGCCTGCGCCAGATCTGCCATCGTGCCCGTCTCGCCGATGGCGAGATTGTCCGCGAGGCCGTAGAACTCCAGGCAGGTGATGCACGACCTGACACGCGCGCCGCGGGATTCGAGCACGCGGAGGCTGTCGAGGGCGCGCGAGTCCTCCACCGTCAGGTAGACGCCGCGGTTCACGCAGCCGATCATGTCGATGTGCGCCCCTGCTTCGACGAGCCGCTCGAGGAAGGAGCGCAGCAGCCTCTTTCCCAGTTCCGGGTCGCCTTCGCCCATCCCGTCCGACGCCAGCAGCAGCAGGGTCATCCACGCTCTCCTTACAGCACGTGCGTGGGCTATTCTACCTTCAACCGCCCGATTGACCAAACTCCGATCCCACTGAAAAACAACACGATGAAGGCGGACGCACGGGAATTGCTCCTCTTCGTGCCACCTTTAGCAGGCTGCTAGCCGAAGGTGCTCCCGTTCCAGCCCCAGTCGACCGCGGACACGTCGGTGAAGTTCATGTACACCCGGTCCTTCGACAGGCCGAGCGACGTTTCCAGCAGCTCGCAGACGTCTTTCGCAAGGCGCTTGTTCGTCTCCGGCCCGAGTCCGCCGATGCTTCTGATGTCCACGAACGCGGCATCGCCGCGCTGACCGGACATCGTCATCGCGCTCGATACGAAGGAGACCATCACGTACTTTTCGGGCTTGCCTATGTCCCCGGCCACGATCTTCGACAGGCCAACGATCAAGGCGTTCCTGGCCTCTTCGTCCTGCACAGCCGACGTTTCTACTTTCAGCAGCGGCATATCGACCTCCTTTGGGTGATTTTCCCGCGAAAACCGCCGATGGCGGCTTTCGCCTTATACCAGTAGTACAATTGACGTAGGAATACTATAGCGCGAAAACGACCGGAGGCCTTCAAAGACGGCGGCACTCGCAGCCTGGGCGGGGGCGCCAGCCCTCGCTCGAAACGGACGCGTAGCCGAAGATGTCTTTCACTCGATGACCGGATCACTCCGCCATCGGCGCCCGGCCGTCCTTTTCCGCCCGTAACGCGCCGTGCTATGCTTCCCTCATGGACGAGGCTTCCGTTGACATCCCCGCTGCCGCCGACGCGCCCGACGACGAATCCTCTCTCCTCGTCGCCCTCAGGCGCGGCGACGAGACGGCCTTCGCAGTGCTGGTCCGCACGCACGGGCCGCGCATGCTGGCCGTGGCCAGGCGCTACCTGCGGCAGGAGGAGGACGCCAAGGACGCCGTGCAGGAGGCCTTCATCAACGCCTTCAAGGCGCTCGGCGGCTTCGAGGCCGACTGCATGCTGGGGACGTGGCTGCACCGCATCGTCGTGAACTGCGCGCTGATGAAGATCCGTTCACGCGAACGAAAGCCCGAACAGCCCATCGAGGACCTGCTGCCCAAGTACAAGACGAACGGCCACCAGGCCGATCCGGCCAAGCGGTGGAGCGGCAACGCGGACCGGATCCTCGAATCCAAACAGAACCGAGCCCTCGTCCGCTCGTGCATCGACCGGCTGCCCGAGTCGTACCGTAACGTCTTGCTGCTGCGCGACATCGAAGAGATGAGCACGGAGGAGACGGCCCGGCTACTGGACATGACGCCCGGCGCCGTGAAGGTCCGTCTCCACAGGGCGCGCCAGGCGCTGAGAGGTCTTCTCGACCCACATTTCAGAGCGGGGAAGAAGAGATGATAAGCTGCCGCGAACTCGCCGATTTCATACGGGCCTACCTGGACGGGGAACTCTCCTTCAAGGAGAGGGTGGCCTTCAAGACCCACCTCGCCCTGTGCGCCGACTGTCGTGCCTACCTCAAAACCTACGAGGAAAGCGTGCGCATGGGCAAACAGGTCTTCGAAGAGGACACCGACGAAATCCCCGAAGAGGTTCCCGAAGACTTCGTCAAGGCCATCCTCGAATCCCGAAAAAAGCTCTGGCCTTAGCGCCTGGCGGCGCAGTGACCGAGTGATCGAGTGATAGAGTGATCGAGTCGAAAGGGGGCCTCCGAAGACCCGTCCCCCGCCGCGCTGCAATCCGAAATCCAAAATCCCGAATTGCGGCCCTTCCGCAGCCTTCCTCCCTTCCTCCCATCCTCCCTGTAAATCAATGCGAGGTGGGGACCTCATTCGAATGCAACGGCGCTGAACATGCCCTCGGCGATCCAGGTGCGGAACCACTTGAAGATTTTCTGGTTGCTTTCCGAGGCCTTCAGTTTTGCAGCGGCCTCGGCCACCGCCTCGCCCAACGTAGCGCCCCGAGCCAGCGTCTTGAGCAGGCCGAACTCGGCGCGCGTCATGGACAGGTGATAGACGGAGTAGTCGCGGCGGTAGACGGCGACCCACGTGGCCCGCCGCCGGGGTTTCGGCGCGGGGTAGTCGCGCTTCGCCGCATCCACCTGTTGGATGACGTCGTGCTTGAGGGACAGAAGCCTGAAGGCCGCGATGGGCTTCAGACGTGCCGCCACCCAGGCATCCGGAGCAACGTCCTGGATGTCTTCCGGCTTGAGGACGGCCGCCTCCGTTTCGTCGAAGGTCTCCGTGACGGCCAGCTCAAAGCGCGCCAGATCGTGGAGGAAGCCCGCGTTCTTTTTGTCCGGGTCCTCGAGGAAAAACTCCGGCACGTGGTCGCCGAGCCGGTTGAGCGTGTAGCTGCGCGAGGGATACGCCTGCACGTACTCTCGCACGAAGTCCTCGAAGGCGTCCTCCCCCAGAAAGTGCGCGAGCGCGGGATAGTCCGACTGCAGGGCCTCCACCATGCGCAGAATGTACATGCCGTGGTAGATGTCCACGCGCTCGGCCGGGGTGAGCGAGTGGGAGGGTTTCACCAGTTCGTCGAGCCGCCCGGCGCCGAATTCCTTTTCGGCGTCTCCCGACCCGATGGCTTCCTCAACGTCGCCGGGATGGACGATGACGGCCTGCATCCAGCGTTGCACCTTGTCCAGGTGGATGTCGCCCCCGGTCTTCCGTTTCTCATGCCGCATGGCTGGCCTCCTGTTCGCGCCAGGTTCTGGCCTTCATGATCTCGTTGTAGACCACTTCGAAAGGCGGTATGTTCGCGTCCCATTCCAGCAGCGTCGCGCGAAGCCCAACCTGCTTGATCGTGTGACCGAACAGCTCCCAGACCGGGTCCACCACGTAGTCCGAATGCGTATCCAGGATGTGCGTCCCGCAGTGCGTGTGGCCGGCCAGGTGATAGTGACACACCCGGTCGCCCGGTATGTTGTCGATGTACTCGACGGGGTCGAAGCCGTGGTTGAAAGCGCTGACGTAGACGTTGTTCACGTCAAACAGAAGGCCGCAGTCTGCCTCCTCGGCCATCCGCGCAATGAACTCCCACTCGGGCATGCTCGAGGGCACGAACTCGAGGTAGGTGGACGCGTTCTCCAGCACGAGCGGACGCTCGAGGTAGTCCTGTATGGTGCGGATGCGGGACACCACGTGCCTCAGCGTCTCTTCGTTGTACGGAAGGGGCAGCAGGTCGTGGGTATTGCGTCCCACGACGCCCGTCCAACAGACGTGATCCGAGACCCAGCGCGCATTCGTTCTCTCGGCCAGGGCTTTGACCTTGTCCAGGTAGCCGAAGTTGATCGGGTCCGTGCTGCCCACGGACATGGACACCCCGTGCATGACGATGGGATAGCGCTCCGCCACCTGGTCCAGGATGAAAAGCGGCCGTCCGCCCGTGTCCAGGTAGTTCTCCGTGAGGATCTCGAAGAACCCCACGTCGGGATTTTCCCTCAGGATGTGGGTGAAGTGGGTGGTCCTGAGCCCGATGCCGAGCCCCAGGTCTTCGAATCCCCAACGGTTAGGTTTCATGTCTGCCTCCAGGATGCGGGGCCGCGGTCTGCGGCCGCGGCCCCGCCGGTTGTCCGTTGTCTCCGTTCAGGCCGCGTGCTTAAGGGGCACCTGGCAGCCGCCCTTGCCCTTGCACGAATTCTTACCCGCGCAGCTGTTGGCCTTCGTCTTGCAGCCGCCCATACCCTTGCAGGCGTTCTGACCTTTGCACGAGTGTTTGGCCGCGGGCGAGGCGCAGCCGCCCTTGCCCTTGCAGGCGTTCTTGCCCGCGCAACCGTTGTCGCCGGCCTTGCAGTTGCCCTTGCCCTTACAGGCGTTCATGCCCTTGCAGACGTGGCGATCGGAGCTCTTGGGCGCGGTCTTCTGGCCGCCCGCGGAGCCGCACCCGCTCTTGCCGCCGCAGCCGTTGCTCATGACGCCGCTGGAGGCGCTCTTCGTGGCCGGGGTAGCGCTCACCGGGGTGACCGCCGTGAATCCCGCCATCAGGCCCGCAACCGCCGCATTCAGTACCAGTGCCTTCACTTTGCGATTCATCATCGCTCCTCTCTTCTTTGTGACCGCCGCCGCCTTTCGGCCGGGGCGGCATCAGAGGCTCTCGCCTCGATCTTCCGTGGTTGGTCCGCTCTATCCAAGAACCGGTCCGCGGGCCTGGATCCGCCGCGGTGTCCGGGAGATACTCGATTGGCGGTCGGCTCACCTCCTTTCGTTCTCGAAAACAAGCGTCTCGCCAGCCCATCCGTTTTCTGCAATCTCTTGGATGACGACCGCGCCGAAAAGGTTACACATGCCGCCGCTCCCGCACTGACCGTCAGCGGCCGCCTTTCTTCCCGCCGAAGATCCACCGTTTCAGGAGCGCGTCCAGGCTCACCACTCCCGGTCCGTAAAAGGCCAGCCACAGGAGGAAGATGAGAAGGGTAAAGGCCAGGACGTTGGCCGGACCCGTGTTGCTCGCCATGGTCCACGAGATGAGGAAGGCTTGCCTGTCGGCCGTTAGAAGGGCCACCACCATGGTCACGGACAGCCCCATCGCGCAGAGCCGCGTCAGGAGGCCCGCGATGATGAGGCTGCCGCCCATAAGTTCGAGGCTGGCCACGATGAACGCGTTCACGGTCGGGAATGGAATGCCGAGTGTGTGGAAGAACTCCACGATCCTGGAAAAGTGCTGCCACTTGCCCCAGCCCGTCTGCATATACGTGAGCCCCACCACGACCCGCGTCGCCAGGGGAGCGATGAACGCCACCTTCTCCGCCATGCCCAGACCGATGCTGGCAGGCTTTCTCACGAACGAATTCACGGCCATGGTCATCTCCTTGAAGCATTCGTCGGTCTCTCCAACCGATCTGGCCCTTGGATGTCGCCCGGAGTCTAAAGGTTACGGAGCCCCTTCGACGAAAAAAGGCAGCGCCCGCCGCCCAAGCTCCCAATAGCCATTCTGTTAGGGTAAACAGGAAGGTTCCGCCAACCATTCCAGGAGCGCCAAAGAGCGGCCGCATAATGATCGGTGCGTTCGCTACGGGGGATCAGTCCGCTGAGCGCGCCTCCGTG
Source organism: uncultured Acidobacteriota bacterium (assembly GCA_963724125.1). Classification (GTDB taxonomy): domain Bacteria; phylum Acidobacteriota; class UBA4820; order UBA4820; family DSQY01; genus CAVRTJ01. Next base: position 45,681 of record CAVRTJ010000037.1, read on the forward strand.
ATCCAGGCCCTGAGGACTCAGGCGTAGACTGCGTCGTTAACGGCCAGCACCAGGATTCCCAGGACGGTCTGGACCTCGCGCGTAAGGTTGGGGGGATAGAGCACCGGGAGGGGATAATGAGCGATGAAGTCGCCCCCGTACGCGCTGCCGCTGCCTTTCAGTTTGAGCCAGTTTTCCAGCGGGGTCAGGGGGGGCAGATTCAGCCCGAGAATTCGATCCATGCACACCAAGCAGGCTGCTGGAATGGACGCTGCGTGCCCCTTACGCTTTCCGACGCGGTCAGCTATCGACCACGCCGTACATCTGGTCCGGGGCCAGAACGTCCGGGAACCGTCCGCGCAGCCTGGCCCGCGTCTCGTAGCACAGGTGGCAGGCGTCGGCGTATCTGTCCGCGTGCGGAACACGGTACCGCTTCACCAGTCCGGCGGGGCCGCCGGAAAGAAGCGGACCCGTCACCGGGCCGGCATCCGGATCATAGGTCCCGACGATCTGCTTCAGCGTGTCGCGGAACACGTTACCGATGGCCACGCCCTGGCACACGTGGGCGAAACCCAGCGGGTCCACGTGAACCCGGCCGGGCTGGCGCAGGTCCTCGTGCGGGCACTCCGTGAAGGTGCGCCAGACCTGCGGGGATGAACGCCCGGCTAGCTTCTCCGAGGCCCGCCCTTTGAACATGACACCGCATTCCCCGGCGGGGATCGTTCCCACGACCCCGGCCGCATCGACGGCCTCGGGCTGGGCGATGGTCAGGATCTCCGTACGGATGCCGAGTTTCTCCGCGGCCTTTTGTGCGTGGCGGACCCGTCCGCTCATCACTTCGTCGGAGTGATACAGGTCTCCGCTGATCGAGAGGCAGGCGATCGCGCCTCTGAAGGGTTGCAGCCAGCGAACGGCGTCCCCGGCATCCGTCGCCCAGTAAGCGTTGGAGACTAGTCCCACGTCGAAGCCTTTTCGCCTGGCCAGCGCCACCCCGTCGAGGAGAACGGGATACAAGAGAAACGGCTCTCCGCCCTCGAAGTCGATCCTCCGAACCGTGCCGAGCTCCCGGGCCTGGTTCAGGATCTTCCGGATGGTGCGCACAGTCATCGTTCCCGTCTGCCACGGGCTCCCCCAGACGAAGCAGTGGTCGCACTCGCAGGTGCACCGATAAGTAAGAAGCAGGTGGATGGCATTCAACGTCATGGCCTACACCCCGGCGTTCGCGGCGCCTGCAATTTTCCCCGCGGCCGGCACGGTTTGACCGCCGCCGCCGAGAGAGGCATACTAAGGCCTTACACATACTTTAATGTCCGCCGGCAGAAGGCGCCAGCAGAAACGCCGGCCGCCGGTCTACAGGAAAATCTTTTTTTTGCATGGGAGGGATACCCGATGCGTTTCCGCAACTTCTTGCCAGCCGCGATTTCATGCCTGCTGTGCGTCGCTGTTCTCGCCTCGCCGGCACAGGCGCCCAAGAAAACCGCTTCGGCCCTGGTAAAAGGCTGGACCGCCTACAAGTCGGCCGACTACCAGGCGGCGCTCGATGCCGCCAGGACAGCGCAGAAGGAGGAACCCGGAAATCCTTCCGTCCTGGAATTGTGGGGGAGGACGAACCTGGCCATGGGCCAGCCCCGCATGGCGCTCGGCGCCCTGAACATCCTGTGCCGGACGCGCGGCACTGTCCAGGATTACCGCCTTCTGGCGCTGGCCGACACGATGGCCGGCAGGGCGAAACCCGCCGCGGCCGCCCTGGCCAAAGCCGAGAAAGCCAAGGACCCCACGCCCGAGGCCTTGTACGCCCTTGCCTGGGACAAACCGACCGCCCAGGGACGCCTCGGCCTTCTCGAGAAGATCGCGAAGGACTTCCCCAAAACCTCGCCCGCCCTCAAAGGCGAGATCGCCTTCTGGAAGACCCGCGCGTCGATCGCCTTGCGGAAGCCGGAAAAGCCGCTTCCTCCGGACGGAGTCGACGCCAAGCTGAAGACCCTGTACAACATGGAGTGGCTCGTCTGCACGACCGGCTCGGGCCAAGAAATATGGATGATGGTCGACACGGCGGCCCGGCAGACGATCATCTCCAAGGAAACCGCCGAGAGGCTCAAGCTTACCGTCGTGCAGGGGGCCTACCCGCCCGCGGGCGCTTACCCCGACGAACCCGCGCATTCCTATGCCGTGCTCGACGCGGTGGACCTGGGCGGCTACAAGATCGACAACGTCCCGGTCCTCGTGGTCGACGATCAGCCGGCCACCCTCAAGTACCGCGAGGGCCGCAACGTTCTGAAGGGGATCCTGGGCATGGACCTGCTCGCGGGCCTCAAGGTGCGCTTCGACCGCCACCACAACGTTTTTCGCATCCTGCCCGGCGACGCGCCCCTTGAGAAACTCCTGGGCGGCAAGGCCGACGATTGGCACGAACTGCCAGCCTTTTCCGTATACAACCAGGTATTCGTACCCTCGTCACTTGGTTCCAAGGACAAAGTCGTGGCCCTCTTCGACACCGGCTGCAGCCTGGTGCTGGCCCAGGCCGACGCCCTGCCGGGATCCGGCCTGGCAGCCGACTCTCGGAAGACCACCAGCCTAGCCCCGAGGGCCAACTTCAACATTCCCGAGCAGTCGGTCGGCACGGCCATGTCAAAAATGGACCGGATGCGTCCGCAGGTGCTGGGCTGGCTGGAGGAGTGCCTCCCCATGGTCGGCACCGTCCGGACCATTCCCAACGACGCGGATGTCGGCTTCGGTCCAAACAAGTTCAAGTTCAGGGACCTGCCGGTCTACCCCGGCGCCCTGGGCGGCGACGTTCCCGCGGCGCTTGTTCTGGGACGGAAGGTCACGGATTTCTTCGCCGTGGCGCTCGACCTGTCTTCGGGCAAGCTCTACTTCAAGCAGGTCCTGTTCGCCAAGTAAGCGACGCGGATTGCCGTCGAAGAAGGACCGCTTCCCCGCGGGGAGGCGGTCCTTCTTGTTTCTGGGTTCCGCCGATGCCCGCAAGCCCTCCGCAGGCATAACCCGCCTTGACGGCGGCCTTTCAAAAACTTAGTGTGCAGAAGAGACGGGTTTTTCCCGCGACGAGCCGCACCGGGAAGACCGTCCTGGATAGGAGGGATTGGGACCCATGCGGTTGCGAAGTCTTATACCGGCGCTCGTCTGTGCTGTCCTGATCGCCCCCCCGGCGAGGGCCCAGACTTCGAATCCCTGGGTCATCTCGACGCCCGTCACCATCACGCAACCCATGGAGGTTCAGGACGTCGTGATTCTCACGGGCGGAGACCTCCTCGTCTCGAACGTGCCCGAACCCGGCTTCCGCATCGCGGGCAACTTCACGGTAACGGGCACGGGCCACGCCCGCTTTGCGCAGTCGGTCGTCAAGGTCATGAGCGCCTTCAACGGGCAGTACGCGCTGGCGGTGGCCGGCTCCGGCGTCCTGACCATCGACCATTGCAGCTACCAGGTCCCCGCCGGCGTTCAATACGCACTCGTGTCCGCCGAAAACGGGCGCGTAGACTTCTCGGATTCGGACTGCTCCTTCCTCCAGTTCGTCGCCGCGGGCCAATCCGAATTCACCGCCGAACGCCTCGAACGGCCATGTTCGAATGCATCGTCCAGGACGACGCATCCCTTTCGCTGACGGACATCCCGCGCGAGGCCGGGGCGGGGAGTCTCTGGGTCTGGCCGACCTTCATGCCCGGAAGCCGCGCCGTCTACTCGCCTCCCCTCCCGGGCTTCATCGACGACTACGCCTTCCCGCCGGCTGACGCCACCGGCATCCTGGACACATTCCGGATCACGCGCTGCGACGTCCGGCTCTGGCCGCTCCTCGTGCGCGAAGGTTCGGACGTCACCCTGCGCGACATCTCCGAAGACAACTGGGTGGTCGTCGGCCTTCACCTGCCTTCGGACACCTCCGTCTCGGGTCTCTTCAACGGCCGGACCTACGCCGACACCACTCTCCCGCTGGCCGACCGAACCCTGCGCCTGCAGAACGCCTCCGTCGACACGTGGAACCTCTACCCGGAAAAGGACGCTCACGTCAGACGTCAGCGGTTCGGTCATCGGGGAAATGCTGGCCATGGACGACGCATCGGTCACGTTGACGGACACCACCGTCGACGGCAGCGGGGGCTTCTTCGCCGTCCAGAACGACGCGGTGCTGGAGGCCGACGGCTGCACTTTCACCTGCGACGTCCAGACCACGGGATCCGCCTCGGCGGTATTCCGCGACTGCGCGCTCCTCCCCTATCCCCAGGACCCCACGGGGACCTACACGCGCCTCGGCATCTACGACAAGTCGGTCGCGCACCTCGACCGGACGAGCGTGCTCACCAACCCCGTGCTGGGCCAACAGGCCGAGGCGGTTTTCACGTGGATCACCGACCTGCCGCCGCGCCCCCCCGGCAAGGGCGACCGGTTCGACCTCCACGGCTACGCAGCCGTCTACAGCCTCGATCCCGCCATCGCATTGAAAAAGTGGAAACTGAAAAAGCACCGGGTGGGTGGTTCCAACACGCGCCGCATCGGCAAGGGGCGATCCAACGTCGAAAACGGCTACCTGGGCACATGGAAAGGCCGCAAGCCCCGCGCAGACTTCGAGCTGACCCTTAAGATCAAGGATACCCAGGGCAGGATTTTCGAGAGCGTGACCACCGTGCCGGGAGCACCGTAGGAGCGCCTCTTTTCGGTGAGTCGCATGACCCGCGGTATTCGGCGGCTTCAGATCCCTTCCCCGCGGCCGTCTAGCACGCGACTCCGCGGTCGGGGCCGGGGCCTTCGAGTTCGTCCAGCAGGGCCACGGCGCGTCTCAGGTGCGGGATGACGATGGAACCGCCCACGACCAGCGCCACATTGAAGGCCTCGAACAGCTCGGCCCTGGTACAGCCCTCCTCGCGGCAGCGGATCACGTGGTAGGCGATGCAGTCGTCGCACCTGAGGACCATGGACGAACTCAGTCCCATCAGCTCCAGCGTCTTGGCCGGCAGGGCGCCCTCCTTGTAGGCCTGCGTGTCCAGGTTGAAGAAGCGCTGGATGCCCTTGTGCCCCTCGCCAAGGATGCGCTCGTTCATCTGTTCCCGGAATGCCCGGAACTCCTCCAGTTTTCCCATCGTTTGCTCCGTATCTTTAACGAGTGATCCAGTGATCGAGTGATCGCGCCAGGCGGCGCCGTGAGTCCGTTAGTAAGGGATTAGGTGAGCTGAATCGGTCGGCTTCCGCCGGCCGCTACAATGGCCCGTCCCCCGCCGCCTTTCAAATCCCATCCCAAATCCCAAATCACCCCTTTCTTTCTATGATCTCCACGTCGTACCCGTCGGGGTCGCAGACGAAGAGGTAGCGGGACTTCAGCTCCGGCCGCGACGGCCAGTACTGCCAGCCGCGGCGGCTTGACTGTCCGCCTCCACCTCGTCCAGGTCGTCCGTCCCGAAGGCCAGGTGCCCGTACTGGTCCCCGAGGGTATAGTCGGGGTTGTCGTGGTTGTACGTCAGTTCCACGAAGTACTTCTCGTCCTCGTCGGTGAGAAAGACCAGCGTGGCCTCGTCGCCGATGGGCGTCCTGCGGACCTCGTGAAGCCCGATGAAACCGCAGTAGAAATCCAGGCTCTTTTCGATGTCCCGGACACGGACCATCGTGTGCAAGAGTTTCATAGCTCGCCTCCTTCGCTTTACGCAAATGACCGGCACGCTTCGGACGATGCCGACGGTTCCATTATGGACCATCCCGCCCGCGCCGGCTGCTACAACGGCCCGTCCAGGGCCGCCTCTCAAATCCTGAACCCCAGGTCCCCGTTCCAAAATCGTCATTCCCTCCCTTCCTCCCGTCCTCCCTGTTCATTTCTTCTTCAAAGGCCCGTCCCCCGCCGCCTTTCAAATCCCAAATCCCAAGTCCCAAATCCCAAATTATCCCACCTCCCTGTGCTACAATCCCGCGTTTGGAGGCGAAGGCGTGCGAATCGGGTTGACGGGCGTCACGAAGCGATACGGAGAACACGAGGTTCTCAAGGGCATCGACTGGCAGGTCAACGCCGGCGAACGCTGGGCGCTCGTCGGCCCCAACGGCTCGGGTAAAACGACCCTGCTGCGCATCCTCGCGGGGCGCGAGGAATGCGACGCCGGCGAACTGCGGCGCGCCCGCGGCCTGCGCATCGCCACCGTGCCCCAGGAGGACCTCGCGGGCGTGCGGACTTCGGCCCGCCAATACCTGCTCAAAGCCTTCTCCGACGTCCTGGCGAAGGAGATGGACCTGGAGCGCCTCCACCGCATGATCGCCGACGGCGACACGAGCAAGGGCACCATGGAGGCGGCCGCCGATATCCAGGAGTGGCTGCTGCACCACGGCGGCTACACCTACGAAACGGACCTCGAGCGCACGCTGCTCGGCCTCGGCTTTTCCCTCGAGGACGGGGATCGCCCCTGCGCGTCCTTCTCGGGCGGTGAGCAGATGCGGATCAAGCTGGGGCGCGCACTCCTCGACCCCGCCGACCTTCTCCTGCTGGACGAGCCCGGCAACCACCTGGACGATACGCAGCGCACCTGGCTGGGGGACTTTCTCAAGACGTCGCTCCGCGCCTTCGTCGTTGTCACGCACGACCCCGAGATCCTCGAGAACGCCGTGGACCACGTGGCTTACCTCATGGACGGCAAGGCCTACACCTTCCGCGGCGACTTCGCGTCCTTCCAGACCCAGCTCGAGGAGATGCAGAAGACCCGAGAGCGCGCCTACGAGCAGCAGCAGGCCTTCATCGCGAGGACCGAAGAGTTCATCCGGCGCTATAAGGCAGGTCAGCGCACCAAGCAGGCCCGGGGCCGCGAGAAAGTCCTGGCGCGCCTCGAGCGCGTCGAGGCGCCCATCCGCACGGCCGAGGGATTCCGCCTCAACCTGACCTTCGACGACATCCCCGGCGACGACGTTCTCACGGCCGAAGACGTGGTCCTTTCACTCGGCGACAGGACCCTCGCCGCGTCCCGACTGACCATCAAGCGGGGTCAGAGGATCGCCTTGATCGGCGCCAACGGGTCGGGCAAGACCACCCTGCTCAAGGCCCTCAAGGGCGACGTGCCGCTCGTGGAGGGCTCCGTGCGGTGGGGCACCAACGTCCGCCTTGCGCACTACGACCAGCACCAGCGGCGTTTCCCCTTTTCCGGCTCCCTGTTCGACACCGTGGGGACGCTTCTCAAGACACCCCACAAGGAACAGATCATGAGCCACCTGGGCGCTTTCGGCTTCGGCGGCGCTCGCGCCGAACAGAACGTCGGGAGCCTCTCGGGTGGAGAGCGCGCCCGGCTGCACCTCCTGGCCGTGCTGCTGGCCAAGGCCAACGTCCTGGCGCTGGACGAGCCCACGAACCACCTGGACAGCGTCGCCATTGAGGTCCTGAGCGACGCCCTCAGCCGTTTCAAGGGCACGCTCATCCTCGTCAGCCACGACGAGGACTTTCTCCGCTCGCTCACCAACCACACGTGGGCCGTCGCCGCGGGCCGGGTCCGCAGCGCCGCCGGCTACGCGCCCGATCTGCTCGACGTGCCCGAAGAATCGGCGCGGCCGACCGATAGAGACAAAGCCAAGAACGGCGCTTCCAACAACGGCCCCTCCTCAGACGCGAAGCCCGTCCTGTCCAAGAACGAACGCTTCCGCCTCGAGCGGCGCCGCAAGGAACTCGACGCCTCCGTCGCCGAACTCACCGCGAAGAAGACCGCCATGGAAGAGAAATTCACCGACCCCGACTCCGTCGTCACCGAGGACTGGCGTACCCTCACCCGCCGCTTCGAAGACCTCAAGCAGAAACTCGCCGCCGCCGAGGAAGAATGGCTCCGGGTCATGACCAAGCTGGAAGAGGCATAGACGATTGGGGATTTGGGATGGGATTGCGGATTTGAAAAGAGCAAGAATCCACCGCGCAGACGCGGGACGCAGAGTAACAACGCCAGGGGGCGCCAGTCCCGGCCTTAATAATCGGTGATTACTCCTGGTGAGTCTGTTTCCGGCGGCGGACCATCCTCATCTTGATGCCATCAAGCGCGACCCGCCCCTTTTCATCGCGGAAAATGAGGCTTCTTTCGTCCCCCCGCGACGTCACGTGGTACACCGCCCCCGGGAATTCGATCCGCAACGGTCGTGCCATGCAACTCTCCTCAAGGCATCCCTTCAGCCTTTCAAACGATCATACCGCGGCATGACACGAACCCTAAAGACCTGCCCCTCTTGTCCCTCGGCGCGGAGTGAGTCAGCAGAAAGGTCATTTCCGGTCGATTCGGATGTTCTCCTTGGTACCGCTGTGGGAGACTGCGGTCATGATGCCAAATCCAGTGAGTATCGCGACTCCGATCACGGTCCATGTGGTGCCGATGCTGGCCAATACTCCGATTTTCCATAGCGCGGCCAGAAGGCCGCCGACGAGCACGATCCAGCCGACAAGATAGAGGCCTGTCCATTTCATGGTGGGTCCCCTGTGACCAAATCCTAAGCGGGCCAACGCGGTATCAGCCTTGGCTCTCCCGGGCACCTCCGCTGAACCGCCCAGAGGGTTCCGCCCCCCGTCGCGATGCACGATCCCGACCCAGCCCGCTATCTTGACGCCGCGGTTTGGGATGCGGGAGCCTTGAGGGCAGGCGTGCCGACCATCGAACGCAACCCACCCATCGTCAGGACATAGGCCGTCATCGCCGCCAGCAGCAGGAGAACTACGGTCCACACGCGCCAGTCCTTATGCCATTTCCTGCCTGGAATGACCTCCCGCTGTCCATCGCCGTGGAATCCCGGGGTCAGATGTTTTTTCTCGGGCTGATGATCCTTCTCTTGTTCTTGCATTATCTTCTTCACTTCCTAACTTCCTGGCGCTTCAAGATCGCTCTGTTCTAAGCAGCCCCATAGGCCCACCTCAAACGCGCAATCCCGGCGACACCCACTACGGAATCCGCCGCCAAGACACATGAGGGTTTCGAGAGACTTGCACATCGCCAAGATAGTCCCCATTATTCCCACCCGAAAGGGCATTTATTACCAAGCAGCGGGACCGATGCATAAGTAGAAACTACTCGTCCCGAAGAGTAACCGCGGGGGCCGACTAATGGGTAACCCCACGCCTGTCCAAAATGGCAAATTAAGAAAGAGTGCCTCCTCTGTTGTAGGCTTGAAGTGTTAAGGAGCTTCGAGCTTTTCAACAGAAAGGAGGCAGATCGATGGTACAGTGCGAAAACCTGTTGGGTCAAATTCAATGAATTTGGGGTGAAGGACAACCACATCAACGGGATTGAATCGTTCTGGAGCTTCGCAAAACGCAGGATGGTCAAGTTTAACGGAATCGCCCATCACACCTTTTACCTGCATCTCAAAGAGACAGAATTCAGGTTTAACCACCGAAAGGAGGATCTCTACAAATCGCTCTTGAGACTCTTCAGAGATAATCCGATATAATCATTTTGCTCCCCAAACCCCAACCCAAATGAGGCTCCCCCGCCCCCGGTTGCAGTCGGCGGTGCCGTTCGATACACTCCAACGTACGCCGATTCCCGGGCAAGCCCCCGTTTTCGGGAAGAGGAGCCGGACCGTGTACGAAGAAATCGAAAATCCCGTGGAGCGGATGCGCGCGCTCTGGGCGTCCATCAACGACCAGGGTCTGTCCCTGGAACAGCGGCTCGAGAACGCCCGGGCGATCCTCAACATCCTCGACCACCTGCCGAGAATCCCGGAGGCCGAGGCGCTGGTCGACGAGCACCGGGAGAAGATACTGCCGGTGATCGCGGAACTGGAAATCCTCGTGGAAACCGCCGGAATGCGCGAGCGGAAGGAACGCGAACTGATGGACCTCATGGACGGCATGATCGCGGACCTCAAGTCCGGCCGCGGCGGGTGATCGACCGGAAGACGGCCATGAGCGACAGAAAAAATCCCCTGGCAGAAAAGGAACTCGCCAAAGAGCACCTGTGGAACGAGCCCCAGGTGCAGGCCCTGCGCGAGGCGTACGAAACGGGCCGCCTGTGTCTCGTGCTGGGCGCGGGCGTCTCCAAGGGCTGCGGCCTGCCCATATGGAACGAGTTGACGAGCCGTATGCTCCGCGTGGCCCTGGCCGGGCTCTACGAGGCCGTGGGGCCGAAGGAGGCCCCCCTCCACGAGAAGGAGATAGAGAGCACCTTCAAGGAGCGGGTCCGCCCCATGGTGGTGCGGTACGTGAAGGCAAAGCTGGGCCCCAAGTACCTGGACACCGTGCGCACCGTGCTGTACCAGGACCCCGTCGTGCTTTCCCGGACCATGAAGGGCATCCTGGCCATGGACCGCGTCCACGCGATCCTGACGCAGAACTTCGACGACCTGCTCGAACGGTTCGCGGACGAACTGGGCGTGGGCGGCCGCTACCAGCCGGTCTACGGCGCGCCCATGGCGATGGAGGCGAACCGGATTCCCATTTTCCACACGCACGGCTTCCTGCCCAGGTCGCCGGCGCGAAAGGGCTCGGACTTCCTGATCTTCTCCGAGGACGACTACCACGAACTGCTCTACCACGGGCACCACTGGACCGACCACGTGACCATCCAGCTGCTGGCCAGGTTCACGTGCCTCTTCGTGGGCAGTTCGGGCGAGGACCCGAACCTCCGGCGGCTGATCGACCTCGCGCGCAAGATGGCCGTCCCGCCCATGCATTACCTGATGCTCAAGCCCCCGGCACCGCTTCCTCGCGACGCCGCCGGCGTCATACGCTATTCCGCGTCCAGACGGGCCGTCTGGGACGCCTTCGACCACATCGGTATCGAAGTGCTCTGGATCCACAACTACGACAGCGACATCACGAAAATTCTCCGAACGCATCGCGGGGCCGCCGCCGCAGGTTAAACCCATCTGAGGAGTCCGCATGAGATAGCTCTTTACGACAAGCCATGGGACAGTTCAACCAGACATTCTGGGCCGCCATCGTCACGGAGCTGCTCCACTGCCTGGCCATCTACTCCATGATGGCCTACCTCGTGATCTACCTGTCGCACGATCTGGGCTTCGGAGATGTCCGGGCGGATTTCCTCTATGGATTGTGGCTTTTCGTGGGGTACTTCCTCCCCATCCTGATCGGGGCGATCGCGGACCGTTACGGCTTCCGCCAGACCATGCTCGCCTCCCTCGCGGTGCTGGTGGCGGGCTACGTGATCGCGAGCCGGGTGACTCACTATCCCGCCATGTTCGCGGCCCTCATGGTCATCGCGCTGGGCGGCGCGGTGATGAAACCGGTCATCGCCGGCACCGTGAAGGCCGTGACGACGGAGTCCAACCGGACGCTTGGGTTCTCCCTGTATTACATGCTGATCAACGTGGGGGCTTTCCTGGCGCCGTTCGTGGCCAATCCGTCCGCAGGCTGACGGGCCACGCCAACATGATCTTCATCGCCGCGGCGGTGGTGGAAACGGGGGCTTTCGCTGGTCACGGCTTCTCTATTTCAAGAACCTGCCGGTGGACGAGATTGCGAAGGCGAAGAGCTTCAAGACGGTCATTCACGAGATGCTGGTGGTGCTGATCAATCTCCGACTGCTCATCACGCTGGCCGGCGTCGGCTTTGTCTTCGTCCTTTGGAACGGGCTCTCGATTCCGGGGCGGGTCGCGTCACTGGCGGGTCTTCCAGCGCATCTTCAGATTCCCGGATCGAACGCGCTCGTCATCGGAGCCATCTGGATCGGCCTGAACGTCCTCCTGGATATTCCCCTGAGGGCGCGGGAAAAACGCCTCGGCCACGGGGCAGTCCAGATCCTTCAGCCCCAGCGCGTGGGCGACTGGCAGTTCCTCCTCTTCATCCTGATCTTCGCCAACGTCTGGGCGCTCTACAGCCAGATTTGGACCAACATCCCGCTCTTCATCACCCGGCTGGATCCGGCCATGATGAAGCACATCGAATATTTCCAGGCCGTCGATCCTCTCATGATCGTGGCCTTCCAGGTCCTGATCGGAAAGTGGATGTCGAAGTACCGGGCACTCCCCTCCATGGTCGGTGGTCTCCTCATTTCCGCCATCGGCGTGGGCACGGTGGGGATGTTCGGCTACGCGATAGGAGCCTGGGCGATCGGCTTCTCGCTCGCCGTCTGGGCCGTGGGCGAGATGATGTTCAGCCCCCGGTCCGTCGAGTACGTTTCGGTCATCGCGCCGAAGGACAAATTGGCGTTGTACGTCGGCTACGGTTTTCTTCCCTATGCCATCGGCCTGGGATTCGGGCCCTCTATCGGTGCGCACATGGTCAACTTCAGCGACAGCATAAACCGGCCGGACTGGGTCTGGTACGAGTTCGCCGCCTGGGCGGTGCTGACCGCTCTCCTGCTTTACGGCTTGAGTGGCTGGTCGCGGAAGACAGGGAGGAGCGTCTCCGCGACAAGGAGCGGTCGAGCCCGTGAACAGTGGCAGACGCCGGACGCGTCAGGTTGAGGTCGAAACCATGAGACTACCCCACCTCGAAAAATCGCCCGTCATCCACGAGAGCGTCTACGTGGACCCCACGGCAAGGATCAACGGCGACGTGACCATCGCCGAGGGCGCCTCCGTCTGGTTCAACGTCTCCATCCGGGGCGACGTCCATTTCATCAAGATTGGTCCGCGAACCAACATCCAGGACAACTGCGTCCTGCACACCACCCACGACCGCTTTCCGCTGACCATCGGGCCGGAGGTCACCATCGGGCACGGCGCCATCCTGCACGGCTGCACCGTAAAGGGACCGGCACTCATCGGCATGGGCGCCGTCCTCATGGACGGCTGCGTCATCGAGGAGGACGTGGTCGTCGGCGCAGGATCCGTGGTGACGCAGCACAAGGTGATGCCCGCCGGACACCTCGTCATCGGCTCCCCCGCCAGGGCTGTCCGGCGGTTGACCGACTCGGAGCTCCGCTCGGTTCGCGAGGACTGGCGGCATTACGCCGACTACGTCGAGGAATACCGGAGGCTCGGGAAATTCCACGCCTGGTCCGAACATCCGCTGAAGGACAGGTAGCTTCAGGACCCCCCGCCGCGCCCAAACTTTCGCCGCACCTTTCTCGTTAGTAAGCCTTGAGGGAGACCTTTCGAGAGAACCTGCGACGCTTTTCCCCTTTTCTGCATCCAAGGAGACGGGATGGGATCGAAGTTTGAGGTACCCGACAACGAGGTGGTCATCGCCAGGGCGCGGAAGGGCGACCTCGAGGCGCTGGAGACCTTATACAGGACTTTCGAAATCCCGGTGTTCAACATGGCCAGGCGGTTGTGTGGAACATCGGGCGAGGCCGAAGACGTCGTACAGGACACATTCATGGAAGTCATCAGGAGCATTGCAAAATTCCGTGGGGAGGCGCCTATCTGGGCGTGGATCCGGTCTATAGCCACGAGCAAGGCGCTCATGCGGCTCCGCGGCGGCAGGGGGCGACACCTCGAGGACCCTCTCGACGAGGAGATCCTTCCCGACGGCAAGCCACCGCGGGCGGGAGACGTAACCTGGGGCGCCTGGCTGCCGGAATCGAAGGACCTCGAAAAGGCGCTCGTGAAGCTTCCGCCCTTGACCCGCGCCGTCGTGTGGCTCCACGACGTGGAGGGCTACACGCACGACGAGATAGCAGAGCTCATGGGTCGGACCGCGAGCTTCTCCAAGTCCCGCCTGGCCAGGGCTCACGAAAGGCTTCGCGCCGAACTGGCACCGCTGGAAAAGGAGGAAGCATGCACGCAACAGTAGAGCAGCTCCTCGCTTTCAAGGAAGGTCGGGCCTCCGCCGAGACAGCCCGGCACGTCGGGGACTGCCCGGTCTGCAGGGCCGAACTGGCCCGCCTGGACGCCACTGCCGCCGCCATGGCAGGGCTCCCGGACGAGAAGCCCTCCAGGGACCTGTGGGCCCTCATAGAGGCCAACGCGAAAGAACGGCGCAGAACGAGGGTGGCGAAGATCGCGTGGGCGTCGTCCGCCGTGGCCGCCGCCGTTCTCCTGACCGTATTCATCTTGTTGGGCATCAGGGTGCGGACGCCCCGGGAGACCGTCGACAGCCAGGTCTTGCAGACGAAACGGGCCTCCAACCAGCAGGAGCTAAAGCCTCTCATCTCCCAATCCCAGAGACTCGAAGCGCTGCTGCGCCGCCTCGATGCCGGGACACCCGTACTCAAGGGTCGCACGGCGAGCGCCATAGCCGAACTCCAGGACCAGGTCGCCATCGTCGATCTGCAGATCTCGCTCCTGCAGACCGGCAGCGAGGCTTCGGACCAGCTGGTGAGGCTGTGGCAGGAACGCGTGAAGCTGCTCACCACGCTCGTCGCCGTCAGGACCGGGCGCGGTGAACTTTCGACTATTTGACGGACCAGGAGGTTTCGACGATGAAGACAAAAACGTTGCTAATCCCGCTGCTGATTTTCTCTTTCGCGGCTCCCGGGCTGTTCGCCTCGCAGTCCGCCGCCCGGGTGGACCGGGCCCAGCAGGCCGACAGGCGGCAGGCCGAGGCCGAGAAAAGGACGCAGGAAGCACAGCTCAAGAAAGAACAGTACGAGAAGCAGAAGCTGGAGAAGGAACTGCAGAATGCCAAGCAGCAGCTCAACGAGGCCGCGAAGAAGGTCAGCGAGCTCTCTACCCGGCTCGCGGACAAGGACCTCGCTAGGCTCACCGAGAAAGACTTCGTTATGGCCTTTTCGAAACGCCCCATGATAGGCATCATCTTCGATACGGATCCCAACAAGAAGACCGACCACCTGGGCATCAAGCTGCAGGGCGTGACCCCCGGCGGACCCGCGGACCAGGCGGGTCTTAAGGCGGGAGACATCCTGACGAGCTTCAACGGGCATTCGCTCGCCGCGGACAAAGCCCACCCGTCCCCGTCCGGCAAACTCAGGGCGTACATGAAGGGCATCAAAACCGGCGAGAAGGTCACGATCAATTACATGCGCCGCGGCACCTCCCATACCGCGGCCGTAACCCTCCGCGAACTTGCCCCCATGGACCTCACCTTCCTGAAGGACATCAAGATTCCCAAGATCCCGGCGACGCCCCTGCCACCGAATTTTGTGTGGTACGGCTCCCACCTTCCTTCCGACTGGATGGACATGGAGCTGGTCGAACTCACTCCCGGCCTTGGGCGATACTTCGGTACCACGAAGGGCCTGCTCGTCGTTTCGGCTCCCCGCAACTCGAGCCTGAAGCTCGAGGCGGGCGACGTCATCCTCAAGATCGGAGAGCGAAGCCCCGATACGCCCTCCCAGGCCTATCGCGTGCTTCGCTCCTACGATCCGGGCGACACGATCAACATGAACATCATGCGGAACCACAAGTCCATGACGATTCGCGTGGAAGTCCCGGCCAAGTCAAGCCGCGGGCTGATCATCAAACACGAGGGGAAGTCTCCTCGGGCGTTCATCCTTCGTCCGGTTGCCCCGCCGAAGCCGCCCAAAGCACCGGCCCCGCCGGCCGCACCGGCCGCGCCCGCCGGAATCTCCACCACCGCCTGACACTGGGCGGTCCAATGCATGCGCACGAAGAGCGCCCGGTCCTCGACCGGGCGCACTTCGCTTTAAGTGATCGAGTCGCAATCCTCACCGTCGAAGCGGCCAGGGGCGAAGGGCGAAGGAAGGTCTTCGAAGGCCCGGACCCCGGCCGCTTCTGCTTTAACCCTTCGGCCTTTGCCGGTACGCCCACAGGCGCGGTGAAGGATTTAAGAAGTCAAGAAGCAAAGGGTTAAGACGTCGGCGGTCGACGGCGACAGGCGGCGGCGGACGATCTGCGCCTGGCGGCATGGTGAGCCAGTGCGCAAGTGATCGAGGGACCAGGTGAACAGTCGCGGGCCGCCCTTCAAATCCCCATTCGCACATTCTCCTGCTCACCACCTCACCGCCCCACCCTCTCCCTGTCTCCCTGTAAGGACACGTCGGCAGCGACGGAAAAAGCGCCCGGTCGGACGACCGGGCGCTCTGTGATGTTCGTGGAACCGGGACGGCGTCAGACCTTGCGGATAGCCGTCTCCTTTTCTGTGACACTCGCCCGCATGAAGTCGCGGTTGAGCCGGGCGATGAAGTCGATGCTGATGCCCTTGGGGCATACGGCCTCGCATTCGCCGTGGTTGGAACAGCCCCCGAAGCCCAGCTCCTCCATCTTGTCGACCATGCGCAGGGCGCGCTGCCACCGCTCGGGCTGCCCCTGCGGCAGGAGTCCGAGGTGGGAGATTTTGGCCGCCGTGAAGAGCATGGCCGAGCCGTTGGGACAGGCCGCCACGCAGGCGCCGCAGCCGATGCAGGCCGCCGCGTCCATGGACAGGTCGGCCTTCTCCTTGGAAATCGGCGTGGCGTTGGCGTCGGGGGCGCTGCCCGTCCTGGCCGAAATGAAGCCGCCCGCCTGGACGATCTTGTCCAGGGCGGTTCTGTCGATGATGAGGTCCTGAACGACCGGAAACGCCTTCGAGCGGAAGGGTTCGATGACGATGGTCTGCCCATCTTTGAAGTGGCGCATGTGGAGCTGGCAGACCGTGGTCTTCCTCATCTGGCCGTGCGCGAAACCGTTCACCATGAACCCGCAGCAGCCGCAGATGCCCTCACGGCAGTCGTGCTCGAAGGCGACGGGGCGATCGCCCTTCAGGATCAACTTCTGGTTGAGGACGTCGAGCATCTCGAGGAAGGACATATGCTCACTCGCGTCCTCCAGTTCGTAGGTTACGAACTTTCCCTTGTCCTCTGAACCCGCCTGACGCCAGATCTTCAGTTTCAGCCTCATTTGTAGCTCCGCTGAGTGAGGTGGACATATTCGAAAGCCAGGGGCTCCTTGTGCAGGGTGGGATTTTCGCCCACGCCCTTGAATTCCCAGGCCGACACGTAAGAATAGTCGTCGTCGTTACGAAGCGCCTCGCCCTCCGGGGTCTGGTGCTCTTCCCTGAAGTGCGCGCCGCAGGATTCGTCGCGCTCGAGCGCGTCGTGGACCATGAGCTCGGCGAATTCCAGGAAATCGGCCACGCGACCGGCCTTCTCCAGCGCCTGGTTCAGGTCGTCGCCCTCACCCGGGACATTGACGTCTTTCCAGAACTCCTCGCGCAGTTCGGGAATGCGCTCGAGGGCGTTCTGCAGCCCCTTTCGTTGCGGGCCATGCCGCAGTACTCCCACAGGATGTTGCCGAGTTCCCTGTGGAAGGTGTCGACCGTGCGCTTGCCGTTGATGGAGAGCATGCGGCGGATCTTCTCCTCCGCTTCGGTCTCGACCTGCTTGAACGCGACGTGGTCACGGGCGACTCCGCGGGCGATACCTTGGCCAGGTAGTCGCCGATGGTGTAGGGAAGGACGAAGTAGCCGTCCGCCAGGCCCTGCATCAGCGCGCTGGCCCCGAGGCGGTTGGCGCCGTGGTCGGAGAAGTTCGCTTCGCCGAGCACGAACAGGCCCGGCAGGTTGCTCATGAGGTTGTAGTCCACCCAGAGGCCGCCCATGGTGTAGTGGACGGCCGGGAAGATCCGCATGGGCGCTTGTACGGGTTCTCGCCGGTGATGCGCTCGTACATCTCGAAGAGGTTGCCGTAGCGCTCTCGATGACGTCCTTGCCGAGCCGTTGATGGCGTCGGCGAAGTCGAGATAGACGCCGCAGGCCCGTGGGCCCGACGCCGCGGCCTTCGTCGCAGACCTCCTTCGCGCTGCGCGAGGAGATGTCGCGCGGCGCGAGGTTGCCGAAGCTCGGGTACTTGCGCTCGAGGTAGTAGTCGCGCTCGCTCTCCGGGATGTCCGTGGCTTGCGGGTGTCGCCCTTCTTCTTCGGCACCCAGACGCGGCCGTCGTTGCGCAGGGACTCCGACATGAGGGTCAGCTTGGACTGGTAGTCGCCGGCGACCGGAATGCAGGTCGGGTGGATCTGCGTGTAGCAGGGGTTGGCGAAGGAGGCGCCCCTCTTGTAGGCGCGCCAGGCCGCGGTGACGTTGCAGCCCTTGGCGTTGGTGGAGAGGAAGAAGACGTTGCCGTAGCCGCCCGTGGCGAGCACGACGGCGTCGGCCGCATGGGAGCTTATCTCGCCGGTGACCAGGTTGCGGGCCACGATGCCGCGGGCCTTGCCGTCGACCACGACCAGGTCGAGCATTTCCGTGCGGGGATACATCGTGACCTGCCGGCGGCGATCTGGCGGCTCAGGGCGGAGTAGGCGCCGAGCAGGAGCTGCTGGCCGGTCTGGCCGCGGGCGTAGAAGGTGCGCGAAACCTGCGCGCCGCCGAAGGAGCGGTTGGCGAGGAAGCCGCCGTATTCGCGCGCGAAGGGAACGCCCTGCGCCACGCACTGGTCGATGATCTTGTTGCTGACCTCGGCCAGGCGGTAGACGTTGGCTTCGCGCGAGCGGAAGTCGCCGCCCTTGACCGTGTCGTAGAACAGGCGGAAGACGCTGTCGCCGTCGTTCTGGTAGTTCTTGGCGGCGTTGATGCCGCCCTGCGCCGCGATGCTGTGGGCGCGGCGGGCGCTGTCCTGGAAGCAGAAGCACTTCACGTTGTAGCCGAGTTCGGCCAGGCCGCCGCGGCCGAGGCTCCGGCCAGTCCGGTACCGACCACGATGATCTTGTATTTCCGTTTGTTGGCCGGGTTGACCAGCTTCATGTCGAAGCGGTGCTTCGTCCACTTTTGCTCGATAGGGCCGGAGGGAATTTTCGAATTCAAAGTCATGGTCTCATACCTCCGATATTAGGACACGATGCCCAGGAGAACGGAAACCGGGATGGAGATGTAGCCTGCCGCCAGCACGATCGCGACGACGGCGGCCATGATCTTCCTTGCCCGGTTGTATTTCGGGTGGTTGATGCCGAGGGTCTGGAGCATACTCCAGATCCCGTGGAAGAGGTGGTAACCCAACGCCAGCATCGCGACGATGTATACCGCTGAAATGGCCGGGTTCTTGAAGGCCTCCACGACGTTCCTGTAGACGTCCGTGTGACTGAAACCCGGTCCCGTGGTGAGGAAGGTGAACATCATCAGGTGGTAGATGATGTACAGGAAGATGATCGGTCCGCTGAAGATCATGGTCCTGGCCGCGTAGCCGGTTTCCAGGTTCACCTTCACCGCGTACCCCACGGGCCTGGCCCTCCAGTTGGCGATGGTGATCTGGATGGCCGCCAGGATGTGCAACACCAGGGCCGTCGCCATCACGATCCTCACGCCCCAGAGCAGTTCCCCGGTGCTCTTCAGGAAGGCCGCGTACGCGTTCAGGCGCTCGGGGCCTATGAAGATCTGGAGATTGCCGAGGAGGTGTCCGCAAAGGAAGAGAAACAGCATCGCCCCCGTCACGGCCATCACAATTTTCTTTCCGACAGTACTCCTGTAGAACGTCATCGAACGGGCCATAGACCGCTCCTTTTTGAATGAAGCCTCACGTTCGCTAATTGTGCCTCGCGGCGCGCCCATTGGTAAGATGGCAAAAGTTCTTGAACCCCCCGAGGAAAACGGCACCCCAAAAAGAGGAACCCAATATACCGCCGCGCGAGGCGGGACGCAACCGGAAGAATTGGGATTGGGAATTGGGATTTGCAGGTCGGCAGACGGCATGCCTTCGAAGCAGGGATGAACAGGATAGTAGGACGTGAGGACAGCTGGTTGTAGGGTTATGGCCGTGACTTCAGGAGGACGACGGTTTTCTCGGGCGGTCCCTGCGCTGAACGTCTCTTCACTCAATGTTCACCTCCCAACTTTCACTCCTTCTCTGCGTCGAAAGCGCAGGGGGAGGAGGGACAGGGGTGCCTGGGGGACTGGAAGCTTGCCTCCCCAAAAGACCTATTCACGAACTAAACACCCGACGAAAACTGAACACCGGACCCGTCCAGCGCCGCGAAGGAATCGGCGACGGCGTCCTGAAAGGCCCTTCTCTTGAACAGGAACGCCGTCACGTGCCCTGCGTCCAGCCATCTCAACGTCGATCCCTTCCAGTGGGCGTGCAGCGCTTCGGGGGACCAGAGGGAATGTAGGCATCCCTCCGCGCAGATACGAGAAAGGCCGCGGCGGGTTCGGCCGGAACGCCGTATCGCCGGAGATCCGTGACACCGAGCAGCTCGCGCATTCTCCCCACGGCCTCCTCCGGCCGCGGGGAGGTGCCGTCCAGCGCGCCCCAGTCGCAATGGTCCATCAGCAATCCCTCCGTGAAGACGACCTGCGCGGAGTGGGGCGCGATGCAGGGAGAAACGGCCAACGGCTCGGGCCAGAGCGCGGCGACGCTCGCGGCCATGTGGCCACCCATGCTGATGCCGGAAACCCCAAGCTTCGTGAACCCATGGCTTTTGAGCCAACGGAGCAGCGCGAGACCTTCCTGCACCGTGGAGGCGCCCATCATCCACAGATCCGCAAACGTTCGCAACGCTTTCCCCTTCTGGCCTTCGGGCCTGCGCTCGCCGTAGAAGCTATTCTCAAGCAGCAGGCCTGCTATCCCCCGTTCCGCCAACGGCAGGGCCATGCTCCTTCGGCGCCTGCCGAAGCCCTGGTCTCCCGTCGCGGCAAAGTGGATGCAGATCGGCGTTTCACGGGTCCAGCCTTGCGGGAGGACGGCCTCGATCTGCGCAGCACGGCAGCGCGCCGGAAAAGACGCACACTCGAAAGGGCTCTGGAAGCTTCCCTGCGAGAAGTTGATTCCGCCTTCCCGATATTCCCGATTCCAGGTAACATTGATCTCCGCCGGTGGACGGTATTTCGCGCCCTCCCTGTCCAGGGCGAGCAGTTCAGAGAGCTCACCCCAGCCTTCCTGGAAGAAGCTGGTGCCGTTCGCTATCCTCCCGTAGATCCTGTCTATAACGCTCGTGTCGCCGGACAACCCCATCGAGTGTTCTCCTCCATGTCGAAGCGCCGTGGCCTTCTTATCGGCCCTGCCGGTTATTTATTTTACGCCGAAGCCCGCGAGGCTTCATGACCGGAAGTGGCGCGCCGATGAGTGTAGATTTATTATACATACCTATGAAACACTCTTTATTCACACTTGACCATTCCGTACGGTTTCACGCGTCTCGACTGGCCGTAATGCTCGTAATCCAACGTTTACCCCGACCCCATCTTCATTTTGAGGGATCGCATGGCCGAAAGCGGTCTCCGCGGCCGCTTGCAAAATGGCGTAGTCTCTTTTAATTTAGGAGGATAGGAGGCATCAAAACGTCGAAAGGGCAAGGCGAGGGGTATATGACTCAGGGACGCGATAGCCACTGTCCATGCCAACCTTAGGTGCTGTATTATCAGCACATATCATGTGTCAGCCCGGAGTGATTATGAGCATGTTGAATTTTTCACCATTTGACCCGTGGACATCCTTGGGGTATTTGACCCGCGCCCTAAAAATCCAGTCTAATAGCTCTAGAAGGACTTGAGGGGTTTGCTTATCTTGGAGGCCAGGCAAACTCCCGATTTCTGTCTGCCGGGAGTTTGTCGGGTCAGCTGCAGGGAGCCACACAGGAGAAGGGACAATTCAGATGGAATTTAATAACGATAATTCGGAGACGAGGGCCTATACGTACCCGACCCTCATGCCGCTCGAGGAGGGACAATTGAATCTTTCGCGATTCGGGTGGAAAGCGCTTTGTATGGCTAGGTGCCATGGCCATGGTCTGCCCTCTGCTTCCCAGGGCCCAGCAATGGACCGGAGACGTGGGCGGCGGGTACATCTGGCAGAACGTCAGCGGCAACGAGAGCAGCTACCGCAGCCAGTATGGAGAGCAACAGGGATTTCTCCTCGATGACTTCCACCTGGCTTACACGCCTCAGAAAGACGGCTCGGAGCGCTTCAGCCTCAAAGCCTGGGGGTTCGGCGGGGCGGAGCCGGATCAGCACGCGCTGCTGATGTTCCGGCCGAATTCCGCCTGGACTTTCAATTTGAACTACGACCGGCGCGATTCCTACTTCAATCTGGACACCGGAAACTTGGGCGGAAACCACGCCGATTGGAACATCGCGCGCTGGACAGGCAGCGATCAGGTACGACGGATGGTCGGCATTGAGGCTGTCGCTGGTTCTGCGCTACGTCCGCCGGGCGGCACCGTCGACCGGCCCCTCTACGGTCTCGCCGAGTTCTATCCCATGCGGGTGAATCTCGACGAGAACATGAAGGAAGCCACGCTGCGCCTGGAAACCAAGACCTTCCCCGTCCACATCATCTTCGAGCAGTCCCAGGCGCGCTACGAGCGGGAAGACCGCTGGGCGCCACTTGGGAGCCAGGCGTATGACGGTACCGATCCCGACGTGCTCAACAGGCTCGAGACGAACCGAAAGGACAAGCAGGACGTCCCCACGACCCGGTTGATGGCGGCCTACAGAGGGCACAGGATGGAGATCGCGGGGGCCTTCATGTACAGCTCCATCGACCTCCATTCGACGGGGACGGCCTGGCAGGGCTTCGGAATCGGAGGCGGCCAGACGGGCACCGTCACCTACATCGATAACCTCATCAGCTCTGCCCAGCAGGACGTGAAGGCCGGCAATCTGCACATGGGCTTCGATCTGGGGGCGGGTTGGATCCTGCGCCTGTCCGGTGACTACCGCAACACGACGGCGGACTCCAGCCAGATCGGCGAGAGGCTAATCCGCCTTGCGAACCCCGCCGGCTGGGGCTTCGATCTGTCCGATCCCGTGAACGAGTCGGGCGTCTTCGACGTGAAGGACCAGACGGGACGCGTCGAGATCGAACACAGGGGCACCAACTGGTCCGTCTGGGGCGGCGGGTTCACGGGAACCCGCGACGTCTCCTGGCGCAGGACCAATACCGATACCGGAGAGAATGTGAGTCGCGACAGCAACGGCTACCTCGTCGGGTGCATCATGGTCCCTTCAACCGGAGCCTCAGCCTGAACGGCGAGTACGAACACGGAACCTTCGAGCAGTACATCTTCAGAACGGACCCCGAGAAGGTCGACAGGCTGACCCTGAGACTCCGGTCCAACCTGGGAGGGGGCTGGGACGCCACCGCCAGGATCCGCACGGAGCGCTCGGACAACCCGTCGTCCGTCAGCGGCCTGGACCACTCGTCCGACGCCTTCGGCTTCACGGTGGGCTGGAATTCGAAAGACGGGACCAACGGCTTCGGCTTCGACGTGGACCGGACAGACCTGACGACGGACACCGGCATCGTCCTCCCCAACGGCGGCGCGGGCCTCTCCAGGTACGACCTCAACCTCGTCACTCTGGGCCTCCACGGCCACACCACAAGTAGGCCCGGTGAGGCTTTTCGGCAACTTCGTCCGCCTGCGCGACGAGGGCCGCAGCTGGCCCATGCGTTCATGGAACGGCTTGGTGCGCGCCGCCCTCGAAGGCCCCAAAGGCACCGAGTTTTCGCTGTTCGCCCAGTACCGGACCTATCACCAGAGCAAGAACACGCTGGACGACTTCAATGCAACCCGCTACGGCCTGATCATCCGGTGGAGGTTCTAATGAAGTTCAAGACGACGATCCCCTGGATACTGGTGATTCTGCTGCCGGCCGTGATGATCCTGGCTCAGGACACGAAAGAGCCCATCGGAATGGACACCTGCGCCATGTGCCACCCGGACGTGGCCGAGAGCTTCGCGAAGGGTCCCCACGGCAGCGCCATGGCGGCGCGCTCCAAGGCCACTCTCGAGCGCTCCTGCGAAACCTGCCACGGCCCCGCGGCGGCGCACGTCGACAACCCCACCACCAAGAACATCAACCGTCATCCGGCGCCCGCCGCGTGCCTTACCTGCCACTCCCAGCAGTCCGGTTTCATGTCGCTCACTACGCCCGGCCACATCCGGAAGGGCGTCGAGTGCCTCGATTGCCACGTGCCGGGCCACAAAACGCCGCCGGCCAAGCCCCTGCTGGCCGCCGAGCCGCGGGTCCTCTGCGCCAAGTGCCACAGGCAGGAAGCGGCCCAGTTCGAACTGCCTTTCGCGCACCGCGAGGGCTCCAAGCCCTTCGAGTGCACCGACTGCCACTCCCTGCACGGAACCACCCACCAGGGCAGCCTTCTCCAGGCGGGCAACGGCGGCTCCTGCATCGGATGCCACACCGAGAAGGCAGGCCCCTTCATCTACCCGCACCCGCCGCGCGAGGTAAACGGATGCCTCGATTGCCACCAGCCGCACGGGTCGGTCAACCCCGCCATGCTGATCCGGCACCGAGTGAGCGACCTCTGTCTCGAGTGCCACACTAACGTTCCTTCGTTCCACGACCTTACCAAGAAGCACTACCGAAACTGCCAGACATGCCACGTAGCCGTCCACGGGTCCAACCACGACCCGAGACTTTTCGAGGACTAATCTTGTCAGGAAAGGGGGCACCATGAAACGACTGTTGGTAATCACCACAATGACCCTGCTGATCGGGTCGACCGTCATGGCCGTGAAACCCATCCAGATGGCCGCCGCACACAAGGCGAAGCCGCCCGTGATGGTACCGGTCCCTCAGCAGACCAGCATGCTGAAACTGCTCCAGAGCCGGTACTCCCAGGCCCAGCTGGCCGCGGGAACGTTCGTCGGGTCTGAGTTCTGCCTGGCGTGCCACACCGGCGCCATCGCTCCGGACGAAAGAGAGTGGCGCGACACGAACCACGCCCATGTGTCTGCGCAAGCCCATGGGGATGTATTCCCTGCAGCCGGGCGAGGGCGTTCTCGCAAACTACCTCGGCGATCCCGCCAAGGACGACTTCATGATGGGTCTGGACTTCAACCAGTTGAGCGGCACGCCGTTCGACGACCTGAAGCCCAACGCGCCCATCCTCTCCTACGACGCCGCCACGGATCAGTACTACATCCAGCTCGGCCCCAGCGGCATCAAGCTGCTCGTCGCCGCCACCTGGGCGGGCATGAGCGTGGGCAACGGCCAGCGTTACATGGTCCGCATCCCCGTGACCGACACGCCCACGGGCTACAGCAACGCGATTTACTTTGCGCCCTTCGCCTGGAACGGCCACGGCTACAGCGAAAACGCCTCCGACTGGTACGACGGCAGCACGCCCAAGTACGCGCCGGGCATCGCCAGCACGGCCCTCGATTCCCTGCAGGGGCAAAACTACCTCAAGAACTGCGCCGGCTGCCACATCACCGGCATCCGCAGCAACGGCGTCACGCCCCAGGGCGAATACGTGACCCATCCCTATCCCGGCGGTCCTCGTTCCGCCGAACAGCCCGGACTACCCGGACCTGGACGGTGACGGCATTCCGGACATGGCCAACATCGGCTGCGAGAGCTGCCACGGGCCCGGCTCCGCCCACATCCTCGGCGGCGGCGACCCCACCAAGATCGTCAACCCCGAGGACATCTCCAACAACCAGCAGCGCTCCGAGACGTGCCTCCAGTGCCACGTCGAGATCGCCTCGGCCCCCAACAAGACCTGGGGCTACACCTACGACGAAACCGACAACAAG
Source organism: uncultured Acidobacteriota bacterium (assembly GCA_963724125.1). Taxonomy (GTDB): domain Bacteria; phylum Acidobacteriota; class UBA4820; order UBA4820; family DSQY01; genus CAVRTJ01. The sequence continues at coordinate 70,893 of CAVRTJ010000037.1, forward strand.
CCCTTCGTGATGACCAACCCTCCGGACGACCTGTCCAAGTACCAGGTCTTCACCGGCGAGCCACTGGCCCGACGGCGTCCACTACTCGGCGCTCGCATCGACGACTTCAAGAGCAGCGCCCACTACCAGGGCGCCCACGGCATCGCCTGCAACGACTGCCACGACGCCATGGCCGAGACCGCCAACCCGGCGCAGGTCCGCGACGTCGTGTCGCGCAGCGGCATCACCGTGACCCCAATGCCAACGTAAACGACGACAGCTTCTGCATGGCCTGCCACCACGATCCCTATTTCGCCACCGGCGAGGTGACCGGACAGGATGTGGCCGACTGGAAGAGCGCCGGCTTCGACGCGCCCATTCCGGACAAGATCCGCGACGCCATCGAAGAGCACACGCACCACCCCTACGGCGCCACCCGGATGCTCGGCCTGTCGCGCTGCATCGAGTGCCACATGGCGCCCACCGCCGGCCACGGTACCATCGGCGGCTACAGCCACACCTTCTACCCGGCGCGTCCCGAGGATACCATCACCTACGCCGACGTCACCGGTCTCGAGTACGGCGCCACGGGCAACGTGAACTCCTGCTCCGCTTCCTGCCACCGCGGCAAGGTCATCCTCTGGAGCGACGTGCCCGGCGAACCTCACATCCCACCAGCATGAAGTTCGGGACCGCCAACGAAGTCAAGCTGGCCAACCACCTGGTCCAGTACTTCGGCCCCGGCGGCCTCTGGTGGGACACCACCCCTGCGAGCGCAAGCGCGCAGAAGTAAAGTCTTCTCGACTCGTTTCCACGGGGACCCTTCGGGGTCCCCATTTTCTTTTTTCGGGAGGTGTGGGATATGACAGACGGACGAAATCCCGTTTCGGGCAGAACCACCAGCCGCCGCGAGTTTACAACCTGGATGGGCAAGGCCGCGGCCCTGTCCATCGCCGCGGCCGCTCTGGCCTCCTGCAAAGGCAGGACCCTCGTCTTCTCGTCGTCCGGCGGCGACGGACAACCGGCCAGCGGCGGCGGCTTTACATTTTCACCGCCCCCATCCGGGACGACCCTGAACAGGCGTTGGCCCGTCAGGACGGTGGACGAGCAGGATCTCAGGTCCATCCTGGGCTCGTGGCGCCTTCGGATCGACGGCATGATCGAACGGCCGGCGGATATGACCTTTGCCGACGTCGTGAGGCTGAAACGCAGGGACCAGACCACGGACCTCCACTGCGTGGAGGGGTGGTCCGTCTTCGACATCCCCTGGAACGGCGTGGGCCTGGATACCCTCGCCGAGATGGTCAGGCCGCTGCCGCGCGCCACGCACGTTACCTTCCACACGCTTCGCGGCGTCTATAACGAATCCATTCCCCTGTCGGTCGCACTGGAACCCAGGTCCATCCTCGCGTACGGCATCACCGGGGCGACGCTCCCCCTGGCGCACGGTTTTCCCGTCCGCCTTGTCGTGCCGAGACTTCTGGGCTACAAGAACGCGAAGTACGTGGAGCGCATCGAGTTCACGGACCACGCGGAGCTGGCTTATTGGACGGTGCGTGGGTACGGGTACTCGGGCGAGGTACCCCCCGCGAGGCTCCGCCCCGGACGCTGGTGACAGCCTCCGCCCCGAGGCCGCGCGGCATCCGGGGGGCCGGAGCCATCATCGTGACTATTTGAGCTTGAACGAGAGGTCCACCGTGGCCTGCCATTCGACGGGCTTGCCCTTTTCGACGGCACCCCGGAATTCGACCACCTCAAACCAGGACAGGCCGTCGATCGTCTCCGCGGCTTTCGAGACGGCGGATTCAATGGCCTTTTCGTAGCTCTCACCAGAACAGCCGACGACCCTGACTTTCTTATAAACTCTGTCCGTCATGGTATCCTCCTTGATTCAGGTTTCCCGGATGGAGCGGCCGGCCGCCCCGCTTCCGGCCTCCGGCTCGAACCGACGATCAACCGTCGACAGCCCGGGCCGGGCGACCACCGAACGGCCGATTATCATGCTATCAGCGCCTTCATCTCCGCAACGGCCCGCTCGAGACCGACGAACACGGCTCTGGCTATGATCGCGTGGCCGATATTCAGCTCCTCGATCATATCGATTCGCGAGATCGGCGCCACGTTTCTGTAGTTGAGCGCGTGTCCGGCCAGGACCGCCAGATCCAGTTTTCCGGCCAGGCGGACCGTCTCTTCCACGGCCTTCAGGGCCTCCCTTCGCTCACTCTCCGAGCGCGCCACGGCGTAGGCGTTCGTGTTGATTTCCACCGCCTGGGCGCCCACCTTGTGGACCGCCCGCACGTTTTCGGTCGACGGGTCGATGAAGATGCTGACGCGAATATTGTGTCCGCGAAGCCTTGAAACAACTTGCCGGAGAAGCGCCGCGTTCAGAACGACGTCAAGACCGCCCTCCGTCGTTACCTCGTTGGGCTTTTCGGGCACGAGCGTCACCTGCCAGGGCTGGACGACGGCCGCCACCTCGACCATTTCTGAGGCGGCGGACATCTCTATGTTCAAACGCGTGGCCACCGTCTTCTTGAGGAGCTCCACGTCGCGTTCCTGTATGTGCCGCCGATCGGCTCGCAGGTGGACCGTGATACCGTCGGCGCCCGCCATTTCACACAGCACCGCCGCGTGGACGGGATCGGGCTCGATCCCCTTTCGCGCCTGGCGAAGCGTTGCCACGTGGTCGATATTCACCCCGAGTTTCATTCATCACCTCATTCTTCATGTACCAGTTTCGGCTATCGGGTCGGAACCTGCAAGTTGGGAGGAGAATCAGCCCTCGCCGAGGGTCTCGAGGAGGACGCCCGTCAGGCGGCTGAGTACGCGATCGACGTCGCCGTGCGTTTCAGCTTCCACCATCAGGCGGAGGAGTGGCTCGGTTCCCGAATAACGAAGGATGATGCGGCCCTTGTCGCCGAGGCGGGCCGTTTCTTGCTCGAGAGCCGCGCTGATGGCGGGCTGTTCTTCCAGCGGAAGGCGCTCCCCGACACGCAGGTTCACCAACACCTGCGGATAAGGATGAATCCCATCGGCCAGCGCGTCCATGCTCCCGGCATCCCGCGCCAGCATGGCGTAGGTCATGGCGGTGACGAGGCCGTCGCCCGTGGTGGTCTTGTCGAGAAAGAGGATGTGACCGGACGGCTCGCCCCCGAGTTCGCCGCCTCTCTCCTGAAGGCACTGCAAGACGTACCGGTCGCCTACGGGGGCCCGAAAGAAACCGAGGTTCTCATTCTCAAGCGCCCGCTCCAGCCAGAGATTGCTCATCACGGTGCCCACGACCCATCTGCCGGACAGTTCACCTGTCGCGGCCCTTCGCTGCGCCTCCCTGTAGAGGATATAATCCCCGTCGAGAATCTGCCCTTTTTCGGTCACCGCCATGCACCTGTCGGCGTCGCCGTCGAAGGCGAATCCCATGTCCGCGCCCGATCCGATCACCAGCGCCGCCAGCCGGTCCGCGTGAAGGCTCCCGCATTCGCGGTTGATGTTTCGGCCGTCAGGCGAACACGCGACCTTATCCACGTCGGCCCCCAGGTTCTCGAAGAGCCTGGGTGCCAGTTCCGACGCCGCACCGTTCGCGCCGTCGACGACCAACCGAATGCCGGTAAGATCGGACCCGCGCCAGAGGGAAGTCAGCCAGCGCAGGTAGTCTTCGGCGTGTTCGCCCGAAGGCCGATCGGGAGCGGCGTGCGCACCGGCGCTGCCGACGCCCCTGAGCCCGTCCATGGCCACTTCGATATGATGCTCCGTCTCGTCCGGAAGCTTGTAGCCGGCGCCCGAGAACAACTTGATGCCGTTGTCCTCGTAGGGATTGTGCGAGGCGGAGATCATGGCTCCGAAGGTGTACGCCCTGTCTGCACAGAGCTTAGCTACGGCCGGCGTGGGAACTACACCGGCGAAGTGACAATCGACCCCCGCCTTCTTGAAGCCGTCCATGAGGCTCGCGGCGATCCAGGCGCTCGATTCGCGAGGGTCCATGCCGACGAGGACGCTCGCCCCCGACCCGCCCAGGATGCTGCCGGCCGATTGTCCGAGCGCATGAACCGTCGGCGGGTCCAGGGGAAATTTGCCGGCCCTGCCCCTGATGCCGTCCGTTCCGAAATACCGTCTTTTCAAGGAGATACCTCGACGACCGAAGGCTCCTTGGACTTTTTCTCCACCTTCACGGCGACGTATCTCTGGCTGAAGGAGGTTATCTCGACCCGCCCCGCCAGCGCCTTGTTCGTCAGCCGCACGGCCGGTCTCAGCTGGTAGGTCTTGTCAGAGGGTTTCAGGCCCACGACGTCCACCTCGGCGACGAAATCCTCCGGCCTGAGGCGACTGATGATGGAAACGGGACCGTCCACCATCACCTTCAGCGAGGAGGGGACCGGGGTCGTGGGCCCCTTCGCGTTCAACACCTTGACCGGCACCGGCCCTATGGTCCGCTGGGTGCGCCGCTCGCCGATCGTCACGTCGAGGGTATAGGGACCCAGGTCTTCCACCGAAATATCGCTCTCCGAGAACGTGGGTACGACGGGCGCCTGAAAGTTCTGCGCCCGGCCGTCCAGAGAGACCGGCTGCGTCGGCGCGCTGTGTATCCTCTGGAGCGTTGTCGACGGACCTTCTATCTGCGTGTTGGGGGGCGAAATGGACCACCTCAGAATCTGGTATTCCTTCGGCAGGTGTCCCGTAAACTTTGCATCCAGCGGCACCGTCTTCCTGACGCGCTTGTCCAGCGTGAAGTGGAGCACCTTGGGAAAGACCTTCACGAACTCCACCGACGAAGGCAACCGGACGTTCTCCCTTCCGATCTCGAGCACCTGGGGCCCCGGCGTGAGCTTGGAAACGTCAACCTTGGCGTCCACGTCTTCCTCGCGGACCCGCCTCAGCATTTCAGGCGAACCCTTGAATTCGACCGTGACCATCCGTGCAAGGTTGTCTCCGACGACCAGCATGTTCTTCGGCACGTTCACGAACTCCAGCGGCACGACGAGGTCCTTGAGGGATTTCTCCTCCGAGACCGTGTATCCCCAGAAGAGAACGGCGAGAAACAGCGACAACAGGATCAGCCAGAGGGACTGGTAGCGCGTGAATCTCTCGCTTTGAAGGAAATCAGGCAGCATCTTCACTGGCTTTTCCTCCAAGAAGGCGAGAGAGCTTTGAGGTGAGTTCCTCGATGGTCGATACGCGCTCGATGATGCCTTCCACCACGACGGAGACCGCGCCCCGTTCTTCGCTCACGACGACGCAGACGGCGTCCGTCTCCTCCGTCACGCCCACCGCGGCCCTGTGCCGTGTCCCGTATTGGGTCGGGAGGGGGCTGGAAGAGATGGGAAGAAAACACCTCGCGGCCTGGATCGTGCTCTCGGCCACGATGACAGCGCCGTCGTGCAGCGGCGTTCCCGGGTAGAAAATGGTCTTGAGGGTGTCGGAATTCCAGGCCGCATCGACCACCACGCCCGTGTCCGCGTAGTTCTTGAGGCCCTTGCGTCCGCTCGAAGATGATCAATGCCCCGTGCTTGAGTTCCGCCAGTGCGAAACAGGCGTGCGCCGTTTCACTCGCGATCTCTTGAGACATGGCGATGGATGCGGACCGGCCGAAGAACAGGCTACCCAGCGACGCCAGGAACTTGCGGATCGACTCCTGGAAGAGGACGATAATGGCAAAGGGAACGTAAAACAGGATGTTCTGAAGAAGCCTGTGGGTAGCGGTGAGCTGGAACCAGCCCGACGCCACGTTGGCCACCAGAAGGACGAATACGCCGACGATCATCTGGACGGCGCGGGTGCCCCTGACCTGCCTGAGCACGAAGAAAAACAGGACACAGACGGCGATGATGTCCAGAATGTCAAACCAGTGAATTCCGCGTACCGAGAGCGCGCGCAGAGCCTCTTCCATCAAGGTCCTCCAGCCTTTTTAGTATGCCCTCTAGACCTTATCCGGTCAAGCAAGATCCGTTCCTCCGCCCGCGCCTGGGGATTCGTACTGGCCGCAGGAGATGAAATCCCTGCGAAAAAGTGCGATCCTTGTAGGAAACATGGAGGGACGGCCATGGCGAGGGTAAAGGGGACGGCGGTCAAGGCATCCATCGCGTTTCTCAAGGAGAACGACCGAGGCAGACACCTTCGAGAGCCTGCTCGATCAGTTGGATCCGCACAAGCAGGAGATCCTGAGACAGCCGATCCTTCCGAGCAGCTGGTACGATCTCTACTCTGCTGCTCGACCTGATGGCGGCGGCCGAGGACACGATATCGCTTCAGCCCGGCCGGACACTGGCATGGGAGATGGGGCGTTTTTCGGCGGACCACGGCCTGAAGACCATCTACCGGGTTTTCTTCAAGGTCGCGGACCCCGGATTCATCATCCGGAAAATCATCCCAGGTTTTCTCCACCTATTACGATTCGGGATCCATGGAGGTGGCATCTCGACGGAGGACCGCACGGCCATTCTCCGACTGACGGATTTCGACCAGCCCCACGTCTGGTTCTGCGACAGGCTCATGGGCTGGATGGAACGGACCCTCGAGCTGAGCGGCGCCAAGAATCCCCGGGTGTCCCATCCCAAGTGCCTGGCGCGCGGAGATGCCTCATGCGACTACTGCGGCCGCTGGCAGTGAGACCGCAAGCTGATCAAGTGACCGGGGGAACGAGGCAGGGTCAAGTTGCAGGTTCAAGGTTCCACGTTCCAAGTTACAAGTTACAAGTTGCAGGTTGCAGGTTGGAGGATCTTCGAGGACCCATCCGGGACGGACGTGATTCCGGGAGCAGGGTGGCCGGGGCATCAGGGTGCGGGGCGTTTTTTCGAAGGCAGTTCGTCGGCGCGCGCAGAAGGGCGGATGTGGACTGCAAAAGCTCAATTGGTTTACGTTCACCCTTCTGCGGCCCGAGCGTGGATCGCCGGAACCGAGGGCGCTGGGCGCCCTCGAGGAAGAAGTGGCACCACACTTCAGAGATTGAACCTTCACCATTAGAAGTTCGTGGTCCCTACGGCAGGCCCACGGTCTTTAAGCCGCAATCCCGATCCGAAATCCCAAATCAATTCCCCTTTCGATTTCGTCTTGTTCTTCGCGCGAACGGCGTGTAAAATGCACAGCATGCGGGAGGTAACACTATGTCCGTTGCCAGACTAGAAGAGGCCAGGCGCCTCGCTGCTTCCGGCAAGCTGAGGGAAGCGGCCGACCTTCTCAAGAGCATTCTCCAGACCGATCCCGACAATGCCGACGTCCGGAACATGCTCGTGGATCTGCAGGACAGGATGATGCTCGACCTTCAGATCACCGAGATGATCAAGAAAGCATCCGCCCACGCCGACAAGGGCGAGAAAGAGGCGGCCGGCAAAATTGTCGCCGAGGTTCTCAAAATCTCGCCGGACCACCCCGAGGCGAAAGCGCTGGCATCGAAACTCACGGGATCTCCACAGGAGTCTCCGCCGCCCCCCCGGTAAGCGCGCAGGAAGACCAGGCGGACGTCTTCGGTCAGGAGGCCGGCAGCGCGTCCGAGTTTGAACTCGAGCCGACCGAGCCTGCTCAGCAGGAATTCCCCTTCGACGAAGAGTCGGATCTGGTCCTGGCCGACCTCGAGGCGCCGGTCGCCGCCCCTGAGGTGGAGCGGACCGTGCTGTCCGGACCGTCCTCCACTCTCAGCACGGCCGAGGTGCAGAAGATAAAGCAGTACACGAAAGAGGGGCAGGCGCTCTTCGACGCGGGCAGGTACCAGGACGCCATCGACGCCTGGACCCGGATCTTCATCATCGACGAGGAAAACCGGGACGCCCAGAAGATGATCGACCAGGCCAAGGATGCCATGACGGGCGGGCAGCAGCAGGTCGAACACCAGCTCACCGAAGCGATCGCATATTTCAACTCGGGCGACATGGAGCACTCCAGCCGTATCCTCCAGGACATTCTCCGCGCCTTCCCCAACCACAGGGAGGCCCTCTATTATATGGAACACATCCGCGAGGGAGCGGGCCCGCAGCACGAAGGCGCGCAACCGCCCGGGAAGGCGCCGGCAGAAGCGCCGGCCGAAGCACCGGCCGCAAAGTCCTCCGAGCCACAATCGCCTTCTTTCGATGATTTCGAGATGGAGGACAACCTGACCGTGCCCACGGGGCCGGAAATGCGGGCCGGCGAGGAAGCAGGAACCCCCACCTCCCGAAGGCCCCTCCGAGTTCTCATTCGACGAGGACTCCGGAACCGGTGGATTCGAGCTGGAAACGGGGGCCGTGGAGACCCCTCCGCCCGAGCAGGATGCCGGATCGGACGCGCCCGAGGAACCGCCCAAACCCGCCTTCGAGCTGGAAACCGGCGCGGCGGACGAGTTCACGTTCTCGGATCTGGGCAAGGACGTCGGAACGGATGAGGGAAAGGCTCCCCCATCCGGCTCGGCATCGTCCGAATTCGGCGATTTCGTCTGGGACCAGCCGCTTCCCCCGCCTTCGGCCCCCGTATCCGATGGCCCGACGCCTCCGGCCGGGTCCGACGCCGGAGAGCCTCCCGCGCCCCCGCCCATGGCCGGCGAAGCCCCGCCGGATGCGGAAAAGAAGAAAGCGGCGGCCACCTCCCGGAAGGCCTTCTCACCACCCAGCGCGAGCCTTCTGATAATCCTCGTGGTGGGACTCCTGGTCATCTCCCTCGGCATCTTCTTCGGCGCCCGACTGCTGCTGGGCGGCGGCGGACCGGAGCCCGCCGCCGTGACCCCGAACCCGCCCCGAGTCAGACGTGCCAGTCCCCCGCCAAAGCCCGCGCCTCCGACCGCGCAGCCCGCCCCGGAGAAGAACGTGCAGACCATGTCCACCCAGGAGCTTCTCAGCGACGCCTCCAACCTCGTGGCGCAAAAGAACTTCGAGAGAGCTATCGCCCTTTACCAGGAGGTCCTGGGCAGGGACAAGGCCAACTCGGAGGCACAGAACGGCCTTCGCGAGGCGCACGCCGCTCTCGTCAAACAGCAACAGGAGAATGAAAGAAACGAGAAGTTCCTCAAGGATCTCGGATATTCGATCAATTCTTTCAAGGAGAGGGACTACGCCGAGAGCCTGAGGATCGCGTGGCGGCTCATATACCCCGACGATTCGCTCTCTCGCGAACTGGGGAAGAGAGAAACGGTCAGGGAGCTCATCCGCGACGGCTATTACAACTGGGCCGTCCAGGACTTGCGGAGGGGCAATATCAGGGGCGCGCAGAAGAACCTGCACGACCTCCTGGAGTTCGATTCAAGCGACCACGAGGCGGCTAAGCTCCAGAGCTTTGTAAAGGGATACGCCGGCCAGCAACCGGACGAGGCATACAACGCCGTGGTCAACAGTCTGAAAATGAGAAGCCTTTCGGAGAGTCCATGACGCACGACCCCATCGAAGAGTACAAGGAACGCTTGCGCCTGAGCAGGGAGGGCGGGGGTCCCGAGCGCCACGAGGCCCAGCACGCGGCGGGAAAACTGACCGCCCGGGAGCGTATCGAACTTTTTGCGGATCCAGGCACATTCGAAGAGACGGATGCACTGGTTGAGCACGACTGCCACGATTTCGGCATGGAAGACAAGCGTTTCCCGGGAGACGGCGTGGTTACCGGTCACGCCCTCGTGGACGGTCGGACGGCCTTCATATTCGCCAACGATTTTACCGTTTTCGGAGGCTCTCTTTCGGAATCGAACGCCAAGAAGATCTGCAAGATCATGGACCTGGCCATGAAGGTCGGAGCGCCGATCGTGGGCATCAACGATTCGGGCGGTGCGCGCATCCAGGAGGGCGTCGGTTCTCTCGCGGGATATGCCGACATCTTCCTCCGGAACACGCTCGCCTCCGGCGTGGTGCCCCAGATTTCCCTGATCATGGGACCCTGCGCGGGTGGCGCCGTCTACTCCCCCGCCATCACCGATTTTGTGGTGATGACGGACAAGACGTCCTATATGTTCATCACAGGGCCGGACGTCATCAAGACCGTCCTTCACGAGGACATCTCGAAGGAGGACCTGGGCGGCGCACAGACGCATGCGAGCCGCTCGGGCGTCTCCCATTTCACGGCGGAAGATGACGCCCAGGCACTGGCAACGGTCCGCGCCCTTCTCTCCTACATGCCCTCCAACAACCAGGAGGACCCGCCGTTCAAGCCCACCGACGACCCGCAGGATCGGAGGGATGCTTCCCTCGACAAACTCGTGCCCGACAACCCGAACCTCCCTTACGACATCAAGGGTCTCATCCAGGGCGTGGTCGACGACGGCGTGTTCCTCGAAGTGCACAGGGACTTCGCCCGGAACATCGTGGTGGGTTTCGCGCGCTTCGGCGGGCGGGCCGTCGGCATCGTGGCCAACCAGCCCGCCTACCTGGCCGGCGTGCTTGACATCCAGGCTTCCCTGAAAGGAGCCCGATTCGTCCGGTTCTGCGACTGCTTCAACATTCCCCTGGTGACCTTCGAAGACGTTCCGGGCTTTCTTCCGGGCAAGGAGCAGGAACACGGCGGCATCATCGTGCACGGCGCGAAGCTTCTGTTTGCCTTTGCCGAAGCGACCGTCCCCAAGATAACGGTCATCACCCGCAAGGCTTACGGCGGCGCCTACTGCGTCATGGCCAGCAAGCACATCCGGACCGACTACAATTTCGCCTTCCCCACGGCCGAGATCGCGGTCATGGGCCCGGAAGGCGCCGTCAACGTCCTCTATCGCAGGGAACTCATGCAGGCCGCAGACCCGGAACAATTCCGCGCCGAGAAGGTGGACACGTTCCGCAAGGCCTTCGCCAACCCTTACGTGGCTGCCCGGAAAGGCTTTATTGATGCCGTCATCATGCCGTCTGAAACGCGGATGAAAGTCATCTCAGCCCTGAACAACCTGGCCAACAAGCGAGAAATCTCGCCCCCGAAGAAACACGGGAATATTCCGCTATGAAGAAAGCCCTCACAACAAGCGTTCTGTTTTCCCTCCTCGGCGTGCTGGCGCTCACGGGATGTGCCGGACACCTGCCGCCCAAGTCGGCACCCCCGGCGAAACAGTCGAAAAAGGTCACCGTCCAGGCTCCGTCTCAGCCCGTTTCTCTCGCCTCCGAAATGGAGGCCCTCAGCGCAAGGGCCGACGATCCCGATCTGAGCGACGAACAGGCCGCCGAGGTCGTCGCGAAGATGTCCCAGGCCCTCGACCGCTACTTCTCCAAGCCGGCAGCCGAGCGTTCCGACCCGAAACTCCAGGGTGCCGTCGCCCGGATGTGCGACCAGGCCCTCCAGATCGAACTGGATTCCAACGCTGCCCCGTCGGACGCGGCCGACGAATCCCCGAAGGACGAACTCCTGCACATCACCACTTTCATGTCCGCGGCTGACCTCAAGAAGACCTACGGAGAAGTGGAGAAGAATCTGGCGGAGTCGAAGCTCGGCTTCAACATTCCGACGAACAAAGCCGTTCTCACGTACGTCAATCTTTACCAGACAAAGCTGAGAGACTGGTTCCAGCGAGCCCTGGACAGGGGCGCACCCTACGTTCCGAGGATGCAGGAGATCTTCCGCGACGAAGGTGTTCCGCCGTCCCTGGTGTATCTGGCGATCGTGGAGTCTGGCTTCAATCCGAACGCGGTCTCGCACGCCCGGGCGGTGGGCATGTGGCAATTCATTTCCGGGACGGCAAGGCGGTACGGCCTGCAGGTCAACTTCTGGCAGGACCAGAGGCGCGATCCGGCCATCGCCGCCAGGGCCTCGGCAAAATACCTCAAGGACCTCTACGGGATGTTCCATGACTGGCAGCTTGCCCTTGCCGCCTACAACAGCGGTGAGGCGAAGGTCAAGCGCTACATCGACCGCTCTCCCGAGGGGGACTTCTGGACCCTCCGCAAGACCCGCTACCTGCGCCGGGAGACGCGCGAATACGTGCCGGCCATCCTCGCCGCCATCCTTCTCGCAAGCAACCCCCAGGCCTACGGTTTCACGGTTCCCGCTGACCCTCCGCCGCAACCGACGGCGATGGTAACGATCAAGGAGTCCACGGACATTCGCGTGCTGGCCAAGTGCGCCAAGATGCCGGCAAAGGACCTCCAGGCCATGAACCCCTCGCTGAGAAGGCTCATCACGCCTCCGGGCGGATTCTCCCTGCGGATCCCAGCCAACCGCTTTGCGGAATTCAATACGGCCCTTGCCGCCGTACCCGACAGCGAACGCGTTCCCGTGACGGTCTACACCGTCAGGCGGGGGGACAACCTGGGCCGCATCGCCCGCCACTACAGGGTCAGCGTCGGGGCCATAAGGATGGCGAACCGCCTCAGGGGCCACTATATCTATCCCAGGCAGAAGCTGGTCATCCCCCTTGGATTGGGAGCGGCGGATCCGACGCTCTACCGGGAGGAACATTCCGGCAGGCGTTATCGCGGCGGACGGGTTTACAGGGTCCGGCGCGGAGACACGCTTTCGGGGATAGCCAGGCGGACGGGCGTGTCCGTTTACAGGCTGAAGACCCTCAATAATCTCAACTCGGACATGCTTCACCCCGGTCAGCGGCTGGTTCTTCGGGGCGCTGCCCGAAGCTCGTCCGTCGCCATGTCGAAGAGGCGGCACTCGACCCGATCCGGATCGAGTGACAGGATCCACCACGTAAGACAGGGTGACACGCTGTGGGACCTGGCAAAACGCTACGGCACGACTGTAGACAGAATCTGCCGGGCCAACCGCATATCTCCCAGCCACAGGCTGCAGCTCGGAGACACACTATTGATTCCGAGGTAGGGCGCACGCGGTCTCCGCGGGCGCTCTTCCGACAAGAAACCAGAAAGGCCCGCCGGACCGGCGGGCCTTTATTCACGTTGCGGATAATCCTACCGCTTCAGCGCTTCAATCGCCTTGTCGTAGGCGGGCTCTTGCGCAATCTCCGGCACCTGCTCGGTGTATGTCACCTTGTCGTGCTCGTCTATGACGACGACTGCCCGGCTCAGAAGCCCGGCAAGCGGGCCATCGACCATGCGGACTCCGTAACTCTCCCCGAAGGCCCGCGTCCTGAGTTCGCTGAGCATTTCCACGTTTTCGATACCCTCGACCTCGCAAAAGCGCTTCTGCGCGAAGGGCAGGTCACAGGAAACCGTTATCACCACTGCGTCCGGCACTCTGGCGGCCTCCTCGTTGAAGCGCCTGGCCGAGGCGGCGCAGACGCCGGTGTCGAGGCTCGGCACGATATTGAGGAGTTTCTTCTTTCCCTGGAAATGCTTGAGGGACACGTCGCTCAAGTCCGAGCGCGTAAGCGTGAAATCGGGCGCATTCATCCCCACCTGCGGCAGGTCGCCGGAGGTCCTGAGGGGCGTTCCTTTGAATGTTATTGAGGCCATCGGTCAATCTCCTCTCTGCATCGGCACCGTTTTGGTCGTTTCCGCCATTCCAGAACAATTATAATGCAACCCGCCCCGGAAAATTCGGTCCCGGCACCGGAACCGCGACGATAAGCCGAAAGGCACACGAAGTCTCCGCGTCAGGCCCTCCCGGTCGAGAATGGCATCCCGCCGTCCGCGGATTCAGGCGACCGGCTCCTTTTCACCCAGGCGGGCACCGGTCCCCGGGGCCACGGGAGGCACGCGGCACAGGTCCCGCTCGTCGGGGATGCTCACGTCGAGCGGCAGGGGCAGGACCTTCTTCTCTGTGTACTTGTTCGCCATGAGGCGGACGAATCCCGAATAGCCCATGCGGAAGCTGATCGTATCTCCTACCCTGAGGCCGGCCGGGTCCTCCCCGAGGTTGACCACCGTTATGTCGCTGCTTGCCCCGGCTATCTTGTACTCGGGATTGATGGGCGTGAGCCCTCCGATATCCGTATCGAGCTGTCCCACCGTTACGAGGGCCCGGTAGCCGCGCTGCCCGGGCGTGAATGCTTCCTCCTCGCCGACAGGGGTGAACGGCGTCATGTCCGTCGTCTCTCCGAGAGGGATGAGACCCTTCTCCTGAATTTCGATGACCTCGGCCTCCAGGATGGCTCCGTCGTCGCGAAGGCCCTGGATGGTCCCGCCGTTCACGAGATCCGTCCCGAGCAGTATGGACTCGCCCACCCGGAAGTGGTTGACGCTCCTGGGCAGGCGGCCGTCGAGCATGAGAGGGAGCACCGCGCTGGACCCGGCGGAAATAAGCGGCAGGTTGCGGTCGAACTTGAGCTGCAGGAGTTCCCGGTAGAGCACGAGCTGCATGAGCTGGTCCAAGTTGGGAACGCAGCCGGTCAGGCATCCCAGGTTGGCTCCGATACCGAGCACTTCGATGTTGGACAGGTCGAAGATCTCCTTGTAGAGCTTGATGAGCGAGCCGGGCAGAATGCCCTCCCTGAGATCCCCGAGTTCCACCATGATGATGACGTGGTGCGTCCGCGCCTGGCGGGCGGCCTCCTCGTTGACGGCCTTGATCACCGCGAGTTCCGTATTCAGCGACACGTCGGACAACTCGACGATCTCGGCTATGGCCGAGCGGTGAGGCGGCCGGAGATACCACGTTTCGACGCCGGGCAGGACGTTGGAGATCACTTCGAGGTTCGCGAGGCGCGAATCCCCCATGGAAGACACGCCGAGCTGCTGGAGCTGGACGAGGGCCTGCTCGTGGCCGCACAGCGCCTTGGTGACCACCGTCAAAGAGGCGCCGTGGCTCCTGACCCAGCCGTTGACCACACCCAGGTTGTGTCGCAGGGCCTGGATGTTGAGGGTTATCCTGTTCACCGGACGAACCTCATTTCGGCGTACTTCGAGGTGAATCCGACCCGCTCGTAGAGGCGCTTGGCGGGATTGTCGTACTCGACGTGCAGCTTCACGTCGCCCTTGCACCCGGCAATCGCATGCTCGATTATCTGTCGGCCCAGGCCTTTTCCGCGCGAATCCGGGCTGACCGCGACGAAAAGCAGGATGTTTTCCGGTATGTAGCCCGACATTCCCGTCTCGAGCATCACGAGCGAACCCGACAGCCGGCCGTTGACTCTGCCCACCAGCACGAACCCGCCCTCTCCCGGCTTCTCGGACAGCGCGTAGTCCAGGCCCTTGTGGATGTCCGGCATGGCATCTTCGTACGGTTTGAGGCTCTCGTGGAGAAATGTGGCCAATCCGTCTTTGTCGAGCCAGTCCGGGAACCCGTCGACGTTGTCGATGCGCAGAATTTCCAGTTTCGGAGCCTGAATGTTATCGGCTGCAGTATCTGCCATGGGAACCTCCTCGATAATGCTGCACATTCGTGCAACAGGCAGTGGGTGGAAACACGTCCCGAGTCATCGTCCGTCGCCCTGTTCCAGGGCCTCCCGGTTTGAATGACAGAACTTCACGGATTGAATCGGATAACGGGCGATGGTTCGAAGCTCTGATTTTCGTAGGATTAATAATACCATAACGGTGAAATCGAGGCAACTTGGAGGTTTCCGGGTTCCGAGGCTCGGCCCGGCCCGCGCCCCTGAACTTCTCCGGCTATTCGACGACCGCTCCCGCCGAGACCATTTGCATGAAGGCCCTTTCATCATCGCCGGGGTGCAGATTTACGGCCCGGCAGCCCTCGCTGAGAACGGTCACCGTGAAGCCGAAGTTCAGAGCGTCCAGCACGGAGAATTTGACGCAGTAGTCCGTGGTCAGGCCGGCGATGGTGAGAGTTTCTGCGCCACGACTCCGGAGCAGTCTTCTCAGGCCGGTCTCGTGTTTGCCGTCCACGTCCAGGAAGGCGCTGTAGCTGTCTACCTCCCTTAGCTCGCCTTTCCGGATGACGGGATCGCCCGCCCTCACGTCCAGGTCGGGATGGAACCTCGATCCGTGGGTGTTCTGGACGCAGTGGTCCGGCCACATGATCTGGTCCATGCCACCTGCTTTGATGATATCTCCGGGCTCTCTGCCCGGATTGTTGGAGGCGAAGCTCGAGTGGTCCGCCGGGTGCCAGTCCTGGCTGAAGACGACGAGTTCCCACCGGTCCCTGATGCGGTTGATGAACGGCACGACCTCGTCACCGCCCCTGACGCCCAGGGCACCGCCGGGGCAGAAGTCGTTTTGCACGTCCACGATGATCAAGGCTTCCATCTGGGACCTCCGTCGAGCATCCGGAACGCAGAGAGCCGGATAGCCCGCCCCACCAATATTACGTTCAACGATAAATCCGATGCATTATTTCGAAGAGTGCCCCCCGCGCCGATGCGCACTATATTGTAACCAAGTTGATGATTTCTTTCTCCACGAGCAAGGCGGGACGGCCGGCGGACCGAGCAGCCGGTCGTATCGGCGAAGGGAAAGACGGCGATGATGCAATCAGCGGACGAGAGAGTTCTGTCGATGGCCGCGGCAAAGATTCGAGTGCAGAAGCCCCGTCATACCTTCGCGCCAGACGATTCGCAAGCGAGAAACCGCCCTAATCCCTGAACGTGCAATGCCATTGCATAAGGAGGCCCCATGAGCGTGCTCGACCGCATGGAACTCGAAGTCCTCTTCGCCGAGGCCGGAACCCCTTGCGTCTCCATCTACCTGCCGACCCACAGGGCAGGTCCCGACATCCAACAGGATTCGATCCGCCTCAAGAACCTCCTCAGGAAAACGGAAGACCGGCTTCGGACGGGCGGCATGGACAAACCTGCCGTGGACAGGCTGGCGGCGCCCGCCCGCGCACTGCTCGAAGACCCTTCATTCTGGCGCCACCAGAGCGAAGGTCTCGCCGTCTTTCTCTCCCCGGGGGTGTTCCGCAGCTACAGCCTCCCGATCGATTTCAAGGAGCTCGCCGTCATTTCGCGACGCTTTCATCTCAAGCCCCTGCTCCCGCTTCTCAGCGGCGACGGCACCTTCTTCATACTCGCGCTCAGCCAGAACAACGTGCGCCTCTTCGAGGCCGACCGCCTGCGCGCCGCCCAGGTCGAACTGCCGGACGTGCCCAGGAGCCTGCCCGACGCGCTCGGCCACGATTGGAAGGAGCGCTCGCTCCAGTTCCGTACCCGGGGCGGGCCTGCCAAACGCGGCGGCACCGGCGAAGCGGCATTCCATGGGCACGGGGCCGGGGTCGATGACAACAAGGAGGAAATCGCCCGTTTTCTCAAGCTGGTCGACGACGGCGTCCTGGCGCACATCCGGGACCTCCAGGCGCCCATGGTGATCGCCGCAGTGGACTACGTCATGGCCATCTACAGGGGAATCAGCAGGCACCCGCACCTTCTGGAGGCAGGCATCCTGGGCAACCCGGACGGAATCGACGGGACCAGGCTCCACTCCAAAGCATGGAAGATCGTCAGCCCCATTTTTCAGGCATCAAAGAAAAAGGCCGCCGACAGGTACATGAAACGTCTCGGAACGGGGCTCGCGGGGCAGGACCTGAAGGAAATCGTCCTCGCCGCCTGCGACGGCCGCGTCGAGTCCCTCTTCGTGGCGGTCGGGGCCCATCGCTGGGGCCGCATCGAGTCTAAATCGAGGCGCGTGGACATCAACGAGGACTATGTCGAAGGGGACGAGGACCTCCTCGACGCGGCGGCCATTCAGAGCTTCATCCACGAAGGCACGGTTTACGCGGTGGAGCCCGTCGAGGTGCCGGGCGGCGGACCGATAGCCGCCGTGTACCGATACTGAGAATCGCAGGCCCGGACGCTACGCCCGTATCTCATCCACGGTTCCACGTCGTGGATACAGAACCGTGAGCACGACGAAGATCAGCAGAGAGGCGGGCAGGGCAACCAGGATGCTCTCCCCCAGGGGGTTCAAAGAGGGAAAGACCTCGAAAAACACCGCGGTTCCTCCCCCCGCGACGATGCTCCACAGCGCGGCGGTGGAGGAACCACGCCTGGACACGAGCCCTGCAAGGGTCGGGACAAAGAGCCCGGACACCATGAACGCGTACGAGAGCAGGATCGCATCGAGGACAGTGGGGACCAGCAGCGCGAGCGACACGGATGCGACCCCCACAAGTACGGTCGTCGTACGGCTGAACCAGAGCACGCGGTTCTCGCCGGCGCCGGGGTTGACGTACTTCTGGTAGACGTCGTTGATGATATTGCCCACCGAGGCCAGGAGGCAGCTGTCCGCGGTGGACATGATGGCCGCGAAGTAAGCGGCTATCACCAAACCCATAACGCCTACGGGCAGAACATTCCTTATGAGCAGCGGGAGCCCCATCTCCGCCTCCACGCTCGGGTACATCACTCTCGAGAACATGCCCAGCGTCACGCCGAGGAAGGCCATGACCGGCCACTCGAGCAACCCGGCCAGGTACCAGGCCCGCCTGGCGGTCTTAAGGTCCCTCGTGGCGTAGATTCGCTGGTACAGCGTCATGCCGACGAACCAGATGGGAACGATCGTGAACATCCACGTGAAAAACTGTTTCCACGTGATGTTTGTGAGGCTGAAGTGCGCCGCCGGCAAGACCTCTCTGAGATGTACCATGCCCCCTACCTCGAAGTAGGCGAAAGGCAGCGCGAAAAAGGCCAGGCCGATGAGGAGAACGCCCCATTGGAAAGTGTCGGTGTAGATGACGGCCTCCATTCCGCCGAAGGCGGTGTAGAAAATAACGACCCCCGCCATTATCATCACGGCAGTTACGAGGTCCACATCGAAGGCCGCCGAACAGAGCTTTCCCCCCGCGAGGATCTGCGCCCCCACGAAGCCCGCATACCCAACGCCGGACACGACCGCAGCGACGAGCCTCGTCTTGCCGTCGTAACGCCATTCGAGAAAATCGGGGTACGTGAGAAACTTCCGCTGGTCGCCGAGCTTCTTGACCTTTGGAATGAGCAGGACCGATGCGAGCAAGGCGCCGATGAAGCCCGTAAACAGCAACCACGACCCGAAAGCCCCATGGCATAGCCCAATCCGCCCAGCCCTATGGAAAATCCGCCGCCCACGTCCGTGGCCACCACCGAAAGCCCGACGTGCAGAGACCCCATCTTACGGTCGCCGACAAAGTACTCATCGACCTTGGTCTGCCGCTTGAAGAAGAATGCCCCGATGGCGAATACAACTACCATGTACGCAATGATGATCCCGTAGTCGATCCAGTGCATGGCACCCTCGCAATAAACCGATTAAAGGTGTGCTTTCCGCCGTCCGCCGCCTGATGAACCTCCGCCTTTACAGCGGCGGATCGTCCCGTCTCCGTTGACCTTCGGGCGGGAGTGTGCGTCCGCCCACAAGTGCTACATCAAAAGGTGTATAATTATTATAGCACTTTTATCGCAAGCGCACATGCCGGCCGGCCCGTCTTCCCGATCCGGGGGGATACCTGTTGCGCTCCTCACCGATCTCGTGTACACCTGTCTTCAGCAGATTCAACCGCAGAAGTGAGAAGGTGTAACGACGCATCGGAGCGAGCGGCGCGGCCGCGAAACTCCGAAGAGGAGAACGAGATGAAGAAACTACTGGTGCTGTTCGTCGCCGGCCTGCTGACCGCCGCGGCCCTTGCGGCTCCCCAGAAGCCCGCCGAGAAAGTGAAACCTCAGAAGACCCAGGCCAAGAAGGCCGTCTCCCAGAAGATGCAGGAAAAGACGAAGCCTAAACCCGGGATCGATTACAAGGCTCTTTACAAGGGCAAAAAGGGCGAGGAAGCGGGCAAGGCCCTGCTGGATGCCGCTCTGAAGCGGGCGGGCGACAACTGGGAAAAACTTTCTATCGCCCGCATTTATTACCTTTCAGGCGACAAGGCCCAGGGAGAAGCCATCATCCAGAAGGTCACCGCCGGCGAAGCCGATGCCGACGACTGGCTGCAGATCGGGCACATCTACTTTCAGGCCGGAGACTGGGACAAGGCCGAATCCGCCTTCAACAAGGTCCTCCAGAAGGAGCCCGACGACACCGACTACCTGACGGACATTGCGGCTTATTACGTCCTCCACGGCGACCGCGAAAAGGCGGAGGCCTTGCTGAACCGGGTCCTCGGCGGCAAGGATGTCGAAAACGGGTACCTGATAAAGGCAGGCGGCGCCTTCCTTGGCGTGAAGCCGGAATAGCCGCATCCGAGAGTTGGAGAAACAAGGGGGAACGCCCAGGCGGGTTCCCCTTTTTCTCTCTCCGCCGCCTTCCGGGGCAGAAGCGAGCCGTTTTACCAGGGGACTTCCACGCCGACGGGGCAGTAGTATTCGGCGACCCCCGGCGTTATGAGTTCCGTGGGGCTCATCCGAGGCAGATATCCCGCCAGTTTCCCCTCCAGGACGTACGCGCCTGGCTGGATGAAGACGCGCCCCAGTCCGGGAATGCTCTGGGGGTCGGGTCGCAGGAACGCCTGAACGATGCCGTTCTTCGCACGCAGGGCCTCCTTGACGCGTGATTCCCAGGCGTCCCGGCTGCTGTGGGCGCCTGCCAGCAGTCCCCGCCCCTCGTAGCTGCGGGCGGGTTTGATCAGGAACTCCTCGCGCCTTTCCAGCAGAAGGTTTTCCATGTCCACCAACCTGCCCCCGTACATGACGGGGCCGCCAACGAGGGCGCGCGTCCAGGGTATGCACTCATCGAGATCCGCCTTGAGTTCGGCGGGAAAGAGGTCCGCGTACGAAGGGTCGGAGAGGACCACGAAGAGCGTCTTGCTCCACGCCGGATCGGTGCAGAATCCTCCCACGAAACACGCGGCGTCCGACAGCCAGGCGTCCAGGAAAGGCCGGATCTCTTCCGACCGAGCAAAGGCCTCCTCGCTCACGAGCCGCCGGTAGACGATGTCGATGGGGCCCCGAGACCCGACGAGCCGGCCCGACGACAGGCGAAGTCCCCTCGGATCCTCGATGGAAACGGGGAATCCCGCATCTCCAATGGCGGCGGCCAGGGCATTCAGTTCGGGAAGCGTTCCGACGGTATCCCAATCCACGACGGCGATTCGCGGGCATTCCACGCCTTTTTTGTCCCACCGGCGAAAGCAGGCGATGATCGTCGCCAGGAGCCGATCGTCCAGGGAGTTCGCCTCCGCCGGCAACCCGGCATGCTCCCTCCAGAGCGCTGTGAGCGCCGACGAGTAGTGCCACCCGGCCGTACCGTCCGTGTTGAACTCCATGAACTTCGGCGTCCCGTCCACGACGAAGGCGTCGAGCCGTCCCAGGGGGATGATCGGCCTGTATCCGGGATCCTTCAGGATGCACCGGGTCTGCAGCGGACCATAGCCGAAGAGAGCCTTAAGCCGTTCGTCGCGGCCGAACGATTCGGTGACCCGTTCGGCGGCTTTCCAGACCGCGGCGACATACCGCGACATGCTGGAGATGTCCTGTTCAGAAGGCCTGTAAGGGTGATTGACGACCCAGAGAGCTTTCTTCCCGTAGCCGACCCCCCGCCGCTTGAGCTCTTCGTCGCTCCAGGGTTTTTCCGGTTCGTTCTCCATGATGCCTCGAGGTATCTGCACGGTTCCGATCCCCGCGTTTCGGATCCCTCTGCACCTTTATTCGTGCAGATCAGGTGCCTTTCAATTTCATGCGTCATCCAGCCGGCTGGGTCGAGCCACGACCGGCCGCGGCAGGTTCTCTACCATAGTCCACGAGGGCCTCCTCGTCAATCGGCGCGATTACCCCCAAGATCCGCGATCGAGTCATCCCCGCTCCGACGATGTTTGTGGTTCACGGAAAACAAGAAGCGTCACCCGCAATGGGGAGGGCCCATTCCTTCCACCCCCACGGGTAAAGCCCGCCGGGGCTCTACCCTTGCGGCTTCCTCGCCCGGCTTGTGCCGGGCCCGGAGGCAGTCCGAATCCCTTGTGGGGTACGAGAAACCTTGGCAGCTCTGCGTTTCAGCGTGCCCTGGCCCTCAAGTCGCGGGATCTGGGATTTCTGCTTCGGCAGGCGACTTGCCCATGCGGCGGCCGACGGCAGTCGGCCGAACGCTCAACCTCTTGACCCTTCACCCCTCTACTGCGCCGACAGGCGCGTGCCCGCCCGCTCACCGTTCTATCCCGAACTCCCGCAAAACGGCGTCGGTGTGCTCGCCGAGAGCCGGCGCGGGACCGGGGGCGCCTCCGCCCAGCGAGGGCAGGTAAGGCCGGAGAACGCCCGATGTCCGCCCGCTTTCCGCGCTGTCCCACAGCTCCCCGCGCGCTTCCCGGAGGCTGTTGACGGGCGACAGGGGAAGTCCTCTCTTGTCGGCCTGTTCGAGCCACCAGGCGCTCGGCTTCGCCGCCATCGCCTCGGAGATGCGCCGAACAGCCTCCCGGCCGGCGGGGCCCGCGTCCAACGCGACGCCGGCCAGGTCGCCCATGTTGAGCATCTCGATGAAGGACTCCCAGAATTTCGGCTCCAGCGCACAGAGCGCCACCTTTCGGCCGTCGCCGCAGGTGTACAGTCCGTATGCCGGGCAGGTTCCCTTGAGCATCGTGTCCCCGAGGCCGCCTCCGCCGGCGGCGGCGTCGGCAAGCGCCCAGGAGAGAAAGGGATTGGCGGCCACCACGAGGGGCTGGTCGATGAAGCATCCCCTTCCGGACCGATGCCGCCCGAGAAGGGCCGCCAGGACGGCCGAGGCGGCGAGCATGCCCCCGCTCACGTCCGAGAGCGGCACGCCTGGAATCCCGCTTCCCGGAAAGAAATCGAGCAGGCCGGAGAAGGCGGAAAGGTTGAGATCGTGGCCGATTCTCCCGGCGTTGGGCCCCTTCGTTCCGTATCCCGAGATGGAACAATAGACCAGCGACGGGTTCAGCGAAGCCAGGCGCTCGTAGCCCAGGTTCCAACCGTCCATGGTGCCGGGACGGAAACTCTCCACGAGGACGTCGGCGTGCCTGGAGAGGGCCCTCAGGGCCGCCGCCCCCCCGCCTGTGCGAAGGTCCAGGCAGACGGACTGGGCGCCCGCATAGAACGCCGCAAAACCCGCGCCCGTTCCGCCGCCGCCCTCGACGGGCGGCGAGCCGCGAAAGGGGTCACCCATGGCCGGATCTTCAATCTTCAGAATTCGCGCCCCGAGGTCGAGGAACATCCGCGCGAGAACGGCACCCGGAACCATGCGCGTGACGTCCAGAACGAGCGTGCCCTGCAGCGGTCTCATCTCCGTCATGGCCTGCTGGACCTCCGATCGGGGTGACGCAGTCCTCTCAAAGCTTGAACACGGGCGTGAAGGTCTTGATGAAGCGCATCATCTCCGCCAGGCGACTCACCTTCACCTTGCCCATCATGTAGGCCGCCTGCGGGTTCACCGTACCCGTCTCGATACCGACGTATGTGGCTTCTTTCATTTCCACCGTGCAGGTCGGCGTGCCGGCCAGGCCCTCCTCCACGCGGCAGTCCGCGCCGTCGATGAAGATGGTCCACTCGGGCTTCTCCGCGCCCTTGATCTTGTAGTGGAAGACCGCCTGCCAGCCTTCGGCTTTGTCGGGGCGGATGCGCACCGGCAGCGACCCGATGAGGCCCTCGACCGTGTGGGGTATGGACGAGGCGTCCGGCCCGGAGGGCGGCGGGGCGGCCATTTTTTTCGGCATGGGCGCCTGCGGTCCGGCCATCGAGGGTTCCGGCTTCTCTGCTGGTTTTTCCTGTTCGGTCATTATCGAATCCTCCCACGTGAGCCGCGAGATGATCTCGCGCATGATCTCCGACGTTCCCGCCGCGATGGTGGCCGCCCGCGCGTCCCGGTAGAAGCGGGCCATGGGGTATTCTTCCATGAAACCGTACCCGCCGAACATCTGCAGGCATTCGTCGGCCACCCGCTTGCCCAGCTCCGTCGCGACGAGCTTGGCCATGGAGGACTCCAGTACGGCCTTGTCGCCCTGCCCGGCCAACCAGGCGGCGTGGTAGGTGAGCTGGCGGGCCGCTTCGACCTCGGCGGCCAGGTCCGCGAGTTTGTGGGCCAGCGCCTGGAACCGATTCAGAGGCTTTCCGAAGGCCCTGCGCTCGGCCATGTACCGCCGGGTCACATCCAGCGCGATGTCCGCGCTGCCCACCGCGATGGCGGCGCCGCAGATCCGTTCGAGGGCGAAGGCCTCCATGATCTGGTAAAAGCCCGAATTGAGTTCGCCCACGAGGCTTGACGCGGGTACGCGCACGTCCTCGAAGGCCAGCTCCGCCGTGTCGGAACAGTGCCAGCCCATCTTGTCCAATCGCCGCGCCACTCTTACGCCGGGCGTGTCCGCGTCCACGACAAGAAGGCTGATGCCCGCCGCGCCGTCTCCCAGCTCGCCGGTCCGCACGGCCAGCGTGAAGAAATCGCCCTCGCCGCCGTTGGTGATGAAAGTCTTGGCGCCGTTTACGACGAAATGGTCCCCTTCTCTGCGAGCGCCCGTGCGAATCGACGCCACGTCGGAACCCGCGTCCGGCTCCGTGATGGCCAGGGCCCCCACCTTCCGGCCTTCGACGGAGGGCACCAGATAGCGCTGCTTCAGGTCGTCGCTGCCCGACTCGAAAATGTGCCGCACGGCCATGAACTGCTGGACGGAGACGGCGGCGCAGAAACCGCCCATGAGCGACCGCGGCAGCTCTTCGAGGAAGGCCACGGCGTAGAAGATGTCCGCGGCGGTGCCACCGTATTCTTCGGGGTAGAGGATGCCCAGGAAGCCGAGGTCGCCCATGCGCCTGAAGACCTCGCGGGGGATCCGGCGCTCGCGCTCCCAGTCGGCGGCGCGGGGCGCGACCTCCTCGGCCATGAACCGCCGGACGGTCCGCCGGAACGCCTCATGGTCGTCCGTGAAATAGATCGATCGCATGCAAGCACCCCCCACCTTTCGAGAAAGCGCCGACGGGAGCGAACCATCCGCTTTGTCGGCCTGCGATGTCCACATCCTCGACGTACACAAGTACGCCTGCGGTGTGGTCACCTTGCCCTTCGCGCGGGCTGGCCCCCTCGCGTCGGAACGCAGTTTTTCGCGCGCCTGATGGCACGCCAAAAACACCTATGGCTACACGACCTGCTCTTGGCGGCGTCAATATTTTAAACCCCCTCAAACACGCTGTTCATCAATCCGTCAAAAGAGTATCCACAACCGTCTTCCCTTTGGCCCTAAGCGCTTCGGCCCTAGCCCTTGGAGAAAATCCATGCACCCAGAACCCAACACTCATAACTCAAGACCTTCCCTCCTCACCGCCTCACTGTCCAATTTCGTCTCTTCTCTGTGCGCTCTGTGTGCTCTGTGGTCCGATTCGGGGTTGTTTATTTCTAAATCCCAAATCCCAAACCACGCCCGCCTTCATCCTTCGTAGAATTTCTTCCCCGACTTCGCCATGTCGACGAGCATCTGCGCGGGTTTGAAACGCGGGCCGCACTTCTCGGCCAGCGGCGCCAGGCGCTTGACGATCGCGTCCGCGCCGAGGGCATCGACGTACCGGAACGGGCCGCCCCTGAAGGGCGGAAAGCCGAGCCCGAGGATGGCGCCCACGTCGCCGTCCCTCGGGCAGGACACGATGTCCTCCTGGAGGCAGTGGACCGCCTCGTTCACCATGAGCAGGCCATGCCGGTCGGCGATCTCCGAAGCCGGGACGACCTTGCGCGCCCCGCCGCCGAAGAAGCCGTAGACCTCCGGATTGACCTGCTTGGCGCCCTTCTGTTTCTTCTTCGGGTAGAGATAGAACCCCCTGGCGTTCTTCCGCCCCCTGTAGCCCGCGTCGAAGAGCCGGGGCAGTGCGTCGCTGGCGCCCAGGCCGCGGTCGGCGAAGGTCTGCCCGAACTCGCGCACCACGTGGGCGCCCACGTCGATGCCGACCTCGTCCAGGAGCGTGATCGGGCCGACGGGATAGCCGAAGTCCTTGATGGCGCGGTCGATGTCCTCGATGCGCGCGCCCTCCTCGAGCAAGGCCATGGCCTCGTTGAGGAAGGGCGACAGGATCCGCGTGGTGTAGAAGCCCGGGCCGTCCTTGACCACGATCACCGTCTTGCCCTGCTTCACCGCAAAGGCCCTCGCGGTGGCAACGGCCCACGGGGCCGTCTTCTCGGCGCGCACCAGTTCGAGCAGCGGCATCTTGGGCACGGGCGAGAAGTAGTGCATCCCGAGCACGCGCTCCGGGTGGACGGCGCTTTCGGCGATGGACCCGATGGGCAGGGCGCTGGTGTTCGAGGCGAAGACAGCCGTCTCCTTCACCCGCGACTCCACCTCCGCCAGCACCTTCTGCTTGAGCTTGAGGTCTTCGAAAACCGCCTCGATGACCAGGTCGGCGTTTTCCAGATCCTCGTCCCGGGTGCTGGGACGGAAACGGGCCCAGAGGCGGTCGCGCTCGAATCGGTTGATGGCCCCCGACTTGAGCTGCTTCCCCAATCCGCCCCAGACGCCTTTCCCGCAGCGGCCCAGAACCTCGTCCGAGACGTCCTTGACCGTGACGGGGGCGAGCTTGAGCGAAACGGACGCGATGCCCGCGCCCATGAATCCCCCGCCCAGCACGGCAAGCCTGTCGACCGGCTTCGGTTCCGTCTCGTCCAGGGGCTTTTTCAGTTCGGTCATGGCGTTGAACAGGCCGATCAGGCCCTTGGCCTCCGGGCTCGCCGTCAGCCGCCCGAAGAGTTCCGACTCCTTTGCGAACCCCACTTTCGGCCCATGCGAATAGCCCGTCTCGACGCATTCCAGGATGTACAGCGGTGCCGGATAGAGGCCGCGCGTCTTCCGCATGACGCCCTCCCTCGCTTTCTTGAAGACGAGCTTCCGTCCCGGCGGCGTTTCCAGCAGCTTCTCGACGAAACGCTTCTTCCTCTTGCGCGGTTTGAGCGTCCCCTCGGCCAGCATCCCGGCCGCCTTGACGGCCGTCTCCGCGATGCCGCCCGGCGAGGTCAGCGCATCCACCAACCCCATCCTGTAGGCCTTCCTCGCACGAATGCGCCGCCCCGTCAGCATCATGGGAAGGGCTTTCGGCAGGCCGACGAGCTTAGGCAGGCGCTGGGTTCCGCCTCCTCCGGGCAGGAGCCCCAGCGTGACCTCCGGAAGCGCCAGTACCGTCGAAGGGTCGTCGGCGGCCAGGCGGTAGTGGCACGCCAGCGCCACCTCGAGCCCGCCGCCGAGCGCCAGCCCGGAAATGGCAGCCACGAACGGCTTGGGGCTGTCGGCCATGAGATCGAGCAGGCCGTGCCCCTCGCTCGAGAAGATCTGCCCTTCCGAAGGGGCCGTCATGGCGAAGAACTGCTTCAGGTTCGCACCCGCGATGAAGTCCTTCTTGCCGCTCGTGAGCACGCAGGCCTTCACTGCGGGGTCATCTCGCACGTCCTCCAGGGCTTTTCGGAACTCCTGGAACAGCTCCTTCGAGAGGATGTTGACGGGGCTGTCCTCCTGGTCAAAGGTCAGAACGGCCACGCCGTCCGATCGCTTGTCAACCTTCATGGCGCTCATGATTCCACCCTTTCCAGGACGATTGCGTTCCCGATCGCGCCCGCCGCGCATGCCGCGACGAGCCCGTAACGGGCGCCCTCCCTTTCCATGCGCCGACAGCACGTCGTGACGAGGCGGCCGCCGGTGGCGCCGAACGGGTGGCCGATGGAAAGCGAGCCGCCCCACGCGTTCAGCTTGTCCATCTCCACGGGACCGACGGCCTTCTCCCGGCCAAGTCTCTCGCGAGCGAAATTCTCGTCCTCGAGGAGCTTCAAAACGGCCAGCATCTGCGCCGCAAAAGCTTCGTGGAACTCGAGAACATCCACCTGGTCGAGCGTCAGGCCGGCGCCGTCCAGGGCCGGGGGTACGGCGAAACGCCGGTCCGAGAAGGAGTTCTTCCAGCGGGTCCATGGCCGTCGTGGCGTACGACACCACTGCCGCGAGGGGTTTCATGCCCAGCTCGCGCGCCTTGTCCTCGCTCATGAGCAGGACGCCCGACGCCCCGTCCGTGAGGTAGGAGCTGTTGGCGGCGGTGAGTGTCCCGAAGGTCCGGTCGAAGGCGGGCCGGAGAGATGCCATTTTCTCCGCCGTCGAATCGCCGCGGATGCCGTTGTCGGCCTTCACCACATGCATGCGAGGCGGTACCATGACGGGAACGATCTGGTCGTCGAAAAGGCCTTCGGCCGCCGCCTTCGCCGCCCGATGGTGCGACATGAGGGCGTAGGCGTCCTGGGCCTCCCGCGATGATTCCGAGGCGCTTGGCGAGCCGCTCGCCGTTCTGCCCCATGCTCAGCCCCGTGGAGAAGTCCGCGATGGCGGGGACTTCGGGTGCCAGGTCCCTGAGTTTGACGCCCTTCATGTGCTTGAGGAGGCCGAGGAGGCCCTTCGCCTTCTGCGCCGCCATCAGCCGCTTCCGGATGGTCCGGCTTACGCGGATCGGCGCGTCGGAGAGCGTTTCCGTCCCGCCCGCTATCGCCACGTCCGCCATGCCCAGCGCGATGGTGTTCACGGCGTCCAGGAACGCGAGGTTCGCGGACACGCAGGCCACCGTCACCGTATAGGCGGGACATGAAGACGGCAGCCCGCAGGCCAGGCCGACCTCCCTCGCGACGTTGCTGGTGTCGGGATCGGCGATCACCGTCCCCATGATCAAAACGTCCACCAGGGCCGGATCGACGGCCGTCTTGTGCAGAAGTCCTGCAACGGCCGACCTGCCCAGGTCGTAGGCGGTCATGTCGGCGAAGGCCGTGCCCGACCTGAGGAACGGCGTCCGGCAGCCGTCCACGACCACGACGCGACGTCCAGGTAACTGTCCGCTCTTCATCGGCATCTCCCTTGAACCCAGGCTGTTTTTTTCAAGAGAACCTTATCTGGTCAGACTACATGCAAATCATATGGCCATGATTTGCCCGTGTCAAGAGATCACTCTTCTATAGACTTTGCATCGAAGGACAGGATGCGCTATATTCGCGAGTGCATTTCTGGTATGATCAGTTATGCACCCCCTGTGACGAGGTGAGCCATGGCCAGGATCAGGCCCATCGAACGCAACCCCAAGCTGACACGAAAGGTCTCAGAATACATCGCCCGTCTCATTGCCGACGGAGACTTCCACGTCGGGGAGAGACTCCCGTCCGAAGTCCGGCTGGCCGACATGCTCAAGGTGAGCCGTCCCACCGTCCGAGAAGCCCTGGGCACGCTCGAAGCCCGGGGGCTCGTCGAGATCAGACCCCGTTCCGGCGTCTACGTCTCGTCGGCCGTGCCGGAAGAGGAGCAGGGCGCCATGGCCGAACTCGTGGCCGTTGACCCGGACAAAATCTGGGAACTTCTGGAGATCCGGAAGATCATGGACTCGGAGGGCGCCGCGCTCGCGGCCGGGCGGAGAAACGACGAGGATCTGAAAAGGCTGTGCGACCTGGCCCGCGAAGTGGAGGCCATCGACTCGGACGCCTTCCTGCGACGCGAGGCCGGCGGGAAGGCCTACGTTCGCTTTTTCACCCTCCTGGCCGCGGCCACCCACAACACCCTTTACCTGCACATGAAGGACACCATCGACCGGCTGGTAAGAAACGCCATGCCCGCCAGCCGGATGAGGCTGGCAAGATTTCCCGAGGCCGGGGAGACGATCAAGGCGCAACTCGCGGCCATCATGGAGGCCATCGAGTCCGGCGACGCCGCAAGCGCGCGCCGCCGCGTCGTCACCCACCTCGATTACCTGGAACGCGTCCTGCGGAAGGCGTTCGAGGGGAAGAGCCAAAAGTAGATTTGGGAATTGGGATTTGGGATTGCGGATTTGAACTCTGACCGGGATCGGGCCTTCGAAGCCCCCCGCCTCGATCACCAGATCCCATGATCACCGCACCGACAGGCGCACTATCATCTGCGAACGTAATCCACGAGAATGGGCGGAGTCAGCCCCGGTTCCTCCAGCAGCGACAGTGCCGCACGCATGACGGCCTTCTGGGCGGCGGGATCCCCCGGGCGATCGAGGGGATAGCCGTGCCGGAAGGGCACCCACAGGGCCCTCGGCGGGCGCACTTTTCGCGCCACGTTTTTCAGGAGCTGGACCGCGACGGTGGCGATGCCCTTCCTTTCCAGTTCCGCGGCGATCAGGCCAACTGCCTGGTTACAGAGCGGTCAGACGGGCACCAGCAGGGCCGCGTCCACGCCGTCGCCGGCCAGGATGCCGGCTGCCTGGGGCGCGCTCTTCCTGACCAGCCGGCCCGGGGCGGTGATGGATCCCATGAACGACAGGTGCCTGTCGTTGACCGAACCGATGGTTCCCTCCTCCGCCAGCTCCCGGATTCTCTCCAGAGGAAAGGCGAGGTTCGGATCCCTGCGCATGCCCTCGTGATCGAAGGCCTCGCTCCTGTGCGCATCGATGAGCCGCGCCGGGGACGCATCCGCAGGGATTTCCCTGTAGGTATAGTCTCCGCCCCTGACTGCGGCATCGAACGGCTCCTGCCCCGGCACGACGAAGCCCGCCGTGGAGACGAGGGCCACCCTGCACTCGGACAACTTCCGCGGAAGGGGCGCCCACGGCACGGGATCGATGCGCCGCCACGGGTAGACGGACAGGGAAAGCCGGACGGTTTTCGAGAACTCTCTCAGATCGCCCATCGCACCTCACGAACGTCCCCAGACCGGGGCCTCTCCCAATAAACACCCAAGCCTCACGCCGATTCCAAAGCCGCTAGACACTCGTTCGGAGGCGCGTCCCAAGCCGTCTCTCAAATCCCGATTCCCAATTTCGAAATCCCAAATCTCCCCCTATCCCGCCGCGCCCCAGCCCACGCCCCGGCGGGCCGCGGAGTTCCTTCGCGCCTTCTCAAAGGGCGATGCGCCTTCGCCGGGCGCCTTTCGGCCCACCGCCCGGGCGACCTTCTGGACCGCCTCCATGAACTGCCTGAACTCGGCCGGGGTCAACGACTGGTCACCGTCAGAAAGGGCGCGCTGCGGGTCCGGGTGCACCTCCACCATGAGGCCGTCGGCACCGGCGGCGACGGCCGCCTTCGCCATGGCTGCCACCGCCTCCCGCCTGCCCGTCCCGTGGGAAGGGTCCACGATGACGGGGAGGTGAGTCCTGCCCTTGAGCACGGGCACGGCGTTGAGGTCCAGGGTATTTCTCGTGGCCGTCTCGAAGGTCCGGATGCCGCGCTCGCACAGGATCACGTTGGGATTGCCCTCCAGAAGGATGTATTCGGCCGCCAGGAGAAGCTCTTCTATGGACGCGGAATTGCCCCGCTTGAGCAGAACGGGCCTGCCCGACCGGCCGGCGGCGCGCAGCAACGGAAAGTTCTGCATGGACCGTGCACCTACCTGGAGGCAGTCAACATAGCCGCCGACATCTCTACGTCGCCGGGATCCAGGATCTCGGAGACCACCGGGAGCCTCACGGCCCGGCCGGCCTCCTCAAGCCATTCCAGCGCCTCTGTGCCCAGCCCCTGGAAGCTGTAGGGGGAGGTCCGGGGCTTGAAGGCACCGCCTCTGAGGACGGTGGCCCCGTACGCGGCTACGAAGCGCGCGCACGTCAGGACCTGGTCGCCGCTCTCCACCGAACACGGCCCCGCCATCACGGCGATGGTCTCCCCGCCCACCAACGAATCGCCGAGGGGCACGACGGTCCCCTCCGGGTTCGTCTCCAGCGCCGCGAGAGCCGGGCCTGCCCCGTCCCTGACCCACTCAACGCCCGCCGCGCCCTCCAGCCCGACGATCGCCTCCTGCCCGGCACCCTGTCCGGCGATGTAGCGGCCGTAGGGGAGGTCCACCGTCCGCGCGGTGCATCCGTTCTTCTCAATGTACGACAGGACGGCGTTTGTCTGACCCATGGTCGCCGAGGCCCTCATTTTGATTAACATGCGTTCTCCTGTTCCCGGGCGGAGGATTCGTCTCCGCCCGTCAGATGCCTTACGTAGGCGGCGGCCGCCGCTCGCCTGTCGCCGTTGCCAACGCTCTCGAGATGATGAATGAAGGCCGACCCTACGACGGCGCCTTCGCAGAGCGCCCAGAGCCGCCGGACGTCCTCCGGTTCCTTCACGCCGAAGCCCACGGCCACCGGCAGGTCGCTGTGTCTCCTGGCCAGCGCGACTCTCTCTTCCAGGGGCGCCTGCCGCCCCCAGGCCGGAGCCGGTCACGCCCTCCCTCGCCACCACGTACACGAATCCGCCGCCCCGTTCAAGAATGAGCGGGGCGCGCCCGGCCCCCGTGTTGGGACCGAGCAAAACGATGGGGTCGAGGCCCGAAGCGGTCACGGCATGGAACCAGCCGGGCTCCTCCTCCGGCGGACAGTCCAGGCAGAGAATGCCGTCCGCTCCCGCGCTCCTGGCCGCTTCGAGAAACTCGAGCGGCCCGAAGGCCAGGACGGGATTGAAGTAGGTGAAAAGAACGAGCGGGACGGACGTCCTTCCCCTGAGCGCCTTCACGAGGCCCAGCGATCCGGCGACCGAGCCGCCGGCGTCCAGCGCCCGGGCGTGGGCACGCTGGATGATCGGGCCGTCCGCAACGGGATCCGAGAACGGGAGGCCGATCTCCAGGGCGGCGGCGCCGCCATCCACGGCCCCCAGGGCCGCATCGACGAAGGACTCGGCCGACGGATCGAATGCCGTCAGGTACGGTACGAGAGCCCGGCCCTTCGCCAGGGTCTCAGCCAGCCGTCTCATGGGGACCTCCTTTCGTCTCGAACGAGTCCATGTCCTTGTCTCCCCTGCCCGAGAGGTTGAGCAGAACGCGCGCGCCGGCCCCATAATCACGCGCCGCGTCCTCCATGAGGTAAGCCACCGCGTGGGCGCTCTCGAGCGCGGGGATGATGCCCTCCAGTTCGGCGAGCCTCCGAAAGGCCCTGACGGCCGACTCGTCGCCCTTCCGCGTGTACCGCGCCCTGTTCGAATCCTTGAGATAGCTGTGTTCGGGCCCGACCGCGGGATAGTCGAGGCCCGCCGCGACGGAATGGGTCCCGAGGACCTGCCCGTCCCGGTTCTGCAGGAGATAGGTGAAGCACCCGTGGAGGACGCCCGGCGACCCGCCCGAAAAGCGCGCCGCGTGCCGCCCGTCGCCCGTCCCGCTACCCCCCGCCTCAACGCCCACGAGCGATACACCCTCGTCGTCCAGAAAGGCCGAGAACAACCCGATGGCGTTGGAACCTCCGCCCACGCACGCCACGGCGGCATCCGGGCACCTTCCTTCCGCTTCGAGATACTGCGCTCTCGCCTCGCGGCCGATCACCGACTGGAACGTTCGCACAATCCGCGGAAAGGGCCTGGGGCCCAGCGCCGAACCCAGAAGGTAGTAGGTGTCCGAAGGGTTCGCGGCCCAGTCCCTGAGCGCCTCGTTGATGGCCTCCTTCAGGGTCGCCGCGCCCGCTTCGACGGGGTGGATCTCCGCACCCAGGATGCGCATGCGGGCCACGTTGGGCGCCTGTCGCTCCATGTCCCGCCGGCCCATGTAGACCCTGCAGGGCAAGCCGAGGACGGCGCAGGCCGTGGCGGCCGCGACGCCGTGCTGGCCCGCGCCCGTTTCGGCTATGACCCGCCCCTTGCCCATGCGTCGGGCCAGGAGCGCCTGCCCGAGGGCGTTGTTGATTTTGTGAGACCCGGTATGGTTCAGGTCCTCCCGCTTCAGATAGACGCTCGCGACTCCCGCCTCCCGCGCGAGCCGGTCAGCCCGGTAGAGCGGCGTGGGGCGGCCCGAAAAGCGCGCCAGCATTTCGTGAAAGCTCTCACGGAAGTCCGGGTCCGCCCACGCCTCGTCGAAGGCCCGGTCCAGTTCGAGCAGGGGGGTCATGAGCGTTTCCGGCACGAACCGCCCCCCGTAAGGGCCGTAGTCCCGCTCGGCGTTCATCCATTCAAGAGTCATCGCGAATCTCCCCGAGGGCGGCGCGCGCCGCCTCGCAAAAGTCTCTGATCCTGGCGCGGTCCTTTATGCCGGGCTCGGACTCGAGGCCCGACGCGGCGTCGACCCCGGCCGGACGACACACCGAAACGGCCCCGGCCACGTTGCCGGGATTGAGTCCGCCCGCAAGGATAAAAGGTCCCGCTCAGAGCCCGCACAAGGGTCCAGTCGAAGGTCCGCCCGCTTCCGCCCGGAACGCCCGGCACCAGTGCGTCGAACAGAAGCACATCGCCCCACGAAGGCGCCGGCGAGCGTCTCGCCGTTACCCGTTGCGTCTCGACGATCCGCACACCGCCTTGCTCCAGTTTCGCGCGCCCGGCATCGCCGGGACGCGACAGCAGTTGGATGAAGGCGGGCGTCGGCGCGTCTTCCGCTTCCTGCAAGGTCTCCGCGCCGGGGGCCACCAGCACCGGCACGATCCCCAACCGGCCGGCTGCGACGACGAGAGCCGCCCTTCCGGCAGAGGGCCACGAACCGCGGACTCTCCGGCCAGGCGTTGATTCCCACATGGGTGGCGCCGCATCGCGCGCACCATTCGATTTCGTCGAAGGTGCGAACGCCGCAGACCTTAATCCAGGGAAAGTCGCGCGAGGGGAAAACGTGCGCGTCACCAGCACCCACGTGAGTTCTCATACAGCCTTACTTTCCCGCGCATCCGACGAGAGCGCGTTCTTGAAGGACAGGATGGCGTTTTCCGGATCGCCCCGCCTCATGAAGGTCTCGCCCACCAGGAAACCGTGGGCGCCGGCTGCTCGGAGGAAGAGGAGGTCATCCACCGTTCGAATACCGCTCTCGGCGATACAGGCGCAGTGGGCCGGACAGCCGGCCGCGAGCCCGGCGGGAACGTTCAGGTCCACCTGGAAGGTATCCAGGTCCCGCGCGTTGATCCCGATGACCCTGGCCCGCGAGGCGATCGCGCGCCGCATCTCGTCTTCGCAGTGCACCTCCACGAGAGGCTCCAGTCCCGAGCGACAATGCCTCATCGCACCATGCCCTCCAGACTCTCGCCCAGAATCCGGGCGATGAGCAGGACCCACCGCGCCCCGTCGACGGCGGCCTGGAGTAGCTGGTAGGGATCCACGACGAAATCCTTGCAGAGAACGGGAATGTCGACCACAGACGCGGCCGCCCGAAGGTCTTCGCGCGAGCCCTTGAAGAAGTCCGGCTCGCACAGGACGCTGACGGCATCCGCGCCGCCGCGGGCGTAGGCCTTCGCCCTCTCGCCTGGGTTTACATCCATGGCGATGGGACCGGCGCTGGGGGAGGCACGCTTGATTTCCGCAATGACAAAGCCCCGCGCCCCGCGGATGCCCGGGACGGGATCGAGCGGGAGCTTCACTCGCCCAAGCGCTTCGCGAAGCACCTCCGGCGGCTCGACGGCCTTGTCTCGACGGACGCGCTCCGTCCTTCGAAGCACGATCGACTCAAGATACCTGTGCATGGCGCGTCTCCATGGAATGTCCGACCAGTCCGGCGAAATAGCGCCCCACTGCCGCCCGGAAGCGAGGGCTTCCCGGGCGAGATCCGCGCCCTCGCGCAGGTCCGACTGCATGCCTGCCGCCCTGAGAGCGAGCGCGGCGTTTGCCGCCACGGCATTTCTCAAGCCGGGCGCGCCGCCTCCCAGGAGCAGCGCGGCAAAGGCCTGGGCGTTGTCTTCGATCGCGCCGCCCGCGATGTCCGACGCGCTCCCGTCCGGAAGCCCGAAGTCCGCGCTCGAGAGCTCGTAATCGTCGATCACGCCCTCGCCTATCTCGGCCACGAAAACCCGCCCGTGCAGGACCGCCTCGTCGTAGCCGCCCTCCCCGTGGATGACCATGGCGCTTCGCGTGCCGAGCGCCCTGAGACTCTCGGCCATCAGGCGCATCCTTGAGGCGTCGTAGACGCCCACGATCTGGCTGCCCACGCCCGCGGGGTTGAGCAGCGGACCCAGCAGGTTGAAGACCGTCCGCACGCCCATGCTCCTGCGCACGGGGGCAACGTGGGCCATGGCCGGATGATAGAGTGGCGCGTAGAGAAAGGCGAAGCCGGAGTCCTCCAGCCTGGCCTCGGCGTCGGTGGGAGATTCCTCCACCGGGAATCCGAGCCTCTGCAGGATGTCGGCCGAACCGCACGCGCTGGACACGCTTCGGTTTCCGTGCTTGGCGACGGGCTGCCCGAGCGCCGCCACCGCGAGCGCGGCGGCGGTGCTGAGGTTGAAGGTCCGCCGTCCGTCGCCGCCCGTCCCGCACGTATCCACGGCACCGGGAAAGTGCTTGAAAGGTCTGACGGCGTTCCGGAAGGCTTCGGCGAGACCGGCCAGTTCGCCCGGCGTTTCGCCCCGGGCCGCCAGCGCGCCGAGGAAGGCGGCCGTCACCAGGGGCTCGGTCCTCCCCGACGCCAGGTCCTCGCCGGCTTCCCGGGCCTCGGTGCGATCGAGGATCATTCCCGCCGTGACCTTTACCAGTAATTCCCTACGCATGTGCGACCTCCTGACAGAGTTCGACGAAATTGCCGAGGATGGACTCTCCGTGCGGCGTCAAAACGGATTCGGGGTGGAACTGGACGCCGTGACACGGGTGGCTCCTGTGCCGGACGGCCATGACCTCTCCGTCGGGCGTCGTGCCCTGCACGAGAAGATCGGCGGGAACAGCGCTCCGGGCGGCCACCAGCGAATGGTAGCGGCCCACGCGCGCCGGGCTGGGCACGCCCGACAGGATCCCCGTACCGTCGTGCACGAGGGGCGAGGTCTTTCCGTGCATGGGCACGGACGCCCTGCCGACGGTGCCGCCGAAGGCCTCCACGATGACCTGGTGCCCGAGACACACACCGAGGATGGGGACGAAAGGAGCGAAGGCCCGGACCACCGCAGGGCACACGCCCGCCCGCGCCGGATGTCCCGGGCCGGGAGAGAGAACGATGCCCGACGGCTGCATGCGGCGGATATCCTCCACGGTCACCGCATCGTTTCGGACGACTTCCAGATCGGGCCTCACGGCCCCGATCATGCTGACGAGGTTGTAGGTGAAGGAGTCGTAGTTATCGATGAACAGGATCATGGATCGCCTCCGAGCGCCGCGATCATGGCGCCCGCCTTGTGGTGGATCTCGTTCCATTCGGAGTCGGCCTGCGAATCGGCCACGATGCCCGCACCGGACCGGAAGCGGACGGTGCCGCCCTCGAATTCCGCCGTGCGGATGGCGATGCACGTCTCGAGGTTTCCCGACGTGTCCACGGTGCCCACGGCCCCGCCGTAGACCCCGCGGTCCACGCCCTCGAGTTCGGACAGGATCTGGACGGCACGGATCTTCGGCGCGCCGCTGACCGTTCCGGCGGGAAAGGTGTTCCAGAGGGCCTCGAGCGAAGAGCGGCGAGGGTCCAGCTTCCCCCTCACCTCCGAGGTCATGTGCATGACGTGCGAAAACCGCTCAACGGCGCCTCGGACCGATACCGAGACGCTGCCGTAACGGCACACGCGGCTGAGATCGTTTCGCGCCAGGTCCACGAGCATGGCGTGCTCGGCCAGTTCCTTGGGATCATGCAGCAGGTCTCTTTCGAGGCGTTCGTCTTCTTCCGGGGTCTTTCCCCTCGGGCGCGTCCCCGCGATGGGGACGGTCGTCACCGTCTCGCCCTCCACCCGCACCAGCATTTCCGGTGACGCACCCAGCACCTGCCGGCCGGAAAGCGACACGTAGAAGTGGTAGGGCGAGGGATTCAGCCTCCTGAGCCTCCGGTATACTTCGAAGGGGTCCCCGTCGTAGCGGCCCTCGAAGGGTTCGGACACGACGATCTGGTAGGCCTCTCCTTCCAGGATGGCCTCCTTGACAGCAGCGATGTTGCGGGAGAAACGCTCCCGGTCGGGGCCGGCGGTCTGGGTCCACGGCCCCACCCGTCCCTGTCGCGGATCGGGCCTTCCAGGCGCGTCCTGAACAGCCTGAGCACGTCGCGCGAACCGCCCGCGTCCTGCCTGCGGGGAAAACGGTAGAGGCACGCCTCCTGTTTCAGGTGGTCAAAGACGATGCCCGTGGTGAAGAGGCCGAAGACCACCTCGCCTTCCGAGGCGCCGGGAAGGTCCGGCGCCAGCACGGGTTCGACGAAGTGCATGGACGAGAAGTCCATCCACCCCACGGCGCCTCCCATGAACGGCATGTCGTGCTTCGCGTCCCGGTCGGTGAAGCCGTTCACCCAATTCCGGAGTGCTTCCAGGGGCGGCCCGTCGAGGATGAAGCTTCCTGTCCCCGCGAGCGCAGGACGGCCTCGTCACCGACCTCGAGAACTTCGGTCGGGTCCCACCCCATGAAAGGAATACCGCGCCTGGGTCTCGCCCCCGGCCACGGATTCCAGCAGAAAGGCGTCCTCGCCGGGGCGGGTGAGAGCGAGAAAGGCCCTCACCGGCGTGGTCAGGTCGGCGGCGAAGCGCAGGATTTCGGGCGGACCCAGGGCGGGCCGTTTCTCATCTGCTACGTATCGCACTGCAGGTTTCCATCCGTCGCGTCCTTTCCTGGAAGCCCTCGACCGGGCACAAAAAAAGGCCCACCGCACGCGGTGGGCCGGGTGTTCCGTACGCACTGGGCGCCTAGAAGGCGTTCCCTCGCGCGAGCGCACCCGACCCCTTGGACCACCACCAGATGTTGACGATGCGGTTGAGGGTTGCGGGTACGTTCATTACGTTCCTTCCTCCGTTGAGAGACAAACTGTAAAGTGCTCGGCACCGAATGTCAAGGGCCGTTCGGCCGGATGAGTTCACCGTGAGGCGGCGAGAAGGAAAGGCGGAAATCGGAAGGCGGAAGTTGAAAACGGCGGTGAACGGACCTTCGAGGTCGCGGCGCGCAGCGCGGGGCGGCCGGGACCGGGGCAGCCGGGAAACCGCTTCGACGCTTCCCATTCACGCGCTTCACGAGCTGCCACGCGTCGGGCCGTCCATGAGGTGCCGGCAGGCACCGGCGCGACCGTGTGCCTGTCGGCTCTCTGGTCTACAGAATGTAGCGGCTCAGATCGCGGTCGGCGGCCACGTCCTTCAGCCTCTCGTCCTTTGCTCTATGTATCGTTGCCGATGGCTTTCGATGCCTGGCATCGGAAGCCGCGTTCCGACGCGAGTGGGCCAGCCGCACGAAGGGCAAGGCGGCCGCACCGGAGGCGTACCTGTGTACATCGAGGATGCGGCCGCCGCAGACCGACACAGCGGATGGTCCGCTCCCGTCGGCGCCTCTTGAAGAAAGTGTGGGGCAGTGCGGCCGTTCTCGTCGGCTCAAGGTCGCGGCGCGCAGCGCGGGGCGGCCGGGACCGGGGCAGCCGGGAAACCGCTTCGACGCTTCCCATTCACGCGCTTCACGAGCTGCCACGCGTCGGGCCGTCCATGAGGTGCCGGCAGGCACCGGCGCGACCGTGTGCCTGTCGGCTCTCTGGTCTACAGAATGTAGCGGCTCAGATCGCGGTCGGCGGCCACGTCCTTCAGCCTCTCGTCGACGTATGCCCGGTCGATGGTCACCTTCGCGCCGTTCATCTCCGGCGCCCGGAAGGAGATTTCGTCCATCACCGTCTCGAGCACCGTATGCAGCCGGCGCGCGCCGATGTTCTCGAGCTTGTCGTTGATCTCGCCTGCGTAGTCGGCGATGACCTCTATGGAGTCGTCCGTAAACACGACCTCGACGCCCTCGGTCGCCAGCAGGGACGTGTATTGAAGGATGAGCGCGTTGGCGGGCTCCCTCAGGATCCGAACGAAATCCTCTCTCTTGAGGGACGACAGTTCGACTCGGATCGGGAACCGTCCCTGCAGTTCGGGCAGCAGGTCCGACGGCTTCGACATGTGGAACGCGCCCGCCGCGATGAACAGGATGTGGTCCGTCCTCACGAGCCCGTAGCGGGTGTTGACGCGCGTGCCCTCCACGATGGGCAGAAGATCGCGCTGGACGCCCTCGCGGCTCACGTCGGGTCCGCCGTGGCCGCCCGCCGACTTTCCCGCGATCTTGTCGATTTCATCCAGAAAGACGATCCCGCTCTGTTCGGTCCTGTTGACCGCCTCGCGCTGGATCTCGTCGTTGTCGAGAAGTTTGTCCTCTTCCTCCCGCGCGAGGAGTTCGAGGGCCTCCTGCACCTTGACCTTGCGCGTCTTCCGACGGCCGCCCATGAGGCCCGGCATGAGGTCCTGGAGGTTGAACCCCATCTCCTCCATGCCCGCGGGCGTGAAAATCCGCATGGAAGCGCCGCCTTCGGGTACGTCCACTTCCACCGTCCGCTCGTCGAGCCGGCCGGCCTTCAGCCACTCGCGCATCTTCTCGCGGCTTCCGGCGGACTGGGCTCCGGTTATGGGCGGCGGCGCGAAAGAACCGCTGCCATCCACCGTATCGGGTGCGGGCTCGCCGGGGTTGTACCTCGGCGCGGGTGGAAGGAGCAGGTCGAGCAGGCGCTCCTCGGCGTTGGATACGGCCTTTTCCTGGACGCTGGCCACCTTCTCGGCCCGGACGAGGTTGAACGCGATCTCCGTCAGGTCGCGGATTATGGACTCCACGTCGCGGCCGACGTACCCGACCTCGGTGAACTTGCTCGCCTCGAGCTTGATGAAGGGCGACGCGGTCAACTTGGCGAGGCGCCGGGCTATTTCGGTCTTTCCGACGCCGGTGGGGCCTATCATGATGATGTTCTTGGGGACGACCTCGTCCAGGAGTTCGGCAGGAAGGGCCTGCCTGCGCACCCTGTTTCGCAGGGCGACGGCCACGGACCGTTTGGCGTTCTTCTGGCCGATGATGTACTTGTCCAGTTCCTCGACGATCTTGTTGGGGGTCAGGGGATCGTCCAAGTGGTTGAAGAGCGACCCCGGTTCGGTTCGGATCATCTTCTCTCCTCACGGTTTCCCGGCCGTCGCTTCCGGCCGGACCCGCACCGCCGCGCTCGGGCGGCTTTCGTCCACGAGCCGCTAGGCGCCGAGCTCGAGCACCGTCACGTTCGAATTGGTATAGATGCAGATTTCCGCGGCCGTGTTCAGGCTTTCCTCGACGATCTCCTTCGCGGAAAGCTTCGTGTGCTTCATCAGCGCCCGCGCGGCCGCCATGGCGAAGGGGCCACCCGACCCGATCGCCAGCACGCCGTCGTCGGCGGAGATCAGTTCTCCGCTGCCCGACAGCAGGAGCTGCCGTTCGCCGTCCGCCACGATGAGCATGGCCTCGAGGCGCCTGAGGGCCCTGTCCATGCGCCAGTCCTTGACGAGTTCCACGGCGGAGCGTTCCAAGTTGCCGCTGAACTCCTCGAGCTTGGCCTCGAAACGCGTAAAAAGGGCGAAGGCGTCCGCCACGCCACCCGCAAAACCGGCCAATACCTGGTCGTGATACAGAAAGCGAACCTTCTTCGCCGTATGTTTGATGGCCGTGTTGCCCAGCGTGACCTGACCGTCGGCGGCAATGGCTACCTTGCCGTCCCTGGCCACGCACAAGACCGTCGTACCGTGAAAGGTCTCCACGTCGTCACCTCCAAGGCTTAACCTTAACCCAATAGTCGCTCGATGTTAACAGCCGTTCCTGTCCCGAAACCCCGGTCTTCGGCCGCCGGCACCGGGCCCGCCTCGCGGCACGGTCTACGCCCGCCATGCGGTCCGGCCGGCTTCTCCCGAGCGATGGAAGGTCTTCGTCGGGGCACGCCGTCCGGGGCGCCGCGCTTACGCGACAACCACCCTGGGAATCTCGCACGACAGGCTGACGAGCACCTCGTAGTTGAGGTTCCGGGTCATGTCGCTGAAGGACGCCACGGAGATGTTCATCCTCTTCTGCTTTCCTATGATGACCACCTCGTCGCCCTTCTGGATGCCCGGGATGTCGGTCACGTCGATCATCATCATGTTCATGGCCACGGTCCCGACCACCAGGGCCCTCCGGCCTCTCACCAGGACGTGGCCCAGGTTGCTCAGGTTCCTCGCAAAACCGTGAAAGTAGCCCACGGGCACGGAGGCGATTTTCTGTTTCCTGGTCGCCTGGTAGGTCATCCCGTACCCGATGAATTCGCCCGCGGCGACGTCCTGGATGGCCATGATCCGGCTCTTCCAGCTCATGACGGGCTTGAGGAGCTGGGTCGTGCGGTGGTTCGACTCGGGCGAGTGCTGGATGAAGTAGTGCATCCTCGTTTCCTGCGTGGGCCAGAAGCCGTACTGGGCGATGCCGAAGCGCACCATGTCCATGATGGTGTCCGGGTAGTTGAGGGCGGCGGCCGAGCAGGCCGTGTGTTTGCGCCGGGGATGGATATCCTCGCCCTCCATGCGTGTGGACAGCTCGTCGAAAATCCGGATCTGGTTCTTGATCCGGAAGTAGTTCCCGATGCTCTCTGCGCCGGCGTAGTGCGTGCAGATGCCTTCGACGATGAAGCTTTCGGGATGGCTCTTCAGCATGACGACCGCGCGGTCCACCTCGGCCTCCCGAAGACCGGTCCGGTTCATCCCTGTCTCCAGTTCGATGTGGATCCTCGCGGGGCTCCCCGCCTTAACGGCCGCCTGCCGGGCGGCTTCGAGCCTGTCGAGGTCGAAGACGTAGAAGGAAATGCCGTTTTCGATGGCCCACTCCAGGTCTTCGTCGTCGATGGCGCCCATGATCATGATTTCGCTCTTCTTTTTCGTCCTGCAGATCAGCGCGCGCTCGGCCTCGTCCGCGCTGAAGACCGAAAAGTGCCGCAACCCGCACTTCTCCGCGAGGGGAACAAAGGCCTCGATCCCGTGGCCGTATGCATTGCCCTTGATGACGGACGAGAATGTGGCGGAGGAGCCGATCCATTTCTTCAAAAACCGGATGTTGTGGCGCAGGGCGGACTCGCTGATCTCGATCCACGAGGGATTCAACATCGTCGTGCCTTTCTTTTCGAAAACATGCTCAATCCGCCGGCCCGTTCAGCCGGCGAAGAATTGCCTCGAACACGGCGACATCCGTGGCGATGAGCTCGTCCGGAAAATCGTAGGTGGGGTTGTGCAGGGCCGGCTGGTTCTCGCCCGATCCCAGCCCGAAAAGCGCCCCCTTCGAGGACGCCGTGAAATGGCCGAAGTCCTCGGACCATCCGAAGGGTACGTCGTGGCGCAGCGTCGCGACGCCGCTGGCCCGGGCGGCCTCCTCGACGAGCCGGACGCACTCAGGATCGTTGATGGTGGCGGGAAAGGCCTCGGTCCAGTCGATGGAACAGTCGAGGCCGTAGGTCGCCGCAACGGCCTTCGCGAAGTCCACGCATTTCCCCGACAGCACGTCCATGGTCTCCGGTGTGTGGGTCCGGAGCGTCGCCATCACGACCCCTTCCCCGGGCGTGGTCCCGAAGGCCCTCTCGCCGACGCGGGCGTGGATGACCGTGGCCAGCGCCGCCTCGTGCATGGCCGTACAGGTCTGGGGCATGGCCGT
Organism: uncultured Acidobacteriota bacterium; assembly: GCA_963724125.1. GTDB lineage: Bacteria > Acidobacteriota > UBA4820 > UBA4820 > DSQY01 > CAVRTJ01. Next base: position 113,672 of record CAVRTJ010000037.1, read on the forward strand.
GAAACCCTGGATGAGCTGGGCGGCGGCCAGCGCGGGACTTCTCCCCTTGTTCGGTTCGGCGGCGTGCGACGTGGCGCCCTTCAGCTCCACGATCAGCCCCTTCGAGGCGGACGCGAAGGTCCCGTCCATCAGCACTACCGTGCCCATGGGGAAACCGGGCAGGTTGTGCAGAGCGAATGACGTAGTCCGGCGCGAGCGCCGCAAACTTGGTATCGTCCAGCACGCGCCTCGCGCCCTGGCCGGTCTCTTCCGCCGGCTGGTAGAGAAGGATCACGGCGCCCTTCTCAGGCGCCTGCGCGTGGAGCAGGGGCGCCAGGCCCGACACCATGGTCATGTGTCCGTCGTGGCCGCACTTGTGCGATGTCCCCTCGCGCCCGGAGCCGTAGTCGAGGGAGAGCGTTTCGGGAATCGGCAGGGCGTCGAGTTCGCACCGTACGAGCACGGTCGGCCCCGCCTCTTTGCCCCTGTAAACGGCCGCGAGGCCGTGGCCGCCGATTTCGGATATGATTTCGTCGGGGGCGAAGGGTTCGAGAAAAGAGCGTATAAGGCCGCCGTCTCCTTTTCCCCGTCCGCCGTCTCGGCCAGTCCGTGGAGCTTTCTTCTGAGCGCCACAAGTTCTTCTGTTCTTGAGTTCATGAAACCTCTCTTGGTCAGTCGATGGCTGAATACGAAAGCCGCGAGTTCCTTCCGACGATTACCATAACTAACGCTTCTTGCGAGGAATCGCAAGCATCTCAATGAAGGCTGCCAGGGTGAGAACGGACTCGTGGAGGCGGCCGCATGACGCCGCCTCCCGATTCTGTAATGTATAGTGATAAGCAAGGAGTTCTTATGCCGAGAAAACACATAGTCGTCACCTGCCGCGCCACGGACGAGGAAAGGGCGCTGATCGCCTCGACGCTCGCCGATCGCGCCGACCTCACATTTCTCAAGGACCTGCCCCGCAAGGACCGCCTGGCGGCTTTCGAGAAGGCGGAGGCGCTCATATCCTGGTTCCCGGCGAGGGAGTATCCGGAGGGGGCGTACGGTCTCATGAAGAACGCCCGACTGCTGCAAATGGTTTCGGCGGGGGTCGACCACGTCGATCTCGACCTCCTCCCCGTCCACGTGAGGATAGCGGCGAACGCGGGTGCCTATGCGCAACCCATGGCCGAACACGTCCTGGCCATGATCCTCGCCGTCTACAAGCGCCTCCCCTGGAAGCACGCGAAGCTCGCGGCCGGCGAATTCGACCAGCTGTCGCTCAACCGGACGCTTCGAGGGTCGGTGTGCGCCATCCTGGGCTACGGAGGGATCGGCAGGGCCGTCGCCGGCATCCTGAAACCGCTCGGCGTCCGCATCCACGCCGTCAACTCGACCGGGACAACGGACCAGGACGTCGAGTTCGCGGGAACCCTCACGGACCTGGAAACTGTATTGAAGGCGGCCGACATCGTCGTCGTGAGCCTGGCGCTCAACAGGTCTACGCGCAGGCCTGATCGGCGCAAGACAACTGTCCTGGATGAAGGACGACGCCGTGCTGGTCAACGTGGCCCGGGGCGAAATCGTGGACGAAGAGGCCCTCTACGAGCACCTGAAGGCCCACCCCGGCTTCACGGCGGCCATCGACGTCTGGTGGAGCGAACCCCTCGGTGGACGACACCTTCCGCCTGGACCACCCGTTCTTCGATCTGCCGAACGTGCTGGGCTCCCCGCACAACTCCGCCATGGTGCCCGGCGCCCTGCTGGAGGGCATGGCCCGCGCCACCGAGAACGTCCTGCGTTTCCTCGACGGGAAGGAACCGACGGGAATCGTGCGGAGGGAGGACTACGCGGGGTAATTTCGGATTTGGGAATTGGGATTGCGGATTTGAAGACGGCACAGGACGGGCCTTCGAAGGCCGGCGGACACCGGACTCACTCAATCCCCCACTCACTTACTCCCGGCGCCGCAAGGCGCGCGATCACTCAATCACTCCCTATGGAAGCGCGGCGGCGCTTTCGATGTTAACGAATCCGGGATAAGTTGAAGGAAGTTCCGATCGCCCGGAGAAACCGGATCTTGAGTTGAGCGCGCGCTCCCGGTGAACGCAAAGCGCCACCTATTCGCGAAAGGAGGTCTCCATGTCCGACGTGGAATACGTTTCGAAAATACGCATCAAGAGGATCAAGGGCCCCATCCGCATGGCCTACATGCCGGCGGAATCCTCGCCGGTGACCTTCGGCGTGCACGGCGCCGTGGCGAAACACTACGGCGTGAGCCCGGACGTAGCGGAGCCCCACGCAACCACCCTCGACTACATCGTGGCCGCGGCCGGCGGGTGACTGACGGGCACCCTCGGAGGCGCGCTGGAGGCGCGCGGGATCGACATTCCGGAAGGCACGCTGACGTCCGACGTACGGGGCGAGGTGGAATCGGAACGAAAGGTGCTGGTGATCAGGAGAATCCACGTCACCTACCACCTCACGACGCGGCAGGAAGAGAAGGAAACGGTGGACAGGGTCTACGCGGTCCACGCCAATTTCTGCCCCGTCTACCGGTCGCTCGCGGCCGCCATCGAGATCACGACGGAGCTGGACTGGAGCCCGCAAGAGACCGGTTGAGAGTTCCGGGCGGAATCCGCGCACGCCGTCTTGTGAAATAATGGTCGTGGCGGCACGTCTGCAGGGCCCGCCGCACGATGGCCGTCGAAGAAGCCGGACTACCCCTGCAAACCAACCGCCGGGAGGCGAGAACGCCCGTCGCGACCGGCGTTCGAGAACGAGGAGGCGAACCATGAAAGTCTATGAAATCCAGAACGCATTCGGCCTCGAAAACCTCAAGATCAGCGAGCGCGCCACGCCGGCACCGGGCCCCGGTCAGGTCCTGGTCCGGGTGAGGGCCTGCTCCCTCAACTACCGCGATCTGATGACGGTGACGGGACTCTACAACCCCCGGCAGCGCCTCCCGCTCATCCCTCTCTCGGACGGGGCGGGCGAGGTGGAAGCCGTGGGCGAAGGCGTGAGCCGCGTCAAGCCGGGCGACCGCGTCGCGGGCATCTTCGCGCAGAAGTGGCTGGCCGGCCCCCCGTCGCTCGAACTGAGGCGCTCCACCCTCGGCGGGCCGCTGGACGGCATGCTCGCCGAGTGTGTCCTCCTCGACGAGGATGGGCTCGTGAACGTCCCGGACCACCTCTCCTTCGAGGAAGCCGCGACCCTCCCCTGTGCCGGCGTGACGGCCTGGAACGCGCTCATGGAGGGCGGCAACCCGGTGAAACCCGGCGACACGGTGCTCCTTCTCGGCACGGGGGGCGTCTCCATCTTCGCCCTCCAGTTCGCGCGGATGGCCGGGGCACGCGTCATCATCACGTCGAGCAGCGACGAGAAGCTGGCGCGAGCGGCCAAGCTCGGCGCCTCCGAGTGCATCAACTACAAAACCGCGCCCGACTGGGAGAAGCGCGTGCTCGAGCTGACGGGCGGCGAGGGCGTCGACCACGTGGTCGAGGTCGGCGGAGCCGGGACCTTCGGACGATCGCTCAAATGCGCGCGCGTGGGCGGATCGATCGCCATGATCGGCGTGCTGTCCGGCGCGTCCAGCGACGTGCCCGTCACGCTGATCCTCATGAAGAGCGTCCACGTGAGGGGCATCTTCGTGGGCAGCCGCGCCATGTTCGAGACCATGAACCGCGCCGTGAGCCTCCACGGCACAAAGCCCGTCGTGGACGAGGTCTTCCCCTTCGAATCCGCCCCCGACGCCTTCAACCTCATGCAGGCGGGCGGCCACTTCGGCAAGATCGTCGTGACTTTCGGCTGATCCCGGTATCGCCGATCCCCGCAGGAAGAGCATGAGCCGGCACCCGGTCGGGAATTTGCATTATCTCCGGCCGGGTGCCACATTATATGAGCACAACGCCAAGCAACCGTTCCCCATACCCAATGAGGAGAAGGGACATGCGCACCAGGGCACTTCTTGTCTATCCGGAGATTCCGCCCACCTATTGGGGGTTCAACTACGCCCTGCCCTTCCTTGGGGCCAAGTCGTCCAATCCGCCGCTGGGCCTCATCACGGTCGCGGCCCTGCTGCCCGAAGACTATGACGTCACCCTGGTGGACATGAACATCAGACCCCTCGTGGAGGACGACGTCTCCCGCGCGGATGTTGTCTTCTGTTCCTCCATGATCATCCAGCGGAATTCCCTGGACAAGGTGATCGATCTGTGCCGCAAATGCGGCAAGCCGCTCGTCGCCGGAGGGCCCTATCCCACGACCTCCCACGAACAGATCGAGGGCGTGACGCACTTCGTGCTCAACGAAGCCGAGATCACCCTGCCGCCTTTCCTGGAGGACTTCCGCCGGGGCAGGGCGCGACGCGTCTACGCCGACACGACCCGGCCGGACATCGCGACCACGCCGCCGCCCCGCTTCGACCTGCTCGATCTCAAGGCCTATTCGGCCATGGCCCTCCAGTATTCGAGGGGATGTCCCCACCACTGCGAATTCTGCGACATCACAGAACTGTTCGGCCGCTATCCCAGGACAAAGACCCCCGAGCAGTTCATCGACGAAATGGAGCATCTCCACGCGACCGGCTACAGGGGTTCGCTCTTCGTGGTGGACGACAACTTCATCGGAAACCGGAAGAACGTCCGGGAATTGTTGCCGGAGGTCGTACGGTGGCAGAAAAAGCGGGGCTACCCCTTTTCCCTCTTCACCGAAGCCACCGTCAACCTGGGGGAGGACCAAGCCCTGATGGACATGATGGTGGACGCAGGCTTCAACATGGTCTTCCTTGGCATCGAGACGCCGGTCAGCGACACGCTCGTCGCCGTGCACAAGCAGCACAACGTCAAGAGCGATATGCAGGCCTGCGTTCGCAGGATCCAGAACAGCGGGCTGGAAGTCTCTTCCGGCTTCATCGTCGGCTTCGACGACGATCCCCCCGACATATTCGACCGGCAGATCCAGTTCATCCAGGACGCCGGCATCCCGTCCGCCATGGTGGGCCTGCTGACGGCCGTCCCCGGCACGGACCTCTACCGGAGGCTCGAATCGGAAAACAGGCTGACGGGCGATTCGAGCGGGAACAACACCTTCGATTTCCGGCTCAATTTCCTCCCCAGGATGGACACGGACAAGCTCCTGGAAGGTTACAAGCGGGTCATCTCCGAAATCTACCGACCGAAGCGCTACTTCGAGCGGTGCCTGAGTTACCTCAAGACCCTCCAGCCCCACCCCCACTACGCGAGAAAGATCAGGATCATGGAGGTTCGGGCGTTCGTCCTCTCGCTCCTGATCCAGACCTTCTCGAGGTACGGGTGGCACTACTGGCGCTTTCTCCTGCGCGCCTTCCTGATGAAGCCACGGCTCCTGGCCGAATCGGTGACAATGGCCATCAAGGGCCACCACTTCTTCGAGATCACCCGGTCCGTTCTGGCGCTTGACAATTTCAGCAGGCACATCGACCGCCTTTCCAGAGCCTTCAAGGAGAAGGCGGGCGCCCTGTCGATCCCGGACATCGAGCACAAGGCCGCCGAGCTGGCCGCTTTCCGGGACAAAGCCCTGGCCGAAATCCGCAGGGAATACCGAAAGCTCCACGCGGACTTCCAGGTCTATGCCGAGGAGAGCCTGGGGCGATTCGAGGCCATGATGAACGACCTCATCTTCTCCGTCCGGCAGGAAGGGATGGCGTAGGCAGGCCTTTGGGAGAAGACGATTGGGGACGTCCGATTTTCGATTCGGGAGCCGGGAAATCGGGGCCAACCGCAAGAGCGCGAAGACTCCGGGTTGAACGGTGAGCCGGTGAGGCCGTGAGAAAGAAAGGCTGAATCATACTGTTTTCCAGAACCAGAGGCGAAGGACCGGGGGCTGAGAGCACAAGAATAAAAATACGGCTGGGAACACACCTTCTCAGCGGCCGGTTCCCACCGGCCGACCCCGGCCTCTGCAAGCAAAGGCCGCGGCGAAGGCACGCCATCTGCCGCATTTAAATCCAGAATCCCGATTCCCCCACTCCCTCGTCGGTGCGCGACTGGGGCTTACGCCCGCACCCGCACGCGCTCGGACCACTTTGTTGTCTTGGCTCGAAACCGGACCATATATTTACACCTGAGGTGCCGAGAAAGGCCGGTGCACCATGAGAGAGGAAATCAGGCGAGGCATCCGTGAGCATCCCCTCATCCCGCCCATCTTCGATCTCGCGTCGCAATGGGGCGACCCCGTGTACCTCGTCGGGGGCGCCATCCGCGACCTGGCCCTCGGCGTCGCGCCCAGGGACCTGGACTTCGCCACGCTCCGCCCGTTCGAGATCGCCCAATTCTTCGCCGAGCGCTACAACAGCAGGGTCGTGCCCCTTGGGCAAAGAGGCCACGCCGACCTACCGGATCCCCCTGAACGACGTGTGCCTGGACTGGGTGGGACTGGAAGGCGGAACGCTGGAATCCGACCTCAAGCGCCGGGATTTCACCATCAACGCCATCGGCTACGATGCCGAGGAGGACCGTATCTACGACCCAACGGGAGGCCTTCCGGACCTCAGGGACAGGATCATCAGAGGCGCTTCGCCGTCGGCCTTCTTTGACGATCCGGTTCGCGTGCTCAAGGCCTTCCGCCTCTACGGCCGGCTGCCCGAATTCGAGATCGAAGAGGAAACCCTTGCCGCCCTCGCGGACCAGGCCGACGGTCTGCTCGACGTCGTGCCCGAAAGGCTCCAGGCCGAACTGGAAAGGCTGATGCAGAGCCCGCGTCCGGGCTCGGCCTGCCGGATCATGGCGGATGCGGGCGTGCTGTTCGTCCTCGTACCCGAACTCAAGTCCATCAGGGGGCTGGAACAGAACGACTATCACCACGCGGACGTCATGACCCACACGCTGGAGGCGCTCTGCAACCTGGACGGCGAGCCTCCGTGGATGGCCGAACTCGGCCTCCCCGCCCTGACCGCGCCCCGGATGGGTCTGCTGCGGCTCGCGGCCCTGTTCCACGACCTCGGAAAGGCCGACACGAAGACCGTGGGCGAAGACGGAAGGATCCACTTCTACGGCCATCCCAAGCCTTCCGCCGACACGGCCCGCATGATCCTCAGGAGGCTGCGCTTCTCGAACCAGGCGATCGAGGAAGTGGCCGACCTGTGCCTGAACCACCTCCGCCCCCTCGCCCTCATCAAGACGAGCCCCCGCAAGACGGCCGTGAGGCGCCTGATTCACTCCATGGGCGACACACTGCCGCTCCTGCTCGCGCTGGCCTACGCCGACAAGATGGCGGCCCGCGGTCGCGACCTGGAAGAGAACCTCGCAGACCTCAAGGCGCTGTCCACGGAGGTGATGTTCATCTCCAGGGCGGAGGGCGAGAGGATACGGCACCTGCCCAAGCTCGTGGACGGCCTCGAGGCCCTGGGAATCCTCGGCATGAGCCGCCCCGGGCCGGACCTGGGGAAGGCGCTCGACGCGCTCATGGAACAGCAGGTCGACGGCCGCGTGACGACCCCCGACCAGGCCAGGGCGTACCTCGAGGACTGGGCGGCCAGGCACCTCGCCCAGCGCGCCGCGACGTGACCGGCGGGGCTGCGGGTTGAGGGTTTCGGGTTGAGGGTTGCAGGGTGCAGGCAAAATGGTAGATAGTCTGTCTCCCCAGGTCTAAGGCCGAAGGGCCGAAAGCTGAAGAAAGAACGGCAGACGGACAAGCTTCGAAGGATCGCGACCTGAAGGTCGCTCCTGCGGGATTTCCCCACCGACCCTGCAGCACTGGATCATCTCTCTCCCTCTCCCGCGGCGAAAGCCGCGCGCCGCCCGTTTGTATTCGCGCCGCCCCATGTGTTCAAATGGGAATCCCGCGGCGGGCCCTTGATCCCGCGCGGAAACCCATGGACCTGTCCGACTTCGTATACGAGCTTCCTCCCGACAGAATCGCCCAGTATCCCGTCACGCCCAGGGACTCGTCCAGGCTGCTCGTCTGCCCGCCCGGCGGACCCTTCGGGCATCACGTCTTCAGGGACCTGCCGGACCTGCTCGCCCCGGGCGACCTTCTCGTCCTCAACGACACGCGCGTGGTTCCCGCCCGCCTCCTGGGCAGGCGGACGGGCGGAGGGGAGGCCGAGGTCTTCCTCCTCCGGCCCGCCCCCGAAGACGGCCTCTGGGAGGCCCTGGTCCGGCCCGGCCGGCGCCTGAAGGCGGGCGCCCTCATTCGCCTCGGGGCGGACGGCGACGGCATCGAGATCGTGGGGGACCTCGGCGAGGGAAGGCGCTTCGTTCGCACGACGGCCGGGTCCATGGACGAGATCATGCGAAAATTCGGGAGCGTTCCCCTGCCGCCCTACATCTCGCGCCGGGCCGAATCCTCCGACCGGCGGCACTACCAGACGGTCTACGCCCGCGACGGCCGCTCGGTGGCGGCCCCCACCGCGGGCCTCCACTTCACGCCCCGGGTCCTGAGCGCGCTCGAATCGCGCGGCATCGCAACGGCCAGGATCCGTCTGGACGTGGGGCCGGGCACCTTCAAGCCCGTCTCGACCGAACGGGTCGAGGACCACAGGATGGACTTCGAGCCCTACTTCATCGCCGGCGAGGCGCGCGACGCGATCAACGCCGCCCTCGACGAGGGCCGCCGGGTCGTCGGCGTCGGGACGACGGTCACGCGGACCCTCGAGGACCAGATGGCCCGCTTCGGTCGCATCCGCGAAGGGGCCTTCGAGACCGACCTGTTCATCACGCCGGGCTTTCGATACAGGGCCATTTCCGGCCTGGTGACCAACTTCCACCTGCCCGGTTCCACGCTCGTCATGCTCGTCGCCGCGCTGGCCGGACGGGAACGCGTCCTCGAGGCCTACCGGGAAGCCATCGCCGCCGAATACCGTTTCTATTCCTATGGCGACGCCATGCTGGTCTGGAAAAGCACGTAAACGGGAGAAGAGGGCCCGCGCCGCGCGCGGGACGACCCTCCACGCCTGACGGGGAACCCGACTTATGGACCTAGCCCACCTCCATCCGCTCTTCGTCCACTTCCCGATCTCGCTGAGCCTCGTCGGCACGGGCCTCCTCGGCTGGGGCCTGATCAAGAAGAAGACCACGATCGCCAATGCGGGCCTGATCGTCCTCGTACTCGGCGGCATCTTCGCCGTGCCCACGTACATCACGGGCGAAGTGGCCCGCGAAGTCCTGGCCGATTCGCCCGAGTACGCCCGCGCCGAGCCCATGCTCGACCACCACGAGGACCTCGGCCTGACCTCCCTCGCGGCCTTCATCGCCGTCGGCGTCCTCGCCGGCATCGCCCTGGCGAAGGGCGCCGCGGACTCCGAGAAGGACAAGCCCTGGGGCCTCTTCGTGCTGGCCCTCGCCACCGCCGTCATCGTGGCCGTCACGGCGTGGTACGGCGGCATGCTGGTCTTCCAGAAGGGCGTCGGCGTCCGCGGGCCGCCCGCGCCGGCCTCCATGCAACGCCCGAAGTGAGACCCTCTCGACGACAGAGCCCTGTTGCGGAGCTCGATTGAACAGAGAGGACGGGAGGAAGGGAGGCATGCAGCCTGGAAATTGCGATCTCGATGTGCGGATCTGGAGTACGGCAGGCGGGAGATCTACGAAGGCCTGCATGCGCCTTCACCCTTAACTCCTGACTCCTTCACCGCGCCGAAAGGCGCGTAAACCGCGGAGGCGCGGAAGCGCGGAGGCTTGCAGCGCTCCGGGCAGGGGGGCACAGGAGCAAGGGGGCATGGAAGATGGAATGTTTGCCTTCGAAGGGCCGCCCGCGACTATTCACCCGATCACTGGATCACTCTCGATGGCCGTCATTGCTTAGAAAGGCCAACACCGAGCAAGAGTCTTCACGTTTAGAGTCTTTCCTCGTAGATGGCACAAGCGATCATCAGCGGTGGCTTTCGATGTGAAGCATCGGAAGCTGCGTTCCGACGCGAGGGGGCCAGCCCGCGCGAAGGACAAGGCGGCCGCACCGCAGTCGTACTTGTGTACGTCGAGGATGCGGACGCCGCAGGCCGACAAAGCGGATGGTCCGCTCCCGTCGGCGCTTCCCAAGAAGGTGGGGGGGTGCTTCCTAACCCGCTGGCTCATTGGCTCAAGGCCGAGGAGCGCCCAGCGCCGATCGGCCATGACCGGGGCAGGCGGGAAGCATCTTCAGCGGCCAGCCCCCAGCGTGCTTCACGACCTGCCACGGCGTGGCCGATCGCGGGATGCCGCAGGCACCCCTCGGCCGTGCGCGGAAATCTCTCACGTGTTTGTGTGACTTTCATCCCCACGGGCAAGAGGGGCTCTCACGGGGTATTGCGAGGACTCCATCGAAGGGCCGCACCGAAGTAATCCTTCGCTCTTTTGGCACCCTGGAGCTTCACTTTGAGACTGCCGCGGCCCTGCGGGCCTCGCAGTGACAGCATCTTGGGGCGAGGCGGACCGCCGTCCGCAATCGATTTTCGGCCATCGACATCGCACCGCGCCAGATCCCCAAGGGTAACAGGGAAGGAACTTCGAAGGATCACGACCTGAAGGTCGCTCCTGGGCGATCACAAAAAAAGGCCGGCCCTTCGGCCGGCATGATAATGGGGAGGGAGATATGCCCTAACTCCCTGGCTAGAAACTTCGTGTCTCTTTTACCGCGTGTGGCTGAACCGCGACCGTCCCGCGTCTCGCCTTCGAGGCTTCGACCACGTCGCTGGACACCTGGGACCCGTCGCTTAGAACCGCCGCGACCCTGAAATAGGAACCCTGCCGTTGCCGAGACGTAGACCGAGTAGTCCCCGCCCGCGTCGACAGGGTTGCCCGCCTGGGTGAACGGTCCAGCCGGCCTTCTTCGAGGCAAATACCTGGTAGGAGCGCACGTCCGGCTCGGACGTCATGCTCCAGGTCACGTTCACCGCGTGGTTGACCTCTTCGGCCGTCACCTGGTCGAACACCACCGGGTCGGGCGTCTGTGCCGCCGGGACCAGCGTGGTCGCGCCCACGAAGCTCGTCTCCGTGAAGCCGCCGGGCTGGCCGCCGTCGAAGAGGACGGTCATGGCGACGTAGGTCTGCACGTTGGAATTGTCGGGCACCTGCACCGTCGCCTGGCCGGGATCGCTCCCGTTGGCGCCGAAATTAACTACGGCGGCCAGGTTCCAGGAGCCGGTCTTGAAGTCGGCGGGGGCCGAACTGCCCTGGTAGTAGCGGATGGCCACGCCCGTGATCAGGTTCGTGCCCGGGTCCGTGTCGTAGAAACCCTTCAGGTTCTCGATCGCCGGCCACGTCACGTTCAGCGTCTGCACGCCGTTCGCCGCCGACTGCGACGCCACCGTCATGGCGGGGATGGCTACGGGGTTTCCGTGTTCGGCCCCAGGTCGCCGTTGCCGTTCGTGACCGCGTCGAAGTCCCAGCCATGTAGCTAGCTGCTGATAGTCCACAGCTAGAATGAATGTATTCCCCGTTGCCGCCGTTCTCGATGGAGTAGAGGAAAACGGTGCGTCTGTTGATTCGGCGCAATCGCCGTACACGCCGCCATTGCCCCAGTCAGTACCAGATGTAGTAGCTGTTCGCTGCCCACGGGCGTGACCTGGTAGATGGTCGCCAGCGTGCCGCTGTTGTGGGCGGCGCTCTGCCCCTGAATCCAGAAATGCGGTCATGATCGTGCCGGTGCCGCTGCCGTCGTCGAGCGTACCCGTTGACGTCGAGCTGGCCGCCCGTTGCGGAGTTCATGACCACCATAGCACCGAAGTGCCGCACTGCGCCCAAACGGCGGAAAAGGTCGTCAGCATTGCGATCGTGAGTGCGAAAACCGTTAAATTTCTGATTATCCGTTTCATAGCCAGGGCCTCCTTTTATGTTCGGCGCCTTCGTGGCGTCCGCCTCTCCTAGTGCAGGCCCCGTGCCAAGTCTGCAAGGCGTCCGTTGAATCCTGCTGTTCTTCCGCCTGTTTTGCCTTGTTTTTACTGCCTATGTGCCGATGGGCAGGGATCGCCCCGGCGCTTCACGTTCGCCTTGTCGTCGTCTCAGTATCAAGACTGAGACGGGCCGATTCTGAGACGGAAAGAAGAGAAGACGATTTGGGAATTGGGATTGGGATTTTGAGGCGGCGAGGGACGAGCCGTTGTAGCGGCCGACGCCCGTCACCTGCCCATCGGTCCTTGCGAGCACAGGCCGCTAAGGTGAATGCGGGCCTTCAAAGACATACATTCAATCTCCCCAGCCCCCATGCTCCTCTGCTTCCATGCAGCGGTCCGCCGTCCGCGGTCCGCGGTCTTCTTTCCACCTTTACCCTTTTCCCTTTACCCTCTCACCGCGCCGACGGGCGCACGCCATAGACCGTCGACGTCCCCAATTGAACAAAACTCCGTTACTTGGGTATACTATAAGGTGTGGAGGGAAATGTGCGCGACTGGCTGCCCGGCGACTGGAAAGAAGACGCGATAACCCGAAGCGCCGAGCGAGATCGGCCGACGCGGTTTCGCGCCGTGTGATCCGGCGGCACAAGACCGTCCGCGCGGTTCGCTGGACCGCCGTGGCCGTCGTGATCGTGGGGGCCGTGGCCGTCCTCGCGCCGCGTCTCGACCACCACGCCCCGAAGGACCACGTTCGGCAGTTCGCCCACCGCGCGCCCGTCCAACGCCCTGCCGCGCCAGAAAGCGCGCCGCAGGCCGGGCAGAAATCTCCAATCGCCCGCGGCCCAACAGAATGAAGCCGCGAAGCCCGCCTCGAAGCAGGTCCCCGTCGACGTCCAGGTCGCCAGGCACGACAAGGGCGTCGTCGTGACGTGGCAGGGCGACCCGTCCGGCGAGTACGTGGTCTACCGCTGTACGTCGCCCAGGTTCGACACGTGCTCGACGGCGGGCGTGGTCCGGGGCGACCGGTGGGTGGACAGGGAGCCCAGCCGGGCCCCCATCGTGTTCTACAAGGTGGAGGCCCGCACGGGCACCTGATGGAGAATAATAATGGTTACAGGAGTCGCGAAGTGATATCCTGTAAGGGCGTTAGGAACGGATTCACGCCTCGCAAAGGAGGTTGAGGATGAGAACGAAAGTGGTGCTTTCCGTCGCGACGATCCTGATGCTCGTCATCGGTGTCGCCGCCATCGCGAGCAACATGGGGTTTAAGATCAATATTCAGCTCACTGCAGGATATAGAAACTTTGTAGCACTTCCCTACTTCAATCAATACACAGATGCTGGCTCTCTATTTACTGATATACCCAACTGCCAGTCGATTACACGGTGGGATAATCCTTCCGGCTCGTGGGAAACCTGGCACGGAAGGGGCACCAACTTTGCTCTTAACAAGGGAGAAGCTCTTTTGGTACAGGTTAATTCAAGTAGCACATGGATGGTCGCTGGTTCAACGACCCGTCGTTTGCTGTACCGCTCACAGCTGGCTACAGAAATTTCGTTTCCGTTCCCTATAATACAACCGCTACAAGCGCCAGTGAACTCTTCAGTCAAATCCCAAACTGCCAATCTGTGACAAAGTGGGATCTCCCGTGGTTCATGGGAGACGTGGAATGGCAGGGGAACCGATTTTACCTTAATTCCAGGTGAAGGAGTCTTAATACAAGTCAATGCGAATACAACATGGACTCCTGCTCATTATTGAGTTCTCTTTCACAGGATGGAGGGATTCTAATGTGTAATAGACTGCGCAACAGACACCTATGTGCTTTGATTGTCTCGACCCTGCTGATTATGACTATTCCCGTTCTAGTGATGGCCCAGTGTGGCAATTCTTTTCCAGTCCAGAATTGCGGTGGCTATCAATACAACATTACAGGGACTCTGGGTTCAGATATATTCACAAAGTTCTGGGCCGAAGGAAGCTCGACTACTAACAATAGCGGCGCTTTAGGCACAGGCCACCAAACGAGTCAGGGACAGCAAGTATAACCTATTCATTTGGAACCTATACACTAACTGACTCAACCAAGACTTGGATCCCTAGCCAATGGGTCAATGCTCAGGTAAATATCGGCGGGACTCCTTATACAGTTACGACCAATACCTCTACTTCAATGACCTTGACTGGAACTCCACCGACTGGAAGCCAACCTTACAGCATATCAAGAACATACGCTCCTTTGGTTGTTACTACAGGCACACCCGGGCAATACTACATCCAAACCAATTGGGGCAACAACGGAGCCGTTGGGTGCGCTTCGACTTCAAGCAGGACTGCTTTTCTCTACTCCATAGAAAACGGCGGGGCTGCGCAGTATCTGCTCGTGTCTGTAAATTATCTAGGCGCGCTAAACGGGTGGGAATTTGATACTGTTACCGGAGGGGCTACGATCACAGAACCGGCAACCTGTTATGGCGGGGTTCCGGTTTCCTGCCTCGTTACTCCTGTTGCCATACCTGGGCTAACAATCAGTAACACAGTCAACAACGGGAACGGGACCTATACCATCACGTTCACCTGGACAGCCATTTCCAACCTTAAGGGATACTATGACTCGGCGCCAACAACAACATCATCACGGGGCTCGCGGTTCGCTACAACGCTACCGACTCTTCCTCGGCCCCCACGGACTTTTCCACGGCGTCCTATCCGCTTGCCACGAACGGGTTCATCAACTGGGGCCTCAGCGGCACCGACCCCGGCACGGCCACCGTCACCATCCCTGCACCCACGACGAACGACCAATACAAATATCTGGCTGTATCTGTACTCTTTGACGGGCAAACGCCAACCAGTAATACCTTGGGAGTTGCCGAAACGCATTTCGTCGGTCCCTGGAGCGCCCCCATCGGCCCGGGCCCCACTCCGGCCGGCGTTTTCGCGTCGTTCAACGCGGGGACGGAAAGGACGGGATCGTTGCGAACTGGCGTACGAACGTGGAGACGGGCGCGGCCTTCTTCCAGGTCTACTACGCGACGAGCGCCGACGGCACCTACAGCCCCATCGATTCCACGATCACCCGGCCCAAGGGCGACAACAGCAGCTATTCCGTGACCTTCCCGGTTCCTACGGGCCTGAAGAGCGACACCTTCTACCTGAAAGTCCGGTGCACGGACATGGACAACCTGACGTACTGGTCGACACCGGCCACCGTCACGATTTCACTTCCCGGACCCGGCAACCCGGGCAAGGGCGACGTGAATCGAAAGAAGTAGCGTCCCGCCGATTCGTACTAATAGAGGCCGGCCGCAGGGCCGGCCTTTTCCACGCCCGTGCCCGGCCCGGTTTCGTCCCGAAAGGGACCCCTCGTTCTGGCATCTTGAGGCGCGGGCGTATATGATCGACAGGCCGGCTGAACGATATCGGCCGTTAAGGTGGGCTCATGAAGATCCGTCCGGCCGTCCTGGCGGCCATTGTTTTTTCTCTTACTTTCCTGGCTCTCGCGGGCTGTTCCGGCCCGAAGCGCGTGGTTCTCTATACGTCGGTGAGCCGCGCGTACGCGGAGCCCGTCATTCAGTCCTTTGAGAAAGTCACGGGAGCGCGCGTGCAGGTCCGCTACGGAACGGACGAGGACCTGGCCGCGCGGATCCTGAAGGAGAAGTCCGCGCCCGGGGCCGACGTGTACTGGAACGCGGGCATCCTGCAGACCCTGCGCCTCGCGAAAGCGGGCGCCCTCGAATCCTTCGAGGCGCCGTCGGCCGTCGACCTGCCCTACGCCTACAAGGACACCGACCACCTCTGGACCATGGTCGGCTTCCGTGCGCGCGTGCTCCTCCTGAACGACGCGCTCGTCCCGGGCGACGGCCCGTCCTCCGTCCTCCAGCTCGCCGCGCCGCAGTGGGCAGGCAGGACCGGCATGGCGTCCCCCCTGGCCGGCGGCTCCCTCGCCCAGGCCGCCGCCCTCTACCAGACCGTCGGCCGCGACCGGGCCATGGCCTACTACCGGGCGCTCGCCGCGGGCGGCGCGCACTTCGGGAAGCACGACGCCGGCGTGGCCGGACTCGTCGCCAGGGGCGAACTGGCGGCGGGACTGGTCGACTCCGATGCGGCGGCCGCGGCGCTCAAGAAGACGCCGGGGCTGAGCATCGTCCTGCCGGACAGCGACGGCCTCGGCACGCTCTACGTCCCCTCCAGCGTCGCCCTGGTCAAGGGCGCCCCCATCGGCCGTCGCCAAAAAGTTCGTCGACTACCTTCTCAGGCCCGGAACCGACGAGGCCCTGGTCAAGTCCGGTTCCTCGCCGCCTCCGTCCGGAAGCTCCCCGCCGCCATGCAGGTCTCCTGGCCCACCGCCGCCGGCCAGATGACCCTCGTCCGCAGCGACATGAAGGCTGTCCTCCGAGAAGCACCTGCCCGGCCGAAGAAGTGAGGCCGGCTTAACCGCGGAGACGCGGAGCCGCAGAGAACTGGCTTGAACAGGGAGGATGGGAGGACGGGAGGAAAAGCTGGATTTCACAGTGAGGCGGTGAGGCGGTGAGAAGAACGACGAGGAAGACGATCTTTTTCAAGGGCTAAGGCCGAAAGGCTAAGGGCTAAAATAAACTGACACGGTATGGGACCGGGCTTCGAAGATCTACTCCAAGACTCGGCTTAAACACCAGTGTATATGATTTTGGTACCCACACTTAGGTATTCATAGGCGGCAGCGGCCTTCATCACGAGTCTCTCGTCTCCGGAGAACATGAATTGACAGAACGATGCAAAACCTGCATGTGTCATGTCGCTGAACGACGCCGCGAAGCGGTTAGGTTTGCTCATTTTTGTGTCCCTGTAATAGCCCAAGAAGTTCAATTGATGGTAAATGGCATTAACTCTTTCAAAAACAGATTTCTCGCGATCGGCATTCGCTTCAAACTGGTAGGAATCAATACCGAAGAACGTGTCCATGTCGATTTCGGCTTCCGAATGGAAAGTCCCTTTGACTAATTCCCAGATTTTATCCACAACCTTTGGGCCCTTCACATTCATCAAGACCTTTGGACCAAGGTGAGTTGCTTCTTCGTAATCGCCTACTGTTTTTGCGCCCGGCTTTTCGAATTGCATTGCAACTTCTCTCCATTGAAAATCTAGTATCTTCTCAAGACTCTTAACTACTTGGTCGAACGGTTCCTTTTGCGTGTCATTGAACTCTTTGTTCTTGGCGAGCTCTTGCGACGCTCGATTGAGCATCCTTAACAGATCTTCTTTTCCTTCCAAGAGAATTTCTTCATAAGACTGATCTTGCCTGCCGCCGTAAAACTTCTGAAGCATGCTTGAGAGGCCACAATCTCTTTCGGGGAAAGCGTTCATGTTCTCAACGTACTCTTTATAGGCGTCATAAGGACTGACCCTCTGCACTTGTGCCTTCCCTGTGTGCTGGAACTTCTCATCGAGGATGAGCTCTAGGCGGCACGCTTGGATGCTATCAAGTAGCTGCAAAAATTCATTCTCATACCCTGTCGAACGATGAATTTCCGCGAGACTCTCATATGAGTATACAGGGGTGAGGGGCGTGTCCTTGAGGATCTTCCGCATACCAGAAGGATCCCCTTTCAGCATCGAGTCCAGAACATTGTGGTCAAGGTAGGCTAGCAGCAGTCGCTCATCCATTTGGGTTTACCAGTGATTCGAGACTCCTGAAATAGCGGCACTATTTAAGGCCGTAAGTTCATGCGGCAAATCCACCCTTTTCTCGCCCGAAATGAGATGCACGATTCGACGGACGGCGAACGAGGTTTCCTCTCTTCTTAAGCCCTTCGGCGTTGGCCCTCAGCCCTTCAAGAAAAGCAGTACATCAACTCAAAACTCAACACCCAAAACTCATGACCAGCTTCTCCTCCCGTCCTCCCATCCTCCCTGTTCAAACCATCTTTCTTCTCTGTGGGCTCTGTGATCTCTGTGGTTAACAAGTTTGTTCGAGTGGTCGAGGCGCGGAACAGGGCGGTCGGCCGCTTCGAAGGCCTCCCGCCCGCCGGGGTTCAAATCCGCAATCCCAAATCCCAACTCCCAAATCGCATTCCTCCCATCCTCCCTGTTCATGCTTCGAAGGCCTGTCCCCTGCCGCCCTGCAAATCAAAGTCTCTGTCTTTTCTCTGCGTCCTCCGCGTCTCTGCGGTGATGTTCCAATCTTCGAAGACCTCCCGCCTGCCGAAGTTCAAATCCATAATCCCAAATCCCATTCTCACTGCCTCAGCGCCTCACTGTGAAATCCAGTTTTTTCTCTGTGCCCTCTGTGTGCTCTGTGGTTGAACCCGTCTTTGTTTACAGCTCGGGCGGGAAGACGACCTTGAGGGCCTTTGGGATGATCTCGACGGTGGCGGGCTCGGTCATGCGCTTGAGGTTGCCGTCGACGTGAATGTAGGTGGGGCGGTCGACGGAGATCTGCAGGACGTCGGTCTTGAAAAAGCTGACGTCCTTGAGCACGTTCATGCGGCGAAGGAGGACCATGGGCAGGGCGACGAATCGCTGCAAGGGGCCGTAGTCGCCCAGGAGCGTCACGTCGATGAGGCCGTCCTCGAGGTCCGCGTGGGGCGTGAGGAAGAAGCCGCCGCCGGCGCACTGGCCGTTGCCGAACTCGACGAGCACGCCCTTGCTCTTGAACTCCCAGTCCCGCGCCTTCAGGTGGAAGCGGGGGTTCTTGTAGGTGGGCAGGTTCTTCATGACAACGAGGAGGTAGGACAGGATTCCCGTAATGCGCTTGACCTGCTGGTTGTCGTAGGTCACCTGGCCGTCGAAGCCGACGCCCACGGTGTTGAGGAAGGTGTGTTGGCCGAAGCGGCCCACGTCGATGGCCTTGACGCGGCCGTCCTTGAATGTCCGGATGGCGAGGTCGGGCTTCCGGTAGACGCCGAGGGCGCGCGCGAAGTCGTTGCCCGTTCCGGCCGGAATCAGCGCCAGTGCCGTGTCGGTGCCGATGAGGCCCCGGCCCGTCTCGCTGACCGTGCCGTCGCCGCCGATGCAGGCCACGATCTCGTAGCCCTTCTCCGCCGCCTCGCGCGCGATCCGCGTGGCGTCGTCGGGTGCATTGGTTTCCGTGAGATCGAATGCGAGGCCGAGTTCGGCGAGCCTCTTCCTGACCCTCGGCAGCATCTTGAGGGTCTTCCCCCTGCCCGCCACGGGATTCACCACCAGCAGTATCTTCGCCAAGCCTCCACCTCCCTGATGCAAGTATAGCAGGAAACGCGGACGCGCAGAGTTACGCAGAAAAACCTAAATTTCACAATGAGACGGTGAGGCGGTGAGAGGGGACATTTGGGAGTTTGGGATTTCGGAATTGGGATTTCGGATTGTAAGACAGCGAGGGACGAGCCGTTGTAGCGGCCGATGCGTTATCCTTCAGGCTTTCGGCCTTAGCCCTTGCGCCCGCTGGCGCGGTGAAGGGGTTAAGAGTAAATGGTGAAGGCGCATGCGGACCTTCGAAGGCTCTTCCCCCGCCGTTGTGCAAGTCGTAATTATCTTTCTCTTCTCCGCGCCTCCGCGCCTCCGCGGTGAGGACTCTTCCTTCGAAGGCCTCCCGCCTGCCGCAGTTCAAATCCCAAATCCCAAATCCCAAATTCCCCAATTCCCAAATTCCCTACATCTTCTCCGGCACGGGGATGCCGAGGAGGCGGTCGAGGCCGTCGCGCAGCAGGCGCGCGAAGAGCGCGACGGTCATGAGGCGCGCGGCGCGCCTGCCGGGATCGGGCTCCTGGATGACGGGGCAATGGTGGTAGTAGGTGTGGAAGGCGCTGGCGGCGTCGTAGAACTGGCGCGCCACGACGTTGAGGTCGAGGCCGTCGACGGCCGACTTCACCTGGACGGGCACGCGCAGGAAGAGAGAGAGCACGCCCCAGCCTTCGTCGTCGAAGCTGGCGGCGCAGGCGGCGAGCTGTTCAGGATCGCCGGGGTCGGGCACGGCCAGGCCCTGTTCGCGGGCCTTCCGCAGGATGTTCTCGGCGCGGACGCACGCGTACAGGAGGTAGGGCCCCGTGTCGCCCTCGAAGGCGAGGGCCTGCTCGAGGTCGAAGGCCACGACCTGGTTCTTGTTGTACTTGACCATGTAGTAGCGCAGGGCGGCGACGGCGAGCTGGTGCGCGCGCATCGACCACTCACCGGGCGATTCCTTCGCCAGCTCGGGCTCCCGGTTCTCGATCTCGGCCAGGGCGCGGTCCTTCATCCTGTCCATCAGGAGGTCCGCCTGGAAGCCCAGACCCTTGCGCCCTGACATCTCGACGAAGGGCTTGGCGAGGTCCTCTTCGGACAGCTCGAACTTTGCGCCCTTCTCCATCTCCGATTTCACGAAGGCCGTGGCCAGCGCCACCATCTCGTAGGCGTAGTGCACGGAACGGTCGGACTGCGCCTCGTGGCCCATCTGCCTGAGGCCTTCCTTGACGATCTTCTGGAGGTAGGACTGGCGCACGTCGATGACGTTGTAGACCGCGTTCCCGTCGCCGCAGGAAGGCGCGCCCTCGTCGGAGGATTCGGCGTCCGTCCGCCAGAGCGGGTAGGGGCCGCCCGGAAAATGCCGGTAGTGGAAATCCCGCCCCAGCAGGCCGAACTTCCAGAGCTGGTAGGCCATGTCCTTCCCGATGTAGGTCACGGTGCCGTTGGAGCGCACGATGACCTTGTCGGCGTCCGACATGCCCTTGAAGAGGTCCGAGTCGGCCAGGGCCATGACCCAGCAGCCGCGGTTCTTGTCGTCGGAGTCGGCGGGCACGTGGTGGACCGCCCCGGCGGCCTTGAGTTTCTCGAAGCAGGCCGACCAGAAGCCGATCTTGAGGATGTCGCTCTCGTGGGGCAGGACGTCGTAGCGGATGCCGAGCCACTCCATGGTCCTCAGGTGGCAGCGGACCATCTCCCCGGCCACGAGGGCGGCCATTTCGGCTGTCTCGTTGCCGCCTTCTTCCATCAGGTGAAGGGTGTCGAGGCGCGCGGCCTTGTTCTCGTCGGACTTCGCGTACCAGGGCGCGACCTTTGCGTAGAGCCCCCAGCAGAAGGCGTCGAATCGACCGAAGCGCCTGGTTGAAATAGTCGTAGACGGACGGCTAAGGCAAGATCCGTCGACCCTTTCTGGGACTAGCCCATCCAGCCCGAAGCGATTCAGGTTGTCTTTCGTCCAGTACTCGTACCAGCTGTCTATCAGTTCCTGCAGGTAGACGAAGGACCCTCGTGGTTCTCGGTGAAATCCGCCATCAGGTCGATGAGGTTCCGTACGTTCTCGAGCTTCCAGCCGAGGATCCTCTGGAACCCGACCACCACGTCGGCGACCTGGACGCCCGTGTCGTCGATGTAGTTCTGGACCTCCGTCTTGCGGCCGAGGTAGCGCAGGCATCGCACCAGGGTGTCGCCCAGGACGGCGTTGCGCAGGTGGCCTACGTGGGCGGCCTTGTTGGGGTTGATGTTCGTGTGCTCGACGATCACCTTCCCCGGCACGGCCGCGGGCGTGAAGCGGCCGTTCAGGAGTTCGTCCATGGCCCATGTGCGGTCCACGTACAGGTTGAGGTAGCCCCCGGCCACGCGGATCTCCCTGACGCCGGGCAGTTCCACGGCCGCCAGCTCCTGTGCGATGGCCGCGGGCGGGCGCCTGAGCTGCTTGGCGAGCGCGAAGGCCACGGGCGACGAGGCGTCGCCGAGTTCGGGCTTGGGCGGGAAGGTGAAGGGTACCTTGTCCGGTGTGATCTCGGCGCCCAGCTTGTCGTGGATGGCCCGGGAGAGGGCCTCCTGCCATTGGCTCAATGCGGTCAGCATGGTTGCGTCCTCACGTGCTGGGCCGCCGGCGGCGGAACGCGCTCAATCCCGTCGAAAGAAATCTCCGCCCGGCGACTTGTCTTCGCGGAACGGGGTTCGCGTTCTTACCCGTTCCCGTTCTCTTCCGGCCCGCACCCGTTAAGGTGGCAGGTCAGGTTCCATCCGGTGCAGTATACACGCTCCCGGACCCATTCGAAGACGTCGTAGGCCGTGTTGTCCTGCGAGAAGTAGCGGCTCTGCTGCGGGTCGAGCTGGAGGAGCACGGCGAGCATCATGCGGTTCAGCAGGCCGTGCGCCACGATCAGGACGTCGTCGCAGGCGTCGAGCGTGGCCTTCTGTTCTTCCAGGAAGACGCGCACGCGCTCGTGCACGGCCATGAGGCTCTCGCCGTTGGGTATGAAGTAGGTGGGATCGTGTTTCCAGGCCTTGTAGGACGATTCTTTGTTCTTCTTGAGGTCGGCGATGGGCTCGCCCTCCCAGTCCCCGCAGTCGAGTTCCCTCAGGAGGGGCGACGTCACGAGGACGGGAATGTCCAGGGCCTCCTGGAGGATCTGCCCCGTGGTGCGCGAACGGTCCAGGTCGGAGGTGTAGACGCGGCCGAAGGTCATGCCCTGCGCCCGGAGCCCGGCGCCGAGGGCCCTGGCCTGTTCGATGCCGACGGCCGAAAGGGGGACGTCCACCGAACCCTGGACGCGGTTGTCGCTGTTCCACTCCGTTTCACCGTGGCGAACGAGAACGAGTTTACGCATGGTATCTAATCGGCGGAACGCCGCCTCACGAAACGCTCGAGTTCCAGGATGCCAGGACTTCCCGGAACCGCTCGGCCAGCAGGCGCTGGGATTCGGGACCTTCCATCTTGGACGCGTGGCCGAGGATGTCCTGGCACATGGTCTGCACCGCGCCCGTGCCCTTGCCGTCGTCGAGCTCGGCCTTCGCCTTGCGGTAGGACCGCAGGATGACGGGCCACGCCACGTCGCCCATGGCGTTCTGGGCCTCTTCGCGGAGCTTCCTCAGGAGCAGCCTCAGTTCCTCGTGGACCTCCCCGTCCATTTCGGCGAGGCTCTTCCGGGATGAAGGTCTGCGGCGTCAGGCCGCCCTCCTCCACCACGGTGCCCGGTTCCTCGAGGATGATGAGCCCCATGGTGATCAGGCCGTAGAGCAGTTTGGCAACGTCGAAGGCGGAGAAGTTGACCGACTTCGCGATCTCTCCGATGCTCGTCTTTCCGTCGATCTTGCTGAGAATCAGCCATTCCTGGGTGTTGAGGTTGATCTGGCCCTGCTTGCCTTCGGGGACCTGGAACCTCGGAACGTGTTCGAGCGAAGGGATACGCTTGCTGAGGACCCGCCATTCGTCCATCCTGCGGGCGGCTTCCATGAGAAGGTTCGTGTTGTTCTTGGTGATGCTGTGCTGGGGGCTCTTCTCTCCGGGCACGAAGCGGAACGTCCCTTCGTTCCAGGTGGCCATGGCGTAGACGGCCTCCTCCCCGCTGAGGTCGCCCATCGAGGCATGAACGATATGGCCGTTTTCGAGATAGATCACACCTTCATCCGGCTCCTTCTGGAGCACGAACGATCCGCTCTTGCCTGACACGGAAACGAGTTGGATGACATCCGGAAGGTGCAGCTCTTTGAGAGAGCCCTGGAAACTCATGGTTCTAACCCTCTCCGGGCGTTAACGGGCTCCTTGTGGCGGTTGGGATGACCCCCCTCTACGTGCCCGCTAATGTCTGTTTCTGACCGCCACGGCCATTCTTCAGCAGAGAGGCTCAATGTACCACAGGGCGGGGGGGCCGTCAAACGTTTTCCCCTTTGCTCTCTGCGTCTTGCGGGGATGTGGTCCGGTGATCAAGTGATCATGTGATCGAATGACGAAGTGATCCATGGGACCTGGTGATCCATCCGCCAGCAGTCCTTCGAAGACACGCCTGCGGTGGTCTTTACTCCTCCCTTTTCCCTCTTCCCTCTAACATGAAACGTCGATCGTCGACGGTCTATGGCGGTATAACGCCGGCGGACGGCGGACGGCAGAACGCGACGGCTAAGGGTAAGGGTGCCGTGAAGTGAAAGATCGCTTCGCAGAAGCCCTTTGACGGAGGCCTCGCGATGACTGCGAACGAGGGTGATCGAGCGATCCAGTGATTCAGTGAATAGTCGTGAGCAGTCCTTCGAAGGTCTGCTGCTTGCCGTTCCTCCGTAGCGGGCGATTTGCAATCGGCCGAATCGGCCGGCCCCCGCCGGCCGCTACAGGGCGCTGCATACCCTCTAAGAAATGGAGGTGCATCAATTCAGCACCCAACACTCAAAACCAGCTTTCCTCACCGCCTCACCGCCTCACCGCCTCACCGCCTCACTGTGAGATCCGATTTTTTCTCTGCATCCCCTGCGCCTCTGCGGTTTACGCGCCTTTCGGCGCGGTGAAGGAGTTAGGAGTTAAGGGTGAAGGCGCATGTGGACCTTCGAAGTCTCCCCCGCCTACCGCAGTGCAAACTAGAAGGTTCTCCTTCCTTTCTCTACGTCCTTCTGCGCCTCTGCGGTTAGATTCCTTTCTTCAAAGGCCTTCTGCCTACCGCAGTTCAAATCCGAAATCCCAAATCCCAATTCCCAAATCCCCTAGAAGCTCCACATGACGGATAACCTGAAGGCGGCAGGGTAGGCCGGCGTGTAGAAGTCCTGGTAGCCGTTGGTGATGCCGCGGCTGACGTAGGCGTGGTCGAGGAGGTTGGACGCCGAGGCCTCCAGGGTGAGAGCGCGGTAAGCGTAGCGCGCCGAGAGGTCCACCGTCGCGTAGCCCGGGATGCCAGGCTGACCGTTGGCGAGGTCGTTGTCGAGGAGCTGGGGACCCACCCAGTTT
Organism: uncultured Acidobacteriota bacterium; assembly: GCA_963724125.1. GTDB lineage: Bacteria > Acidobacteriota > UBA4820 > UBA4820 > DSQY01 > CAVRTJ01. The sequence goes on from CAVRTJ010000037.1 coordinate 138,032, forward strand.
CCCGCCAGGCGGACGGTCCACGAGGGATTGGACCAGAAGATCCCCGCCGTGCCCTGGTATCGCGGCACCATGGGCACGCGGTTGCCCGCGAAAGGTCCCGCCGTCACCTGGGAGTCCTGGTAGGAGCCCCCGGCGAAAAACGCGAAACCGCAGCGGAAGGCGCACGTGCGCGTCGGCCTCCACGCCTCGCCGGTAGGAGCGGCCGACGTTGCGGTTCTGGCCGATGAAGTAGGCGGGATGGGTCAGGACGAACACGACCTCGTCCCGCATGGCCATGTCGAAGACGGTGACCTTGAACCGGTTCCCGTCCTTGAGGTAGCGCCACCCGGCCTCCCAGTCCCCGGCCCGCGTCGGCTCAAGGTCCGGGTTCGAGTAGAAGCCGGGATAGGCGAACAGGTCGACGACCGACGGGATGCGATACCCCTGGGAATAGGTCACGAAGGCCGACGACCACTGGCCGAAGTGGTACAGCGCGCCGGCGCGCCACGTCGATTGCCGGAAGACGCTCCCCGTATCGTTGGCGGCGTCGAAGCGGTCGCTGTAGTCGTAGGCCGCCCTGTCCGTGCGCGCCCCTGCGATGAGGTGGAAGGGCCCCATGCCGAGGTCGCCCTGGACGTAGGCCCCCGAGAGCCTTTCCCTGACGCCCGTTCGCGACGCGGGGACCTTCCGGCCGCCGGTGACGTCCGCGTAGAAGCCGTTTCCGTCGAACCGGCCGTTCGAGCCCTCCGCGCCGGCGGAGAATTCCAGGATCGAGCTTCCCAGTTTCCAGGCGTTCCGCGCCTCCGCCGTGAGCCCCGAGAGCGCTTCCGATCCCCGCGTAAAGAAGCCCGAACCGAACCGGCCCGTCGTCAACGTGTCCCTGTCTTCCCGGCGCGAGTAGGCCTGGGCGGAGAAGGCCCAGCCGCCGCTGACGGAGACGTTGTACCTGACGCTCGCGAGCGTGCGCCGCGCGCGGCTGCCGTCGAAGAGGTTGTAGGGTGACTGGCGCGGGTTTGCCGTCAGTTCCCCGGCGGTGAGCGAGCCGGGCTGGCTGACCGTGTCGCCGGAGTACTGGAAGAGCAGGGCCAGCGACTGGCTCTCCGGCAGGGTGAGGTTGAGCCGGAAGAGGCCGTCGTCGAGCTTGTAGCCGTCGTTCTGCCTCCACCCCCGCGCGTGGCGCTTCATGGCCGTTCCGTAAAACTCGACGGGCCCGGACGCGCCGCTCGTGTGAATCCGCGTCTCGCGTTCGCCGAAGGAGCCGACCGTGCCCTTTAAGTCCAGTCGCGGGAAGCCCGGGTTCCTGCGCGTGATGATGTTCACCACGCCGGCCAGCGCCCCCCCGCCGTAGAGCGGCCCCGAGGCGCCCCTGTAGATTTCGATCCTCTCCACGTCCTCGATCGGTATGAGGTCCCACTGCACCGTGTTGTCCTGCACGTCGTTGAGCCGGACGCCGTCCAGGAAGACGGCCAGGCTCGTCCCCTGCGGAAAGCCCCTGAGATCGACCGAGCTTTCGGCCGGGTTGCCCGTTTCGTTGTGGAGGTAGATGCCCGGCAGTTCGGAGAGCACCTGCTGGACGGTCGTCGCGCCCGACGCCTGGATGTCCTCCCGCGTGATGACGGCGATGCTGGCCGCCGTGTCCAGGATTTCCCGCTCCTTGATGGGCACCCTGTCTCCGTAGACGGTGATGCTGGTCCCGTAGTCCTCCAGCAGCCTCTGCGCGTCCTGGGCCTTGACGTTCAGGGCTGTCAGCGCCACGGCCGCCACGGCGACCGCGGCAAGGCCCCTTGCGATGGTCTTCATCTTCACGTGTCTTCTCCTACAGAGGTTTGGGCCGGTATGTGCAGAAACGGGGCGATGTCGGGGAACCAGCACGCGACGCCCGACAGGTCGCGGGAAACGAACGGGACACCGAAGGCCGCCTCGAGCATGGCGCCCTGCCGCGCGGGGTCCTTGGGAAAGGTCTTGAGGATGCCTTCCCCGTTGAGGATCAGCAAACGATGCCCGAAGAGCCGGGAGAGGTTGATGTCGTGGGTGGCGATGAGCATGGAGCGGCTGCTCCCGGTCAAACGGGACAGCGTGCGGTAGAGGGCCATCTGGTGGGCCAGGTCGAGGTGGCTGGCCGGCTCGTCCAGCACGATGTTCGGGGACTCCTGGACAAGGGCGCGGGCTATGGCGACCCTCTGGGCCTCGCCGCCCGACAGCGTGCCCGCCTTGCGCATCCATATGGCCTCGAGGTGCAGGAGCGTCCTCACTTCGTCCAGGCGGTCGTGAAGGGACCGGGGCGCGGGGGGCGATTCCCGGTGGGGGTAGTCGCCCATGGCGACGATCTCCCGGACCGGCCAGTCTTCGGGCAGGCGCGGGTTCTGCGGCACGTAGGCCAGGCGCTTGGCCCGGTCGAGCCGGCTCCAGTCCGCGATCGGACGCCCGTCCAGGACGACTCGTCCCAGGGACGGGTCGAGCAGCCCGGCCGCCAGTTTGAGGAGCGTGCTCTTTCCCGATCCGTTGGGGCCGGCCAGGGCCGCGACCTCGCCCGCTTTCAGCTCGAGGTCGCACCCCTTGAGAAGGGCGCTTCCGCCGGCATAGTCGAAGCGGAGCGATTCGAAGCGGATCATGCCCACCCCCTCCTGGCCGTCCGCACCAGCAGGAACAGGAACACGGGCGCGCCCACGAGGCTCGTGTAGACCCCGACGGGGAGAAACCACGTCCCGGAAAGCATCTTGCCGGCCGTGTGGGCCACGAGCAGAAAGGCCGCTCCGACGAGAAAGGACATGGGCACGAGCACCCTGTGCCGGTGCCCCGCCGCGAGCCTGGCGAGGTGCGGAACGACGAGGCCCACGAAACCGATCATCCCGCACAGGGCCACGGCCATGCAGGCGATGAGGGTGGCGAGCACCAGGGCCTCCCGCCGCACGCGCTTGACCGAAAGGCCCATGGTCGAAGCCTCGTCGTCGGAGAGAAGCAACAGGTCCAGGCCCCTGCCGCGCGACCAGAACCGCATGAGCGCGTAGATGGTCGGCACGGCCAGGAGAAGCGGCGCCCACAGCCCGGGCGTGGGGATGAAGCCGACCAGGTAGGCCGTGACGTACGCCAGTTGGGTGGGAGAAAACCACACCGTCAGAATCCGCGCGGCCGCCGCGAAGGCCGTGTTGGCCACCACCCCGCCCAGCAGGAGCGTCTCGGGTTTTCCGCCCGCGAAACGCAGGAGGGCGATCAGGGTGAGGAATCCGCCGACGAAGGCGGCGGCGCCCTGGAGCGGAAGCCCGAGCGCGCTGGCTGCGGAGCCGAGGAAGAGGATGACGAGGACCGCCCCGAAGGTGGCTCCGCCCGCCACGCCGAGTACGTAGGGATCGGCGAGGCTGTTTCGCAGAACCAGCTGGAACATGAGGCCCGAAAGGCCGAGCCCCCCGCCCACGAGCGCGGCCGTCAGCGTTTCGGGCACGCGGATGGACCAGACGATCTTCGTCAGCAGGGTCGTTCCGCCCGGTCCCGCCGGCAGGCCGAGCAGGAGGGCGCCCGCAAGTCCCGCCAGAACGAAGCATGCGGCCGTCAGGACGGCCCTCCTCTCGCGCCGGTTCATGGCCGCGTTCCTCCCGCCTCGCCCTGCAGAGGCGCTCGATGCCGTCCACCGTCCTCGGACCGGGCCGGACGAGCAGGTCGGCGGGCACCATGACCCGGACGGCGGGCCGGCGTCAGGAGCCCGTTCACCCTTTTCATGAAGCCGTCCACCGCCGGAGAGGGTATCTCGCCCTCCGGGAAGACGAACACATCGGGACGGGACGCCACCACGCTCTCGAGGGAGAGCACCGGGTAGGCTTCGCCCACTTCGTCGAGCGCGTTCCTGAAGCCGCACGTTCGCAGCACGTCGTTGAGGAAGCTGCCTGCGCCCGACGGCCACGAGAGGATCGAGGCCGACCACGACCACGGCCGGGGAGCGGCCCGCGGGCAGGTTCCCCGCGGCCTTCCGCACGCGGGCCTGGAGGCCCTCGACGACGGCGTCGGCCCTGCTGCCGTGGCCGGTCCGCCGCCCCACGTCCTCCATGCAGGCCCAGAGGTCCTTCAGGTTGCGCATGGGATAGACGTAGACGGGCACGCCGAGCCTTCGAATCGCCCGCAGCGCCTCCGGACTCTGCATACCCCGGATGGTGAAGCACGCCTTGGGGGCCAGGGCGACGATGGCCTCCACGTCGACCTTCTCCCAGGACGCCACCTTCGGCAGCCGCGCGGCCTCAGGCGGGTAATCGGCCGGCGCGCACGTTCCCGCCACCTGCGGCCCCGCGCCGACGGCGTAGAGGATTTCGGTGACGCTCGGCGACAGGCTCACCCACAGCCTGCTCTGCGGCTCCGCCTGCGGGCCGCGGCAAGAAATCAGGAGAAGGAGCGCGGCCGTGAACAGCGACGCGACCGGAAGAAGGCTGCGAAGGGCGTTGCGGTCCCAGGCATGCGTTCGGAATGTGCGTGGAATGGGACAAAATAAAACGCGCCGCATACGACCCTCCGAGGACCGGGGGGCTCTGGGCGCGCGGTTCGGTTCCCCCTCCCACGAGGGCGGCCGGACGGGCATCCACAGGCAGGTCTCCTGGCTTACGGGTCATTCTACCGGCGGCGCCTTCCCACCCCTTGCAGGAGCAGTGGCCAGTTGCCGCTTTCGTCACCGATTACAGTGGCGGGGCCGCGGCCGATTTTCACGGCCTTCCCTTTTCACCCCGGTTGGGGCACCCTGGATAAAATGTCAAGAATCCGCTATTCGGACTCCTCCTCGTACTCGTTCTTGAGACCGAGGCGCATGCAGGCCGCGGAGTGCATCTGAAGGGCCGCTTTCTTGGCTTCCTGGAGAGAAGCCAGGCGTTCCTTCACCTTCGCAAGTTCTTCCTCGATCTGAGTGTCGATCTCTTTGATCTCTTCGTCCGTCTGCTTGTGAGCGTCTTCGTAAAACTTGCGCTGTTTGTCCGTCAGAGTCACGGCCACCTCCATCCGAATGCTACTTGATTTTGAAGACCACGGGATACGTCAGGGTGGTCTTTACGGGAACACCATCCTTGATTGCGGGCGTGTATTTGCCCTGTAGCGCTGCTTTGAGACAGGCTTCGTTCAAGCCGTAGTCCGGGGACAGCCCCTTTACGATCTTGGCGGTCGTCACCTTACCGGTCTCGTCGATGTTCACTTCGACGAACACCGTGCCCTCGATCCTGTTGCGCCGGGCGAGTACCGTGTACTCCACGTTGACTTTCTTTATCTCGCGGGGCCTCACGTCGACGGCCCACAGAGCAACGAAGTCTCCTGGCTTGGTCTTTTGTGCCGCCGCGGCCTGGGCCTTCTTCAATGCCTCGTCCTGCTTTGCTTTCTTCGCGGCGACCTCGGCGGCTTCTTTCGCGGCGGCGTCTTCCTGCGCCTTCTTCTCGGCGGCCGCCGATTCGTCGGCCTTGGCCTTTTCAATCTGCGTCTTTGCCTGGTCCGCGAGGGAAAGGCCCTTCTGCGCGCCGTCGCTGACGGACTTGTAGTCGTCCGGCGTCTTCGCCCTTCTCAGGAGCGAGGCGAGGCTGCGCTGGCTCTCCTTCAGCGAAGCCAGGGTGCCTCCGGCGTACTTATCCGCCCCGCTCTGCACCAGGCCGCCGACGGCCTTGTCGAAGGCGTTCAGCCTCGAACGGGCGTCGCGCCTCGCGGCCTCGATCTCCGCGGGCGAGGGACCGGCCTTTTCGACGGGCGGCTGCGTTTCCTTCGGCGCCGCTGCGGGAGTCTGCGCGGGAGGCGTGGCGTTCGCGGGGGCGGCGTTTTCTGCGGGGGCGTTGGCGGCGGGCGCGGCGGGCGCGGTGGGCGCCGGCGCGTTGGACCCGGTGGTCTTCTTGCCGCCCATCAGGCTGAACGCGACGACCGCAATGACGATCACGGCGGCGGCTATGCCGCCCCCGATGTAGAGACCTTTTTTGGAGCCGCGTTCACCCGTTTCGACCACGCCGCCGAACATCTCGTCGCCGGAATCTTCCGACCCCTCGGGCGCCTTCTTCGGCGGTTCCGGGGGCTTGGGCGGGGGCGCCGCCTTTGCGGCCTCCTTCTTGGCCGGCTTCTCGGTCTCGCGCTTTTCCTGCTGCTTGGCCTTCTTGCTCGACGCGCTTCGCCGCTGGGCCCTGGTATGGGCCTTGCCCTTATCCTCGGCTGCGCCCCTTTTTGTCATCGGCCCTGGCCGGTTCCTGGTCGGGTTCGCGCTTCAGGTTGGACAGGATGTCCTTCTTGTAGACATTGGGGAAGAAGCCGTTGAGGAAGGCCGCCGCGTCGTACGCGGAGGGAAGCGTTTCCCACTCGGCGTAGCAGAAGCGCTCGAGGTCGGCCTGCATGGCCTGGCAGTCCCTGTAGCGCTTGGAGGCGTCTTTCTCCAAGGCCTTGAGCACGATGCGCTCCAGCTCCTCGGGCATGTCCTCCCTGATACTCCTGGGCGGCTCCACCACGGCCTCGCGGACCTTTTCCAGGATCGACATCTCCGAATCGCCATAGAACAGCTTCCGCCCGGCCAGCATCTCCCACATGACGACGCCGAGCGCGAAGATGTCCGCCCGGAGATCGATTGTCTTGCCCCAGGCCTGCTCGGGGGACATGTACAGCAGCTTGCCCTTGAGGGCGCCCGTCTGCGTGTGGCCCGCCTTCGAAGCCGCCTTGGCGATGCCGAAGTCGACCAGCTTGACCTCGCCGGTAGTCGAAATGAGGATGTTCTGGGGCGAAACGTCCCTGTGCACGAGGTCCATGCGCTTGCCGTCCATGTCCTTGGCGGCGTGCGCGTAGCTCAGGGCCGAGCACAGTTTCTGCGCCACGTACGCGGCCACGCGGAACGGCATCCTGGCTTCCTTCGCGTCGATCTCACGCAGGATGGACCGGAGGTCTTTTCCATCCACGTATTCCATGGCGATGAAGTAGGAATCCTCGAGCTTGCCCAGGTCGTAGATGTGGCCGATGTTGGGGTGGCTGAGCTGGGCCGCCAGCTTGGCCTCGTCGATGAACATCGTGACGAAGTCCTGGTTTGCGGCCAGGTGCGGCAGGATGCGCTTGATGGCGAGGATGCGGGCAAAGCCCTCGAGGCCGTTCTGTTTCGCTTTGAAGAGTTCGGCCATGCCGCCGATGGCGATGCGCTCCATGAGCAGGTAGTTGCCGAAGGGAATCCCGTCCTTGGAAGGCGGCGGAGGTACGCCCTCTTCGGGCTTGCCTGCTTCCCGTGCGGCTTCGGCGGTCTCCTTTTCCGGCGCGGGCGGCGGCTCGGAGACTTCGGCCGCCTTTTCCGGCGGAGGTTCGGGAGCCGGGCTTCCGGGTCCGGGCGCGGCTTCTGGCTCCTGATGGGTCTGGGCCGGCGCGGGCGCCTGCCTGGCCTTGTCCTTCGAACCCAGCTTCACGCCGGAGAGGGTCTCCTCCAGCTTCTTGTTCAGCTTGTCTTCCGACTTGACCTTCAGCCGTTTGACGGTGGAGTCCTCCGAGACGGGCTTGGGGGACAGCAGCCCCGTGCCAAGGGCGCTCTCGACGTCTATCGTCGGGCGCTTCTTCGCGGAGGGCTTCGCCTCTTCCGCCGCCGGTCCCTCCCCGGCCTTGCTTTCCGCCTCGGCCGGTTCGGCCGCCTCGGGTGCGGAGGCCTGGGGCGCCGGTACCTCTTCGGGCTCTTCGATGACGTCGTTGATGACCTCGCCAAAGAGGTCCTCGGACGTCACGCCTTCCTCGGCCGCCGCCGCCTTCGCAGGCTCCTCCGCGGCGCCCGCCTTCTCCCCGGGAGGGGGCGATTCGACGGGCGGGAGATCGCCCACCGGTATGGTCGCCTCAACGGAGGGCGCCTTGCTCTTTCTCGCGCCCATTCCAAGGCCCGAGAGCGTGTCTTCGAGAACCTTGTCCAGCTCCATCGAAGCGCTCTTCGCCCTGGCGGACCTGGACGCGGGACCCCCGCCCGCACCGGAGCCTTCCCTGGCGCCCGACACCGCCGGTCCGGCCGGAGTCTCTCCCTTTTCGAGGAAGCGGTCCAGCATCTCGTTCAACTGGGCGGGCTCGATGGGATCTTCGAGATACTCGGCCGCGCCGTAGACCTTCATGGCGTCGTTTCTGTACTTGCGGCTCTTGTAAATGCTGCAGTGCATAACGATGGGGATGCGGCGCGAACCGGCCCTTTCCACCATTTCCTGGCAGACCTGGAATCCGTGCTTCTTTGGAAGCATGGTCCTCAGGAAAACCATGTCCGGCTGGAACCCGTCGAACTTCTCCAGGGCCGCAAAGCCGTCCTGCGCCGTGGCAACTTCGTACCGTTCCGCAGGTATGAGGGATTGCAATCTGCTAATGAGCTTGGGTTCGTAATCTACGATGAGAATACGTTTCCGTGCCATAATCTCCTCTTCCCCTGAGCCGCCAGATCGGCGGAGTCAATCTAGCACGCCACCCTACGCCTGTCAACGCGACGCGGGCGGCCGACTCCGGCCTTGCTGTTGAGTCTCCTCGGCATCGCCAGAATTAGTGCCCGGGTCTCACCTCCGAAAAGGTGCGACCAGCTTTCGCCCATTTCGCCCCGGTCGTCCGGCCGGACTTCACACAGGGCTCATAACAACACACAACGAAAGACGGGCAGCCCCTACCGCGCCATGTTGTTCAGATAACGCGCCATCCCCTTCATGCCCTTCTTGCGGAGCTGGCTCATCATCTTGCGCATGGTCATGTACTGTTTCATGACCTGGTTGACCTCGGAGACCGCCGTGCCCGATCCCTGGGCTATGCGTCGTCTCCGGCTGCCGTTGATAACCTGGTAGTGGGCCCTTTCATGCACGGTCATGGAGTTGAGGATGGCCTCCACCCGTTTGATCTTACCGTCGTCGATCTGGGAGGGATCGATCCCCTTGAGGGCGCCGCCCATTCCGGGGATCATCCCGAGGACCTGTTCGAGGGGGCCCATCTTCTTCATCTGCCTGAGCTGGGTCCTGAAGTCCTCGAGTGTGAATTCGGCCTTTCGCAGGCGCCGGGCCATGGCCTCGGCTTCCTTTTCATCGACGGCTTCCTGGGCTTTCTCGATGAGGCCGAGGACGTCGCCCATGCCGAGTATGCGGGAAGCCATGCGGTCCGGATGGAAGGCCTCGAGGGCATCGTATTTCTCTCCGATGCCCACGAATTTGACGGGCAGGCCCGTGACGGCCTTCACCGAAAGGATTGCACCGCCCCTGGCGTCGCCGTCGGCCTTCGAGAGGATGACGCCGGTGAGGGTAACCTTCTCGTGGAAGGCCTTGACCGTGCCCAGGGCGCTCTGGCCCGTCATGGCATCGGCCACGTAGAAGCTCTCGTGCGGTCCGACCGCCTTTACGATCTGCGCCAGCTCTTCCATGAGCGGCTCGTCGATGGTCAGCCGTCCGGCCGTGTCGATGATGACCCGGTGCATGCCGCGCTTTCGCGCCTCGGCGAAGGCCTTTCTGCAGATCTCGACGGGGCCGTCGCCCTCCTCAGGCTGATAAACGGGCGCGTCGACGGCGCGCCCCACGGTCTCGAGCTGCTGGCGCGCCGCGGGGCGGTAAACGTCCGCAGGGACAAGCATGCTCGGGTGTCCGTCTTTCGCGAAGTGCAGGGCGAGCTTTCCGGCGGTCGTGGTCTTGCCCGAACCCTGGAGGCCCACGAGCATGACGATGCCGGGAGGAAGGGGCGGAAAGACCAGCCGCGCGTCACCCTCGGCGAGCACGCGGATGAGCTCTTCGTGGAGGATCTTTATGAAGTGCTGGTCGGGGGAGAGGCTTTGCAGGACCTCCGCCCCGAGAGCTTTTTCCTTTACGCCCCCGAGAAAATCCTTGACGACGGAAACGTGGACGTCGGCCTCGAGGAGCGCCAGCCGTACGGCTCGGAGACTCTCCTGGATATTCGTCTCGGTGATACGTCCCTGTCCGCGCAGGGATTTCACCGCACCCTGGATTTTATCCGTGAGTTTTTCAAACATCAGGCTGCCCTTTTCTTGTCGCTTCCCGGCTGCAGGAGGAGGCTCTCGGCTTTCAGGAGCTGGCTGTCCAGCGGAATCATGGCCTTGAAACCGGCGGCCTGCCCCTCGAGCATGGTCAGAGCCTCTCGCTGCAGGGCGCATCGTGTGTATGTCTCGCTCGCCTTCCACTCTTCAGGCGTAAATGTGTCGCCCTTCTTCTCGACGTAGGTCTTGAACTGCGCCACCAGTGCGGGGGACGCGGCCGTCTTGGCGTCCATCTGCCCCGTTTCGACTTTGTGGGCCACGAAGTTCAAGTAGGCGCGCAGCCGTTCCAGCTTGAGCGCGAGCGCCGGGATTTTTTCCGCTTCCACTTTGATATCCGGGGCGATGCCGCCGCCGCCGAAAACCGGCCGGCCCGCATCGGTGAATTTCTCTTCCTGCTTCTCCTCGGCCCTGGTTTTTTCCTTGACGCGTTCGGGCTGTTCCTCGGGGAAGTAGTACGCGTCGTAGGACTTGGAGTAATCGCGCTGTATAAGCCGGCCGGAGGGCGTGTAGTAGCGGGCCGTCGTGATGGCTACGGCGCCCTGGTTCTCGAGCGGCGTCAGGGTCTGCACCAGTCCCTTACCCCAGGATCTTTGGCCCACGACCAGCGCGCGGTCGTGATCCTGCAGTGCCCCCGCGACGATCTCCGAGGCGCTGGCCGAACCGAGGTTGAGGAGGACGGCCATGGGCAGATTTGCGTATGTGCCGTCGCGGGACACGTTGTAACGCCTCACGATTCCGACGTAGCGCCCGCGGATGCTCACCACTTCCTGCCCCTTCCTCAGAAAGAGGGAGGCGACGTCTATCGCGGCGGGGAAGGATCCTCCGGGGTTGTCCCTGAGGTCGAGAACGAGGGACGTCATACCTTCGCTGTGGAGCTCCTTGAGATGCCTCTTAACTTCATCGGCGGTGGTCTGCCCGAACGTGTTGATCTTAAGGTAGGCCTCGCCGTTTCCCAGCATGAACGCATACGGTACGGTGTGCTTCGGGATGGGCGCCCTCGTCAGCGTGAGGATCGCCGGTTCGGCCGAACCTCGGCCCAGCTTGATCGTAACGCTGGTGCCCTTCGGACCCTTCAGCCGGTTGACCGCCTCCCGGCTGCTCATTTTGTCGGTGGGCTTGCCGTCCACTTCGAGGATCACGTCGCCCGCCCGGATTCCGGCCTTGGACGCGGGCGTGTCCGGAATCGGCGTGATGACGAGAAGGGGCGAGTTTGGCCCCGGCTTGGTCACCAGGATCCCGAGCCCCGAGAACTTGCCCTTCTGATCTTCCATCAGGTTCTTGAAGACGTCCGGGGAATAATAGTTGGAGTGGGGATCGAGGGCTACGAGCATGCCCTCCATGGAGTCCCCCAGGAGGGCTTTGCCGGTCGGAGGATCGGCGCTCTTGTCGTGAACGAGGTCGGCCACCTGCCTGAACAGCTCCTCGCTGTGGGACTTTGCGACCATGGCATTGCCGGACAGGTAAGTGCTCTGGCTGGGCCATCCGCCACCCATCCCAAGGGCAAAAAGGACTAATACGCTGATATATGCTAAACGCCGTAACATCCCACCTGATTGTACGCCGGGAGCGCTCCGAAGTCCAG
>CAVRTJ010000038.1:0-23189 GCA_963724125.1 uncultured Acidobacteriota bacterium
TCGTCCTGATGGTCCGCATGACCTCCTCGCTCTTGTTGACCATGGCTTCCAGGCGCGCCCGATAGGCGTCCCAGTCCGCGATCGGCTTGCCGGCGACGCCCGTCTCGCACGCGGCCTGGCCACGGCCAGAGCCTCCCAGTAGAGTACGCGGGAGTCGAAGGGCTTGGGAATGATGTACTCCGGGCCGAACTCGAATTTCTGCCCACCGTAGGCCGCGCAGACGTTTTCAGGGACAGGCTGCTTGGCCAGGTCGGCGAGGGACCGGGCGGCCGCCATTTTCATCTCCTCGTTGATGGCCGTCGCGCGGACGTCCAGCGCCCCGCGGAAGATGAAGGGAAAGCCCAGCACGTTGTTGACCTGGTTCGGGTAATCGGACCGCCCGGTGGCCATGATGACGTCGGGCCTGGCCGTCTTGGCATCCTCGAAAGTGATTTCGGGATCCGGGTTGGCCATGGCGAAGACTATGGGGTGATCTCCCATCGAGCGCACCATGTCCTGCGTCACGAGGCCCTTTACGGAGCAGCCGAGAAAGACGTCGGCGCCCTTCATGGCATCCGCCAGCGTCCTCAACTCGGTCTCCTGGGCGAAGTATTCCTTGTAGGGGTTCATGCCCGCCTGGCGTCCCTTGTAGACCACGCCCTTCGAGTCCACGAGGAGGAAATTGGCGCGCGGCACGCCCAGGGTTTCGTAGAACTTTGCACATGCGATGGCGGCCGCGCCGGCCCCCGATACCACCACGCGGATTTTCTTGATGTCTTTTCCGGCGAGTTCGAGAGCGTTCAGGAGGGCCGCCCCTGAGATGATAGCGGTTCCGTGCTGGTCGTCGTGGAAGACCGGAATGTTCATGGTCTTCTTGAGCGTCTCTTCAATGTAGAAGCACTCGGGAGCCTTGATGTCTTCGAGGTTGATTCCGCCAAAGGTCGGTTCAAGCAACTGGACGGTCTTGATGATCTCGTCGGGATCGTGGGTATTGAGCTCGATGTCGAAGACGTCCACGTGGGCGAACCGCTTGAAGAGGACGCCCTTGCCTTCCATGACCGGCTTTCCCGCGAGCGCGCCGATGTCCCCCAGTCCCAGAACCGCCGTGCCGTTGGAGACTACAGCCACCAGATTGCCCTTGTTGGTGTACTTGTAGGCGTCGTCGGCGTTCTTCTCGATTTCGAGGCACGGGATCGCCACGCCGGGGGTATAGGCGAGGGAGAGGTCCCTGGCCGTCAGGCACGGCTTGGTCGGTACGACCTCCGTTTTGCCGGGACGGCCTACGCTATGGTAATCGAGTGCATCTTGATCTCTTATGCCCATCGTGTTCCTCCCATCAGGTTCTCCCGGCGAGTCGCCGAAGCTCCGGCCGCCGGGAGGGAAAGAAGTTCCCCTTTTTGTATAGTCCTGCATAGTGCCCTTTTTCAAGGACGGGCGCTATTATACACCCGGATGCCCGAAGGGACTTTTTCGCCCCTTTTTGCCCGGTCGCGTGGGTGAAACAATCCACCTTTCCCGGAGTCGGCGGATCGGACGACGGCTCAGCACTCGTCAGAACTCGTTGGTCTGGATGGAATACAGGAAGGAAGCCGCCCGTTCGTTTCTGAGTCTCTCCACCTCTTCCCAGCGTTCCTGGAGGACCTCCTCCGCCCGTCCCGCATCGCTGGGACCGGGATCCTGCATGCCCGCGAGGATTTCGAGCAGGGCCATGTCCTCGAATATTTTCGCCAGCGACTGCTTGCCCAGGTTGTCCGGCACGCCTCGAAAAACCTTGAGCAGCGCATCGAAGAGGGCCTCGATCTTCTCATCCGTCGGATCGTACATCGTCGCTCCATGAATTCGAAAGGCGGGCGTCGCGGATGGGCCCGTCTTCCATCGAATCGACAACCGGGCGCGCGGGCGTTTATTCCGCTCGGGACAGCACCGAAAGGGCCGTCCGTCCCGTGATCGCCTCGAAACGCTCGGAGATCGATGGCACGGCTCCGGCGCGCTCGTCGGCCACGATTTTTTCCACTCGGAGAAAAGGCACGAAGAAGGTAGACAGCCCCATGGTGTTCTGGCCTTCGGCCGCCAGTTCGCGCGCCCAGTCATCGACGGAGGCCAGTTCAATGCCCTTGAGCCAGAGGCCATAGGGCTCCATTTTCAGCAGGAGCCCCCAGTTCTTTTCCTTGGGTTCGCGGAGGTAGACGACCACCACGGTATCCTGTCCGAATGCGGGCGTTTCGTTCATCGACCATCCACCTCCGGGCGGGGGTTCTTCGGTTCTACTCGGTCAACTCGAGGAGCACGCCGCCACTCGATTTCGGGTGCACGAAAGCGACCTTGCGTCCACCCGCGCCTATCCTGGGTTTCGTGTCGATCAACTGCGTACCCCTGCGCTTCAAGGGTGCGCAAGGTCGCTTCCAGGTCGGCAACTTCCACGCAGATATGGTGGAGCCCGGGGCCTCTTCTTGTCCAGGAACTTCGCGATGGGGCCTGTCGGGTCGGTGCTTTCGAGGAGTTCGATCCGCGTTTCGCCGATGGGGAAGAAGGCCGCCTTGACTTTCTGTTCCGAGACCTCCTCTTCTCCGCTGCAGAGCAGTCCGAGGTCTTCGTAGAACCGGCCCGATTCTTCCAGTGATTTGACCGCTATGCCGACGTGTTCTACTTTCAAGGTTTTATCTCCCATTGCACCCGGCGGAGAATCTCCTCCACCGCCGAATACGGATCCGATTCGCGCCGGACGAAGGCTTCCAGAAGGCGAAGCTCCTCCTCCTCCGAGATCCACTTCCGCCTGACGTGCAGGAGAAACTGCTCGGCCAGCAGCGCCTTGAACTTGTAGCTGTACTTGAGGCGCAACTTGCCCTGGAGTGACTGCCCGTTGGAGATGTGGGCCCAGTGTTTCTCCACGGCCTGCGAGGAGGCGGTCGACGCCCTCTCCCTTGGCCGCCACCGTCTTGACGATCGGCGGAACCCAATCCAGTTCTTCTTCTGCCAGGGTCAGGGCCGCGTGCAGTTCGCGTTCGACCCTGTCCACGCCCTCCCTGTCCGCCTTGTTGATGACGAAAAGGTCGGCGATCTCCATGATGCCGGCCTTGATGGCCTGGATGTCGTCCCCCATGCCCGGCACCATCAGAACGAGCACCGTGTTGGCCTCCCTGACGATGTCGACCTCGTCCTGGCCCACGCCGACGGTCTCGACGAGCACCACGTCGAAGCCCGCGGCGTCGAAAACCGTCAGAGCGTCGCCCGTGGCCTGGGCAAGCCCGCCCATGTGACCGCGCGTTGCCATGGAGCGAATGAAGACCCCTTCGTCGAGCGCCCGCTCCTGCATGCGGATGCGGTCCCCGAGGATGGCGCCGCCGGAGAACGCCGACGAGGGGTCCACGGCAATGACGGCCACGGTGAGGCCCTTGTCCCGGTAGGCACCTATCATCCTGTTCACGAGCGTGGACTTGCCGGCGCCGGGAGGACCGGTCACGCCTATGATCCTGGCCTTCCCGCCTTCGCGGTAGAGGTCCTTCAGGATGTCCGTGTAGCCCTGACGGCGGTCCTCCACGACGCTCAGCGCCCTGGCCAGCGCGCGCCTGTCGCCCGATAGCACCTTTTCAGTTAGAGAATGCACGGTTTGTCCTTTCCGGCTCTTTTGCCTCACCGGGCCGCCGGCCCGTCCCGGCGGACTTTCCGGAGTCGCTGTCTTCGCGGACCCGCCGGGGGAGGCAGGGCGGCTCAGTTGTATTCTTTGAGGATGTTCCGGGCGATGACGAGCCGCTGAATCTCGCTCGTCCCCTCCCCGATGGTGTTCAACTTCACGTCACGATAGAACTTCTCGGCCAGGAAATCCTTGGTGAATCCGTACCCGCCGTGGATCTGGACGGCCCGTTCGGCGGCCCAGACGGAAACTTCCGAGGCATAGAGCTTGGCCATGGCCGAATGCTTGCTGACGGGCACGCCCTTGTCCTTGCGCAGAGCCGCGTTAAAGGTTAACAGACGGGCCGCCTCGATGCGCGTCGCCATGTCGGCCAGGGCCCACTGGACGGCCTGGAATTCGGAGATCTTCTTTCCGAAGGCCTCCCGCTGCTTGGAGTACCCGAGGGCCGCCTCGTAGGCGCCCTGGGCGCCGCCGAGGGAGAGGGCGGCTATGGATATGCGCCCGCCGTCCAGTATCTTGAGCGCGTCGGTGAACCCCTCGTTTACGTTGCCCAGGCGGTTTTCGTCGGGCACGAAGCAGTCCTCGAAGATGAGTTCGCCCGTGTCCGAAGCGCAGAGGCCGAGCTTCTTCTCTTTCTTGCCCGGGCGGAATCCGTCCATCCCCTTCTCGAGGATGAATGCCGTGACCCCGTGGTGCGGGTCGCTCTTGTCGGTCAGGACCATGACCACCGCCGTGTCGCCGACGGTCGC
The DNA here is from genome assembly GCA_963724125.1 of uncultured Acidobacteriota bacterium. GTDB lineage: Bacteria > Acidobacteriota > UBA4820 > UBA4820 > DSQY01 > CAVRTJ01. The sequence continues at coordinate 4,360 of CAVRTJ010000038.1, forward strand.
ATGCGTGCAGAAGGTCTTGGACCCGTTCAGGAGCCAGCCTCCGTCCTTTCTGACCGCCGAGGATCTCAGGCCGGCGGCGTCCGAGCCCGAACCCGGTTCCGTGAGCGCCCAGGCGCCGATCTTCTCGCCCCTGGCCAGTGGCGTCAGGTACTTCTTCTTCTGCTCTTCCGTCCCCATCATAAAGATGTGGTTGCTGCAGAGTGAGTTGTGGGCCGCAACGCCGATTCCCACGGACGGTTCGACCCGGGAGAGTTCCTCGACGATGATGACGTAGTCCACGTACGACATGCCGGCACCGCCGTAGGCCTCCGGAAAAATGGTCCCCATGACGCCCATCTCGCCCAGTTCGGCAAAAATATCCCGGGGAAAATGGCAGGCGTCGTCCCACTCACGCACGTGGGGCGCGATCTTGTCTTCTGCGAAGGAGCGAATGGTCTCTTTCAAGACTTGCTGGTCGGGTGTCAACTCGAAATTCACGGCAACCTCCACGGTCTAACAGTATAGTCTTTGGGACGCCGGGCTTCCAAACTGCCCCCCCGCCCGCGGAAAAGAGGGACCATCTAACCACAAACGACCTGCCGTGAAAACCGGCCGGCCCGTCTGCGTCTGGACACGCGGCGCGGTTGCGACCGCCGTCAATCGGGCAACTGCTCGTACTTGATCCGCCTCCGGCGGATTCCTGCGGCAACCGCCAGCAGAAACAGGGCGGTTACGGCTATCCACAGGACCGTCGGAGAACTCAACCAGACCAGCAGGTCTCCCCACCAGGGCTTCTTGACGGCCCACCGCCTGAAGGCCTCCCCCGGGGGCATGCCGAAGCGCCTGACGAAGGCCGTCCGAACCGATCCGTCCCTCCGGGCCTCGAGCACGAATGCCGTGACGCTCTGGTCGTTGGGAAAGAGGCTCCGCACGAAACCCTTGGCCAAAGCATAGGATCTCCTGACCGAGGATTCCCCCTTTCCGAAATCCTGCTCCACCCGGGACAGCGGCCACGTTCCCCGGGCCACCGAATGCATGGCCAGGGTCGCGTAGAGATCGTCGGAGAAGCTCCACGAATCGCCCGCGCGCATGGCCAGACCTTCGTCCAGCCAGCGTGGCGGCTCGTAGCCCAGCGAGCGGTAGAGCAGGACGTGCGACAGTTCGTGCCTCAACGTCTGCTCCGGATCGCCGAAAGGGTATGGACCGCATCGGGACAGAATGATCAGGATGCGCGACCGCGGGGGCTGGGCCGCCCCCGCCGCATACGTGGGGAATCCCCGCCAGGCAGCGGGAAGCGGGTCCGGAAGAGCCTGGACTCTTATGTGGATGGGCTCTGAACACCTCTGCGGCGGAACAGCGTAGAGCGCGCACAACCGCTGCATGGAAGACCGAAAGACCGCCTGGAGATCCTCGGGCAGCGGGCCGGGGCCGGGGGCGGCTAAAAAAGCCGCCGTGGACAAGAAGCCGACAACGGCCACGAGGGCGGCTTCGAGAACTCGGCCGCGACATCCGGACGCACCGCGCGTTCGCCCCCTTCCCGTCACGCCTCTTCCGTTGGAAAAACGGGGGTCGGTTTGCCGTCCTTGTCCAGCGCGACCATGTGGAACAGTCCCGAGGTGCACAGCTGCCGCGTACCCGCCGCGGGATCCTCGCGGAACATCTGCACCTGGATCTCCAGTGAAGTACGCCCCACCGATACGACCTCGGCCTGCACCACGGCGATTTCCCCCCAGCGGATGGGGACTTTGAAGCTCAGGCGCTCTATGGAGGCCGTCACGACCGTCTTTTTGCTCAGGCGGATGCCCGCCAATCCGGCGGCGATGTCCATCCATTCCACCGCGCGCCCGCCGAACAGGGCCCCGAGCGGATTCGTGTCCGTCGGGAGCACCAGGTGGCTGGCGGAGGCCTTGCCGCGTGAGAAATCGATGTTCATGGACCCTCCCAATGCGCCGCACCGCCGACGTCCGATTGAACCCGTGGCCGAACGGTCGGGCCTGCTTCTCAGACGTTGAAGCGGAAGAGGCACACGTCCCCCTCCCGCATGACGTACTCCTTGCCTTCGGACCGCCAGAGGCCCTTTTCCTTGACCTTCTTTTCGTCCCGGCCCGAGGCCACCCAGTCGTCGTAACTGTAAACCTCCAGCCTGATGAAACCGCGCTCGAGGTCGCTGTGGATTTTTCCCGCGGCCTGGGGCGCCCTGGTCCCCCTCGTGATCGTCCACGCGCGGGTTTCCTTTTCGCCCGCGGTGAGGTAGGTCATGAGGTTCAAGAGGGAGAAACCGGCGTGGATGAGCTTCGCCAGGCCAGATTTCTTGAGGCCGTAGGCTTCCATGAACTCCTGCCGTTCCTCATCGGGGAGCGCCGCCATTTCCGCCTCGATCTTTCCGCAGATGCGGACGCAGGGCACGTTCTCCCTCTCCGCAAGCGCCTCGAGCGCCGATGCGTAGGGATGGTCCTCCGCAAGACCGTTCTCGTCGATGTTGGCCACGTACATGAGAGGTTTGACGGTCAGGAGGTGGAGATCGTACAGCAGGCGCCAGTCCTCGGGGGATAATTCGGCTTCCCGGGCGGGACGGCCCTCTTCGAGTACCGCTTTGACGGCATCGAGCGCCCCGGTCAGCCGCCTGGCCTCCGCGTCGCCCGACCTCGCAACCTTCGCAGCCCTGTCCAGCCGCCGTTCGACCGTCGCCAGATCGGCGAGGGCCAGTTCCAGGTGGATCGTTTCCGCGTCCCTGACCGGATTCACGCTTCCTTCTTCGTGCTGGACTGCGGCATCGTCGAAACACCGGACGACGTGGACGATGGCCTCCACCTCCCGGATGTGCGCCAGGAACTGGTTGCCGAGCCCTCCGCCGCTCGAGGAGCCGCGGACCAGTCCCGCCACGTCGACGAACTGGAGCGTCGTGGGCGTGATCTTCTTCGACTTGAAGGCCTGTCCGAGGTCATCGAGCCGGGGATCCGGGACGTTGACCTGCGCAATATTCGGGTCGGCCGAGGCGCTGGTGAACGTTCCGACCTGCGCCTCAGACGCGGTCAGCGCATTGAAGATCGTCGTCTTTCCAACTCTCGGCAGGCCCACGATTCCACAAGAAAAACCCATAGCTGTCCTCCCGGCCTATTGTAAACCAAATGGTCCTGGAATTGGGATTTCGGACGCCCTGTCCTTGTTGAATAAGCCCCCGGGGGCTGATATCTTGGGATGAGCCGTTCGGGAGGGCCTGCCATGGGGACAAAGAAAGCCTCCTCCGACGAGGGCCTGCCCCTGGTCTGGCTCTTCGTGCTGATCTTCGCGGCGGCGGCCCTCATAACGGCGGCGCTCCTCACCTTCTACTCGACCCAGAAAACGCTGGTGCGAAAGAAAGTCATCGACAATCTCCAGATGATGGTCGATTACAAGGGCATCCTAATCAGAAGGTGGTATAAGGGATCGAGGGATGACGCCCTCCGCGCGGAGGCGCTTCCGATCATCCAGAATCTCGTCAGAAACGGGCCGCCTGGGGATCCCGCCGGCAGGAGGCACTTCGAAGAGGACTTGACGGCCTACGCGAAATCGCACGGGTTCGCCGCCAGCGGACTCGTCGATGGGAAGGGGCGTTGGATTCCCTGGAGCACGGGTGGAAATCGCGGCTTGTTCGGCGACTCGGCCATCGTCGTCAAGCCTCGTGCCCATTTCTTCCTCACGAATTTCGAGATGAACGAGAAAGGCCTGCCCTACCTGAACGCGGTCGTCCCCCTCCCGGCCGGACGGCAGGGGCAGGACGGTCCGAGGGCGATCGTCTTCGTGGTCAACCCCTGGTATAACGTTTTTCGAAGCCTGAGCTCTTCCTCCAGCCAGCTCGGCGCGGGCACGGTTCTTCTTCAGAAAACCGGCGGCGGCGTGGAGATCGTGCGAGTGGACCACATTGTTCCGGTCAGTTCTCCCATCTCAGATCGGCGCTTCAAGCCGGACTCTCCTGAATCGCAAGCCCTGAGTGCTTTCATTACCAAGGGCGAGTCCCTGGATGCGGATGGGGAGAAAGTCTTCTACGCCACGAACTACATACCATGGGTCCATTGGGGAGTCGTGGCGACGATAAAACAATCGGACGCCTATTCGACGATCAAGCTCGCCGCCCAGTTCACGTCGGCGATGGTCATCCTCGTTTTTCTCTCGGCCTCCTTCCTCCTTTACGCGCTCTGGAACCGCCGGCACAGGTTGGTTACGGCGGGCATGGCGTCGGACCTCAGGGAGCAGAAAGACCTCCTGGAGGTGACGCTCAGGAAGCTCTACACGGCCGTAGAGGCCGAGCGACGCCACCTCTCCCACGAGATCCACGACGAACTGGCCCAGCTCCTGAGCAGCGCGCAGATGCACCTCTACGCCCTGGAACAGACGCTCGACGAAGAAAAGCCAGCAGAGGTGGACGAAGAACTCCAGCTCGCCCGCGACCGCGTGGCCAGGGCCGGCACCGAGTGCCGAAAGATCATCGCGGGACTTCGCCCGCCGGAGCTGGACGAGCTCGGCCTCGTGGGCGCCATCACGGCGCTCGGCGGAACGCCGAAGGAACCTCAGACGGACTTCCGCATCGAGGATACGCCCCGCTTCAGTTCCCTGCCCGAAGAGGTGGGCATGGTCCTGTACAGGATCACCCAGCAGGCTCTCGACAACGCGAAGAGGCATTCCGGCGCCACCCGGATAACCGTGGACATGCGTTTCGAGGGCCCCTTTATTACACTGCTCATCGCGGACGACGGCCGGGGCTTCGAGCCGTCCTCCGCCAGGCACGCCCTGCACTTCGGCCTGGACGGCATGCGGGAGCGCGCGCTCCTGGTGGGCGGGGATTTCGAACTTGCCTCCGCCCCCGGGGAAGGCACCCGGATTTCGGTCCGCATCCCCTTCGTCGAGCGAGAAGGACAGGAGCAAGACGATGACTCGGCCCCTCCGGCCGGGTATGATGGCCTAAAGTTGACTAACCCGTAGTCCGTAGGGGGGAAGGGTCATGAAAAGAGAGACGCCTCGGAAACCCCGAATCCTGCAGGATCAAGCGTCCCCGGTCAGGGTCCTGATCGCGGACGACCACCCCCTCTTCCGCCAGGGCCTCGCGACCGTCCTCAAACACGCGGGCATAACCGTCGCGGGCGAGGCGTCGACCGGGCACGAAGCCCTGACCAGGACGAAGTCTCTCGAACCGGACATCGTCATACTCGACATCCGCATGCCCGACATGGACGGCCTGCAGGCCCTCAAGGCCATCAAAGCCGCGCGGCCCCGCACCGCGGTCGTCATCCTGACCACATACCAGAATGCCGACTACCTGTGGACGGCGGTCCTGAACGGCGCCGCCGCCTACCTCCTGAAGGACGCCCCCGGCGAGGAACTCGTGGGCCTCATCCACCGCGTGAGCGAGGGGGAGAACGTACTCGACACGAGGCAGATCAGAACCATGATGCAGGAGAATGACCCGGAACAGACACCCGCGGCCGTGAAGAAGATTCTAGACGATTGGGAGCTCACGGATCGTGAGAGGGACATCCTGCAAGCAATAGCCAACGGCCTGCGCAACGCCGAAATCGCAAAACTCCTCGACATAGAGGTGGCCACCGTAAAAAGCCATTCCAACCACATCTTCAAGAAGATGAACGTCTCGGACCGCACGCAGGCCGCACTGTGGGCCATCCGTCACGGATTAATACAGCACCGCGGCGGATCGGGCGGAAAACCTTAGGTTCATGTGTCTTCCCAGAAGCGTTATAGCCCCTGGCAGACGATAGGTACGCAGCTGACCATGCAGAGGTCGCAGCACACATACAAGGCTGCGCCCTGGCATGCCACGCATCCGCACAGTTCGCCGCCGCAGAACGCGCACATCTTAATCCCGCCGCCGCTCATGGGCACCGCCGAGAACTCGAAATTCTGCATATCGCTGGCGTACACCCGGGCGTAGGGCATGTAGCTGATGCCCTTGCCCCGCGCCACCACGTAATCGACCCGTATGCTTTTGTCTTTGGTGGACGGAGCCTTCAAGCCGAACCTCGGGTTCAGCTTTCCGATCTGGCCGGAGGCCATGGCCTCCGGCTGCTCCTTGAGCACCGATTTCAAAACGGACTCGGGTGCTGCAGGATCCACCACAGCGGCCATGAGCGTGTTGCTCGGCATACTGTAGACCTTCACAGCCAGTATCTTGTACGGCAGGGGGGTACCCTGTTCGATGTTCATATCGAGCTGAAACTGACCGAAATCGTTGACGAACCCGTGCACCCACAAGCCGCCGGGCCCAAGTTTGGGCGGCGTTCCGGCGATCACGGCCACGGTCCCCAATCCCAATAAACACGTCAGAACAAATGTCGCCAAGCGTTTCATCCTTCCGGCCTCCGAGGGCTCATGGTACACCCCGCACATGGGAGGGACACATTGTCCGGGCGCGTCGTGCGGAACCCCTCCATCGATCCCATCAGTGCCGCAGTGCAGACACCTTCCTTTTGCTCTTCCGTTTTGCGCCCTAGAACTACTCCTACGCGTTTCCCTCTAACCGGTACCCGTTCATCGGGTATCGGGCATAAACGGTCTACGGGGACACTATTCTGATGCGCGCCCCTCGGGGCAGAGGGCTACCCGATCCTCTGCCGGAGCCGGCCCACGCGGCGAGTCGTCGTTCTGCGGCATCCAGAGGGCACGAATCGGGATCTGCCTGTCGACCTCTGCCTCGCACCGAAGCAGGAGCCTCCGGCTGAAATGCGCCCCCCGGTTGTTTTTCAATGGTCCCCTCTCCATCCGCCTGAAAGCTGCCGACCACAGCTTGACGGACTCCAGGTCAAGGGACTGCCGGATCCTCACGCGTTCCACGATACCCTTGAGGTCGTGATAAAGGGTCTCGTATCCCTCCTTGAGCCCCTGGAAACTGTCCACGCTCCGGCCGAAGGGGAGTGCCACTCTGAGGAATGCGGTCACCGCCGTCACGATGGCCAGTCCGATCCAGAGCCGCTGCCCGGCCGCCGTCCGCCACGACCACCAGACGGCCAGCGCACCGCAGCTCGTGCCAACGAGAAGCAAGTCCAGCGCTTGCCGAAGCTTCTTGAGCCTGCCTACGTAAACCTCGTAGCACCGGATGTTTAGAAGCGCCTTGCGGTAGTCGTCGTAAAGTGCGCGCAATTCCGCTCTGAACTCGTCCCCGCGTCTTCTGTCCGAGACTGCCATTTCAGTACCGCGTCCTTTTAGAACCTTGAGAAGGAAAAGGCAACACCTTGCTGCGCCCCTCTGCTGCGTGGTCGCTCAGGGGGTAGACTCCGGGACCATTAAGCGGGTGGTACTTTCGGACCCATTCCCCCAAGAGAGTCTTGGCCTCTTCACTGTTTCTCGCATTGACCCAGAGATACCACCGGACGCTCCGGGCAACCTGCGAACCCCTATTCGCCTCCAACTCTGCCCTCACCCCCCTCTCTTCCGCGTGCCCTATGTAGAGGACGTGGTAGTCGCGGTCGAGGAGAACGTAGATGCCCTCATTCTCCGGCGCCGTCTCGATGTCCAGCGGATAGGCGGGAACGCTCAGGGAGCACTCCTCGACCCGATAATCGCCGATATCGCAAGGATCGAACCACATGGGACCTCCCGCGCACGTGGGCCTCTCAGCGGCCCTAACTCTCTTCCAGCGACAGCGCCGCAAAGCGGTTGGCCACCCCGGGCTGGTTCCTGAAATAGAGCAGACCGGCGCCCTGAATTCGCTTGACCGCGGTATCGACGCACCCTGCCACGGTGGCCAAGCGGTCCGGCGTGCCCCCGACGTCATGGCCCCCTCGCGCCTGAAGAGCCAGGAGGTCCTTTTCGAGGTTCTCCAGGGTCCCTCCAGGGAGCCTGGCGTCCAGAACCGCATGCCATTCCCTCAAAAGCGCAAGTGCTCTCATGCCTTTCCGGTAGGTCCCCTCAGAGTCGATGTTCATGGTGACTCCTTTCACCGCGCACTCCATCTTTCGGACCCTGCGCCGACAAGCGTTCTGCAAAAGGCGATCCGTCACCGGCGGAAACGGATCGCCGGACGCTTGCAACGCTGAGTCTCCGGCCTTGCTTATAAAGCTAGGGCCCCTCGACGCGTTTGTCGTCCAACTTTAGTTGTAGATGTCATCTACAACTCTGGTTGTAGACGATCTCATGCCCCGGGGAGTAATTACGCAAGGATTTGACCGTGCAGACTGCATTGCAGGCTTTCTCGCCTTTGGATCGGCCGGCGGCGGATCGTCCCTTTATCAATCCTTGCGTTTTGTTTTATGCTGAGGGGGAACAGGAAAGGGCGACGAAGCGGTTCTTCCGTCTGCGTTTCCGTACCTCCACAAGGATGAGCCATTTCCATGAAAGGTCGAGCGATGCCCGTTTCAGCTCACTACTGGACGATCGGCCCTCGAATCATCCACTCCGTGAAGCCTTTCAGGGCGCCCGAAGCAAAATTGTGGCGCGGGACGGTGGAAGATCCCGACATGGGAGCGATCCACCTGACGGGCCTTTTGAGCGAGCGGCCGGGCACGGACTCGATCCTGATCGTTCTTCACGGCCTGGGAGGCTGGTGCCACAGCTACTACAGCATACGCGCAGCTTCCGCGGCATGGTCCGCGGGCATCTCCTGCCTTCGGCTCAATCTGCGGGGCGCCGACAGGTCCGGCGAAGACTTCTACCACGCCGGCCTCACGGCGGACCTCGGGGCCGCGCTCTCCAGCCCGCAAATTTCCAGGTATCCCAGGAAATACGTTCTGGGCTATTCCCTCGGCGGTCACATAGCCCTCCGCTATGCCGCCGAGAATCCCGGAGACGGTATCCGCGCCGCGGCAGCCGTATCATCACCGCTGAACCTTGAGCTGTGCCAGCAGACCATCGACGAGCCCCGGCACTGGCTCTACCGTCAGTATCTTCTGGTGAGCCTGAAGGCCTTCTACAAGCAAGTGGCGGCGCGACGCAGCCTGCCGGCGCCGGTTGCGGATGTGCTGTCCGTAAATACGATACGCGATTTCGACGAGGTAGCGGTCGCCGGCAGGTTCCACTTCGCCGGGGCGCGGGATTACTACGAACGGGCCAGCGTCTGGCCGACACTGGGCCGGCTTCGCACGCCATCGTTGCTCGTGGCGTCGGAGAACGACCCCATGGTCTCGGCCGACGGCGTTCGCCCCTGGCTGAGAGAAGCATCCCGGGCCCTCGATGTCAGATGGCGCAACCGGGGAGGCCATGTCGGCTTTCCCCCGGGACTCGACTTGGGAGAGAATGCGCCCAGAGGCCTTGAGCCACAGGTCATCAACTGGCTCCTTAACAGGTGATAAACAAGCGCTCCGGCATTGACTTCACATCCCGCGCAATGCGTTTTTCATACCACCCGCCAAGCAGGCCCCCTCGTCGTTCTACAACTTTAGTTTGATGCGGCATCTACAACTCTGGTTGGAGGACAATCCTCTTTCAGGCGCTTATGCTTATGGAGGGTCCGCGGCAGCCGGCCCTCAACGAGCGGAACGAAAAGCCGGCGCCTCGGTACTCGGGGAAGGAGGCCATCGTCATCGCAGGTGTCTATTCGTGTGCCGGCGGATTTCGAACACTTTGTTTCCTTTGACAGGTCGGGCCGCATTGCCTTTTGCCCCCTTCGGCGTAATCTGGAAAAATCGGGATGTGGCATCCGGAAGGAATGGTCCGAATTTACATTGAACATCCGGGGGTACCTTATGACTGTCAACAAGAAAACAGTCGTGATCGCCGACGATAGCGCCACCACCGTCATGCTCTTCTCGCTTCTCGTGGAGAGAATGGGCTTCAAGGTCTTCCCCGCGCGAAACGGCCTCGAGGTGCTCAAAATACTGCATCAAAGCGTTCCGGACGCCGTTCTGCTGGACCTGAACATGCCCGTCATGGACGGCCGAACGGCACTCCGGCACATCCGGCAGGATCCACGCCTGTCTTCCGTTCCTGTAATCGTGGTGACGGTTGAAGCAGGTGCCCAGGCCCGCTACGACTGCCTTCGTCTCGGCTGCACGGAGTTTCTCTCGAAGCCAATCAGGCTGCCAGAGCTCCACGACGCTCTTCAGGTCTGTTTCAAGGACAGATCAATGGTGCGGAAGAACCTCCGGGCGCCGTTCAATCAACCCGTCAAGCTTTTCGTGGACGACGTATCTGTGGACGCCTGCGCTCTGAACCTGTCGGAGCGCGGCGTCTTTCTCAGCGCGGGCGCCGCCCTCCCCGTCGGAACCCCGCTCGTCGTCGCGCTCATGGACGGCGGCGGCGAGGAGCGTCTTTACGAAGGCGTCGTCGTGCGGCACCAGGCAAGATCGTCTGCCGCCACGCCCGGTGAGCCCGGCATCGCGGTGGAGTTCACCCGAATGAGTTCCAGGGCAGCCGTCGAGCTGAAACACCTCGTGCACAGACTTCTCGTTTCGGATCTGGAAGAGGGGCGGACGACAGCCGGCCTGATCCATCCCGGTCCCGACGAGGGCCGGCTCCGGCAGGCACCGCGACCTCAACGGCAAGAGCCCCGAGGTTCCCTGAAGTCCTCCCGCGGACCGCGCGGTCCGGCGGCCCCGGGCCGGGCACCTGACGGGGCCCGCATCGACTTCCAGCCCGAAGGAATAGACGGCGCGTTTTTGCGCGTTTCCTTAAGCAGGCCGGATCAGATGCACCGTTTGAGGCCGAAAGGAGGCAGGATGCCCGTTTCCGCGAATGGACCTTTCGATCCCGAAGCTTTTTCACGCCTGGACGAAGCGGACGACTCGCTCTTCTACGACGAGGACCGATTCGTCGATCACCTGGACGCAACGGCCCTCGGCACCGTGGAGCGCGTCATAGGAACGCTGGCGGTGGAGGAGGCTCCCGCGGTCCTCGACCTCATGGCGGGCTGGAAATCCCACCTCCCGGATCAGATGAAACCCGCCGAGACAGTGGGCCTGGGTCTGAACCCCAGAGAACTCGAACGGAACGCGGCTCTGGACCGAAGAGTCCTGCACGATCTCAACCGGAATCCGACTCTGCCGTTTGCGGACGGGTCCTTCGACGTGGTCCTCTGCACCGTTTCGGTGGACTACCTCACAAAGCCTGTAGAGGTCTTCCGCGACACCGCCAGGGTGATGAAGCCTGGCGGCCTCTTTCTCGTCGTGTTCTCGAACAGGCTGTTCCAAGAGAAGGCCGTAAAAATATGGCGCGAGTCGGACGACGGGGAACGCATCGCACTGGTCGAAAGGTATTTCGAGATGGCAGGCGGGTTCGATCCATGCCGCACCTTCGTATCCAAGGGCCTCCCCCGGCCCGAACGGGACAAGTACTACCCATTGGGTATTCCCAGCGATCCGGTCTATGCGGTCTACGCCGAGCGGAGCGGAGGGGACCCGGCCAGAGCGCCGCGGCCCGAGCCCGCCTCCGAGCCCGTTCCCATGCCTCCGCCCGAAGTGATTTCCGCCCGTAAGAACCAGGCCGCCGAAACGCTCCTCTGCCCCTATTGCGTCGATGCGCATGAATAAATGGGCCGTGCCCCAGTCGCCCTTCACGGAGTGGGATGTTCCCTTCATGTTCGTCTGTTTCAACGATGCGTGCCCCTACCTTATGACTGTCAACAAGAAAACAGTCGTGATCGCCGACGATAGCTCTACCACCGTCATGCTCTTCTCGCTTCTCGTGGAGAGAATGGGCTTCAAGGTCTTCCCCGCGCAAAACGGCCTCGAGGTGCTCAAAATACTGCATCAAAGTGTTCCGGACGCCGTTCTGCTGGACCTGAACATGCCCGTCATGGACGGCCGAACGGCACTCCGGCACATCCGGCAGGATTCACGCCTGTCTTGCGTTCCTGTAATCGTGGCGACGGTTGAAGCAGGTGCCCAGGCCCGCTACGACTGCCTTCGTCTAGGCTGCACGGAATTCCTCTCGAAGCCAATCAGGCTGCCAGAGCTCCACGACGCTCTTCAGGTATGTTTCAAGGACAGATCTAAGGTGAGGAAGAACCTCCGGGCGCCGTTCAATCAACCCGTCAAGCTTTTCGTGGACGACGTATCCGTGGACGCCTGCGCTCTGAACCTGTCGGAGCGCGGCGTCTTTCTCAGCGCGGGCGCCGCCCTCCCCGTCGGAACCCCGCTCGTCGTCGCGCTCATGGACGACGGCGGCGAGGAGCGTCTTTACGAAGGCGTCGTCGTGCGGCACCAGGCAAGATCGTCTGCCGCCACGCCCGGTGAGCCCGGCATCGCGGTGGAGTTCACCCGAATGAGTTCCAGGGCAGCCGTCGAGCTGAAACACCTCGTGCACAGACTTCTCGTTTCCGATCTGGAAGAGGGGCGGACGACAGCCGGCCTGATCCATCCCGGTCCCGACGAGGGCCGGCTCCGGCAGACGCCGGACCTCAGTGGCGAAACACCTGAGTTTCCATGAAGTCCATCGCGCGTTTCCGCTCAAACCAGGCGAATGTCCTCCAGGGGGATGGCACGTAACGAGTCCCACATAGACCTCCGCGCCCAGGAATAGGCGGGGCGTTCCTGCGCGTTTCCTTAAGCAGGCTTGATAAGCTGTACCGCATTAGGCCGGAAGGAGGCACGATGCCCGGTTCCGCGAATGGACCTTTCGATCCCGAAGCCTTTACACGCCTGGACGAAGCGGACGACGCGCGTTTCTACGCCGAGGACCGCTTCGTCGATCACCTGGACGCAACGGCCCTCGGCACGGTGGAGCGCCTCATTGGCACCCTCGCGGTGGAGGAGGCTCCCGCGGTCCTCGACCTCATGGCGGGCTGGAAGTCCCACCTCCCGGATCAGATGAAACCCGCCGAGACGGTTGGCCTGGGCCTTAACCCCAGAGAACTTGAGCGCAACTCGGTTCTGGACCGCCGGGTTTTGCACGACCTCAATCGGGATCCGACTCTGCCGTTCGGAGACGCGTCCTTCGACCTGGTCTTCTGCACCGTCTCGGTGGACTACCTCACGAGGCCGGTAGAGGTCTTTCGCGACACCGCCAGGGTCATCAAGCCGGGCGGCCTGTTTCTCGTCGTGTTCTCGAACAGGATGTTCCCCGAGAAGGCCGTGAAAATATGGCGCGAGTCGGACGAGCAGGAACGCCTTGAGCTGGTCGAAAGATACTTCGGCATGGCAGGCGGTTTCGATCCATGCCGCACGTTCGTCTCCAAAGGCCTCCCCCGTCCCGAGCGGGACAAATACTATCCACTGGGCCTTCCCAGCGATCCGGTCTACGCGGCCTACGCCGAACGAAGCGGAGGGGACCCGGCCAGGGCGCCGCGGCCCGAGCCCGCCTCCGAGCCAGTCCCCATGCCTCCCCCCGAAGTGATTTCGGCCCGAAAGAGCCGCGCCGCCGGGACCCTCCTCTGTCCTTACTGCGCCGTGCGCATGAAGAAGTGGGCCGTGCCCCAGTCGCCCTTCACGGAGTGGGACGTTCCCTTCATGTTCCTCTGCTTCAACGATGCGTGCCCCTATCTCGTCCGAGGGTGGCGCGCGATGGAACGCCAGGGCAACCGCGGCGTATCCTACCGGGCCATGTACAATCCGTGGCGCGATTACTTCACGCCGATCCCGGTGCCCAACCTCATGGCCCTGCGGGAAGGCATCATCGAGATCGAGGCATCGACCCAGGCCGGATAGCGCCGCGCACGGCGCCGCTTCAGGCTGCCGGCACGCCCCGTGAGCAAGCGCGTTGCCCCGGCGGCGGCTCGACGGCGGCATGCGGCCATGCCGCAGCCGAAAAAGACACCTTCATTCACGGCTCGATCCGACCCGCCCGCCTGAGGAATAACTTCCCGGTCCAATCGGTCGTAGAGGTGCAACGTAACCATCCGCCTGTGCCGGATCGCTTTTTCGGGATTGGCGCCGTTATGGGCTTTAGACCAGGAACACCCCATTTTCGCCGCACGACGGCCTGCGGCCAGAGCGGCCGCTTACACGGCCTACACGCTCAACAATTCAGAACCATCCCTCAGATACGGGACCTCGAGAGCCGCCGGCGAAAAGTGTAGAGTTCAGGTCCTGGGCGTTACGAAGGTGGGGGACAAGAAGGTCATGTCGCTCCGCTTCATCCAGGGGCACAACCCCGACTGGGTACGCCGGCACTTCTTCGCCGAGGACGACGAAAAAGCCATCTGGCTCGACGAACTCAAGCCGGCCTTCGGGAAATCGCGGTTCTTCTCCGATGAGGAAATGTCCGAGCTTTTCCTCTGAAAGTATCGTCACCTCAACTCTGCAGCGCGGACCCATAAAATTCGAAGCCAGCGCATCTCCGCTTTGTGAAACGCTCTGCATCTTCATACGCCCCCGCCTGGCATCCCCCAAAAAAATAGGCCACACTATGGGCCATGGCTGAACACGTCGAGACGGCGAAGAAAGGCGAGAGGCAGGCACCCCCTTTCTGGGTGTTCAGCCTCTATTTCGCCGAGGGATTCCCCTACAGCCTGGTCCGCCAGATCTCCACCGTCTATTTCAAGGACTTCGGGGCGAGCCTCCAGGCCATAGGTCTCACGTCACTCTACGGTCTGCCGTGGGTCCTCAAGTTCCTATGGGCGCCGCTCGCCGATGCTTTCGCCACCAAGAGGCACTGGCTTCTGGCCGCTGAGGTCGCCCTGGTTGGCGCGGCGCTGTCCCTGACCTTTGGATCCGCCACCCCCCATGCGCTGGCGGTCGGCTCGATCCTGTTCCTGGTTACGGCCTTCTTCTCTGCATCGCACGACATCGCCATCGACGGATACTACCTCGAGGCCCTGGACAGGAAGGAACAGGCGAAATTCGTCGGCTACCAGGCCATGGCCTACCGGCTGGCCCTCATCGCCGGGGGCGGCGGGATCGTATGGCTTTCGGGCGTGACGAACTGGAGCACGGGCTTCGGGATGGCAGCCGTTCTCCTTGCCGGACTCTTCTTCTTCCACTTCTTTTTTCTGCCCCGGGTGGAGGAACCGCAAGCCCCCGTGAGAAAACTGTTCATGCTGGCGGCGCGGCCGCGCAATCTCCTCGCGCTGATTGTCTGCGCTGTACTCGTTTACGGCCTCTCTCTCCTGTGGCCTACGCAGCCGGCGCAGGCCTTAATCGCACCGGCGAGGCCGTACCTCAAGAAAATAGGTCTTCCGGGTTTTATCACCATCGCCCTGTTGATCGTAATGCTCGGTTTTCTCGCCAACCTGCCACGCCTGAAGCGCAGGCTCTACGCCTCAGACTCCTTTTACGCCAAGGCCTTCGTCGACTACCTTGACCAACCCAGGATCGGCGTCATCCTCGCGTTTCTCGTCTTCTACCGGACGGGCGAGTCCTTTCTGCTTGCCATGGTCTATCCCATGCTCAAGGACATCGGCGTCAACCGCGCGGAGTACGGTCTCCTCTACGGGACGTTCGGGATCGCCGCCTCCATAATTGGCGGTATTTTCGGGGGCCATCTCATCGGGCGTTTCGGGCTCAGGAAAACCGCCTGGCCCCTGGTGCTGGCACAGAACATCCCGAACCTTCTCTACATGGTCCTGGCCTTTTCTTACAGGGGCATCTCGGGGCATCCCGATCTGGGCAGGGCAAACCTCGCCGTCGTCGGCGTCTTCGTCGTCCTGGAGGCTTTCGGGGCCGGCATGGGTACCGCGCTTTTCATGGTCTTCATCATGCGCACGTGCAAGTCGGCCTACAAGGCCGCCCACATGTCCATCGCCACGAGCATCATGAACGTCTCGTCGACCCTCGTGGGAGTCTTCTCGGGCTTCCTGGCGGTCTGGCTGGGATTCCCCCTCTTTTTCGGGTTCACCTTCCTGGCCACCGTGCCGGGCATGGCCATGATTCCCCTCCTGCCACATATGAACGAGCCAACGTAATCACTACCGGCCTGACGATTATTGTTATCTTGAACGCAAGACGTACCGCCTGGTCACGAGTCGGGAGGGCAACTTGAGTGTGTTTCCTATGCTGTGAGGCCGGCGGCTTTCAGAACAGACACGAGTCCTGAAGCGTCATCCCGGGAAAAGGCGCCCGTTTCCAAACTGTCAAGATCCAGCACGCCCCAGCAGGAACCGTCCTGTGACAGGCACGGGACGACGACTTCGGACAGGTTGGCCGGATCGCATACGATATGGCCTTCGCCGAGGGCGTGGACGTCTTCCACGATCTGGGCTTCCCTCTCCCGCCAGGCTTTGCCGCACACACCGTGCAGGCCGATGGGCGAACAAGCGGGCCTGGGCAGGCAGTAGAAGAGGGTCATGGCGTCCCGTGCATCGTTGATTCGATAGAAGCCGAGCCAGGAGACGCTCTTGCCCTCCATCTCCCGCCACAGGCACTCGACCACGGCCCGCATCCGTTCCTCGATCGAAGGGAACCGGACAAGGCTGTTGGAGGCTTGCCGGATCATTTCGCCATAGTCTCTTGTCATCCTGCCCAAATGTCGCCTCCATGCGGAATTCCCGCCGGCGTGCCAGCGAAGTCGCCAGCGCGGGAGTCGTGCCTTTACGTCTCTTGAGGCTTGCCTCCTCAGGCTGTGACGACCATACTATAGCGGTAGACCCGGCGGCACGGCAAGAAATATTCCGGGGCCGGCTCCGTTGACTTTGCTGCGGGATTTGATTTCGGTAGAGGACGCTTCACATTGAGACAAAACGGTATGGAGGGTAGTCCATGAAAAAATGGATGATTGTGGCCTCCCTTATCCTGGCCCTGGCGGCAGTTCCTGTCTGTGCCCAGGTCCACAAGGGAGACTGGGAAGTGAGCCCCATGGTGGGGTACAGTTTCAACGGCGCGGAGTTGCAGAACGGTGCGATGGGTTCGTTGTCCATCGGGTACAACTTCACGCGGGCGTGGGGCCTCGAGCTGCAGTTCGCCTACACCAATTCGGAGGTTTGGAACCTCAACCGTGACATGTACACGCTCAGGCTTTCCGGGCTGTACAATTTTACGCCTCAGAAAAGGACGGTTCCCTACTTGAAATTCGGCCTCGGGTCCACCGCCATGAGCCCGGACAATTTCGGAAACGTGTTCTCGGGAGACCAGCAGGTGCACCTGGGCGCCGGCCTGCGATGGTTCCTGTCGCCGCGGGTCGCCGTGAGGATGGAGGCCCTGGCGGCCTACACCTACAACGCCAAGTACGGCAACCTGCACGACTATAAGGTGACGATGGTCTCGCCCGGTCTTCCGATTCCACCCTTTCCACCTCCCGTCTATAGAGTAGATACGGTTTATCCCGTCAAGAACACCTACATGAAGTACGAAGTGCTGGTGGGCTTCTCGTTCTTCCCGAAGAAGGGCGCGCCGCCGCCGGCTCCCGCCCCGGTTGCGGAGCCGGAACTTGCTTCTCCGCCGCCACCGCCGCCACCGCCGCCGCCGCCACCGCCGCCGACCCCTGAAGAAAAGGAACCGGCCAAACCGAAGATGATGACCATCAGCGTGAACGAGGTCATCCCTCACTTCGTGTTGAACAAGTGGAAGTTGCCGTCGAGCGGAATCGCGCTGCTCGACGAGGCGGTGTCCAAGCTCGGAAAGTACCCCCAGCTTCGTGTCAACATCATAGGCTACACGGACAGTACCGGCCCGGCGAAGTGGAATGCAATCCTCTCCAAGAGGCGCGCGGAGTCGGTCAAGAAATACCTCGTGGACCACGGTGTTTCCGAAGACCGCATAGAATCTGTCACCGGCAGGGGCCCCGCCGACCCGATCGCGGACAACGGCACCAAGGAAGGGCGCGCCAAGAACCGACGCGCAGAGGTCAAGTCCGTCGAGCCCGTGCAGGTACCGGCCGAATAGAGTTTTCCCAACCGACCATGTACAGGGGGCGGGGCAACCCGCCCCCTTTTTTGTTGCTTCGCGCCCGCCCTTCCCGTCCCGGATTCCGGACAGCATCCGGCGGAGACGACAAGTGCCTCTGCGCTGCATCCGGCCCTATACGCGCTGTTTCAAGAGCGATACAGGCAGATGCCGCTCATGGCATCCCTATTGCTTGGATGCAGGTGGAGGGTAGAGAAAATGAAGAGAATGCGCCTGATCCCAGTCGTCGTCATTCTGTCGGTCCTGGCCTTCCCGGCCGCAGCGGGGGCCACCGAAAACGGTGTGCGCATGCAGGTACTGACGTTCCAAAATCTCACTCTGAAGGAGGCCCCCTCGGTTCTCTCGGTGGCCAACCAGCTTGTATGGGACCGCACGACAGGCGTTGCGGTTGCCGAGGTCCCCGCCTCCCTGATCCCGCGTCTGGAGCGGGTCGTCAAGTCGGACAAGGTCGGGACCGAAACGGATCTGGGGTTTGAAGGCGCGGTGCGAACCCTCCTGCCCGGCTACGGAAGCGGCCGGACCGAAAGCCGGCAAGGAACTGACCGCTACGCCGTCATGAGACCTGTTGAGTTGGTCAAACCCGCCGCCCTCCAGGCACGGGACGGCGTGAGGCCTGAGCGGCGGAACGCCCCTCGGACCGAAAACGGCGCCTGCCTCTACCAGGGCTTCGAGACCCTACCCATATGGTACGAGGACGGCGGAGACTGGTGGCACTACCAGGGAGGACAACCCGACAACAACGCGGGTGACTACTTCTGGCTGGACGCTGATTGCGACGCCTTCGACGGCTCGTGGAGCGCCGACGCCGTGCTCGGAGGCAACCTGGGCATCAACCTGCCCTGCGGGGCCACGTACGACTACAACACGGATTCTTGGATGGAATACGCACCGTGGATCACCTGTGCCTACCAGGCCCCCGGCGCCGAACTGGATTTCTACGGCAAGGTGCAGTCCGAGACCGGCTACGACTTCTTTTACTACCTGATCTCGGTCGACGGGATTAATTATTACGGCTACAGCCTCTCGGGGGACTATTCGGATACCTGGTACCTCTTTTCCAAGGACCTGAGAAGCTGGACCAGCCTGGGCGACCTCACAACGTATCAGCAATTCGCGCTGGCTTTCGTCTTCCAGTCGGACGACGTGAACAACGTC
>CAVRTJ010000039.1:0-10774 GCA_963724125.1 uncultured Acidobacteriota bacterium
CAGTTCTTTTCCTTCGGTTCGCGGAGGTAGAGGACCACCACGGTATCCTGTCCGAATGCGGGCGTTTCGCTCATGACCATCCACCTCCGGGCGGGTGTTCTTCGGATCTACTCGGTCAACTCGAGGAGCACGCCGCCACTGGATTTCGGGTGCACGAACGCGACCTTGCGTCCACCCGCGCCCATCCTGGGTTTCGTGTCGATCAACTCGTACCCCTGCGCTTCAAGCGTGCGCAGAGTCGCTTCCAGGTCGGCAACTTCCACGCAGATATGGTGGAGTCCGGGGCCTCTCTTGTCCAGAAACTTGGCGATGGGACCCTTCGGATCGGTGCTTTCGAGGAGTTCGATCCGCGTTTCGCCGATGGGGAAGAAGGCCGCCTTGACCTTCTGTTCCGAGACTTCCTCTTCTCCGCTGCAGAGCAGTCCGAGGTCTTCGTAGAACCGGCCAGATTCCTCCAGTGACTTAACCGCTATGCCGACGTGTTCTATTTTCAAGGTTTTATCTCCCATTGCACACGGCGGAGAATCTCTTCCACCGCCGAATACGGATCCGATTCTCTGCGGACAAAGGCTTCCAGAAGGCGAAGCTCCTCCTCCTCCGAGAGCCACTTCCGCCTGACCTGCAGGAGAAACTGCTCGGCCAGCAGCGCCTTGAACTTGTAGCTGTACTTGAGGCGCAACTTGCCCTGGAGCGCCTGTCCGTTGGAGATGTGGGCCCAGTGTTCTTCCACGGCCTCGAGGAGGCGGTCGACGCCCTCTCCCTTGGCCGCCACCGTCTTGACGATCGGCGGGACCCAATCCAGTTCGTCTTCTGCCAGAGTCAGGGCCGCGTGCAGTTCGCGTTCGACCCTGTCCACGCCCTCCCTGTCCGCCTTGTTGATGACGAAGAGGTCGGCGATTTCCATGATGCCGGCCTTGATGGCCTGGATGTCGTCCCCCATGCCCGGCACCATCAGAACGAGGACGGTGTTCGCCTCCCTGACGATGTCGACCTCGTCCTGGCCCACGCCGACGGTCTCGACGAGCACCACGTCGAAGCCCGCGGCGTCGAAAACCGTCAGGGCGTCGCCCGTTGCCTGGGCAAGCCCGCCCATGTGACCGCGCGTTGCCATGGAGCGAATGAAGACCCCTTCGTCGAGCGCCTGCTCCTGCATGCGGATGCGGTCCCCGAGGATGGCGCCGCCGGAGAACGCCGACGAGGGGTCCACGGCAATGACGGCCACGGTGAGCCCCTTGTCCCGGTAGGCGCCTATCATCCTGTTCACGAGCGTGGACTTGCCGGCGCCCGGAGGACCGGTCACGCCTATGATCCTGGCCTTCCCGCCTTCGCGGTAGAGGTCTTTCAGGATGTCCGTGTAGCCCTGACGGCGGTCCTCCACGACGCTCAGCGCCCTGGCCAGCGCGCGCCTGTCGCCCGACAGCACCTTTTCAGTTAGAGAATGCACGGTTTGTCCTTTCCGGCTCTTTTGCCTCACCGGGCCGCCGACCGTCCCGGAGGACTTTTCGGAGTCGTTGTCTTCGCGGACCCGCCGGGGGAGGCAGGGCGGCTCAGTTGTATTCTTTGAGGATGTTCCGGGCGATGACGAGCCGCTGAATCTCGCTCGTTCCCTCCCCGATGGTGTTCAACTTCACGTCACGATAGAACTTCTCGGCCAGGAAATCCTTGGTGAATCCGTAGCCGCCGTGGATCTGGACGGCCCGTTCGGCGGCCCAGACGGAAACTTCCGAGGCATAGAGCTTGGCCATGGCCGAATGCTTGCTGACGGGCACGCCCTTGTCCTTGCGCAGAGCCGCGTTAAAGGTCAACAGACGGGCCGCCTCGATGCGCGTCGCCATGTCGGCCAGGGCCCACTGGACGGCCTGGAATTCGGAGATCTTCTTTCCGAAGGCCTCCCGCTGCTTGGAGTACCCGAGGGCCGCCTCGTAGGCGCCCTGGGCGCCGCCGAGGGAGAGGGCGGCTATGGATATGCGCCCGCCGTCCAGTATCTTGAGCGCGTCGGTGAACCCCTCGTTCACGTTGCCCAGGCGGTTTTCGTCGGGCACGAAGCAGTCCTCGAAGATGAGTTCGCCCGTGTCCGAAGCGCAGAGGCCGAGCTTCTTCTCTTTCTTGCCCGGACGGAATCCGTCCATCCCCTTCTCGAGGATGAATGCCGTGACCCCGTGGTGCGGGTCGCTCTTGTCGGTCAGGACCATGACCACCGCCGTGTCGCCGACGGTCGCATGCGTGCAGAAGGTCTTGGAACCGTTCAGGAGCCAGCCCCCGTCCTTTCTGACCGCCGTGGATATCAGGCCGGCGGCGTCCGAGCCCGAACCCGGTTCCGTGAGCGCCCAGGCGCCGATCTTCTCACCCCGGGCCAGGGGCGTCAGGTACTTCTTCTTCTGTTCTTCTGTTCCCATCATGAAGATGTGGTTGCTGCACAGGGAGTTGTGGGCCGCGACGCCGATTCCCACGGACGGTTCGACCCGGGAGAGTTCCTCGACGATGATGACGTAGTCCACGTACGACATGCCGGCACCGCCGTAGGTTTCCGGAAAAATGGTCCCCATGACGCCCATCTCGCCCAGTTCGGCAAAAATATCCCGGGGAAAATGGCAGGCGTCGTCCCACTCGCGCACGTGGGGCGCGATCTTGTCTTCTGCGAAGGAACGAATGGTCTCTTTCAAGACTTGTTGCTCGGGTGTCAACTCGAAATTCACGGCAACCTCCACGGTCTAACAGTATAGTCTTTGGGACGCCGGGCTTCCAAACTGCCCCCCCGCCCGCGGGAAAGAGGGACTATCTAACCACAAACGACCTGCCGTGAAAACCGGCCGGCCCGTCCGCGCCTGCACACGCGGCGCGGTTGCGGGCGCCGTCAATCGGGCAACTGCTCGTATTTGATCCGCCTCCGGCGGATTCCTGCGGCAACCGCCAGCAGAAACAGGGCGGTCACGGCTATCCACAGGACCGTCGGAGAACTCAACCAGACCAGCAGGCCTCCCCACCAGGGCTTCTTGACGGCCCAGCGCCTGAAGGCCTCCCCCGGGGTCGCGCCGAAGCGCCTGAGGAAGGCCGTTCGAACCGACCCGTCCCTCCGGGCCTCGAGCACGAATGCCGTGACGCTCTCGTCGTTGGGGAAGAGACTCCGCACGAAACCCTTGGCCAACGCATAGGACCTCCTGACCGAGGATTCCCCCTCTCCGAAATCCTGCTCCACCCGGGACAGCGGCCACGTCCCCCGGGCCACCGAATGCATGGCCAGGGTCGCGTAGAGATCGTCGGAGAAGCTCCACGAATCGCCCGCACGCATGGCCAAACCTTCGTCCAGCCAGCGTGGCGGCTCGTAGCCAAGCGAGCGGTAGAGCAGGACGTGCGACAGTTCGTGCCTCAACGTCTGCTCCGGATCGCCGAAAGGGTATGGGCCGCATCGGGACAGGATGATCAGGATGCGCGACCGCGGGGGCTGGGCCGCCCCCGCCGCATACGTGGGGAATCCCCGCCAGGCCGCGGGAAGCGGGTCCGGAAGAGCCTGGACTCTTATATGGATGGGCTCTGAGCACCTCTGCGGCGGAACAGCGTAGAGCGCGCACAACCGCTGCATGGAAGACCGAAAGACCGCCTGAAGATCCTTGGGCAGCGGGCCGGGGCCGGGGGCGGCCAAAAACGCCGAGGTGAACAAGAAGCCGACAGCGGCCGCGAGGGCGGCTTCGAGAACCCGGCCGCGGCATCCGGACGCACCGCGCGTTCGCCCCCTTCCCGTCACGCCTCTTCCGTTGGAAAAACGGGGGTCGGGTTGCCGTCCTTGTCCAGCGCGACCATGTGGAACAGTCCCGAGGTGCATAGCTGCCGCGTACCCGCCGCGGGATCCTCACGGAACATCTGCACCTGGATCTGCAGCGAAGTACGCCCCACCGATACGACCTCAGCCTGCACCACGGCGATCTCCCCCCAGCGGATGGGGACTTTGAAGCTCAGGCGCTCTATGGAGGCCGTCACGACCGTCTTTTTGCTCAGGCGGATGCCCGCCAATCCGGCGGCGATGTCCATCCATTCTACCGCGCGTCCGCCGAACAGGGCCCCGAGCGGATTTGTGTCCGTCGGGAGCACCAGGTGGCTGGCGGAGGCCTTGCCGCGTGAGAAATCGATGTTCATGGACCCTCCCAAAGCGCCGCGCCGCCGACACCCGATTGAACCCGTGGCCGGACGGTCGGGCCTGCTTCTCAGACGTTGAAGCGGAAGAGGCACACGTCCCCCTCCCGCATGACGTACTCCTTGCCCTCGGACCGCCATAGGCCCTTTTCCTTGACCTTCTTTTCGTCCCGGCCCGAGGCCACCCAGTCGTCGTAACTGTAAACCTCCAGCCTGATGAAACCGCGCTCGAGGTCGCTGTGGATTTTTCCCGCGGCCTGCGGGGCCCTGGTCCCCCTCGTGATCGTCCACGCGCGGGTTTCCTTTTCGCCCGCGGTGAGGTAGGTCATGAGGTTCAAGAGGGAGAAACCGGCGTGGATGAGTTTCGCCAGGCCCGATTTCTTGAGGCCGTATGCCTCCATGAACTCCTGCCGTTCCTCATCGGGGAGCGCCGCCATTTCGGCCTCGATCTTTCCGCAGATGCGGACGCACGGCACGTTCTCCTTCTCCGCAAGCGCCTCGAGCGCCGATGCGTAGGGGTGGTCTTCCGCAAGGCCGTTCTCGTCGATGTTGGCCACGTACATGAGAGGTTTGACGGTCAGGAGGTGGAGATCGTAGAGCAGGCGCCAGTCCTCGGGGGACAATTCGGCTTCCCGGGCGGGACGGCCCTCTTCGAGTACCGCTTTGACGGCATCGAGCGCGCCGGTCAGCCGCCTGGCCTCGGCGTCGCCCGACCTCGCAACTTTCGCAGCCCTGTCCAGCCTCCGTTCGACCGTCGCCAGATCGGCGAGGGCCAGTTCCAGGTGGATCGTTTCCGCGTCCCTGACAGGATTCACGCTTCCTTCTTCGTGCTGGACGGCGGCATCGTCGAAACACCGGACGACGTGGACGATGGCCTCCACCTCCCGGATGTGCGCCAGGAACTGGTTGCCGAGCCCGCCGCCGCTCGAGGAGCCGCGAACCAGTCCCGCCACGTCGACGAACTGGAGCGTCGTGGGCGTGATCTTCTTCGACTTGAAGGTCTGTCCGAGGTCATCGAGCCGGGGATCCGGGACGTTGACCTGCGCAATATTGGGATCGGCCGAGGCGCTGGTGAACGTTCCGACCTGCGCTTCAGACGCGGTCAGCGCGTTGAAGATCGTCGTCTTTCCAACTCTCGGCAGGCCCACGATTCCACAAGAAAAACCCATAACTATCCTCCCGGCCTATTGTAAACCAAATGGTCTGGGAATTGGGATTTCGGACGCCCGGTCTTTGTTGAATCCGGGCCCCCGCGCCTGATATCTTGTGAGGAGCCGCTCGGGAGGGTCTGCCATGGAAAACAAGAAAGCCGCCTCCGACCAAGGCCTGCCCCTGGCCTGGCTCTTCGTGCTGGTCTTCGCAGCGGCGGCCCTTATCACGGCGGCGCTCCTCTACTTCTATTCCACGCAGAAGACTATCGTGAGAAAGAGAATCATCGACAATCTTGAGATGATGGTCGACTACAAGGGTACGCTCATCAAGAGATGGTATGTCAGGCTCAAGGGACGATGCCCTCCGCGCCAAAACTCTTCCGATCATCCAGGATCTCGTCAGAAACGGGCCGCCGAGGGATCCGTCCGGCAGGGAGAGCTTTGAAAAGGACTTGACGGCCTACGCGAAAGCGCACGGGTTCGCTGCCAGCGGACTCGTCGATGGGAGCGGGCGTTGGATTCCTTGGAGCACGGGCGGAAATCGCGGGTTGTTGTGCGACTCGGCCATCGTCGTCAAGCCCCATACCCATTACTTCCTCACGAATTTCGAAATGAACAAGAAGGGCCTTGCCTACCTGAATGCCGTCGTCCCCCTGCCGGCCGGCAGGCAGGAGCAGGGTGATACGAGGGCTATCGTTTTCGTGGTCAATCCATGGCACAACGTTATTTCGAAGTCTCCGCGCCTCTTCCAGCCAGTTCGATGCCAGGTACGGTTCTTCTTCAAAAGACAGCCGTCGGTGTTGAAAGCGTCCGAGTAGACCACAAGCACCCGGTGAAACCTGCCGTCGCAGGACCGCTTGTCGAGACTGGTTCTCCTCAATCACAAGCCCTGAGTGCTTTCATTACTAGCGGTGAGTCCCTGGATGCGGATGGAGCGAGGGTCTTCTACGCCACAAACTACATACCGTGGGTCCACTGGGGGTTGGTAGCGACGATAAAACAATGGGAGGCCTATTCGACGATCAGGCTCGCCGCCCAGCTCACTTCGGCGATGGTCATCCTCGTCTTTCTCTCGGCCTCCATCCTTCTCTTTGCACTCTGGAACCGCCGGCACAGGTTGGTTACAGCGAGCATGGCGTCGGACCTCAGGGACCAGAAGGACCTCCTGGAGGTGACGCTCAGGAAGCTCTACACGGCCGTAGAGGCGGAGCGGCGCCACCTCTCCCACGAGATCCACGACGAACTGGCCCAGCTCCTGAGCAGCGCGCAGATGCACCTCTACGCCTTGGAACAGACGCTCGACGAAGAAAAGCCCGCGGAAGCGGAGGAAGAACTCAAGCTCGCCCGCGACCGCGTGGCCAGGGCCGGCACCGAGTGCCGCAAGATCATTGCGGGTCTTCGGCCGCCGGAGCTGGACGAGCTCGGACTCGTGGGCGCCATCACGGCGCTCGCCGGAACGCCGAAAGCCCCTGAGATAGACTTCCGCATCGAGAACGCGCCCCGCTTCCGTTCCCTGCCCGAAGAGGTGGGCATGGTCCTGTACAGGATCACCCAGCAGGCACTCGACAACGCGAAAAGGCACGCCGGCGCCACCCGGATAACCGTGGAGATGCGCTACGAAGCACCCTTCATTACGTTGCTCGTCGCGGACAACGGCCGGGGCTTCGAGCCAACCTCCACCAGGCACGCCCTGCACTTCGGCCTGGACGGCATGCGGGAGCGCACACTCTTGGTAAGCGGAGATTTCGAGCTTGCCTCCGCCCCCGGCGAAGGCACGCGGATTTCGGTCCGCATACCCTTCGTCGAGCAAGGGGGACACGATCAAGCCGATGACTCGGCCGTTTCGGCCGGGTACGACGGCTTAAAGATGGATAACGAACAGCTCCATAGGGGAGAAGGCCATGAAGAAAGAGGCGCCTCGGAAACCAGGAACCCTGCAAGAGCAAGAGATTCCGGTAAGAGTCCTGATCGCGGATGACCACCCGCTATTCCGCCAGGGCCTTTCAACCGTCCTCAAGCACGCGGGCATCACCGTCGTGGGCGAAGCGTCGACGGGGCACGAGGCCCTCACCAGGACGAAGTCTCTCGAACCGGACATCGTCATCCTGGACATCCGCATGCCGGACATGGACGGCCTGCAGGCCCTGAAGGCCATCAAGGCGGCGCGGCCCCGCACCGCCGTCGTCATTCTGACCACCTATCAGAATGCCGATTACCTGTGGACGGCGGTCCTGAACGGCGCGGCCGCCTACCTCCTGAAGGACGCCCCCGGCGAGGAACTCGTGGGCCTGATCCGCCGCGTGCACGAAGGGGAGAACGTGCTCGACACCGGACAGATCAGGTCCATGATGCAGGAGAATGCCCCGGAGCCAACACCCGCGCCCACCAGGAGGATTCTCGCCGACCTCGAACTGACGGACCGTGAGAAAGATATCCTGCAAGCAATAGCAAACGGCCTGCGCAACGCGGAGATCGCAAAGCTACTCGACATAGAAGTGGCTACCGTGAAAAGCCACACCAACCACCTCTTCAAGAAGATGAACGTCTCGGACCGCACGCAGGCCGCGCTTTGGGCCATCCGCCACGGCTTCATGCCCAAGCGGGAAAATCCATCAATAAATAGACGGTCCCCGGGCTTTGGATTCCTAGCGCGTGCCTCTACAATTCTGCGGACCAGAGCCGTCGAAGCGCCGAGTCCTGACCTGAGATCCCTTGATTCGCCTGGCACATCCAGTTTCCTTGACAGTGCTTCAGGCTACCGTTATTGGGGAACACCCGTTTGCGTCTCCCCCTGGCAGACGATCGGGTAGCAGCTCACCGTGCAGAGGTCGCAGCACACGTACAAGGCCCCGCCCTTGCATGCCACACAACCGCACAGTTCTCCGTAGCAGAACGCACACATTTTGAAGCCGCCGCCGCTCAGGGGTACCGCCGAGAACTCGAAATTTTGCATATCGCTGGCGTAGACCCGGACGAAGGGCATGTAGCTGACAGCTTTGCCCCGCGCCACCACGTAGTCGACTCGTATGCTCTTGTCCTTGGCGGACGGCCCCTTCAAGCCGAACCTCGGGGCCAGCTTTCCGATCTGGCCGGACGCCATGGCCTCCGGCTGTTCCATGAGCACGGATTTCAGGACGGACTCGGGTGCTGCCAGATCCACCACCGCGGCCATCAGCGTGTTGCTCGGCATGCTGTAGACCTTCACGGCCAGAATCTTGTACGGCAGGGGTGTGCCCTGTTCGATGTTCATATCGAGCTGAAACTGCCCGAAATCGTTGACGAATCCGTGCACCCACAAACCGCCTGGACCCAGTTCGGGCGGCGTCTGGGCCATCACGGCCACGGCCCCCAGTCCCAATAGACATGTCAGAAAGATAGTCGCCAACCGTTTCATCCTTACCGACCTCCGAGGGTTCATGATACACCCCGCACATGGGAGGGCCATTTTGTCCGGGCGCACCGTGCGGAACCCCTCCACCGGTTCCATCAGTGTCGTAGTGCAGATTACTGCCATTGTCCGTCCGTTCCGCGCCCTTGAACTACTGCTACGCGTATCCCACTAACCGGTACCCGTTCATCGGCTATCGCCCATGAACGATTTACGAGAACTTTCTTCCGGTGTGCGCCCCCCTGAGCACTCAGAGACTGCCTCGTCCTCCGCAGGAGCCGAACCGTGAGGCCAGGCGGCGTCCTGCGGCATCCAGAGGCCACGCATCGGAATATGCCTGTCGACCTCTTCCTCGGACCGCAGCAACAGCCTCCGGCTGAAATGCGGGCCTCGGCCGTTTTTCGAGGCTCCCCTCTCCATCCGCTTGAAGGCGGCCGACCACAGCTTTACGGATTCCAGGTCGAGGGACTGCCGGACCCTCACCCGTTCGACGATGCCTTTGAGGTCTTCAAAAAGGGTCTCGTAGCCCTCCTTGAGCCTCTGGTACCTGTCCACGCTTCGGCCGACGGGGAGCGCCACCCTGAGCAATGCGGTGGCCGCCGTCACCATGGCCAATCCGATCCAAAGCCGCTGCCCTGCCGCCGTCCGCCACGCCCACCACGAGGCCAGTGCGCCGCAACTCGTGCCCACGAGAAGCACGTCCAGCGAGCGCCGAAGCGTCTTGAGCCTGCCTACGTAAACCTCGTAGCACCGGATGTTCAGCAGTGCCTTGCGGTAGTCGTCATAAAGCGCGCGTAATTCCATTCTGAATTCATCCTCGCGCCTTCCATTCGAGACAGACATTTCAGTACAAGGTCCATTTACAGCTTCGAGCCGGAAAAGGCAGAACCTTGCTGCGCCCGTCCGCTTCGTGGTGACGCACGGGGCGGATCCCAAAACCATTGAGCGGGTGGTACTTTCGGACCCAATCCCGCCTGAGAGCCTTGGCCTCTTCCCTGTTTCTCGCATTGACCCAGAGATACCACCGGACGTTCCGGACAACCTGCGAACCCCTTTTCGCCTCCAACTCGGCTCTCACCCCCCTCTCGTCCGCATACCCTATGTAAAGGACGTGATAGTCGCGGTCGAGGAGAACGTAGATGCCCTCGCTGTCTGGCGCCGTCTCGATATCCAGCGGATACGCGGGAACGGTCAGGGAGCACTCATCAACCCGACTGTCGCGGATGTCGTACGGATCGAACCACATGGGACCTCCCGCGCACATGGGCCTTCCGCCGGCCCTAATCCTCTTCCAGTGACAGCGCCGCAAAGCGATTAGCCACTCCGGGCTGATTTCTGAAATAGAGAAGCCCGGCACCTTGTATTCGCTTGACCGCGGATTCTACGCACCTCACCGAGGTGGCCATATTTGCCGCGCGATCTTCGACCTCGTTGCCCTTTCGCCCCTGCAGAACAAGGAGGTCTTTTTCGAGGCCCTCCAAGGTCCCTCCAGGGAGCCTGGCGTCCAAAACCGTTCGCCATTCCCTCAGAAGCGCAAGTGCTCTCATGCCTTTTCGGTAAATTCCCTCCGAGTCGATGTCCACGATGACTCCTTTCACCGGGAACTCCCTGCTCTCCATCCGCCAGCGGCGCTCCCGCAAACAGCCATCCGTCACCCGCGGAAACGGTTCGTTGGGCGGTTGCACCGCCGAGCCTCCGGCCTCGCATCTAAAGTTAAGGCGCCGGGAAGCGTTTGTCGTCAAACTTTAGTTGTAGATGTCATCTACAACTCTGGTTGTAGACGCTCCTATTTTCCAGGGAGCCTTTTACGGCAGGATATAGCCGTATAGCACACTTTACGGCTTCCTCCCCTCCGGATCGGCCGGCGGTGGAATGTCCCTTTATAAAACCTTGCGTTTTGTTTTATGCTGGGCGGGAATAAGGACCGGCGGCGTAGCGGTTCTTCCCTCCACGCCGCCGGCCCCTCACCGGGGCGAGCCGTCTCCGGGATGGGAAAGGTCGAGCGATGCCCGTTTCTGCCCACTACTGGACAATCGGCCCTCGAATCATACACTCCGTGAAGCCTTTCAGGGCGCCCGACGCGGAACTGTGGCACGGCGTGGTGGAA